>NZ_CP006569.1:0-1200000 GCF_000517425.1 Sodalis praecaptivus
ATAACTCCGGTTAAAACCCGCTGAAAAGCGGTAGTTATCCAATGTATAACCTTAAGAGTCGCCGACGCCTGTGGATAAGAGCTATAGATGATCCCAGCTTATACCGGCCGGGATCACCGATCATTCACAGGCTCGGAGGATCGATAATCCCTTGTATAGGTTGATCAAAACGGGCTTATCCACAGAGGATCGCGATCCTAGTAGTAGACATAACAAGAGATCTTTAAATAAAAAGATCTTTCTTTAATTACCCGCGGATCTTCCGGGCTTGTATCCCGCCTAAACTTGAGTAGAATCCTCTTCCCCAGGCCCCTTGACGATCCTTCGCTTTCACGTGAGGTGTTTTTACCATGTTTTATCCCGATCATTTTGACGTCATCATCGTTGGTGGCGGCCATGCCGGCACGGAAGCGGCAATGGCGTCGGCACGGATGGGATGCCAAACCCTGCTGCTGACGCATAACATTGATACGCTTGGACAAATGTCCTGTAACCCGGCGATCGGCGGTATCGGCAAAGGGCATTTGGTCAAGGAAATTGATGCGATGGGCGGTTTGATGGCGCAGGCCATCGACAAGGCCGGCATTCAGTTCAGGATACTAAACGCCAGTAAAGGGCCGGCGGTCAGGGCGACCCGCGCACAGGCGGATCGCGTGCTTTACCGCCAGGCGGTGCGCGGCGCGCTGGAGAACCAGCCTAACCTGATGATCTTTCAGCAGGCGGTGGAGGATCTGATCGTGGATGGCGATCGGGTCGTCGGTGCCGTTACGCAAATGGGGCTGAAATTCCGCGCCCGCGCCGTGGTGCTGACCGTGGGGACCTTCCTGGACGGCAAGATCCACATCGGCATGGATCACTACAGCGGCGGTCGGGCAGGGGATCCGCCGTCGATTTCTCTGTCGCGCCGTCTGCGCGAGCTGCCTTTCCGGGTGAACCGCCTGAAAACCGGTACGCCGCCGCGTATTGATGCGCGCAGTATTGATTTTTCGCAGCTGGCGACACAGCATGGCGACGATCCGCTACCCGTCTTCTCATTTTTGGGCTCGGCGGATCAGCATCCGCGCCAGATCCCCTGTTATATCACCTATACCAACGAGAAGACCCATGAGGTCATCCGCCAGAATCTGGATCGCAGCCCGATGTACGCCGGTATCATCGAAGGCGTCGGGCCGCGCTATTGCCCGTCCATTGAAGATAAGGTCATGCGTTTCGCCGATCGCGATGCTCACCAGATCTTCCTCGAGCCGGAAGGGTTGACCAGCAATGAAATTTATCCCAACGGCATCTCGACCAGCCTGCCGTTCGATGTACAGATGAAAATCGTCCACTCCATGCAGGGATTGGAGAACGCGCGCATCGTGCGTCCGGGTTATGCGATCGAGTACGACTTTTTTGATCCGCGCGATCTCAAGCTGACGCTGGAAAGCAAATTGATCGCAGGGCTGTTCTTCGCCGGCCAGATCAACGGGACCACCGGATACGAAGAGGCCGCCGCCCAGGGCATGCTCGCCGGTCTAAACGCCGCCAGGCTTGCCACCGACCAAGAGGGCTGGTCACCGCGGCGCGATCAGGCCTATCTGGGCGTGCTGGTGGATGATTTATGCACATTGGGCACCAAAGAGCCTTACCGTATGTTTACCTCGCGCGCCGAATACCGGCTGCTGCTGCGCGAAGACAATGCCGATCTTCGGCTGACGGAAGTCGGCCGGCAGCTCGGTTTGGTGGATGAGGTGCGCTGGGCGCGCTTCTGCGCCAAGCAAGAACAGATCGCGCTGGAGCGTCAGCGTCTGCGCGATATCTGGGTGCATCCCGGCAGCGAAGGCGTCGAACAGCTTAATCCGCTGCTTAAAGCGCCGCTGACGCGCGAAGCCAACGGGGAAGAGCTCCTGCGCCGCCCGGAGATGGATTATGCGCGGCTGACCGGCCTGGACCGCTTTGGTCCGGCGCTGACCGACGACCAGGCGGCGGAACAGGTCGAGATTCAGATCAAATACCAGGGCTACATCGCCCGTCAGCAGGAGGAGATCGCGCGCCAGATGCGCAATGAACATACCCTGCTGCCGGTGGATATGGATTTCAGCGCCGTATCGGGCCTGTCCAACGAAGTGATCGCCAAGCTTAACGATCATAAACCCAACTCTATCGGCCAGGCTTCACGGATATCCGGCGTCACGCCGGCGGCGATTTCCATCTTGCTGGTCTGGCTGAAAAAACAGGGGCTGCTGCGCCGCAGCGCCTGACAACGACGGATTCATTGATGCTTGAAACATTGGAGACCCTGCTAGGGCAGGCGGACATGGCGCTGTCGGCGGCGCAAAAAAAGCAGTTGTTGGGCTATGTCGCGCTGCTACACAAATGGAACAAGGCCTACAACCTGACGTCGGTGCGTTCCCCTGAGCAGATGCTGGTTCGCCACATCATGGACAGTATCGTCGTCAATCCCCATTTGCGCGGTGACCGCTTCATCGACGTCGGCACCGGTCCGGGGCTGCCGGGCATTCCGCTGGCTATCGTGCGGCCCGAGGCGCATTTCACTCTGCTGGACAGCCTGGGCAAGCGCATACGCTTTCTGCGCCAGGTACAGCATGAACTGGGGCTCGACAATGTCACGGCGGTGCAGAGCCGGGTAGAGCGCTTCACGCCGTCTGCGGGCTTTGACGGCGTCATAAGCCGCGCTTTCGCCTCCCTCGGCGACATGCTGACCTGGTGCGCTGCGCTGCCGGCCAAAGAAAAAGGCCGATTTTATGCGCTGAAAGGCCAGCTTTCCGAGGCGGAGCTGACAGCGCTGCCGCCGGGATTTCGGTTAGAATCGGTGATCGGGCTTCAGGTGCCTGGCCTGGAAGGTGAGCGGCATATTGTGGTGGTGGCGGCGAATTAAATTGCTTTTCGTCAACAAAAAGGCAAAAAGAACCGTCGCGCGCTTTATTAAATAAACCGCCGGCGGTAATTTAGCTGTCCCGAGAATCATTTACCTCTCTTTTACATTTCATTAGCAATTGAATCCCGTCGGTGAATAGTACCCGTACTAATAGTAACCGCAGTAAATATATGTAATCAAAAATTACGCCCACATTACTAAACCGTGCGCCAATATAAACGCGCGAGACGTCCGAAGCGTAACAGATGCGTCCAAATAGGGGCGATTTTATAAAAATTAATATTCAAGTAATTGTATATTATCCAGAATAATTCATTTTTTAAATCCTGCGATGGCTAAATTAACCGCCGGCTCGCGCTTTTAAATCCGTCGTGGTGTGATCTTGTGCACAGTTTTACAGGCGATAATTGGTGAAGCGTTGGAAAGTTTTGCATGTTATGATTCCCGCGCTTTTGCGGTAAAAAAGATGAAATCTGCATTCTTTAAATTATTGTTCACCTTTTCGCTACTTATCGATTGAATTCGTAGTACTGACCCGTATAATTTGCACGTTTTTCACCGCTTGACTGATCGCGGCAAAGGCAGTTTTATACACACTCAGCCGGAGTTGAGCGGGTAGGGAGAGTATCAAAGTCATGACCTTAGCCCTTTACAGCGGTAAAGTCGCTGGAAAGCTACTGTTTGCCCAGTTGATGACTTTGGTGCTGTTCAGCGTTCTGTTCGCTCTGCAAAGCCCCCGCGCCGCCGCATCAGCCGCGGGGGGCGGGCTGGCCGCCTGGTTGCCGAATGTCGTGTTCATGCTGTTTGCATGCCGTCATCAGGCCCAGGCCGCGGTCTCGGGTCGCATCGCCTGGTCGTTCGCCGTCGGCGAGGGGCTGAAAATGGCGGCGACCATCGCCTTGCTGGTCGTCGCGCTTGGGATGTTCAAGGCCGCGTTTGTCCCATTGGGCCTGACCTATTTATCGGTGCTGATTGTGCAGATATTGGCACCGGCCGTAATTAACAACAAAGGGTAAGAGGCATCATGTCTGCATCAGGAGAAATCGCTACTCCACAGGAATACATAGGCCACCACCTGAACAACCTTCAGTTGGACCTGCGTACGTTTGAACTGGTTAATCCCCACTCGGCGGCGTCTTTCTGGGTCCTGAACATTGATTCCATGTTCTTCTCGCTGCTGCTGGGCGCGATTTTCCTGCTGATCTTTGGCCGCGTTGCCAAGGGCGCCACCAGCGGCGTCCCCGGGAAAATGCAGACCTTCGTCGAGCTGGTGGTCGGCTTTGTCGACGGCAGCGTGCGGGATATGTTCCACGGTAAAAGCAAACTTATTGCGCCGTTGGCGTTGACCATCTTCGTCTGGGTCTTTTTGATGAACCTGATGGATTTGCTGCCCATCGATCTGCTGCCCTATCTCGGTGAGCACGTGCTGGGCTTGCCAGCGCTGCGCGTGGTGCCCTCGGCTGACGTTAACATTACGCTGTCGATGGCGCTCGGCGTGTTTATCCTCATCCTGTATTACAGCGTGACGATGAAAGGGATCGGCGGCTTTGTTAAAGAGCTTACCCTGCAGCCGTTCAATCACCCGATTTTCATTCCCGTCAACCTGATTCTCGAAGGCGTCAGCCTGCTGTCTAAGCCAGTGTCGCTGGGCCTTCGGTTGTTTGGCAACATGTATGCAGGTGAGTTGATCTTCATCCTGATTGCCGGTCTGTTACCGTGGTGGTCGCAATGGATTCTGAATGTGCCCTGGGCCATTTTCCATATCCTGATTATTACGCTGCAAGCCTTTATCTTCATGGTCCTGACGATTGTCTATCTCGCGATGGCATCTGAAGAACATTGATTTTTATAACTTTAATACTGCGTTTAACTGAAACAAACTGGAGACTGTCATGGAAAACCTGAATATGGATCTGCTGTACATGGCTGCCGCTGTGATGATGGGTCTGGCGGCAATCGGTGCTGCGATCGGTATCGGCATCCTGGGTGGTAAATTTTTGGAAGGCGCCGCGCGTCAGCCTGATCTGATCCCTCTGCTGCGCACGCAGTTCTTTATCGTTATGGGTCTGGTTGACGCCATCCCCATGATCGCCGTGGGCCTGGGCCTGTACGTGATGTTCGCCGTAGCCTAGTGTTAAACGCCAAGCTAACCAACATCGAACCGTTAACTTTACAAGAGGCATTGTGCTGTGAATCTTAACGCAACAATCCTCGGCCAGGCCATCGCGTTTGTCCTGTTTGTGCTGTTCTGCATGAAGTATGTGTGGCCGCCGTTAATGGCCGCCATCGAGAAGCGTCAGAAAGAAATTGCTGACGGTCTGGCTTCCGCGGAACGCGCCAAAAAAGATCTGGACATCGCCCAGGCCGAAGCAACCGATCATTTGAAGCAAGCGAAGGTGGAAGCCCAGGCTATCATCGAACAGGCCAACAAGCGTAAAGCGCAAGTGGTTGATGAAGCCAAAGCCGAAGCGGAAGCGGAACGCAACAAAATCCTGGCGCAGGCGCAGGCGGAAATTGACGCCGAACGCAAGCGCGCCCGCGAGGAGTTGCGCAAGCAGGTCGCTATGCTGGCTTTGGCGGGTGCCGAGAAGATCATCGAACGTTCCGTGGATGAAGCTGCCAACAGCGACATCGTCGATAAAATTGTCGCTGAACTGTAAGGAGGGAGGGGCCGATGTCTGAACTGGTAACTGTAGCTCGCCCCTACGCCAAAGCGGCTTTTGACTTTGCTGTCGAGCACCAGGACGTGGCGCACTGGCAGTCGATGCTGGCGTTCTCTGCCGAGGTGAGCCGCAATGAGCGGATAGCCGAACTGCTCTCGGGCGCCGTTGCGCCCGAAAAGCTGGCGCAGACGTTTATCGCGGTCTGTGGCGAGGCGCTTGATGCCTCCGGTCAGAACCTGATTCGGGTCATGGCGGAAAACGGGCGTCTGGCGGTTCTGCCCGACGTGCTGGAGCAGTTCATTCTTCTGCGCGCGGCGCAGGAGGCGACTGTGGAAGTGGATGTCATTTCCGCCAGCGCGTTGAAAGAAGAGCAACTGGCAAAAATTAGCGCCGCGATGGAGCAACGTCTGTCACGCAAAGTTAAGCTGAATTGCAAAATTGATAAGTCTGTCGTGGCCGGCGTCGTGATACGCGCGGGCGATATGGTGATAGACGGCAGCGTACGCGGTCGTCTGGAGCGCCTGGCAGACGTCTTGCAGTCTTAAGGGGACTGGAGCATGCAACTGAATTCCACCGAAATCAGCGAACTGATCAAGCAGCGCATTGCTCAGTTCAATGTAGTGAGCGAAGCTCACAATGAAGGTACCATCGTTTCCGTCAGCGACGGGATCATCCGCGTACACGGCCTGGCCGAAGTCATGCAGGGTGAAATGATCGCGCTGCCCGGCAACCGTTTCGCCATCGCCCTGAACCTGGAACGCGACTCCGTCGGCGCCGTGGTCATGGGGCCGTATGCGGATCTGGCCGAAGGCATGAAAGTCAAATGCACCGGGCGTATTCTGGAAGTGCCGGTCGGCCGTGGCCTGCTTGGCCGCGTGGTCAATACCCTGGGTGCGCCCATCGACGGTAAAGGCCCGCTGGAGCACGACGGCTTCTCCGCCGTTGAAGCCATTGCGCCGGGCGTTATCGAACGTCAGTCGGTCGATGAACCGGTACAGACCGGTTATAAATCCGTCGACGCCATGATTCCTATCGGCCGCGGTCAGCGCGAGCTGATTATCGGCGACCGTCAGACCGGGAAATCGGCGCTGGCCATCGACGCCATCATCAACCAGCGCGACAGCGGCATCAAATGTATCTATGTCGCCATCGGCCAGAAAGCGTCCACTATCGCCAATGTGGTGCGTAAGCTGGAAGAGCACGGCGCGCTGGCGAACACCATCGTGGTCGTCGCCACCGCATCCGAATCCGCCGCATTGCAGTATCTGGCGCCGTATGCCGGTTGCGCCATGGGCGAATACTTCCGCGATCGCGGCGAAGACGCGCTGATCATTTATGATGATCTTTCCAAGCAGGCCGTGGCGTATCGCCAAATCTCCCTGCTGCTTCGCCGTCCGCCCGGCCGTGAAGCCTATCCCGGCGACGTGTTCTACCTGCACTCCCGTTTGCTGGAGCGCGCTTCCCGCGTTAACGCGGAATACGTTGAAAACTACACCAAGGGCGAAGTGAAGGGCAAAACCGGTTCGTTAACCGCGCTGCCTATCATCGAAACCCAGGCAGGTGACGTTTCCGCCTTCGTTCCGACCAACGTGATTTCCATCACCGATGGTCAGATCTTCCTGGAATCGAACCTGTTCAACGCCGGTATCCGTCCCGCCGTTAACCCGGGGATTTCGGTTTCCCGCGTCGGCGGCGCCGCCCAGACCAAGATCATGAAAAAACTGTCCGGCGGTATCCGTACCGCGCTGGCGCAGTATCGTGAATTGGCCGCTTTCTCCCAGTTCGCCTCCGACCTGGATGACGCGACCCGCAAGCAGCTGAATCACGGTCAGAAAGTGACCGAACTGCTGAAGCAGAAACAGTATGCGCCGATGTCGGTCGCCCAGCAGGCGCTGGTACTGTTCGCGGCGGAACGCGGTTATCTGGAAGATGTCGAGCTGGCGAAAATCGGCGATTTTGAAGCCGCGCTGATGGCCTACGTGGACCGCGAGCAGGGCGAATTGATGCAACAAATCAACCAGACCGGCGCTTATAACGATGATATCGAAGGCAAGCTGAAAGGCATTCTCGATACCTTCAAAGCAACCCAGTCCTGGTAACGCGCTATGGCCTGCTACGGCAGGCCATAAAGCAATGAGGAGAAGCAGAAATGGCCGGCGCAAAAGAGATACGTAGTAAGATTGCAAGCGTCCAGAATACGCAAAAGATCACCAAAGCGATGGAAATGGTCGCCGCCTCCAAAATGCGTAAAACTCAGGAACGCATGGCGTCCAGCCGTCCTTATGCAGAAACGATGCGCAAAGTGATTGGTCACCTTGCACTGGGTAATCTGGAATACAAACACCCCTACCTGGACGAGCGCGACGTAAAGCGCGTGGGTTACCTGGTGGTGGCCACCGACCGCGGTCTGGCGGGCGGCCTGAACATTAATTTGTTCAAAAAGCTGCTGGCGGACATGAAAGAGTGGAACGGGAAAGGCGTGGAAACCGAACTGGCGCTGATTGGCTCCAAGGCGGTGTCTTTCTTCAATTCGGTCGGTAGCAAAGTGGTTGCTCAGGTGACGGGCATGGGGGACAACCCCACGCTGTCAGAATTGATCGGGCCGGTAAAGGTTATGCTACAGGCCTATGACGAAGGCCGCCTGGACAAGCTCTATATTGTCAGCAACAAATTTGTCAATACCATGTCCCAGGTGCCGCAGATTTTGCAAATCCTGCCTCTGCCGCCAGCGGAAGAAGCGGATTTAAAGACCAAATCCTGGGATTATCTGTATGAACCCGATCCCAAAACGCTGCTGGATACCCTGCTGCGTCGTTATGTGGAATCGCAGGTTTATCAGGGCGTCGTTGAAAACCTGGCCAGCGAACAGGCCGCGCGTATGGTAGCGATGAAAGCCGCAACGGACAACGGCGGCAGCCTGATTAAAGAGCTGCAACTTGTTTACAATAAGGCTCGACAGACCAGCATCACTCAGGAACTCACCGAAATCGTCTCGGGAGCCGCCGCGGTTTAGGTTTAGGTTACGAATTACGTAGAGGATTCAAGATGGCTACTGGAAATGTTATCCAGGTTATCGGCGCCGTGGTCGACGTCGAGTTCCCGCAAGACGCCGTACCCAAGGTGTACAACGCGCTTGAAGTGGAAAACGGCGCCGCGAAATTGGTGCTGGAAGTAGAACAACAGCTGGGCGGCGGCGTCGTCCGCTGCATCGCGATGGGCTCCTCCGACGGTTTGCGTCGCGGCCTGAAAGTGACCGATCTCGAACGCGCGATTGAAGTGCCGGTGGGTAAAGCTACCCTGGGCCGCATCATGAACGTGCTGGGCGAGCCGGTCGACATGAAGGGCGATATCGGCGAGGAAGAACGCTGGTCAATTCACCGCCCGGCGCCGAGCTATGAAGAGCTGGCCAGTTCCCAGGATTTGCTGGAAACCGGTATCAAGGTTATCGACCTGATGTGTCCGTTCGCCAAGGGCGGTAAAGTCGGCCTGTTCGGCGGCGCCGGCGTGGGCAAGACCGTTAACATGATGGAGCTTATCCGCAACATCGCTATCGAACACTCCGGTTATTCCGTGTTCGCCGGCGTGGGTGAACGTACCCGTGAAGGTAATGACTTCTATCATGAAATGACCGACTCCAACGTTATCGATAAGGTTTCGCTGGTGTATGGCCAGATGAACGAGCCGCCGGGCAACCGTCTGCGCGTAGCGCTGACCGGCCTGACCATGGCGGAGAAATTCCGTGATGAGGGTCGTGACGTTCTGCTGTTTATCGACAACATCTACCGTTATACCCTGGCCGGGACCGAAGTGTCCGCGCTGCTTGGCCGTATGCCGTCCGCGGTAGGCTACCAGCCGACGCTGGCGGAGGAAATGGGCGTGTTGCAGGAGCGTATCACCTCCACCAAAACCGGGTCTATCACCTCGGTGCAGGCAGTCTACGTCCCCGCGGATGACTTGACCGACCCGTCGCCGGCGACCACCTTCGCCCACCTTGACGCAACCGTGGTTCTGAGCCGTCAAATCGCCTCTCTGGGGATTTACCCGGCGGTTGACCCGCTCGACTCCACCAGCCGTCAGCTGGATCCGTTAGTGGTAGGCCAGGAGCATTATGATGTGGCGCGCGGCGTGCAGTCCATTCTCCAGCGCTATCAGGAGCTGAAAGACATCATCGCTATCCTCGGCATGGACGAGCTGTCCGAAGATGACAAGCTGGTGGTATCGCGCGCGCGTAAGATTCAGCGCTTCCTGTCCCAGCCATTCTTCGTGGCGGAAGTGTTCACCGGCTCGCCCGGTAAGTACGTGGCGTTGAAAGACACGATCCGTGGCTTTAAAGGCATCATGGACGGTGAATACGATCATCTGCCGGAACAGGCGTTCTACATGGTGGGTTCCATCGACGAAGCCGTGGAAAAAGGCAAGAAACTGTAACGCCTTGAGAGGAGGGTGATATGGCTGCAAAAACTTACCATCTGGATGTGGTCAGCGCCGAAAAACAGATGTTTTCCGGGCTGGTTGAGAAAATCCAGGTGACGGGTAGCGAGGGCGAATTGGGGATTTTCCCCGGTCACGCGCCGCTGCTCACCGCCATTAAGCCCGGTATGGTGCGTATCGTTAAAGAGCACGGCAACGAAGAGTATATCTACTTGTCCGGTGGTGTACTTGAAGTGCAGCCCAGTACGGTAACCGTACTGGCCGATACCGCCATTCGCGGCAAGGATCTTGACGAAGCGAGGGCGATGGAGTCCAAGCGCAAGGCGGAAGAGCATATCAATAACTCCCACGGTGATATTGATTATGCCCAGGCGTCTGCCGAGCTCTCCAAAGCGCTGGCGAAATTGCGGGTCATCGAACTGACCAAAAAAGCGATGTAATCAAGAGTAAATCATGAAAGGCCGGTCGCGATGACCGGCTTTTTTTTTATCTTTAATTAAGTCGCGGAATATTCACCGGCCTATGTGGGCAATTTCAGGACCGCGCCGCTGAAAAAAACGCCAGTTACGCCGCCATTTTCCTTTCTGGCAACACAATCGTGACAAATAGCCTTAGCGCCGGGCGGCTACGCCCTGTAAAGTGTTTTTCATGCCAAAATATGTAGTAATCCCGCCTGCGAACGGGTTTACTTTCGTCTGATAAACAGGATTCCACAGGATGGTTATGTCGAATCGAGCATTAAGCGTGGTTGTCCTTGCCGCCGGCAAGGGAAGTCGAATGTTTTCCGCCTTGCCCAAAGTGCTGCATCCCCTGGCCGGTAAAGCTCTGGTGCAACACGTTATAGATGCCGCAACCCAGCTGGGCGCGGCGCGCATCCATCTGGTCTACGGTCACGGCGGCGAATTGCTGCGTGAACGGCTCGCCCGCCAGGATGTCCCCCTGAATTGGGTCCTGCAGGCCGAGCAGCGCGGCACCGGCCATGCCGTACAGCAGACGCTGACGGACCTGCGCGACGAGGAAGATGTCTTGATCCTGTACGGCGATGTCCCGCTTATTTCTCCCGACACCTTGCAGCGCCTGCTGACGGCAAGGCCGGAGGGCGGTATTGGCCTGCTGACGGTAACGCTGGACAATCCCGAGGGCTATGGCCGTATCGTACGCACCGACGGCGAGGTGGTCGGTATTGTCGAGCAGAAAGACGCCAGCGAACAGCAGCGGCAAATTAAGGAAATCAACACCGGTATTCTGGTGGCTGGCGGCGGCGATTTGAAACGCTGGCTGGGGCAGTTAACCAACCATAACGCGCAGGGCGAGTTCTATTTGACGGACATTATCGCCATGGCCTGGCACGAAGGCCGAAAAATCAATACGGTGCAGCCCTCGCGGCATAGCGAAGTCGAAGGGGTGAATAACCGGCTACAGCTTGCGCGTCTGGAGCGGCTATTTCAGCAAGAGCAGGCGGAGCGTCTTTTGCTGGCCGGTGTGATGCTGTCCGATCCGATGCGTTTCGATTTGCGCGGCGAACTGCGTCACGGACAGGATGTCTCCATCGACACCAACGTCATCCTTGAGGGCCGGGTGACGCTCGGCAACCGGGTGATAATTGGTACCGGTTGCGTCCTGAAAAATGTGGTCATCGGTGATGATGTGGTCGTTAGCCCGTATACCGTTATCGAAGACGCCCGCGTGGCGGCGCACAGTACTCTCGGTCCCTTCGCCCGACTGCGCCCCGGCAGCGAGCTGGAGGAGGGCGCGCACGTGGGGAATTTTGTCGAGATGAAACAGGCCCGCCTGGGCAAAGGGTCGAAAGCCGGCCATCTTAGCTACCTCGGGGACGCCGAGATAGGGGCACAGGTCAATATCGGCGCCGGTACCATCACCTGTAATTATGATGGCGCTAACAAGCATAAAACCGTGATCGGCGACAATGTCTTCGTCGGCTCCGATAGCCAACTGGTGGCGCCGGTAACCCTTGGCCGCGGCGCCACCATCGGCGCCGGCACGACCGTTACGCGCGATGTGGCCGACGGCGAAATGGTCATCAGTCGGATCCGTCAGTTTCCCATTGCCAACTGGACGCGACCGGTGAAGAAAAAATGAGGATGCGGCCGCCCTTAGCGGGTGGTTTTGTCCGCCGCGCTACCCTAAAGCGGCCGGCAAGACCTGCGGCGTGTAGCGGCGCCGCGCCGGTCGGATTTGGTGCTAGCTCATAACGGCGATTGCAGCCGTTTAATCAGGAATAACCGAGATGTGTGGAATAGTAGGCGCGGTTGCGCAGCGTGATATTGCCGAGATACTGTTGGAGGGACTACGTCGTCTTGAGTATCGTGGATATGATTCCGCCGGGCTGGCGGTGGTGGACAATGACGGCCATCTACAGCGCCTGCGTCGGGTGGGAAAAGTCAGCGCACTGACCGAGGCGGCACAGGCGCACCCGCTCTCCGGCGGCACCGGTATTGCCCATACCCGCTGGGCGACTCACGGCGAGCCGACGGAAAATAACGCGCATCCCCACGTCTCGGGGCACATCGTGGTCGTCCATAACGGCATCATCGAAAATCATGAACCGCTGCGCGAGCAGCTACGCGAACGCGGCTACACGTTCGTTACACAAACCGACACGGAAGTGATCGCGCATTTGGCGCATTGGGAACAGCGCCAGCAGGGCGGCGCGCTCTTTGAGGTGATGCAGCGGGTGGTGGGCGCGCTGCGTGGCGCCTACGGTACGGTTATTATGGATAGCCGCGATCCCAGCGTGCTGGTGGCGGCACGCTCCGGCAGTCCGCTGGTTATTGGCCGCGGCGTCGGCGAGAACTTCCTGGCCTCCGATCAACTGGCGCTGCTGCCCGTCACCCGCCGCTTTATGTTCCTCGAAGAGGGCGACATCGCCGAAATTACCCGCCGTACCGTTCGGGTATGGGACCAGGCCGGCGAGAGCGTGGAGCGGCCGGAAATCGAATCCCAGGTAAAATACGATGCCGGCGACAAAGGGTTGTACCGCCACTATATGCAAAAGGAAATTTTTGAGCAGCCGCAAGCGATCAAAAACACGCTGGAAGGTCGCTTTAGCCATGGAGAGGTAACGCTGTCGGAACTGGGCGACGGCGCCGATGCGTTACTACGCCAGGTGCAGCACGTGCAGATTATTGCCTGCGGCACCTCCTACCACTCCGCCATGGTCTCCCGCTATTGGTTCGAGGCGCTGGCCGGCGTGCCCTGCGATGTGGAAATCGCCTCCGAGTTTCGCTACCGCAAACCCGCGGTGCGCCCCGGCAGTTTGCTGATCACCCTCTCCCAGTCCGGCGAGACCGCCGATACTCTGGCGGCGCTGCGGTTGACCAAAGCCCTCGGCTATCTGGGTTCGCTTGCCATCTGTAATGTCGCCGGCTCTTCGCTGGTGCGCGAATCGGATATGGCGCTGATGACCCGGGCCGGCACTGAAATCGGCGTAGCTTCCACCAAAGCGTTCACTACCCAGTTGACGGTGCTGTTGATGCTGGTGGCGCGTATCGGCCGCCTGCGCGGTATGGACCAGGGGGTAGAGGAAGATATCGTTCATGCTCTACAGGCGCTGCCGAGCCGCATCGAGCAGATGCTGTCGCTGGATAAGCCCATTGAAACGCTGGCCGAAGGCTTTTCCGATAAACATCACGCGCTGTTTTTAGGCCGCGGCGATCTTTACCCTATCGCTATGGAAGGGGCGCTGAAGCTGAAAGAAATCTCTTATATTCACGCTGAAGCCTATGCCGCCGGGGAGTTGAAACATGGCCCGCTGGCGCTTATTGATGCCGATATGCCGGTGATCGTCATTGCCCCCAACAATGAACTGTTGGAAAAATTGAAATCCAATATAGAAGAAGTGCGCGCCCGGGGGGGATTGCTGTATGTTTTCGCGGAGCAGGATGCCGGTTTTACCGCCAGCGAAAATATGAAAATTATCCCGCTGCCGCACGTGGAGCAGATCGTGGCGCCCATTTTCTACACCGTGCCGATGCAGTTGCTGGCCTATCACATCGCCCTGATTAAAGGGACTGACGTCGATCAGCCGCGTAATCTGGCTAAATCGGTAACGGTGGAATAACCTTAATGGCGGTCACATCCAGGTGCAACCGCACCGCGGTATTTTTTGCGGATCCCCAGCGGTAGGTTTTACGGTAAAATCATGCCATTGTCGTCGAAAGGCGCGGCTGGCGACAACGGGATACGCCCGTCGGGCCGCTACTTCTTGACCTGCCGGAGGACGTGATACCATGGATAGCCGTTACGCTTTTCGACCTTTCTGGGCCTGCCTGGCCGTGGTGCTGGCCGCCTCGCCGTGCGCCCCGACCTTCGCGGCGCCGGCGGCCGGGGAGAATCCCCCGGTGCTGCACGAGCCGGTTCACCTGCTGCATCTCGTCGTGCCGGTGACCATCGCCGGCAACACCTACCGGTTTGTGCTGGATACCGGCGCCAGTTATACCGTAATTGATAAACGGCTGGCGCAAACCCTTACCCGACCCGCGACGCCCGATGAGATCCCCTCGATCTTTCGTACCATTATGGCTAACGGCGTCGGCAGTACCCAGGGAAAGCTCGGCGCCGATCAAGTTTCGCTATGGCGTTCACTGCCGATAACGCTTGGCAGTTATACGCTGCCGGGCATCAATCCCTGGCTGGCCATCGATTTGGACATATTCAGCCAATCGCTCGGGGAAAAGGTGGATGGCGTTCTGGGCGCGGAGGTATTTCGTCAGTTGAGCTGGGCGGTGGACAACCGTAGCCATCAATTGACCGCCTGGCGACATTCTCCGTCGTTGATGGGGTATCAGCAATGTCTGCCTTATGAGGACCAGTTCGGCCGCTCGCCGGTGTTAACGCTGGATTACAAAGCTTACAGCATCAGTATGGTGGTCGATACCGGCGCGGTGCAGAGTTTCGTCAGCGAAGAGCTTATCGGTAGGATGAAAAAGCAGTATCGCAATGTTACGACGGGTTACCGGCAAACGCCCAGCGCCACCGCCAGCGGCCTGGGGCATGATAATGACTATTTGATCGACGGCCTGACGTTTAACGGTATGCCGGTGGGCCGCATGAAAATCAGCGGCAACAAAAACGACATGTATAACCTGGGCATGGATTTCTTCAGCCGCTTTGACAGTTATCTGTTTGCGCCGGACCAAATGTTATTTTGCTACAACGCCCGCCATTTTACGCGCAATGATAAAGCGCCCTTGCGCAACATTGGTATCCGTTTCCACCAGCAGCGGGTGGAAATTTTCTATAACCAGCCGCAGGAGCTTGCTCGTTACGGGCTGCAAAATGGCGATCTGCTGCGGGAAGTCAACGGCCGCGCGGTGACGCCGGAAGCGATAAGCGACATCCGCCCGGTACTGGCGGACACGCCGGCAGGTAAATTGACCTTGGTCATCGAGCGCAACGGTAAACGGCGCACGTTGCAGTTATAGCGGCAAGCGCGGCGGCGGCAAGGTTCGCGCCGCCAACGCCGGGCATTGTCATCTAACTGTCATATTTCGTACATCTTGCTGTCACTAAACTGACCTATTTTCCCTCCTGCACGGCAGTCATCTTTACTAACAACAAGTACCAGATGTCGACAAATTTTATCCCACAGGAGGGATTATGAAACTGATTCGTACCACCCTTGCCGGTATGGTTGCAGCCTCTTTCACTCTGGCGGCGATGCCCGCTTTTGCCGCGGCCAGCCTAACCGGTGCAGGTGCGACCTTTCCGGCGCCGGTTTACGCTAAATGGGCAGATTCCTATCAAAAATCCACCGGCGTAAAAGTCAATTATCAAGGCATCGGTTCCTCCGGCGGCGTAAAACAAATCATCGCTAATACCGTCGATTTCGGCGCATCTGACGCGCCGCTGAGCGATGAACAGCTTAATAAAGACGGCCTGTTCCAATTTCCCACCGTCATCGGCGGCGTTGTGCTGGCGATTAATGTGCCGGGCGTGAAGAGCGGCGAGCTGACGCTGGACGGGAAAACGCTGGGTGACATCTTTCTCGGTCAAATCAAAAAATGGAACGACCCGGCGATAACCAAACTCAACCCGGGGCTGAAACTGCCGGATCAGGCGATTGCGGTGGTGCGCCGCGCCGATGGTTCGGGCACCTCGTTCGTTTTCACCAGCTATCTCTCCAAGGTGAATCCTGATTGGAAAGGGAAAATCGGCGCCGGCTCGACGGTTAATTGGCCGGTAGGATTGGGTGGCAAAGGCAACGACGGCGTGGCCGCTTTTGTACAGCGTTTACCCGGCGCCATCGGCTATGTGGAATATGCCTACGCCAAACAAAACCATCTCGCCTACACCAAATTGATCACCGCCGACGGCAAGCCGGTATCGCCCACCGAGCAAAACTTCAGCGCGGCGGCTAAAGGCGCCGATTGGGAAAGCTCCTTCGCCCAGGACTTGACCAATCAGCCGGGGAACGACGCATGGCCGATTACCTCCACCACCTTCATTTTGCTGCACAAACAACAAAATCGTCCCGAGCAAGGAAAAGAAGTGCTGAAATTCTTTGACTGGGCCTATAGCCACGGTGCGCAACAGGCCAGCGAACTGGACTATGCGGCACTGCCTGATACGGTCACTACCCGCATCCGCGCGGCGTGGAAAACCGAGCTGAAAGGCAGCGACGGCAAGGCCATTTGGTAACGGCGTTTCCTCTCCTGCGGGAGAATCATCCTGATGTGAGCAAGCTATGGCGGAAATGAAAGCGGTGACACGCGCGCCGGGTAAACGGGGCGATCTGATATTCGGAACGCTGGTACGCGCGGCGGCGCTGGTCACGTTACTGCTGTTGGGCGGTATTATCGTCTCGCTGGTGGTCGCGTCTTTACCGAGTATGGAAAAGTTTGGCTTTTCCTTTCTGTGGACCCGTGAATGGGATGCGCCAGCGGAACGTTTTGGCGCGCTGGTGCCTATTTACGGCACGCTGATGACCTCGTTTATCGCCTTGCTGATAGCGGTGCCGGTCAGTTTCGGCATCGCGTTGTTCCTGACCGAGCTGGCGCCCGGCTGGTTAAAACGCCCGCTCGGGGTGGCTATTGAGCTTCTGGCGGCCATCCCGAGTATTGTGTATGGCATGTGGGGACTGTTCGTCTTTGCCCCGCTGTTCGCCAGCTATTTCCAGCAGCCGCTGGGGGATGTGCTGTCGGCAGTCCCCTTTGTGGGCGTGCTGTTTTCCGGTCCGGCGTTTGGTATCGGCATCTTGGCGGCGGGTATCGTGCTTGCCATTATGATTATTCCTTACATCGCCGCGGTCATGCGCGACGTGTTTGAACAAACGCCGGTGCTGATGAAAGAATCGGCATACGGCATCGGTTGCACAACGTGGGAAGTGATTTGGCACATCGTTCTGCCGTTTACCAAAAACGGGGTAATAGGCGGTGTGATGCTGGGGCTGGGACGCGCGCTGGGGGAAACCATGGCGGTGACCTTTATTATCGGCAATACCTATCAGCTTGACAGCCTGTCGCTGTTTATGCCGGGAAACAGCATCACCTCGGCACTGGCCAATGAATTCGCCGAGGCGCAAGAAGGGTTGCACACCGCGGCGCTGATGGAATTAGGGCTTATCCTGTTCGTCATTACCTTTATTGTACTGGCCTGTTCGCGATTAATGATAAGACGACTGGCGAAACATGAAGGGGGCAAATAATGGCGACCATTGAACCGTTGGTGCGTAACGCGCCGCAGCGCGAAGCGCTACGCAAACGCCGCCAAAGCTGGCGGCGGATGAAAAACCGCATCGCGCTGTGCTTATCCTTATTGACCATGGCCTTCGGCCTATTCTGGCTGTGCTGGATCCTGATTGCGACCGTCGGCCGCGGGTTTGAAGGTATGTCGGCCGCGACCTTTTTGGAAATGACGCCGCCACCCAATACCGCCGGCGGCGGGCTGGCGAATGCGCTGGCGGGCAGCGGTTTGCTGATTTTGTGGGCAACGCTTATCGGTACCCCGCTTGGCGTGCTGGCCGGGGTCTATCTGGCGGAGTATGGCCGCCGGTCGTGGCTGGCGGAGGTGATTCGTTTCATCAACGATATCCTGCTGTCCGCGCCCTCAATCGTGATTGGTCTTTTTGTCTACAGTCTGGTGGTGACCCGGATGCAGCATTTCTCCGGCTGGGCCGGAGTGATTGCGCTGGCGCTGTTGCAGGTTCCGATCGTAATCCGCACCACCGAGAATATGATGCGCCTGGTTCCCGATACGCTGCGCGAAGCGGCTTACGCATTGGGTACCCCGAAGTGGAAAATGATTTCCGCCATCACCATGAAAGCCTCCTTGTCCGGCATTTTGACCGGGGTGCTGCTGGCGGTGGCGCGCATCGCCGGCGAAACCGCGCCGCTGTTGTTTACGTCGTTGTCCAATCAATTCTGGAGCACCGACCTAATGCAGCCTATCGCTAATCTACCGGTCACGATTTTCAAATTTGCCATGAGTCCGTTTGTGGAATGGCAGCAGTTGGCCTGGGCCGGGGTATTGATCATTACCCTGTGCGTGCTGCTGCTGAATATTATCGCCCGGACGGTGTTTGCCAGGAAAAACCATTAAGCGCCGTCGGCGGTTGTCGCCGAGGCCAGGAGAGAAGTATGAACCCGATTCACCCCGCCGGTGACAGTAAGCTGCAGGTCAGGGATCTCAATTTTTATTACGGTAAATATCATGCGCTGAAAAACATCAGCCTCAATATTAAACGTAATCAGGTCACGGCGTTTATCGGGCCGTCCGGCTGCGGTAAATCTACGCTGTTGCGCACGTTCAATAAAATGTACCAGCTTTATCCCGAGCAGCGTGCGCAGGGTGAAATTATGCTCGACGGCCAAAATATTCTGGCCGATACCGGCGATGTGTCGCTGCTGCGCGCCCGGGTGGGAATGGTCTTTCAAAAGCCAACGCCCTTCCCGATGTCGATTTATGACAATATCGCCTTCGGCGTACGGTTATTCGAGAAACTCTCGCGCGCTGAGATGGATGAACGGGTGCAATGGTCACTGACCAAGGCGGCGCTGTGGAACGAAACGCGCGACAAGCTGCATCAAAGCGGTTATAGCCTCTCGGGAGGCCAGCAGCAGCGTCTTTGCATCGCGCGCGGTATCGCTATCCGTCCTGATGTGTTGCTGCTGGATGAGCCCTGTTCGGCGCTGGATCCGATTTCGACCGGGCGTATCGAGGAACTGATTTCCGAACTGAAAACCGACTATACGCTGGTCATCGTAACGCATAATATGCAACAGGCGGCGCGCTGCTCCGATTACACGGCGTTTATGTACCTGGGCGAGCTGGTCGAATTTAGCGATACCGACAGTCTGTTCACCGCGCCTCAGCACAAACAGACCGAAGACTATATCACCGGCCGCTATGGTTAATCACGGGGTACGCCATGGATAATTTGAATCTTAACAAACATATTTCCGGTCAGTTCAACGCTGAATTGGAGCATATCCGCACTCAGGTTATGGCGATGGGCGGGCTGGTGGAACAGCAGTTGACCGACGCCATTAGCGCCATGCATAACCAGGACGGAGAGCTGGCCCGGCGCGTGATCGCAGGCGATGCCAGGGTGAATATGATGGAAGTGGCGATCGACGAAGCGTGCGTGCGCATTATCGCGAAACGCCAGCCGACCGCCAGCGATCTGCGCTTGGTGATGGTTATCATCAAAACCATTTCCGAGCTGGAACGTATTGGCGATGTGGCGGATAAAATTTGCCGCACCGCATTGGAAAAATACTCTCAGCAGCATTTACCCATGCTGGTGAGTCTGGAATCCCTGGGGCGCCACACGGTGCAGATGTTGCACGATGTGCTTGACGCTTTCGCCCGAATGGATCTCAACGAAGCGGTGCGTATTTATCGTGAAGATCACAAGGTCGACAAGGAATATGAAGGGATTGTGCGTCAGTTGATGACCTATATGATGGAAGATACCCGCACCATTCCCAGCGTATTGACCGCGCTGTTTTGCGCGCGCTCGATCGAACGAATTGGCGATCGTTGCCAAAATATCTGTGAATTTATTTTCTATTTTGTCAAAGGCCAGGATTTCCGCCATCTGGGCGGTGACGCGCTGGAAAGTTTGCTGACCGGTAAGCCGGCCGAACCGCCCGCGACGGAATAAATCGCCCGTCAGCGTTTGCTGCGCCAGTGCCCCCGGCGCCACCGTTCTCCCAGGCGCCACCGATTCACCAAGGCGCCATCGATTTCCCCGGGGCGCCGCCGATTTCCCCGGGGCGCCACCGATTTCCCCGGGGCGCCACCGATTTACCAAGGCGCCGCCGATTTCCCCGGGGCGCCGCCGATTTCCCCGGGGCGCCACCGATTTCCCCGGGGCGCCGCCGATTTCCCTGGGCGCCGCCGATTTCCCTGGGTGCCGCCGATTTCCCTGGGCGCCGCCGATTTCCCTGGGCGCCGCCGATTTCCCCGCTTCTGCCAACACCGTTGGCTGGCATTGTGCGTCGTGACTACAACGAAGGCGCCGGCGCGTGCGTCAGGATCCAGCCGCGCTCGCGCCATAATGCCGGTAATTGCGCCATCGCATCGAAGCGGGTGACCAGCGGGTGATCGAGAGGCGGATTGTGCGGATCGGCGCAATAATAAAACACCGGAATGCCGGCGGCGATACCGGCCTGGGCGCCCGCCAGGGAATCTTCAATCAAGATGCAGCGCTCCACCGGCAATGACATTGCCGCGGCGGCATGATGGATAAGCGCCGGGTCCGGTTTCCAGCGACCCAGGGTATAACCGCTGAACAGCCGGTCGTTGAAAAAAGGCAGCAAGGATGTGAGCCCCAGCGAATGCTGCATTTTGCTGACCGGGCCGTTAGACACCACCGCGACCGGTACAATGATTTGCTCCAGCAGCGCGCGGATGCCGTTAATCGGCTCCAGGCCGAGATCAAACAGCCGCGCCACTTCCTGGCGATATTGGCGTTCCAACACCTCGATGGGCTGCGTGAGGCCATATTGCCGCCGAATGTCGTCAAATATCTGATTCAGCTTGATACCTTTAAAGCGCTTGATGGCCTCTTCAAGGCTGATATCAATGTCATAATAGGCACATACCACGGTGTACGCTTGGCAACAGAGGGTCTCGCTGTCGACCAAGGTGCCGTCGCAATCAAATAATACGCAGGAAATATCGGTCATGGGTCCGCCTCGTAGAGGGAATGCCTCGGTATCTTGTCTTTACTTTACACTATTTGCATCGGGGCAGTGAAAGGGAAAGGAGGGGCAGAGTCACCAATAATCGGGCTTAGGATCGACCGAGGTCCGCTACGCCGCCAACGCGCGTTGGGGGGCATGGATTTGCTGGTAGCGACGAAACTGTGCCGGGGCCGGCGAGTTGTTGTAGCGCGAATATAACGTGAGAGAATAACCGAATTATATAAACTAATATTTGATGTTCAATTGATATAATGGCTTGAATTAAATGATTCCCGGATGCTCCAGACACAGGATACATCCGGGATGACACAGTACTGCAGTGGCGGAGTAATAATAGCAATTGCGGCAAGGAAGTAAATAGAATATTCATCAAAACTTTATTTTTAAGTGTTTTTTTGAATAGTAAGGTAAATATATCTATATTAATTAATAATGGATTCGTTATTATTAATTAATCCCCATTGTTTTTTAATATCAAAATGATGAAAGTGTAATTAATCAACTTTCTAATTAATTAGATTCAATGACGCACCAAGGTTGGTTCTTTTGCGCTTCGACGGCATATGGCCTTTGCTCGCCGAACCGCAGGCGGATATCGGTGAACAGAGACTTTACGACGCGGGTCTGGCCGCTGGCACTAAGGCAAGATATCGCCCAGGCGATGAACCCTGACGACGAAAAACTGTGGGATGCCTAAGGCTATCACGCTGAACCCTGCTCACGTTCGACGCTACATCCCCGGGATTGCGGGGCGCGAGCGTCACGATGGCTCGTGGGGCGGCAGCAGGCGTACTGACCCTGCCAACGGCTTTGACGGTCACGCCGGGGGGATTATCGGTCGCCGTCGGAGCAACGCCGCGAGGGATCGGCCGCCCGCTGCCTTTTTTGTCTAGATTCCCGATTCGGTGGGCAACGCGGGCGCGGAACGATGCTGCTGGTGCCAGAGGCTGGTAATGCCGCGCTGGCCGCATTCCAGCGCCTGGTCGCGGAATGCCTCGGTGTCCAACTGAGGGCGATCCAACATCATCTCCACCGCCATTTGCAGATTGGTGCCGGCAATGACTTCATAGCCCGGATGGGCAAGGGCAATATTGGCCGCTTCCCGAAAAGGGCTTCCGCCTAGCATATCGCTTAAAAAGACCACGCCATCGCCGTCATCACAATGGGCACAGGCGGCCGCCAGCCGCTGCCCCAGCGCCTCGGTGCTGTGTCCCTCGGGAAAATCCACCGCCATGCACAGCGTTTGCCGGCCCGCGACCTGCTCCAGCGCCTGCAGTAGCCCGCTGGCGAAAGCGCCGTGTCCGGTAATGATCACACCCAACATAGTTCCTCCTGACTTACAGCAGGCCGATGGCTTTACCGGCAACGCCGATAACGACCGTCAGTCCGATAAGCTTAACCGGCGAAAAACCGCGTTTCATTAGCCAATACACCAGCAGCGTGAAGCACAGCGGCAGCAGATTCGGCATCAGTTTATCCAGCACGTCGGTTTGCAGCGCAACGCTTGCCTTACCGGCATGCATCACCAGCGGCGTCGACAGCTGCACATACGACGCCACCAGCGCGCCGATAACCGTCATGCCGATGATGGAGGCGGCATGGGAAATATTACGGGTGTGGGTCTTAAGCTTCGCCAGCGCGCTGGTGCCGGCGTGATAACCGTAATGAGCCAGGCCGAAACGCAAACCAAAATGCACCACATTAAACATCAGCAGGAACACCACGGGGCCGAACAGGCTACCCGACAGCGCCAGCGAGGCGCCGACCCCTGCGCAGACCGGCAGCAGCGTCAGCCAGAATAAAGCATCGCCAATGCCGCCAAGCGGCCCCATCAGCGCGACCTTAACGGCGCGAATCGTCGAGAGGTTTTCCTTGGCGCCCTCCATTGCCAGCACCAGTCCGCTGAGGAAGGTCACGTCAAAGGGATGCACATTGATAAATTCCATGTGCATTTTCATGGCGTTGGACAGATCCTGTTCATTACGGTGGATTTTGCGCAGCCCCGGGATCAAGGTATAAAGCCAGCCCCCGGCCTGCATACGCTCATAATTGAATGACGCTTGCAGCAGCAGCGAGCGCCACGCCATCCGGTTGAGATCGGCGCGGGTCAGCGTGGCGGCGGGGTGATTATCAAGATAAAAATCCCTGTCCACCCGGCTAGTGGCGAGCGCCTGCGCCAGCCTCCGTTGCGAGCCGTCTTGAGCGGCCTGTGGATCGTCATGTGATACCATGGTTGTTATCCTCCGGCGTCGCGGCGGGGGGGGCCCGCCGGGCCTGTTGAACATCATAAAACGTCAAATCGTTATTAAGCCACTGTCGCATTTTGTGCGGCGTCGCCGCCCTCGTCCGTACCGATCTTCGCCGCCGGTTCGGCGCGCGGGTAACGCCGTCTGAAGCGCTATCAACCGCGCCGGGTCATGTCTGGGCCGCAGTGCCACTGAACCCCGGCGGCAATGCCCGGGCGCGTCAAATACCGTCCTCTCTCTCTTGTTGTGCCGCGGCCGGCGCGCCATGCCGGGCGCTGTTGAAGAAATCGATCAATGCGATGGACAGCGCGCCGAGCGCGACGGCGATAATTGGTAGCTTAAGGAACGTCACGGCGACAAATCCCAGAATGAAATACGCCACATAGTGCTGTTTCAACATGATCTTCATCAGCAGCGAAAAGCCAATGGCGGGCATCATGCCGCCGGCGACCGCCAGACCATCGAGCAGCCATTGCGGCGCGCGGGCCACCATGGCGCTGGCGGCGTCTGCGCCGAAGTACACCGGCAAAAACGCCACCACCAGATAAAACAGGAACAGCACCGTCAAGCCGAGGTAATTTATCCGTTCAATACCGCGCCAGTCGCCGCGGCTTACCAGGCGATCGCAGTGATGCATCAACGGCGAGAACAGGGTGAACAGCAGGGTAATACAGCCCTGCATGGCAATGGCGAAGGGTACCGCGATGCCGATAGCGATTTTGGCGTCCGCGTGGGTCAGAATGGCGAAAGCGGTGCCGATGATCCCGCCTATCACCACATTTGGCGGTTGCGCACCCGCCAGTGGAACCATTCCCATCCACACCAGCTCCAGCGTACCGCCCACCAAAAGGCCGGTATGAACGTCGCCTAAAATGAGCCCCACCAGCGGGCCTACCACTACCGGCCGGTGAAAGTGCGTCAGCCCGTTAAACATATCCACGCCGGCCAAGCCCGCCAGCAGGCCAATCAACAGCGCCTCGGTAAACATAATCTCTCCTCTCGTCAGTCCAATAGCCGGTCAACCGGCTCGCCGCTTTCGTCCGGTACGCGCCGGATCTCGCATTGCACGCCCAGGCGCGTCAGCTCGCGAAACGCCGCAATATCGTCATCGTCCACCGAAACGGTTTTATGAATCTGCCGTTTGCCTTCGGCAAAATGCATGTTGCCAACATTGACCGCGCTTATCGGCACGTCGCCGCGCACCAGAGTCAGTACGTCTTGCGGTGTTTTGCAGACGATGAAAATGCGCTGACGCGGCGCGGCGCGATGAATAACGTCAATTGTTTTTTGCAGAGTGAAATAGCGGGTTTCCACGCCCGGCGATACCACCATATCCATTAGGCTTTGCTGCACCGGATCGCTGGCGGCCTGATCGTTGGCCACCAGTAATAAATTCGCGCTCAGGGAATTGGCCCAGGTCACGCCCACTTGGCCGTGTACCAGACGGTTATCAATCCGGGTCAGTAAAATATTCGGCGTGGTCATGCGTCTTCCTCCTGCTGTCTGGGTTGCCAGGCACCCTGGCCTGTGGGGTAGGGGTAAAGGGTTACGCCCTGCACGACGCGGTTCACTTCGCCGGAGGGGCAGGGATTGTCGGGCGTTACCCCGAGCGCCAGCGCGGTTTCCAACGCCAGCAGTTGCAGGAACATCAGATACGGCAGGCTGAGCCAGATATCGTCATGCGCGCCGGCGACGGCCAGCGTTTCCGGCATATCGGCGTCCCTATCGCCGCTGAGCGCCACGACGCGCCGCGCCAGGCCGTCTTTGCGCAGTTCGTGCAGCAAATCGCGCTCGTAGCCACGACGGTAGGGATCGGTCGATAACAGCAGCAGCACCAGCGTTCCGCCGTCTATCATGAATTTGGGACCATGACGCAGACCCAGCGGCGTGTCGTAACGCGAGGCGATACGGCCGGCCGTCAGCTCGAGAATTTTCAGCGCCGCCTCTTGGGCGACGCCGGACAGACAACCCGCGCCGAGACACACTACGCGCGTGAATCCGCCGCGGGCCAATGGCTTACACTGCTGCTGCCATGACGCCTGCTGCTGGTCGCACCAATCGGCAACCGATTGCAGCATTTCGTCGCTCTGCGCCAGCGGCCAAGGGCCCAGCGTCAGCAGCGTCGCCAGCAGCATGCAGCTAAAGCTGGAGGTCATGGCGAAACCCTGGTCCAGCGCTTCTGACGGCATGAGGAGAGTACGGGCGCGTTGCCGATTTTGGCCGAAGCGCGCTAATTCTCCCTCGGCGTTACAGGTGATAACGAGGTGATGGCAGTCCGGCAGCATGCGGTCCGCCAGTGTTACCGCGGCCAGACTCTCGGGGCTATTGCCGGAGCGGCCGTAGGAAACCAGCAGCGTCGGCCGCGTCGGGTGCAGGTAGTGCAGCGGCGCCGGCACGATATCGGTAGTGGCGCAGGCGACGACATCCCGACCGGTCGCCTCGCACAGCCAGGGCGCCAGGGCGCGGCCGATATAATCCGATGAGCCGGCGCCGCACAGCACAATGCGCAAATCCGGCTGGCGCAACAGCGTTTGCAAGAAGGGCTGCCATTGCGGCTGAAGCTGGTGCAATCGCTGGGTCAATCGGCGCCACAGCCAGGGTTGCTGATGGATCTCGCGAGCGGTGTGCAAGGCCTGACGCTGCCGCAACCACTCCTCGGGATAGGAATACAGCTGTTTCATCATGATGCTCCTTATCTCTGGGAACGTATTCCCAGGACAAAACGGGTTCGATAGGGGCTAATCGCCGGCGATAATGACCTCTACCCCCATATTGGTCAGCGCCTGCCGGTAGTCATCGGGGATCCGACTGTCGGTAATCAGCCGCTGGATGCCGGCGGCGGGGCGGATAAGGCAAAAGCTCTTGCGGCCAAATTTACTGGCGTCCGCCACGGCGATGATTTCATGCGCGACTTCGCACATGGCTCGATTCAGACTTGCCTCGCCGGCGTGGGGGGTAGTGATGCCGGCCTGCAGATCGAAGCCGTCCACGCCGAGAAATAGCGTGTTGAAACGGTAATTGCGCAATTGCTGCTCCGCGGCCGGGCTATACAGCGAATAGGAGTTCCGGCGCACGCTGCCGCCCAGCACCATGACATCCAACTGTTCGTAGCCCGCCAGTTCGTAGGCGATATTTAGCGCGCTGGTCATCACCACCAAATTGCGCCGCGCCTGGAGATGAGGCGCCATCAGCGATGTGGTGGATCCAGAATCGATAATTAACGCTTGACCGTCGCGGACATATTCCGCCGCTTTGGCGGCGATGCGCAGTTTGACGTCGCGGTTGATGTGTCCTTTGTCGCGCAGCGGCCTGTCAAAGACGAATTGTTGATTAAGCATGGCCCCGCCATAAGATCGCAACGCACAGCCTTTTTTTTCCAGGTAGCGTAAATCGTTGCGAATAGTGACGCAGGAAACGCCAAACTGTTGGCTCAAACATTCGACGCGCACGCTACCCGTCATACATAAGATTTCGATGATTTTTTCACGACGACTCAGGGTGTCCAGCGCCATGTTGTTCTGCTCCCGGTTACGGCAATGTCAGCCTGCAGGGTGAGGGATGTGAAAGGATTACCCTTGACCTCGGCCTTATTACAGCAAAGGCCGTAGGAGCGTGTTGCGAGCACGGTCACAGCTTATTTTTTGTCGCTAAGTGTCTAAAAACACTTTCGTTTCACCTTCAAGCGAAAGCGAAAATACCGCACCTGGTGCACTTAAATAAGGTTGGGAAATCGCATTTTACGTCACGCTGATTTCCACAGGATGGGCGAAAACGAAAAAGCCGGTATCGATTTTGCCCGAGTGGGCTTCCCCTTTCGCATGTGAGCCCGATCGCAAATTTAACAATGAGCGACGGCTTCCGTGCGCCGACACCGCTTCTGATGGTGATGGCGCACGCCTGAAACGGGTAAGCCATTGTCAGCCACCCGTTATAGTTATTTCGTTGTGGAAATTCGACGCGGGCAGGTGAACGCATAAAAGCCCTTTCACTGACCCCCAACTTCCCAGAACACGCCGCCGTGGTCTACGGCGATGCGTCTGCCAACGGCGGGAGATGGCGCAATCCGTGTCCGTTTACCTCCCCTTTCCCTTTATGATCCGGTGGCGCGAAGGTTACCGGTACCCCTTAGCGCGGCCTACCCGGCGATTACCGCTCGGTGGGGGGCGTCTACATAGGGCTGCGGCGTCGGACATGACAAAGGGACATTCGGTTATCGATATCACCGTCCTCTCCGCGCGGCGGCGGTATCATTTTAGTGCCAAGCCCTCATTGGCGTATTGTTTACCTTTTGAACGGTAAAATCAGTGAACATGGCGGACGAATGGGCGCGGGATCCCGCAACGGGAGGAATCCCCCCGCCTATTGCCGCCGCCGCTTGCCCGTCTAGCCCGGCGCTAATTGGCTGGAAAGCAGCGCTGTTGGCGGCGGCAATTTACCCGGCGCTCTTGGAACATCGGCAAAAGCGCCGGCGGCGGCATTGCGTGCCGCGATCACTCTTCTTACCTTTGCAAGAGGCGCCCATGAAAGGAATCATAGCGCGGCCGCGACAATGGGATCGGGATAGCGAAAGCGGGTGCAGGCCTGGTCCAGGCTACAGACGCGCGGCCGCAGGGCGTCGCCCTAATGGCGCGCCGCGGCCCGAGACCCATTAGCCATGGGCGGCGTCAGCGGAAAGCGCGCGCAGGCAGTGCCGCCGGCCGGCGGGATCGGGCAGCGGCGGCTGACGCTGCTGGCGGTGTATTTTGCCGAGCGCCTGCTGTTTCTCGGGGTGAATATCGTCATGCCGCTGCGGCTGGCCAGCGCCGGTGACATCGCCAACGCCGAAATCGGCCTGTTTTATGCGTTGCTGCTGGTGGGCTACCACGGCTCGCCGCTCTTCTATAGCCTGTTGGGCCGCTATGCCACGCGTGAACAGATTCTCATCCTCGCGGTCGCGCTGGAGTTGGCCGCCCTGCTACTGATTATCGGCGGAGCGGTGGACAATCGCCTCTACCGTCTTGCGCTGCTGGCCGGCCTGGGGGCCGGTGGGGTCTCCGCCATGCTAAACGGCCTGCTTGCCGCGAGCGGGCCGCGTGCGGCGGCGGAAAAACGCTGGGGCCTGGCCCCCTTAGCCGATCCTTGCCGGCCGCTGCTTTACACCGCCGCCTTCCTGGCGCCGTGCTGTGGCTGGCTGCCGATCGGCGATTATCGGACGTTTATCATTTTGGTGGCGGCCGTGCTGCTGGTCTTACTGTGGAATTTCTATCGCCTGGGCGCGCCGGCGTCGGCAACCTCGCCGGGCGAGGCCTTACCCGCCGGGCACAACGCGGCGCTGCCGCCTGCGGACGGTAAAGGCCTGGATCGGCGTTTCCTAACGCTGTGGCTGGCGACCTGCGGTGCCTGGTCGAGCGGCGCGGTGCTGTATGTTATCTTGCCGTCTATCGACACGCATCTCTTTGGCAAAGACGATATCAATTATTGGTTTTCATGGTATGCCGTCAACATGGCCGCGCTTACGTTGCTTGAGCGAAAGGGATACCACAGACGGGCAGGCGGCAGCGCCATGACCGGCCTGCTGCTTATGGCCGCGGCGATAAGCATCATCGTTTGCGCTACCGGTCAGGTCAGCTTGCTGCTGCTGGCGGTGGCGATACAGACCGCCGGGAGTCATATCGCGTTCGGCTATCTTTATCAGCAGGCGTTGAACGTCTGTTATCGCGGCCGGATGATGCTGTATTTAAGCCTGCTCTCCTTAGCGGGCGCGCTGGGCGAGGGGGGAGCGCTGGCCGTCTACTGGCTTACGGGCAATGCACGCTTTACTCTGTTGTTGATATTACTGCTGCTATTGCTGGGCGTGGTCATTTTGCGCTTACGCCGCTGACATCGCGCTGTCCATCAGGCTAAGCGACGCTAATCATCGCTGTGTTGTGACAGGCGCCGCTACCTGAACTAAAATGAGGTTAGGATCTCATTGACATTGTTTTACAGGACATCGCATTGATGAAATTAGGGAAAAGTAAACATAAGCCGCTGCATATCAACGACATCACCATTATTGATGATGCCAAATTAAAAAAAGCCATTACCGCGGCCGCGTTGGGGAATGCGATGGAGTGGTTTGATTTTGGCGTCTATGGCTTTGTCGCCTATGCGCTGGGTCAAATTTTCTTTCCGGATGCCGCTCCCGGTATTCAAATGATCGCCGCGCTGGCGACCTTCTCGGTGCCGTTTCTGGTGCGTCCTCTAGGCGGGGTCTTTTTCGGCGCGCTGGGCGATAAATTCGGCCGGCAGAAGGTCCTTTCGGTCACCATAATCATTATGGCGGTAAGCACCTTCTGTATCGGGCTTATTCCCTCCTATGCCTCGATCGGCATCTGGGCGCCGGTGTTGTTGCTGTTGGCCAAACTGGCGCAGGGGTTCTCGGTCGGCGGCGAGTATTCCGGCGCGGCGATTTTCGTGGCCGAATACTCCCCGGACAGCAAACGGGGTTTTATGGGCAGCTGGCTGGATTTCGGATCCATCGCCGGTTTTGTGCTGGGTGCCGGCATCGTGGTGCTCATTTCAAGCATCGTCAGCGAGCAAAATTTTCTCGACTGGGGCTGGCGGATCCCCTTCTTCCTAGCGGCGCCGCTGGGGATTATCGGCCTTTATTTGCGTAATGCGCTGGAGGAAACGCCAACGTTCCAGCAGCATATGGATAAAATGGAGTCCGCCGATCGCGAAACGCTGAAAGAGCGGCCGCGCCTGTCGGTACGTGAGGTGGCGTCCAAACACTGGAAGGGACTTCTGGCCTGCGTGGGGCTGGTAATCGCGACCAATGTCACCTATTACATGTTGCTGACCTACATGCCCAGCTACCTGTCGCACAATCTGCATTATTCGGAAGATCACGGCGTGCTGATTATTATCGCCATCATGGTCGGCATGCTGTTTGTGCAGCCGGTGGTCGGGCTGTGGAGCGATAAAGTGGGTCGTAAACCCTTTGTCATCGGCGGCAGTATCGGTCTGTTCATCCTGGCGATCCCCTGTTTTTCCCTGATAAACAGCAACGTGCTGGGACTTATCTTTCTCGGCCTGTTGTTGCTGGCGGTGCTGCTTAACGCCTTTATCGGCGTTATGGCCTCAACCCTTCCGGCCATGTTTCCCACCCAAATACGCTATAGCGCACTGGCGATTTCCTTTAATATCTCGGTATTGATTGCCGGTTTGACGCCCACCCTGACCGCCTGGCTGGTGGAGAGCACCGGCAATCTTTACATGCCGGCTTATTATCTGATGGTCATTGCGGTGATCGGGCTGGCAACGGGTATATTCATGCGGGAAACGGCCAATCGGCCGCTGAAAGGCGCCAAACCCTCCGCCACCGACCGGGCGGAAGCCAAGGAGATTCTGCAAGAACGTTATGACGATATCGAGCAGCAAATTGATGATATTGATACTGAAATTCAGGCGCTGCAAAAAAAACGGCAAACGCTTATCGATCAGCATCCCCATGTAAATTGATCATTGCCCACCTAAGGCTTGCGACCCCGAGCAGGGCTCTAGCGAGGGTAGGCGCTTTTGCGCCTGCCGGCGTGACGCCGCTCCGGGCGCAGGATTAGACATCGCGCGGCGTCGGCGCACGGGGCGCTGCTGTGGACACGGGAAGGCTTGGCTGTCGTCGTCGCGTTCGCCGGCCTTTTTCGTTATTTATACAGACAAAAATCAAAAAACTTCCCGGAGGGGAATATGTGGCTGGCGGCGGCGATATTTGTGGTGACGATGATATTGGTCATCGCACAACCAAAGGGACTCGGCATTGGCTGGAGCGCGCTCATTGGCGCCGCGCTGTCGCTGGCGGGCGGCGTCGTGCATTGGAGCGATATTCCATTGGTGTGGCACATCGTATGGAATGCCACCGCCACCTTCATTGCCATTATCATTATCAGTCTGCTGCTGGATGAATCGGGGTTCTTTGAATGGGCGGCGTTACATGTGGCCCGCTGGGGCAGGGGCGGCGGCAGACGTCTTTTCATATTCATTGTGCTGCTGGGTGCCTGCGTCGCGGCATTGTTTGCTAACGATGGTGCCGCGCTGATCCTCACGCCTATCGTTATCGCGATGCTGCTGGCGCTGGGGTTTAGCCGGCGCGCTACTTTGGCCTTTGTCATGGCGGCAGGGTTTATCGCCGATACGTCCAGTTTACCGCTGGTGGTGTCCAATCTGGTCAATATCGTTTCCGCCGATTTTTTTACTCTGCCGTTCAATCACTATGCCGCGGTAATGGTGCCGGTAAATAGCGTTGCCGTAATTGCCACCTTGGCAATGCTGTTATTGGTTTATGGCCGTGATATTCCCACCGCCTATCCGCTGGCGCGGCTGAAACCGCCGGCGGAAGCCGTGCGCGACCGGCGTACATTCATGACCGGTTGGGGCGTACTCGCGCTATTGCTGGCGGGGTTTTTCGCGCTTGAGCCGCTGGGGGTACCGGTCAGTCTGGTCGCCGCCGTGGCGGCGTTAATCCTGTATAGCGTGGCGCGTCGCGGCCGGGTCATTAATACCGCCCGCGTTTTGCGAAATGCACCCTGGCAGATTGTCATTTTTTCCCTGGGTATGTATCTGGTGGTCTATGGACTGCGCAACGCCGGGTTGACCGACCTTCTGGCAAGCGCGCTGAATGGGTTAGCTGCGAGAGGGTTGTGGATCGCGACTCTGGGGACGGGAGTGCTTACCGCGCTGCTGTCGTCGGTCATGAACAACCTGCCTTCGGTTCTGATCGGCGCGCTGTCCATCGACGCCAGCAATACCGCCGGCGTGGTACGCCAGGGAATGATTTATGCCAATGTCATCGGTTGCGATTTGGGGCCAAAAATTACCCCGATCGGCAGCCTGGCTACCTTGCTATGGCTGCACGTGCTGGCGCAAAAAGATATTGCCATCAGCTGGGGCTATTATTTTCGCATAGGCATTATGATGACATTACCGGTGTTGCTGATAACGTTGGCGGCGCTGGTGCTGCGGCTGATGTGGGCCCAATAAACAGACGCGCTGGGAGGGGGTCGTTAGCCCCTTCCACATACAGGTTAAAAAAGACACCCGTTGCGGTAATGCACTTGTAAATGAATAAAATGTGATGTAGATCGTCTAATTCACCAAGACTACTTGTATGGTAGTCTCCTCACGCCTATCTTTCTTTCTCCGGCGCTCGCTATGCCTGCCGGTCAACACCACCCGCACGCACAACGCTTTGCAATAACAACGGCGGCGGGATAGGCGGGGTTATCCCACCCGGTTCCACTTTTTCGCGCTTTTATCATCGCGACGGCGAAGGCCTTCTGTTGATAAAAACGCCAGGTAGGAAATATCATGACAGACCGCAACAACAATCCTAACCTCATCGACGCCAATCGCCCCGGCGATGCGGCGGTGGTCACGGTACAGGCGCAAAATGCGCCAAGTGGCCTGCGCCAGCTGCTGCCGAAAGCGCATCCGCTTTCCTGGTGGATGCTGGTCATCACCACGCTCGCGATTTTGATGAATTCGATCGATCGCATCATATTACCGACGCTGCTGCCGGCGATAATGAAAGAGTTTAATTTAACGGAAGTGCAGGCCGGCTGGCTCAATTCGCTCAGCTTTTTCGGCACGCTGTCCGGGGCGGTGATTTTCGGTATTTTTTCCGACTATATCGGCACCGGCTACAAACGCTGCTATAGCTGGAGCGTCGCGGTGTTGGTGGAAGTCATCGCCGGCGTGGCCACCGCTTTTTGCAAAACGCTGGGGGTATTCCAGGCGCTGCGCGTGGCGATGGGAATGGGAACCGGCGGTTCGGAACCTATCAACGTCGCATTATTGGGCGAGTGGTGGCAAAAAGAAAACCGCGGGTTTGCCATCGGCGTACATCATACCGGTTTCCCGCTGGGGCAATTTATCGGTCCGGCGCTCATCGCCGCTATTCTTGTGTTTGGCACCTGGCGGCAGGCATTTTTATTCATTCCGTTGATCGGGCTGAGTATCGTGGTGATTCAATTCTTTATTGGCACCCGTAAAAACCATGAGAAAGTCTGCACCTGGATCCGCGAAAATAACCTGACGGTGCCGGTAGAAGAGCCGGCCGTGCTCCCCGCCGGCAAGAAAAAAGCCTCGCTGGCGGACTCGTTTGCCTGCCTGAAAAACCGCAACTGTCTATTGGCGATTGCGCTGATTTTCGGTTTTACCTGGGCTGAAATGGGTATTGCCAACTTCCTCACCCTGCAATTAACGCGTGATGTCGGGCTGCCGCTGGGCACTGCGGCGATTATTTCCGGCGCCTCGGGGATTACCGGCTGGATAGGGCAAATTTTTTGGGGCGGTTATTCCGATATGCGCGGCCGCAAGATTTCGCTGGGTATCGTAATCGCCGGATGGATGATTGCCGCGGCGCTGTGTACGTTGATCCACTCCGCCGCCCTTGGCTGGGGCATCCTGATTTTCTGGGGGTTATTCAGAAACTCCCCGTACCCGGTAGCCTATGCTTTGCTTATTGACTCGGCACCGCAGGCCGCCGCCTCCAGCATGGGTCTGATGATAGGTCTCGCGGTAGGCATTGCCGGCATTCTGGTGGCGCCGGTGACCGGCTGGATCATTCACGATTTCGGTTTTAATGTCCATTATGGCTTTATCGTGGTAGTGCTGCTGCTGTCGTGCATTCCCCTGTGGTTTATCAAAGAAACCGTCGATGTTAAGAAGGCTTAAGATGAACAGTGAACTGTTTGCGCTGTTGCGCGATTACCGGGTTATCGAACTTAACCATCAGTACGAACCGTTAATGCCGGTCTGGCCTACCCATCCACGTTTTTTCCGCAATGATGTGGAAACCTACGCGGCGGGAGACGGCAACTACAATAATCTACTGCAATTAAGCGACCATTGCGGCACGCACGTGGACTCGCCCGCGCACTTCGCACCCGAGGGAAAAACCATTGAACAGGTCGACGTGACGCGGCTGATGGGACGCGGCCTGTGCATTGATGTCTCCGCTTATCCGCCGGATACGGAAATCACCACCGACATGATCGCCGCTTGGGAACAGGCGCACGGCGAGATCCGAGCGCGGGATATTGTGTTATTCCGCACCGGTTACGATCGCGAATGGCGCTGCCGGCCCGATCATAAAACCGTTCTTTCCGACTGGTCGGGATTATCCGCCGCCGGCGCGGCCTATTTATTGGCTAAAGGTGTCGGCGTTATCGGCACCGACGCCATGTCGCTGGATGCCTGGTCGAACCATGACTATCCGGCGCATCGTCTGATTCTGGGCTCGGATAATTTAATTATGGAAAATCTGGCCAATCTCTATCAGGTGCCGGCGATATTCACCTTTATTGCCCTGCCGCTGCGCATCAAGGGGGGCTCCGCGTCGCCGGTCAGAGCGATAGCGCTGGTGCCCAACGACTAACGACAACACGCTTGTGGCTGAATCGAGGCGTCGTTTTGTGGCGGAGGTCTAAGTTTTGCTTATCTGGTATGGTAGTATGCATAAAAACGCGGTTGGGGTAGCAACACCTTTCGTTCAGGGCGCCCGCGATGAATACCGCCGCCAATGCACCCGGGCCGGCCGCCATGCCGTTACGCTAAAAAGCCCGTCCGCTGACGGGCGTAGGCGACGCCCCTCGCGGCGGACAGCGGCGGCCGAGGGCTATTTATAGGCCAAACCCGCTGCGTCCGCTTCGATGAAAACCGTGCGGCAAATGATCTCTATACCGGCCTAACGGCCGGTGGCCCGTCTGTAGGACGGCACGTTTTGGAATGGGAAGGAGTTAAAATGAAAAGCGTTGTTATTGCTGAACCGGGACAACTGGCGATTAAAGAGCGGGAACTGCCCCAGCCAGCGGCCGGCGAAGTGCGGGTTAAAATCCGTTACGCCAGTATCTGTGGTTCCGATATTCATATCTGGCACGGCCATAACCCGTTTGCCCGCTATCCGCGGGTCATCGGCCATGAATTCTTCGGCGCTATCGATGCGGTGGGCGAGGGTGTCGACCCCGGCCGCGTTGGCGAGCGAGTGGCGGTCGACCCGGTGGTCAGCTGCGGCCATTGCTATCCCTGTTCGGTAGGCAAGCCCAACGTCTGTACATCATTGCAGGTCATCGGCGTACACCGCGACGGCGGCTTTAGCGAATATGCCTGCGCGCCCGCGGGCAACGCCTATGTGGTGCCCGCGGCGATCCCCGACAAACTTGCCAGTCTCATTGAGCCCTTCACCATTGCCGCCAACATTACCGCCTATCTGAAACCGACGCCGGCGGATGTAGCGCTGATTTACGGCGCGGGCCCGATGGGGCTGACCGCCATACAGGTGTTAAAGGGCGTATATGATGTTTCCACGGTCATCGTAGTCGATCGTATCGAAGAGCGGCTGGCGCTGGCGCGCGCCAACGGCGCGGATAACGTGTTGAACAACAGCGCGACGCCGTTGGCGGAACAGCTGGATGGCCTGCGTCCGACGCTCATCATCGATGCCGCCTGCCATCCCTCCATCCTGCCTGAAGCGGTGGCGCTGGCTTCGCCGGCGGCGCGCATCGGCCTGCTGGGTTTTTCCGGCGACCCGTGCACCATCACCCAGCAAAGCCTGACCAGTAAAGAGATCTCGCTGTTTACCTCGCGGTTGAACAGTAAACGCTTCCCGGCGGTCATCGACTGGATGGCCAGCGGCGCCATTGCCCCGGAAAAACTGGTGACCCATTATTTCCCGCTGGCGCAGGTAGAAGAGGCCATGACGCTATTTGAATCCGATCCGCGGCGCTGCTGCAAGGTCATATTGGATATTCAATAACCCTGCCGTGAGGCGGTTTGCGCCGCCTCGCTGTACCTGAATATAAGAAGAGCCAGGAGTTGCTATGTTACGTAATCTGCGCTGGACGATCGTGTTTCTGCTGTTTTTGATTTACATGATTAACTACCTGGACCGGGTAGCGTTATCTATTACCATGCCGATGATTGAAAAAGATTTGCTGATTAACGCCGAACAGTTCGGCTTTATTTTCGGCAGCTTCTTCTTCGGCTATGCATTATTCAATTTTGTCGGCGGCCTGGCGGTGGATAGATGGGGTCCGACTCTGGTCATGGCGCTGGCGGTAGGCCTGTGGTCCATTTTCTGCGGAATGACCGCCATCGCCACCGGCTTTTGGTCGGTATTAGTCTTGCGCGTGCTGTTCGGCATGGCGGAAGGGCCGATTTGCGCCTCCGCCAATAAAATGATCAACGGCTGGTTCCCGAAAAAACAGGCGGCTACCGCCATGGGGCTACTTAGCGCGGGGTCGCCGCTCGGCGGCGCCGTCGCCGGCCCCATCGTAGGGTATTTGGCGCTGGCGTTCGGCTGGCGGCCGGCGTTTATGATCATTTGCGCCATCGGGCTGGTGTGGATCTTGTTCTGGTGGCTGTTTGCGGCGGATAACCCGGCGCGCAGCAAACGTCTTGGCGAAGAGGAACGCCGCCTGGCGATGCAGGTCGACAATGAACCGCACAGCAGCGAGGAAGAGCTGGCCAATGTTCCCCACGGCCTTGGCTATTATCTGCGTCAGCCGATTATCCTGGTCACCGCCTTTGCTTTCTTTTGCTACAACTACATTCTGTTTTTCTTTCTCAGCTGGTTCCCGGCTTATTTGGTGCAGGCCCACGGCCTGAACATTAAAGAGATGAGCTTCACCACCGTGGTTCCCTGGCTGGTGGGTTTCGTCGGGCTGGCGCTGGGCGGTTGGGTTTCCGATCGGATCTTCCGCCTCACGGGACGTCTTCTGCTTTCGCGCAAAATTGTCCTGGTGATCTCGCTGCTGGCCGCCGCGGTCTGCGTTGCCCTGGCCGGTACGGTGAAAAGCGTGGTGCCGGCGGTGGTGCTGATGTCAATCTCGCTGTTTTTCCTTTATATCACCGGCGCCATATATTGGGCGATCATTCAAGATGTGGTGCACAAAAGCCGCGTCGGCAGCGCCAGCGGGTTTATCCATCTGATCGGCAGTATCTCCGGCATTATTGGTCCCGTGGTGACCGGCTTTATCGTCCAGCACACCGGTAAGTTCGACAGTGCCTTTATTCTTGCGGGCGGTGTTGCGGCAATCGGCGCCGTGCTGGTGGGGATTGTGATCAAGTCCCCTAAACATCCAGGCCATCCCGTTACCGAATCTTGATCGTTACGCCGCGCGCCCAGGCGCCGGTCAATTTACCTTTGAGGTAGTTATGCTTTCACTTTCAGAAGTGCCCGGGAACGTCATTGTTCCCCGCTATGACCGCAGTAAATTGCGCACCCGTATCGCGCACATCGGCTTTGGCGCCTTTCACCGCGCCCATCAGGCGGTTTGCGCCGACAGGCTGGCGGCGGAAGCCGGCAGCGATTGGGGCTATTGCGAAATCAACTTGATCGGCGGCGAGCAGCAGATCGCCGATATCAACGCCCAGCAATGCCTGTGGACGGTGTCCGAAATGGCTGACGATAACAGGCCGGCCAGAATCGTCGGCGTGGCCAAACGCGCCCTGCATGCCCAAACCGACGGCATGGCGGCGGTGTTGGACGCACTCTGCGAACCGGATATCGCGATTGTCTCCATCACGGTCACCGAGAAAGGCTATTGCCACCATCCCGCCAGCGGACAGCTCAATACCGATCACCCCATGGTACAGCATGATCTTGACCATCCCGATACGCCGCGCTCTTTGCCGGGGGTGATTCTGGCCGCCATTCGCCGCCGTCGCGCCCAGGGGCTGGCGCCGTTCAGCGTCATGTCCTGCGACAATATGCCGGAGAACGGCTATGTGACCCGCAACGTTATCACCCAACTGGCGGCCTTGCAGGACGAGGCGCTGGCCGCCTGGATCGGCGAGCAGATCAGTTTTCCCTCTACGATGGTGGACCGCATCGTCCCCGCCGTTACGGCGGAAACGCTCGCCACCATCGCCGACCAACTGGGCGGTATGAGCGATCCCGCCGGTGTCGCCTGCGAGCCGTTTTTCCAGTGGGTTATCGAAGACAACTTCGTTAATGGCCGGCCGGAATGGGAAAAAGCCGGAGCGGAACTGGTTGCGGATGTGTTGCCGTTTGAGGAGATGAAGCTGCGCATGCTAAACGGCAGCCACTCTCTGCTGGCCTATCTCGGCTATCTGGCGGGTTATGATCATATCAGCGATTGCATGCAGGACGACAATTATGCCCGCGCGGCGCGACATTTGATGCTGGCCGAGCAGGCGCCGACATTGCATACCCGCGGCGTGGATCTTGCCGCCTACGCGGATGCCTTGATCGCACGCTACCGCAATCGGGCGCTAAAACACCGTACTTGGCAGATAGCGATGGACGGAACGCAGAAATTGCCGCAGCGCTGGCTGGACAGCATCCGTTGGCATTTGCGTGAAGGCAGCGATTTCACCCTGCTGGCGCTCGGCGTCGCGGGCTGGATGCGTTACGTGGGCGGCGTGGACGAGCAGGGCCAGCCTATAGACATCAGCGATCCGCTGAAAGAGGCGCTGGCGCAGCGTGTGGCCCAGACGCCGGATAATGAGGAGCGGGTACGGGCGCTGTTGTCATTGCAGACGGTCTTTGGCGATGACTTGCCGGCGGATGCGCGATTTGTCGAACGGGTGAACCGTTATTACCAGCAACTGCAGGCGCAGGGTGCCAAAGCAACCGTTGCGGCGCTGATGGCGACCCTCGACTGACGGGCACCGCCCTTGACTCCGCCGGCCGGTGGCCCCACCAAGCGTCGGACGGCGGCCGCCACATTGCCACATTGCCCGATTATGCTGATGTCGGGCGGCGACGGCCAGCGGTCAATCGCCGGTCGCGCAAGGATCCTTGTCGCGCCGGCGTCGCCACCCGATGGCCCTCGCCCTGTGAGGGCACCAACAGATTGCTTCGATGGCGGCGGCTGCGGCGCCCTGGCGACAGCGTTACGGTCATCAGGCACGACAGGGCCGCCGGGCCGTTCACGGCGGCCTGGGGTGGCCCGTATCTCTTTCAGCGCAAGGATCCGAGAAAAAAGTCTGGCGTTTGCCGCCGCCCCCACCTTAGACTTACCGTCCAAAAGCCTCTCTTGTGGCTGCTACTGACAAAACGGATCGTATCGAATGTCGATTTCTTATGCCATCACCGCCGGTGAACCCGTTAATCAGCAGATTTATCGTTTTCTGCGTCATGATATCGTCACCTGCGCGATCCCGCCGGGGTCGCTGCTGTCGGAAAAAGAGATTGCGCTGCGGTTTACCGTTTCCCGCCAGCCGGTAAGGGAAGCGTTTATCAAACTGACCGAAGCCGGCCTGGTTCAGGTGCTGCCGCAGCGCGGGACCTTTGTACGCAAAATTTCCGCGCGACGGGTCGCTGACGGCCGTTTCATCCGTGAGGCGGTGGAAACGGCGGTGGTGCGTCGTGCGGCCCTGCAAATGACGCCTGCGTCGTTACTGCAACTGGAGCACAACTTACAGCAGCAATCGTTAGCGGCCGCTTATCATGACAGTCATGAGTTTTTGCGGCTGGACGATGAATTTCATCGCCTGATCGCGCAAAGTATCGACTGTGAGCTGGCCTGGGAAACGGTAGAAAACATCAAGGCCGCCCTGGACCGGGTGCGTTTTCTGACCTTAAGCGAAGTGTCGCCGCCGGAAATCCTGATAGGCCAGCATCAGGAGATCTTTGATGCGCTGAAACGGCGTGACGCTGATGCGGCGGAAGATGCGCTGCGCCGCCATTTGCAGCTGATGATCTTCTCCATCACGCCCATTGCCCAGCGCAACAGCCAGTGGTTTGAAGAAGAGTAACCGGCTTTCGGGCTGCATCCCTCACCCCGCCTGATTCAGCTGGCGGATAGCCCTCTATGGCGCCTGTACAGCGAACGGCAAAGACGATGGCACCCGTGAGGGGGCATTACGGCTGCCGCGGGTAATGCTGTCGGCACGAGCGCATCTCCAGGCGGTCACGGCTAGGTTTTCCTCGATATTGCTTATCTGCTGTTATTCCTCCCTTTTAACCGCTAACGTCCCCTGACGACCGCCATTGCCCCTCCCCCGATGTCGAATCTTCTACATCATTGCCCCGGTGCCGCTACCGCCGCCTGAGTCTTGCTCTGCGCAGATGTCGTTTTGCCTCAGCCGTCTAGGTTGGCTTCGTCATGCTGAATGTGGCGAGAAACGTCTGAGGACGACGACGGAAGATGGGGCGCGCGGTCAAGGTTAATGCAAGGTGCTAGATGTGAAATTATGTCGTTCTTTTTGTCAAAAATCCGGTGATGCCCGTCGGTTGTGGGCTCAACGGTTGACATACAAACCGATAATTGACGTTTTTTGTCGTGATTTTGGCATGATTAGGATTTTTCCTAAGCTTAAGATGCGCACGTAGCGATAATAAAGAAAGACTCTTTATTCTCTAATCCGTCTTAACATATCGGGCGGCCTCACTATTACTTGAGCACATGAAGCATCAAAAAAAGCCTGCGGGCGATGATGCAGGGCGAGGTTGTGCTGTTAATAATGATGTCTATCAAGGATGCCCTGCGTTAGTCCACGGTATCGCCAGACTCTACATTCGTTATTTATCGACAGCCGCAGGAATCAGCACGTCTTGCCGCCAGCAAATTGAGGTCGTCATCATGAATTTCATTTTCGCATTGTTAGTAGGTGCGTTTATATCCGGCTACAGTTTATATCGGCATAACCGATTAATAGAAAGCCGCCAACTTCCCCGTGTCCACCGCAGAAGACACGCGCATTATCGTACCCTTAGCCCGGCGCCACACGGGATTGACGCACCTATTACGCTAACTGAAGCCCTTAAAGAGCGTTTAGTGGTGGTTCAGCGAGAAAATCATATTGTGATTAAGGCCGCTTGATAGCGTCAATCCAAAACGATAATCATCGTTTATCCATTAGAGCGGCTTCTTGTCGCGCCGCCCTCAGGGGCGGCATGGAATAAAACAGGCATTATTCCGGCGGTGTCGATGGCTTATTATCACCAGGCTTGACTGGCGACGCCGTCACGTCAACGGTGTGTAATGGCCATAAGGCAGGCGTGAAAAAAGCGATGTCGATGAACATGGGAATAAGCATGTTTTTAGCGTGCTATTTTATGAATTGAATTGAAAAAACTCATTCATTATGTCGCCATCAGCATCATAACGCTGCGTCGGTTAAGGTAGGTAAAGCGCCGTGAACGTATCCGCTGAACCAGGCTATACGCCCTTAGACGCGGGCATAGGCGTCGGCCGCCCCCTGGCGGCTGTAGCGAACGCAGGCTGTATGAGGCGACGGCAGAAAATAGGGTTAACGCGAGGTAGAAGACAACGGCGGAAGGTTGCAAGATTGAAATAATAAATGACATTGCCATAGCGCCCGTTTAACAAATATATCCTATCTATGGGATATTTAGGTCTGCGCATTAATGCGACGGCGGGGCAAACGCATACCCAAAAAACCTAAGGCGGATATCGCCCGAGGAGGGTCGGTGATACGCCAAAATAAGGTGCAGAACTATTGATACCTTAAATTAATGTGCATATTTAAGTACTAAACCAATCCTAAACGCCTGGCGTAATATTTTTGTTGGCTATTGTTTGTGTCAATGTTTATTGAATTGGACCCTATGTAAAACCAGGAGAAAATAATCAGCATAATAGTATGTTATGACTGCTTTTTATCCAGGGTCGCGTGGGGTGATGATTTTATAATAACAGCATGGATACTTTGGTATCTAATTATACCTCAGTCATTAGAGTGATTGATGACCGGGTTGATTTATGTATGATGCTCCCCACATTTCACGGGGCGCGAAAATTCGTCTGGCAGTGTAATTACGTTTATCTAGCGATGTGCCTGAATTCTTGGCATAGGGAGAGCTTATAACTCGCAAAAGCTAATGGCCTACTGCGATATCCATCTTATTTACTTATATCTCGTGGAATTATTCATGAAAAGTTTTTTGTTTGTTATCGTGTTGTCATTATTGTTATCCGGCTGCAGCGCCGTGGGACATTATAATGTCGATAAAACAGCCTCGGATAAAGCAGATTTCCATTTTGTCGGAATACCCGTTCTCGCAGGGGCAATTGGCTCCAGTTTTCCCATCAATGAACAGTACAGCCTGACCGCAGGGCATGTGGCGAAAGTGATGATGGTCAGGGTAAAAGCCTACAATCCGATCTGCGATGTCGCCATCATCTATCACGATAATAAAGGCCGGACCCTGCCGCGTCTGGAAGCCGCGACTAAAGGCGAGCAACTTAACATGTATGGCTACAATGCCTATACCGCAATGCCGACCTCATCCAGCGGAACCGTACAAGAGTTTGGCTGGTGGAAGCAGCCCGGAACCAGCTGTCTGATGGGATTATCCAACGCCGGCGGGATCCAGGGCATGAGCGGTGGGCCGGTTTACGGCAAAGACGGCGCGATCATCGGCGTTCTCACCGCGACCCATCCCAAACGGAGACAGACGATATTCGTTCCGTTCCAGAATATTGCCCAATGGGTGGCGCAGGAAATTAACGATCCACAATTTGCGATGCGCAATGGGGTGAGCGGAGAGAAAGACGCTTTGGCCATTGCCAGCGCCACGTCGCCTGAGACAACCGCCGCGGCGACCAGCGCCAACCCTGTGGCTAAACCGGTACTTTAATTCGGCAGCGGGCTGCCTAACGAACAGGTTTATGGCGACGGCGTGAGATTTCACGCCAGGAGCTCGGCCATGTCAAGGCGGCGCCCGCCACGCCGGCGCGGTGGTTTATTCGCTGCTGCCAAACTGCTGGCGATAATGAAGCGGGCTAATGCCTAAATTGCGCATAAAGACCCGCCGCATCACATCGGCGCTGGTGAAACCGCAGCGTGCCGCGATCCTGTCCAGATTCATCGACGTCATCAGCAAAAATCGGCGCGCGGTTTCTAAACGGACGTTCTCCACATATTTCGCCGGCGTGGTATTCAGCTCGGTCTTAAAAATGCGAATTAATGTGCTGCGGCTCATCGCCAATTGATCGGCCAGGATCTCGACGCTTAACTCTTGGGTAAGATGCTCCTGCAGCCAGGGTTGCAGGGCCTTCAAATTGCGGTTATTGCTGCTTTGCGCCAGCAGGGACAAACTTTGCTGCGGTTGATGACCCGGGCGTCGCAAAAACAGTACCATCTCGCGCGAAACGTCTGCCGCCAGCGCATCGCCGCGATCCTCGGCGATGAGGCTGAGCGCCATATCGATACTCGCCGACATTCCCGCCGAAGTATAAATATTCCCGTCTTTCACCCAAACGGGCTGATCGTCAACTTTGATTTGCGGATGCTGTTGCGCGAACTGCTCCACTACGCGCCAATGGGTAGTGACCCGCTTACCATTGAGCATCCCCGTCTGCGCCAAGGCGAAAATGCCGCCGCACAGCGAGCATATGCGGCGCGCGTTTTTCGTTTGCGTGTTGATCCATTTTATCGCGTCAGGAGGATTACCGCTGGATAATAGGATATTCGACGTGATGATCAGCGTATCGATTTTGGCATTTTGCCATCTCTCGTCGGACAGCGAGTAGTGGGCTTGCAGGTTAATGCCGGTCTCGCTTTCGATAGCCAGATCCGCCCTGGTGGAAACCAGTTCAATTTGATAAGAGGATTTTTTGTTCGCCAGCCGGTTTGCCAACCGGAATGCTTCCATCGGACCTACAACATTAAAAAGGTCGATCGGCGGAATGCAGAGAATGACAATGTTTTGGGGTGGAATACGAGCCGGCATGCTTAACTTCCCTCTACCTTTTTAGCCATTTCTGAACAAAGAGCGGTTCAATTTGACACTTACAGTCGGTAAAATGACATTTTTTATTGGGTCATTCCGCTATGTAATTTTCAAAGTGAACTTATAGTGCCGTAATAGTTGTCATCAAAATGATACTAAAGTAAATTAATCATCAATTGCAAGATGTTTACCCGCAAAGTGCTATATATGAATGAAGTATGACGAAAGCGACTTGAACAATGCCCCTGGAGCGAGCAGGATATAACACACCGGGAATTAACCCCGACGCCATAAGCTAACTCTGAAATCGTGATGACAACGACGGCAAGCGAGCACCAACCAATGCCAGGGTCGGAGGGTGGTTTCATCGTGAATCTTTTTCGGAAAATCAGGCTAGCCGCTGCCGTTAATTCTCTCGTGCCCGTCCGCGTGGGAATATATCATCAGAGTCTGATGACGTTTATATAATTCTCAGCTTAACCCGGGTCCGAAAAGTAGGAGTATTCCTGAACGCCTGCTTATAACCCGTCTCGAACGCTTAGTTTTATTAAACTATGGGCAGCAAATCATCAAGCGCATATTTCCACCGCGCGTCGTCGTATCACCACCGTTATTTATCGCCTTCGGACGGTGTCGAATGAGCCGTGGCCGCGTCAACCGCGCTAAAGCGGCATACGACGCCGCGATCGCATGGCGTCAATACGGGCCGGCAGCCCGCCATGGGGCAACCCGATGCGCGGCGATCGATTATCCGCCGGGTAAAATACTGACTAATGTGCCGGCTATTGACGTCAGATTTTGTAATACATTAGCGCCCTTTACGGGTTTCGCGCGCTTTTCGGCTCGGTTTAGCCGCGCCAGGCGGAAACGGGGCGGGAAAGGGTGCCCCAACGGAGCCCGACGCTGCGACGACGTTAATCTAACCCCGCTGTGGTACTGGCTCGCCTGACCATAGGCTATCGTTAAAGGGCGCTGATTTAGCAGCGGATAAGCACCCCAAGGCCCGGTGAGCGTGCGTCGGCAGCAGGCTTTCCTCTCGCTGTAGGCGGCTGGCCCTTTTCGCCGCTCTACGCTGACGGCAATCCCCGTCGCGCGCTTCGAGCCGGCGGCAAGCCCGTATCGCGTGCCTCGTGCCGGCGGCAAAGCCCGTATCGTGTGCTTCGTGCCGGCGGCAAGCCCGTATCGCGCGCTTCGTGCCGGCGGCAAGCCCGTATCGCGTGCTTCGTGCCGGCGGCAAGCCCGTATCGTGTGCCTCGTGCCGGCGGCAAGCCCGTATCGCGTGCCTCGTGCCGGCGGCAAAGCCCGTATCGTGTGCTTCGAGCCGGCGGCAAGCCCGTATCGTGTGCTTCGAGCCGGCGGCAAGCCCGTATCGCGCGTTTCACGCAAGCGGCGCCCCCGTCGCGTGCTTCACGCCGGCAGCAAAGCCCCCGTCGCGCGCTGCACGCCGGCGGCAAGCCTCCGTGTGCGCTCCGCCCCGGCGATAAGCCTTTGTTACATGCTCTACTCCGGCGGTCATCATCGCCGCCCGCGCTTTTTTTAAGTCAAACCTTTGCCGCAGGCAGCGCGCGGCGCGCTGGGCCGTTTGACCTGCGCCGGTATCGGATCGCATGCCATCAAGAGGTGAAAAGATTATCGCGCCTGCGGCAATCTACAGCGTAGCTTTATCAATTTGGTGGTATGGATGAATGGTGTTAGCGGCATGACATTAGGATAAGTTGCCAATTCCCGCGTCTGAAGAGGACGATTTCGCCGGCCTAAAACCCGGCCAACGCGCGTAACCCTGCAATGTCCGCCTTCGCAGCAGGCGGCGAGTAAGAGGTCAGCGCGTCCAGGTGGGAATTATCAACGGGTGATCGGCAGTGTTAATTCCTTACTTTGTAATAACAGCCTAACGACTATAGAGAAATCACTCATGGCTCAATTTATTTATGTGACATATGTATTTAACGCCGCTCTACGGTGCGGTTTATTATTTGGTGTGTTGCAATGCTCACCTATTTGATTTACCGTAATCCTATACCCTTTAAGGCATCGTCGCATTAGGATGATGACGACATGCCAATTAGTAATCAGCGTATCTGCCGTGCTTGTGATTGAAAAAACCAGGCTGCCCGAACGGTATTTTATGAACAAGCGGGTTGACGGCTTGGTTGAATATTATGCCCAAGAAATGAGATTTCTGACTGGGGTATCTGATGCTATATAGCCGTCACAAGGAGGGATTATGCAGGCTTCAAACCTATTCAATGGATATATCGGGTCGCATGTGTGTTACCACCTAGGTAAAACCGGCGTATTGGAACTGTTTACGAATCATGAAAACGTCAATTTGAGGACCATACATAACTCGCTGTTGACGGAGAGTCATCCCGAATGGGCGGATACGTTAATCACCTTCGGCATCAAGTGCGGTATATTTAAAAAATTGCGCGAGGATCAATTAGCGTTAACACAGCTTGGTCAAGATATAAAAAAAAATATCGGGTTTTTTATTTGGGCGGTGGGGGGATATGGTGAGCTGTTCAGGAAATACCCATACCAAATCGCTGCCGAGGAAGAAGATTGTCACGCCTTTGTGGATGGCGGCAACGTGGCGCAGGGGTCGCGTTTGGCGAATCAGTCGTTTATGTGGGATATCATCACCACCGAGTTTCGCCGGCACACGGTCAAACGCGTCGCCGATCTGGGCAGCGGTAATGCCGGCGCGCTGATAAGCTTGTGTAAGGCCTTCCCCGAGGCGACGGGGATTGGCATCGATGTCAGCGCCAAGGCCATTGACGAAGCGCAGCGCAATATCCTTAGCCATGGCCTGCAAGAGAGAATCAAGCTTTATAATCAGAATGTCCTGCATGCGGTAGATGATCCCGTATTGCAACAGCGTTTCGCGCGGGCGGATACCTTAATGACTTTCATGATGATGCATGATCTCTTCAATATTGAAGACCCGATATGGGTATTGCAAAAACTCCGCAGCACATTCCCCAACGTAAGGAAATTCCTAATTGCCGATACGTTCATATCGGAAGAGCAAAGCCTGTCTGATGAAAGTCCCATATTCGTTTACGGTTTTGAATATGTTCATAGCCTGATGAAAATCAAACTGTTCAGAAAAAGCGACTATGAAAATTATTTCGCGGCTGCGGGGTTCACCATAATGGCGACACACTATCTGAATGTCCCCAATACCTATCTTTTTGTTTTGCAATGAGGCCGATATGGATCAGCAGAAAGCGTATTGCCAGCTGCCCATTTTACATCACCTCACGGGCCATCATCAGCCGGTGCCTTATTTCCTGACCGCGAACATGTTCGGCGGGTTGCCGTTTGAACTGGCGGGCGGCGATATTTCACAATGGGTAGGGCAGCCCGTTGCCGAGCCGCATCGACACGAGGTGGATGAAATTTATTTGCTTATCTCGCCAACGCCCGGCGAAGCCGTGATTGACGTCAATATACAAGGTGACGTGAAAACGTATTCCTCTCCCAGCGTTATCCATGTTCCCGCGGGCGCAATGCATCAATTTATTACCAAAAAAGCCGGCCGGGGCAGTTTCTGTTTCGGTATTTTATACCGACGCATCGAGGGGGCTGCATGACCAAATTGCATACCTATAATACCTGCGATCGGCACATCAAGCACCGTTTGCATCTCAACGAGACCGACTCAACGGTCATCCAACCGCTGCAAACCTGCTTTGAGGAAGAGTTTGCGCGCATCAGCATTTATCCCGATCCGGAAAACCGCACGGCCACGGAAAAGATCGCCCATTATTACCGTTTATCCCCCGACCAGCTGCTGATGGGTAACGGCGTGGATGAAATTATTTTGTTGATATGCCTAACTTTTTTGCAATACGGCGGACAGGCGCTGCTGAGCGCATCCACCTTTCCCGGTTATCAAACCGCAGCACGGTTGGTTGGCGGCCATTGTCTGTGGGTGCCGCTGGATGCCGGCCGGTGCGATCTCCAGGCTTACCGACAACGCGCCGGCCGTGGCGTGGCGCTGGCTTTTTTATGTAATCCCCATAATCCTACCGGTACGGTAATGGATAGACAGGCGGTGACGGCATTCATTGAATGTATGAATCGGCACGATATTATTCCCATCGTGGATGAAGCCTATATTCACTTCGCTGGGGAAGAGCGCTGTTCGGTACTGCCGGCGATACGCCAGGGCGCGCGGGCGATAATGCTGAGAACGTTTTCTAAAGCGTTCGGCCTGGCCGGGATCAGGGTCGGGTTTGCCGCGGGCCCCGCCGATGTTATCGCCGCGGTGGCCCGGTCGGCGCAGGCGCTCCCGTTCCGGGTCAACCGCTTCGCCCAGCGGCTGGCGGCGGAGGTGCTGACACTGGGTGCGGTGGACGCTACCGTAGCCCGCGTACGGGGTTGGCTGCGTGGGATCATGACGGCGTTTGACGCGGCGGGGATCCCTTATATGCCTTCCGCCGCCAATTTTATCTGCTTTAAGCCGCCGTACGGCAGTGAGGCGTTGCTGGCCCGCGCCCAGACCAACGCGACCCGGGTACGTGATTGCGCTCCATTCGGTATGCCGGGCTGGATACGCGCTTCCATCGGTCATGAAAGCGACCGCGATAATCTGCTGGCTTTATTGCGGCTTCCCGGCGCCGCGGTTGTGGAGCCATAAAATGGCTATCGCGAATATTAAGTACCGTTATCAGCAGGTAGCGCTGTCGGCCGTACCGTTCATTTTGTTGATGCTTTCACAAAGTCTGAACAGTCTGATCGATATGTTCATCGTGGGCAGAATAAGCGTTTCCGCCGTCGCGGCGGTAGGGCTGTGCGGTTTCATTTTTTCCCTGTTTACCAGCGCGGTAACCGGTATCATGATTAGCGTACAGACACTGGTCGCGCGAAGTCTCGGTGCCGGCCGAGAGCGGCAGGCAATAGATGCGTTGCACAGCGCCTGTGTGGTCGCGCTACTGGTCGGCGCCGCGATTATGCTGGCGATTCCGCTGGTCCCCGGCGGTATCCGGCTGGTGGTGACGGACGGCGAACTGGCGGAAAACTGTGTTATCTACTTACAAACGCTCATGTGCGCGACGCCAGCGATTGGCTGCGTGCGGGCTTTTCGCGGCTATTTTGGTGGTCTGGGAGAGAACCGTTTCAGTCTACTCATTATCGTCGGCATTTATCTGTGCAACTTTATTATCGGCTATTCGTTGGTCTCGGCGGGTCTCGGCATTAGGGGCGCCGGCCTGGGTACCGTTGCCGCTTGGTATTTGGGGACGCTACTGTTTTTTCTTAGCGGACGTTTGTTGGACGCGCAATATCGCTTCTATACCCTGGGTTCGTTAACCGCCCAGCTAAAACCGATCGTTAGCCTTTCTTGGTATGCCGGCGTACAGCAGCTGTTTTTTTCCGGCGGCTTCGCCGTAATGTTTATTATCGCCAGCCGTATGGGAACCGCGCCGCTGGCGATCATCACCGTGCTGAATAACCTTATGCTGTTTAGCGTCATGCCGCTTATCGGCATAGGTATGGCCTCGGCGGCATTCATCAGCAAATCCCTTGGCGCCGGCCAACGTCGGGAGGCCGGTCGCTGGGGAAATGCGGCGCTGTTGGTGGGCATCACTCTCTTCGCCGCGCAATTGCTGCTGCTATCAAATCCGATTACCGTCATGTCGTTTTTCCTCCACGACGCCACGCTGCTCGACGGCCAAACCGGCCTATTACGCGCAACGGTGGCCTGCGTGTTTTTTGAGGTATTTGCGCAGATTTTAAAATTTTCCCTGTTTGGCGCCGGTTATAACCGCCAGATAGCCAGACTGACCATTCCGCTACAATGGGGGGTGTTCGTGCCCTCCGCCGGCTATTTATGTCTACTACAGCACGGCGCGATCGAAACCTTATGGTCGTGTTTTTTAGCCTACCGCTTTATCGAAGCGCTATGCATCAGCGTGATGTGGTGGCGAGAGAAATGGGCGATTCCGTGCCCGTGAAAGCCATTCCCCTCGAACCCTAGGCTACAGGGAGGCCGCTGATGAAGATCCTGATTATTGATTGTGAAACCGATTCGTCAAACCCGGTGGTGGAGTGGCTAAAGCCCCATGAGTGTTATTTGATGACCACCGGGGCATCGCTGAAAAACGTCAGTTACCACGATAAAAACAATTATGTCGGCATTATCTCGCTGGATACGGAGAATAACGATGATCTTATCTATTACAACGCCGAGAAGCTCCATCAAGTGGTGCAATTTGATCGCGTTATCGGCGTGCGTGAATTTGACCTGTTGCCTGCGGCTTACCTGCGTGAACAATGGGGGTTGCCGGGGCCGTCGGTGGCGGCTATCCGCGCCTATCGCGATAAAGGGGTAATGAAGACGCTGTTGCGCGAAGCCAATATTGACGTGCCGGCATTTGCGCTGATTGACAATGCGTTGGATATTATCAACTTCGTAAAACGCAACGGATATCCGGTTCTGGTCAAACCTCGCTGCTCCCGACGAGCGCTGGGCATTAGCGTATTAGAGAATGACGAAGCGCTTTACCAGCGGCTAAAATCCGGCTTGAAAAGCGCGCCGGAAGACGTGATTAATGTCATGGTAGAAACCTTTATCGAGGGTGACATGTACCATGTCGACGGGCTGGTATTGGATGGCGACATCAAGTTTATTTCGCCCTCGCGCTATCTTACGCCCTGCATGGGGTTTCAGCAGGGAAAGACCATTGCCAGCAGCATGCTGTCGGAGGACGAAGCCGTTGCCGCACCGCTCAAGCGCTACGTGGAGCAGGTGATTGCGGCATTGCCTTCGCCGGAAAACTTTGTGTTTCACGCGGAAGTGTTTGAGAACCGGCATGGCGATTTGCAGCTATGTGAAATTGCCGCCCGTGCCGGCGGCGGGCCGGTTATTCCTGCGATTGAAACCGTTTACGGGGTCAATTTGAAGGAAATCGCTTTCAGGTCGCTCCTCGGACAGCCGCAGGTTTTGACGCGTTTGCCCAGGCAAAGCGGCCGGCTAAGCGGCTGGCTTATCGTACCGAACCGCCATCCCCACGCGCGGGTGGAAAATCTCCCTACCCACTGTCCTTTTCCAGACGTCGTTAGTTATAAGGTGTTTTATTCAAACGGTACGACGTTTACCGATAGCTATCAGGTTCTGGCGGAAATTATTGTTAACGGCGAGTCCACGCGCCACATCGCGGCCACGCTCTCATCGGTTATGGCATGGTTTGATGAAACGGTACAATGGCACCGTGAAGGGGGCGAAGCGCCCCCCTTTTAGTTAACTGGGTCATACAGGCGGCCAGCATGCGCCCTTTGGCGCTGATGCGCCGGCGCGGTCGATCATTGACGTTATAGCCCACTGCGCCGGCGTTGCCGAGCGACCTCGCCCGATATCGACCCCCTCTCCGGTCGAGCGTCGCCCAGCGCGATCGCGCCTGCTGCTAACGCCGCGCCTCGGCAATAAACGCGGCGAGATCGTGATTAAACTGCTGCGCTTCCTCCATAAACGGCGCATGGCCGGCGTTCATCACGATTTTGCTACGAATGCGGGGATTCAGCGCTGTAGCGCGGGCGATGGCGGCGGTCGGGTTCACCAGCGCGTCCTTGTCGCCGTACAGTAACAGCACCGGTATCCTGGCGCGGCTTAAACCTTGCGCCGCCGCGACCTCCATTGATTGAATCACCTTTTGCATATCCCAGGCTGCCATGGCGGCGTTGGCCAGTAAGCGTTCAAAGGTCACCGCATCGGGCTGGTGATAGAAACACAGCCGCAGAAAATCCCGTTCCGCATCTAGATGGGTACGCAAATCCGGCGAGGTCATATCGCGATAAACGCGCGGATGCGGCGGGATCTGCGAGGGGGTCAATTCAATGACGCCATCGACATACAGCGCGCCGGCTAACCGGCTATCGCCATAGTACGCCAGATAATTACTGATGACCGTGCCTCCCAGCGACCAGCCGACCACCGTCGTCTGTTGTCCGCGGGTAAGCGTCAGCACCGTGGCGAGCTCGTCTGCCCAACGCTTACCGTCGGTATAGGCGGCGGCCTCCGTCGGTTTACCGGACTGGCCGTGCCCGCGCAGATCATAGGTAATCAGGCGGTAGCGCTGTAGAAGGGGACTATTGATCTGCGCATCCCAGTTCAAATGGCTTCCCAGCAGGCCATGGATGAACACAATCGGCGGGCCGGCGGGGTTGCCCGCCTCTTGTACCGCTATATTGACGCCGTCTGGCGCGGTAAGCGTATAAAGCCGCGTTTGCGCCAAAACCTGCGCCGGGATCATCAGGAAGACAAGGTAGACCGCCAGGGCGGCTGGCTGGCGTAAAAAATGAAGTTTGTACATACCATAGACTCGCTTGTAGGATGGAAGTCACCAGTGTGAACCCTGACATTGATGTCAGGGTCAAGAGAAGAAGAGCCCAGGTGTCTGCTATGAAAAATACCGCCGCCGCCCCGCTGACCATCGGTAAACTCGCGCGCGCCACGGGGGTAAGCGTGCGCGCCATTCGCCACTATGATACGAATCAGCTGTTGATTTCCTCTCGTGCTTGTAACGGTTACCGCTTATTCCCCCCGACGGCGATTGCTCAGGTCAAACAAATTCAGCGCATGCTGGCAACCGGTTTCAGCCTGGCGGAGATTCGCGCTTTCCCCGATTGCATGCGTTTAGTTGAGGGCGCCGCCGCTTGCGGTGAAACCACGGTACTTCAGCGTAAGCGTCTGGCATCCATCGAAGCGCAGATTGCGGGACTGGAGCGCCGGCGGGCGCGGCTGCTCAGGACGCTGGCGGAAGGCGTCATCCCGCCCATCGATTAGGGCATTAGCTCATTCCTTAAGACTCCCCTACAGGTCAGACTTGTTTAGCTTACAAGTGTAAGCTAAAGTATTTTTTAAGTAACTACACTTATAGTAGTCACACCGGCACATCATCACAGGGTATAGGCGGCGCGCCATGCAACGAACGCATTTTGATAACAGCGATTGTCCGATAGCACGGTCCCTGGAGTTGGTGGGAGAGTGGTGGAGCATTCTCATCCTGCGCGATGCTTTTCATGGTCTGACGAAATTCGATGAGTTTCAGCAAAGCCTGCAATTGTCGCCGACGATGCTTACCCGACGGCTAAAACATTTGGTACAGCACGGCATCCTTTACAAACATCCTTATCAAAGCCGGCCGCTACGCCATGAATACTTACTTACGCCGCGCGGAAAAGCGTTTTTTCCGGTCCTCATTACCTTGTTGCATTGGGGAAATACGCAGCTCGCCTGTGACGATATCGCGGTGGTGCCTGTACACCGGCAAACGGGACTGCCGGTCGCGCCTGCCTTGATGGATCTCGCCAGTCAGGAAAAGTTGACCCTGGACAACCTCATGCTGGTAGCGGGGCCGAAAGCCGGAGAGGGCATGAAGCGGCGGCTAAAAAACAGGCAAGATACGCCCTCCCTTGCCGGTGCGCCTAACGCAAGGAATTCAAAATGAACCGTCGCATTGTTATAACAGGAATGGGGGCCGTATCGCCTTTGGGCTGTGGCGTAGAGACCGTCTGGTCAAGATTGCTGGCGGGCCAGTCCGGGATCCGCGCACTGCCGGAGGACATCGGCGCGCTACTACCGGTTAAAATTGGTGGAAGCGTTCCCGATATCACCGTAGATCCGCTGGCGGGGTTTATGCCAGAAAGCGTCGTGGCGCCCAAGGATCAGAAAAAGATGGACCGCTTTATTCTTTTCGCGCTCGCCGCCGCTGAGGAAGCGCTGAAGCAATCGGGGTGGATTGCCGCCGAGCAGCAACAGCAGGAGCGGACCGCTACCGTGATTGCGACCGGGATCGGCGGCTTTCCGGCTATCGCCAACGCGGTACGGGTGACGGACAATCGGGGGCCCGGGCGGTTATCGCCGTTTACCGTTCCGTCATTTCTGGCCAATCTGGCGGCAGGCCAGGTTTCAATTAAATACGGCTTCAAGGGGCCGCTTGGCGCCCCGGTGACCGCCTGCGCCGCCGGTATACAGGCCATCGGCGATGCCGCGCGCTTGATTAACTGTTATGAAGCGGATATCGCGCTGTGCGGCGGTACCGAGTCGGCGATAAATAGCGTCAGCCTGGGGGGATTCGCTGCGGCTCGCGCCGTGGCCACCCACTATAACGCCCTGCCTGAACAAGCCTCTCGGCCGTTTGATCGCGACCGAGAAGGCTTTGTCATGGGAGAAGGCGCGGGCCTGCTGGTCATCGAGGCGCTGGAGCATGCCCTCGCGCGCGGCGCGCAACCTATCGCCGAGATTGTCGGTTACGGTACCAGCGCTGATGCATACCATATGACGTCGGGGCCGGAAGATGGCGACGGCGCCTACCGCGCGATGTCGCTGGCCTTGCGTCAGGCGGCGATTGCCCCTGAGCAAGTGCAGCATATCAATGCCCATGCGACCTCGACGCCGGTGGGCGATCTGGGGGAAATTAACGCCATAAAGCGGTTGTTTGGCGAAAAGGGCGGCCCGGCGATCGCCTCGACCAAATCGGCCACGGGGCATCTATTGGGCGCGGCAGGCGGTATAGAAACGCTGTTTACCGCGCTGGCGTTGCGAGACCAGCGGGTACCCGCTACGCTCAATCTTACCCACCCTGACCCCGCCGCCGCTGGCTTGCACCTTGTCAGCGGCGGTGCGATAAGCTGGCCGATGACCTATGCCTTATCGAACGGTTTCGGCTTTGGCGGCGTCAATGCCAGTATCTTATTAAAGAAATGGCCATCATAACGGCCCTTTTTGCCAGCAGGGATGGTTTTAACCATTCCTGTGTTTTAACGTGCTGACTGCGCTGTCGCCCGTCACCGATGGCTTCGCGTTTATCGGCCCATTCTCCTGCCTGCGCGACAACCCGCCTTTGCCTTGCGGCTCCCAATAACACCCTACGCACGCAACGATAGTAACCCCGCGCAATGAGGAGAGCGTGATGCCGGGCTGTGATTGACGAATAGCAAAGAAAAAACCACCCGGTCCAGCGCATCCGCTTTTGTGATTTAGCGAACGACATCGCCTGTTTAAAGGGTTAAAACTGTGACCAACAATTCTATATTTGGCATTTTAGCGAAATAAAACGTGATGGTTATAACAAATTACCCTGCCAAAGAATAACAACTAAAACGTGATCGCGATCTCCGGAATATGGAAAAAATCATCCGAATGTGAAAATATTATGCCCTTAGGTTGCTTTGCTATCCCTAGGCGGGCTGGTAATATTAATGCTGAATATTAAGGAAGGAAGATGACTTCAGCATTGGATTGAGCGCTAACCTGACGAAAGTAGGGTGAAGGGGTAAATACCGTGATGCTATTCACTGTCCGACAAAGAAAGATAATTGAACTCCTGTGGATGGTCAGGGATTTTATCACGGTAAAAGATATAGCCGATGAAATTTCATTCTCGGAAAAAACGGTGAGAAGCGAGCTTAACATCATTGGTCATGAAATCCATCATCATAATATTGGCAAGCTTGTCGCCAAAACGAATAAAGGGTTTTACCTTGATGTGGACAGGGCCGCTTTTGATAAAATTTCAGCCACTTTCATTGACCATCATATCGACAATCGTATTCAAAGTCGATTATCACGGGTCCTGGTTATGCTGCTAACGCTGCCGAAAGTGTCATTGCAGGAGTTGGCTGAAGGTGCGTTTCTGGATAAAAGCGGGTTGAAAAAGTATTTAATAGAAGCAGAGCAATATTTAGCCCGGTTCGAGATTAGGCTCGAGAAATGCGAGACCTATTATTCTCTGGAGGGGGGCGAAGCAGCCCTACGTCAAGTATACTGGCACTTATTCCTTGAATTGAAGGGCCGACTGAAAAGAGATGCCGCTGCGCTTGGAGATAATCATGAACGGTGCCACGTATCCCTTGATGACAGTGATTACCTGGCTATCAAGGTGCTGTTTAAAAAGGAATTGGTGTACATTGATTCGGTGATACAAACGCTGGATAAAATAGAAAACAACTATCTTGTTCATTATACCTATGATGCCTTTATCTGGCTGGTGGTCAATCTGTTACTGGTGATCGGCCGCCAGGGTAGAACCCGCGATCCCGCGACCCTGTTGCCACGGGCCTACCTGGAAAATAGCGATGCTTGCCCGGAACAGGAAATGGCGATGTCTATCTGCCAGCAATTGCCGATTGCGGTCAAAGGCCGCTGTGCTACGCTCGAGCGCCACTATATAGCGGCTTGTTTACTGAGCTGTGAATTCAATGAAATTAAAGAGAAATCCCTAAGAGAACAGGTGATATCCACGCCACCGGCTATTATGGCGGTCACCCAGCGGTTCATTCTGTCGCTCAGCAATATTGTTAGCGGTGAGCTGGTGCGCGATAAATCGCTATTACTACGGTTGATTCTATTGATCCGGCCGATGATTTTCCGGATAAAATTTGATATGAATCATCTTGAAACAGAATCCGCCCAGCTGTTGGTGCGGCAAGTAAAACTTTCCTATCTCGATCTTTTCCTTGAGGTGGAATATTTCATTCGTCTCTATGAACAACAATACGCGACCCCCTTTTCAGATAATGAAATTGGTTTCATCACCCTTTGCATCAAAAACGCACAAAGTCTGTCGATGAAGAAAATACGCGTGGCGATCGTATGTAACTATGGCATCGGTATTTCACAATTTGTAGCGCAGAAAATCATGCGCGCTATAACGCAGGTTGAGATTGTTGATATCTTGTCCGTAAGGGAATTGCACCGTCTTGATAATAATTTTTGTGATTTAGTGGTCACCACCGTTCCGGTGAATTTGCCGAAAGCAACTACGGTGCAGGTTAATGATGTGCTGCTGCCCTATGATCTCTCCGTCATCAAAGACGCGGTAAAAAAAATGCAGAAGAGCAAAATGCTGGAAAGTGTCATGTCACACGGCAACGGGACCTTGCAGCGTTTTCAATCTTATATATTGCCGGAAATGACTTTCGCCATCGACGATTCGGTGGATAAAGAGACGGTGTTGACCACGCTATGTCATGCCGCCGTGCGGCAGGGGCTTATTGACCCCGGTTATCTCCAATCCCTTCTTGCGAGGGAAAAAATCTCTTCGACGGAGATTGCCCCGGGCGTGGTGTTAACCCACGGCGACCCCGCTCTGGTTAAAAGAAATTTTATTTCTCTGACGCGTTTAGCCGCCCCCGCCTGCTGGCGGGAGGGACGTGCATGCGATGTTATTGTGCTCGTGGCCTTCAAAAAGGCCGCTGACGGCAAAATAGATAGCAGTATCGCGGGTTTCTACTCGATGTTGGCGCGTTTGGTGGACAATGAGTGTGCCATGAAATCGCTACGGCAATGTAAGACCCCCGGGGAACTCTATCGCTACTTTATCAGCTTACATTGAAAGAGAGGGAGAATATGAAAACCCACGAAGTGATTATCCGGAGTGAAGAGGGATTACACGCCAGACCGGCAGCGGATTTCGTTGATAAGTCCATAAGCTTTACAAGTAAAATAACGTTAGAAAAGGATGGGGAAATATTCAATGCCAAAAGTATCACCTCGGTGCTGAGTATGGGGGCGTGCAAAAATGATAAAATTATCATTATGGCGGACGGGGCTGATGAAGCCTTTGCGATTGCGGATCTGACCAGCTTGCTTAATGCCGTTGAATAATTATCAGGCCGTTATTAGCGGATTAATGTTAAGGTTGTCATTATGATACTTTCAGATGTTATCAATAGAAATGCCATTCGGGTCAATATGCCGGCGCAAAACAAAGAACAAGCGATTGGTATGCTGACGGAGTTGTTGCAAAAAGATGGCGCGGTTAAAAATAGCGAAGGGTTTATCCATGACGTTTATCAACGCGAGCGTGAGGGAAAAACCGGTATAGGCGGCTATATTGCTATTCCCCATGGGAAATCCGATTTTGTCACCCATACCTGTATTGCCATCGGTTTGTTAGATAAACCTATAAATTGGGAATCTTTGGACGGTAATCCAGTAAAAGTCATTATATTGTTTGCGGTGAACAAAAAAGATAAAAATGATTATTTTGTCAAAATGATGTCGCAGGTGGCACGCATGCTCGGCAAGGAAGAAGTATGCGCGCAGCTCCTGACGGCTAAGTCGGCTGAGGAATTGATTTCAATATTCGATTAATCCGGAGTGAAATATGAACATTGTCGGAATTACCGCTTGTACCGCGGGCATCGCCCACACCTACATTGCAAAAGAAAAACTCATCCAGGCGGCAACGAGCTTGGGCCACAACATCAAAGTCGAAACGCAGGGCTCTATTGGCATAGATGATAAACTCAGCGCCGAGGACATTGCCAATGCGGATATCGTTATTTTGGCGACCGATATCGGTATCGGCGGTTTGGAAAGATTTAAAAATAAACATGTTGTCGAAGTGCCCATCGCAACGGTTGTGAAGTCACCAAAGTCCCTGATTCAAAAGATTCAGGAAAAAATGGCTAACGGCTAATCTGATCGACGAGGCGATAATATGACTTACGGTATTGGGTTTAAAAAACACATGCTCACCGGCGTATCTTATATGATCCCGGTGGTGGTGGCGGCCGGATTATGTATGGCCATCGCAAAAATCTGTGGTGGCCCTTTTGTTGCCAATGCCACCCAGACGGTACCCTGGTTTATCAATCAACTTGGGGTAGTGGCGATGGGGCTGGTGGTCCCGGTATTAACCGCGGGCATCGCTTATTCTATTGCGGAAAGACCGGGTATCGCGCCGGGTCTTATATTGGGTTTTATCGCCTTGGAAATCAAAGCCGGTTTTTTGGGCGGCATGCTTGCGGGGTTTCTCGTTGGCTATGTGATATTAGCGATAAGACGTTTTCTCAAACTACCGTCCAGCATGCAGGGCCTGATGCCGGTATTGTTCATCCCCTTGCTGTCGACGTTGGTTGTGGGATTGGCATTTTATCTCATCGTTGGCAAACCGGTAGCAATAGCCCAGGCCGCGGTCATTGATTGGATGAGTAGCCTGATGGGCGGATCCAGAATGGTGCTGGGAGCTATTATCGGCGCCATGATGGGGTTTGATTTGGGCGGACCCGTCAATAAATCGGCCTCTTTGTTCTCAAATGCCATGCTGGCGCAGGGTATCTACGGCCCCGAGGCGGCCAAGATTGTTGCCGGCATGGTTCCCCCCATCGGCGTGGCCATTTCGGTCTTTATCTCGCGGCGTAAACGTTATTCCCAAGGCGAAATCGATGCCGCCAAGGCGGCCTTCCCGCTGGGTTTATGTTTTATCACCGAAGGAGTACTGCCTTTTGCCGCCGCCGATCCGTTGCGTGTCATCCCTGCGTGCATGGCGGGAGCCGCTGCGGCCGCCGGTCTGACGATGCTGTGGAATGTCACGAGTACCGTTCCCCACGGCGGCATTTTCGTTATTCCGATTATGGGCAATCCGTGGGGCTTTGTTGCCGCGCTGATTATCGGCAGTCTCATTACCGCCGCTGTCCTGACGATGCTAAAGCCGGTAGTAAAGGCGTCCGATGCGCAATCTGACACGGAAGAAGAGCCCGAAATCGACGATTTTGAAATCAGTATTAAACACTAGCCGAGACGAGAGCATTTATTCCTTACCAGCGAGGGGCATCATGGACAGCATACAGGGCATTGGCGCAGCGGCGGGCATCACTATCGGTAAAATCCAGGTGATCCGCCAGGCGACGCTTATACTCAATGCCGCGGAACACAGCGAGCCTGAACACGAGTGGCAACGCATGCTTGCGGCGCAGCAACAGAGCTTGCAAACGATGTCTGGGTATCATGAGCAGGCGCAACAGCGGTATTCGCCAGAGATGGCGAAAATTTATAAAGCGTATCGGCTCATGCTGCAAGATGAAGTCTATCTCGACAACATCAAACAACATATTGATGCCGGCCAGCGGGCGGAGCGGGCCGTTATTCTGGAAACCGAGCGTTTGTGCTGTAGTTTGAGCAAGCACACCTCGGCATATTTAGCTCAGCGGGCGGAGGATATCCGCGCGGTACAACATAGGCTGCTGGCGGCGCTGTCTAGTGCTGATAACAACGTTTCTCACGCTCCCCAGGATGCGAGGATCATCATTGCCGAGGAGCTGACGCCGGCCGATACCCTGGTCTATACGCCTGAGCAGTTAAAAGGTTTCGTGACGCGCGGCGGCGGAGTCACCTCGCATTCGGTCATCTTGGCGAAGGAGTTGGGTATTCCCGCGATTGTCGGCGCAGAAATGGATTTAGCCAGCCTCGCGGACGGGCAGCTGGCGATTGTCGATGCCGACCGGGGCAGGCTGTATATCGACCCGGATGATGAGTGCCTTGCGCGCTATCGGCAATTGATCGAGGCGGCGCAGGAGCAAGAGGCGAAAATAAAGCGGTTTGTCATGACCAGCGCCCATGAGCCAGGTCAGGTTAGCGTCTGTGCCAATATCACCGCACTCAGCGAGGCGAAGAAGGCTCTGGAGCAAGGCGCCGAGGGTATTGGCCTGGTGCGCACCGAATTTCTATATATGAACCGCGACACCTTTCCCACCGAGGAGGAGCAATTCACCTTTTACCAGACCCTGGCTTTAATGATGCCGCAACAAGACATCGTGATACGCACCCTGGATATCGGCGGCGACAAGCAGGCTGCTTATATCGGCATTGCGGCGGAGGAGAACCCGTTTTTGGGTCACCGGGCGATACGCTACTGTCTCGAAAATCTGTCGGTTCTCTCCTGTCAATTACGGGCTATTTTACGGGCTTCCGCATTCGGCAAGCTAAAAATTCTGATTCCGATGGTGACCACGCTGGAAGAGCTGCTCGCCACCCAGGCGCAGCTGGAGCATGAAAAAGCGGCATTGCGCCAGGGGGGCATTGCCTTTGATGACAATATCGCCCTCGGCATCATGATTGAAACGCCGGCGGCGGCGATTATGGCGGACGTGTTTGCCGCCCACTGCCATTTCTTTAGCATCGGCAGCAATGATTTGACGCAATATATAACGGCCAGCGATCGTAATAACAGTAAAACCCAGCATCTGTATTGCGCGCATAACCCTGCGGTACTGCGGATGATCACTCATGTGATTACCTCCGCGCGCAAAAATGGCATCCCGGTTCACGTTTGCGGTGAAATTGCCTCCGATGAAAAGATGATCCCTTATTTAATCGCCGCCGGAGTGAACGAATTAAGTGTAACGCCGTTGGTCATCCCGAAAGTCAAATACTTGGTAGCCAAGAGCGCCATGAAGTCAGATGCGCTTTGGCTTGAGAATATTATGTCAATACGTGAGATCGCTAACCTGGAACGGGAATTGATAAAAAGAAGTGAAGAGGTAATGGCTCTTTAATTTAGCTCACTTTTATTATCGTTAAAGATACCTTGGCTATTTGATATTTATCAGAGAGCGGGATAGCTGTTGCCTAACCATCTGTCAGTAATAAACACAATTGAGGTATTATTATGTATGTGACCATGAAAACGATATTAGACGATGCGAATAAAAATTTTTATGGCGTGATTTCAGCCAGCGTGATAAATCTGGAACTGGTGCGCGGGGCTATCAGAGCCGCACAAGAAGAGAATGCCCCGATCATTATTAACATTGGTCAGGGGCAAATGAGTAAACATGGCGATGGCGAAATCATTTCCGGTATTGTCAGAACGCTAGCCGCGCGGGCAACGGTGCCGGTGGCGCTAAATCTTGACCACGGTAAGGATTATGAGCGAATTACCCATGCCTTTCGCCATGGGTTCTCCTCGATCATGATTGATGCTTCGGAATATCCGCTGGAAGAGAATATCCGTCGTACCAAAGAGGTCGTGACGCTTTGCCATTCGCAGAACGTCACGGTTGAAGGTGAAATCGGTTTTATCGGTCAAGCGGCTAACGCCGATGAAAAAAAACTGGATTTATTTACTCGCGTCGAGGATGCGGTGCATTTCTTCGAGGCCACCGGCGTCGATGCGTTAGCCATTGCCGTAGGGACTGCGCACGGTAAATACCCCTCACATCTTGCGCCCAAGATTGATTTCGACCGTATCTCGCAAATCAAGCAGGCGACCGGCAAGCCCTTGGTACTGCATGGCGGCTCTGACTCAGGTGAAGAAAATATTCGCCAGGCGGTTGCCTGCGGTATTAATAAAATAAACGTCTGTACCGATACGTTTGTCGGCTGCAAGGAGGGATTAAAAACCATGCTGCATGAAACGCCCGACATCGACTTCATGTCAATGATGATTAATATGGAAACGACGGCTAAAAACATTCTACAAAATTATATCTCAATTTCCGGCTCCAGCGGCAAAGCGGCGAATTTTTAGCTTTCGTCGCCGTTGAATGCTTTATTGACTTTGCCTTGATTTCATTGTGGCGCTCTGGCATGGGTTCTCCCAACATGTCCAGAGCTTTTTTTAAGGAGTAGCGACTATGTGCCATCACGGGGTTAACATTAGCCAACATGTCGGTAGCGGTTTGAAGATGATGGTCGAGAGCGATGGCTGGTTTGTTGGCATTAAAAACTGGAAGCCGGAAAACGACCTACATCATCTCGATTGCCTGGAACGTCATCTGTTGACCGATGAGGTGTTTATTTTATTGTCCGGCCGTTGTACGTTGATCATCGCGCAAAAAGATGAGCACGCCAACCTGGCGTTTCACGCTGTGCCTCTTGAGCCCTATAAAATCTATTGTGTCGCGAAAGGCGTCTGGCATAACACCATCACCTGGCCCGGAGTGAAAATGGCGCTGATTGAAAATCGCGATACCGGCGTTGAAAACAGCGAGTTCATGCCGCTCAATGACCACATGCGCGCCGAGCTCAACGCCGCGTTGTAGTGGGGCATCGACAGCCGGGGCCGGTTGGCGGACCCGGTTGTCGCTCCCGACGGCACTAGTTTAACGACCTGCGCCGCCCGCAAAAACGTTTACACAGTGCCATTAATGGCATAGTCGAAGATCTGGTAACTCTTAAGCGACGTGTAGGCCGCCCGATTGCGGTATTCGGCGTTAAGCGGCCGGTTGAGAATAAACGGCACCTGGGATTCCGTGACACCGCCGTGCGTGCGCAGCCGATGGCCTTTCAAGCCCTCAAGGTCATGCAATTTGGCACTGCTGCCAATGCAAACATCCTTTTTCGACACCACCACCACGTCCGCCTCTCTCTCCTCATACAAATCGAACAGACGGCAGGCCGTTGCTTTATTCAGGGCGTAATCAATGCCGTCGATGGCATTGATGCGATCGATAATCGCCTGCACTTTGACGTTCCCTTTGCTCCACACCCGGACAAAGCTGCCTAATGCGCCGTGGTGGGCGACAAAGGCGTCGGTGATGGGGCAAATGACCGTGGTTTCCCCGGCGCCAAACTCGGCGTCGAGGATCTCCTGCAGCCAGATAACATTGGGTTCGCCCCGGTCGTTGCTTTTATCGCTCATGCCGTGGTCGGCGATAAGTCCCAGCACGATATCCTGCTGCGCCAGCCGGCCGAAAGCCTCATCGAGCTGCCGATAGAATGCCAGCGCCTCCGTTTCCTGCGGCGCCCATTTATGCTGGACGAAATCGGTCAGGGAAAGATACATCACATCGGGGCGGCGGTCTTGCAGTAACCGGATGCCGGCCTCCAGCACGAACAGCGACAGCGCCATAGAATACATATCCGGTTTTGGCATGCCGATATAGTTCAGCACATCGTCGATACCATTTTCAGCCAGCGTACAGCGGTCCGCATATTCGGAGGAAAAGCTGATATGGCCCTGGCTGACGTCCAGGCCCTTACCCAGTTGGCGGCGCAGCTTATCTTTCGCGGTAATGGAAACCACCTTGGCGCCGGCGTTGGCAAATCCGGCGAGGATAGTTTCCCCCCGCAACAATTCCGGTCCCGTCATCACCACCGGCTCCCAAGTGTGGGTATCCAGATAAAAATTCCCTGAAATACCGTGCTGTGACGAGGGAACGCCCGTAATGATCGACATATTATTCGGACAGGTGAACGAGGGCATGGCGCTGGTCGCGACCGCCGCATAACCTTGCTGAATAAAACGCTGGATGTTGGGGATTGCCCCCTGCGCCAGGAAGGTTTGCAGATATTCAGGATCGCCGCCGTCGATGCAGACCACGACCACGGGGCGTTCCGGGTGGCGGTAGGGGATACCGTTGATAGTGAGGGTTTGGTTCATGCTTTTTCCTTTCGTACAGTGTTGTAAAGCGGTTTACCGCCTGGGAGTAAGAAGCGTGGACCGGGCATAAGAGGACAGTTTCTCTACGCCCAATACCAATAAAAAAATCATCAGGATGATGGTGGCCGCCTGATCGAAGCGGAACATTTCCATGGCTATCGCCAGTTCGGCGCCGATGCCTCCTGCGCCCACCAGACCGAGCACAACCGAGGAACGTACCGCTTTTTCACAGGAAAACAGGCTGCTGTTTATCAGACTGGGCAGCGACATCGGTAGGGCGGCGCAAACAATTATGGCCGTGCGCGATGCGCCCATGGCCGTTAGGGCCTCGGGCGGCCCCTCGTCGACTTCTTCGATGGCTTCGGCGAAGAAACGGGCGCAAAACCCGACCGTATCCATGATGAGCGTTAGCGTCCCGGCGAAGGGGCCAAGACCGACCGAGGCGACGAAAAATAGCGCCCAGGCAAGATCAGGCACCGTGCGGATAAAGCTCACCGCCCCACGGATAGCGGTGCGCACCGCGGGATGCGGCGTGTAGTTTCTGGCCATCAAAACCGCTAACGGCAAACTGAGGATGATGCCGATAACGGTACCCACCAGCGCCATTTGAAAGGTGACCAGCAGCGCGCTCATCATCGGCAGGGCGCGATCCGTGGCGGGAGGCATCATGTCTTTGGCAATCGTCGCCATGTTCGGCAAGCCGCGCAGCAGCTGCGGCACGGAGATTCCCGCGGCAGACAGCGACCAGGCGAAAAAGATCACAAAGATGGCAAACAGCAGTGACGAAAGCCATGACGGCGATTCCCATCGACCCGGCAGACGGGCGCGCGGTTTTTCACTCATACAGGCCTCGTAATTGTTCTAGGTTAAGGTCGCGGCCTGGCGCATCAAGATTCAGGCGAGCGTTTTGCAATCCCAGGACGCGATCGGCATAGCGCAGCGCGTGCTCCATATGATGCGTCACGAAGACCAGCGTGATCGATTCGCGCCGGGCGAGCTCGGAAAAGACCTGCATCACGTCTTCGCCGGCGCGGGGATCCAGGCTGGCAACCGGTTCATCGGCGAAAATGATGCGCGGTTTTTGCATCAGCGCGCGGGCAATGGCAACGCGTTGTGATTGGCCGCCGGACAGTTCATTCACCCGGCGACCGCTAAGCGGTGCGAGTTTCACCTGTTCCAGACAATGCATCGCGTAATCTCGATGTTCGCGGGAGGCGATGCTGTGAAACCACATGCGCGGCGTGCGTGACCAGGCCATTCCGCCATGGAGCACGTTGGTCAGCACCGAAAGCCGATTGACCAGGTTGTGTTTTTGGAAAACGAAGCCCACGCGCGCGCGGGCTCTGGCCAGATCGCGGTAGGCCAAACCGATAATATTTTTCCCCGCCAATTGCACATCACCGGTATCGGGCTCAATCAGACGCATACAGCAGCGCAGCAGCGTGCTTTTCCCGGCGCCGTTACCGCCGATAATGGCGACGCGTTGCCCATAGGGAATGTCAAACGAAACGTCCGACCAGACGGGGGGCTGTCCCGTTCCGAATCGTTTACCGAGACCCCGTACGCGTAAGGCGACAGGGTGTACTGACCGATCCGATACTGGCATGTTAATCCCCTATGAACTCGGCATATTCGGGATAACCCGCGGTGCGGTACATGGCGCGCACCACGTTGTAATCCTTGTCCGCCATCGCCGTCAGAAAGCGCATGCCCTGGTAGCGCTTAACGTGCTCAGCCCCTTGGCCAATGCTGGCTATCAACGACGCTGAATGGTCGATAATTGCCTGGCGCAATGTGCGAATGGTCTGCGCCGGAACATGGGCTCCCGCCATCAGCAGGTCGTTAGGCAGATCGCCGCTGCGGGCGAGGACGCGGTAGGCGTTCTGCTGTCCCTTGGGTTCTTGACTAAGAAAGCTCTCTAGATCGGAACGCCCCATGCCCACGGCGTCCAGCGAGCCATTTTTTAGCGCTTCCCAGGCCAACCGCAGATTGGTATTGGTAATAGTGGCATCTTTAAGCGGGTCCAGACCGGCGTCGGCCAGCAGCTGAAGCGGTCCTAAATGGCGCGAGGTGGAACCTACCGATCCCATACCGATGCGCTTGCCTTTAAGCTCCTGGGCGGTGAAAAAGGGGCTATCGGCCTTGACAACTATCAACGAGAAATAATCGGGACGGTAAAGACCGACAACGACGCTGGCGTTGGCACGTTTTTGCATCACCACGTACTCGGCGGGGCCCGCCAGTACGAAGTCCACTTTTTGAAACCGCAGCGCTTCGAGCGCCGCCGTGCGGTTGGTCACCGGCAGGAACTGAATATCCAGACCGCTGGCGCGTTCAAGTTCCTGTTTGAAAGGGCCAAATTCTCGTTGCAGCTCTTCTAGACCGACCAGATCGGTTACCGCCAGTCTGACGGTCTGTGCCCGGGCGGTCAGCGCTGTGCCGATCAGGGTCAGCGCCAACAGGGTGTAAGCCAAACATTTGCGTAGCATGGTTCATCTCCAGTAACAGCATTAAGGTGTCGTGGGACATGCTAAGGGGTGATTATTGCATATTGTTGACAATTTACAATTAAGCGTCTTTGTTCTATTCTCTGTTTGACGCCTTGAACCGTAACGTGAGATTGCCATGAACACACCTGATACCCTTACCCTGCTGCGCACCCAATCCCTGACCAACTTGGTGCAAGAAGAGCTGGAACGCCGTATCGTCGCGGGACAGTTAACGCCCGGCGCGCCGCTGCGTGAGGCGGCAATTGCGGCCGAAATGGGCATTTCTCGCGGCCCGGTCAGGGAGGCGTTCCGCATGCTGGAAGAGCGCGGTCTGGTGTTATTTGAGAAAAATTGCGGCGTGCGGATACGGCGGCTGGATATGGCGCAAGCGCTGCAAATCTATCAGGTACGCATTCCGCTGGAGGAATTGGCCGGTACGCTGGTGGCGCAACACCTGACGCCGGCGGGGGCCGAGGATTTAGGCGAGGTACTGCGGAAGATGGCCGTCGGCCTTGAACGGCAGGATATCGCGCTGTATACGCCGCTTAACTTCCAGTTTCACGATCTGCTGGTCAAATATACCGGCAATCCGTCGCTGTATGACACCTATCGCAGGCTGGTGGTGCAGCTAGAGTTATTTCGCAGCTATACCTTTCGGCACAACCCACAAACGATCACCCTTTCGTTTCGGGAACATCACGCTATTTTCGACGCGGTATTGGCGCGGGACGCCGCGCTGGCGGGCAGATTGTTGCGCCAGCATGCCCAAGACAGTTTGCGGCGTCTTGAGCAGGCGGCTTTGTCGTCTTAACTCCCCGGCGGTAAACGCGTGTCGACGGCCGGGGGTGTCATTGCCGATGCCGAGAGGGCTTTTTGCTGCACCAGCGGCTGTCGCAGGTCGGAACATCCAAAGGCGATAACGGCGTTACTCGCGCTCCCGCGCCAGAGGGGATCACCCAACGGCGATTAGGGCGTTACTCGCGCTCCCCCACCGCCTGCGCGAAGAGGGGGGCGGCGAGTCTGAGATGACGACGCCGCGGCGCTCCTCATTCCAGGTTGGCGTGGCGGCTGAACATTTGCGCATCATTCTGCCCCGTAAGCTGTTTCAGGCGAATCACCACGCTGTCATAAATCAACCAACTGAGCTGTTCAAACGAGGAGCCCGTGGGCTGGACCGTCGCCGCTTTCGTTGAGGCCTCTTCACTTTTAGCGGTGATGCCGGGAATGGCGATGGCCACCGTCGCGAGCTGCCCGATGCTGTGCTGCGGATAAATGGTCAGCGTGGCGATGACGGCCCCCTGTTTGTGCGCTTTCTGCGCCATTGTCACCAGACTGCCCGTCTCCCCTGAGCCGGAACCGATAATCAGCAAATCACCCTGCTGTATGGAAGGGGTGGTTGGCTCACCGACAAACCAGACCTGGAAGCCCAGGTGCATGAGGCGATTGGAAAATGCCCTGGCCGCAAACCCCGAGCGGCCGGCGCCGGCGACGAAAACGCGTTTGGCGGCCAGGATCGCATCGCCCAGCGCCTGGACGCTATCGTTATCGATCTGCTGCGCGTCTTGCGTTAATTCAGCCAGGATCGCTAGTAAATTGTCACATTTATGCATGACTGGCTCCTTGCATCGCCGTTTTGATAAGGCGAGCTTCCTGCACCGGGTCGTCCGCTTTGGTAATGGCCGAGCCAACGATAATGACATCCGGCTGCTGTTCGACATAGTGATGTATAGTCCGGCTATTGATGCCGCCCGCTACGGAAATGGTGGCGTGCCGGGCGTGCTTTTTCATCACTTTGAGATCTTCGATGGGTTGGCGCCCGGCGGCTTGCTGGTCGGCGCCGGTATGCACCGCCAGGTTTTTGACTCCGGCGGCTTCCAGCTCGGCGATTCGGCTGGGTAAATCGTCCACGCAAATCATGTCGATCACCAGTTGCTTACCGCTCTCCTGCGCCGCGCGCAGGCAGGCTTTAACCGTCAAAATATCGGTGACCCCCAGGGCCGTAACATAATCTGCCCCGGCGTTGAACGCGAGCTGACTCTCAAAATAGCCGCCGTCCATGATCTTCTCATCGGACAGGATTTCCTTTTCCGGGAAACGCTCACGAAAACGGCGTACGGCGTCCATGCCCCGCGCAATGACAAACGGCGTGCCTATTTCAATAATATCAACATAGTCGCGCACGCTTTCCGCCAGAGCGAGCGCGTCATCCAGCGGTAATTCATCTAAGGCCAATTGGAGTTTCATTTTTCCTTCCTTATGTCGTTACAATGAAGCCAGCCCCAGCGGTGCGGCCGGGAAAGTCAGGGTGCGTTGCAGCTCGTCGTCGAGCAGCAGTAGCGTGAGGCAGAGGCCGTTCATATCCAGCGATGTCACATAATTACCAACGTAACTCCGCCAAACCCGCGCGCCGTTATGGGTTAATTCGTCCACGATATGCCCGGCCATCAGGTACTGCTCCATAAGCGGCGTAGCGCCGAGGCCCGAGACCATCATGGCGAAAACGCCATGCTCCGCTTGCGGGCCAAAGTCTTCCCACAGCGCAGCCACCATTTGTCGCGCGATATCTTTTGCATCGCCGAGCGGCGCAACGCGCTGCCCGGCTTCGCCGTGATGACCGATACCAAACTCATAACTCCCGGGCGCGATGGTGAAATTCGGTTTGCCCACGGCGGGGATTGTGCAGGGCGAAAGCCCAACGCAGACGCTGCGGGTGCGCTGCGCGGTTTTCGTCGCGAGCGCTATCACCTGCTCTAGCGTGCCGCCCTGTTGCGCCAGCGCGCCGGCGGTCTTCCACATGAAAACGCCTCCTGCGATACCGTGGCGTTTTTCGGCGTCCTGCGGCGGCGCCGAGGCGATATCATCCCTGGCTTTCACTATCTTGACCTGCCGTCGTTCATCCTCCGCCATGTTCACCGCCATCTGGACGTTCATGCTGTCTCCGGCGTAGTTGCCAAACAAACAGGCCACCCCGTTACCCTGGTCGGCGGCGCGGATCGCCGCGAGAAATGCGTTTGCGGTGGGTGATGAGAACACTTCGCCTACTGCGACCGCGTCCAGCATGCCTTCGCCGAGGTAGCCAAGAAAGGCTGGTTCATGCCCACTGCCGCCGCCGGTGACAAGGCCGACTTTCCCAGGATGTTGTGTCGCGCGTGCGATAACGCGAGCATGGTCGTGGGCGCGCAGCGCGCTGGTGGGATGTACGCGTAAGAACCCTTCCAACATGTCATCCACCACGCGATCGGGATCATTTAACAGTCGTTGCATGCTTTTTCCCCTGATTGATGAGTGAGATTGCCGTGTCCGCAAAGGCGGAAAGCAGCAACAAACAGGAGCCTGCGCCCGCGTCAGGATGACCGATGCTGCGTTCGCCCAGACGGCTGGCGCGACCGATACGCGCCTGCATGGCGCGCGTGGCGTCGAAGCCGGTTTGCGCCGCAGTTTTCATCGCGATTAGCGCTGCGTCTTCCGATGCTCCCGTCGCGATGGCCTCTCCAAACGCCTCAACCGACGGCACCAATACATCCAGCAGCGTTTTATCGCCGGTCTGCGCCGAGGTTAAGGCGCGCAGGTCGGTCAAGCCGCTGTCAAACATCATTTGCAGCGCGGCGGCGTCAAGATCCGTCCGTTCTGCGCTGGCGCGGCTTAATCCTCGGAACCAGCTGCCATACAGCGGCCCCATTGAACCGCCGATTTCGCCCATTAATATCTGGCTGATAAGTAAGAAGGCGTCACTCATATTCATAGCGGGCGTCAATCTCTCCGCCGCCAGCGTAAAACCTTTACTCATATTGATACCGTGGTCGCCATCCCCCGCTGCGCCGTCAATTTCGCTAAGCCAGGCTTTATTTTCCTGAATAATGGCGACCATGTTTTTGGCAATAAGCAGCCCGTCTTTGTTTGCAAAAGACATAATGACTCCTGAATAAATCGTGCGTTAATAAGCTAGTGCAGCATAACTTTTGCTAATTTTGCCGTGCAGGGCGCTATTCTCCTTAATACCGGTAAAATGGCTAATGGCCTGGCTAATATCATGTTCTGCAATAAAGCGATTCATGCTAACGCTTTGTTCATCGTCAGGGTCGCTATAGCGCAGTGCGGCGGCAATGCCTGTTATTAAAGCGTCATTGGGCAAGCCTTGTTCTTCGCATTGTAGACAGGGGCCGGTTAGGCGATCGCCAGGGGACAATTTACGGATCGGCGCACGGCATACCCGCTGTACCGTATCCACCACGCCGGGCGTGCAGAAACGATTGATAACGAAGCGAATATACTCATCCAGCTCAGCGGCGCTAAAACCATAAATCACGCTGAGCAGGCGTGCGGTTTCCCCCATCGACTGGCGAATAGCGCTCACCAGCGCGGCATCGGCGAATATTTGCTGCATGGTGACATACCCTTGCAAATGTCCCATGTACCCCGCCCAGGCATGGCCGCCATTGATAATATACAGCTTGCGGTCCATATATTTTTGCAAATTATCGGTATACACCGCGCCGGGCAGGGGCTGCGTATCCGGCGCGATAAGTTTGGTTTTATCAATGACCAGCTCATATTCAACGCCGGCATCGATACTGTGTTGCTGGTCGCGTGTGGAGGCCAGTACCATCCGGTCAACGGCGGTGCTGGGGAAGGCGGCGAGGGCATCAACATCGGATTCGCCCAGCGCGGCGATCTCTTTTTTCAGCCGTTCTCCGTTAAAGCGCGCATTCTCACACACGATAATATTGATGCGGTCTTTCCCCGCGGCCCGCCGCGCCCGTAATCCTGCCAGGATAAGCGGCGCGATATGGCGGAGGTTATCCGCCCATACCGCCGTCGTGATAAGATTCGCTTGCGTTATTTTATCCACGATCAGCGCGCTGTCTTTCGCCGGCGAAAGCGCGGCGGCCACCGGGATGAACTTACGCTGATACCCTTTTTCAATAAGCCAGATATCGTAGCCTTTGTGTTGATTTATTTGTGTATTCAGAGCGTCATTGTTCTCCACAAACGTAATGTCATACCCCCCGTCGTGGAGCAAGTCGCCGATGAATCCACGGCCGATACTGCCTGCGCCAAAATGTACGGCCTGCATAGCGCCTCCTGTTAAAATATTCCCAGTAATGCCCCGATAATTGAAATGGCAACAATCAATATCATAATGATGGTGAAATTCTGGTTGCGTTTTACTAGCCACCAGTAGATGCCGAATACGGCCAGCAGCGGCAAAATACCGGGGACAATGTTGTCGATCACCTGTTGCAGAACGAAGGGTTTATTTTGCTCGCCAAAACTGAATTGCAGCGGCGTGCTGAGCTTCACGTAGGTCGATGACAACGCACCCATCATAAACAGACCAAGGGTGCTGGCCCCGGTAATGAGCATGCGGATATGACCGGACTGTAATATCTCGCGAATGGACGCCTGACCGGCGCGATAACCGTAGGCCGCCAGTTTACGACCAACAACAATCTGAATAATCGGCAGCAGCAGCAAGAAAAAGGCGCCAAGGATACTTCCATTAGCCGAAAGCGTTACCGCCAGACCGAAGATGATTGGCTTCAGCGTCGCCCAGTCAATTGAGTCGCCAATTCCCGCCATCGGCCCCATCAGCCCGGTTTTGATGCCGGTAATGGTGTCATCATCGATATCCGCGCCTTTCGCCTTCTGTTCTTCCATCGCGATGACGATGCCGTTAATCGGCGCGCCAAATACGGCTTCAGTATTGTAAAACACCAAATGGCGTTTGATGGCGAGCTTCAAATCTTCCGGGTCTGGGTAAAGCTTTTGCAGGATAGGCAAAATACCGGTGGTAAAGCCTAACGCCTGTAAACGCTCGTAGGAGATCCCCATTTCCGCGACGATGTAATAATAGAGCCAGCTATTCTTAACATCTTTTTCTGTAATCTCTTTAGGGTACATAGGTAAGATCCTCACGCTTCTTTTTTATTTTGATAATAAGAAATGAGTAACACTGCGCTGAGACCAAAAATCGCCGCGCCGAAGACGGGAATGCCGCTGAACTGCACCAGGAAATAGCCGATAAAAAACCACGGTAGCAATGCTCTTTTACCGATAACGAAAATGGTCAAGGCAAAGCCGAGCGCGGGGAGCAGACCGCCTGCGACACTGAACCCGTGAATCAGCCATTCCGGTACGCTGTTGAGAAAGGCATTGATGCTGTCTTTGCCGTAAAGATTGGCGAGAAAGGGCACGGGGAAACGAATGAAGAAGCCCAGTACGGTCGGCCAGACGATGGCGCACAATTTTATCTGGCGAACATTGCCTTCTTCAGCGTACTTATCCGCCATATGCACGAAAACGGCGTTGACGGTTTTTCTGAATTGATCAAGAAATACGCCCATAACCCCGACCGGTACCGCGATGGCAATGGCCAGCGTCGGCGAAAGGCCGGTGTTTAAGGCGAGCGGTATAGCGATAAGGCCGGCCAGACAATCATCGGCGGGCAAGTTGGAGCCTGCCGCCACCAGACCGATGTACAAGATCTGTATGGCCGCACCAATGATGACCGCCTGCGTGACGTCACCCATTATCAAGCCAATCAGTACTGAGGCGAATAATGGCTGGCGGATGGCGTGGGTAATGGCATAACCAACGTCAGTTTTACAAATCCAGTACCAGAGCCCGGTAAAAATCGCGACTTCCCACATAGTCAACCCTCCAGACGCGTTATGGCTTTATCCAACGTTAATTTGACTTCCTCTGGGGTGACCTGGAAATAAACGGCGGTTCCCTGGGACTGAATAAATTTGAGATCCTGTAAATCCTGATCATCAATGGATATTCCGTTCACCACGCTGCGCCGATTGACACCGCCACCGAGTCCCCCAACCTGAACTTCCTTGAATACAATATCCCTGGACATCAAATGTCTGACGTTACCGATGGATTTGAATAACACCAGTACGTTGCTTTTATTGCTGTTGAAGTAGCCCTCTTGAGAGGCGTTAATAAATTGCTCTTCGGCCATGACATGAACATCGACGCCCGGCGGCGCCGCCATCACGTAGATATCGGCCAAAAAGGGGTCTTTGGATAATTTGTCATCCACGATAATGATCTCGGTAGCGGAGATAATATTTCGCCACTTCGTAATAACCTGCCCATGAATGAGGCGAAAATCAACCCGTACCAGTTTAATATTATTCATAGGTATTCCCGTTGGCTATAGATGTCACGTTTTTAATACTTTCACCGCCCACTTCAATAATGCGATTGATAAGTTCTTCCGTACTCAGTTCATTGCGATGCATCTCGGCTTCAATCAGCATGGGTAAATTCATGCCGCAAATCACCGGGAAGCCTTTACGTTTGGCAAACACCGCCGCCACGTTAGACGGCGTGCCGGCATAAATATCGGTAAAGATGATACTGTGCGTAGGGGCGCGTTTTAACACCTCGCCCATCTCTTCCATAAGCTGCTCGGGCGCCATACCCGGCATCAATGAAAAGCAATAAATATTCTCTATCTTACCCAGGATCATTTCGCAGCTATTAACTAATTCATTGCCGAAACGACCATGTGAAATAACCAACAACCAGGGGACCACGTTTAATTTATCCATAAAATTTCCTGCCAGAAATGGAAAGGATTAGCCGCGAGATTTTCCTCCCGTGATATTTATTGTGGTACCTGTGATATAACTTGACTTGTCGGACAACAGCCAGGTTACCAAATTGGCGATTTCATCCAACTTTCCCTGACGGCCGAGGGGGATTTTCTGGCTGTAATCTTCATCAATATTGGTGACCTTCATGCCGCGGGTATAGGCCAGCGCTTCGCGGTGCTTGGCATCTCCCATCGGCGTCGGCTCATTGATGCCGGGCGCAACGCCCACGACCCGAATACCAAATGCACCCAGCTCTTTCGCCCAGGATAGGGTAAAACCATGCACGGCGGCTTTGGTGGCAGAATAACAACTCTGTCCTTTTGAGCCCTCAATGCCGGCCTCGGAGAGAATGTTTACCACCGCGCCTTGTTTCTGGCGGATCATGATGCGGGCGACTTCTTGAGTACAAATAAAAGGCCCCTTTTGGTTCACCCTCACCATAAAATCAAAATCGTCGTCGCTTAACTCGTATTGCGGCGTTTCGCTATAATAGTCGACCAACAGCCGGGCGCGGTTTACCCCCGCGTTATTCACCAGTCCATCGATACGTTGATACTGGCGGTACACGTCATCAACACACTGTTTGAATGCGGTGCGATCGGTGATATCGCACAAGCGGTAATCCACCCCGGCCGCGCGGGAGGCGGAGTCCGGTATTTGGATATCCGCAACAACCACCTGGGCATTATTCTCCAGCAGATCATTGACAATATGCGAGCCAATGCCGGAACTCCCGCCGGTAACAATAATCACCCGCTGATTCAGATCTATCCACTTCTTCGACGCCATTGCATTCTCTCCAGATGAAGTTAAAGCCGAGTTGTGTGAGAGTTAATACAAAAGGCATGCCAGATTTTATTTCACAGAATTATTAGTGAGTTAGAGTTAGTGTTTAGGCATCGCTAGAAACCTGCACACTATCTCGTTGGGCGTTCAACACTAGCAAAGAATGGTCAACAGTGATCCAGGGCTCCATGAGCTCATATATCATCAGGCATTCCGTGGTGGTCATGGCAAAGCGGTATTTGGCAATAAGCGGCCTGAAGGCTTGCGGCGTCAGTGCGATAAAATTGCGCTGCTGATCGGTCAGTTCGCTGTCTTCACGGTGATTTAAACCCTCGTGGGTCATCAGTCGTTCAATCATCGCCGCCAGATGCATAAATAAATTGATGCGCAGGTAGCTCTCAAAGTGAATGTTGTAGGTCATCTCGTAGAATTTCACCACTTCTTCCACCTCTTCGATAATAACGTTGGGATTGAGGAAAGAGAGATGGCTGGCGACCCCTTCAATGGTAAACAGAATGACAATCTCGTCGACCATCTGTTTCAATCTGTCGGCGGACATAATGGTTGAAAAATAATTTTTCCAAAGTTGGTCGGGCTTATCGCCGATAAGCTTCCTGACATTGATGATAGGGATAGCGTTGGCATTCAATTCCGTGGTGGTAATGATTAACCTTGTGCCGTACAGCGCGCTGTCCGCTTTTGCCAGCTTCCATTTCAGATCGTCGTATTCCATTGTTACGACATCAAGCGTTTCATCATTCACATAACGCCGGGCGATCTCCTGTAGCTGTTTTGACACCCCTTCACCTGAGATACAGGAGATAATCAATTTATTGCCTTGGACAATACCGGAATAATAGCGCGCCTCAATTTCCCAAGCGCCTTTGATCCCGTCGACAATCTCTTTCATCGACAGCCGCTGCTGAATTTTCTCCGCAATATCGAGCGCCATCGCGGTGCTGACATTATTCATCACCAGTAAATCGCCCTGGATATGCAGTTTAATTTCGGCGTAAATATCCTCGAGCGAGCCCATGTCTACCAAAATCACCATACCGGCCTGCTCTTTAAGCCCGTCAATCCAGGTGGTGAGATGGCTGATGATCCCTCGCGTGTCGACGGACAGGGGCATATCAAACGCTTTGAGATAAAAACCCCCTAGCAAATTATTTGCCGTTCCCGCGATGCTGGAGGCGGTGGTGAGCCCGTGAGCCACAATAATGCCTTGAATAAGCGGCTCCTGCTCGACCTGGTGGCAAAATACGGCGCTCAGCAAGGGATGCAACAGGGGCGCCGGCGTTTCCGGCAAGCGCCGTTGCAGCAGCGAAACGGTTTCACTGGCCAGTAAACAAGCGCGCTGGGGAATGTATTCCGTCACCGCGGTGAGATGCTCGATAGCGGCGGAAGAAACAGTGCCATGCAGGCACCATTGCAGACAATGGAATACGGCCTTTTCCATCATCTCGCCCAGACGTAAGCCGCTCAGCTCGGTAAACTCGCGCAGGGTATCGACCGTGGTTTTCCATAACACCCCCTGGTAGAGCCGCGCGGCGGCCGCTTCGCCCAGGGTTGCGTGATAATGCTCCTCCAGCTTGCGAACAAACAGCGGGACATTAGCGGATCGGCAAAAGTTTTCCAGCAGGGTTTCTCCCGCCACCGATCTGGTCGGTGTAAGCGGTAACGCCGGGAAGGCGTTCTCGTCCCAATGAAAAATGACGTTTTCGCTATCATCTTGCGCCGGCGGATTACCTACAAGACGAATGCCGTTCTTTTGTCCCTGCGTATAAGCGGAAGCGCACAAGACTTTGATGCGGTTTTTGAGTTCACCGATATTTCCCCGTCCAGGGGAAGTAATCAAATGGCGAATCAAGTCTGTGGTAACGTGAATGTCTTGTTTGAAGCGCTGCGCTTCAGCTTGGAAAAAGGTGGATACCAGCGCCAGTTTCTCACTAAAAGGGCGTGATTCGGACGAGGGTAATTCAACCATCACGGGAATACGGCGGCGGAACGTCGTCAGCAAAACATTTTCGCTATTTTCGGTGGTGGCGAAAAGAAAACGCACGCGGGCGTGACTAGGTTGGCGGTTATCACCCAAGCGATAAAAGTAGCCTTTATCCATAAACAGGAAGAGTTTTTCCTGGTTTTCAGCGGACAGGCGGTGAACTTCGTCGAGAAAGAAAAAGCCTCCGTCTGCTTCATCCAGCAGACCGGTTTTCTCTTTGTCCGCGCCGGTAAAGGCCCCCTTCACATAACCGAATAGCGTACTGGACAATAATTCCGGGTTATTGGCGTAGTCGGCGCAATTGAGCTCAACCAGCCGCGCGCTGCGGGGGATCACGCCGTTTTCACCGGCGTAGCGGTGCAACAAGGTGGCGAGGTAGCTTTTTCCCACGCCGCTGGCGCCGGTGACCAGGATCGGTAAACCGCCATCGGGGTAATTGACCGCCGCCAGGCATAATTCCAACGCGCTTTTCAAACTCCCGGTCGCGCCGATTAAGGCCCGAAACACATCTTGTTCTGGCCGCTGGGGCGCCGTCGTCGGCCTAGGTTCGCTCAGCCAGAAACGGACCGGGCGGGTATTTTCCTTCCGCAAAAATCCCTCGTCACACAGCTGATTGAGATAAAGGCTTATCACGCTGCGGCTGGCGGAGGTAAAACGTTCGCAGTCCTGCGTGGTAAACCCCTCGCTCTCGTGGTGATAGCACGCGCTTATTTGTCGGTAAAGATCGTCTTTCGCGGACATGGGGTACCTTTTCGCATTGAATCGATTAAAGGGTACCTTGTTGCTTTCACGCGAGTTTCGCAAGCGCCGGAGCGGGCGAAAGCCAACCACCTCACAGAATTGACCGCTGTGCCTCATCGCGCCCCGCTGCGGGGCCGGATAGCCGGCTGTATTTCACTGGACCAGGGCGACGCTTAGGGAGAAATCATTTTCATATCCCCCGGCGCGCTGGCGCCAAAAGGGATGATTGCTGCTGCGTGGCCGCATATTCGGGCCCGATAAGCGGCTATTTCTGTTCGTACAGGTTATTGAGATATCTCGGCAGGGATGATGCCTTTCAGCGTCATAGTGAGGCGCCTGGATGTCGGTTGGGGCTGTCACACCCAACCGTGAATCTTAAGGCGTGAGAGAAAGGGAGCGGACGTTACTCACCAGATTCATTTGCCGATACAGAAACTGGAAAAAATCCTGCCGAGCAGGTCGTCGGAGCTGAATTCACCGGTAATTTCACTCAGCGCCTGTTGCGCCAGCCGTAACTCTTCCGCCAGCAGCTCGCCTGCGTAGGCGCTCACTAACTGTTCTTTCCCCTGCTGCAAATGCACGGCGGCGGTTTCCAGCGCGTCCAGATGGCGTCGGCGGGCCAAAAAGCCCCCCTCTGTGCTGCCGGTAAAGCCCATACTCTGCTTCAAATGGGTACGCAGCAGGTCTACGCCCACGCCGGACTGGGCGGAAAGGGTAATAAGTGAGTAACCGCTCACTTCACTAATGGCGACGCTTTCGCCGGTGAGGTCGGCTTTATTGCGCACTACCGTAACCGGCATACCGGAAGGCAAACGGGCGATAAACGCCGGCCAAAGCATATCCGGGTCACTGAGTGGGGTGGCGGCGCCGTCCACCATCAGCAGCACATGGTCGGCCTGTTCAATTTCACGCCAGGCACGCTCAATGCCGATCCGCTCCACCTCGTCGCCGGCGTCGCGCAGGCCGGCGGTATCGATAATATGCAGCGGCATACCGTCCAGGTGGATATGTTCACGCAGCACGTCGCGCGTCGTGCCCGCGATGGCGGTAACGATGGCGGCCTCGCGCCCCGCAAGCGCGTTCAGTAGGCTGGATTTACCGGCGTTCGGTTTACCGGCAATCACCACTTTCATGCCTTCGCGCAGTAGGCTGCCCTGGCGCGCTTCGATGCGTACTCCATCAAGGCTGGCGATGACGTCGTTCAGACTGGCTTCAATTTTACCGTCGGAGAGGAAATCGATTTCTTCATCGGGAAAGTCGATAGCCGCTTCGACGTAGATGCGCAGGTTAGTGAGCGCTTCCACTAATTCATGAATTCGCCCGGAAAACGCGCCCTGCAGCGAATTGATCGCCGAGCGGGCGGCCTGCTCAGAGCTGGCGTCAATGAGGTCGGCAATCGCCTCTGCCTGAGCGAGGTCCAGTTTGTCATTGAGAAAGGCGCGCTCGGAAAACTCGCCGGGGCGGGCAATGCGCACGCCGGGCAGCGATACGATACGTTGCAGCAACAGATCCAGGATGACCGGGCCGCCATGCCCTTGCAGTTCCAGGACATCTTCACCGGTAAAGGAATGGGGGCCAGGGAAGAACAGGGCAATGCCCTGATCAAGCGTAGCGCCGCCGTCATCGCGAAAGGGCAGGTATTCCGCCTGGCGCGCCCGCGGCAGCTTACCCAGCAGCGTGCGGGCCACCGTGGCGGCCAGGGGGCCCGAGACCCGCAGAATGCCGACGCCGCCGCGTCCGGGCGGGGTGGCAAGGGCTGTGATGGTATCCGTCTGGCTCATTGAAACGCTCGCTTGGCGCCGCGGGGCGCGGTTGAAAAAATTAAGGCGGTCATGGTTATGACCGCCTTATCAGCGTGGCTCGGGCCGGGCGCGCGCCGTTATTTGGCTTTTTTATCCCTGCTGTGCAGGCCGCGCTTTTCCAGGCCGCGATAAATAAGCTGCTGCTGGATAATGGTCACCAGGTTGCTGACGATATAGTACAACACCAGACCCGAGGGGAACCACAGGAAGAACACGGTGAAAATCACCGGCATAAAGGTCATGATCTTCTGCTGCATCGGGTCAGTGACGGTGGTGGGCGACATCTTCTGGATGAAGAACATGGTAATGCCCATCAGTACCGGCAGGATGTAGTAGGGATCCTGGGCCGAGAGGTCATGGATCCACAGGGCGAACGGCGCATGGCGCAATTCGATCGAGCCTGACAGCATGTAATACAGCGCCAGGAAGATCGGCATCTGAATCACCAGCGGCAGGCAGCCGCCCAGTGGATTAACCTTTTCCGCCTTGTACAGCGCCATCATTTCCTGGCTTTGGCGCTGTTTATCGTCACCCAGGCGCTCACGCATCGCCGCCAGTTTCGGCTGCAGCATGCGCATCTTGGCCATCGAGGTGTACTGCGCCTTGGTCAGCGGGTACATGATGCCGCGCACGATAAAGGTAATGATAATAATGGAGAAGCCCCAGTTGCCGATATAGCTGTGGATGAATTTCAGCAGCTTGAACAGCGGTTGGGAAATGAACCATAGCCAGCCGTAATCGACCGCCAAATCCAGATGCGGGGCGATGGCCGCCATCTTGTCCTGGATTTCCGGGCCGAGCCACAGCGTGGCTTTCAGCTCGCTTTGGCCGCCGGCCGCGACGGTGACAGGAGCGGATTTGAAGCCGACCGCCGCCTGGCCGTTACCCAGGTCCGTGGTATAGAACGTGTTTTTGCCCTGGGTGAAAGGCACCCAGGCCGTGGCGAAATATTGCTGCAGCATGGCGACCCAGCCGCCCTCGGTGCTGACGGAGAGATTCTCGCCCTTGATATCGTTGAAGCTGTACTTCTGATATTTGTCGTCGGTAGTAGAGTACGCCGCGCCACGGTAAGTGTGTAACGCGAAGTTGCTGCTGCCGGTATCGCGCGCCTTGGGCAAATCAATGGATTGTTTCAGTTGACCGAACAACGTCAGCTCAAGCGGTTGCGCGCTGGCGTTATTGATATCGTAATTGACGTTTAAGGCAAAATCGCCGCGTTTCAAGATGAAGGTCTTGGTGTACACCGCGCCGTCGGGCGCGGTATAGGTCAGCGGCACGCGCAATTCGCTCTGGTTATCCGCCAGAACATAAGTGTCCTGGTTGGTGGTATACAGCGGGCGTTCGCCGTTGGCGGGGTTATCCGGGCCGTTTTTACCGGTCAGGCCGCTTTGCGCCTGATAGACGAACTCCGCGGAGGTTTCCAGCAAATGGAAAGGCTGCGGCGAACCCAGTTTATCGGGATAGGACAGCAGGAAAGCCTGCTCGATGTCACCGCCGCGGGTATTGATTTTCAGCGACAGCACGTCGGTTTTCACCGTAATGAGCTGGCCCTGTCCGCTGGCCGGCACGCCCTGGCTGTCCGGGTCTGCCGCTGTGGTGTTCGCGTTCTGTTGCGTGGTCTGGGCGGTAGGCTTGGGAGCATGGTCCGTCTGCCAGGCCTGCCAGATCATGAAAGACACGAACAGCAGAGCGATGACAAGAAGATTGCGTTGCGAATCCATTGTTAGTGTTCTCTGTTGTCAAAGGTTTTTGGCGGCACGGGATCTTCGCCACCTGGGTTCAAAGGGTGGCATTTTAATACGCGTTTTAATGTCAACCAACTGCCTTTTAACATACCAAACCTGCGTATTGCCTCAATTCCATACTGCGAACAAGTGGGCCGGAACCGGCAATGAGGTCCCAGCAACGGGCTGATCACGAGTTGATAACCGCGTATCAACCCGATCAGCAGCTTTGAGACTGGCGACAATGGCGGCGCCATAATTTTTCTAACGCTTCCGTCAGGGCATGGTTATCCAGATCGGCCACGCCTTTTTTGGCGATGACCACAAAATCCATGGCGGGCAGGGCGTGCTGATGTAGGCGGAAACTTTCGCGCGTCAGGCGCTTGATCCGGTTTCGTTCATGGGCCCGTTTTACATGTTTTTTGGCGACCGTGAGACCGACGCGGGGATGCCCCAGCGTGTTCAGGCGGCCGAGGATGGTGACATGCGGCGTGCCGGCCCGTTGAGGCTGCTGGAAGACGAAAGTAAAATGATTGGGAGTTAACAACCGTAACTCCCGGGGAAATGCGAGCTTAACCACCCGGTGGGCAAGCTTTCTTACTTGGAAGATACGGTCAGGCGTGTACGGCCTTTTGCACGGCGACGTGCCAAAACCTGACGACCGTTCTTCGTTGCCATACGAGCACGGAAACCGTGGGTACGGTTGCGTTTCAATACGGACGGTTGGAAAGTGCGTTTCATAGCGATTTCTACCTAAACTTTGATAATTACTGATCAGTAAACGCGTTTGGCCGCTCGGCGTGAAAACGACCGACGCCTCAATCGCATAACGATAAAGAGGCGGGATTGTAATAATTGTACAGTCCCGAGTCAATTCACATCGCGCATGCCCGCCTGAATACCCGTGTTCATGCCAGAATCTCCGTCCGGCAAGTCGGACAGGACAACAGACGTCACGCGTAGGGCTGAGAATTATACGGGGTTCGCGCCAAAGCGCAAGGATCATGCGGGATCTACTCTATTCCTGGCAGGATCACATGTCCGCGATCCCGGCCGAAAAATTCAGACTATGCTTAATTTCGTCGATCATAAGGCTTACTTTTTATCCAGCGGGGACAGAATCAGGTACACTCCCAAGCGCCCGGTTACCCTGTGGATAAAAAGGTTGAAAACTGTGTAGAAGAGGAGGATCTGCGGCGCGGTTTGCGTTATGATCCGCACTCCCTGACGGGATCCCCACCAAGATCCGTTGCGGGAAAAACCGTTTAAGGCGGTTCGCAGGTTGCATCACGGTAATCTGTGTCAAAAAGATGATCCTGAATCATACAGTTTTGTTTCTTTTCTTTTGTTGATCTTGTTCGATTGGAGTCCGCCGTGTCACTTTCGCTTTGGCAGCAATGTCTTGCCCGGTTACAGGATGAGTTACCTGCCACAGAATTCAGTATGTGGATACGCCCCCTACAGGCGGAACTGAGTGACAACACTCTGGCGCTTTACGCCCCTAATCGGTTCGTGCTGGATTGGGTGCGGGATAAGTATTTGAACAACATCAACGGGTTGCTAAATGACTTCTGCGGCACCGATGCGCCGCTGCTGCGCTTTGAGGTGGGCAGCAAGCCGCCGCAAATGGCGGTGCTTCAGCCCGCGAGCCATCACGCCAGCGAGGCGCCGTCCCAAGCGGCGGTCGCCCGTCCGCGGCCCAGCCGGCCGAGCTGGGATAACGCTCCGCTGCAACCGGAGCTCTCTTATCGCTCCAATGTGAATCCCAAACATAACTTTGACAATTTCGTTGAAGGTAAATCGAACCAGCTGGCGCGCGCCGCGGCGCGACAGGTCGCCGACAATCCCGGCGGCGCTTATAATCCGCTGTTCCTTTATGGTGGCACCGGGCTGGGCAAAACCCATCTGCTGCACGCGGTGGGCAATGGCATCATGGCGCGCAAGGCCAATGCCAAAGTGGTGTATATGCATTCAGAGCGCTTTGTCCAGGATATGGTCAAGGCATTACAAAATAATGCCATCGAGGAATTTAAACGCTATTACCGGTCGGTGGACGCGTTGCTTATCGATGACATTCAGTTTTTCGCCAATAAAGAGCGCTCGCAGGAGGAGTTTTTCCATACCTTCAATGCACTGCTCGAAGGCAATCAGCAGATTATTCTGACCTCCGATCGCTATCCCAAGGAAATAAACGGCGTCGAAGACCGGTTGAAGTCGCGCTTTGGTTGGGGGCTGACGGTGGCAATTGAGCCGCCGGAGCTTGAGACGCGCGTGGCGATATTAATGAAGAAAGCCGATGAGAACGCGATCCGCCTGCCGGGGGAAGTGGCTTTTTTCATCGCCAAGCGTTTACGTTCCAACGTCCGCGAGCTCGAAGGGGCGTTGAACCGCGTCATTGCCAACGCCAACTTCACCGGCCGGGCGATTACCATTGACTTTGTGCGCGAAGCGCTGCGGGATCTTCTGGCGCTGCAGGAAAAGCTGGTCACCATTGATAATATCCAGAAAACCGTCGCGGAATACTATAAAATCAAGGTGGCCGATTTGCTCTCCAAGCGGCGTTCACGCTCGGTAGCGCGCCCCCGACAGATGGCGATGGCGTTATCGAAAGAATTAACCAACCATAGTCTGCCCGAAATCGGCGATGCGTTCGGCGGACGCGATCATACGACGGTGCTGCACGCCTGCCGGAAAATCGAGCAATTGCGTGAAGAGAGCCACGATATTAAAGAAGATTTCTCTAACTTAATCAGAACATTGTCTTCCTAACTATGAAATTTATCGTTGAACGTGAGCATCTGCTTAAGCCCCTGCAACAGGTCAGCAGCCCGTTGGGAGGCCGCCCTACATTACCGATTCTGGGTAACCTGCTATTGCAGGTGACGGAAGACCGCTTGCATCTGACCGGTACCGATTTGGAAATGGAAATGGTTGCGCGGGTGGCGCTGAGCGCCGCTCATGAGCCGGGCGCCACCACGGTGCCGGCGCGCAAGTTTTTTGATATTTGTCGCGGTTTGCCGGAAGGGGCGGAAATCGCCGTGACGTTGGAAGGTGAACGGATGCTGATTCGCTCGGGGCGCAGCCGCTATTCGCTTTCCACGCTGCCCGCCTCCGACTTTCCCAATCTGGATGATTGGCAAAGCGAGGTGGAATTCACCCTGTCGCAGTCAATTCTGAAACGATTAATCGAATCGACGCAGTTCTCGATGGCTCATCAGGATGTGCGTTACTATCTCAACGGTATGCTCTTCGAAACCGAAGGCGAGGAACTGCGTACCGTGGCCACCGACGGGCACCGCCTGGCGGTCTGCGCCATGTCGGTCGGTGAGGCGCTGCCGTCCCACTCTGTCATTGTGCCGCGCAAAGGGGTGATGGAGCTGGTGCGCATGCTGGACGGCGGCGAAAACCCCGTCAAGCTGCAAATCGGCAGCAACAATATTCGCGCCAGCGTCGGTGATTATATCTTCACTTCCAAGCTGGTCGACGGCCGTTTCCCTGATTATCGCCGCGTGTTGCCGAAGAATCCCGATAAAACCCTTGAGGCGGGCTGTGATGTGCTCAAGCAAGCCTTCGCCCGGGCCGCCATCCTCTCCAATGAAAAGTTTCGCGGCGTGCGGCTCTATCTCAGCGCCAACCAGCTGAAAATCACCGCCAATAATCCCGAACAGGAAGAAGCGGAAGAGATCCTCGATGTCGTTTATCAGGGCAGCGAGATGGAAATCGGTTTCAACGTCAGCTATGTACTCGACGTGCTAAACGCCCTGAAATGCGAGGAAGTGCGGCTGCTGCTGACCGATGGGGTGTCCAGCGTGCAGATTGAAGACAGCGCCAGCCAGGCGGCCGCCTATGTCGTTATGCCGATGCGTCTGTAGCCAATGTGGTAAGGTAGTGTGAGTTAATGGCTCTGTCGCGTCTGTTGATTCGTGATTTTCGTAATATCGCCTCCGCCGATTTGTCCTTGGCCGCCGATTTCAACTTTCTGGTGGGCGCCAACGGCAGCGGGAAAACCAGCGTTTTGGAGGCGATCTACACGCTTGGCCACGGTCGTGCGTTTCGCAGTTTGCAATCCGGGCGCGTTATTCGCCATGAGCAGCCGGAATTCGTGCTGCACGGGCGTATTGACGCCGAAGAGACCGATGCACGCGCGACCTCTGTGGGGCTGTCGCGCAATCGACTGGGCGATAGCACGGTGCGTATTGACGGCAGCGATGGCCATAAAGTGGCGGAGCTGGCCCAACTCTTACCGATGCAGCTGATTACGCCTGAGGGGTTCACGCTGCTCAACGGCGGCCCCAAATACCGGCGCGCATTTATGGATTGGGGCTGTTTCCATAATGAACCGGGTTTTTTTACCGCCTGGAGCAACCTGCGTCGGTTGCTAAAACAGCGCAATGCCGCTCTGCGTCAGGTCAGCCGTTATCAGCAGCTGCGCGCGTGGGATCAGGAGTTGATACCGCTGGCGAATCGTATCAGTCAATGGCGCGCCGACTACAGCGAGGCTATCGCGACGGATATTAGCGCCACCTGCGCGCAATTTTTGCCGGAGTTTCGCCTCGATTTCAGCTTTCAGCGCGGCTGGGACAAAGAAAGCGATTTTGGCGAGCTGCTGGAACGCCAGTTCGAGCGCGATCGCGCACTGACCTACACCGCGTCGGGGCCGCATAAAGCGGATTTCCGTATCCGCGCCGAAGGCGTACCGGTGGAGGATATCCTCTCGCGCGGTCAGCTGAAATTATTAATGTGCGCTCTGCGTTTGGCGCAGGGCGAATTCCTTACCCACCGGAACGGCCGGCGTTGTCTGTATCTTATCGACGACTTCGCCTCTGAACTGGACACCGGACGCCGCCGCTTATTGGCGGAGCGTCTAAAAGCCACCCACGCCCAGGTTTTCGTCAGCGCGGTCAGCGCGGATCAAATCCGTGATATTACCGATGAAAAGGGCAAGATGTTCAAGGTGGAACAGGGTAAAATAAGCCTCCAATCCGAAGTTTAAAATGAGCGGGAAACGTTGATGTCGAATTCTTATGACTCCTCAAGTATCAAAGTACTCAAAGGACTGGACGCGGTGCGTAAGCGCCCGGGTATGTATATCGGCGATACCGATGATGGTACCGGTCTGCATCATATGGTATTCGAGGTTGTGGACAACGCTATCGACGAAGCCCTTGCCGGTCACTGTAAAGAAATCGTGGTCATGATCCACGAGGACAATTCGGTTTCCGTCCAGGATGATGGTCGCGGTATTCCGACCGGCATTCACGAAGAAGAGGGCGTCTCCGCCGCCGAAGTCATCATGACCGTGCTGCACGCGGGTGGGAAGTTCGACGACAACTCCTATAAGGTGTCGGGCGGCCTGCACGGCGTCGGCGTGTCGGTGGTGAACGCTCTGTCGGAAAAACTCGAGCTGATGATCAAACGCGAAGGCAAAGTGCATCAGCAGACCTATCATGGCGGCGTGCCCCAATCGCCGCTGGAAGTGGTGGGCGCGACCGACCAGACCGGCACCACCGTGCGGTTCTGGCCGAGCTTTGCCACTTTCACCAATAATACCGAATTCCAATACGAAATCCTGGCTAAGCGGCTGCGTGAGTTGTCTTTCCTCAACTCCGGGGTGTCTATCCGTTTGCAGGACAAGCGCAACGACAAAGAAGATCATTTCCATTACGAAGGCGGCATTAAGGCTTTCGTGGAATATCTGAACAAGAACAAAACCCCTATCCACCCGAACGTGTTCTATTTTTCCACCGAAAAAGACAGTATCGGCGTGGAAATCGCGCTGCAATGGAACGACGGGTTCCAGGAAAATATTTACTGCTTCACCAACAATATTCCCCAGCGCGATGGCGGTACCCATCTGGCCGGCTTCCGCGCCGCCATGACCCGTACGCTGAATTCCTATATGGATAAAGAAGGTTACAGTAAGAAGGCCAAAGTCAGCGCCACCGGCGACGACGCCCGTGAAGGCCTTATCGCCGTCGTTTCGGTCAAGGTGCCGGATCCCAAGTTCTCTTCCCAAACCAAGGACAAGCTGGTTTCCTCGGAGGTGAAATCCGCGGTGGAGTCGCTGATGAACGAACGGCTGGTAGAATATCTGCTGGAAAATCCCAACGATGCCAAAATCGTGGTGGGTAAAATCATCGATGCCGCCCGCGCCCGTGAAGCCGCCCGTAAGGCGCGCGAGATGACCCGCCGTAAGGGGGCGCTGGATCTGGCCGGTTTGCCCGGTAAGCTGGCCGACTGCCAGGAGCGCGATCCGGCGCTGTCCGAGCTGTACCTGGTGGAGGGTGATTCCGCCGGCGGTTCCGCCAAGCAGGGCCGCAATCGCAAAAATCAGGCGATATTACCGCTGAAAGGGAAGATTCTTAACGTTGAAAAAGCCCGCTTTGACAAAATGCTCTCTTCCCAGGAAGTCGCCACGCTGATAACCGCCCTCGGCTGCGGCATCGGCCGCGATGAATATAATCCGGATAAGCTGCGTTATCACAATATCATTATCATGACCGATGCCGACGTCGATGGCTCGCATATCCGCACCCTGTTGTTAACCTTCTTTTATCGTCAGATGCCGGAAATTATTGAGCGCGGTCATGTATTTATCGCCCAGCCGCCGCTGTATAAAGTCAAGAAGGGCAAGCAGGAGCAATATATTAAAGATGACGAGGCGATGGACCAGTATCAGATAGCGCTGGCGATGGATGGCGCTACGCTGCACGCCAACGCCCATGCCCCGGCGCTGGCCGGCGAGCCGCTGGAGAATCTGGTCGCCGAACATTATGCCGTGCAAAAGATGATAGGCCGCATGGAGCGCCGCTTCCCGCGTGCGTTGCTTAACCATCTGATTTATCAACCGGCGTTGACCGAAGCGCAGTTGCATCAGCAGGAGCAGGTCACGAGCTGGATAGCGTCGCTGGTGCAAGCGCTGAACGAAAACGAAAAGCACGGCAGCAGCTATAGCTTCAAAGTGCAGGAAAATCGCGAGCGTCAGCTGTTCGAGCCGCTGCTGCGCGTGCGGACGCATGGCGTCGATACCGATTATCTGCTGGATTACGATTTTATCCACGGCGGTGAGTATCGCAAACTGGCGACGCTCGGCGAAAAGCTCAGCGATCTTATCGAGGCGGATGCCTATATCGAGCGCGGTGAACGCCGCCAACCGGTCACCAGCTTTGAACAGGCGCTGGAATGGCTGGTGAAAGAGTCGCGTCGCGGCCTGGCGGTGCAGCGCTATAAAGGGCTGGGCGAAATGAACCCCGAACAGCTGTGGGAAACCACCATGGACCCGGATAGCCGGCGCATGTTGCGCGTCACGGTGAAAGACGCCATCGCCGCCGATCAGCTTTTTACCACGCTGATGGGGGATGCGGTCGAGCCACGGCGCGCGTTTATTGAAGAGAACGCGCTAAAGGCGGCGAATATCGATATTTGACGGCGGCTACGGGCCCCTTCAACATCCGGGACTCAGCGCCCGGATTTTTTTTGCCCCGTTTTAACCGACAAGCGGCATTGGGCCGCCGGCGAAGGCGGGTTATTTCGCCGGTCACAACCAGGTCGGCGGACCATTGCGCTGGACATAACCAGGTAGGCAGGCTATTTCGCCGGTCACAACCAGAGCGGCGAGCTATTGCGCCGGGCATAACCCGGGTAGCGGCCTATTACATCGGCCATAGCCGGGTTGGCGGACCATGGCGCCGGCGTTGGTCAGGATGGCACTCTATTTCACCGGGTGTGCCGGCGCTCCGCTTAATAAAATTGCTTCCCTCTTGTCATAGCTCCGAATTATCCCTGGCGGATGCTATGGCAATGTCGGTCGCCAATATCGCCGGCGCGACAACGGTTGACAGCGTTGTCGGGTCATATAGGCTAAAGTGACCGCTGCCCTAAAGCAGTATAAAACAAGCGGCAGGCATCAGATTTATGCTTGTGGCGCAATCCAAGAGGATGCGATGGCGATAAAATTGATTGCAATTGATATGGACGGGACGCTGTTAAATCATAAACACGAAATTACCCCGGCGGTGAAAGAGGCTATCGGCGCGGCGCGCGGCAAGGGCGTTTACGTTGCGCTGGCGACCGGCAGGCCTTATATCGGTATAGAACGGTATCTCATGGAGCTGGATTTACAAGTAGAGGGGAATTTCTGCATTACCAATAACGGCGCGCTGGTACAGCGCACGGTGGACGGGTCGTGTATTTCGCAAACGGTGCTGGATATTAACGATTACCGCTACCTGGAGGCTTTATCCCGACAGCTTGAGGTCCATTTCCACGCGCTGGATTTCGCTACGCTTTACACCGCAAATCGCGATATTAGCCGTTATACCGTTTATGAGGCCTCATTAACCGGCATGCCTTTTAAGTTTCGCACCGTCGCGGAAATGGACGCCTCACTACGCTTCCCGAAAGTTATGATGATAGACGACCCCGATATTCTGGATGCGGCCATCAAACGCATTCCGCAAGAAGCGTTCGAGCGCTATACCATCATGAAAAGCGCGCCTTACTATCTGGAATTGCTAAGCAAACAGGCCAATAAGGGCACGGCGGTAAAAGCATTGGCGGAGCATTTGGGATTGAATCGTGATGAGGTGATGACCCTTGGCGATCAGGCCAACGATCTGGCAATGATTGAGTATGCCGGCACCGGCGTGGCGATGGGTAATGCCATCGACGAAATCAAAGCCGCCAGTCAATTTGTCACCCGGACCAATCTGGAAGATGGGGTGGCGCTGGCCATTCAGAAATTTGTCCTGGACGCGCCGTCGGACGCTGGTGCGAAACGGGCCTGAACCAAGGCTGCCCTTTCGCGGATGAACTGAGTAAAGTGTGATCTATATTGTAGTACAATAATTAATAATGGTGCTACAATTTGGGTCGAGTTTCGCTATCAACGCCCATTGTTGTGCGATAGACCTTCAGGAACTGATAGAATGATGCTTATTCCCTCAGGCCTCGGAGCAAGGATGATTAAGCACTCTCTTAGCAAAACCGAACGTATTATCCATGAAATGGGCCAGCAGATCATCAGCGGCAAGTATATTCCGGGCAGCGGATTACCCCCTGAAGCGGAATTATGTGAGGAATTCAGTACGTCGCGCAATATCATTCGCGAGGTCTTGCGTTCGCTGACGGCTAAGCGGCTCATCGAGATCATCCGTTATCGCGGTGCGTTCGTCACCGCGCGCAACAAATGGAACTATCTGGATAGCGATGTCCTGCAGTGGGTGCTTGCCTGTGATTATGATCCACGGCTTATCGCGTCCATGACCGAAGTGCGGAATCTGGTGGAGCCCACCATTGCACGCTGGGCCGCTGAGCGAGCCACCTCCAGCGAGCTGGCCGTTATTGAGGAAGCGCTCAACGGCATGATAACCAACCATAACAATCGCGATGCGTTCAACGAAGCGGATATTCGTTTCCACGAGGCGGTGCTCAATGCCGTGCATAATCCGGTTTTGCAGCAACTGGGCGTGGCAATAAGTTCGCTGCAGCGGGCGGTGTTTGAACGTACCTATATGCCTGATGAAGGCAATATGCCCCGCACGCTGCGGGAACATCAAAATCTGTACGATGCTATCCGCCATCAGGATAGCGAGGCGGCGGAGCAGGCGGCGTTGACCATGATCGCCAGCTCAACACAACGGTTGAAGGATATCACATGAGCAACAGCTACATCGCCATAGATTGGGGGTCGACCAACCTGCGCGCCTGGCTTTATCTGCACGGCGAACTGGCGGCAAGTACGCGTTCAGAGGCAGGCGTAACGCGATTGGGTGGGCGCAGCGCCGAGCAGGTGTTTCGTGAGGTGGTCGCGCCTTGGGCGCAGCATAACGTACCGGTAATCATGGCCGGTATGGTGGGCAGCAACGCCGGCTGGGTGCCGGTGCCGTATCTGTCATGCCCCACCAGTCTGACCGATATTGCCGGTAAACTGACGCGTGTTAACGATGCCGCGCCTTGGGATATCCGCATTATTCCCGGTATCAGTATTGTACGCGACAATAACTGCAACGTGATGCGCGGCGAGGAGACCCAATTGCTGGGCGCCTATCGTACGCATCCCGCCGGCCTGTATCTCATGCCCGGCACCCACTGTAAATGGGTTCGCAATCGCGATGGCGTGATTGACGATTTTCGTACCGTCATGACCGGCGAACTGCACCATTTGCTGATGACGCAGTCGCTGGTGGGCGTTGGCCTGACCGAGCAGCGGCCCGACGGGGAGGTGTTCCGTCAGGGCATGGCGCAGGGATTTGCCGAAAGCAATATTTTGCGCTGTTTGTTTGAAACCCGTGCCGCCCACGTGCTGGGTAAACTCGATCGCAGCACCGTGAGCGAATGGTTATCCGGTCTCCTCATCGGGAATGAAGTGGCGCAGATGCAGCGCGATTGGCGCCTACAGGCAGGCGAAACCGTGGCCGTCATCGGTAATCCTTCGCTGGCCGCCCGTTATCAACAGGCTCTGGATCATGCGGGGCTAAACCACCGGTTGCTGGACGGCGATGACTGTTTCCAGGCCGGTATAAGGAGCATAGTCAATGATTTGGAATGAAAAATTGCCGCTTATCGCTATCCTGCGCGGCATCACCCCCAATGAAGTCTTGGCCCATGTACAGGTGCTGCTTGACGCCGGCTTCGAGGCGGTGGAAATTCCCACCAATTCGCCGAATTGGGAGCAAAGCATTGCCAAAGCCGTCGCGGCTTTCGGCGATCGGGCCCTGATTGGCGCCGGGACGGTGCTGAACGTTGCCCAAGTGGAGGCGCTGCAGGCCACCGGCGCGACGTTGATGGTGACGCCGAATATCAACGCCGAGGTAATTCGACGCGCGGTGGGCTATGGGCTACAGGTTTGCCCCGGTTGCGCCACTGCGACCGAGGCGTTTACCGCCATTGAGGCCGGCGCGCAGGCGCTGAAAATTTTCCCGTCGGTTTCCTTTGGCCCTGACTATATCAAAGCGCTGAAAGCCGTGCTGCCGCCGGAGATACCGGTGTTTGCCGTTGGCGGGATTTCGCCGGAGAATTTGCACGATTATCTCAAGGCCGGCTGCGTGGGCGCCGGGCTCGGCAGCGATCTTTACCGGGCAGGCCAGCCGGTAAGCCGTACCGCCGAACAGGCCAGCGCATTTGTTGCCGCTTGGAAAACCGCGACCGGGCGTTGATAGGGCGGCGGGTTTACTGGCGCGGCCGAGATGGTTTGGTTTGGCCCCGCGGCCTGTCGGGCGTCGGCGGCGATTTGGCCGTCATGGTGTACGAGTCCGTTTTTCGTGCCTGTGCGCCTGTCTCGACACGGATTGACGATTGTGCCGCGGTGAATCAAATAACGCCTGAATATCTTCGTGTCGGATGATAAAGCCTTTACGCTATCGTCCCGTATGTCACCGGCCATAACGACAGCTGCGCCGCTGGGTAATACGGGGCCGCCCTATGGGCAGGTCATCCCGGTGCCGGTGGTTCAGATTTCCATTCTCTTCAACCTGCCCCCGATTAGTTACTCAGAAACGCCTTGGCGCATTCCAGTAAAGCGGTGATGGAGCTGCTGAGTACTTTATTCAGGTTATCAAAGGTGCTATTGGCCTGGGTATATCTTTGTGAAAAGGATTGCATGTTGCTCTGAAAGGTATTGCCCATGGAGTTAAACGCCGCCAGCCAGGCATTATAACTTGCCATATCCACATCACTTTTACCGCTACCGCTGGCGCCTGAAGGGCTCGTGGGACAGGCATTGAGAGCGTCCTGATTGAAGCTAATTTTCCCGGTAGACATATCGACAGCGAATGCGGGCTTTAACGTATCCGCCATCTGTTGACGCTCCGTTTCGCTTAACTGGTCCCATTGTGGTACCGTGCCTAAATTGTCATTTAAACTGTTGATTTTATCCTTAAAATCTTGGAAAGCTTCACTCATGACGCTTTCGTCCCACTTGATATAATTTCCGTCCTTACCTTCGCTGACCGCGCCCGCCGCTTTAGATTGTAGCTCGGTGTACGCTTGATAAAAATCAGCATATTGCAGCATAAGAGAGGAGTAAAAATCGACATAATTTGTCTTTATGGAAGCGATAGTAGCGGCAATCGATGCCCAGAATTCAGAATAAGTCAGTTCTGTCTCATCTTTCAGGTAAATATTATAGGCTTCCTCAAGATTCGGCTCTTGTTTTACTTCCTCAATCATGCGATTTAAGGTATTAAAGTTGCTCTGCCGGATAAGTGTTTCTTTGCGTATTTCCCCTGTCAGGTTATCACTTAATTCGGAGGCTGCTTTTGCCGATTCTTTTTGCTTTCTCTTCAGTGATTCGACACAGTCTGGTTCCGACGAATCAATGGTTGTTGGGAAAGGGGGAAGTAATTCAAATTTTTGGAGGATATCTTGTACGCGCGAGCCGAGTTCCCCCGCTTTCAAATGCTTCTGGTTAAGAATGCCCGCCTTCAATCGAGATAGATCACCGTGCTTACCGGATAATTTACCTAACAGATCAAGGAGGTCATGAGCCGTTTCATCAAATTTATCATGGAATTGCTCTCTTTTAACCGCTTCGTTTTGAAGGCTATCGGCATGGCCAAAATGCATGGGTATAAAATGGGATTGTGTCCCGTAAACGTTATCTAACATAGATTCTCCTAATGCAACAGCGGATTTACCGGTTGCCAATAAATTATTGTCGCGAATTATCCCCTTTTTTCGCGACAGAAAATATAAAAAAACATTCTTTTTTAAATAAAATACGCAGGCAAAAAAGTGACATAAGTGTCTATTTTATATAGATATTTTATATATTATCGCTAATTTGTGCCTCATGGGACATTACTGTCCAATGAGGCAGAATTCACGACACGCTTATTCTTGTAATCCAGGTCGGAGACAATCCATATAATTATCTATACTGGGATATTGGCCCGACATAATTTTTTCAGCGCCATCCTTTTACCCCGATCACGGTAGAGAACCTGCTTTTAACGTCACCGTGTCGGTTGCCGTTGACAACAACGCTACGTCGCCAAACGCAGAGCATTTTTTGTAAAGGAAGGGATCCAGAGCGGGGGGCGCTGGGTGAAAGCCGTAAAGCGTTATTGGCCGATATCGCCGTGCTTAATAGCATTAGCGATAGGAGAGCGGCGACCGCTCGTTCAGGGAATACCACCCGGTGAGCATTGTCTAAAGTGTGATCTACATTGTAGTACAATAAATATTTATAGTGCTACAATCTGACCCATTGAGACAGGCTTGCCCTTTGCATTTTGTCGGCACAGCGTGAGCCGCCACCGGCAATAAGCGTGGCAACCGATTGTTTTGGCTTGATAAGGAATGACCTAATATGAAAGTAACCAAATTGACCACCTATCGGCTGCCGCCGCGCTGGATGTTTCTCAAAATAGAGACGGATGAAGGCATCGTCGGCTGGGGCGAGCCCGTTATCGAAGGCCGCGCGAAGAGCGTTGAAGCTGCGGTGCATGAGTTGGGCGAATATGTGATTGGCAAGGATCCCGCCCGTATCAACGATATTTGGCAGACCTTATACCGCGCGGGTTTTTACCGCGGCGGACCTATATTGATGAGCGCTATCGCCGGTATCGATCAGGCGCTGTGGGACATCAAAGGTAAAGCGTTAGGTGTGCCTGTTTATCAACTGCTGGGCGGCCTGGTACGGGATCGTATTAAAGCCTATAGCTGGGTCGGCGGCGACCGCCCGGCGGACGTTATCGCCGGCATGAAGAAACTGACCGAGATTGGTTTTGATACTTTCAAGCTCAACGGCTGCGAGGAGATGGGGCTGCTGGATAATTCACGTAAGGTGGATGCGGCGGTAGCGGTGGCGGCCCAGGTGCGTGAAGCTCTCGGTAATGACATTGAGTTCGGTCTCGATTTCCACGGCCGGGTCAATGCGCCCATGGCCAAGGTGCTGATAAAAGAGTTGGAGCCCTATCGGCCGTTATTTATTGAGGAGCCGGTTCTGGCGGAACAAGCGGAATATTATCCTTTGCTGGCGGCGCAAACCTCTATACCCATCGCCGCCGGCGAGCGGATGTTCTCGCGCTTTGATTTCAAGCGGGTGTTGGCCAACGGCGGCCTGGCGATTGCACAGCCCGATTTGTCCCACGCCGGTGGTATCACCGAGTGTATGAAAATTGCCTCTATGGCGGAAGCCTATGATGTGACCCTGGCGCCACATTGTCCGCTGGGGCCAATTGCGCTCGCATCCTGCCTGCATGTTGACTTTGCCTCTTATAATGCCGTACTGCAGGAGCAAAGTATGGGTATTCATTATAATCAGGGCGCCGAATTATTGGACTATGTTATCAATAAAGAGGATTTCGCCATGAATGACGGTTATTTTTACCCGCTAAATAAGCCTGGACTTGGCGTGGATATCAATGAGGAATTGGTCATTGAGCGCAGTAAAAATGCCCCAGACTGGCGTAACCCGGTATGGCGCTATCCTGATGGATCGGTGGCTGAATGGTAATGAGATGTTAATCAAGCCATATCCCGCCGTTATTTAATGATCGGCGGGGATTCTCATTGATAATGACCTTAACCGGTGTTTCTCCGTACCCTGTTATAACTTAACCGGAATAAAATAAGATGGACACTGTCATCACCGCGCGCCCCACCCGGAGGCGCTATCTTACGCTGTTTATGATTTTTATTACCGTCGTTATTTGTTATGTAGACCGAGCTAATTTGGCTGTCGCCTCGGCCCATATTCAACAAGAATTCGGTATCGATAAAGCGCAAATGGGTTATATTTTTTCCGCTTTTGCCTGGACCTATACGATTTGCCAAATTCCCGGCGGCTGGTTTCTGGACCGGGTGGGTTCCAAACTCACCTATTTTATCGCCATTTTCGGCTGGTCGGTCGCCACCCTGGCCCAGGGTTTCGCCACCGGACTCGGCAGTTTGATTGGTCTGCGCGCGCTTACCGGCCTGTTTGAAGCGCCGGCGTTCCCGACCAATAACCGGATGGTGACAAGCTGGTTCCCCGAACGGGAACGCGCCTCGGCGGTGGGGCTGTTCACCTCCGGTCAGTTTGTCGGTCTGGCGTTCCTCACGCCGCTGTTAATTTGGGTACAGGAAGTGCTGAGCTGGCACTGGGTGTTTATTCTGACCGGTGGTATCGGCATTGTGTGGGCGCTCATCTGGTTCGTGGTCTATCAATCACCGCGTAAAAGCCGCGGGATCAATGCCGCCGAGTTGGAATATATCAAAGCCGGCGGCGGTCTGGTGGACGGCGATGCGCCGGTGGAGAAAAAAAATCGGCTACCCATGACCCGCGCTGACTGGAAAATGGTGTTCAACCGCAAGCTGGTGGGCGTGTATTTAGGGCAGTTCGCCGTCACCTCTACGTTGTGGTTTTTCCTGACCTGGTTCCCAAATTATTTGACCCAGGAAAAGCATATCGCCGCCCTGACGGCAGGTTTTATGACCACCGTGCCGTTCCTGGCCGCCTTTTTCGGCGTGATTTTGTCCGGTTACTTTGCCGATCGAATGGTGCGCGCCGGAAAATCACTGGGTTTTGCCCGTAAAACGCCGATTATCTGCGGGTTGTTGCTGTCCACCTGTATCATGGGGGCGAACTATACCAACGATCCTGTCTGGATTATGGTGCTGATGGCGCTGGCCTTCTTCGGCAATGGCTTCGCTTCCATCACCTGGTCGCTGGTCTCGTCTCTGGCGCCGTTACGTCTGATTGGCCTGACCGGCGGCGTGTTTAATTTTGTTGGCGGTTTGGGCGGCATCACCGTACCGCTGGTCGTGGGCTATCTGGCGCAGGATTACGGTTTCGCGCCGGCGCTGATTTACATCGCCGTGGTAGCGCTGTTAGGCGCGCTCTCCTATCTGCTGCTGGTGGGTGAAGTGAAACGCGTGGGGGAAGCTTAAGAGCCGTAGTCGCCGGCGTGAAGTCGAAGCCGGCCTTGATGCCGGCCTGGCGTTAAAGCCGGTCTTGTTGCCGGCGTGAAGTCGAAGCCGGCCTTGATACCGGCCTGGCGTTAAAACCGGTCTTGTTGCCGGCGTGAAGTCCAAGCCGGCCTTGATGCCGGCCTGGCGTTAAAACCGGTCTTGTTGCCGGCGTGAAGTGAAAGCCGGTGTCGATACCGGGGTGAAAGCAACGGCGGGGTCGGCGACAGATAAGGGTGTCCGGCCACGCCGTTTTTCGTTCAGGGCGCCAGCGCGGGCAGAGCGAATTTACTCAATTCAGCCGCCGCGCCGGCAAAGGCATCAGCGGTATTTTTCGCCGAAGGCGGTCAGTTAAGCAGATGATAACTGATCGCCCAGAGCTGCGCGACGCCGCCCAACGCGCCGTGTTTGCGCACCAGGTCGGCGATGGCGGGATGGCCGCCGCGCACGGCATAATCTATCGCGTTCAAGCCCGCCCTATCGGTGAGATAGGGCGCGATATCCCGCCGGCGCAGCAACTGTCGCACAATATGGCGATGACCATTTGCCGCCGCCGCCATGAGCGCGGTTTTGCCCCGGTCGTCAGCGGCATTGACCGCCAGCAACCGATGGGCAAGCAGTAAGGCTACCGTTTGGCGCTGTCCTTGCTCGCAGGCGGCTAGCAGGGGAGTGGCGCCGCGCGCGGTGGCCAGGTTGGGCATGATGGTTGGATGCGCCAGTAACAATCGTACCGGCGCTAATGAGCCGCTATGCGCAGCCCACATAAGTGCGCTGGCGCCAGTGCGATCGCGGGCGTTGACCGGCGTCGCCGGATGGGCCAGCAGCAGACGGACCGCCCCGGTATGCCCCGCGCTGGCGGCCAGTATCAGAGCGGTGAAACCAAAAATATCCGCCGCGGCGATATCGACGCCCGCAACGGCAAGCAGCTGTCGCAGGGTGTGCTGGGCGCCGCCGGCCGCCGCCAGCAGCAGGGCGGTCCGGCCCAGATTATCCCGGGCGTTGAGCTCGCTTTGCGGGCAAGGCAAAAGCGCCGTGAGCGCGCTGGTGTGATCTCCCGCCGCCGCCAGTCCAAGCGCCGTCTGGCCCTGATGATCTCGGCTGTTGCGATCCAGCCGCGTGCGCGTCAGCAGTATCCTGATGACCAGGCTACGGCCATACCTTGCCGCCAGGTGCAGCAGGGTACCGCCTCTGGCGTCCCGCTGCGCCACCGGCATGTGGGGATGCGCGAGCAGGGCATTCACCATCCGGTACTGGCCATCGATGACCGCCTGCTGTAACACGCAATAGCCGCGCGCGTTCGGCGCCGCAATGGCGATGGCGGGGTGCTTTAGCAGCACTTCGACCGTCAGAACATGATCGGCCGTCACCGCCAGCCACAGCGCGGAAAGGCCCTCCCGGTTGACCTGATTCACGCCCTGGCGGCCGTCATGGACCAATGTTGTCACCACGCTGACGTGACCCTGCGCCGCCGCCGACATCAGCGCGTTATTGCCCTGACGGCACACCGCGCCGAGGGCGCAATCGGGACGGCGCAGAAATGCGGCGACCAGCGCGCTATCGCCTTGCAGCGCCGCCTGTATCAGCATCGTGCGGCCCTGGTTATCCGCAGCGTTCGCCGTCGTCAGTTCAGGGCGAGCCAGCAGCGCCTGCGCCAGCGGCAAATGGCCTAGCCGCATCACTTTCATTAGCGGCGTCTCACCGCTGCGGTCGGGGGCGTTCACATCCTGTTGTGGATGGGCCAATAGCGCAAGGATACTGTTGGTCAGCGGCGGCAGACAGTCTAAAAGTTCCAGCAGCAGCGTATCGCCGCTGGCGCCGCGCAGGCGGGCGCAGGTGTCGGCTCCCGGTGTCGCCAACAGCGTGGCCAGCAGGTCGTCCTCACCGTTGTACATCAAAAGCGTCATCAGGCGTCTGATGCCGACGTCCGGTTCATTACCCGGGTTAATATTCAATCCGCTGCGCTGGCAAAAGCGCAGCAGCGGCAGGCCATGCTGGTCGATGAGCGCGGCGATGACCTCCGGCAAACGCTCATGCCGATAGCGCCGGCAGGCTTGGCGGGCGGGGGCTCGCAGATGGGGATGCGCTTGCGATACCGCAAGCAGGCTGCCGAGATCGAGTTTGGCAAAAATGAGGCTCAAAAGCTCGGGCGGTAAGGTTAGCAGCGGGGAGGGCAACTCAGGACAATTGGCGCAGCCCTGAAGCCTGGCCGCCATCGGCGAAGGCGCCGGCGGCGTGGCGGCGCCGGGCATCGTGGCCTCCCTTGCGTTAAACCCCCCGCTGACAACCGAAGCAATGTCCATAAACTATCCCGGCGCTCGGCCGCGCAGGGGTCAGAGGACCATCAATGCCGGAAGGGCTATCATTATTCCCGTGCGCCTGCCGCCGCGCTAAACGAAAAGTAGAATGGCGATAGGATCATCTTAGCAGACATACAAGGGAAGGGGGGTCGCAAGGCACCGGCGTGTGCCGGCTTAGTCGTCCTTGGGGGGGGTGGCGCGCTCATGCTGGTGGCTGTGCAACATGCGCGAGCGGGGAGACTCCTCATCGGTATTGCTATCGCGGCGGAAGTAGTCATAGGGTAACAACACCGTGTCCAACACCGCCGAGAAGGGCAAGTCTATGGCCGCCAGTGGGCGGATGCACCAGTTACTGTCTTTGTCGCGTAAAACCTGCATACTGGCGCGGGTGCCGGGATAATAGCCCTGATAGGGGCCGGTATGCGTCATGACGCTGGAGCAGCCGCTAGTGCCCAGCACGGTGCATCCTGCTGTTACGACAAACAAGACCTTTCTTAACATAACCTGTTCCGCATCCGTTGGGTTTACACTCGCAAAGCAACCTGCTCTCAGGATCAAATGAAATTGTGCTTGAACCACCCTGATGACGCAAGCTGTAACAGTTAGTGTAATAGAGATTGAATAAACCCAACGTAAATTTTACGGCAATTCCGATATTTTTTTCTTATTGCCTCTTGAAAAACCCGGCGGCGATCCCATTTTATTTACGTGACCAGAAAAGGATACGCCGTATGGGTATTCCGGTTGCTGACCTGTCCAATGGGAAGGTTATTGCACCCTCGCTAAATTTTGGAGGCTTTAAGCTATGCGTAATTTCGATTTTTCACCGCTGTATCGTTCCGCCATCGGTTTCGACCGCCTGGTTAATCTGCTGGAAGCAGGCCAGGGTCAGGGCAACGGCGGTTATCCCCCTTATAATGTTGAATTGGTCAGCGAAAATCAGTACCGCATCGCCATTGCGGTCGCCGGCTTTGCCGAAAGCGAGCTGGAGATTACCGCCCATGACAATCTCCTAACGGTAAAAGGCGCTCACGCCAGCGATCAAAACGGACGTCACTATTTATACCAAGGCATTGCCGAGCGCAATTTTGAGCGTAAATTCCAATTAGCTGAACATATACAAATAAAAGGCGCTCAGTTGGCGAACGGCCTGCTGTTTATAGATTTGGAACGCGTGGTACCGGAAACCTTAAAGCCGCGCCGTATTGAAATAAAATAACGCCCGACGGCCACAATCTCATACGCCCGCCCGTGCAGGGGGGCTAACTCAACCCGATTGGCGGGTTGAGTGAATTATCTCGCTTCATAGAAGGAGTTAATAACATGCGTAACTATGATCTTTCTCCATTATTCCGTCAGTGGATCGGCTTTGATAAATTGGCCAGCAATATACAAGACGATTTTCAGGGGGTAAGTTATCCTCCGTACAATATTGAAAAAGGCGATGATAATCATTATCGCATTACCCTGGCGCTAGCCGGTTTTACCCAGCAGGAATTGTCGATTGAGCTGGAAGGCCCGCGCCTGACCATTAAAGGTAAACCCGCGCTGGCGGACAAAGAGGTGCATTATTTGCATCAAGGGCTGGTCTGCAAAGAATTCTCCCTCAGCTTCACGCTGGCGGAGCATATGACGGTAACCCAAGCTGATTTCACCCACGGTCTGCTTAATATCGATTTGGAGCGGCATATTCCCGAATCATTGCAGCCGCGACGTGTGGCCATTGGGAGCTCGGCGCAGCGTCCGGCGCTACAAGATCGCACGCTGGATGCTGAATAAGCCCGAACGGACCGCGTCGTTGCGCTAGCGGCGCTCCGTTGCGCAATCCCTACCGCGATTGCCATTGCGGCGCAATAAGCAGCGGCCGGTCGCAATGAAAAGCGACGTCCGGCCGCGCCTTACGGCGTTTGCGTCACCACAAGCCCGTCATTCGCCTGACGGGCTTTTTTAATGGCGCTTTTTAGCCCACCGTCTCGCGATGGGCGCGCGCCACTTCTTCCGCCAGAATGGCAATGCCGCGCTCGATTTTTTCCGCTTCCGGCACATAATTCATACGCAGGCACTGATGGCTGTGATGCCACTCTTGATCAAGCCCGGGGAAAAAGTAGTGGCCAGGCACCATCAGCACCCCGCGCTGCTTTAGGCGCTGGTAGAGCGCGTCGGTGGAGATAGGCAGATCGGGAAACCACAGCCAAAGAAATATCGCGCCTTCCGGCTTATGGATCAGGCAGCGCGCCGGCGGCAGCCAGCGGCGTATACAGGCGATGGCCTCATCAACGCGGCGGCGATAAAACGGCCGGATAACCTCTTCGCACAGGCGCAGCAGATCGCCCCGCCGAATCATGCTATTGAGCATTGCCGGCCCGATGCCGCCCGGCGCCAGGCTGATAATGCCGTTGATATTTCCCAATGCCTTGATAACGGCTTCACCGGCGATGACGATACCGCCGCGCACGCCCGGTAGTCCCAGCTTGGACAGGCTCATGCACAGGATAATATTGGGATTCCACAGCGGTCGGGCGTCGGTGAAAATCAGTCCCGGGAACGGCAGTCCGTATGCGTTATCAATCAGCAACGGTACCTGATGCTGCCGCGCCAGCGCGTCCAGCTTTAGCAGTTCCTCGTCGGTAATGACGTTGCCGGTCGGATTGGTCGGCCGCGAGACGCAGATAAGGCCAATATCGTCGCCCACCTTCAGATGCTCGAAATCCACATGGTATTTAAACTGGCCTTCAGGGAGCAGGGAGAGGGTCGGTTTTGTCGCAACGAACATGTTTTCCTCAAGCCCCGCATCGCTATAACCGAGATACTCCGGCGCCAGTGGAAACAGGACCCGGCGCAGCGTGCCGTCTTCACCGCGGCCGGCGAAGAGATTGAACAGATAGAAAAAGGCGCTCTGGCTGCCGTTGGTCAGCGCGATATTGGCCGCCGTAATGGGCCAATCGAATTCCTTGCGCAGCAGGGCGGCCAGTGAGGTCAGGAGCGTATCCTTGCCCTGCGGGCCGTCATAATTGCACAGCGCCTCGCTCATTGAACCGTCATCGAGCATCTCGCGCCACAAGGCGTGGAAGTACTGCTCCATCGCGGGGATGGCCGCCGGATTGCCGCCGCCGAGCATGATGGCGCCGGGGGTACGTAGACCCTCGTTCATGTCGTCCATGAGTTGGGCGATACCGGAATGTTGGGTAAATTTATTGCCGAATCGGGAAAAAGTCATAGCGTTTAATTGCGGATCCTCGCGGGCCAAACTGACACCTTACCTGTTGGTGCGCCACAGGCAACCCCCTTTTTTCCCTAACGGCAGCACGCTACCGCGCAAGCAGGAGCATAAAGGGACGGCGCGCGCCCGCGGGTCGGGTGGCGCGCCGGCGCGGGGCCAGGCGCCACCCGCGCCGTCAGCACTCAGATAAGTTTCCGTGCCGTCAGCGCACAGATAAGTTCCCGCGCCGTCAGCGCTCAGATAAGTTCCCGTGCCGTCAGCGCTCAGATAAGTTCCCGCGCCCGTAATTCGGTTTTCAGATAGGCGTAATAAATCGGCGCCGCCACCAACCCTTCCAGACCAAACGCCGCCTCGAAGATAAGCATGGCCAGCAGCAGCTCCCAGGATTTGGCATTAATACGGCTACCGACGATCTCGGCATTGAGAAAATATTCCAGCTTGTGAATCAAAATGAGGTACAGCACCATCACGCCGCCCACGCTTAAGGAGATGGAGAGCGCCGAGATGATGATCATGAAATTGGAAATAAGATTACCAATAATCGGCAGCAGGCCGAATATAAAGGTTGCCACAATCAGCGTCTTACCCAGCGGCAGATGTACGCCGAACAGCGGGAACAGGACCAGAATCATCATGGACGTCAGCAGGGTGTTGACCAGCGATACTTTGATTTGGGCGAAGACGATATTGCGAAACGCCTGAGAAAGATAATGCAGGCGTTCCAGCAGCTGCTGCGTGAAGTAGGTATTACGACCGGACGGTTTATTGAGCGAAATCACCGCGCCGATTATGAGGCCGATGAAAATAGTAATCAGTCCGTGCAAGAAAGAGCGGCCCATATTGCGGATAATGATCAAATTGGATTCGACCAGGGCGAAGAGCTGATCTTTCAGCTCTTCCGCGCTTTCGGGCAGAAATGAGGGGAGATAATCGGGTATGCGGCTTTTCACATCGGAAAAGATGCGGTTGGTTTCGGCGGTAATGTCGATACCGCGCTGAATGTCCGAGGTCAAAAAGCTTACCAGGCTCACGATCCCCAGCGTCATGGCAATGACCACAAATGCGGCAATCAGCGTCACCACTACCCAGCGGGCGCGGCCGCTGCCGACCAGGCGTTCAAACCACGGCGTCAGAGATATGATCACCTCATACGCCAGAAAGCCGGCGATAAAGCAGGGAAACAAATGTAGCGGGATGATCAGGGTGATAAAAAGAAACATTAACAGGTAAGAGGTCGCTTTCAGCCGTGTCTCACTTACGCTCATTCTTCTTTCCTTTCATTACTGGCCGGTTCCTTTGTTGCGCGTTTAGCAAATAGCATAGGCGGTAATCATAGCACCAACAGCTTAAACCGCAGCGTCATCGGTTTATGCCGGGCGATTGAAATAATGCCGTGGTCGTCGCGGGCGGCCACCGGCCCGGCGGTGTAATCTGCCCGCGATGCCCTGTCTGGCGGTGGCCGGCGGCGTGATCTGCCCACGTCGCCCCGCCTGGCGGTGGCCGGCGGTGTGATCTGCCCGCGATGCCCTGCCTGGCGGTGGCCGGCGACGTGATCTGCCCACGTCGCCCCGCCTGGCGGTGGCCGGCGGCGTGATCTGCCCGCGTTGCCGTGCCTGGCGGTGGCCGGCGGCGTGATCTGCCCGCGTTGCCGTGCCTGGCGGTGCCCGGCGGTGTAATCTGCCCGCGTTGCCCTGCCTGGCGGTGGCCGGTGGACGCGATGGACTTCAAACTTGCCCGCGGGGTAATGCCTGGCGACGACCGGCGCCGACGATCCTAACGGCCGGGGATAATTTCCGGATTAACGCAATTTTTTTCCACCCGGCCGGTAAGGGCGGTGATGAGATTATTCACCGCGTCGGCGGCCATATTGTAGCGGGTCTCATGCGTGGCAGAACCAATGTGCGGCAGCGCCACGACATTGGGTAGGCGCAGCAGCGGCGAGGTGGCCGGCAGCGGCTCTCGCTCGAACACATCGAGTCCGGCGGCGAGAAGACGGCGGTTTTCCAGTGCCGCAATCAGCGCCGCTTCATCCACCACCGGACCGCGGCCCGCATTGATAAGGATGGCGCCGGGCTTCATTTTCGCCAGTTTGCCGGCGTCGATTAAATGGTGCGTCTGTTCCGTCAACGGTAGGATCAAGCAGACGAAATCCGATTGCGCCAGCAAGGTATCGAGATCGCAGTAACGGGCGTCGTAGCGCTTTTCCGCCTCAGGGTGCTGATGGCGCGCATAGTAAAGCACATCCATATCGAAACCGGCGTGCGCGCGCTGCGCCAGCGCCATGCCGATACGGCCCATGCCCACGACGCCGAGGGTCTTATGATGGACATTGACGCCGTACCAGTTTTCGTCAATGCTGCGCTGCCATTCGCCGGCTTTGACCCGCTCGGCCGATTCGACCACCCGTCGCGCGGTGGCGAGCACCAGCGCCATCAGCGTATCCGCCACGGTATCGGTCAGAACGGTCGGGGTATGCATCAGGAGCACGCCGCGCGCGCTGAGCGCCTGCACATCGAAATTGTCGTAACCCACGGAAATCGTCGAGGCGGCTTTTAGCGCCGGCATACGGTCAAGCAGCGCGCTATCCACCTTACCGCCGGCGCCGATAAGGCCCACCGCGTTCGCCAGGGTCTGCGCGTGTTGCTGCATATTGTCGTCGGTGAGCCCGTCGAACGCCGTGACGCTGAAATGCTCATCGAGACGTTGGCGTAAATCTTCCGGTATGGGTTTATACAAAATCACAGCAGGCTTCATCGAAATCTCCATTTATCAGTGATTACCAGGTTCATTATTAATCAGCATACCACTTTTCACCGCGGGGAACAGACGCGCCGCGGGGGAGGTCAAGACGAAGCGGGTAGCGCAGGACGCCTTGCGCAGTAGCGCTAGAGGACGATAGCGCAGTCGGTGGCGGGTTCATGGGGGAGGAGGCGTGCTGCTATGCATTATGCCGCCGGCGCGCCAGTGCAGGGTGAGGATGAGATGGCCGGTTTCCGCATTGAGCCGCTGCGCAATTGGGATGAATCCGCAGCGATGATAAAATCGGCAGGCGTGGCGGTTGCGCCGGTAAACTTCCAGCGTCAGCGCGGGATAAGCCTGCTGCGCCAGCGCCATCAGCGCCCGCCCCACCCCGGCGTGCTGATGGGCGGGCGCCACGAACAGCGCCCCCACCACCTTGTCGCACAACACGCTGATAAAGCCCGCGAGGGCGGATTCCCGCTCCGCCACCCAGGTACGGGCGGCGGGCAGATAGTCGTCGCGCACCGACGGCAGACTCTCCTGCCAATAGGCGGGCGGAATGAAAGGATGCGCGCGGGTGGTGCTCTCCAGCCACAGCGTCAGCACCGCCGGCAGATCCTGCTGGCGCATAGGCCGGATCACCATGAGATATCGGCTGGCGCGACATATTGCCGGCGCAAGTTGATACGGGCACTGTTCCGGTGCGAATAAGGTTGCATAGACCCCCCTGCCGTGCGGCGAATAAGCGCGACGCTGGCCCTTATGGTTAAATCTGCGGCGCGTATTCGCAGTTGTTGCCGGATCCGGGCTGTATATCTGAACGCCAGAGGGTATACTGGCGCCTTCTCATTACATCCACTTGCAACGCGTGCGAATTCAACATGCAAAAGTTTGATCCCAAGACCTTTCAGGGCCTGATCCTGACGCTCCAGGATTACTGGGCGCGTCAGGGCTGCACCATCGTCCAGCCGCTGGATATGGAAGTCGGCGCGGGGACTTCCCATCCCATGACCTGCCTGCGGGCGCTTGGCCCGGAGCCCATCGCCGCCGCCTATGTACAGCCTTCGCGTCGTCCTACCGATGGCCGCTACGGTGAAAACCCCAACCGGCTGCAGCATTATTACCAGTTTCAGGTCATCATCAAACCTTCGCCGGAGAATATCCAGGAATTATATCTCGGTTCGCTGAGAGAAGTTGGCCTGGATCCCACCATTCACGATATCCGTTTTGTGGAGGACAACTGGGAAAACCCGACATTGGGGGCCTGGGGACTGGGCTGGGAAGTCTGGCTGAACGGCATGGAGGTGACGCAGTTTACCTATTTTCAGCAGGTGGGTGGGCTGGAATGCCGGCCGGTCACGGGGGAAATTACCTACGGGCTTGAGCGTTTGGCGATGTATTTGCAGGGCGTCGACAGCGTCTATGATCTGGTCTGGAGCGACGGCCCGCTGGGCCGTACCACCTATGGCGACGTGTTCCACCAAAACGAAGTCGAGCAATCGACCTACAATTTTGAATATGCCGACGTGGATTTTCTGTTCACCTGCTTTGAACAGTACGAAAAAGAGGCGCAAACCCTGCTGGCCCTGGAAAAACCCCTGCCGCTGCCGGCCTATGAACGTATCCTCAAGGCGGCGCACAGCTTCAATTTGCTGGACGCCCGTAAGGCGATTTCGGTCACGGAACGCCAGCGCTATATTCTACGGATCCGCACCTTGACCAAAGCCGTGGCGGAAGCCTACTACGCTTCACGCGAAGCGCTGGGTTTCCCGATGTGCAAAAAGAATGAGAAATAAGAGGCAGCCATGACGCAACACACTTTTCTGGTGGAAATCGGCACGGAAGAGCTGCCGCCAAAGGCGCTGCGCGCTTTGGCTGAGGCCTTCGCCGCCCAAATTAGCGGTGAACTTGATGCGGCCAGCGTTCGCCACGGCGAGGTGAGCTGGTTTGCCGCGCCGCGCCGGCTGGCGGTCAAGGTCGCTGAACTTGACGGCGCCCAGGCCGATAGCGATGTGGAGAAGCGCGGCCCCGCCGTCGCCCAGGCGTTCGACGCCGACGGCAACCCGACGAAAGCGGCCGAGGGCTGGGCGCGCGGCTGCGGCATTACGGTCAGCCAGGCCGAGCGTCTTGCGACCGAGAAAGGCGAATGGCTGGTTTACCGCGCCCGGGTAAAGGGGCAGCCTGTGCAGGCCCTGCTGTGCGATATGGTCAGCCGCGCGCTGGGTAAGCTGCCGATCCCGAAAATGATGCGCTGGGGCGACAACGAGACCCAATTCATTCGACCGGTGCATACGGTGACGATGCTGCTGGACGACAGTGTGATACCGGGCAGAGTGCTTGGTATTGACGCCGATCGCCTTCTGCGCGGCCATCGCTTTATGGGCGAGCGGGAAATCAGCCTCGAACACGCGGACCAGTATGCGCAGGTGCTGCTGGCGCGCGGCCGGGTAATGGCCGACTATTTGCAGCGTAAAGAAACGATTCGTCAAGACGCGGAAGCGGCGGCCAAACGGTTAGGCGGCGTGGCCGATCTGAGCGATAGCCTGCTGGAAGAAGTTACCTCGCTGGTGGAATGGCCGGTGGTGCTTACCGCCCGTTTTGAAGAGAAGTTCCTGGCGGTGCCGGCGGAAGCGCTGGTCTACACCATGAAAGGCGACCAAAAATACTTCCCGGTGTATGACGCCGCGGGCAATCTGATGCCGCACTTCATCTTCGTCGCCAATATCGAGTCGAAAGATCCGCAGCAGATTATCGCCGGCAATGAAAAAGTCGTGCGCCCGCGGTTGGCGGATGCGGAATTTTTCTTCAATACCGATCGCAAACAGCGGTTGGAAGATCGGCTACCGCGCCTGGATACGGTGCTGTTCCAAAAGCAGCTTGGTACCCTGCGCGATAAAAGCGATCGCATCGAAGCCCTGGCGGCCTGGATCGCCGCCCGAATCGGCGCGGATGTGCCGCAGGCGGCGCGTGCCGGCCTGTTGTCCAAATGCGATCTGATGACCAATATGGTGTTTGAGTTTACCGACACCCAGGGCGTGATGGGCATGCATTACGCCCGCCATGACGGCGAGCCGGAGGCGGTGGCGCTGGCGCAAAAAGAGCAATATCAGCCGCGGTTCGCCGGCGATGCGCTGCCCACGACGCTGGTGTCCTGCGCGGTGGCCATCGCTGACAAGATGGATACGCTGGCCGGCATTTTTGGTATCGGCCAGCATCCTAAAGGGGATAAAGATCCTTTCGCCCTGCGCCGCGCCGCCCTCGGCGTGCTGCGTATTATCGTGGAAAAACAGCTGCCCCTCGACCTACGGACGTTGACGGAAGAAGCGGCGCGCCTGTACGGCGAAAAACTGACCAACGGCGCGGTGGTGGAGGAGGTTATCGACTTCATGCTCGGCCGTTTCCGCGCCTGGTATCAAGAGCAGGGACACAGCGTCGACACCATTCAGGCGGTGCTGGCGCGTCGCCCGACGCGCCCGGCGGATTTCGACGCCCGGGTGCGCGCGGTGAGCTATTTCCGCACCCTGGAGGAAGCCGCGGCGCTGGCGGCGGCCAACAAGCGGGTATCAAACATTTTGGCCAAAGCCGACGATTCGGTCCACGCGAGTCTGCAGGCCGCGTTACTTAAGGATCCGGCCGAAATCACGCTGGCGACCCATTTGGTGGTGCTACGCGAAAAGCTGCAGCCGATGTTCGCGGCCGGTCGCTATCAGGACGCGCTGGTGGAGCTGGCGGCGCTGCGTGAGCCGGTGGATGCTTTCTTTGATAGCGTCATGGTGATGGCGGAGGATAATCAGGTGCGGGTGAATCGCCTGACGTTGCTGTCGCAGCTGCGCGAACTGTTCTTGCAGGTCGCGGATATTTCGCTGCTGCAATAGGCCGCGTATTGCCGCCGGCACGGCGCCCTCTGTCGGGCGCCGAGTCCGCGGTTTTTGCCCGTCGCGAAACTGCACTATCATTGTTACTGAGTCAAGGAAGGCGAAGTGAATACCTAAACCGGGAAAATGAGTTTTCATTTACAGGAGTAAAGGTTATGACTTTAAGGGAGCGCATGGGCCTCTATCGACCGCTGCTGGCAATGCTGGTTTTGTTGCTTGGCGTCTTTCAACTGACCGGCTGCGGCGATAAAGAGCCGGAGCAGCGGCAAGCCTTTATACAATTCTTGCAAAATACGGTTTTGCCGGGCGGTGAACGGATCCCCACGCTGAGCGCGGCGCAAAAGGAGCAGTTTGGCCCTTACGCCAATGACTATCAGATTTTACAAACCTTTAGCGACAAATTCCTCAGCTCGGTTAACGGTTCGCTAGTACCGGTGCTCGATGAAATAAGCCAAATTCGCGTGCCGCAGGATTACGTGTCCCATCGGCAGACGCTTGCGCAGGCCGGCGGCGCGCTTAATATGCTGGCTCCCGATCTGGCGCGAGCCAAAAAACAGGCGGACGATGGCCGCGCCGCGCTTAAGCAACCGGAAGATTTGCAAAAGGTTTACAACCAGGCGTACGACAAGCTGGTGACAGGGCCGATACAGAAAGTCACTCCGGTGATCGGCGCCGCCGCCTCTCTGGCGGAACAGCTGGTCCACGTGGGGGATTTCCTCGCCATGCAGACGGGACAGGGGCAGCCCAGCTATGAAGGGGGATCGGTAAGCTTCCCCACGCAGCTGCAGGTCACGCAATATAACGAGCTTATGACCGGCCTGCAAAACCAGCATCAGCAGCTGCTACAGGCGCAAAACAGCGCAGGTGCGCTGCTGCCCTGAGGGCGCGGACCGTGCGCCACCGCCCTTGGCCAGCTGTTGCCGGATGGGCGCACGGTTGGCCTTCGTTCTGCCGGCGGGTGCAATACGCCGGCAATCGCAACCGCGCCGGCGTAGCGCGTTGGCGCTAGTCGCCCAGCGCGCGATGCTGGCGCATATTCCTCTTTTCTAACGGTAACTTTGTTACACCTTTCCCTGTTATTTTCACGGCTTACCGCCGCGGCTGATGGCGCATAGCGCTAAGCTTCGTCGCCATAGGCGCTCCGCAAACAAGTTTTTTGTGATTTAAGTCACGTTTCTATTACAAATTCGCCGCCTCATGATGTGATGTAGATCACAATAAGCCGGTAAATTAAGCCGGTTCTTCATAAATGTGCTTTTATTTCAGCGTTATTTTGTGATGGATATCACCAAGATAGCCCTCTTTAGGGGGGTGTCCTCGTGATTAGCATCACAATAATTGACCTCGCTACGCTATCGCAAAAGAGCGTGGTAGAGTCGCGCTGCCAATAGTAATACCGGCGGATGATGCAACACTGCCGTAACAAATTTCACGCGCTCTTATTGTATAGCGCGTCTCAATAGGGGTGAGTTTTTATGTCTTCTTCGGATATCAAGGTCAGAGTGCAGAACTTTGGCCGCTTCCTGAGCAATATGGTGATGCCCAATATTGGCGCCTTTATCGCCTGGGGCATTATCACCGCGCTGTTTATTCCTACGGGCTGGACGCCAAACGCGACGTTAGCCAAACTGGTCGCGCCAATGATCACCTACCTGCTACCGTTGCTGATTGGCTATACCGGCGGTCGGATGGTAGGGGGCGAGCGCGGTGGCGTCGTCGGCGCGATTACCACGATGGGGGTGATCGCCGGCGCCGATATGCCGATGTTCCTCGGCTCGATGATTGCCGGTCCTCTGGGCGGCTGGGCTATCAAACGCTTCGACCGCCTTGTCGACGGTAAAATCAAAAGCGGCTTCGAGATGCTGGTGAACAACTTCTCGGCCGGTATCATCGGTATGTTGCTGGCGATTTTGGCCTTCCTGGCCATTGGTCCGCTGGTTGAAATGTTGTCAAAAGGCCTGGCGGCCGGCGTTCACCTGATGGTGACTTACAACATGCTGCCGCTGACTTCCATCTTCGTCGAGCCGGCAAAAATCCTGTTCCTGAATAATGCCATCAACCACGGCATCTTCTCGCCGCTGGGTATTCAGCAGGCAACGGAGACCGGTAAATCAATATTCTTCCTGATTGAAGCCAACCCCGGCCCGGGCATGGGCGTGCTGATGGCGTATATGCTGTTTGGCCGCGGTAACGCCAAGCAATCCGCCGGCGGCGCCGCCATCATCCATTTCCTGGGCGGTATTCACGAAATTTACTTCCCCTATGTGCTGATGAACCCGCGTTTACTGATTGCGGTGATCCTCGGCGGCATGACCGGCGTTTTCACGCTGAATCTGCTGGGCGGCGGTCTGGTTTCACCGGCGTCTCCCGGCTCCATTCTGGCCGTGCTGGCCATGACCCCCAAAGGCACCTATTTCGCTAACCTGGCCGCCATCGTTGCCGCTTTCGCCGTCTCGTTCGTCATCTCTTCGATTCTGCTTAAGAGCTCACGCGCAACCGGCGATGAAGATAATCTCGCCGAGGCATCACGCCGCGTGCAGGATATGAAAGCCCAGTCGAAAGGCGTCGCCGCTCCCGTTAACGCGGGCGCCACGGGTGATTTAAGCTCGGTGCGTAAAATTATCGTCGCCTGTGACGCCGGTATGGGGTCGAGCGCGATGGGCGCTGGCGTGTTGCGTAAAAAGGTGAACGAGGCCGGGCTGAAGAACATCAGCGTGACCAACAGCGCCATCAATAATCTTCCCGACGATGTGGATTTGGTGATAACCCATCGCGACCTGACCGAGCGCGCGATGCGTCATGCGCCGCAGGCGCAGCATATCTCGCTGAATAACTTTCTCGACAGCCAGCTTTACAGCGATTTGACCGCGCGTCTGGTAGCGGTACAGAAAAGCGGGGATAATCAGCAAAGAGTTATGACCACGCTGGACGACAGCTTTGAGGATAGCGAACAAAACCTGTTCCGCCTCACCGCCGACAACATTTTTCTCGGTCAACACGCGGATCATAAAGAGCAAGCGATCCGTTTCGCCGGCGAGCAGTTGGTCAAAGGCGGTTATGTCCAGCCCGAATATGTACAGGCAATGCTGGATCGCGAAAAACTGACTTCGACTTACCTGGGTGAGTCCATCGCGGTGCCGCACGGCACGATCGAGGCGAAGGACCGCGTGCTGCGTACCGGCGTCGTGTTCTGCCAGTACCCTGACGGCGTACGCTTTGGTGATGAGGAAGACGATATCGCCCGGTTGGTGATAGGTATTGCCGCGCGCAATAACGAGCATATTCAGGTCATCACCAGTTTAACCAATGCACTGGATGATGACGCCGTGATCGCGCGTTTAAGCCAAACCACCGATGTGCAGGAAGTCCTGGAACTGCTGGCGGGTGCTAAAGCGTCCTGACCAGGCACGGGGGCGGGTCACTCTGCGCAAGAAACGAGGGGCCTGCCATGGCCCCTTTTTTGCTTAGATTTTTGCTGAGATAATTCAAGGTTAACGTTATGAAAGCATTACATTTCGGAGCAGGTAATATCGGCCGCGGGTTTATCGGTAAACTGTTGGCCGATGCCGGTGTAGAGGTTGTTTTCGCCGATGTGAACCAGCAGGTTCTTGATGCGCTTAATCAGCGCCACCAATACCCGGTGCGGGTGGTGGGCGAACAGGCGCAGGTAGAGACCGTAAGCGGGGTCAGCGCGGTTCACAGCGGCAGCGACGAGGTCGTGGCGCTGATCGCCAGCGTGGATTTGATCACCACTGCGGTGGGCCCGCAGATTCTTGAGCGCATCGCGCCGGCCGTTGCACGCGGACTGGTTAAGCGGCACGATGGCGGCAACACCCGGCCGCTGAACATCATCGCCTGCGAAAATATGGTGCGCGGCACCAGCCAGCTCAAACAGCACGTACTTAACGCGCTGGAGCCGCAATTTCATGCCTGGGTAGAGCAGCAGGTGGGTTTTGTCGATTCCGCCGTGGACCGTATCGTGCCGCCGGCGGAAGCGGGCAGTGACGATCCGCTGGCGGTGACGGTCGAAAGTTTCAGCGAGTGGATTGTGGATAAAACCCAGTTCAAAGGCGTCCCGCCCACCCTCGCCGGTATGGAACTGACCGACAATTTAATGGCGTTTGTTGAACGCAAGCTGTTTACTCTCAATACCGGCCACGCCATCACCGCTTATCTGGGCCAGCTCGCCGGTCACCAGACCATCCGCGATGCCATTCTCGATCCGGCCGTACGCCAGGTAGTCAAAGGCGCGATGGAGGAGAGCGGGGCGGTACTCATCAATCGTTATGGCTTCGATGCGCAAAAGCATGCTGCTTATATCAACAAAATTTTGCAGCGCTTCGAGAACCCCTATCTGCACGACGACGTAGAACGCGTGGGCCGGCAGCCGTTGCGTAAGCTTGGCGAAGGCGATCGGTTAATTAAACCTCTGCGCGGGACGTTGGAGTACGGCCTTGGCCATGCCAATCTGGTCAAAGGCATCGCCGCCGCCATGCACTATCGCAGCGATCAGGACCCGCAGGCCAAAGAGTGGGCGGCATTGCTGGCAGACGTTGGCGCTGCGGCGGCGTTGGCCAAAGTCTCTGGCCTCGATGAAGAAAGTGAAGTTGTCGCGCAAGTGGTGAATGCCTATAACGCCATGCAGTAATCGACAGAACCGGGGGCGGATGCGATGCCGCTCCCTGGCCCGCTACATGGTGTGCAACATGACGGAAAACACTCAGCTGCTGGAAAACAGCGTGCTCGAACGCCTGAATGCCGGGACCACGGTGCGGGAGTTTTTGCGGGCGGCGATTACGCTGCTGGCGGAAGCCGTGGCCATTCTGGTGACGCAGGTGTTCCGCAAGGATGACTATGCGGTTAAATACGCCGTGGAGCCGCTACTGGTGGGAGCAGGTCCGCTGGCGGAGCTGTCGGTGCGTTTGAAGTTGGTTTATGCGTTAGGGGTGATAAGCCGCCAGGAGTATGAAGACGCCGAACTGCTGATGGCGCTGCATGAGGAATTGCAGCAGGATCCGGGCGATTACCGCTTTACCGATGATGAAATTATGGGGCCGTTTGGCGAGCTGCATTGTGTTGCCGCGTTGCCGCCGTCGCCGCAGATCGCCCATGCGCCGGGAGATGAAGCGCTGGCGAAGATGCAACGGCAGCGCTACCAGCAAATGGTGCGCTCGACGATGGTCCTTTCCGCCACCGAATATCTGGTGCGGATCAGCGCCAAAAAAGCGTTCTCCGATCGGCTGCTGCTGAAATAAACGCCGCGCGGGGGGCTTGCTCCCGCGTTATCCACCAAAGGGCAGTGCTAAACCTACATACTGACACCTTCTTCCCGAGCGTGCGCGTTATTCGCTGGCGGCGCGCGGGCAAAAAAAATCCCCGCCGCGGGCGGGGATGGGCCGGCGTTATCCCGATGCTCGGGCGCGCGCCGGGGATAAATCAGGCGTGGCTAAAACGCGCGGCCGCTTCATCCCAGTTCACCACGTTCCAGAATGACTTGATGTAGTCCGGGCGGCGGTTCTGATATTTCAAGTAATAAGCGTGCTCCCAGACGTCCAGGCCCAAAATCGGGTAGCCGGAGGTACCGGAAATCGCTTCGCCCATCAGCGGGTTGTCCTGGTTGGCGGTGGACACCACGGCCAATTTGCCGTCTTTTTTCACAAGCCAGGCCCAGCCGGAACCGAAACGGGTCGCGGCGGCTTTCTCGAACGCCTCTTTGAAGGCGTCAACGCTGCCGAAATCACGCTCGATAGCGCTTTTCAATTCGCCCTGCAAGGTGGTGCCTTGCTTCAGACCCTTCCAGAACAGACTATGGTTGGCATGACCACCGGCGTTATTGCGCAATACGGTCTTTTTGTCCGCCGGGAGCTGGTCTAGTTTTTGAATCAGGTCGTCGACCGGCAAATTGGCGAATTCCGGCAGGCTTTCCAGGGCGCCGTTGGCGTTGTTGACATAGGTCTGATGGTGTTTAGTGTGATGAATTTCCATCGTTTCTTTGTCGAAATGCGGTTCCAGGGCGTCATAGCCATAAGGCAGGGAAGGTAGCGTAAAGCTCATAACAATCTCTCCATTTCTAGTTGAACCGGCCCCCTTTAAAAGCATGTTAGGGTCGCGTAAGCAATCCGATCATTATAGTTAATTAAACGTTGAATAAAACGTTTATCGGTTACTTTAAAAAGAACATGTTTAACTTACGTCTTCAACAATCCGCGTTGGATGGGTAAAGACCATAGCGCGCCCCGGTTTACTGAATCCCACCAGCGTCAGGCCGCAGCGCTCGGCAACCTCTACCGCCAGCGAAGTGGCGGCGGAAACGGCGAACAGGATTTCCACCCCGCACATGGCCGCTTTCTGAACCATTTCATAGCTGGCGCGGCTGGAAACCAGGACCGCCCCGGGCGTTTCACCCCGGCGCGCGCGCATGCCGAGCAGTTTATCCAGCGCCACGTGGCGCCCGACGTCTTCGGCGCCATAGCTTAAGTCCCCCTCCGGCGAGATCCAGGCCGCGGCATGGGTGCAGCCCGTGAGCCGGCCGATGGGCTGCACCTCTGGCAATTGCGCCAGCGCCCGATCCAACTGTGCCAGGGGCCAACGTTGCGTGAAAGGTAATGACGGCAGCGGCTTGCCGATTTCATCCAGTTGCTCCACGCCGCAGATACCGCAACCGGTGCGCCCGGCCAGCGCTCGACGCTGCGCTTTCAAGCCCATAAAACGGCGGCTGGAAAGCTCGACCTGCACCTCTAGGCCCTGACGGGCAGGCACGATATCAATACCGTAAATATCCGTCGGCGAGGCGATTATGCCTTCGGATAACGAGAAGCCAACGGCGAAAACGTCCAGTTCTTTTGGCGACGCCATCATCACCACATGGGAGATGCCGTTATAGACCAGCGCGACCGGCACTTCCTCGGCCAGCCAGTCCGGCTCCGGTTGATGGAGCCGGCCGCGCCGGCGGACGCGGGACTGGCAAATGCCCGGCTGGGCGTCATCGGCGTGAAAAGCGGCGTGTTTCACCAGGGGTTTCTCCCATAATGTGGTAGGGCGCTATTATTCGCCGCTACGGCCAGCGATGCAAATTCTCGACCCAGGCGAGCGGGCACCATAATGTAAACAGTTTTCTTTTTCAGTCAGTTGCGTAATCCGCCGGCCGTTGCTACGGTTAATGGAACATCATTGCGGATAAGGATTGAGGGCTATGACCAGGCATTATTTCAAGATCGCGCTATTCCTTATGCTGTCGGCCGGCGGGCTGGCAGGCGCGGCGGGTACGGTGGCGTCGGCGGCCGACAGCGGGACGGGCAACGCGTCCGCGCCGCCGGTCAACGGCATCGACGTCGCCGCGCTGAACGGCAAAGTGACGCTGCAAGTGCCGGCGGCTTTCGTTAATCAAACCCGCGAAGACACCACCTCGCAAAATCCCGGCGTGAAGATCCAGGTGTTCACCGACCGGCAGCGCCAGCAGGTGATCGGGGTAAGCGAGGTGCCGACCGCGGCCGGCGATGCCAATGATACCAGCGCCGATGCCTTTAACAAGATGGCTCAGGGCAGCTTGTCCGGTCTGAAAACCCAATATAAGGATGTGCAGAAAACCGGTCAAAGCACTGAAATCGTCGCTGGCCGTAAATTCTTGCGTCTGGATACCCGTCAATCGGTGGAGGGCAATGCCATGCTCGGTTCCACTATTACCACGCCGTATGCGGGCAATGTGCTGACCATTCAGGTGCTGACGCCAGCCAAAAATGAGGTGCAGCACAATCGGTTGGTGAAGCAAGTGCTGGGGACGGTGGCGTTTCATTAACGCCGATGTTGGGCCGACGACGGTACTCCCCCTTGTGCTCACCCGAGACAGCGCATAGACACTCCGCGGTTGCATTCGCCGGGTGGCCTGCAACGACGCCTTATCGTTATCCACCCGGTGAGGCCGCAGGCCACCCGGCGTTACATGCGCCAAACGACCCGTGCCGGCACCCTGGCGTCATTTGACAAAGAGCGTACGCCGGTGTTGCATGCGCCAAACGGCCCGTGCCGGCACCCTGGCGTTATTTAACAAGGAGCGTAAGCTGGCGTTGCATGCGCCAAACGGCCCGTGCCGGCACCCTGGCGTCATTTAACAAGGTGCGTACGCCGGCGTAACATGCGCCAAACGGCCCGCGCCGGCACTTTGCCGTCATTCACCCGCGGGCGCACGCCGGCATGATCCCTCGTGACTCTATCGACGCGCTAAGGTTAAATCTACTGGACGAGCCGCAGAGGCCGCCTTTATTCTGGTTAAAGATTGGGCGGGCAAGACCGCTTTTATTTCCCGTTGTTGCCCCCTTTGCGCCATACTGATGATTCCGTAACCGGCAACCGGAGGCGTATCATGAAACTCATCGGCAGCTATTCCTGTCCCTTTGTGCGCAAAATTTCGGTAATTCTGCTTGAGAAAAACTTGCCGTTTACGTTGGTTCACGCGGTGGATAACACGCTATCCAGCGCGATAAACCCGCTAGGCAGTGCGCCGGTTTTGATTGACGCGCAAGGTGAAAGTCACAGCCACCCCTCGCTGATTGCCGAGTATCTGGAATGGCTACAGCCCGAACCGGCACTACTGCCGGCCGACGCCCGCGATGCCCTTAGGGTGAAGGAGTGGGCGGCCTTGGCCGATGGCGTCACGTCGGCGGCGCTGGCGCTGGTGAGCGAATGCCGCCGCAGCGCCGACGCTCAGCAGGAGCAGCGGCTATGGCAACACCGCGCCCGCCTGCGTAGCGGGCTGGATGCGCTGGAGCAGGGGGCGGCGGAAGGCCGCTGGCTGAACGCATCCCTGCTGTCGGTGGCGGATGTGGCCGTCGCCTGCATGCTGGGTTTTATCAACGTCCGGCGCCTGATGCCCAACTGGTGCGTTGACCATCCTGCGCTGGTGGCCATGGCCGACCGGCTCTTCAGCCGTGAGAGTTTCGCTCGAACTCTGCCGCCGGCGACCGCCGGATTGTATAGCGATGAAACCATCGCCGCCAGAGTGTGAAGCCGCTCTGATAACCGCGATTTTCCTTCCCGTCGGCCCTGTTCATCGTCTCGGCGCGGCGTTAACGTTACGGATATAGCGTTCAGACCGCTCATCGCCGCGTGTCGATGTTGTTCGCTGACATCGGTCGACCGACCGGTAAAGCAACCAGCGTGAAGGAGAGAGCCATGGCGCACAATCCCCCTATCACAAACCTGATTCCCGGTGAATACGGGTATCCTTTTCAGCTAAAAGCACGTTATGCAAATTTTATCGGCGGCGAGTGGGTGCCGCCGCTGTCCGGCGATTATTTTGTCAATTTAACGCCGGTCACCGGCAGGCCGCTGTGCGAGGTCGCCAGCTCCGGTCGAGACGATATCGATCTGGCGCTTGACGCCGCCCATGCCGCTCGCCCCGGCTGGGGGGCGACGTCGGTGCAGGAGCGGGCCGCGATACTGCATCGCATTGCCGATCGCATGGAGCAAAACCTTGAGCTGCTGGCGGCGGTGGAAACCTGGGATAACGGCAAGCCCATCCGCGAAACCCTGGGGGCTGACGTGCCGCTGGCGATTGACCATTTCCGCTATTTCGCCGCCTGTATCCGCGCGCAGGAGGGCGGAATCAGCGAAATCGATAATGAAACGGTGGCTTACCACTTCCATGAGCCGTTGGGGGTCGTGGCGCAAATCATCCCCTGGAATTTCCCGCTGCTGATGGCCTGCTGGAAGATGGCGCCAGCGCTGGCCGCCGGTAACTGTATTGTGCTGAAGCCGGCCAAGCTAACGCCGCTGTCGGTGTTGGTGTTGATGGAGCTCATTGACGATCTGCTGCCGTCGGGTGTGGTCAATGTGGTCAACGGAGCAGGGAGCGAAATCGGCGAATATCTGGCGACCTCGGGGCGGGTGGCCAAAGTTGCCTTTACCGGTTCCACCGAGGTCGGACAGCAGATAATGAGCTACGCGGCCCGCAACGTTATCCCGGTGACCCTTGAGCTGGGGGGCAAATCCCCGAACATTTTCTTTGCCGATGTTATGGCCAAAGAGGATGCCTTCTTCGACAAAGCGCTGGAAGGGTTTGCGCTATTCGCTTTCAACCAGGGCGAGGTCTGTACCTGCCCCAGCAGAGCGCTGGTGCAGGAATCGATTTACGAACGCTTTATGGAGCGCGCTATCAAGCGGGTGGAGGCCATCAAAACCGGTAACCCGCTCGACCGCGGCACAATGATGGGCGCGCAGGTTTCCACCGGCCAGCTGGAAACCATCCTCAACTATATTGATATCGGCAAGCGAGAGGGGGCGGAAGTGCTTACCGGCGGCCGCCGCAAGCCGATGGCGGGCGATCTGGCGGCGGGATATTATCTGGAGCCGACGATTTTGTTCGGCAACAACAGCATGCGGGTTTTCCAGGAAGAAATCTTTGGTCCGGTGCTGGCGGTCACGACTTTCAAGGATATGGATGAAGCGCTGGCCCTGGCCAACGACTCCGATTACGGCCTTGGCGCCGGGGTCTGGAGTCGTGACATCAATACCGCCTACCGAATGGGGCGCGGTATTCAGGCGGGGCGCGTCTGGACCAATTGCTATCATACCTATCCGGCCCACGCCGCCTTTGGCGGCTATAAGCAATCGGGCATTGGTCGGGAAACCCACAAAATGATGCTTGAGCATTATCAGCAAACGAAATGCCTGCTGGTCAGCTATGCCGATAGCGCGACAGGTCTGTTCTGAGCCCAAACGGCGGTCAGGCCGCCGGTGCCGCCGCGGTAATTTGCTGCGCCGCGCGCCGGCGGATAAAGCGCCGCATCAGTACGAACCAGGCCAGAACGCTGAGCAAATTGAGGAAATTGAATAATCCGCTGCCGCCGGCGGTGTATAAAGTTTTCGCCAGCTCAATACCAAAGGTATATACCAGAATAGTGAGCATGCCCAGCGCGGCGGAAACGGCGCCCTTGCTGATGTTGCAGGAAAACAGGGTCAGCCTATAAAGACCGGCGTTGGCAACGCCGACGCCGAAAGCGTAGAAACTCATCCCGGCGGTCATCCACAAATAGGCGCCGGGAGACAGCAGCGTGGCGGCGGTGGCAAGCAGCAAACCGCCGAGGATGGGGACGGCGCCTAACTTTATCAGCCGTTCAACCGTGCGCCGGCCACTGTAGCGTGCCAGCGTGACGTTACCCACGATTAGCCCGCCAAATATCGGCAGCTGTAAAAACCCGTATTCCACGGCGGTGAGGCCGTGATCGCCCATCAGGATCACCGGCGACTGCGCCAGCCACGACAGCAGCGGCAGACAGGCGCAGCCGATGGCCATGGCACCGCACAGAAATTGGCGGTTAGTGAGGATGACGCGGTAATCGTGCCACAACGACGCCGGTGAAAGCGGCTCGCCCAGCCGGGTGGCGGTTTCGGGCATCGCGCGCCATAGTCCTACCAGAGCGACAGCGGCCAGGAGAGCGAAGAGCACGAACATCATTTTCCAGGAGAAATAAGCCACGATCACCGAACCGGCCAAGGGGCCGAGCAGCGGGGCAATCAGCGCGACATTGGCCATCAATGCGGTAATTTTGATGCAAACCGCTTCCGCAAACGATTCCTGAATGGCGGCGTATCCCACCGCGCCGATAAAACATAAGCCAAAGCCCTGCAAGAAACGCATGGCGATAAACTGTTCGATGGTATTGACCAGTAAAATACCCAGGCAGGCGCTAATAAAGAGGATTACGCCCGCCAGCATCACTGGACGGCGTCCGCGGCGATCGGACAGCGGCCCCAATAACCACTGTAGCACCATGCCGCCCGCCAAATAGGCGGTCATTGATGTCGGCACCCATTCATGGCTGGCGTTAAAGCTTTCCACAACGGCCATCATGCCCGGTTGTATCATGTCGTTTGCGATATAGACGGCAAATTCAAACAGCACCAGGCACAGGGGAAACAACAGCGCCCCCCGACCTAAACGGGCGGAGGAAGAGTTTAAAGACTTCATGATATAACCAATTGAAATTAAATGATAAAACGACGACATCTGACTGCGTCAGCGGTACAGGCTGGCTATTTTGCAACCAATTTCGCTAAGTCGCAAGCCCCAACGTTGCCGCGGACACATTTCGGATAAAGATTTATTCTTTAACCTTCAATAATAAGCCAAGTTAATCTAATCTAACTCTCTGATGATCAAGCTGTTGACCGGCGGCCGGGGAAAAGGATGACGCAGATAGCCACTGTAAAAAAATTCACCTGGATAGATAATCTGCGCGGCTGTGCCTGCATGATGGTGGTAATGATACATACCACCACGTATTACGTTACTCACGGCAATACCGTAGGTGAACACAATTGGATGTTCGCCAATATGCTTAATTCGGCCTCACGGGTAGCGGTGCCGCTGTTTATGATGATTTCCGGGTATCTGTTTTACGGCGAGCGTGCGGCGACTAAAAAACACCTGCTCAGGCTGGTGGGTTGTTTACTGTTTTACAGTGCGGTGGGGCTGATATATATGGCTTTGCTCACCCCAATCAGCGCGCATCAGGCGCTGTCAGGTATGTTGCAAAAGCCGGCGTTTTATCATCTATGGTATTTCTATGCCGTCATTGTCCTTTATTTGCTCTCACCGTTAATTCAGGTCAAAGCTTTAAGCGCCGGCCATCTGGCGGTGATTATCCTGCTGGCGGCGGTACTGGCCAACCCCCATAGCCCGGCGCTTCATCTGGCAGGCGTAAAATTCGCGCCGATAAATTTATTTATTAATGGCGACATGATTTATTATTTGCTGTACGCCATTCTCGGGCGCGCCATTGGTATGCTGACCCTGGATAACAAACGCGTACCGCTGCTGTCGGCGCTGGTATTCCTGCTTGCCGTTGCGCTGATCGCGGCGGGCACCAAAAAGCAGCTTATTATTAACGGCGACTTCGCCGATACGTTTTACGAGTTTTGCGGACCCTTGGTCTTCATCGCTGCGGTGAGTTTGTTTATCTGGTTTAAATCCGTCCTGGACCATCGGCCGCTGGCGCTGCTGTCTTGGGTCTCGCGTCATTCACTGGGCATTTACGGATTCCACGCCTTTATTATTCATTTTCTTCGCACTCATGGCCTGGATATGAAACGGTGGCCGATGCTGGATATTCCGCTGATTTTTACGGTCACGTTGCTGCTAAGTCTGGGGCTGGCGGTAGCGGTGGAAAAGATAGACACCCGACGGCGCATCAGTTGAGGCCGCGGACGGCCGCCGGCGACGGCGGCGGCGTTTTCAGCGGCGTCTCGGGCTTAGGCCGCCCTGCACCGCCGGCGGCGTCAGCGTTGTCGGTGCAGAGGATATCGCTATTGTTTGCCGATGCGCCGTCCGTTCAGGTAGCAAACCGCAACTGCCGTTCAGGGTGCGCCGTCCGTTTATGCAGCGTACGGGCAGTCGCCGCTCAGCGTTACGAGTCTTTCAATGCGTTTGCCGTCGCGCCTGCGCGCGCCGCAGTTGACGCCCGGAGGTAAAACCGGCGCAAAGCGCCGCTTTTTCGATTCCCATCCCTTGTTGTAGCCGTTGCTCGGCCACCGCCAGGCGCAACTGCTCATGATAGGCGCGTACGCTAAGGCCGAGATGAACGCGAAACAGCCTGCTAAGATGGCGGCCGCTCATGAAAACCTGCTGCGCCAGTTGCTCAAGATGCCAATCGGTCTCCGGCTCGCGGGCAAGAATATCCTGGGCCCGATGCACTGCCGGATGCAAATGATTGCGATAGCGCAGCCAGGGCGACAGTTGCGGATCATCGCCACCGCGCCGGAAATACACCACCATTTCCCGCGCCACCGACATCGCCACCTGCGGCCCCGCGTATTGGCTCACGAGATGCAGCGCCAGATCGATGCCGGCGGTAATGCCGGCGCTAGTATAGAGCCCTCTGTCCTCGACAAAAATGCGATTGTCTCGGGGCAGGGCCGCCGGCGCCTGTTGACGCAGGCGCGCCATCACCTGGTGGTGCGTCGTGCAGCAATAGCCATCAAGCAAACCGGCGCGCGCCGCCAAAAGCGCGCCGGAGCAGATGCAGACCAGCGTCCAAAGCCGTGAGTGAAAGCGCGTCCGGTGCTGTTGCAACCATCGCTGGGCTGATTGCGCCTGCGGGGTCTCAAGCTGTCTGCTGGAGTCGCTGACGCCGGGCACAAACACCAGACTGTCGTCAGGCAGCGTCGCGGGCAACGGCTCAATATGCCCAAGCGTTAGGCCAGTGGAGGTCACTACGTCCGGCTGCGGACCGATATAGTGCAGACGGAACCCGCCGGCCAGGGTCAGCACCTCCGCCGGCCCGGTGATATCCAGCGACATGACATGCGGCAGCAACAGAAAATAGACCTCGCGCATCGCCTTCATTCCACGTCGTTACGCAAGGTGCGCGCCAGCCAGGCGTCCACATTAGGCTGTCGGCATAGCATGGTGCTGACGTAGGCATCACGTTCAAACGCCAGCACCTGCATATCCCAGACGCAGAACGATTCGTTGCGCGCCAGCCGCCAGCTCCCGCCGTCGGTCACCCAGATCTTGATACGCAGCTCGTTCTCATTGTCCCACACCCCCAGCACAAGATAGTCGCGCTCCCGGCCCTGATGTTCAATCATGACGCCGATCCCGGCGCTGTCCGCACGCTGCGCATCAGGAGGCAGCCAGGCGGTGAGCTGTGGCCATGCCGCCTCGAAGCAGGAAACGCCGCCGGCCAGAGGGTAGCGCAGGCGATAGCGCTTCAGCCGCCAACCGCTCAGGGTAAGCGGCTCCTGCGGCGTAATCGACCGCGGTTGATAAGGCTGGGGGCGAAAGGCCACCGGCGTCGGCGGCGCTTCGGCGCTGGCGGCAGCCAAATCGGCTAGACAGCCTGCGACATCGCGGATGGCGGCAAAGCGGTCGACGAGCACGGTTTCGGTGCGGTGTTTTAATTCGGCGCTGCTGAGGGTTTGACCGCCATGGCGCATAGGAAATGTGAGTGTGGCTTCAGTGACAAAAGTAACCTGATATCCCAGATCGGACGCCACCCGGGCGGTGGTTTCACAGCATTGCTCGGTGCGCAGGCCGGCAATAATCAGCCGCGAAATGCCCTGTTCCTGCAACCATTCATGCAGACCGGAGTCGGTCAGGGCATTATGCACGCGCTTGGTGATGCGGACATCGGCCTGATGGCGCAGAAACGTCATCGGTTTCACCCAGCCTGAGTCTGGATGAAAGGGGCCGCTGTCGGCGGTGTGAAAGACATCCACCAGCGCCACGCCGCGCTCCCGGCATTGATCAATCAGCTCCAGCAATGCCTGCTGGAAGGCCGGTAATTCGGCTTCCGACCAGAATGGACGATGTTCAAATGATTGCTGAACATCGATGATCAATAATGCGCTCTGTGCCATTTTCGGACTCCTGCTATTCGCTGTGTGGCCTATAGTGCCGCAGTCTGGTCATAAGCGACAGGCTAAAAATGGACATAACGGAGCCGATTTGGGACCGGTGTTGGGCCTGTGTCCCGACGACGCGCTCCCGAGGAGACGTCTGACCGGCATGCGTGGTCAGAGAGGGGCTATAGGGTATACCGCGTCTTGGGCCGGCGGTTAACCTTGCGCCCTGTCGGGCGGGGCGTTAGCCGGAGTGATGACGGCGGCCAGGGTGAGTCGATTGACGAGCGTTGAGGCAGGCACGAAGGGCGCACGCCGTCTAGGCCAGCCTTAAGTCAACGGGGTGAACGGACGGGTTAACCAGGGCCGCTTGCGCTGCGCCAGTGATCGTAATAAATATGCTCCGCCTGGAAGTCGGCCCGCTCGACGTCGCCGGTCAGGCGCGATGCCAGGGAGAACGCGAAGTCGAAAGCGACGCCCAATCCTTTACCGCTTAAAAGGTTACCGTCTTCGACGACCTTTTGATCCACATAGATGCCGTCGGCCACCTGCTGATAAAGGTCGCCAGAACAGACATAGCGGCGGCCGTTTAGCAGGCCATTACCGCCCAGTACCCGTGCCGCGGCTGAGCAAAGCGGACAAACGAGCTTGCCGGCGGCATCGTGGCGTCGGATGAATTCCGCCACCTGCGGATTGGCAGCCAGATTGACCGTCCCCTCAGGGCCGCCTGGGATCACTACCGCATCGTAGAGGTCATTGGCGCGATTACTCAGCAGCGCATCCGCAAAAATACGGATGTCGTGATAGCTAAGCAATTCAAGACCCTCTTGGCAAGCCAGCTTTTCGACCGTAATATCCAGCCGCCGCAAGATATCAATGACGATGATCGCTTCCGCTTCTTCAAACCCCTGCGCCAGCAAAATGGCGACGCGTTTGCCTATCATATTAATGCTCATCCTGTATACCTAATGCCTGGTCATCAAGAATAGCACGGTGATTTATAAAAAATAGAACGTGGTTTCAAAAACGGAAAGAAGATCGCAGAAATACCGTGGCGGCCTGTCTTCGCCGCGCTGCCCGCCACACCAGAGCGCGCCGCTCGCCAGACGCCGTGATCCTACTGTGGCCGGGGTAGCGTACCGGGCGTGAAGGCGAGGGCCAATCCCCCGACCACTGCCCATCGCGCTAAGGTCAATTTTCCGTCCACACGCCCAGAATATAGCCGTCCAGATCCTTAAAATGGAAACGCTGGCCGCCCGGGAAGGCAAAAATGGGCTGAACAATTTCCGCTCCTGCGGCCTGTAGTTTGTCGCGGGTTTCTTGCAGGTTGGCTGCATAAAATACCACCAGTGGACCGCCCCCGGGCGTCACCGCTTCGGTGGAGCTAAATCCTCCGGTGATGCGGCCATCGGAAAACTCGGTATACGTGGGGCCGTAATCGGTAAACAGCCAGCCAAATACCTCGCCGTAAAAACGTTTACTGCGCGCGATATCGCTGACGTTGAACTCGATATAGTCCACTTGGCCGTTAGCGCCGATCTCTTGCATAGTCTGATCTCCGTTTGCGATGACATTTTCTCAGTATGGCGCAGGGCCGGTTTTCCCGCAGGGCAAGGTGTAAAATCGGCAAAAAAATCGTCTTTTCGTTGGATAACGGTTAAACCTGTGCGTTGCAACCTCCGTGTATATCAGCGCTAACGTGCTCATGTCAGGCGGCCGCGCAGCGATTCAGCCGGCCGACTGTGTTGTTTTGTATGGATAATCTGATTAATCAAAGGATAGAGAGTATGTCTCAGGTTAATGCTGCGCTGCACTGTTTACTCCCCTGTCTGTTTCGCGAGAGGCCGCCGCACGACGAACACTCCCCGGCGGCCAGGCGTGTCGGGGTCGTCCATCATGGAGGCCCGCTCGCGTTGCCGCGTGCGGAAAATCCCCTGTTGCGCTCGGTGGTAGCCAGAGGGCAAACGGTGCCGATGGGCCGGGGACGGCACAGTTTCACCGCAAGACGCAGCGGTCAGGGCATGATTGTTACCGGCAGTTGGCGGCGTCAAGGCAGCGATCGGCATACCGGCAGCGCGTCAGCGTCAGGGATAGCAAACGGCGGCTACGAAGGGACCCCGCCGCCGACGCTGAGAAACTCGCCGGCTGCGCTGTCGACGGCCTCGCCGGTGCCGGAGGGCAGGCTGCAAATCAATGTGATTTACGGGCATGATCTCAGGGCGCGCGCCTGGCGATCCTGTACGCCGCCGCGTTATTTGCCGGATAGCGCACCGCGCGGCGAAGGGCAATCGGACGAAAATCGGGGCTCACCGAGCACCAGCAGCGCGTCATCCGACCGCTCTGCTCCAGAGCGTCAGGCGGTAGCGGTAGCGCCGCACGGGCGCCGAGTGGAAGACGGTCGCCAGTCCCCCTCGCTGCCTTTAAACATCCGGGCATTGGCACAAAGAGGAGAGAATCGATTCCATGGCTACACCTGCCCGGCGACCTCGTCGGGACGGCTTTCGCCCGTGCAAACCAGATTGAATCGCCTATTGGCCCCGCGCGTCTCGCCGGCATCGGTGGAGAGCGGCTGGTTGCAAACGCTTTCGAGCGCCCTGTTCGAGGAACGACAAAGCCGTAGCCGCTTTGCCATCGCGGTTGCCGAACATAGCCTCCAGCAGCTGTTCACGCTGGCGGGCAATCAGGCGCGGCTGGTTAAAAAACGCTTTCGGCCTATCGCCAGCGGCGCGATAGGCGATACGTTGCTGCAGTTGGCGCATTTGCACTTTGTAGTATGGCAATTCCTGACTGAAAACGACCAGCGCGCAGCAAGCGCGTTGAGCGTGAAATACCAGTGTTTTATGTGCTTGCTGGGCAAAAAGCTCGGCGCAGATCCCCTTACGCGGCAATCGGCGTTTGATCCAAAAGTGGCGCTAACGGGCGCCCACTATCAAGAGATGACCGCGCTAATGAACGAGCTGCGTCTGGTGGTGCTGGAACTGTTCGATTACAACCTGTTCGGCCCGGGAAACTACATTTTACGGCTGCGCGGTCTGCCCTTCCTCAACCATCTGGAAGCGTTGTATGCCCAGGCCCGAGGCATTGAGCGTAAAGAGAGGGAGTTGCTGCAAGAGTTTGTCTCGGCGGATCAGCTTCTGCGCTTGAAACTTCAGCGCGATCAGGATTTGCAGAGCGGCGACATGATGAATGGCCGCGGCTATATTATGGCAGTAGGGCAAGATATTCGTTTTATCTGCGGCATGGGCATGTTGACCGCCAGCGCCGCGCTGATGAGCGAGCGGCGCCGTGCAAACGTGTTACATCCCGCCCACTAACCGTAATGCATGCCCTCAAGCTTCATGCCGTCGGGATCAAGGAAAAACACGGCATAATAATCGGGGTAATATTCGCCGGCGGGGTCGACGATGGTCGCGCCGTGCTGCTCAAGCCAACGCTGGAGCGCATCCACATCCTGCCGGCTTTTAAGCGACCAGGCGTAATGGTGGAAGCCGATATCCCCTTTTCGGTACGGGTGCTTGGCACCCTGCGCGTCGGCCTGGTAAATCCAAAACCGGCCGGACGCGTGACGCCACCCCATGGCGTTGTCCATCTCATCCATGACCTCGAAGCCAAGAAACGCAAAGAGTTGGCGATAAAAGTGCTTAGAGCGCGCGATATCGCTGACGCTTATCACCAGATGATCGACGGCCTGTACTCGGGACATAGTCTCTTCCTCCGCTTATCGAGGGCTGCGGGACGGTTATGCCTGTTCGGCGTTATGCCAAAGCGTGGTGATGCCGCCGCGATCGCCGCTTAACGGATCGGTCGCCGGCAGCGGCACTTGGGCGACTCTGGCGCGCGCTGGGTCCAAATTTGTCGCGTCGTCGCGATACAAATCGGCGCTAACGTCCGGCGGATAGGCGCCCACCACCATGAAATCCGCGCTGGTGTCGATAGCTTTATGACCCACGCCGGCTGGGATCAGCACCACATCCCCTATTGCGAGGGTCACCAACGGCCCGGTTTCGCCGCCCAGTTGAATTTGCGCCTGGCCGGCGTAAACGCCGAGCAACTCATGGGTATTGCTGTGGAAATGGGTAAACGGATAGATGCCGTAGCGCCACTGCGCCGGCCAGCCGTTCGCGGCGAAATGCCTCTCCAGCCACACCGCGGGATGGTGTGTCCCCCCTGGAATGACCCCGCGGTAGATCACTACCGGTAAGAGATTGTTGGGCACGCCGTTGGCGGCTTCGGCCAAGGAAAGCGTTTCAATTTTCATAGCGCGTGACATTCAGAATTTTTGCGTAAAGTCCTATCAGCATAGTCAACATTTTGCGCCAAGGGGATGATTTACAGAGCACGCTAATAAGGCTTAAGCTATTCAATGAATTATGATGGCTGGCGTATGCCGCTTTTCTCTTATCTTTTGCAGGAGCTCCATTATGAGTAATGCTTTTATCGACGCCATTGCTGCGCGCCGCTCCATTTATGCCCTCGGCAAGAACGTATCGCTGTCGTCGGACGCCATTACCGCGCTGGTGAAAGAGGCGGTGAAGCACAGCCCCTCGTCGTTTAACTCGCAAAGCTCGCGCGTGGTGGTGTTGTTTGGTCACGCGCATGAAACCCTATGGGACATCGTCAAAAGCACGTTGAAAAAGATCGTGCCGGCGGAAGCCTTTGGCGCTACCGAAAACAAACTGTCGTCCTTTGCCGCCGGTGCCGGTACGATTTTGTTTTTTGAAGACACCACGGTTATTGATGAACTGCAAAAACAATTTGCCGCCTATGCCGATAACTTCCCGATCTGGTCAGAACACTCCACCGGGATTGCGCAGTTCGCCGTCTGGAGCGCCCTGGCCCAGGAGAAGATCGGCGCCAGCCTGCAACACTATAATCCGCTCATCGATGATGAGGTCAAAGCCACGTGGCATCTGCCGGCGAGCTGGAAATTGCGGGCGCAAATGCCGTTTGGTTCCATTGAAAACCCCGCCGGCGAAAAGACCTATATTTCCGATGAAACCCGCTTCAAAGTATTCAAATAGTCGGCGGTGGCCGGCTTAACGGGACTGGCCTGCGCGCCGGTCTTTTTTTTCCCCCCTCGGCAATGGCGGTTTTACTTTCGCGCGATGCGGCTATAGTTATAGTCCAGGCCGGATAAAAAACAGACGATTCCGAACGGAATCGGCGCCGCAGACGTGGGATATTACCCGTCAGGGGGCGCCGGTTTCACCCGCAAACCGACAGGAGGAGAGCAGCAATGACCCGAATTCTGATAGTGTTTTTATTTTTTATCGCCGTGTGTGCCGGCGTGATGGTGGTACAAATGGGCGGCCATTATCCGTGGATCTAAATTCAGGCCGCTGCCTTCAGACGGATTTCTGCTCGCGCGCGGCGCCGAGTTTGCGCATACCGGCATGTAGCTGCCAGGTGTTTATCAGCACCAGCGCGGCGGTGGCGATGAAGACCCAGCGAAAGCCCAGCAGCGCTGAAATGCTGGAGCCCACCAGCGGGCCGGCGACGTTCCCCAAATACATAAACGACTGGTTATAGCCGAAAATACGGCCGGTTACCTGATCGCTTGAATACTTCAGCAGCAAAGTTTGAACCGCCGGCATCAATGCGCCTTCCGCAAACCCCATCATGAAACGTAACGCTCCTAATTGCAGCGGCGTTCTGACCAGCGCCATGATGCAAAACAGCGCAATCAGGCAGCCCAGCGCGGTCATTAGGACGCGCGCCGTGCCGATACGATCCCCCAGCCGGCCAAGGCGCGGAGCGGCCAATAACGCCGACACCCCCGGCACCGCGGCAATGGCACCGCTGATAAACGCCAGATTATCGCGATTGGCGGACAGTTCTTTGATAAATAGGGTTAATATCGGGCTGATGGAGCTGTTGGTCAACTGTATCATCATGGTGGTGATGAACAGCGTCAGAATCAATCGCGGATAGGGCAGCGCGGCGAATACCGCACGCCCGTGCAGCTGATCGGCCTTTTTCACCCTCACCACGCGCTCTTTGATTAACAGCAACGTGACGAGAAAACTGACCGTCATCAGACCGGCGGTGATAAGAAAGACCACCCGCAGGCCGAGATGGTCGGCCATAAATCCGCCCAGCAGCGGGCCGATGATCACGCCGGAAACCTGGCCGGTCGACAGCGTGCCGAGCGCCCAGCCGCTTTTCTCCCGCGGCACCTGCGACGCCACCAGCGCCATGGCGTTGGGAATATATCCCGACGTCAGCCCCATCAGCGCGCGCAGCAGCAGCAATTGCCAAACGCTGGTGACGAAAGCCTGTAGGGCGATCACCACCGCCATGCCAAGCGAGGCGCGCAGCAGCATCAGCTTGCGCCCGCGCCGGTCAGCCATACTGCCCCACAACGGTGACACGACGGCCGAGACCAAAAAGGTGGCGCTGAACACCATGCCGGACCAGAGACTCAGTGATTCGTGAGAGTGTACGCCGAGCTGTTCCACATACAGCGGCAAAAACGGCAGGATTTGGCTCATGGCCAGGCCGGTAAAAAAACATCCCAGCCAAACGGAGATAATATTGACCTTCCAGGCTTCCATATTCAGTGCTTACGCCGCGCGAAAAGTAAGGTGGGAATATAGGGTACCAGCTGTGCCCATGGCGCCCTATCGAAAATTTTCCCCGCGCTGTTTTTATCCGCCGGACAGCCGCCGGGCGCCGCCCTGATAGCTGACGGTTAATTGTTTAAACCACTCTTCGCTTATCAAATGAGGCGGCTGGCGTAATGTTTGCAGACCTTTGTCCAGCGTCCGCTCCGCTTCGCGCCAAAGACGGCTGTCGCCGCCGGATAACACCTCCAACTGCAGTTTTTTTTCTACGAGGTAGACGCTGGCGAAATCGGCGTCATAGCGAATAAGCGAGCAGGTATTATCAATAATATCCGCCAATTTAATGGTTTTGGCTTCATCGCAGGCGTTGGCTAAATGACGCAGGGCCGCCTGCTGTTTGACCACTCTGGAGGTAGGACCGGGGAAGGCCGGCAGCGTCAGCATGGCCACCAGTTCGGCCACCTCGACGCCGAACCGCTGCTGAATTTGCCCCAGGCTGACGCCGGTATCCTCGACGGTATCATGGAGCCAGGCGGCGGCCAGCATGGCTTCATTATGTGGCACCTGCCGCACCCACTCCACTACGGCGGCGGGGTGGATGATGTACGGCTCCTGGGTATATTTACGGCGCTGATCGCGTTTACCGTGGGCCTCGCGGGCAAAGCGTCGCGCTCGTTGCTCAAGTGTCGGCATAGCATGCCCTCCGATTAACGTGCCGCTGGCGCGGAAAAAACCTAATAAAGTCATTATAGACCAAGAAATGACTTGCTACTATATCGCGCGCTATCTATAATTCTACCGTATGAACACACCCGTGAAAAATAGTCAAAGCGACGTGCCGCTGCTGCTGGATCAGCAGTTCTGCTTTTCCCTTTATTCGGCCAATCTGGCGCTGAATAAGGTTTATCGCAAATTGTTGGCCAAGCTTAATCTGACCTATCCCCAATACCTGGTGATGCTGGTGCTGTGGGAGCGGGATGCGCTGACGGTTTCGGAAATCGGCGATCGGCTATTTCTCGACTCCGCGACGCTGACGCCGTTGCTCAAACGTCTGGAAAGCGCGGGCCTGCTGGGGCGTTTTCGTTCCGCCGCCGACGAGCGGCAGGTGATCATTCGCTTAACCGATCAGGGGCGTTCGCTGCGCGCTTTGGCGGCCACCATCCCGGCGGAGGTGCTCTGCGCGTCGTCGTGCCGCGCCGATGAACTTGACGCGCTGAAACGTCAATTAGAGATTTTACGCGGCCATTTGGCTCAGGGGTAACGGGCGTCAGGACGCAGTGTTACCCTGCGCCATGAGACTGCAAAAAGCTGACGCATTTATATAGCAAGCGATTTAATCGTGCAATATTTCTCAATCACCGGGAAATTTCCTCCCGCCAACCAAGGAAGCATTATGTCTATTGAAAAAGTGATTTATCGCGCCAAAGCGAAGGCCACCGGCGGCCGCGATGGGCGCGCGACCTCCTCCGACGGCGTGTTGGACGTCAAGCTGGGCCTGCCCAAAGAAATGGGCGGTCAAGGCGGCGCGGTCACCAACCCCGAACAGCTGTTCGCCGCCGGCTACTCTGCCTGTTTCCTTGGCGCGCTAAAACATGTCGCCGCGCAGGACAAAACCTCTCTGCCCGCCGAGACCTTTATCGAAGGCAGCGTGGGGATCGGTGCAATCGCCACCGGTTTCGCCATTGAGGTTCAGCTTGAGATCCACCTGCCGGGCCTGGCGCGCAGCGTGGCGGAAGAGCTGGTGCGAAAAGCCCATGTGGTGTGCCCGTATTCCAACGCGACCCGCAATAATATCGATGTTGATTTGCAGGTCATTACCGGCTAATACCCCGTCTGATTGCCGGGGGAGGTCATCCCCCGGCGTTTTGGCATCCCGCCTTTTGCTTCCCGCTGCGCTGGGGTGAAAACTTTTTGCAATTTTCCTTGTCAAAAAATTTCAATCGGTCACTATTGCGCTGCTCAATTATCGTCGGATTTAGCCTGTTGCTGCGCCAGCAGCTAAGCCCCGTGGCCGTCACGACCTCATCCTTGCTGGGCTTTTGCCTTAAATGAAAATTGTAAAAACACTGTCACATCAGACGCTTTCCCTGTTGCTTGCCATCTATATCGGCCTGTTCCTCAACCTCTCGGTCTTCATCCGACGATTCGATATGCTGCATCCGTCCTCCACCGTCGGGCATATGGTCATCGCGTTAACCGAAATCACCGCCGCTATTTTATCCACCTTCTTTTTGATGCGGATATTGTCGTTCGGCGGTCGCCTGTTCTATCGCATCGCGGCGTCGCTACTGGTGCTGATATCGGTCGCCGCCAGTTACTACATGACCTATTTCAACGTCGTTATCGGTTACGGCATAATCGCCTCGGTGATGACGACCGATATCGATCTGTCGCGCGAAGTCGTGGGCATCAAATTCCTGGTATGGATGGTAGGGATAAGCGCCTTGCCGCTGTTGCTGATTTGGCAAAACGCCCTCGCCGACACCCTGTTCCAGCAAATGAAAACGCCGGGCAGACGGGTGAAATCTTTACTGGGGCTGCTGGTGGTGCTGGCGCTGGTATGGCTGCCGGTGCGTTATCAGGATAAGGCGCAGAATCTGCGTGAACGTATCACCAATATTGACATGCCCAGCTATGGCGGTTTGGTGGCGCACTCCTATCTGCCGTCGAACTGGCTGGCGGCGCTCGGGCTGTTCGCGTATACGCGGCTCGATGAGAGCCAGGATAACGAGAGCCTGTTCGATCCCGCCAAGCAGTTTACCTATCTGCCGCCGGCGGGCATCGATAATACCTATGTGGTGTTTATTATTGGCGAGACCACCCGTTGGGATCATATGGGTCTGCTGGGCTATGAACGCGATACGACGCCAAAACTCTCCCACGAAAAGAATCTGGTGGCGTTTCGCGGGCATTCCTGCGATACCTCCACCAAACTCTCTCTGCGCTGTATGTTCGTGCGCGAGGGGGGAACCCTCGATAATCCGCAGCGTACGCTGAAAGAGCAGAATGTCTTTGCCGTGATGCGTAAACTGGGCTTCACCTCCGAGCTGTTTGCCATGCAAAGCGAAGTGTGGTTCTACAACAACACCGACGCCAACAATTATGCCTTTCGCGAAATGATCGCGTCAGAGAAGCGCAATGATGGTAAATCCGTGGACGATATGCTGCTTGTTGACGAGCTGAAGGAATCGCTGGCCCGCCATCCCCAAGGCAAGCATTTGGTCATTTTGCACACCAAAGGCTCTCACTATTTGTATTCGCAGCGTTACCCGCGCAGTTTTGCCCGCTATCAGCCGGAGTGTATCGGCGTCGATCAGGCCTGCAGCAAGGCGCAGCTGATTAACGCGTTCGATAACAGCGTCCTGTATACCGACAGTTTTATCGATAAGGTCATCGATCAGGTCCGCGATAAAAAAGCGCTAGTGTTCTATGCCGCCGACCACGGTGAGTCCATTGACGAAAACTATCACTTGCACGGTACACCGCGCGACATGGCGCCGCCGGAGCAGTTCCGCGTGCCGATGATGGTCTGGGCATCCGACGCTTTCCTGGCCAGTCCCGAGAATCATGACGCCTTTGCGCGGCTGCAGGCGCAACAGCGCGCCGGCACGGTGCATCGTCATGAAGAATTGTTTGATAGCCTGTTGGGATGCCTGGGGTACCGGTCCCCGAATGGCGGTATTAAAGCGGAAAATAACTGGTGTCAGAAACCGTCGGCGGCGCAGCCGGTTGCCACGGTTAATCGTGGCTGATGGGTTTGTAAACAGTTGACGGCAATTACTGAAAAAGGGATTGACGCCTGTAGCGAGGCGCAGTAATATGCGCCCGCATTACGGTGAGTGGCGCAGCCTGGTAGCGCAATACGTTCGGGACGTATGGGTCGGAGGTTCGAATCCTCTCTCACCGACCAAATTTCAGCCGTAGCGTGTCGCCATCAATCGCACGTTACCGCTATCGACAGCGGACCTGAGAAGGTCCGCTGTTTTTTTTTATCCCGGCGTCAGCGCCGCGTACGATTGGGCGAAACGTCAAGGGCGGCCATCTCCGCCAAAACGACTTGGAAGGGTTTCACCGTCGCGACAATGATTACTCTTGCTTAACCTAAATCGGCATTACCCGCCGGGATAGCGATCTCTTTCTGCGTCGCCGCCGCGGCCATGGCACTATTAGACGGAATGACGCGCCAGCGGCGCTATCCTGTGCGTTACCGGTCTGGATTGCGGTAGTCAAATGGCGATTAATATCCCATCACCGGTGATGCCCTCGTGTTATTACGACAGCCCAATTTCTCCTCCGGGGGAAAATTAAGGTAAAAAGGTTAGCGTTGCTAATTATCGGCGCAAATGATAGCCGATGATTTTAACCGGCTGAACCGATATTTAATTGGCACAATAGGCGATGATTAGGGCCGTGTTTTTTAATGTAAGTTACAAGTGTGACTAATGACGGGTTAGCGCGTAAAAATAAGATTTTTTATTTGTATTGCAATATAACTAGTATGTATATTGTGTGGTCAATCGCAAGCGTCACAGACCATGTAACATAAATGTCCGCCGATGCATTAAATCGGCGGATTATGGATTTACTAATGAGGCAGTGATGTAATTTCTTTTTTTGATCAGTGGCTAAATAATAAAGTGTTGGGCTATTGTACGCCGAATTAGCGCGTAGGATGACTGTTACTTATCATTAATTGTCTCCTGAGATTGATGGGAAAAATATGTTTGCATGGGCGGCGTGGTTAAGATAATAATGCTTTCGGTTAGGCCATTATAAATAGAGCCAAGGGTTAGTAATTGCAGTGTTCTTTAATTATTAACATGCTAAGTGTAAGTTTAAATAAGTGCCAGGTGACCGATATCTGCGTCTAATGCTTTTCGGTCATTAATGCTTAACCCTCCTTCGCTATTAAAATAACAAGGATGCATCGACGATGAGTAGTGATAACCTTCTCAGGAATATACATGAAATAAATCTATCCTATCTCTTACTCGCCCAGGAGCTTATCAAAAAAGATAAGAAGGTAGCGGGATTCCGTCTTGGGGTGGGCGAAGACACGCTGGATAAACTGGCGGGACTTTCTCTGTCTGAATTGATAAAGCTTGGCGAAATCAACCAGCTTATTTGTCTGCTGCGCCTGGATGACGAGCAGATCATCAATTGCCTGACGCGCGAATCCCGTGTTGATGAGTTACAGCAGGTCCATACAGGGATTGTGCTGTCCACGCAGTTGCTTAATTCAGCGACTCCCGATCCTACCCGTTTGCTTAAGGAATGATCTCGTGTATAGGAAAAGTATCATGCAGGAATCCAGGGATATACAGCTGGCCATGGAGCTGATTGCGCTAGGCGCTCGGCTACCCATTCTGGAAAATGAAACCTGCCTGAGCCGCAGTCGATTGCTGAGATTGTATAAGGAAGTCAAAGGGACGCCGGCGCCTAAGGGGCTGTTGCCATTCTCCGCTGACTGGTTTCTCTCCTGGGAGCAGAATATCCACTCTTCCGCGTTTTACAACGCTTATCTCTGCCTGATTCGTATAGGAAATATCCCGACCATCGAGGCAATGATAAAAGCGTATCGGCTGTATCTCGAACTCTGCCCGCAGCGCCAGGATGGCGGGCCGGTACTGGGTTTGACCCGCGCCTGGATATTGCTACGCTTTATCGACAGCCAATTACTGGGGCAAACGCGCTGTAAACAATGTGGGGGAGCATTCATTACCTACGCCTTCCATCCACCCCATAACTTTGTTTGCAGTTTTTGCCACCCACCCTCAAGGGCGGTTAAAAAGCGTAAACTTTCACATGCCGCCGCCGATAATCGCATATATAACTTAAGACAACGGAATATGTGCAACGTAAAGCCATGCTAGACAGAGTGATGCACTGAATACCATTTTCACAAACGGATTATTCCATCACTGGCAACAACGTTCATTTTCTGGATGTCACCGTCTTGTAAGGGATCACCGTGCTAGTTATCGTTGGTTATATCATTGTGTTTATGTCGATTTTTGGTGGATTTTTGTTAGCTGAAGGACAACTCGGCGCCTTATTTCAGCCTGCGGAATTTATGATTATCGTGGGCGCGGGTTTAGGTACCTTTATTGTAGGAAATAATGGTAAGGCTATCTATGCTACCGTAAAGTCAATTCCGCGCTTGTTCCGTTCATCGCGTTATAATAAAGCGATGTATATGGATATCATGGCGCTGATGTATCGCCTACTGTCCAAAAGTCGTCAGTCCGGATTGATAACGCTGGAAAAAGAGATTGACGATCCGCATAACAGCGTTATTTTCAATCACTATCCTTCGTTGCTCGCAGATAAATTGGTTATCGATTTCCTTATTGATTACCTGCGTCTGATGGTCAGCGGTAATCTCAACGCTTATGAAATTGAAGCGCTGATGAATGAGGAGATAGAAACTTATGAACAAGAAAATGATATCCCGGTAAACAGCCTGCTGCAGGTAGGTGATGCGTTGCCCGCCTTCGGTATCGTCGCGGCGGTAATGGGCGTGGTAAATGCCCTGGCCGCGGCGGACCGACCCGCAGGCGAACTCGGCGCCTTGATCGCCAATGCGATGGTGGGAACCTTGCTCGGTATTCTCCTGGCCTACGGATGCGTGATGCCCCTGGGGGCATTGCTTAAGCAGAAAGGCGATGAACATATCAAGATGTTGCACTGCATTCGCGTGACATTGCTCTCCAGTTTGAACGGCTATGCGCCGCCGATCGCGATAGAGTTCGGCCGCAAGACTTTATATACCTCTGAACGCCCCTCTTTTGAGGAATTGGAAGCCCACCTGCGCCAGATAAAAAAAACCGGTCTGATGGAATCTGCTGATACGACGGTCAATTCATGAAAAAGACGTCACCCCCGGTTGTAATCAAATGGCGCAGGGCACAGCATGCCAATCATCATGTCGGCTCGTGGAAGATAGCCTATGCCGATTTCATGACCGCGATGATGGCGTTTTTTTTGGTGATGTGGCTGCTGGGGGCGACGACGCCGCAGCAGCGTGAGCAGATCGCCGAATATTTCAGAATGCCGTTAAGTGAGGCGATTAGCCACAACCGCAAATTCAACATCAATGATTTCCCGCTGCCCGCTAACGCCAACGACGCCGCCGGGCCGACGCGTCTGCGTCAGCGCCAGCTGGAGCATCAGCGGGATATTCAACGGCTAAATGATACCCGCCTGCGCTTGGAGCAGATGTTGCGCAACGATCCGCGGCTGCGGGAACTGCAGCCGAATATGCGCATTACGCTGATGCATGAGGGATTGCGCATTGAAATTATCGACAGTAAAAGAAGGCCGATGTTCGCCACCGGCGGCACGGAAATTGCGCCCTATATGCGCAGTATTATGCATATCATTGCGCCGGTGCTTAACGATTTGCCCAATCGTATAAGCCTGGCCGGGCATACGGATAATCAGCCTTATTTAAACGGCGAGCGTGGCTACGGCAACTGGGAGCTGTCCGCCGATCGTGCCAATGCGTCGCGCCGTGAATTGGTGGAAGGCGGGTTGATGAGTGACAAAATTCTCCGGGTCATCGGCATGGCGAATACCATGGCGCCGCCCGGTAAAGAGGATGACAACGCCGCGCAGCGCCGTATTAGTATCGTTATTTTGACCCACGAGCAGGAAGAGGCCATTCGCCAGGAAAATACCGAGAGCCAGAGCGAAGTGATTGACGGCGAACAGGATGCGGCCGCGCAATTGCGGCGTTTGGCTAATCCGCCGCGCGGCAAGGATAGCGCGCCGTCAGGGCCATCGGTACCGTCAGGCCCCTCGGCGTCATCGCTACCGTCAGCTCCCTCGGCGCCATCGGCGCCGTCAGGCCCCTCGGCGTCATCGCTACCGTCAGGTTCCTCGGCGCCATCCGCGCCGTCAGCTCCCTCGGCGCCATCCGCGCCGTCAGGTTTTTCGGCGCCAACGGTGCCGTCAGGTTCCTCGGCGTCATCGCTACCGTCAGGCCCCTCGGCGCCAGCGGTATCCACCGCGGCGCCATCTGACGCGACGTCGCCCGCGCCGGACGACGATAACGATGGCGCCGGCGGGAAGACGCCGGAGACGATTCCACCCAACGCGCCCTGACGTGGAGGCCGCGTTATCCCCCTAGCACGATGCGCTAACTGACCGTGCGGCGCGGCCATCGCGAACGCTCGCCGCGCGGTCTCTGGCGCCGGCGCCTTCCGCTCGCCGCAGGTGGGTGCTTGGTCTGGTAAAAGCCGCGCGGATCCGGCGCTTTTTCACCTTATCGGTTCCCCTTTCCTCACGTAGGCTAAAAGCCCTGAAATCACTCATTCACTACGCGAGGGCAGAGTGCCGTGGCGGAAGAAAGCGATCTGGAAAAAAGCGAAGCGCCCACTCCCCACCGATTACAAAAAGCGCGCAAAGAAGGCCAGGTACCGCGTTCCAAAGAACTGGTGTCGTGGCTGATGTTACTGTCTGGCTGGAGCCTGCTATGGCTGGCGGGAGATCATCTGGCTCGCGGTATGGGGCGGATGCTGCAAAGCGGGCTCTCGTTTGATCTTCACATCAACGGCGAGGGGAGTTGGTTGCTGGCCCAATTTTCCGGCCTGGTGCGGCAGGCGCTGCTGGCGAGCGCGCCGCTATTCCTCGGCGTGACGTTGGTGGCCGCCGGGTCGCCGATGTTGATCGGTGGCGTGTTGTTCAGCAGTAAGGCCGTCAGTCTGGATCTTAAACGCTTGAACCCCTTTAGCGGGCTGAAGCGCCTGTTTTCCATGCAGATGATGGCTGAACTTACCAAGACGCTGTTCAAAGTCTGTCTGGTGGGGGGCGCCTGCGGCACCGCGTTGTGGTTTGTTTGGCCGCGGATGACGCAGTTGGCGCAGGGGGCGCCCCTTACGGTCATGGCGGAAAGTCTGTCGCTTATCCGCCAGTGCGTGTTGCTTATCATCCTCGCCCTGCTACCCGTGGTGGGGTTCGACATTTTGTATCAGTTATTCAGCCATCTGAAAAAGCTGCGGATGTCGCGCCATGATATTCGCGAAGAATACAAAGAACAGGAAGGGGATCCGCAGCTTAAAAGCCTGATTCGCCAGCGCCAGCGTCAGCAGGCGCAGCGGCGAATGATGCAGGATGTGGCGAACGCCGATGTGGTGATCGTCAACCCGACCCATTATGCGGTGGCGCTGAAATATGAACAGTTGCGTATGACCGCGCCGCGGCTAGTAGCGAAAGGGGCCGGCGTCGTGGCGCTAAATATTCGTCAGCGGGCGGAGCAGCAGGGGATCCCCATTCTGGAAGCGCCGCCGCTGGCCCGGGCCCTCTACCGGCACTGCGAGATAGGCGGCGTTATTCCGGTAGCGCTCTATGGCGCCGTGGCGGAGGTGCTGGCTTGGGTGTATGGCTTGCGTCGCTGGCGCAAGCAAGGGGGTTTGCGGCCCCGGCAACCGAGCAAACTCACCGTACCGAAAGCATTGGATTGTGCAAAAGGGAGTATTTTTAATGGTAAACCTGGTAGCTAAACTGCATTTAACCGATTTCAGTCAGACCAGGTGGCAAATCTTTGCGGGTCCGGTGGTGATTATCATGATTCTGTCGATGATGATCCTGCCTTTGCCCCCTTTCGCCCTGGACCTCTTTTTTACCTTTAACATCGTGTTATCCATAATGATCCTGCTGGTGGCGATGTTCACCCAGCGTACCCTCGATTTTGCCGCTTTTCCGACCGTGCTGTTATTCTCCACCCTACTGCGGCTGGCGCTCAATGTCGCCTCGGCGCGGGTAATCTTATTGCAGGGGCATCAAGGGGAAGCGGCGGCGGGGCAGGTTATCGACGCATTCGGCCATTTCCTCGTCGGCGGCAACTTCGCTATCGGTATCGTTGTGTTCGCCATTCTGGTGATTATCAATTTCATGGTTATCACCAAAGGCGCGGGCCGTATAGCTGAAGTGGGCGCACGCTTTGTATTGGACGGCATGCCGGGCAAACAAATGGCCATCGACGCCGATCTCAATGCCGGCCTTATCGGCGAAGAGGAAGCCAAACAGCGGCGCGCGGAGGTGACGCAAGAGGCGGATTTTTACGGCTCCATGGACGGCGCAAGCAAGTTTGTCCGCGGTGATGCCATCGCCGGATTATTGATTATGGCCATTAACTTGATCGGCGGTTTGCTGGTGGGCGTCATGCAGCACGGAATGGATCTCGGCCGCGCGGGGGAAACCTATACGCTGCTGACTATCGGCGACGGTCTGGTGGCGCAAATACCGGCGCTGGTCATCTCGACCGCCGCCGGCGTTATTGTCACGCGCGTGGCCACCCATCAAGACGTGGGCGAGCAAATGGTCAGCCAGTTGTTCAATAACCCTCGGGTCATGATGCTGTCCGCGGCGGTGATTGGCTTGTTGGGGCTAGTGCCGGGGATGCCCAACATTGTGTTTTTGCTGTTCACGCTAATGCTGCTCGGCATGGCGTGGCTGCTGCGCCGTCACGCCGTTATGCACGGGGAGACGGCGACGGCGGGCGCGCTGGGGGATAACCCGGCGCCGGAAACGCGGCAGAGCGAGGAGGCCAGTTGGGATGACGTGCAGCCTGAGGATACCCTCGGGCTGGAGGTAGGCTATCGGCTGATCCCGATGGTGGACAGCAGCCAGGGGGCTGAGCTGTTGAAGCGCATACGGGGGATCCGCAAAAAATTCGCCCGTGAAATGGGATATCTGCCGCCGGTGGTACATATTCGCGACAATTTGGAAATGCCGCCGACCCACTACCGCATCTTACTGCACGGCGTGGAAATCGGTTGCGGGGATACCTATCCCGAGCGCTGGATGGCTATAGATCCCGGCAGCGCCAGCGATACGCTGCCGGGCGACCCCTGTCAGGAACCCGCGTTTGGCCTGCCGGCCGTATGGATAGACCAAGTACTGTGCGATGAGGCCAAGACGCTGGGCTATACCGTGGTGGATGCCAGCACGGTAGTCGCGACCCATTTCAATCAATTGCTCATGCAGCATGCCGAGGAGCTGTTTGGCCGCCAGGAAACGCAGCAATTGCTGGCGCATTTGGGCCGTGAAATGCCCAAGCTTACGGAGGATTTGATCCCGGATGTGCTCTCGCTTACCACCCTGCATAAAGTGTTACAGAATTTACTGGCTGAACAGGTTTCTATCCGTGATATGCGCTCGATAGTGGAGTGCCTGGCGGAACATGCGCCGCAGCAAAACGATGTGGACATGTTAACCAGCCTGGTACGCCATAAATTGGCCCGCGCCATTACCCAACGCTGGTTTCCCGGCACCGGGGATATCCAGGTCATTGGCCTGGAGGTGGCGTTAGAGCAGGCGCTGATACAGGCGGTACAAAACGGCGGCGCGCTAGAGCCGGGGGTGGCGGATCGCTTGCTGGTCCAGGCCGAACGGGCGCTGCAGCGGCAGCTGACCCTGGGGGCTCCGACGGTTTTGCTGGTCAATCCCGTTCTGCGCGCCATGCTTTCACGCTTTTTGCGCCGCTCATTGCCGCAGCTGACCGTATTGGCCAGTACCGAAATCGCCGACAACCGGCCGGTGCGCTTTAATACGATGATTGGCGCGGCGGTAGAATAATCCCGCCGCCGCGTTTGACGCCTTGATGCGGGCGTTTAGACTGACGCCCCGCGAAATGACACCGGCATTGATTCCCCGGCTGTATGCCCTGCCGCCCGGCGCCAAATGAGGCTGGGTAAGGCGGCACACCCGCGTCGGACGAGGCACCGGTCTCGCGCAGGGTCGGGCACGCGGTCCTTTTATCACCCCCTATTGTTAGGCGTATTACGTGCACTGACGCTGTCTGGTAGACGAAGAACGATCGTCGCGGTGGTTATCCTTACCGCGGTCAAGGGTACGTGATGACCCGTTTGCGAAAAAAACGCCGCTGGTGAAGAGCGGCAGCGCCGGCGTGGCGACAAAGGAGGGAAACGGAAACGTATTGCGCGCTAACGTCGCGCGAATCGATGAAAATCAGGCATTGATATCGAGATTTTGCAGCCGCATACCGTGATGTGAGGCGCCGTCGGCGCAATAGAACATTTGTTGCGGGGCAAGCGCCTTTATCGCGGCGCTAAGGGAACGGACGTGGGCCATTTGGGCTTCAAGGCTCACCCCGTTGCGCCGATTCTGCTCGTGGAGATCCCGGGTGCGGACCTGGATCCGCGCCCACAGGTCATCCAGATCGGGATGGCGTGCATAAGGCGCCCGCAATCCGCAGTCAACTTCCGCCCGCTGGCGCAGCGCATCGTAATGGGCTACCGCGCTAAGTTGCTGACTTTTGTCGTGGGTAACGCCCTGTAGCGCAACGGGTTGAAGGGGCACGGTCACCAGTAATTGATACTCCGCCTGTAGTATCTGACCGAGCTTATCAAGTGCCTGGTCGAGCTGGCGTAACGCAAGCGTCAAATTATCCATTATCGTCTTGTCTCCGGCTCCTGGCGCAATGAATCGCATTAATTTTGCCAGGCATTGATCAGTAGGGCATCAGCCACGCGCCCTGAATCCATAATCAGCTTTCCTTGACCGATCGCCTGCTGTAGTTGCGCGACGCGGGTACCATCGACATCTTGGCTACGCACTTGTAATCGGGTATCGCTAAGGGTTATCTCTTGACTGCGATTGTCGCGGCGTGACATCGGCTGCCTTCTCGGTAGCTCGGACTGACCGTGACGCAGGTCATTCACCACCGCCGTGATAGCCTGCGCGGGTAATGTGCGTTCTATGCTCATAGTCTACTCCTCGCCTGGGGTTGAAGGGATGCCTATGTTTTGCTTATCGGCCTGGGGCGGAGAAACTTGAGAAAGCGCGTTCATTTTGCAAGACAACCCCTTGATTATCCACCGCGCCGCTGACCATTTGCCCTGAGGCCAAACGTACCCGCAGTGTATCCCCGACCGCGGCATCGCTCATGGCCTTGCCATAATGGCGAACTTGAAAGCCGGGTCCACGGCTGACGACCGCCACCGGGTTGCCCTGACGAACTTTCCAGGGCGCGCGCAGCAGGGTAGCCGCCAGTGGCTGACCGGCTTGGATGGTGCGCGTCGTAAGCGAGCCGGTTACCGGCTGCGTCGCAAAAATCACATTGCGTGCCTGACCTACCAACTCCCCGTGCTCCTTGACGATATCTTTTGCGCTAAGGGATGTCCCCGCGGGCAGCGTGCGGGCCGCTACCCAGTAATCGCCGCGGGCGCGCACCAGGATTTGCAGAAAATACCGCCGCTCGCCGCAGCGGGCGGTGACGCTCATATTGCCACTCAACCGGCCATGGCTGGCCAACTGCACGTGTGGCGACGGGCAATCCGGCAATAACTTCGCCGGGGTTTTGAGCGTGACTTTTTGCACCAGAGAGCTATCCACCCGCTGCTGGCGCAACAGCGATTCTAGCCGCGTGACTAAAGCATCGCCGTTCTCGGCCGCGACGGTTAAAGGAAATAAAAGAAGGCACAGCTGACTTAATGGTTTCCACCCACAAGACATGGATCCTTTCATACCCTTCCCTCGGCGTCTCGGCAAAGATTAAGTGGCGCTAACGATGAGGGCAAGTATAGAAAAAATAGGCGCGGGATTATAAGGCTAAATAAACGACGAATGAGTCGCTCTTTAGTCCATTGCCCGTGCAGGCAACCACTAGCATAGTTAATTATTCATTTTCTAGCGGGCTGTGAAAAATAATGTTGGATAAACTGGGTGAAGAGCTCTATTTTCAGCAAACCACGCTGAACATATTGAACCGGCGGCAAGATGTTCTGGCAGCCAATATTGCCAACGCCGATACGCCGGGTTACCAGGCGCGGGATATCCCTTTCACGCGGGAATTACGCCGTGCAATTGAACAGGGACAACAGCGGAGCAATAACCTGAGTTTATCACTCACTTCACGGCAGCATATACCGGCGGAGGGGGTTGCCCATGTCGATAACAGTTTGCTTTATCGTATTCCCGATCAGCCCTCCGCGGACGGCAATACGGTGGATATGGATCGCGAGCGGGTGAATTTCGCCGATAACGGCATGAAATATCAGGCCAGTCTGTCTTTCATCAATGGGCAAATCAAAAGCATGATGTCTGTTCTTTCCAAAGGATAAATCTGTATGTCGCTATTTAGCATATTTGATATCTCCGGTTCGGCGCTGATGGCGCAATCACAGCGTCTAAACGTCAGCGCCAGCAATATGGCTAACGCCGAGAGCGTCACGGGCCCCGATGGCGAGCCTTATCGGGCAAAACAGGTGGTTTTTCAACTCGATGCTGCGCCGGGTCAGCCGGTGGGCGGCGTACGGGTGAGCCAGGTGGTTGAGGATCCTGCTCCCTGGCGGCTGGTTTATGATCCGGGCCATCCGCTGGCCAACGACCGCGGTTATATCCGCATGCCCAACGTCAATAGGGTTGCGGAAATGGTGAATACGCTGTCCGCGTCACGCAGCTATCAGGCCAATGTCGAGGTCATCAATAGCGCCCGGTCGATGATGATGAAAACCCTGGCGATGGGCCAGTAAAGGACAAAGCGATGGAATTAGCAGGTCTGGCGTCCAGGGAATTTTCCCGCGGCGCATCCACTCTTTTGGCGTCGCGGGATGCCTCGTCAACGGCGAATAATTTCGCTTTGAACGCGCAGGATGCGCAGACGCGCGGGGCATTGCAAGCCGGCAACACTGATGCCGCGACCAGCGATAGCCGCGCCGTGACGTCGGACATGGACGCCCAATCCGTAGGGACCCAGGAGTTGATGGATAATTTTCTGCAAATGATGCTGGCGCAGATAAAAAACCAGGATCCCACCAATCCCATGGACAACAATCAGCTCGCCTCACAAATGGCGCAGATGCACGTCGCCCTCGGGGTGGAGAAATTAAATAACACCGTGCTGGGGATGGGAGGCATGGTCAATAGCGTGCAGGCGGTTAATTTGTCCAATTGGGTGGGCCGTACCGTGCTTATTGTCGGTAAGCCTTCGGTTTCGTTCGAGGGGCAGACGGCTTATGGTTTTGAATTGCCCAGCGGTGCGGATGAAGTCCGGGTGACCTTCACCGATGAGCAAGGCAAAACCTATACGCAAGACTACAAAGATGTGAAACCTGGCGCCTATAAATTGGATATCCGCAAGGCGCAAACGACACCGCCGATTGACGCTGCTTCTCTTAATGATGAGAAAGCCAAACACTATGACGTTAGCATTGAAGCAAAAAACAAAGACGAAAGCCGTCCGACGGTAAACGCCCTTAAGGCCGCCAAAGTCGAAAATGTGTTTTTCAGCAACGGCAGCGCGAAATTGGCGTTGGGGTTAGACGGCGCTATTTATCTTAAGGATGTCATATTGGTTGAATAGTTAATTTATACATCCAATACCACTACAATTCACCTAAATAGGATTATCACTATGGGATTCGCTCAGGGAGTCAGCGGCCTAAACGCCGCAGCGCAGGCGCTGGATGTGATCGGTAATAATATCGCCAACGCGCAAACGGTCGGATTTAAATCATCGTCGGCCTCTTTTGCCGATATGTTTTCGGGATCGATGATAGGACTCGGAGTGCAATTGGCGGGGGTGCAGCAAGACTTTAATGACGGCACGATGATTACGGGGGCGGGTAATCTCAATATGGCGATTGCGGGAAGCGGTTTTTTCCGCCTCGCGGATAATGGTGGGAAAATTTACTATAGCCGCAACGGCGAGTTTGATCGCAATAAATACGGAGAGATCGTTAATAAACAGGGTAAACATCTGACCGGTTATAAAGCCACCGGCACGCCTCCAACGATTTCAGGCGGCGCGCCCCTTGAAAATATTATCGTGCCTGATGCGCCGATGCCGGCGTCGGAAACGACCGAAGGCAGTAACAGCGATAATCTGCCCTCCAATGAAAAACCGCCGGAAATTAAGGATTTCGATCCCACTAACGATAAGAGCTATAACTACCCCTCGCAGTTTCAGGCCTATGACAGTCTGGGTAATCTTCACATTATCAAACTCTTTTATATCAAGGGTGAGAAACCGGGAGAGTGGACGGTGAAGTGTTTTGACGAAACCGCACCGGTAAAAGATCAGAATGGCAAAAACATCTATACCGACGTCGAAATTAAATTTGATGAGTACGGTAACCTCAAAAAAGATAGCTCCAAAAACCTTCAGGTGAATAGCGAGAGTCTTAACGGTGCCAAGAAGCTGGACTTCGCTATCGATCTCACCGCCATTACGCAACAGGGTGACGAGAAGGCATTGGGAAAAACGTCGACCAATGGCTATGGGGTGGGCAAATTCAACGGCTTTTCCGTCGGCGATAACGGAGAGATTATCGCAAATTACAGTAATCAGCAGACCCAACTGATAGCGCAGGTGGTGATGGCCAGTTTCACCAACACCGGCGGTTTGCAGCCCACCGGTGATAACTGTTGGACGGAGACCGGCGCTTCCGGAGCACCGCTTATCGGCACCTCCGGTACCGGTAGCTTTGGCGCCATCAGGGGCAAGATGCTGGAAGCCTCGAATGTGGATATGAGCAACGAGCTGGTCAAAATGATGACCCAGCAGCGCAACTATCAATCCAACGCCCAGACGATTAAAACCCAGGATCAGCTGCTGCAAACGCTGGTCAGTATGCGCTGAGGATAATGTGCCATGGATCGCGCGATATATACCGCCATGGGCGCGGCCTCCGCCGCGCTGACGCAACAGAGCGTGGCCGCTAATAATCTGGCCAATGCGGCGACGACCGGCTTTCGGGCGCAACTGGCCGCCTTTCGCGCCGCGCCGGTCAACGGGCCGACCCTCGCCACCCGCACGCTGGTCGTACCGTCGGTGCCGGGTAACGATTTTTCCCCTGGCCCTATTAATATCAGCGGCAACAATCTCGATGTGGCCCTGGACCAGCACGGTTGGTTGGCGGTGCGGTTGCCCGACGGCGGCGAAGCCTATACCCGCAACGGCCGGATCGAGATCGATAGCGCGGGAGGGCTCAGGGTGCAGAATTACCCGCTGCTGGGCGCCGATGGCCAACCGCTGACGGTGCCCCCCGGCGCGGCTATCACCTTCGGCCCGGACGGCACGCTGTCCGTTCTGGGCGACGGCGATGAGCCAAAAACCCTGGTCCAGATTGGCCAGCTAAAGCTGGTTCGTCCCGAACCCGACAGTTTGCGCCACGACGATAGCGGCCTGTTTACTCTCACCGCTACCGCGCGCGCGCAACGCGGCGCCGTGCTGCCGGCAGACTCGACGCTGCGTCTGACGCCCGGCGCCTTTGAGGGCAGCAACGTCAGCCCGGTCCAGACCATGGTGGAGATGATAGGCAACGCCCGCAGCTTTGAAATGCAGATGAAAGTTATCAGCAACGTCAACGATAACGCCCGCGCCGGTAATCAGCTGTTGGCTATCGGTTAAGCCAGGAAGGAGAAAAGATCATGATGCGCTCTTTAATGATTGCCAAGACCGGTCTCGAAGCGCAGCAGACCAATATGGACGTGATTTCCAACAATATTGCCAACGTATCCACCATGGGATTTAAACGCCAACAGGCGGTATTCGAGGACCTGCTCTATCAAACCGTACGCCAGCCGGGCGCCAAATCTTCCGAACAGACCACGATTCCCTCCGGACTCCAGCTGGGTACCGGCGTGCGGCCCGTCGCCACGACACGCATCCATTTGCAGGGCGGGTTGACCAATACCGGCAATCCCACCGATGTGGCCATTGAGGGGTCGGGCTTCCTACAGGTATTGATGCCGGACGGCACCAACGCCTACACCCGCGATGGATCACTACAGCGCGATCAGTACGGCCAATTGGTGACCTCGAGCGGCTATCCCATCCAGCCGGCGGTGACGATACCCAACGGTGCCTCCAATCTGACTATCAGCAAGGACGGTTTGGTCAGCGTCACCTTGCCAGGACAAACCGAGCCGCAAGAAGTGGGGCAATTGACCCTCGCCACGTTCATTAACGATGCCGGTCTGCAAAGCCTGGGGGAAAACCTGTATTACGAGACGCCCTCCTCCGGCGCGCCGATGGAGAATAAGCCCGGTATGAACGGGGCCGGCGCGCTCAAGCAGCAATTCCTGGAAAACTCCAACGTTAACGTCGCCCAGGAGCTGATTACCATGATTCAGGCCCAGCGCGCTTATGAGTTGAACAGCAAAGCGATATCCACCTCCGATCAGATGCTGCAGCGACTCGCGCAGCTCTAGGGGCGTCATTAGGGGGCCGGCGTACGGCCCCGCTTTTTCTTCTCACCTGCGTGATCCACCTTTATGGAAAATATGACTCAGCTTTCATCGCCAAGGTTCGCCGGGTGCCGGCGTCACGGCACGCGCGCCGCGCGCCGCGCCCTTATCAGGGGAAGCGGCATTGCCCTGGCCACACTTTTACTCGGCGGTTGCGCCGCGCCGCCGCCTCGTCCGCTGGTGGCCGGCGCGACCACCGCGGCACCGGCGCCGCCCATGCCCATCGCCGTTAATGGCTCGGTGTTTCAGCCCGGCCAGGCGATGAATTATGGCTATCAGCCGCTATTTGAGGATCGCCGGCCGCGCAATATTGGCGACACGCTGACGATTATGCTGCAAGAAAACGTCAGCGCCAGCAAAAGCTCCTCCTCCAACGCCGATCGTAAAGGCAAAGCGGATTTGGGCATTAACGCTCTGCCCAGCATGTTGAACGGGTTGATGGGCGGCGATCGTCTGGCGACGGATATCGAAAGTAGTAATGGTTTTAACGGCAAGGGGGGCGCGGCCGCTAAAAACACCTTCAGCGGGACCATCACCGTCACCGTGATCGACGTCCTTACCAACGGCAATTTACGCGTCGTGGGGGAAAAGCAGATTGCCATTAACCAGGGCACGGAGTTCATCCGTTTTTCCGGCATCGTCAACCCCCGCACCATCGACGGCAACAATCAGGTAGTGTCGACGCTGGTTTCCGACGCCCGAATCGAATATGTCGGCGATGGCTATATCAATGAAGCGCAGCAAATGGGTTGGTTACAGCGTTTCTTCCTTAACTATTTCCCCTTTTAAGGATAAGGAATGAACAAATCGGTTGTGAGAATGATGTTATCCCTCTGCGCGGTGGTCGGGCTGTTGCTAGCGCCGTCCATTCAGGCGGAGCGTATCCGCGACCTCACCACGGTATTGGGCGTGAGGGAGAATGCGTTGATCGGCTACGGTCTGGTGGTGGGCCTGGACGGCACCGGCGACCAGACCACCCAGACGCCGTTCACCACGCAAAGCCTGCGCAATATGCTTTCCCAGCTGGGCGTCACCGTGCCGACGGGAACCAACATGCAGCTGAAAAACGTCGCGGCGGTGATGGTAACGGCTAAATTGCCCGCTTTTGCCCGCGCCGGCCAGAAGATCGATGTGGTGGTCTCCTCACTCGGCAGCGCCAAAAGTTTGCGCGGCGGAACGTTATTGATGACGCCGTTGAAGGGCGTGGATAACCAAGTTTATGCGCTGGCGCAGGGCAATATACTGGTTTCCGGTTCCGGTGCGCAGGCCGGCGGCAATCGGGTGCAGGTGAATCAATTAAACGGCGGACGTATCAGCGGCGGCGCCATCGTCGAACGTAGCGTGCCGGCGGATTTTGCCGGCGGCAACGTCATTATGTTGCAGTTGAATAACGACGACTTTTCGCTGGCGCAGCAAATCAGCGACGCCATCAATCGTCATTTCGGCCGCCGTAGCGCCCTGCCGCTGGATAGCCGCACGATTAACGTCGCCGTGCCGCGCGACGGGCCGGGCAAAGTCCGTTTCCTGGCCAGCTTGCAAAATATCCCCATTACGCTTGGCCCCGCCGATGCGGTGGTGGTGATCAATTCGCGTACCGGCTCGGTGGTGATGAACCGGGACGTGGTGCTGGGTAGCTGCGCCGTGGCCCATGGCGAGCTGACGGTCGAAGTCAATCGGACCTATAAGGTCAGTCAGCCTAACACGCCTTTCGGCGGCGGACGCACGGTGGTGGTGCCGGACACCGCCATCAACGTGCGCAATGAAGGGGGCGCCCTGCAGCAAATCGACGCCGGCGCGAATCTCAATGATGTTGTCAGCGCGCTAAACGGCATCGGCGCTACGCCGAATGATTTGATGGCAATTTTGCAGTCTATGCAAAGCGCCGGTTGTTTAAACGCCAAATTGGAAATCAACTGATGAGTGACGGCATCCCATTGTTCGGCTCCACGCTGGATTTTTCCCAACTGGAGGCCATGAAAATCCGCGCCGCGCAGGCGTCGAGTCAGGGGGTCGCGGACGCGGCGCGCCAGGTCGAGGGGCTGTTTGTGGACATGATGCTCAAGAGCATGCGCGCGGCGCTCCCGCAGGAGGGACTGCTGACCAGCGCCCAAACCCAGCTCTATACCTCGCTGTACGACCAACAGCTGGCGCAGGATCTGACGGCCCGCGGGGTGGGGCTGGCGCAGGCCCTGCGCAGACAGCTCGGCGGGGGCGACGCCTCACCGCCGACCCCTGCCGCTCAGCGGATACCGGCCTACAACGTCGTCGACCCGCGCCAGCGGCGGCCTATGCCGGAGCAGCTTGTCGGCGACGGGCTGGCGTTCCCTCCGGAGGCGTTTGTCGACGCGCCGTGGGATCTGAACGCCGACACCGGCGGATTTGTTGCCCGCATCACCGCGCCGGCTGTGCAGGCCGCGCGCGATAGCGGGCTGCCCCATCAGCTTATTGTGGCGCAGGCGGCGCTGGAATCGGGATGGGGCGCGCGGGAAATCAGAACCGCCCACGGCGCGCCGAGCCACAATTTATTTGGCATTAAAGCGGATGCCGGCTGGCGGGGCGAAAGCACGCAAATTACCACCACCGAATGGGTGGACGGGGTCATGCAGAAGGTGAAGGCGAAATTTCGCGTCTATGCCTCTTATGGCGAGGCGCTGCGGGATTATACGCGGTTGCTGACGGAAAACCCCCGTTATCGGCGGGTCATGCAGGCCCGCACGCCGGAACAGGCGGCCCGATCGCTGCAATCCTCCGGCTATGCCACCGATCCGCATTATGCCGACAAATTGATCACTATCATCGCGCAATTGAAAACGGTGGGGCAGCGCGCGCAGGCGGCCTATCAGCACGATCTCGCCACGCTTTTCTGAGCGGCGCGCTTGAGTTTTTTCCCCGCCGGCCGATAAGGAAAATAAGCCCTCGCCGGTCGTCAACGCTTTGGCTGGCCGGCCACATTCTGACCAGGAGCAGGTACCCTTATGCTAAACCTTTATTATATTGCCAGCAGCGGTTTGCAAACCGGACAGCAGGCGCTGAGCGTCATCGGCAACAACCTCGCCAACGCCACCAACCCCAATTACAGCCGGCAAAACATTATCTTGGGCGCTGCGGGGGGAAGAGTGACCGCCACGGGCTTTATCGGCAACGGCGTGCGCGTGGAGGGGGTTGCCCGCGCTTTCGATGAATATGCCAATGAGCGGGTGCGTGGGACGGAAACCTTGCTGCGGGCCAGCGGCGCGCATTATGACAAGATGAGTGCGCTGGATCTGGAGTTCAGCAGAACCGACAACGGGATTGATACCAAGCTTAACAGCTTGTTCAACGCACTGAAGGACATTAGCAAAGTGCCGACGAACGGTAACTACCGCAGTAGTGCGTTTACGGCCCTTAAAGAACTGACCGGACGCTTTAATAAACTCAGCGATGAGCTCATCAAACAAGAGCAGAAAAATAATCAGGACATCCGGCAGTCGGTTAACTTCATCAATCAATTGACCGGCCAACTGGCAAGTTTGAATCGGGAGATTAGCAACCGACAGAGCATTGACGGCGGCGGCGCTTACGATCTGCTGGACAGGCGTGATGCGCTGTTACAGGCGCTGAGCCAGCAAACCGGCATCAACACGCAGATTGACAGCCGCACCGGGGCGGTCAACGTCACGTTGAGTAATGGTCATATGCTGGTGAGCGGCGACAAGGCCAACGCGCTGGAAGTCACGACCGATAATAATAACCCGGGGCGCCAGGTGATTGCCTATCGCGATGCTGAAAACGCCATTATTCCTCTACAGGATAGTCTATTGGACAAGGGCGTTTTGGGCGGGCTACTGGCGTTTCGCAATCAGGACTTGCCGGAGATCCGTGACCGGTTAAATGAGCTGGCGCTGCATTTAAGTCAACGCTTCAACGAGGTGAACAAGCAAGGCTATGACGCTAACGGCGAAAAAGGTAAGGACCTATTCAGCTACGCGTTACCCAACGCCATCGCCAACGGGAAAAACCAAGGCGAAGCCAGCCTTTCGGTGACCGCACTCAACACCGACCCGGCCGCCGAGGGCGGGGTAGCGAAACCGCAGGAATATACCCTGCGCTTCGAGAACGGCACGTGGCAGGTCACGGGCACCGCTGACGGCAGAAAAGTAGAGTCCACCTTCGTCGACGGTAAATTGACGTTCGAGGGGGTCACGGTCGCGGTGAAGGGCGATGCGCAAGAGGGCGATAGCTATCAATTAAATCCGTTCAACGGTATTGCCGACAGCGTGGCGGTGAGCATCAAAAACGGTGATGAAATTGCCGCCGCCAGCGAAAAAGATCCCCAAGATACGGACGGTAAAGAGACGGGCAACAACGGTAACAGCATTGCGCTCGGCAATATCCAGCATGAGAAATTAATCAATGGCGGTACGCTGAGTGACGCCTACGCCGGCCTGATTGGCTATGTCGGCACCACCACCCGCAATTTGATGGAAACGGCCAGCTCGCAGGAGAAAGCTTTCCAGGATGCCTACGTTGAGCGCAGCGAGAAAACCGGGGTCAATCTCAACCAAGAATACGTTCAAATGGAAATGTTCCGGCAGTATTACAATGCTAGCGCCCAGCTGCTGCAAACCGCTAATTCATTGCTGGATACCCTGCTTACTATCCGCTAAATCGCCACCACGTGACCCAAGTGCCGGCAGGCTGTCACCCACTTGACGAGGTAAATAATGAATCTCAGCACCCATTATATGTATCAACAGCAAACCCAGTTCATCATGAGCTCCGCGTCCCGCTTTAATGATGTAGCCATGCGTTTGAGCGCCAATACCCGGGTATTGCGCCCGTCCGACGATCCCGCCGCGGCGATGGACGCGGTGACCTACCGTAACGCCCTGGCGCAGCTGGATTATTACAGCGGCACGCGCGGTTATGCCCGGGCCGTGCTAACGAAAGAGGGCGATACGCTGCAAACCGTCACCAACACGCTCTCCGCCATCAATGCCAAAATCATGGCCATCCAGAAACCGGCGGGAGATCTCGCGCCGATAATTCAGGAATTAGAGGGCCTGCGCGACGATCTCCTCGCCAGCGCTAATGCGCAGGACACCAGCGGCAACTATATCTTTGCCGGCTATAAAGCCGATGTGAAGCCTTTTCAAAAAGCGCAGGGCAGCGATGATATCGTTTATCAGGGCGGCGGTACCGCTATCGGCCAGCAGGTTGACGAAGGCCGGGAGATGAAAATTGGCCATATCGGCAGCGATATTTTCAATGTCGACGGGCAGGATACGGTTTTCAAAAAACTGGATGCGCTTATCGGCGCGCTAAAAAGCGATGCGGGCAATGAAGGGGGCGGCACATGGCCGGGAGAGGAACTGAAAGCGATAATGGACGCCGCCCGCAGCGCGGTAAGAAAGACAGAAGATAACGTCGGTAATGCGCAGGTCGTTTCCGGTCTTAATCTGCAACTGCTCGACAACCTTGACGCTGCCGGCGTAAGCCAACGCGAGGGGATAACCGATCGACTGCAACAAGGGCTGGGGCAGGATACGGGTTCGCAAATAGCCCTGGTAACGGAGCTGCAATTGTCCCAAGTCGCGATGGATTCCTCGATGATGGTGTTTCAGATGATGCAAAACATGTCGTTATTCAACCTAATGAAGTAAGTGTCCGCTTAGGCTAGCGCCGGCGCTGAGACGTTTTCGCGCCGGTTTTTTTATGCCTGCTGGCCGCCGCCCATCGCGGCGAGAATGGCGGAAAGTTGTTGAAACAGCGTGCTCAATAGCCCTTCGGCGAAGGTTGCCAACAGCGGCATGACCAGCATCAGCGCCAGCAGTCCGCCGCCGAGCGTTAGCGGAAAGCCAATGACAAACACGGAGAATTGCGGTGTTAATCGGTTCAGCACCCCCAAAGTGATATTAAGCAACAGCAGTAGCGTCATTGCCGGCAGCGCCAGCATTAAACCGCAGGAAAACAACAGACCGGCGGCGCGCGCCAGCGCCAGGAAACTTTCGCCGTTAAGGGGCAGCGGCGCGATGGGCAGCAGTTGGAAAGTGTCGACCAACACGTCAATCATCAGCAGGTGCGCGTCGAGAGAGACGAACAGCAACAGTAACAACACATTGAACAGGCGGGCGATAATCGGGGAGTTCGGTCCGCTGAAGGGGTCGAAAAAGGTGGCGAACGAGAGCCCCATCTGCAAACCGATCACTTCGCCGGCGAAGCGCACGGCGCTAAAGGCGAGCTGCAGCGTCAGCCCCACCGTTACGCCAATGATAAGCTGCACCATGATGAGCCACAGCCCCGCCACGGAAACCAGAGGGGTGGCCACCGGCTCGAGTCCGGGGGCAATCAGCAGCGTAATGAGCACCGCCAAGCCGATTTTGACTTTATTGGTGATTATCTTCTCGCTAAGCAGCGGCGCGCTGACGAAAAGCCCCAGTAAACGCGCCAGCGGCCAGAAATGCGGGCCGATGGCGGCCGGCAGGGCGGTCAAGTCCAGCATGGCCCTTACCCTATCGAATACGGCAGTTGGCTGAATAGCGTACGCATATAATCCAGCAGCAGGCTGAGCATCCAGGGACCGGCGATAACCAGCGAGGTAATGACCGCCAGAATTTTCGGGATGAACGACAGCGTCATCTCGTTTATCTGGGTGGACGCCTGCAGCAGGCTTACCAGTAAGCCGGTGACCATGGCGGCCAACAGCGGCGGAGTGGAGAGCGCCAACCCGACTTTCATTGCGTCAAAACCCAGCGTCATTACCGCTTCCGGCGTCATGGAAAGGCCTCGTTTAGGTTAACTGAAAAAGCTTTGGGCCAGCGACCCGAGCAAGAGTTGCCAGCCGTCCACCATCACGAACAGCATCAGCTTAAACGGCAGCGACACCGTGGTGGGCGGCAACATCATCATGCCCAGCGCCATCAGGACGCTGGCGATGACCAGATCGATAATCAGAAACGGAATAAACAGCGTGAAGCCAATTTGAAAGGCGGTCTTAAGTTCGCTGGTGACAAACGCCGGCAGCAGGATGCGCATCGGCACCTGCTCCGGGCCGGCGAGCTCTGTCTGTTTTCCCAGGCGGGCGTAGAGCGACAAATCCGTTTCCCTCGTTTGGGTCAGCATAAACTGGCGCAGCGGCTGCGCCGCCCGCTGGACCGCCGTTTCCATACCGATCTGATCCTTGGAAAACGGCAGATAGGCATCGCGATAAATGCTGTCCAGCACGGGCGACATGACGAAAAAGGTTAAACATAACGCCAGCCCGAGCAGGACCTGATTGGGTGGGGCGGAAGGCGTACCCAATGCGTTGCGCAGGATGCCCAGCACGATAATGATGCGGGTAAACCCCGACATCAGCAGCAGCGCCGCCGGTAAAAAAGTGAGCGATGTCAGCAATACCAGCGTTTGTACCGGCAGCGACCAGCGCTGGCCGCCGTCGGGCAGGGTGTGTATTTGTAACAATCCCTGTTCCGCGGCGTGGGCAGCCTGGTAGGGCAGCAGCAGCAGCAGCGGTAGCGCCAGCAGTAGCCAACATGGCCAAACGCCGCCCGCCGTCCCGCGGCGCGCGCGAAGCGAGGCGCGCAGGGTCGGCATGCTCATGTCGTCTCCCGCGATTGGCGCCCGCGCGAGAACAGCGTCGAGAAAGCCGGCGGCGGCTCGTCGGGCGCGGCGTCGCCGGCGGGGAGGGTATGCAGGTGGGTGATCCGTCCCGGCGTGACGCCGAGCACCAGCCAGTGTTCGCCGGCTTCCACCACCACGACCCGTTCACGGTTGCCAAGGGAGCAGCCGGCGCGGACTTTGAGCAGCGGCTGGCCGCCGTGACGGGGCGCGAAATAGCCCAAGCGCCGGGCCAGTTTGAGCAGCAACAGGATCAGCAGCAACACCGCGCCCAGCGAGCCGGCCACATTGAAAAGCGCCGCGCCGTGACCGCTATCGTAGGCGGCGGGTGACTGTAACGTGGTCTGTTTCATTTATCGGCTCAAGCGGCGCATACGTTCGGCGGGCGTCACAATATCGGCGATGCGCACGCCGTACTGTTCTCCCATCACCACCACTTCGCCGCGGGCGATAAGGTAGCCGTTAATCAGAATATCCAGCGGTTCGCCCGCCAGTCCTTCCAGCGGCACCACCGCGTCCTGACTTAGGTGCAGCAGTTCGCGAATGGTCATCCGGGTACGTCCCAACTCCACGGTCATCTTTACCGGAATATCCAGAATCAGACTGAGATCTTCCGTCAGCGGCGATCCCTCTTCGGCGGCGTCAGCGGCGGGAAATTCCGGTCCGGTCGGTGCCGGCCGTGCCGCATCGCCATTGGTTTGCGCGTCGGTCTCGTGCAATGGCGCCTCGCCGTCGGGCGTATGTGAGGTATCACTCATGAGAAATGTCCTTATTGTTCAGTTGATTAATGCCTTGATTGATCACGTGTTCCACCCGCAGCGCATACTGCCCGTTCAGGCTGCCATAGCTGCCGAGAAACACCGGTACGCCGTCAACGTAGGCGGTCAGCCGTTCAGGGCGGGGGATCGGCAGGATATCGCCGCGCCGCAGCGCCATGACCCGCGACAGGCACAAAGGCAGGTCGGCGAATCGGGCGATAAGCTCCAATTCGGTGCCCTGCAATTGCCTGGCCAGGTTTTGCCGCCACTGCCCCTGATCCTGGCGGATATGCTCCGGCAGCGGTTTACTCAACATCTCGTGCAGCGGCTCCAGGGCCGCCTGGGAGAAAATAATGGCGAATTCGCCCTGCATGGCGCCGATAGCGACCCGGAACGGAGAGACCACGACCATTTCGCCGTCGCTAAAGCCTGTGAAGCGGCAGGAGGTTTCCGCGGTGATAAATTCCGGCTCAAGCGGATGTAACCCCAGCCAGGCGTCGCCGTAGGCGTGCAGCATCAGCTTCAGCAAACGGTCGATAACACGCTGTTCCGCCGGGGTAAATGCCCGCTCCTGCGTGTCGGGCAGCCGCCCGTTGCCGCCGAACAGCGTGTCGAGCGCGGTAAAGATGAGTCCCGGCGTGAAGGCGAATAGCGTGTTGCCCCGCAGCGGTTTCAGGCTGATAAGATTCAGGCTGGCGGGCGGACGCAGTTGGGCGGCGAATTCACGATACGGTTGGATCAAAATCGCTTCCGCACTGATATCGGTGCGACGCTGCATCAGAGTGAACAGCGCGCGGCGAAACCGCCCGGCGAAATCCTGGTTGATCATTTCCAGCCCTTTCAGACGTTCGCCCCCCAGGCGACGCCGTTGCGCGGCATCAAACGGCGAACCCGAACCGGCCTGCAAAGGGGTCTGCTGCGTGGCGCGCGCCTGTGCCTGCCGCAGCTCCTTCTTGGCCTGTTTGCGCGTAAGAGGGCCGGAGCGGACGGATTCTTTCTCGGACATAGCGTTCACCGCACAATGAATGAGTTGAAAAATACGTCAGTCACGAAAGGCGGCTGACCGTTGGGATGCTGCTGATTGAGCTCGCGCTTTATTTTCTTAAGTAATGCCTGCTTGTCTGCCGCGGAGGTGAGCGAGGCGGGGGATTGCTGCGACAGCAGCAAAATCAGGTGATTGCGTAACTCGGGTAATTGACTTTCCACTAACTCGCGGGTCTTTTCGTCCCGCAGACGCAACGTCAGACCGACATACAGCATGGCGCCGTAATCGCCGTCCTCGGGCTGTAGACTGACGGTAAAAGGGTCCAACGGAAAATACACCGGCGGTAAATCATTTTCCGCGGGCAGGCCATCCACCGTCTGCGTAACAGGAAGCAATTCCTCTTTCACGCCGGGCTGCAGATAGACGAACAGGCTGAGCGCCAGTACGGCGATCAACCCCAAAATAATGACCGCGACAGCGCGGTATCGAGTAAAAGTAGCGTTAATGCCTGACACGTCTTTTTGCCCCTGTAGCCAAAATCTATTCCCTCGCCAGCGCGCCTGCGGCCGGGCGCCGTACTGAGTATCCCGTTAATCATCCCGAATGAAGGGGAAAAAAAACGTCTAAAACGCCTGCTCTTTGCCCCTTCAGGCATAGATATCGATACCGTCGCGGTACCACGCGCCGGGGCCGGCTGAGCCGCCGCCGTTGCGGTGCGCCACGAACAGCGACTCCCTGCGCCCCTGCCCGTGTTGAGGGCTGTCGCCGCGGTCCTGCTGATGACCGGAGGCGTTATGTCCGGATGCGTCGGTGCCGACGCTGGTATCGCCGAGCGCGATGCCGTTTTCCGCCAGTGACGTGCGCAATTGGGTCATGGCGGTTTCCAATACCGCCCGCACCTGCTGATTATCGGAAGCGAAATGCACCTGCAACTGCTCCTTATTCAGGCGCAAATTGACTTTCACCGCACCCAACTCCTGCGGATGCAGATGCAACTGGGCGTGAAAGATACCGTTACGGTTGAATAGCGTGATGTGTTCACCGAGTTGTTGCTGCCAGGCCGGGGAGCCTAGCGGTTGGCGCAGGTGCGCTATGGGCGCCTGCGGCGGTGCCGGTGTCCGCAGGGAAGGGGCGTCGGTGGTGATAGCGTCCAGCCCCGCGCTCGGCGGCGCACTCGGCGTAGGCGTCGCGGTTGCGGTTGCGGCAAGTTTGTCTGCCGTTGTCGCCGTGCGCGACAACGCTTCGCCGCGCTGGCGCGGGTGCGCGGCCACCGACTGAAGCTTAACGGTGTCAAGACGGAGTGGGGTGTTTTCCGCGCGGCGCGCGTTGCGCTTGGTCGACGGCACCAGCAGCAGCGGCTGCGGCTCTTTCTTGCCCTGAACCTCTGCGCTCTGAACGTCGGTAAATTCCGGCGCGCTGGCCGCAAGAGCGGACGGCGCCACTGCGCGCCCGCCGCCGGCGCCGGAGGGGGTTTGCGCCGTTCCGTCGCCCTCGGCGCGGGGCTCGGCCAGCGCCAGAGCGGCGCCGTTGCGCTGATCGCGGGACGGGACGGGGGCAATGCCCAGTTTCGCCAGCACAGGATCCCCGTCGGCGGGCCACTGTTGCAGCGCCAACTGCGCCAGCAGCGCCTGTAAATGCTGCAGCTCGTCATCGTCCAGCGCGCTATCCCCCTCCGCCAGACGCCGGTGGATAAGGGCCGTCAGAGCCTTGCAGCGCTGCGTCAGGGTTGCCTTCGGATCTGTCGCCGTACTGTCGGCGCCCACGTCCTGACGCCGGGTACCGGCGAGATAGTGTTCCAAAGCGTCGGCAAATTCGCTTTGGGGTAATTCGGCGGGGAGGGCCGCGGCGATAGGCTGCCCGCCGCCCCGGATAACAGCGCTCGCGTTGGGTATCATGATTCCACTCTCCTTAAGGATGCCCGCAGAGCGAACTCATCCATTTGTTTTTGATTGCGGCGGCTTTCTCGTAATTGACGGGCGTTATCGGAGCGCGTTTTCAGAATTTCAAACGCGTTAAGACGCTGTTTTTTCTGTTGCCAGTGGGCCATCGCCAGATCGACCCGCGATTGGAACACCGACACCTGCTGGCTGTGGTGGGCGACAATTTTATACAGCGACGCGATAAACGACTGATAATTAATCCATTTGTCAACGTTCAGACCGGTTCCGGTCATATTCTCTTCGAGCTGTTTGCGATAGTCCTGTTCGTAATCCATCAGCTGATTCAGCTGCGCCACGGCGCTGGCGTGCGCGCTGCGGCAGGCGCCGAGCTGAAGCAGGGCGTCTTCCAGCGCCCGTTCAGCATGTTCCCTCAAGGTTTCGATTGGCGATGTACTGGTCATGAAGGATTCCTTATGCGGTTGAAGGGGGAGTGAAGAGACTGGACAACTGTTGACAGGATTGAGCGTAATTGCAGCGTTGCGATACATCCTGGCGCAGATAGCTCTCCAATTGCGGATAGTGGGCAATCGCCTGATCGAGCAGCGGGTCACTGCCGGCGGCATAAGCGCCGACCGACAGGAGATCGCGATTGCGCTGATAGCTGGCGAGCCACTGCTTTACCTGCTGAACCTGTTGAAAATGAGGCGTATCCACCAAGGCGGTCATCGCCCGGCTGATGGAGGCCTCAATGTCGATGGCAGGATAATGTCCCGCCTCGGCAAGCTGGCGGGACAGCACCACGTGACCGTCCAAAATGGCCCGGGCGGCGTCGGCGATGGGATCTTGCTGGTCATCGCCCTCCGTCAATACGGTATAAAAAGCGGTGATGGAGCCGCCGCCGTCCGCGCCGTTGCCGGCGCGCTCCACCAGCGCGGGCAATTTGGCGAATACCGACGGCGGATAGCCTTTAGTAGCCGGCGGCTCGCCGATGGCCAGGCCGATTTCGCGCTGGGCCATCGCATAGCGCGTCAAGGAATCCATAATGAGCAGCACATGCTTGCCGCGATCGCGAAAATCCTCGGCGATGCGCGTGGCATAAGCGGCGCCCTGCATACGCAGCATCGGCGACACATCCGCCGGCGCGGCAATAATGACCGCGCGGGCGATCCCCTCCTCGCCGAGAATATTTTCGATAAAGTCCTTCACCTCGCGCCCGCGCTCGCCGATCAGACCGACGACGATGACATCAGCCTGGGTATAGCGCGCCATCATGCCGAGCAGCATGCTTTTGCCCACGCCGGAGCCGGCGAATAGGCCCATACGCTGCCCGCGGCCTACCGTCAGCAGGCCATTAATGGCGCGCACTCCCACATCGAGCACCTCGGTGATCGGGCTGCGCGATAAGGGATTAAGCGGCGGGCTGTAGAGGGAGGCGCGATAACCGGTTTCCGGCGGCGGTAAATTGTCCAGCGGCAGCCCGCCGCCGCAGAGGACGCGGCCCAGCAGCGCCGGGCCCAGAGGAAGCAAGCGGGCGGGAACTTTGCCGTTGACCAAACCCGGGGCATACACGCGGGCGCCGGGCAGAATGCCCTCCATATTCTCCAGCGGCATCAAAAACAACTGCCGGCCTTTAAACCCGACCACCTCGCATTCGACCTGACTTACCGCCTTGCCGGTATAGCGTTCGATAAGGCAGGTGGCGCCGAGGGGCAATTGCAGCCCCACCGCCTCCATCACCATGCCTGTTGCCCGCGTTAGCCGCCCGTAGTGGCGGCAGTCCGGCAGGGTAGTGATCATCCGTTCCTGGCGCGCCATCGCGTTAATCCAGCGTTCCAGCTGCACGGTCATGCGGCAAGCCCTCCTTAAGCATCTGGCACAGCTGCTGCCAGCGGGTTTCCAGGGTGGCGTCCACTTCGCCGTCCTCGGCGACAATCCGGCAGCCGCCGCGCAGCAGCTGCCCATCGGCCAGCAGCCGCCAGCCCTGGCTTTCCAAGGTGCTGCCTAAATGACTCTGTAGCGACGGCAGATCGTCGGGATGGACATAAAGCCGCAGACAACCGTCGAACAGCGGCCGATCGTGCAGCAGTTGTTGGATAGTACTCAGCACCACGCGGCTATCGCACACCGGCGACTGGCCGAGGATTTTGCCGGCCGCCGTCAGCGCGATTTGCATCAGCCGCGCCGGCATCACCGCATCCACCCCCGCCAGGGTGGCCTTGAGTTCGCGCAGGAAATCCGCCATCTGTGCGGTGATATGCTCCTGCTCGGCTTGCGCATCCTGTAACCCTTGTTCAAAGCCGTCGCTGCGCCCCTTGTCAAAACCTTGCCGGTAGCCCTGCTGCTCGCCTTCCTGCTGGCCCTGCTTAAACCCGCGCTGTTCCGCCTGGGTGCGCAGGAGCGTCAGCTCCGCCTGCCAGGCTTTTTCATCGTGGTCCGCTGACAGTAGCGGCGCGGGGAGGCTATCGGCGAACGCCAGGGACAAATCCGCCGGTAGCCAGTGTTGCCAGCGCGTTTGTTCGACGTGCTCAGACATAATTTTCCCCGTCTTTATTGATGACTATCTCATCGGCATCGGCCAGGCGGCGCACCACGGCCAGGATCGCTTTACGCTCGGTTTCCACCCGCGACTCTTTCACCGGCGCGCTGAGGCTGAGGTCGTCGCGCAATATCTCGGCCTGGCGCTGCGACATATTGCCCAGGATCCTATCCACCAGCGACGGCGCACAGCCTTTCAGGGCAATGACGAGCGTATCGGCGTCGATCTCCTGCAGGATCCGCCGCAGGCTGCGGTCGTCCAGATCCTGTAGATCATCGAACGTAAACATGTGCTCGACGATTCTCTCCGCCAGGTTTTGGTCGAGGGCGCGTACCGCATCGATTGCCGCCTCTTCCTGCCGGCTTTGCATATAATTAAGGATCTCCGCCGCCGGACGAACGCCGCCTTTATTGCCTTGCCGGCCACGCTGGCCGCGCAGCAAATCATTGAGGGCCAGAGTGAGCTCTTGCAGCGCGGCCGGCTGCAGACCGTCCAGCGTGGCGATACGCACCAGGATGTCGTTGCGCAGCGTCTCCTCGAAACCGGAGAGAATTTCGGCGGCCAGACTGCGCTTAAGCAGTACCAAAATGGCGGCGATCACCTGCGGATGTTCGGCTTGAATCAGCGCCACCACCGCCTGCGGTTTCATTGCGTTAAGCGCGTCAATGCCTTTGTCATCGTCCGCGCCGGTGATGTGCAGCTCCTCAAGCAGCAGCAGGGCGCGATCCTCCCCCAGCGCGCTGACAAGGGCCGCGCGCAGGTAGTCGTAACTGTCCTTATCCGGGCTTATCATCGTCTCGGCATCGGCATGAAACGCTTCAAGCACGCTCGTCAACTGCTGGCGGGAGTAAATCCCCAGCGAGGCTATGGTTTTACCTATGGCTTCCACTTCCTGCTTACGCAGATGTTTAAAGACGGCAGCGGCGGTCTCTTCCCCCAGCGTCAGCATGACGATGGCGCTCTTTTCGATGGCATTCATGATGGTTGTTGCTCGCGGGTTATCCATTGACGCAGTATCCGTGCCACCATCTGTGGCCGGGCGGCGGCGATATCACGCAACTGCTGGATACTGTCCTCCATTGCCTGGCGGGCTTTTTCGCGCGTCTCCTTCTCCAGCTCGCTGCGCGAGACGGGGCGTGGCTCATCCCGCGGCTGGTTGGCTTCGTACTGCGCCCGGATGCGCTCGCGCTCGATCTCCTGCTGCCGCTGCCAAAGCGGACGGAAACCTTTACGCCACGCCAGCCAGAACAGCAGCGCCACCAGCGCATAGCGCAGCGTACTGAACGCCATAGCCTGTAGGCTGGGATCCTGCCAGAACGGCAGCGGCGGCAGCATGTCCTGATTGGCGACAAAGCGGGTATTGACGATGTTGAGCGTATCGCCGCGTTCGCTTGAAAAGCCCATGGCTTCGCGCACCAGCGCGGTCACATCCTGCATTTCCTGCGGCGTCAACCGTACGGGCTTGCCGGCGCTGTCCTTACGGTCGTTAACCACCACCGCCACCGACAGGCGTTTAAGCACGCCGGGACGAAAACGGCTATGGGTCAGCGTGCGATCGACTTCGTAATTGATGGTTTTTTCGTTCTGGCTGCTGCGCGGCGGCTGCGCGATGGGTGCCGCGGCGGCGGCGGGCGCCGGGGCGCCGTCCTTGGCGGCGGGCTTTTTGCCGGCGGCGGGGTTGGCGGGGGATTCAATCGGCGCCGTGGCCGGCGGAGTGGGCTGATTGCTAAGCGCCCCCGGTACACCGCCAGGCGGCTGAATACCGATCTGATCGCTGGCATTCAACTGTTGGCTGCGGATCGCCATCTCCTCCGGGCGTCCGTTGGGTTTATGCTGCTCCGCCGTTTGCTCCACCGCGGTAAAGTCCAACTGGGCGGTCACCTCCGCGCGCACGTTGGCCGCACCTATCACCGGCGCAAGTATCGCGCTGATGCGCCGCTGATAATCGCCCTCCACTTCACGGGTATAGGCAAGCTGGGTCGTGCTGAGGTTAAGCTCATCATTGCCCGGTTGGGCAAGTAATTGGCCCTGGCTGTCTACCAGGGTAATATTTCCGGCGGGTAAATCGGGCACGGTGCCGGATACCAACCAGGTAATGGCCTGAATTTGTCCGGTGTCCAGCGCGCGCCCGGGATACAACGCCAACGTCACCGAGGCGGTGGCCGGCTTGTGTTCGCGCACAAACAGCGAGGGTTTCGGCATCGCAATATGCACCCTGGCCGATTTCACCGGATTTAGCGTTTCAATGGTGCGGGCGATTTCGCCTTCCAGCGCCCGCTGATAATTGATCTGCTCGCTGAATTGGCTCATACCGAATTTCTCGCGATCCAGCAGTTCAAATCCCAGCGCGCCGCCCTTCGGCAACCCCTTTTGCGCCAGCAGCAACCGGGTTTCGTGGACCCGGTCGCTCGGCACCATAATGGCGCCGCTGTTGCCGGCAAAACGGTAGGGGATATTCATCGTGGTCAGTTCTGCCACCACGGCGCCGCCGTCCTGGTCGCTGATATTGCTATACAAAATGCGATAATCCGGCGTTCTGGCCCACAACAGCAGGACAATAGCCAGCGCAATCCCCGCGGCGCCGGCCGCTAATAGCGTATATTTCGGATGGTCGCGAAAACGCGCTATTAGGTTGGTCAGGCTTATTGCCGATTTAGCATTGATATCCATGGCCGAGGCATTCATGCAGGATCCCTGAAGCAGAATTAAAAATAAAGAATCATGATGGTAGGGTGAGGAAATAAAATGCTTATTACTAGGGAATAGCTTTCCATCGCCCAACGACGTAATTTCCCAATCGGTGTCAATCTTGGCACAGGGGGACCCGCCTGATAGGCAAATAAGCTTGCGCTTTTATTCTTAATTTCGCCATTCAACGCGGCCTTGCCGTGCTAATGTCGCTGAAGTGAGGTATTTGAGGAGGTTATATGACAACCCAGGCCATCCATTCCGTTTTGGCCATGATGAAGGTGACGGCACAACAGGCGGCGGGCACCACAATAACGCTCTCCGCGCCGGCTACCGCCGGTGCGGGCTTTATTGGTGAATTGAATAGCAGTATCAAACAGATTAACGGCATGCAAATAAATGCCCGGCGCAAGGCGGAGAAATTTGAATTAGGCGTGCCGGGAATCGCTTTGAATGATGTTATGGTGGAAATGCAAAAGGCGTCGCTGGCGCTGCATTTGGGAATTCAGGTGAATAATAAATTGATCAATGCCTATCAGGAAGTGATGAATATGGCGGTCTAGAATTCGGTATCCGGTATCCGGTATCCGGTATCCGGTATCCGGTATCCGGTATCCGGCATTCGGTATTCGATATCCGGTATTCGATATCCGGCATCCGGTATTCGATATCCGCCATCCGGCATCCGGCATCCGGCATCCGGTATCCGTCCGGCATTCGACATACGACTGTCGCGAATAACGCGAAGGTCATGGCCGACGCCGACGCGAGGGATCATGAATGCGACGGCTAATGCCGGCGTTAGGATCTACGCCGACGTTGCGGCGATTCACTCCGTCACGGCCGCCGTCAACGCCAATGCAGAGGTTGCGCAAAATGCGGAGGTCGCCAAGGAGAGGAGGTTTAGAATAGGGCGCACTAGCGGCTAAATCGACATTGCGGTCAGGTGGAAAACCGGAGATAACGGTTATCCACTAACCGAGGTTGAGGCAAATAGGCGTTATCGCGCAATAGTAGAACTAGCGAAATACCTGTGCCGAAGGACGATAGCACGTGCCGACGGAGATATTGCCCCGCCGCCGGCGCGTGGGGCGAGGACGTAGCGACAGTTGGCCCTTTAAGATTGCAACAGCTGCCGATGATAGGCGTTAGCACCCTGCAAATTTCGGCGCAGTTGCCCGATATCATTCTGTAATGCCGTTAAACGTGTGCCGATCAGCGCGCGGATCTCTCTTTCATTTTTAAGTAATTGCTCAATATCTTTCATTCTCCCTTCTTCTTCATACGCGGCCATGCCGGCAGATTGGATATAATCTATTGCTGCGCGTAAGGTAATAGCATAGCGATTATTCAGCGCGACAACGCTGTCCCAGTCTTTTGAGCGTGCCGATTCGATAATCTGATACGTTAATTGTAACGGTAGGGCAAACGGGTGCTCGGTTTGGGAAACCATTAGCATGGTATTATCCTTTTATCGTTGCGGAGTAATTTCTTTCCAGGCGCTGGAAATGTTTTTCAGCAAAGTATCTACATGTTTTATCGCTTCAGGGTCATTATTCAAATTGGCCTGCAACAAGGTGCGGATCATATAGCGGTAGAGACTTGCCAGATCCTGTGCCAGGGTTTTGCCCTTTTCGTAATCTAGCGTGGCCAGCAGGCCGCATTCAATAATGGCAATAGCGCGGGAAATTTCCTCACCGCGCCGGGCGATATTACCGCGCGCCATCCAGATACCTGCCCGGGCCAGCGCGCCATGGGCGCCATCAAACAGCATGACAATCAACTGATGCGGGGTCGCCCCTGCGACCCCGGTTTGCAGACTGATTTGTTGGTAGGCGTTGATGCCCTGATCTGCAGACATCGTTTTTTCTCCTGAGTGGCAGCAAACTGTTGAGCTGTGCGCCGGCTGAAGGCATCACGGCAGGCGCACCGGCGGGGGGTTATTTTTTGGCGATCGACTGTATCGCGGCGAGCGGCGCCTGAAGCGACTGTATTTGCGCGAGCGCGACTTCCATCCGCTGATATTGTTGTTGATAAGCCCGCAACTTGGCATCAATCGTGGCCTGGGTGCGTTTCAACTGTTTCTCATTATCTTTCTTCTGCTTTTCTAGCTTTTCGGTTTCGTCTTTAATGATATTGCCGCTGCCGCCGCTACCGACATAGCCCTTAATATGGTCGGCCATGACGCTTGCCATGCCGCTTTCCCCTTCAGTGCCGAGAAACAGCCGCTGCACCCCCTCCGGGTTAGTATGAATAATATTTTTCAGTTTGGTGCTATCCAGCTCGAGCTTGCCGGTTTTGGCATCGACCTTGATACCGAGATCGGCTAGGGATGCTATGTCGTTGTCGCCATAGTTACTGCCGGCATCGCGGCGCACAAGCGCTTTTAAGTTACTTAATAAACTCTCACCGGCCAAAGGACCATTGCTCGTATCGGGCAGTGCGACGTCCTCGGGCTTCAGATTGGAATAATCGGCGGGTTTGAATTGACTCAAGGACGATGATTGGGTAATGAAGTCATTAAAAGCGGAGACAAATTCCTCCACGGCTTTTTGCACGGCGCTTTCGTCCGGACTCAGGGTCAGCGCTTCTGATTCATCGGGTTTGGATTGTTGCTTGAGCGTAAGCGTGATGCCGGTCAGGATATCATTGATGCTGTTGCTGGAGCGGATATATTCATTGCCGTCAACCGAAACTTTGGCGTCGGTTGCCTTGAGATCCTCCTTCATTTTCTCATCAGGATGGGTCGGGTCGTCCTTTTGTTTTGGAGTGTATTTCATGATCTCGTTTAAGGTTTCATCACCCTCGACCGAGACGGTCATTTCCCCGGCGCTGCCGGATTTCTCCGCCCGTAACACCAAACGCAGCGTGCCGTCATCGTCCACATTCTTCACTTCGGCATGGACGCCGGCCTTCTGGTTGTTGATGGCCTTGGCTATCCCCGCCAGACTGGTTTGCTCTTGCGCGAGGGTAATCACGGTATCTTTCATCTCACCGTTTTCGCCTTTTTGGCTGATGGTCAGCGTACGGGTTGGCTTGTTATCGCCCAGCGGCGTATCAATCCCTTTTTTGGTCTGAAAAGACAGGGTATGGTTTTGCGCCAGTTGATTGACCTTGATATCGTGGGTGCCCGCCATGGCGCCGCTGCTGGCGGTGGCGCTAAATGCCTTGTTTTCGCTGATTTTCATGGCGTAAAAGGCATCATTCTTCAGGGCATTGCTTTTCTCCATCAAGGTTTGCAGGCTGGAGCGGATTTTCCCCCAGGCGCTGATTTTACTCTCGATGCTTTTTTGCCGTATCTGTATAGGTTTTAGCAACAATTGAAACTGCTTGGTCTGCTTCTCCATCAGCGCATCGCTGATGCCCGAAATTGATATACCCTCCATGCCAACTCTCCTGTTAATCACCGCGTGGATTGTATGCATTGCTATCGGCCGCGAAGAGAAAAAAGTTTAATCGGCGCGGGATGACAAAAGGATAAATTGACAAAAAGTCCCCGGTTGTGTGATGCGAAACGATGACCCGTTTCCTCAGTAATAACAGGCGAGATCGCGTTTACGTCGTGAGTAATGACGGGATGAGCAGCGTGCCCGCAGGGTGGCATTATTGCCGGACATGCGCTTAATAAACATATTAAGTACGTTGAGCCGCATGTAGGTTATGCATCTATTATAATATCATAAATTATTGTGCTACTTATTTTATGATCCTCGGTGGACAGAGTTAGATTAAAGCTTTTGAATGGAGTGCCGATATTTGTAGGGCCTGCAGGCGTTACTGAGTAATGATCTTCAATGACTTACTTAATCGCATTCAAAAAAGGAATTTATTATGTCACAGGTGATTAACACCAACATCCTCTCCATGGCCGCGCAGAATAACCTTAATAAATCACAGGCTTCTTTGGGTAGCGCGATACAGCGTCTATCCTCCGGCTGGCGCATTAATAGCGCCAAGGATGACGCGGCCGGCCAAGCGATCGCTAACCGCTTTACCTCATTAATTAACGGGCTGACTCAGGCATCGCGCAATGCCAATGACGGTATCTCGGTGGCGCAAACCGCCGAAGGGGCAATTAATGAGATCAATGAGAACCTGCATGCAATCCGTCGCCTGACGGTACAGGTTAAATCCACCGCCACGATCTCCGAAGCCGATAAAAAATCCATCCAAAATGAAATCGGCAAGCGTTTGGATGAGATTGACCGTATTGCCGCACAAACGGAATTTAACGGTGTACGAATTCTGAGTAAAAACCAAAACCTGTCGATTCAGGTAGGCGCCAACGATGGCGAGACGGTGGATATTGAACTCAAGCAATTGGATACAAAAGAACTGGGTATCGATACTTTCAGCGTGGTGCAGGTTATAAAATCGTCGGACATTAAGACAGAGCAAACCAACAATGTCGACAGCTGGGCCAAGCCAACGATCGATTACACGGGCACCGCTGCGGATAAGATTAACATTGACGGCAAGGTTTACAGCAAGGATGCGCAATATTACGTTAAAAAATCAGGAACTGAAGAATACTACAAGGCAGAAGTGGATAATTCCGTCCCTGGCAACACCAAGTTAACCTATACCGCTGCCGCCGCAACCAAGGTGGCGGGAGAGCCAGCAAAAGGCGTGGCGCCTAGTCCGCAAGGTGTTAAAACCGGCACTACGTCAGTTACACCGCCGGCGGATATGACCGTTCATGCCTGCCAGGACAATTCCGTTCAATCAGGCTATGTACTTAAAGGGATGGATAACGGCGAGCCGGTCTACTATAGCGCCAGCATCGATGCCAAGGGAAAGGTGACCCAGGGAGAGAAAATAGAGGTGAGCGAGGAGGGTAAAGCCGCAACCCACAACCCGCTGGAGAACCTGGACAAGGCCATTGCCAAGGTTGACGAAGTGCGCGGTTCGCTGGGCGCCACCCAAAACCGTTTAAGTTCGGTGATCAATAGCCTGAGCACCACCGTAACGAATCTCAGCCAGTCGCGTTCCAATATTCTGGATGCGGATTTTGCTATCGAGGTTTCCAATATGAACCGCGCCAACATCCTACAGCAGGCGGGCACCGCGGTATTGGCGCAGGCTAATTCGGTGCCGCAGGGCATCCTTTCACTGCTGCGCTAAAGCGCTTTCCGCTTCTGCCTGACCCCGGCTTGCCGGGGTTTTTTTCGCTTTAACGCACCCACGGTGCGGCCCGTCGCGCCGTGACGAAGACCGCGAAAGCCCGCTGCGGGCTGCGCCTGTGCGTCGACAACGTGACGGCGCGGCAACGCCGCCCTCACTCTCCTGTTAAGCTAGCTTTCCGGCGGTCGTCGCCGGCGCGTTACCCGCGATTATCCCTTCTCTACAGCCAGCAATAGCTACCTTCATCAAACGCAAAGGATATCGGCATACCGACCAGCAGCGCGACCCGGGCGCAACGAGCGCAGAGATTTTTACGGTGATGATGAGGCATCGACGGCGTCAATCAAAGCCACAACCCCAGGCGCTAACGGACCAGGGTGTGATTTGTTGCGGTTCAGCTTATTTAGGGTGAAGTAAATTAATCGGGTCGATTGATGGTAAGTCGCTTAATACATAGGTAGCAGATAATTTTTAAAGCTTTGCATTCCGCCGCCGATAGAGATTAGGCCAGCAGTAATGCTAATGGTTTTATTGTCATAACGTTACCCACTGCTATTTAAAGGAAACTGCTATGTCCCAGGTAATTAACACCAATATTCTTTCTATCACCGCGCAAAATAATCTGAATAAGTCACAAAACTCGCTGAGCACCGCCATTCAGCGGCTGTCGTCCGGGCTGCGAATTAATAGCGCCAAGGACGATGCCGCCGGTCAGGCCATCAGCAACCGTTTTACATCGCTAATTAACGGTTTAACCCAGGCATCGCGCAACGCCAATGACGGTATTGCCGTGGCGCAGACCGCGGAAGGGGCCATCAATGAAGTGAATGAAAACCTGCAGGCGATTCGCCGCTTAACGGTGCAGGTAAAATCCACCGCTTCGATTTCCGATGCCGATAAAAAATCCATCCAGGATGAGATCGGCAAGCGTTTGGAGGAAATTGACCGTATTGCTGAACAAACGGAGTTCAACGGTATAAGAATATTAAGTAAAGATCAGAAACTGGCTATTCAGGTCGGCGCCAATGATGGCCAGACCATTGATATTGATCTGTTTGATATGGGCATTGAAAAGCTGGGCATGAAGGATTTTAACGTCAATGATTCTGTTGAGATTCCCGGCAAATTAGGCGCAGAAGTAACAACCGTAACGGGTAAATTAACGCCTTCGCTCAGCGGAGAAGATGCGGAGATAAATAAAACTGACAAAAAAGTTTATGTTGATGACGACGGTAAAAATTATGTTAAGGCAGGGACTAAGTTTTATGAAGCGAAACGTGTAGGTAATACGAGTCATTTTACCTTCGACTTAACCGGTGCTGAGGGCAAGCCAACAGGAACCCCTACGGAATTAACTGAAATTAATGCCACCAATTCGGTAACAGGCTTGGAATCGGGTGAAACCCTCTATAAGTATACCGCAGAGAATGGTGCTGAGGGCTACGCAATCAAAGGTTTGGATGACAAGGGTAATGTGGCTTATTTTACGGCGACATTGAATGAGAAAACCGGCGCTGTGACCAAAAATAGCCAAATTCCCTCTGAGGGCGAACCTGCCACGGCCGATCCGTTGAAAACCATCGACCAGGCCATTGCCATTGTCGATGAAGCCCGCGGCGCCCTGGGCGCGACCCAGAACCGTCTGGGTTCGGTTATCAACAGCCTGAGCACCACCGTGGCCAACCTGAGCCAGTCGCGTTCTAATATCGAGGATGCTGACTTCGCCACCGAAGTCTCCAACATGAACCGCGCCAATATCCTGCAGCAGGCGGGTACCGCGGTATTGGCGCAGGCCAATGCGGTACCTCAGGGTATTCTGTCGCTGTTGCGTTAATCGTTGCCCCCTCTGTATGTGCCAACCCCGGCTTGCCGGGGTTTTTTGCGTTAATTCACGCCAAATAACCGCATATTCACCGTATTTTGCCCCCTTTAACCGCCGACGCGCGGCTGATAATGACGTTTCACCGAACGGCCCGCGCGAGGTAAATGTGGAAGTCATATACAATCACCAGGGAAGACTGGCCGACGATCGCGGCCTGTGGCAGCAGTATGCGCCCATCATCCGTCATGAGGCGCTGCGATTACAGGTTCGTCTGCCGGCAAGCGTAGAACTTGAGGATCTTATCCAGGCGGGGATGATCGGTTTATTGGCGGCTATCGACAGCTTCGATGCCACGCAGGGCGCCAGCTTCACCACCTACGCCCGATCGCGTATCCGCTGGGGCATGCTGGACGAACTGCGGGAGCGGGATTGGGTGCCGCGCAGCGTGCGGCGCAATGCGCGCGAGATCGCGGCGGCCATCCAGCGGCTGGAGCAGCGGCTGGGCGCCAGCGCCAGCGAACAGCAAATCGCCGACGAACTTGGCGTGCCGCTGTCGGCCTACCAGACCATGCTGCATGAAACCAACTGTAGCCAGCTGTTCTCGCTGGATGAGTTAATGGCGCAGGAAGCGCAGGGCACCGGTCCGGCGCTTCCCGCCGACGCGGATCAAGATCCTTTCCAGCGACTACTGGCCGGCGGGTTGCGCAAGCGGGTGAAGGATGAAATAAGCCGGCTGCCTGAACGTGAACAGCTGTTGCTTAACCTTTATTACCAGCAAGAGCTGAATCTTAAGGAAATCGGCGAGGTCCTGGGGGTTGGCGAATCAAGAGTGAGCCAGTTGCACAGTTTGGCGATAAAACGGCTGCGCGCGCGGTTACAGGAAAGCGTCTGACTAGGGTTAATCTGATAAAGGACCGCGGCGGGGCGCATCGCTATTTTTTACCGGACATATAGCGTAAGGTAAAAGCGCTAAACGACCGTTTAAACGGTTATCCGCCCCGAGGTCTGGCAGCATTTTACCCTGCACAATGGGCGAGATCGCCACATTACCGTTCATATATTCGCCATTCGGAAAGAAAGTTTTTTAGTTTTTTAGCAGTATAACCGACCATTAAAATCTTGTTACATAGTGTAAAGATGCACTGTAGTCCCTTCTTGCCTGCCGATCGTGCTTTATTTTCGCCTCGGTACCTCACTTTTATGTTCGTTTGCCGGCTCACAAAAAACATGTAAATCCCCACGGGTTATATTGACGTCTTGGCAAACTGTTGCCAAATTGGGAGCCTCGGAAGTCAGGGAGGCAAAGGATTGTTTGAATGTTTTTGCGCATTCAACCCGCCGGTCAATGCTTTTCCAACGGCAGTCCGTTTTGTCTCCTCCCATTTCCTACTGATGCCGCAGGGCATACTGCACAGACCGCAGTCCCAAAAAAAAACAGCGTCTGGCCGTGCAACACACAACATCACATCACATATTGGAGCAGAATAATGACAATTTCCTTGACGAAATCAGGGATTCTGAAGGTCGGTATCAGCCTGGCGGCATTAGCCGTGGCGGCCAGTGTGCAAGCGAAAACGTTGGTGTACTGTTCCGAGGGGTCGCCGGAAGGGTTTAACCCGCAGCTGTTCACCTCCGGCACGACCTTTGACGCCAGCTCGGTGCCCATTTATAACCGTCTGGTAGAATTCAAGCTGGGTACAACGGAAATCACGCCCAGCCTGGCGGAAAAATGGGACGTGAGCGACGACGGCAAGGTGTATACCTTCCATTTGCGCCACGGGGTGAAATGGCAGGACAGCAAAGATTTCAAACCGAGCCGTGATTTTAACGCCGACGATGTCATCTTCTCCTTCACTCGCCAAAAAGACGCCAATGCGCCTTATCATAAAATCTCCGGCGGCAGCTACGAGTATTTTGACGGCATGGGCATGGGTGATTTGATCGCCAACATCGAGAAAGTCGACGACTACACCGTCCGCTTTACCCTGACCCGCGAAGAAGCGCCGTTTGTCGCCGATTTGGCCATGGACTTCGCCTCTATCCTGTCGGCGGAATATGCCGATAAAATGATGAAAGCCGGCACGCCGGAGAAGCTGGACCTGAATCCCATCGGCACCGGCCCGTTCCAGCTTTTGCAGTATCAGAAAGATTCCCGCATCCTGTATAAAGCCTTCCCGGGCTACTGGGGCACCAAGCCGAAAATCGATCGTTTGGTGTTCTCCATTACCCCCGATGCCTCAGTGCGCTATGCCAAAATGCAGAAAAACGAATGCCAGGTCATGCCTTATCCCAACCCGGCCGACATCGCGCGCATGAAGCAGGACAGCACCATCAATCTGCTGGAGCAGCCGGGGCTGAACGTCGGCTATCTGGCCTATAACGTTGAGAAGAAGCCGCTGGATAACGTTAAAGTCCGTCAAGCGTTGACCCTGGCGGTAAATAAAAAAGCCATTATCGACGCCGTTTACCAGGGCGCCGGTCAAGCGGCCAAAAACCTGATCCCGCCGACAATGTGGAGCTACAACGACGCGGTACAGGATTACCCTTACGACCCCGCCAAGGCAAAAGAGCTGCTGAAAGAAGCGGGCTTGCCTGACGGCTTCACCATCGACTTGTGGGCAATGCCGGTGCAGCGTCCTTACAACCCCAACGCGCGCCGCATGGCCGAGCTGATCCAAGCCGACTGGGCGAAAATCGGCGTGAAAGCCAATATCGTGACCTACGAATGGGGCGAATACCTCAAGCGCGCCAAGGCCGGCGAACATCAGACCGTGATGATGGGCTGGACCGGCGACAATGGGGATCCGGACAACTTCTTCGCGACCCTGTTCAGCTGCGACGCGGCCAAAGACGGTTCCAACTACTCTAAATGGTGCTCCAAGCCGTTCGAGGATCTGATCCAGCCGGCGCGTAGCGAGTCCGACCACGCCAAACGTATCGACCTGTACAAGCAGGCCCAGGTGGTGATGCACGACGAAGCGCCGGCGCTGATAATCGCCCACTCGACGGTGTATGAGCCGGTGCGTAAAGAGGTGAAGGGCTACGTGGTTGACCCGCTCGGCAAACACCATTTCGATAACGTTTCTTTAGACTGATGATCTATTAACCCCCTTTATCCCTGCAGGGAGCTTCCGCCAGCCAGGCGGAAGCGGGAGTATTCCCCGGTGCCGCATCGGGGAACGGCCGCGCGCCAGCGGGGCCACGGGGGGAAATCCTGAAGACATGAGCGTTAATCACCCGGACGATATCCACTGCGTCCGGGTCAATTTTTTACAGAAACAGAGATTACGGAATATGTTGCAGTTCATACTCCGACGTTTGGGTCTGGTGATCCCGACGTTTATTGGTATTACCTTGCTGACCTTCGCCTTCGTGCATCTGATCCCAGGGGATCCGGTGTTGATCATGGCCGGGGAGCGCGGTATTTCCCCCGAGCGCCATGCGGAATTGATGGCCCAGATGGGGCTGGATAAGCCGCTATTTCAGCAATACTTTCATTATATCGCCGGGGTGCTACAGGGGGATCTGGGCACCTCGCTTAAAAGCCGGCTGCCGGTATGGCAGGAATTTGTCCCGCGTTTCCAGGCGACCTTGGAGCTGGGGATTTGCGCCATGATTTTCGCCGTGCTGGTAGGCATTCCCGTAGGGGTGCTGGCGGCGGTGAAGCGCGGTTCGATTTTCGATCATACCGCGGTGGGTATCTCGTTGACCGGCTATTCGATGCCCATTTTTTGGTGGGGCATGATGTTGATTATGCTGGTGTCGGTGCATTTGAACCTTACGCCGGTGTCCGGCCGGGTGGGGGATACGGTGTTTCTCGACGACAGCCAGCCCCTGACCGGTTTCATGCTGATTGATACGCTGATTTGGGGCGAGCCGGGGGATTTTAAAGACGCCGTCATGCATATCATCCTGCCGGCCATCGTACTGGGTACCATTCCGCTGGCGGTCATCGTGCGTATGACCCGTTCGGCGATGCTGGAGGTGCTGAGCGAGGATTATATCCGCACCGCGCGTGCCAAAGGGCTGAGCCGCCTGCGGGTGATCATCGTCCATGCGCTGCGTAACGCGCTGCTGTCGGTCGTAACGGTTATCGGCCTGCAGGTGGGGACGCTGCTGGCGGGCGCTATCCTGACCGAAACTATCTTTTCCTGGCCGGGCATCGGCCGCTGGCTGATTGAGGCGCTGCAGCGCCGCGACTACCCGGTGGTCCAGGGCGGCGTATTGCTGGTGGCGACATTGATCATTTTGGTCAACCTGCTGGTGGACGTCCTGTACGGGGTGGTGAACCCGCGTATCCGGCATAAGAAATAGAGGAACGGAAAATGACTCAAGTCACAGAGCCGGTGACGCTGACCGGCGCGCCGAAGCCGATGACCCCGCTTCAGGAGTTTTGGCACTATTTTAAGCGCAATAAAGGCGCCGTTATCGGGCTGGTCTATATACTGCTGATGTTCATCATAGCCGCCGGCGCCGGCGTGCTGGCGCCCCACGGTCCGGCGGAGCAGTTCCGCGACGCGCTGCTGCGGCCCCCGGTCTGGATGGAAGGCGGCAGCTGGCAGTTTCTGCTCGGCACCGACGATGTGGGCCGCGATATTCTCAGCCGCCTGATGTACGGCGCCCGCCTGTCGCTGCTGGTGGGATGCCTGGTGGTGGCGCTGTCGCTGCTGCTGGGGGTGATCTTCGGCCTGCTGGCCGGCTATCTCGGCGGTATGGTGGACACTATCATCATGCGCGTGGTCGATATCATGCTGGCGCTGCCGAGCCTGCTGCTGGCCCTGGTGCTGGTGGCGATCTTCGGCCCGTCCATCGTTAACGCCTCGCTGGCGCTTACCTTTGTCGCCCTGCCACACTACGTGCGTTTGACGCGCGCATCGGTGCTGGGGGAAGTCAACCGCGATTACGTGACCGCTTCGCGGGTGGCCGGCGCCGGTACGCTGCGGCAGATGTTCGTCAATATTTTGCCCAACTGTCTGGCGCCGCTTATCGTTCAGGCCTCGCTGGGGTTCTCCAATGCCATTCTGGATATGGCGGCGCTCGGCTTCCTGGGTATGGGGGCGCAGCCGCCTACGCCCGAGTGGGGCACCATGCTGGCGGACGTGTTGCAGTTCGCCCAGAGTGCCTGGTGGGTGGTGGCGTTCCCTGGATTCGTCATTCTACTCACCGTGTTGGCGTTCAATTTAATGGGGGACGGCCTGCGTGACGCCCTCGACCCCAAACTCAAGCAGTAACGAGGATGCAATGGCGTTATTATCCATAGACAAACTGTCGGTCCATTTCGGCGATGAGGGTACCCCGTTTCGCGCCGTTGACCGAATCAGCTACCAGGTGGAACAGGGCCAGGTGCTGGGCATCGTCGGCGAATCCGGCTCGGGTAAATCGGTCAGCTCGCTGGCCGTGATGGGATTGATTGATTATCCCGGCAAAGTGATGGCCGACAATCTGGTGTTCAACGGCCGCGATCTGCAGAAAATTTCCGACAACGAGCGCCGCCAACTGATCGGCGCCGATATGGCCATGATTTTCCAGGATCCGATGACCAGCTTGAACCCCTGTTACACGGTGGGCTTCCAGATCATGGAAGCCATCAAAGTTCACCAGGGCGGCAACCGCCGGACCCGCCGCCAGCGCGCCATCGATCTGCTGACGCTGGTGGGCATTCCCGATCCGGCCTCCCGGCTGGACGTGTATCCGCATCAGCTATCCGGCGGTATGAGCCAGCGCGTGATGATAGCCATGGCCATCGCTTGTCGGCCCAAGCTGCTGATTGCCGATGAACCGACTACCGCGCTGGACGTCACCATCCAGGCGCAAATTATCGAGCTGTTGCTCGATCTGCAACAGCGCGAGAACATGGCGTTGGTACTGATTACCCACGATTTGGCGCTGGTGGCGGAAGCGGCGCACCATATTATCGTGATGTACGCCGGACAGGTGGTGGAAACCGGCAAGGCGACGGAAATTTTCCGCGCGCCGCGTCATCCCTACACCCAGGCGCTGCTGCGCGCCCTGCCGGAATTTGCCGCCGATAAGGCGCGTCTGGCGTCGCTGCCGGGCACCGTACCGGGCAAATATGATCGCCCGTCGGGCTGTCTGCTTAACCCGCGCTGCCCCTATGCTACCGACCATTGTCGCCAGTCGGAGCCGGCGCTGCGCACCTTGCCGGACCGTCAGTCCAAATGTCACTATCCGCTGGATGATGCCGGGAGGCCCACCCGATGAGCGAAATCATTATCGATAACCGGTCCACCTCGCTACTGCATGCCGTGGATCTGAAAAAATATTATCCGGTCAAGAAAGGGCTGTTTGCCGAAGAGAAACTGGTGAAAGCGCTCGACGGGGTCTCTTTTACCCTTGAGCGCGGGAAAACCCTGGCGGTGGTCGGCGAGTCGGGTTGCGGTAAGTCGACCCTGGGACGTTTGTTGACCATGATCGAAACGCCGAGCGGCGGCGAGCTGTATTACCTCGGGCAAGATCTGCTCAAGCCTGACCGTACCGCCGAGCATCTGCGCCGCCAGAAGATCCAGATAGTTTTCCAGAACCCCTATGGATCGCTGAATCCGCGTAAAAAAGTGGGACAAATTCTGGAGGAGCCGCTGCAGATCAATACCTCGCTTAGCCGGGCGGAGCGCCGGGAAAAAGCGCTGGCGATGATGGCGAAAGTGGGGTTGAAAACCGAACACTATGATCGCTATCCCCATATGTTTTCCGGCGGCCAGCGGCAGCGCATCGCTATCGCCCGCGGTCTGATGCTGGATCCGGATGTGGTCATCGCCGACGAACCGGTGTCCGCGCTGGATGTTTCGGTACGGGCGCAGGTCTTGAATCTGATGATGGACCTGCAGCAGGAGATGGGGTTGTCCTACGTGTTTATCTCACACGATTTATCGGTGGTAGAGCACATCGCCGACGACGTGATGGTGATGTACTTGGGCCGCTGCGTCGAGAAGGGCAGCAAAGACGCGATTTTCAACAATCCGCGTCATCCCTACACCCAGGCGCTGCTGTCCGCCACGCCCCGGCTCAATCCCGATCTGCGCCGCGAGCGGATAAAGCTGACCGGCGAGCTGCCGAGCCCGCTAAACCCGCCGCCGGGCTGTGCCTTCAACGCACGTTGCCGGCGCCGATTTGGCTCCTGCACCGTGCTGCAACCGCAGCTGAAAGGCTACGGCGATCAACTGGTGGCGTGTTTCGCCGTTGATCAGGATGAAGCCCAAACGGGCCGCTAACCACCGACTCAGGGGACCCTGTCCCCTGATATACCGCCTGTGTCCCCCCGTGAGATAAACAAGCGCCCGTCTCCCTCAGGGCCAGAATAGCCCAGATACCCCGTCGTTCCGCAACGAACCGAACCGGGCTACCTTGGCGCCCTTATCGCTGGTTGGCTAGTCGATCAATTGCACTCCTTTGCGGATAAAATCCAAAGGTATGTATTTATCAAGGCCGGTATGCCGGCAATATTCAATAAGCTGAACCAGACTGTGCACGCCGGCCTTGTTGTAAATATTCATGAGGTGCACTTCAACCGTTTTATAGGAAATAGCGAGTCGTTTAGCAATTTCTTTGGCGCTAAGCCTCTGTTGCGCCCAAAAGATAATTTCAAGCTCCCTTTTGGTGAAAAGTTCATTGTCAGCATCTATTTGAATGGTCTTTTTATTAAGCCGATTCATATAATAAAGTAATTCAGGTACGTCAAGACGCCTTCCATGCGTAACGATACCAATGAGTTTGTTATCGTCATCATAAAGCGGTGCTCTTTCAGCATAATGTGGCACAAGCGTAGTGGTATTACCTTTACCATAATGATGAATGGCTATAGATATTATTTTTCTATTTTCTTTGATCACCTTTTCGTCGCTGGCGATAAATTCGGGCCAGAGTTCTTGGCAAATATCTGTAGGAACTTCTTTATCTGTCCTTCCTTCCGCATTGAATTTCTTGGGAAATCGAAAGAACTCAGTGGCTGAATCGTTTACGAAGACGTATTTTGCCTCATTGTCTTTAATCAGCCAATGATCCGAGCTGTTTTTAATGAAGGAGATCAACGACTGAGGTGATTTTAAGTATGATTTTAAATGATTCTTACGATTTCCCATGATATTAATTTCCTCGTGAAGCTTAAAGAGAAAAGTGTTGAAGTGTGAAGCATATAGAATAATGACCTGCAAAAACATCAAGAACAGTTCTCGATAAATGGGTTCAATGCAAGAGATAAATCTGTTCAAGCTTATAGGATAGTCTTTCCGTCAGCAGGATTTTGTCAAGTTTAATCATCACAATTAACCGTTTTATCTTGTAGAATGAAAATGAAATCAAAAAAGGAGAGATTATTTCATGGAAGAAAATAAACGTGATGCCTATGCTTTCAATAGAGTGCCAATAAACGAAAGAGTTAGTTTATTTAATGTGACCCTTGTTCGTATGGGCATGGCGACATCTCTAGCACAATTCATGCTGGGTACCACATTGGGTCATGGCATGACATTCTTTCAGGCCATGCTGGCGACGACTTTAGGCAGCATCATTTTGGTTTTTGTCAGTTTCGGTCTCGGGTATGCCGGTATGCGAGAAGGTCTTTCCACCAGTGTCTTATCCCGATGGTGCGGCTTTGGGAAGTCAGGATCCATGCTTATCGGACTCGCCATTTCAATCAGCCTGTTAGGCTGGTTTGGCGTAAACATCGCACTGATTGCCCAAAGCTTGCTCACCGTGCTAGGAAGTCATATCAATTATTTCTGGTGCTCAGTAATAAGCGGACTCGTATTTTCTTTGCTAGTGGCTTTTGGTTTCAACGCACTAAGCATCACGGCAAAGATTGCGGTTCCGCTTTTTTTGGCAGTAATATTTTATATGTGTTATCACGAGATTGTGAAACACACTGGCGAAAGTTTATATTCTTCCTCTCCCCTGGGTGAGGGTATTTCGATTGGAGAGGGGGCAACCATGGTTGCGGGTCTGTTTATCGTAGGCGCCTTGATAACGCCTGATACAAGCCGATATTGTAAAAACGGTAAACACGTATTTTGGATGATAACGTCCTCGGTGATTATCGGTGAATTCTTTATCAATGGAATAGCTATATTAGTCGCTCATGCGTTGGGTACCTCGAATGTTGTAGAGATCATGATTCATACGGCGGGTTGGATTGGCGTTCTTACGGTTATATTATCCGCCATCAAGGTTAATGACACCAATTTATACTCCGCCTCTATTAATATCATTGGCTTTCTTGAAATGCTGACCGGTAAGAGATTCAATTATACCGCCGTAACGTTGCTGATAGGCTTGCTCGGCACATTATTGTCATTGTCAGGCGTTTTGGAGGCTTTCATTCCCTTCTTGATGGCGCTTGGTTTAATTTTTCCTCCCATCGCGGGTGTGATGTTGGTTGACTATTATATTTTACGTACGAGTCGACATCATCTGGAGAGATCACGTAAACTGGGCAAACTCCCTAATGACGTATCAATGCCAATCACTCATTTAGTCGCTATTATCTCCTGCGCTTTGGGCAGTACCGTGGGGGTGTATCTCAAAAATGGGATCCCTTCTGTGAATTCTATTTTTGCGGCTGGCATAATTTATTGGCTCTTGATGACCATAAAATCCGCACTTAGGAAATAGAACGGTTTCGTTGGCTTGAGCCTTGACCCATCAGGCTCAAGCTTAAGTCTGAAAGCATCTAAAAAAACTCGCATTTTAGACCACTTTGGTCTAGGAATAGGGGCGCCAGAGAGTGCGCAGTTAACCGCTGAAAATTTGGCTGACGATGATGGCTTTCATGGCAACACGCTTCGCATTACTTTAGTAAGGTTATTAAAAACTGCCAACAGTAGTGTTTCGCGATAAATTAGGCATCTGCATGATCCACCTAGGTAAGCCGATCCAGTTAACATGCTATCTTCGCCCTGTCAATAAGGGAAATTCAATGATGTAATTTTATCCCGCCGTCGTCAATACTGACCACTCCTTAATAGTATGCTTAATTCTCAAGGATGATGTTTGATGAGTGGTCTATGTATCCCCCTCAAACGGGAAAATATCTCCAGGCAGCTTATTTATCTTTATGAAAATCAAGATGATGCTTGTTTTATTCGCGATAACGAGGCGCGGTATGTTTATATTAATCCAGCGATGTTCGCACTCCTCGATTTGCCTGCATCATTCAGTATTGAAGGGAAATCACTCGCACAAGTCCCTCACTGGATAAATGTTTTTGAGGATGAGTTTAAACATTATGATAAAATAGTAATGGAAAAGAGCGTTTCGCTATCGTTAGTTGTTACATCAGCATTCGGCAGAGAAAACTGCATCCAGCCTTATATTTTTGATATAAAACCTTTTTTTGATGAGCAGGGCAACGTTGTAGGCACCATTTCTGAAGCCAGACCCTTACTCTTTTTCTCAGCCATGAATTATATCAACGGTAAATCGCCGGTTAAGTTAACGACGCATTTGTCGGATAACACTTTTACGGAGCGAGAGCTCGAAATTATCTTCTTTTCTTATCAAGGGTTGAGCAGCAAGGAAATAGCGCTCCGCCTGGGAATTTCACATCGCACGGTAGAAAATAGGCTTTGCGGGCTGTATCAAAGGGCAAATGTTCATAATATTCAGCAATTCAGAGAGTTTTGCAAAGATTTAAGCTTTGATTATTATATTCCCGAATCTTTTTTGCAGCCGAAAATTATCGTCATAGAGGCTGTTAATGCCTAATATTTTTGTGATATTGGTCAGAATTGATACGCCAAGCCTGTCCAAGGCTGTTTTTTTTTCGTTCATATTGCATGATTTTGTGTTTAACCAATAGGCTTTAATTCGCGGCGTTGATAGATAAATACACCACGATGACAGTCGGTGTGTCGCGCCGCAAGCCACGTTTACACGTTTACACGTTTACACGTTTACACATTTACACATTTACTTATTTACACGCTTACACGCTTACACGCTTACACGCTTACACGCTTACACGCTTACACGTTTAAACGCTTCCCTGCTTTGGCTTTGGCAAATTGCGCCGCCTGGTAAATGAATCCCACTAAAGCAGGGCCGTTTAAAACGAGCGGCAATGACCTGTTATGCGCTTGCGCTACCAGCGCAAACGTATAAGCTCAACGGCACGCTGCAAGGGGCGACCTTCTGCTGCGCGAGCGGCCATTCGTGCAACAGCGGTTGGCGGAGGTGAGCAACGTTCCCGGTGCCGGGACCGGGTAGCGGCATTTCAATTGTGGATTGAATACCGTTTGCCGCTGTGCCGAATGAACGCGCGCGACGTGCCGGTAGTTGAAGGCACGTCACCCGCAACGGAACGATCTTCGTCGCCGCGATTTTGATCAGCGCCTGCGCTGAAGGTGACCGGTACCAGGGGCGCGTCCTGGTCATTTTTGTTACTCTCCGCTTAGCCTCTGTTAAATAAAGATCCCTTTCCGTTTAGCTTCCATTTAAATCAAGGTTGTGGAATTTGACATATATCATGCAAGAGACTTTTTTGTAATGTTAGCATTTCCATAATTAATCGGCTTAGGCGTTTATCAGCTTTATAGCGCGGTTATTTTACTCTTATGCCGGTCGCTTGCGCTGTTTCGTCGTTTCATTAACAAACCAGCGCAATAAGTAGAAAAGGGCCTGCTGAAACGGCGTTATTAAGCCAATAGCCATGGCAAAGGCCCTTATTTTAGCGCGTAACGGACACGTTATTGCCCGTGCGAGTGTCTGTGATATGGCCGAAGCTTTATTGCCGGCGTTAAAAATAGCACCTGCTGTATAGGCCATAATGGGTGGGTTGAAATGCGAGGCGGTTATTTTCTCCTGTGTTAGCCTCTTAATTAAACCACTGTTTTGTAGCGGTTCGGCTTATTTTATGCACCTCATTCATTTATTTGGCCGGTGCTCAGAGCACATGTCGGGAAGGTGATTATCATTTCAGCGCGCGGCGGAGTTATTTAAGCTGCCACTCTTGCTACCGCCTGTCCCTTAGCGGTGGCTGAAATGGAGGGGCGCATAGTACCGGCAATATTGCACGCGGAATTGGCGCTAGCGCCTTCTTGCGCGGCCGGACCTGGCTTGGCTGAAAACGGCAAGGCTCGACGCCGGGCACCCTAAGCGGGTTGCTTGCTACACCCTACAGCGCTGCGCGAATCATCGGGGTTCGACGATGGCGGGCGAGAGGACTTACCCGTTGCCGACATCGGCTGTGCATTAATGATCTCTCAAGGCCATTGCGCCGTCAGCGAAGCACCCTGCGTCTTGGCAATGAAGTCATCTGACGGGGCTTGCGCCCTTACTGGAGAAGCGCCATGAGTAAACTCCTTGACCGCTTTCGCTATTTCAAGCAGAAAGGGGAAACCTTTGCCGCGGGTCATGGGCAGGTGTACCACACCAATCGTGACTGGGAAGACAGTTATCGCCAACGCTGGCAATACGACAAAATGGTGCGTTCTACCCACGGCGTTAACTGTACCGGCTCCTGTAGCTGGAAGATCTATGTCAAAAACGGTTTGGTGACGTGGGAAACGCAGCAAACGGATTATCCGCGTACCCGGCCGGACATACCCAATCACGAGCCGCGCGGCTGCCCGCGCGGTGCCAGCTATTCGTGGTATCTCTACAGTGCCAATCGCTTAAAATACCCGTTAATTCGCCAGGCGCTGCTTGAACTGTGGCGGGAAGCGCGCTGCCAGCATCACGATCCGGTGGCGGCCTGGCAGTCAATCATGGCCGATGAGCAAAAATGTCAACACTATAAAGCGCAGCGTGGCCGCGGCGGGTTTGTCCGTTCCAGCTGGCAGGAGCTTAATCCGCTGATTGCCGCGGCCAATATCTGGACGATTAAAAACGTCGGGCCGGATCGCGTGGTGGGGTTTTCGCCCATCCCCGCCATGTCGATGGTGTCTTACGCTGCGGGGACGCGCTATCTGTCGCTGCTTGGCGGAACCTGTTTGAGCTTTTACGACTGGTATTGCGATCTCCCCCCCGCATCGCCGATGACCTGGGGTGAACAGACGGACGTGCCGGAATCCGCCGACTGGTACAACGCCAGCTATATCATTGCCTGGGGGTCCAACGTACCGCAAACGCGTACGCCGGACGCGCATTTTTTTACCGAAGTGCGTTACAAAGGGACCAAAACCGTTGCGGTTACGCCTGATTATGCCGAAGTCGCCAAACTGAGCGACCAGTGGCTGGCGCCAAAGCAAGGTACCGACAGCGCCTTGGCCCTGGCGATGGGGCATGTGTTACTCACCGAGTTTCATTTGCAAAATCCCAGCGAATACTTCCTGAATTATGTCCGGCGCTATACCGATATGCCGCTACTGGTGGTGCTTGATGCACGTGAAGACGGCAGTTTCGTCCCGGGCCGCCAGCTGCGCGCGGCCGATTTGGTGAATAACCTCGGCGAGGAGAATAATCCGCAATGGAAAACCGTCGCCTTCGACAGCGCGGGTGAATTAGCGGTGCCGAATGGCTCGATCGGTTTTCGCTGGGGGGAAACGGGGAAATGGAATCTTGAACAGAAAGCCAACGGTCAGGCGACCGAGTGGCTGCTCAGCCTGCTTGAGCAGCGCGATGACGTGCTGGATGTGGCTTTTGCGTATTTTGGCGGGCTGGAGAACCCGCATTTTCGTCATGTGAAGCAAGACGCCATCCTGGTGCATAAACTGCCGGTAAAATTTCTGCGGCTGGCCGACGGTTCCCGGGTGCCGGTCACCACGGTTTATGATCTTACCCTCGCCAATTACGGCGTCGATCGCGGTCTTGATGACAACAACTGCGCGCGCGGCTATCACGAGATACGCGCCTATTCACCGGCATGGGCCGAGCAGATTTGCGGCGTCCCGCGTGAGCAGATCGCGCAAATCGCCCGTGAGTTTGGCGCCAGCGCCCATAAAACCCATGGCCGGGCGATGATCATCCTCGGTGCGGGCATCAACCACTGGTATCACATGGATATGAGCTACCGCGCGCTGATCAACATGCTGATTTTTTGTGGCTGCGTCGGCCAGAGCGGCGGCGGCTGGGCGCACTATGTCGGTCAGGAGAAACTTCGGCCGCAAACGGGATGGCTGCCGCTGGCCTTTGCGCTCGATTGGCATCGTCCGCCGCGTCAGATGAATAGCACCTCCTTTTTCTACAATCACGCCAGCCAATGGCGTTATGAGAAATTGCAGGCGCAGGCGCTGCTGTCGCCGCTGGCGGATGCCGGGGACTATGCGGGTCATTTGCTCGATTTTAACGTGCGCGCCGAGCGCATGGGCTGGTTGCCCTCTTCGCCGCAGCTCAATGTTAATCCGCTGTACATCGCCGCCAAAGCACGGCTGGCCGGGCAATCAGCCGAAGATTGGACCGCGTGTGCGCTTAAATCGGGCGAACTGCGTATGGCCTGCGAACAGCCGGAGAGCGGCAACAATCATCCGCGCAATATGTTTATTTGGCGCTCCAACCTGTTGGGTTCCTCCGGCAAAGGGCATGAATACATGCTGCGCTATCTGCTCGGTGCCGAAAGCGGCATACAGGGTGAACCGCTGACGGATGAGGCGCTTATGCCTAAGGAAGTGGAGTGGCGCACGGCAGCGCTTGAAGGGAAATTGGACTTGCTGGTCACGCTCGACTTCCGCATGTCGAGTACCTGCCTGTTCTCCGACATCGTCCTTCCTACTGCCACCTGGTATGAAAAAGACGACATGAACACCTCCGACATGCATCCGTTTATCCACCCGCTTTCCGCCGCGGTCGATCCGGCGTGGGAGTCGAAAAGCGATTGGGAGATTTACAAGGGTATCGCCAAAACCTTTTCGCAGCTGTGCGTCGGCCATCTCGGTGTTGAAACCGATGTCGTGCTGCAACCTATTCAGCATGACACCCCGGCCGAACTGGCCCAGGGCGGTGACATCCGCGACTGGAAAAAAGGGGAGTGCGATCTGATCCCCGGCCAGACCGCGCCGCATATCATCAGCGTGCAGCGTGATTATCCGGCGACCTATGAACGCTTCACCGCCGTCGGCCCGCTGCTGGAACAGCTCGGCAACGGCGGCAAGGGCATACGCTGGAATACCGATAAAGAAGTCGAGCTATTACGCCAGCTGAATCATGTCAAATCAAACGGGCCGGCCAAGGGACAACCGCAGCTCAATAGCGCGATTGATGCCGCCGAGATGATTCTCACGCTGGCGCCGGAAACCAACGGTCGGGTGGCGGTAAAAGCCTGGCGGGCGCTGAGTGAATTTACCGGCCGCGATCACGCGCACCTGGCGCGGCCAAAAGAGGAGGAAAAAATCCGCTTTCGCGATATTCAGGCGCAGCCGCGCAAAATCATCTCTAGCCCAACCTGGTCGGGGCTGGAAGCTGAGCACGTCGCCTATAACGCCGGCTACACCAACGTGCATGAATTGATACCGTGGCGCACGCTAAGCGGTCGTCAGCAGTTGTATCAGGACCATCCGTGGATGCGCGCCTTCGGTGAAAGTCTGGTGGCTTATCGTCCGCCGGTGGATACGCGCAGCCTGGCTGGTCTACAGCATATTCCCGCCAACGGATTCCCGGAGAAGGCGCTGAACTTCCTGACGCCGCACCAGAAATGGGGCATCCACTCCACCTACAGCGACAACCTGCTGATGCTGACGTTGTCGCGCGGTGGGCCCATCGTCTGGATGAGCGAGAGCGATGCCCGTGAACTTGGCATAGCCGACAACGACTGGATTGAAGCCTTCAACGCTAACGGCGCGCTGACGGCGCGTGCGGTGGTCAGTCAACGCATACCGGCGGGAATGACGATGATGTACCACGCGCAGGAGCGTTTAATAAACCTCCCCGGTTCGGAAGTCACCGGCATGCGCGGCGGGATCCATAATTCGGTGACGCGCGTCTGCCCGAAACCGACCCACATGATAGGCGGCTACGCGCAACTGGCATACGGTTTCAATTATTACGGTACCGTCGGGTCCAATCGCGATGAATTCATCATGATACGCAAAATGAAGCGGGTGAACTGGCTGGACGATGAGGGCCGCGATGGGGTCCAGGAGGCGACGAGATGAAAATTCGCGCGCAAATCGGCATGGTGCTTAATCTCGATAAATGTATCGGCTGCCACACCTGCTCGGTCACCTGCAAAAACGTCTGGACTAGCCGCGAGGGAGTGGAGTACGCCTGGTTTAACAACGTCGAAACCAAACCCGGCATCGGTTATCCGAACGCGTGGGAAGATCAGCAAAAATGGCGGGGGGGCTGGCTGCGCAAAATTAACGGTCGACTCCTACCGCGCCTGGGGCATCGCGCATCGGTGCTGTCTAACCTCTTCGCCAACCCGGTAGTACCGGGCATAGATGATTATTATGAGCCGTTTACCTATGACTACCAAACGCTGCACAACGCTAAAGCCGGCCATGCTCAGCCGACGGCGCGCCCGCGGTCGTTGATTAGCGGTGAGCGCATGGACAACATTGTCGGCGGCCCCAACTGGGAAGAGCTGCTGGGTGGCGAGTTTAGCCAACGTGCGGCGGACAGTAACTTTGCCCGGCTGCAAAAAGAAATCTACGGCCAGTTCGAGCACACGTTCATGCTGTATCTGCCGCGCCTGTGTGAACACTGTCTTAACCCCAGCTGTGTCGCCACCTGCCCGAGCGGCGCCATCTACAAGCGCGAAGAAGACGGAATCGTGCTCATCGACCAGGATAGATGCCGTGGCTGGCGTATGTGCATCAGCGGTTGTCCGTACAAGAAAATCTACTTCAACTGGAAAAGCGGCAAGTCTGAAAAATGCCTTTTCTGTTATCCCCGCATTGAGTCCGGCATGCCAACCCTCTGCGCGGAAACCTGCGTTGGCCGTATTCGCTATCTCGGCGTGTTGCTGTATGACGCGGATAGCATTGCCGACGCCGCCGGCACCGAAGCAGAGCACCGACTGTATGAGCGCCAGCGCGAGATATTTTTAGATCCCGGCGATCCCGCCGTGGTTGCACAAGCGCGCAAGCAGGGCATTACGCAAAATGTGATTGACGCGGCGCAGGCGTCGCCCGTCTGGAAATTGGCCGTGGACTGGCAGTTGGCGCTGCCGCTGCACCCGGAATATCGCACGTTGCCCATGGTGTGGTATGTACCGCCGTTATCGCCCATCCAATCGGTGGCCGATAGCGGCGGGCTGCAGCACGCCAACGGCGTCCTACCCGACGTCGAAAGTTTGCGCATTCCCGTGCAGTATCTCGCCAATATGCTGACCGCAGGGGATACCGTCCCCGTGTTGCGTGCTCTAAAGCGCCTGATGGCGATGCGTCATTACAAACGCTCACAAACCGTGGACGGCGTGACGGATACGCGCGCGCTGCAAGAGGTGGGTCTAAGTGCAACGCAGGCGGAGGAGATGTACCGCTATTTGGCCATTGCGAATGACGAAGATCGTTTTGTCATCCCCAGCAGCCATCGTGAGCTTGCGCGCGACGCCTTCTGGCAACGCAACGGCTGCGGTTTCAGTTTTGGCGACGGCTGTCACGGCAGCGACAGTCGATTCAACCTGTTCAACAGCCGGCGGATTGATGCCATCGATGTAAGCGATAAAAGCGGAGGTGGCGGATGAGAATCTTAAAATTCTTCAGCTTATTGCTTGATTACCCTGATGAAAGTCTATGGGCGCATCAGGAAGAACTCCTGGCGCTTGCGGTGCAACAACAGCCGTCCCTATTGCCGTTTCTTCAGCGTTATCTTACCGCCCGACCGCTGGATAAGCAGGCCGACTGGTGTGCGCTGTTCGAGCGGGGCCGTGCAACGTCGCTGCTTCTGTTCGAGCATGTGCACGCACAATCACGCGACCGCGGCCAGGCAATGGTCGATCTGCTGGCGCAGTATGAGCAAGCGGGGTTGGCGCTCAAGCGCCGCGAATTACCCGATTATCTGCCGCTGTATTTGGAGTATTTAAGTCTTCGTCCTGCGGGCGAGGCGCGGCAGGGATTACTGGATATCGCGCCGATTCTGGCGCTGGTCGGCGGCCGCTTGCAACAGCGTCAAAGTGACTACAGCGCGCTGTTTGATGCGCTATTGACCCTGGCCAACAGCCCGCTTAGCAGCAATGGCATGGCGCAGCAAATCGCCGGCGAGCCGCGCGATGATACGCGCGATGCGCTGGATGCCGTGTGGGAAGAAGAACGCGTAACCTTCATGGATGACAACCCTTGTAACAGGAGTGCGGTGCGGCAACATCAGCGGCGCTGTCGTGATGATGTGCAGCCGTATTATCTCCATCCCACCGCGGGGGGAAAACGCTGATGCACTATTTAACGATGTGGTTTTTCGACATTTACCCCTATCTGTGCGGCACGGTATTCCTGATAGGCAGCTGGCTACGCTATGACTACGGGCAATATAGCTGGCGCGCCTCGTCAAGCCAGATGCTGGATAAGCAAGGTATGCGGCTGGCCTCCAACCTCTTTCACCTCGGCATTCTCGGCATCTTTTTTGGCCACCTCTTGGGACTACTGACGCCGCACTGGGTTTACCAGCCCTTCCTGTCGATTGCCGTCAAGCAGCAAATGGCGATGGCGGCCGGCGGCGTCTTTGGCATCATGACGCTCATCGGCGGATTACTGCTGCTGAAACGGCGGTTGACGCACCCGCGCATACGCGCCACCTCCACCCTGATGGATAGCGTGATCCTGCTGATGCTGGTGACGCAATGCCTGCTGGGGCTGTTGACCATTCTGTTTTCACGGCGTCATATGGACGGTCACGATATGATGAAACTGGTTGACTGGGCGCAGGCGATTGTGACGTTTCACGGTCATGCGTCTGACCATCTGGACGGCGTGGAGTGGGTATACCGCGTGCACTTGGTGTTGGGTATGACGCTATTTCTGGTTTTCCCTTTCACCCGGCTGGTGCATGTATGGAGCGCGCCGGTGGGGTATTTAACCCGGCGTTATCAGATTGTGCGTTCGCGTCGTTAACCTCGCATACTCGGCCGGGGGGCGAGGCCTTGCCGGCACCGCGCCTGGCCGCGATTGTTAAGCATCGACGGCGTCTTTTTGCGCAGCGGCCTCCCTGTGCCTGCTGATGGCCTTCCCTGCCCCGTTGAGCGGCTTAAACGGTGCCGAGCGCCGTTATTGGCGCTGTAGCGACCAGTAGGTGAGGAGATGCAGGCTGGCGGAATAATAGTCCTCATTGTTCTGCAAACGGTCGGTTACCTGAGCGCCGTTGGCCAATATGGCGTCTCGTATGGCCAGCATGCCCGGCGGTAGCATGTAGTCGGCTTTTTCGCCGCTTTGCACGTCAACCCAGGCCGGCGTACTAAGTCTGTCGTACTGACGCCAATAGGCGATATAAGGCCCCAAGGCCTGGTTGTCCGGCTGCGCCCAATGGAGGTAAAGCGGAATACGCACCGCGTCGAAACTGAACCGCGCCGGCCAGCGATCGCCGGGGGCTACGCCGCCGTTCGCGTCCAGACGCACCCAGTCGGTGGGCAGCCGGGACGTGCCGAAACGCATTTTGCTCAATAATTGCCGGGCGTCGCTGCTGAGTTCATTCCAAATCGGCAGATGACTCTGTTGATAAAACGCCTGCCAGGCGGGAAAAATAAAGTAGGAGGGGTTAAGGGTCAGCGCGTCGGCCTGCTTAAAGCCCTCCACGCCGGGCAGCAACACTTTGAGGCCGGCGAACTCCACCACGGTGCGCTGCACAATCGCCTGCTGTAGTGCCTCAGAGGCCTGTAGGTAGTCGGGCTGTCGCCATTTTTGCCCTGCTTGCAGCAATGCCCAGGCAATCAGCGTATCGCCGTCGGTAGCGTTATTGCGATCCGCCACCGGCGGGGTGCTGGCGGGATCAAAGCGCCAGGCATTCAGGCCGCTATCCTGCTGGTACAAATGCGCCCGGGTCCACTGATAGAGCAAATCGAATGTCGGCCGGTCGTTATTGTAGACCGCCAACAGCATGCCGAAGCCCTGTCCTTCCGAATGGCTGACGTTATGATTGCCGGTATCGATAATCCGGCCCTCCGGCAGCAAAAAGCGGTGTTTATATTGCGCCCAGCCGGCGGATTCCGCACGGGCGCCGCCGGCCAACAGCGTTAGCGTGAGACCGAGCAGACAGGTTAATTGACCGAAACGTTTCATCACGCCATCACATCCTTAGCGACTGTTTTCATAGCAAAAGGTCATCTCGCCGCCGGCGCTGTCCTGCTGCCAGCGCAGCGCGACGTGCCGCTGCCCGCCCTGATCCAACAGCCAGCGCGCATAGGCGCCTTCCAGAACGGCCGCCAGACCGGCAACCCAGACCGGTTCGCTTTGCCCGGCGGGGGCGGCGGGGGTGGCGCAGTGGCGCAGGCTTAGCGCGGTGGCTTCGGGCGTCAGGCGGACATAGCCCCAGTGAAAGCAGGACCAAAGCCGATTCAGTCCGTCCTCCAACTCGCCCACCGTGGCGGCGGCAGGCTGCGGGAAACGGCAGGCCAACTGCTCCCCCACCAAATTCAGAAACTGACGCTTGTCCTCATCGCCGGCGTTATCGCTGATGCCCGCTATCAGCAGACCCACCAGATCCTGCCAGCCGGGCTGAGTTTGCCGCTGGCGGTAGTAGTCCAGCGTCGTGGATGTCTGCAGATCTTCCTGCTTCATTATGGGCCACCTAAAAGATATTTTAAAAACAACTGCGCCGAACCTTCGGAATAATCGCCAAAAGTGTCATAACTTAACTGCCCGCCGACGCTCATTTGCGGGTTGATTTTATAGACCCCTTTAGCATGGACGTTATAGCCGACGCCATGTTCGCTACTGCCGCTGTAATAGGCGTCATCGGCATAGCCATTGGCCACCAGCGACGCCATTTCCGCCTGCATGTCGGGGTCGTTGGGATAATAGTCGCTCTTATCCTGATTATAGGATTGATAGCCGATAGCGCCGCCCAACGTCAGATTCCAGTCGTCGAAGGTCTGGATATAGTCAACCGGCAGCGAGAGGCTGATGTAGTTTTGCGGGCTGAAGTAGCCGCCCTGACCATAGCTGAAATAGCTCAGATTGCGATCAAACGCCATCCAGGTCAGGTTTACTCCGCTGCGCAGTTCGCGGCCGTCGGCGCGATAGGGACGGAAATAGACCCCCGACGAGGCGTTGATACCGGTGTTGCTTTTGACGTTGTCGCCCAGGTAGCTGTAGGCGCCCAAACCGGCATATAGGCCAATATCGCCATCGTCATAGGCGTACTGTACGCTGCCGCCGTTGCGCGTTACCTGGCCCCAATGTTTCCCGCTAATCGCGTCGCGCGCGCCGACGTAGGCCAGCAGACTGTCCGTGACCGCCCGCCGTTCGGCGCGAAAGGTCAACTGGCTGAAGTTCGACAGCCGGGGCGACCATTCGACGCCGCCCACCCAAGAGGCCAACTCGTTATCGGTGCCGAGCGGCGTCGACCCCACGTCGACTTTGTAGCGTTCGCCCTTTAACGCCAGATTGACCTCGGTCCCCGTCGCTTTCTGCGCGCCGGAAGAATCGGCGACGTAATCGCCGCTGTTGATGCTATCGCTGGTGGACGTATTGGTCGTGGTGGTCGTGGTGCTGGTGGCGCCATCGGATCCGGTGGTGGTGGATGTCGTGGTGGTAGAGGTTGTCGCGCCCGCGGCGGCGGTGGCGTTGGCGACCCGCTGGCCCTGCTGTAGCGCGCCGGTGCCGAAACGATTATTGGCGGAGCCGGAAGAGCTGCCCGCATCCAGAGAAACGGGCGTCACCGTTAGGCTAAGCCGGGCGTTATCGACCGGCGCGCCGGAAATCGTCAGCGGGGCTTTGACTTCGGTCAAATTGCTCAGGCCGTTTTCGCCGTCGCGGCTGCGCATCGCCACTTCGCCCTCCGCCCAAGTGGCGGTTTTCTCTCGGACCTGGTTCATCAGATCGTTAATTTGGGTCAGCGTCCGGGTCTCCGGCGTAGCGGTCGGCGTCAGGGCCAGCCTTACTCCGACCGGCGCCGTGGTGGCGCCGTCGGCCTGCTGCCAGGGCAGTACCGTACCGTAGTTTGAGCCGGTGCGCGCGCTTGCCGTCGCCGCGCGGCTATCGTCGCCAAAAGGATTATCGGCGCTTTGCAGACCGCCGACCAGCGGCACCGCGCCGTTGCCGGTGTCGGCCATGCCGATGATCCGGCCTTTGGCGGAGCGCAGCAGCGCCATGGCCTGGTCGTGATCCCCTTGCGCCTCGGCCACGCGCGCTTCCAGGATCAAGCGGTCCACCGATCGGGGCCCTTGCATGCCGTCGAGCAATTGCCGGGCGCGCGCGATGTCGCCCTGGGCCAGAGCCGTATTGACCGCGCCTTCCCGCGCGTCGGTATTCTGCGGTTCGCGCGTCAGGACATAATTGAAGACCTTTGCCGCCTGGGCATTCATCTTACCGCTCTGATACAGGCGCGCCATCGCCAGCATCAGCCCGGTATTCTGCGGGTCGTTTTGCAGCGCGACGATCAATTTATTGTAAGCGGCGGCATATTGACCGCGTTCGCGCAGCGTATCCGCTTGATTAATCACCGCGCCTTGACGCAGGCGGCTTAACTCAGCCGGTGTACTGGCGGCGACAATGGCGGGGTCATTGAGGAAGGCGGCGGCTTCATCGGTCAGCCCCGCCTGGTTCAATACGCCGATTTGCGCGGCGTAATCGCCGATGCCGCCGTGGATCGGCTGGCGCAGGTTGGTACGTACCAGCGAGACCGCGGTGGTGTTATCCCCCAGCGTTTGCAGACGCTGCGCCAGATTGCCGACGTCGGCCGGCGCCGAAGGGGGCGTTTGCGCCAGCACGCGCAATGTATTGAGCGCCGCGGTACGATTTCCCTGGGCCCTATAATCGTCGGCATCGGCCATCTGTTGATGAAAGCGCACCCGGTCGGCCAGATCGCGCACGGCGCGGTTGCGGCGACCCTCCGGGATCCAGGCCAGCCATTGGGCGGCGGTGGCCATACGCCCGGTTTCGCTGGCAAACAGCGCCGCGGCATACAGATTGTCCACCGGCGCGCCACGCTGGGCAATCGCGCTCATCAGCCCCTGCGCGCGGGCGCTGTCGCCCTGTTGTTGCAGAATACGCGCCATATCCAGCCGCACCCAGACATTGGTCGGCTGTTTTTGTAGCGCCTCATTCAGCCGCGCCAGCGCCTGCGGCGTATTACCCGCCTGTAACGCCTGCTGTGCCTGCCTGCGCAGCGGATCCACGCTATTGCCGGCAACCTCGCGCGGGCGTTCATCGGCGGGCAGGGTTTGCAGCAACTGTTGAGCGTCGCGGGGCTTATTTTCCTGGCGCAGCGTGTAATACAGGCCCAGCTTGGCATCCTTGTTCTGCGCGTCGTGGCTGAGGATAGTACGATAGGTCTGCTCCGCGCCGCTGAGATCGTTTTGCCGGCGCTGTACGTCAGCGCGGAACAGCGCCGCCGCCAACCCCTTATCGCCCTCCGCCTGGGCGAGCGGCGCGCTGAGCGTCAGCGCCTGACTCAGATTGCCGGCGGCGGCGGCCGCCTTCGCTTGATTCAAGGCGCCATAGAACTTGGCGTCCTGCGCCAGCGAGGCCCATTGGGCGCTGTTGGCGCCGCCCTGTTTGGTGGCCTGATTAAGGTAATTTTCGGCGCTGGTGAAATCATTGTTGCGCAGGGCGATATAGCCTAGCCCGGCGAGCGCGTCGCCATCGTTGGGATTGGTGGTGAGTACCGCCTCGAAGCGGCTACGGGCGGAGGCGATATCGCCGCTATTCAAGGCGGCATAGCCGGCGCCTTTCTCCGTGCCGCCGACGCTTTGCTGGAAATGCTGCCATAGGGCGCTATCGCCGGGATGGTGCTGGATATAGCGGTCATAGTCCGCCTTGTCGGCGGCCTGCGGCGCCAGCCATAGCAGCGCCTGGCGCAGAGCGGCGTCGGCGTTGCGGTTGGTGCCCGCCAGCGGCGTCAGGGTGGCGATGCCTTCGCGGCGGCTCGCCTCGTCGTAGGTCAAAATCCGCCCCAGCGCCAGCCGCGCGGCGCTATCGTTCGGCTGCGCCTGGAGTCGGGCGCGCAGGCCGGCTATCGCCTGCGGTCGGGCAGAGGGAATGCCGGCCAGGGTGTCATAGTATTCCACCGCCAGACTGTCCGGCGGCGCGGCATCCCGAAACAGCACGCGGTAGCTTGCCACCGCCTGCGCGGCACTGCCGCTGGCCGCCAACCGGCGGGCGTTGTCCAACTGCTCAGGGGGGATGGCCTGTACGGCGTTGGCGCTGTCCAGGCTCCCCAGGCGCGTATCGTTGGGGGAAACTGCCGTTAAGCGGGCGCGCCATCTCGCCGCCTGCGCCTGATTGCCGTCTTGCAGAGCATAGAGCGCCAGCAGGTAAAGGGCATCGGCATTATTCTCGTCCACCGCCAATACTTTTTGCAGCGATTCCCGCGCCAGATCGTCATGGCTTTTATCGTGCCAATAGGCGGCCTGCTGCAACAGGGCGTTAATCGCCGGACTGTTGTCGGCGGCGCACGCCGCGGCCGCATACAGCGACAGCCCCGCGGCGCACCAGGCGGCAAAGATGGGTTTAGCGACCCGTTTCATAACCGATACCCATAACACCCACTCCACAATGCCTCATTTACTGATCCTGATGAGGGTTGGCGCTGTTGGCCAGCCGTTTGGCGGCATGGCGAGCCAGCAGAAGATAAACACCGCTGCCGACCAGCAGGGCACATAACAGCCCGCACAGCGCGAGCAGGATGATGTGCTGATTGGCGTACCACAGCACCCGCATGTACCAGGGCATTTCACCGCGCGGGAACAGCGCGCCGACGCTAAAGCTGCGTACGCCATTCTCGTTATTAATCACCGCCACATCGCCGCGAATGCCGGCGTTGATGGCGGCGGATTGCAGATCGTGATTTAGTCTGACCAACTGGTCATCGTTGGTGGCGGTAACCAGCACCACCACCCGCTTCGCGGTCCAGGGCGACTCGAAGCTTACAAAGCCGCGCCAGGCATCGGTGGAGGCCAGATAGCGATCCGCCTCCCGATCGTGGCTGAACATATGACCGTTAAGATAATTATTCAGACGGTCCGTAAGGCGCTGCTCTCGCACCGACAGCAGGCCGTTGCGCAAGGTAAAACGCGATTTGGCGGCTAACGGCTGCACAAAAGCCGCCTGTTTCAGCGATGCCACCGCCAGAATATCTTTGCCCGCCAGCAGTTCGGCCTCGCCGGCACCGGTCGGAAGACCGAAACGGACCGTTACGCGGTTAAGCGTAATGCCGGTGGCATTGCCGGCGCGGGCCGCCATCGCCATCAGCGTGGCGATTTCCGCCGCCTGCGGTTTGGCCGGCAGCAGCATCACCGTCTGGGAAAAGTCGGCCATACGGGTAAAAGGAAACGAGGCGCCCACATAATAGGAAAGATTCGGCAGCAGGCCGAAATGATAGGTGCGGCTCAAATCAATATACGAGTCCGGATCGATGCGGCTTTTGATGGTATTGCTGGTGAGCAGGCTACAGGGGGCATTCGGCTTCGGCCGCAAAGAGAAATAGAATTGCATCTGGTTATCGCCATAAATCAGATAGGGCGCCAGTTGCAAGGTATAGCGTTCCTGACGGGAGTCGCCGCCCAGTTTACGCCACAGCCCTTCCAGCAGGCCGCGCTTGTTCACCGGCAGGCTGTAAAGGAAGGTGCCGTTGAGGGTGACATCCAGTTTGGAGTGATCTTCATCGATTCCGCTGTCGGCGGGAAAGCGGTAACCAACGTTGACCGGAATGTGGTCGCCGTCCCACATAAACAGATCCGGCGCGGCGCGAAAGCCAATGCGGATGCCGTCGTGATACAGCCCGCTGGCGGTCAGTGATTGGATGTCCTGCGTCAGTTCCTTCAGATAGACCGGACGACTGGTGTCTATCCAGCGCGGCGCGTCATACGGCTGGCGTTCAGGTATGGCTTGCTCCTGCACCTGGATGACATCCTGTTTTGCCGGCAGCGGCGTCGAAATCAACTGCCAGGCAGCCTGGCGCAGCTCGGCGCCGTTGCGTCCCACCACCAGCAGCAGTTTATAAACCGGGTTTTGCGGATTATTGATGACCTGCAGCGTCGGGCCCGTTACCTGCGGCAGGGTCAGCGCGCCGATTTTGTCCCCCGGTTCGCCGAACAGGATGCCGTTTTGCGCCGGCAGCGCGTCGAGCAATACGGCGAAATCGACGCTGCGGTAGCTGGAATGCAGGCCAAAATAGGAGGCCAACATACTGGCGGCTTCCACCGCATCCGGCTTAAGCGTCCGGGAAAATAGAAAGGCCAGCGAGGAGCCTTTCATCGATTGCGGATCAAAGAACGGACGGGGAAAATGAGATAAATCCCTACCGGTATCTAGGATTTGGCTGCTCAACTGCATATGGGTGTCGGGCAGGAGGGTGACCCAATATTTGTCGGTCAGATCCCGCTCGCAGGTAAGCGTATTATCATCGCTGACGCTGAAGCTTAAATTGTTTTTCCCCACCACCATCGCCGACGGGACGTCCAGCCGATAGACGTTATTGCCGCTCGCCGTTTGATTCAGGCGGATATCGCCCAGATCTTGGCCGTTGAGCATCAAGCGCAGGCGGGTATCCCGCGCCGCCAGCGCCGGCGACACTTTAAGCGCCAAAGAGAGATGGGCATTGGTGACTACCTGATTTTGCGCCAGGGTGAAGATAATCCCCGATTGCAACTGACCGCCGCTGAGGGTCAGGCCGTTGGGCTGGCCCATTTCCGCGATGCTAATGGTTTCATCATCAATCGGATTCATCGGCGCCAGGGGAAAGCCGGCCGGCTGCGCGCCGGCGTCCGGGGCGACGTCCACCGTGGGCGGCGGAAAGTCGAAAGGCAGCTCGCCGTTGCCGGTGGCCGCCGCGCCGCCGGCGTTATCACCGCCGCTGCCGGTTGCCGCCGCGCTGCCCGCGCTTTTGGCCGCCGCTTCGGCGTCAATGTTGTCGCCGTTGTCGCTTGACGTCTTATTGCCCGTGTCGCTTGCCGCGCCGCCGGCGTTATCACCGCCGCCGGTTGCCGCCGCGTTGCCCGCACTCATGGTCGCCGCTTCGGCGCCACGGTTGTCGCCGTTGTCGCTTGACGCCTTATTGCCCGTGTCGCTTGCCGCGCCGCCGGCGTTATTACCGCCGCTGCCGACGGGCGCGTCTTCTTTGCGCGGGGCAGCGTCCGATGCCATTGCGTCATCCCCCGTCATGCCGTCGCCAGCCGGGGCCGGCAGCGGTGGCAAACGGTAAAGCGGCGCGGCGCTATCCTGGCCGGCACCGTTGGCCGGCGTCGCGGCCGCGGCCACCGATGCCGACAACAGCGCCGCCGCCAGAGAAACCATCATCCTGAAATGACATGACATATGTTTGATTCCGCCTGTCCTTATGCCGTCTCACCTGGCCCGGCGGACCGGGCGTGCTTTTTCTTCTGACCGCGTTCTTTCCAAGTGTTATAGAACAACTCGAAGACGCAGCGCACAATGCTGGCAAATGAGCGCAAAGGACGATCGCGCGGATAGGGGGGCGCCAGCCAGGCATCGGCGCGCGCCATCACCACCCGTACCAGCTCGCGCCGCTTATCCAGAGGCATCTCTTTAAACATGAGCCGAATCACGTCCGGGCCGGTGTGGATCACGCTGACCGGAATGCAGACGCTTCCTGATTGCAGCCGTAGCTCCACCTCTTCAAGCGTGTCGTGAAGATAGCGATCGTCCGGCGTCACCAATTTCACGCCGCCCATGGAGAGATCCCGCGTTTCGCTGACCACGGAGATGCCGCTGGCGTAATGAATGATGGCCGGAATCGTCACTTCGACGCGGATGGTTTTGCGCACCTGGCGCGTTTCTTTGGCCACCGCGATGGCCGCCAGCAAAATAATAACGCTGAGCGTCGCCCACACGACGTTGAACACGATGACGCGCGGGTCGACGTTGAAATAGTCATACATGACCGCCCGCGCTATCCCCGCGATAATGCCCAGCACCAGCAAACAGGCCACGATGATATGCGGGCGCACAATGTGGGCGTCGAAAAACCCCTCATCCAACAAGCCACCCTTATCCGTCACGTTAAATTTGCCATGCTTGGGGGAGATGAGGGTCAACAGGGTCGGGATGATCAAATGAAACGCCATCACCGTTTCGTAAATCTCACCCCAGAAGGTGTAACGGTAACGGCCGTTCATGCGTGAATTCAGCCAGATGGCCATAAACAGATGCGGTAGCACATAGGCGAAAATCGTACTGGCCGACGAGGCGATAATATTCTGGTTGAAAAGGAGATACGCCAGCGGCGCGGTTAAAAATACCACCCGCGGCAGGCCGTATTGAAAATGCAGCATGGCGTTGAGATAGCACAATCGCTGTTGCCATTTCAGCCCGCGGCCGAATAGCGGGTTATCCATGCGCAAGATTTGCGTCATGCCGCGTGCCCAGCGGATACGCTGGATGACATGCAGCCCCAGACGTTCGGTGGCCAGGCCGGCCGCCAGCGGGATCGCCAAGAAGGCCGAATTCCAGCCCTTACGCTGCAGTTTGAGCGCGGTATGAGCATCTTCGGTGACGGTCTCCACCGCAAAGCCGTGGGTTTCCTCCAGCGCCGTCCGGCGAATTACCGCGCAGGAGCCGCAGAAGAAGGTCGCGTTCCAGTTATCGTTGCCCTGCTGCACCGGTCCGTAAAACAGCGCGCCCTCATTCGGGTTATGCCGCGCCGCCGAGAGATTGCGCTCGAACGGGTCGGGAGAATAAAAATAGTGCGGCGTTTGCAGCAGCGCCAGCCGCGGGTCAATGAGAAAACTGCCGACGGTGGCTTGCAGGAAACCGCGCGTCGCGACGTGGTCGCAGTCAAAGACGCAAATCAGTTCGCCCCGGGTCAGGGTCAGGGCATGGTTAAGGTTGCCCGCTTTGGCGTGTTTATTATCGTCGCGGGTGATATAGCCTACGCCGACGTCGGCGGCAAACACCGCAAATTCGCTACGCTTGCCATCATCGAGAATATAGATACGCATTTTATCGCGCGGGTAATCAATGCATTGCGCCGCCAATACGGTATCGCGCACCACATCCAGACTCTCGTTGTAGGTGGGGACATAAATATCTACCGTCGGCCACAGGGAGAGATCATCCGGCATGGGTTCAATGCGGCGTTTTAGCGGCCAGGTGGTCTGCAAATAACCCAAAACCAGAATGACCCAGGCGTAAAGCTCGGCGATAAACAGCCCGATGCCCAAACAGGCTTCAAATGTGGTGTAAAAGTGCAGCGTTTCGCTGGCGCGCCAGTAGATATAGCGCGTTGACATCAGGCATGACATGACCACCAGCACGACATTCACATAAGGGCTTTTACTGATGCCGAGCACCAGCATCAGTCCCAGGCTGATCAGACCGAAAAAATACTGTTTATCGCTGTCCATCGGCGTAATCACTACGATTGTGGCGATGGGGAGCATTAAAAGTAACAGCAGATAAAACAGCGGTTTATTCATATTCTGACCTGCGATAATGTCAAATGCCCGGATTGGGCATGGCGTAGAATTCGCCATCGCCCACTTTGACCCCGACTATAGCGGCGACTTTTTTACTGATCAGTTCGATATCGAAGGCCGCCGCGGACACCGGGCTGAATCCGATAATAGAACGCTGGGACGCGTTGGCCTCCGGCACGCATTCATCGCGATGGATCATGCCCAGCAATTTGTCCCCCAGCCGCTGCTCAAAAAAATGCGAGACGTCCCGGCTGAGATTTCGGCGCATATCACTCTGATTAACGACGTAATATTCCCCCAGGCGCTGGTTAAGCGGCGCGCCAAGAAATTTATGATTTTCGATCTGCGGCAGCAGCGACAGCGAAGCGGTGTCCGCCAGCATCATGACGATATGCAGATCGGCGAAGCGTTGTACGGCCTTCAGCGCCGGTACCGGCCCCGGCGGAAAATCGGCGATGACCACCAGACCTGGATAATTCAATACCGTATTCAGACCGCGCTGCAGAAAGTGCGGGTCGTGGCTGATGGCATTTTCAAACGCCAGCCGTTGCTCCTCATCCGCTTCGCCGTAGGGCAGGACGAAGAGATTGGCGTCCGCCTTCAGAATAAATTGGCTCCAGTCCATGACCGTGGTGGCCTGTGCGACATAGCCGCGGGTGTCGGAAATCGGCACGCCGAAATGCAGCCGGAGGGCGTTTTGAACATCGAAATCAATAACCAGCACTTTGCTGCCGCTGCGGGCCAGGGCATAGGCTAAATTGGCGCTTACGGTGGTTTTGCCCACGCCGCCCTTGGGCGAACAGACGCAAACTAACGGCATAAAGCGATATTCTCTAGAAGAAGTGAAAGGGGGATATCGCGGCCGACGGCGGTGTCGGCGAGGGCCGCGGGGCTACGGTTAAATAAATTTTTGAAGCGCATACCGGCGACGTCCTGCGCCGGCTCACGGCCTTGGGCCTGGGCGAACGGCGATGAGGTGGGTGCCGCATTCGGCGTCGTAAACGGGTTGCCCTGCGGCGGCAACACGCCGCTGGCGCGGCCCGGCGCCTGTGGCTGGGCGAACGGCGACTCGACGAGGGTTTTCCCGGGACCGTCAGTGGATTGGCCGGGCTTTGGCGGCGCAGCCATCAGCGCCGCGTGGCCCTGTAGCGCGGATGCGCCGCCCGCGGTTGGTAGCGGGGTAGGGGTAGCCCCAGACGTGCCGGGGGCGGATGCCGCCCGCTGCGTCAGCTGATCGAATACCGATCCCGGCCCGGTGGCGCGTGAGCCGCCGTCTATGGCGCGAAAGGGTGGTGCGCCGGTGGCCGGCTGCGGCGGCATGGCTTTTTCCACCGCGTTAAAGAGCGGCGATAAGACCGAGGGGCCATAAGCCGGGCCCGCGGCGGCGTTAGCGGAGGGCAACGGCGCGGGTGCAACGTCCGACGCCGCCGGACGGGCGCTGAACTCTTGTTGCGATATCGGCGCCGGCGACGGTAGGGTCGAATGCCCTTGCTCTAGGGGATGGAACGGCTTATCGGCATTAACGATCTGCTTGATGATTGTCCAGCTGGAAGCGGAACTATTAGGATTATTTTCAGCGATTTCTTTATAATCAATAGCTTCCATATTCAGCTTTTCTTTGAATCGCTTAATGTCATCATAATTATTCATGGCTCACCTTAGGAATGGCGTGTGGCAAAACCGTACCGGCGCGTTGTCGCTAGAAGGCAAGCGAAACGGCGCTATAGGGCAAAATAAGCTTTGGGCGTGTATGAAAAAAAATGACGAAATCTATAAGATAGGCTAATACAAGTCGCATTTATTTACCAATCTTAATCGGCACACGCGCCGCGATAATAGCGATAAGTCGTCATCGCGCCTGCGAGATTCCACCCTTTGGCGACCTGCTCGCGCGCGACTTTAAACATAGACCATATTATTGGAAATACCGGATAATTTTGCCGGGGAATCCTGTACCAAATGCCGTTTGCTGCTGCTTTTTAAATAAAAGCCTATTAAAAGGCAATATTTTTTTTTCCGCGCGTTAATAATAGTCAAAACCCCCGCTTTTTTGAAAAAACGGCCTATTTTCTACGACCGGGAGAACGCTTTATAGTGAAGTCATTGCCCCTGGGTATAGGTGAAGTTAGCGTAATGGCCTTAACGATTACTTTACAAAAACTGATCATTTCGGCGAAAACCAAAGTTAGGCATAATGAAAGCCATTTCACTCGGGCGTCGCTATCGCATAAGATTTGGTTGAATCGCCTGTTTTGAGGCATAAAACGCGCTGCCAAATCGGTTATATTAGGCAGGATAATCGATGCGGCCGGACGGTGGGCCGTGCCGCGTTACCCCGATGGCGTTTTCGGGTAAGTGGCCAGCGAGGGCGACGCCCGCGTTTGCCTCCGTCAGCAAGAAATGGAGAAAAGTTTGCGGATCAGACGTTCTTTAACGATCAAACAAATGGCAACGGTGTCCGGCGTGGCATTGGTGACTATTTGTCTATTCATCGTGATCCAGCTTTTCCATTTTGTTTCGCAGCGCCGTGAAGACTACACCCAGCAATTGCAAAATATCGCCATGTCGGTCCGCCAGCCGCTGTCCAGCGCGGTGCTCAAAGCCGATATTCCTCAGGCGGAACAGATTCTGGTCACCCTTAAACGCGGCGGCATACTGAGCCGCGCGGATGTGGTGCTGCCGAATAATGTTCAAGTGTTGCACGGCGATTTTCCGCCCGAGCGGCCGGTGCCGGCGCTGATAAGCCGCCTGTTCCGCCTGCCGGTTGAGGTGCAGGTGCCGCTTTATTCCCTGCCGCGGCCTTCTCATCCGCAGGCGCTGGCTTATTTGGTACTACAGGCCGACTCATATCGTCTGTATCAATTTATCGTCAGCGCGATTGCGACGATGATAACCACGTATTTGCTGTTGGCGCTTATCATGACGGTCGCCATCACCTGGTGCATCAATCGGCTGATGGTCCATCCGCTGCGCGCGATTGCCCGCGAGCTGGAAAACCTGGCGCCGGAGGACATGGCTTCCCACCAGCTTACCCTGCCGAATATGCATCGGGACGATGAATTGGGGGTGCTGGTGCGCAGCTACAACCGCAATCAGCATGTCATCAGCCGCGGCCGGCAGGATCTCGAGCAGCGGGTGACACCCCTCGCTGCAGCCGGTTTGCCGACCCGGGCGCGGTTTCTCGCGATGCTGGACGCCCCTCTTGCAACGCATGTGGAAACCGGGTCGTATTGCCTGTTGGTGATTGCGGTTACAACGTTGCCGGAGGCGACGGGCGTTTTGACCGAATCGCAGCGTGACCTGCTGTACACCAGCCTGGCAAACCGGTTAAGACGGGATTGTGGCGCCACCAGCCTGCTGGCACAGTTGCACCCGCATGAATTCGCGCTGTGCCATTGGGCCACGGAACCGCCGTTTCAGGCCATGGCGCTGGCGCAGCGCGTGTTATCCATTATTAACGGGCCGCTGACCATCGGCAATCTGGCCTTGCGCCCCGCCGCCGGTATCGGCGTCGCTTTCGGGGCGCTTGAGGACAAAAACGCCGAGAAGGTCCTGAACCACGCCGCGCTGGCCGCATCCTCTGCGGCGGCGCGGGGTCGAAACCAGATTCTGTTTTTCGAGCCCGCACTGGCGGTCGCGGCGACCCGGCGGTTGACGTTTGCCCATCGTCTGCTGGAGGGGATCGCGCAGGGCCGCTGCGCGCTATTCTTCCAGCCGCAGGTCGATATGCGCGACCAGCGGCTTTTGAGTGCCGAAGCCCTACTCCGCTGGCGCCAGGACGACGGCAGTTGGAGCCTGCCGGAGGATTTCATTTGCCAGGTGGAGGCGGCGGGCGTCATGGTGCCGCTGGGCAATTGGGTGCTGGAGGAGGCGTGCCGGGTACTCGGCGAATGGCAGGGGCGCGGTATCGCCGTGCCGCTGGCGGTGAACCTGTCCGCGCTACAATTGCAGCAAAACGACCTGGTGTCGTCGCTAAAACAGAGCCTGGCGCGTTTTCAGGTCGGATGCTCGCAATTGGTATTGGAAATCACCGAGACCGCCCGCATTAACGAATTCGCCTCCTCGTTCCAGGTGCTGCGCGAGCTGCACGACCTCGGCATCGTCATTGCGCTGGACGATTTCGGCATGGGTTATTCCAGCCTATATTGCCTCGATCGCCTGCGGCATCTGCCTATTGATATGGTGAAAATCGACCGCAGTTTTATCGCCACCTTGCCCGAGGACGCCATCATGCTGCGGGTAGTGAGCGCCATTGCCGACGTGCTTGACCTGCCGGTTATCGCTGAAGGGGTGGAAAACGCCGCTCAGCGTGATTGTCTGCTGGCGCACCACATTCATCGCGGCCAGGGGTATCTCTTCGCCGAACCGCTAACCCAGCAGGCGTTTGAACACCGCTTCTTCAATCGACCCTGCTCCTAATTCCCTATCGCTTACGCCAGGTCCGCCGCCGGCGTCCATTTTTTGCCCTGCCGCGCCCGCCGAAGGTAATATTTTCTGCTACAGGGTGACATCTGCAAAGGTCCGCTGTCTAACAACATGGTACACTTTGCGCCACACTTTTTCGGCGGAAAAGTAAAAACGATGCAAAGCACAGTCAACCGTCAAAGTGAGATTTACGTTTTTCATTGGTATTGATTGAGTAGGGGTTCACATGCAGGGCACCGGAATTCGTCTTTTCATAGGTGGTGTATTACTGGTGACGTCAGGCGGGTGGGCACGGGCCGAAGCATTACAACCCGATGCCGCCTGGCAGCAGGGAAAACTCGGCAACGGCTTCGCCTGGCAGGTCCTGACCACGCCGCAACGACCCAACGATCGTATTGAATTGCGGCTGATGGTCAATACCGGCTCATTGGCGGAAAACGCCCAGCAGACCGGTTTTGCGCGCCTTATTGCCCGCCTGGCGCTGACGCACGGCGAAAACTTTACTACCGCACAGCTGACTTCCTTATGGCAGCAGGGCGCGAATGAACAACGGCCGCAGCCGCCGGCGCGCGTTTCCTATGATACGACGCTGTACAGCCTCAGTTTGCCGAACGGTCGGCCGGATTTATTGAAAGAAGCGCTTAAGTGGATGGTGAATACCGCCGGCCACCTGTCTATTACCCCAGCGGCGGTGCAGCAGGCGCTGGCGGCCGCGGATCCGGTAGCCACGGTGCCGGAAAAACCGCGCAACAGCTGGTGGCATTACCGCCTGAAAGGGTCGCAACTGCTGGCGCACGGGCCGGATGCGGCGGCGAAATCGCCGGTGGATGCCGAGCAGGTGCAACATTTCTATCAACGCTGGTATACCCCCGACGCCATGACGCTGTATGTGGTGGGTAACGTCGATGGTCGCGCCCTCAACGAACAGATTGTCAAAACCTTCTCCGCACTGCAGGGCAAACGCGATACGCCGGCGACCGTGCCGACAATGTCGCCGCTGCCTCATCAGCCCGTCAGTCTGTTTAGCGACGAAGGCGATTACGACAGTCTTAAACTCGTTTGGGATAATCCGTGGCAGCCTATCCGCGATTCACAGTCATTGAATCGTTATTGGCGCGGGGATTTAGCGCGCGAGGCGCTGTATATGCATTTGCAGCAGGCGCTAAAGGAGAGCGACCTGAAGCAAACCAATCTGCGCTTTGACTGTAATGTGAATTATCTGCGCGCGCAGTGCGCGATTCACATTGATACACAGGCGGACAATTTGACGCCGTCGCTGACCTTCGTCGCCCATGAGCTGGCCAACGTGCGCAACAATGGCCTGAATCAATCGGAGTTTGACGCGCTGATGGCGCGTAAAACCGCTGAGCTGAGTACCTTGTTCGCCACTTACGCCCGCACCAGCACCGATGTTTTGATGAGCCAGCGTCTGCGCTCACAGCAAAACGAGGTGGTGGATATCGCGCCGGAACAGTATCAGAAGCTGCGCAGCGCGTTTCTCGGGGGGCTGTCGTTACAGATGCTTAATCAGGAATTGCGCGCCCAGCTGTCGCAAAACGCCACGCTGGTGCTGATGCAGCCAAACGGCGAGCCGGAGGTGAACATGAAGGCGCTGCAGGAGAGTTACGAGCATATTATGGATCCCGGCCCGCTGCCGGCGACCATAGACGAGAGCAAGCCGGAAGTGACAGATATTCCGCCGGCCTCCTGACGCCGGCAGGAACGAATAATGCCGTGTCGCGCGCCAGATCTGGCGGCGCAGAAGTCCTACCGGGCCGTTATTCGGCGCATCAGTGATGTGCGCCGCGTCTGCGGTGTATTCGCCCTGGCGGGCCATCCTTCAGCGCACCAGGCTATCCGTGAACCGTTAGCCCGCGCGGGCCGGCATTGCGTCGCGCGGGATAATGGCGCCGCGGTACTGGATAACCGTACTGGCGGTACGATGCCCGCTCTCGGCTGCGGCGCCGCCGCTGCCGCCGGTCAGACGGACCGCCAGATAGCCGGCGCTGAAAGAGTCGCCGGCGGCGGTAGTGTCGACCACCTTCTCTTTCGGCAATTTCACCGCGGGCACTTCCTGTAACTCCCCACTGGCTTCCGATACCAGGCAGGCATCGGCGCCGCGTTTGATGACAATTTCACCAACGCCCAGCGCGCGGGTGCGATCCAGTACCGCGTCTACCGGTTGTTTTCCCCACAGCATATCCTCGTCGTCCAAGGTCAGGAAGGCGATATCGGTACAGGCGAGGATGTCGCGATAGGCCGCCTGGGTCTCTTCCCGGCTCTGCCACAGGCGCGGGCGATAATTGTTGTCAAAAATGACTTTGCCGCCGTTGGCGCGGCAGGCCCGCAGCAAAGCCAACAGCCGCTCGCGGCTCTGCGGCGATAGGATGGCGATACTGATACCGCTCAGATAAAGATAATCAAAGCCCGCCAGCGTTTGGCAAATCTGATCCGATAACGCGCTTTCCAGCCAATAACGGGCGGCCGCCTCGTTGCGCCAGTAATAGAAGGTTCGCTCGCCGTGGGCATCGGTTTCAATGTAATACAGGCCGGGCAGCCGGTTTTCCAAGCGCTGGATGAGGGAGGTATCCACCCCTTCTTGTTGCCAGGATTGCAGCATGTCGTCACTGAAGCTGTCGGTGCCCAGCGCGGTAATGTAATGCACCTTGAGCTGGGCCGCAGGAACCAGACGCGAGAGATACACCGAGGTATTTAAGGTATCGCCGCCGAATCCGCGTTTAACGTCGCTGCCCTTTTGCGACAATTCGATCATGCATTCGCCGATAACGGCGATGTTTTTGGTTGTCATTGCTTGGTTGCCCGTCATTAAAAAAGAGAAAGCTGATATAGGCACCTAGTCTCAACAGAATGGCCGGTGCAGTCAATAGCCGCTGAAACGTTGTTTTACTTTATCATGACCTGGATCGTCACTGCGGCCATTTTCCCGGCGATTGCCCGTTAGGCGGGGGAGACGGCGTCTTGGCGCAACCGCCTAATGCACGCGAGATCCCCGCCGGCGCCGTTGCGTTTTCTGCCGCGCGCTTCACCCGGCGGGCCCGTGTTATCGCCGCGAGCGCAGCGGCGCCAAGGCCCACCCAAAACGCCGCGCCGTTGCCGCTTCGGTGTAACCCACTGGCGACACGTTACTTTTGTGCGCGCAATACCGCCCATTCCCGCCGCTGAGTCTGGCAGGCGTGTAATCCTCAACTATGATTAATGCATCGGGGAAGCCTAACGAGGATATCGACATTCATGACACGGACCAAGAAAGTGATAGGTGGGATCGTGCTGTTTCTGCTGCTGCTCATCGTGGCGATCGTGATTTTTATCGCCACTTTTGACTGGAACCGCCTCAAACCGACCATCAATGAAAAAGTCTCCACTGAACTTCAGCGTCCCTTTGCGATTAATGGCGACTTGGGCGTGCAATGGTCCCGGCATCGCGAAGAGCGCGGCTGGCGCAGTTGGGTGCCGTGGCCGCATATCCATGCGGAAGATATCTCGCTGGGCAACCCCCAGGACGTTCCGGGCGACTACACCGCCCGGCTAAAACGTATTGAAGCCAGCATCGCCCCTTTAGCACTGCTGCACCGCGAAGTGTATCTGCCGCGAATCACGCTGGTCAGCCCGGACGCGTCGTTAAAACGATTGGCGAACGGTAAGAATAACTGGACCTTTAATCTGGCCAACAGCGACGATAAAGATAGCCAAAAACCCGTTTCGCCGTGGTCCTTCCAGGTGGACGATATCGTTTTCGATCGGGGTAAGATCGATTATCAAGACGCCATCGCCAAGGCGGATATCCATTTGACGGTAAACCCGCTCGGTAAACCGGTGGCCTTCGCCGAACTGACCGGCAGCGGCGACGATAAACAGGCGGCGGCGAAAACTGCCGACAACTACATTTTCGGCTGGAAAGCGGAGGGAACCTACAACAATGAACCCCTTAGCGGCTCGGGCAAAATTGGCGGCATGCTGGCGCTACGTAACGCCGGCGCTCCGTTCCCGCTACAGGCGGACGTACGATCGGGGAGAACCCGCGTAGCGTTTACCGGTACGCTGGAGGATCCGCTCAATTTCGGCGGTCTGGATTTGCGCCTGCGGCTCGCCGGAGAGAATCTCGGGGATCTGCAAGGCTTGACGGGGGTGGTACTGCCGGACTCACCGCCCTATAACACCGACGGCCATCTGGTTGCCTCCTTCAAAGGCAAAAACGCGGGTCGGTATCGTTATGAGAAGTTCAACGGCAAAATTGGTCAGAGCGATATTCACGGCACGCTGGAATACCGCCAGGGCAAACCGCGGCCGTCGTTAACCGGCGAACTGGTGTCCAATCGGCTGCGCTTTGCCGATTTGGGGCCGCTCATCGGCGCCGATTCCGGCACCGCATCCGGCAAACAGGCGGCCAAAACCAAGTCGATACAGCCGTCTGATAAGGTGCTGCCGTATGATAAATTCGATACCGCCAGCTGGTCCAAGATGGATGCCGACGTCAAGTTTACCGGCAAGGATATCGAGCATGGCGATGCGCTGCCGTTAAGCGATCTTTATACCCATCTGAAGTTGGATAATGGCGAACTGTTGCTCGATCCGCTGCGCTTCGGCATGGCGCGCGGGACGCTCAACTCCACCATTCGCCTTGAAGGGCAGCGTACGCCGATGCGCGGCCGCGCGGATCTTCATGCTCGCGGCCTGCAATTGAAGGCGCTGTTTCCAAACGTCGAGGCGATGCGCAGCAGTATGGGCCAGCTCAATGGCGATGCGCAATTCAACGGCACCGGTAACTCCGTGGCGGCGCTATTGGGCAGCAGCAACGGCAATCTGCGCCTGCTGATGAACGATGGCATTATCAGCCGCAATTTAATGGAAATTGCCGGTCTTAATGTCGGCAATTACGTGGTCGGCAAGCTGTTTGGCGACGATCAGGTGAAAATCAACTGCGCCGCGGCGGACGTCAATGTGAATAACGGCCTGGCGCAGCCGCGGCTGTTCCTGTTTGACACTGAAAATGCGGTGATACATGTCGATGGAACCACCAATTTTGGCACCGAACGGCTGGATTTGTCGATCAATCCCGACAGCAAAGGCGCGCGCATCGTTACGCTGCGATCGCCGCTATACGTGCGCGGCACGTTTAAAAATCCTTCCGCCGGTGTGAAACCGGGGCCGCTTATCGCCCGCGGCGCTGCGGCCGTGGTGCTGGGGGCGGTGGTGACGCCGGCCGCGGCGCTTCTGGCGCTTATTTCACCGAGCGGCGGCGATGATAATCAGTGCGGGCCGATTTTAAGAGAGATGAATATTAAAAAGTAACCGATGACCGGCGGCGGGGCACTACCGCCGCCGGACCGGTCAATGACCCTTGAGAATGACGCAGCTATGGTCCTGGATCTCTTCAATCGAGCCGGTATTTCGGTGCAGTAAGCTGCGCTGGCTGGCCAGAAGTACCAGCGAGCCATCGGGCAACGGCGTCAGCGCCATACCGAATTCTCCCATTTCCTCGGACGCTTCAGGCACTTCGCGCGCCAGCAGCAAAAACGGGCTTTGCGCCGCCAGCCCCGCCGCGGAAATGCGCTTGGCCAGATATTCATGGCCGAGCACCGGCTGCGCCAGCGGTTGCCAATCGGTGCTGATGCTGGCGGCATCGTTATCCAGCCGTTCGCGAATATCGGGCCGCAGGCAGGAGATATGAATATGCAGCTGATTTTGCGTCCGCCCGTAGGCGGAATTGATCGCCAGCGACAGAAAACGATCGCCTATCGCCTGACCACGCCGGTCGGATAAAAAATGTCTGGCCTGCCAGGCAAGATAAAAGAAATTGGGCGTCGAGGTGGACAACAAGCGCGGGCTTTCGATACCGCTGATTTTTTCGGTGGGCATCAGTAAGAACTGCAGCGGCCCCACCAAATCCTTAAGCACCACATAGCCGGCGGCGGTATTCACTTCGCTGCACGGCGAAGGATCCCCGCGCTGCAATTGGTGCGGCACGCACTCTTCGCTCACTATCCGCCACAGCGCGTCGGGATGTTTCGGCGAGGAGGTATCGTAATATTGCCAGGCGCCGAGCGCCGCAACCAGAATAACAATCACCAGCAGCAGCGCATATTTGATCTGTTGCCACGTCATGGGTCACCCTCTTAATGTTCTCTACGCCGCATTAAAAAACGGGCCGCATCCGCTGGGATGACAGCCCGCCATTACCGTTATTTTACCGGCAGGTCGCTTAGCCGCGCAATTTACAGCGCCCGGTGCCGTGTTTCATGCGCCGCCAGCAGCGCCAGTAATGTCAGGCAGGCCATCGTCGCCAGGTAGATACCCACGTAGAATAATCCGTAATTGGCGGTGAGCCAGGCGGCAATATACGGGGCGACCGATGCGCCGATGATTGAGGCCACATTATAGGAAAAAGAGGCGCCGGTATAGCGAACTTCGGTAGGAAATAACTCCGGCAATAGCGCGCCCATGGGGCCGAACGTGAGGCCCATTACCATAAATCCTATCAACAAAAACGCCATGACGACCCAGATATTGCCGGAACCCAAGAGCGACGGGAACACCAGCGCAAAGGCCATAATCAATACCGTAATGGCTATCATGGTATGCCGGCGGCCGAATTTATCCGCCAATTGACCGGCGACGGGGACCATCAGGCCAAAACCAATGACGCCAATCATCAGCATCAACAGAAAGTCGTTGCGCGAGAAACCCAGACCGCGCGGCAGGGGAGCCGTTCCATAGGTCATGGAAAACACCGTCATGATATAGAACAGGGTGTAGGTGGCGACCATGATAAACGTAGCGATAACGGTGACTTTCAGATGCTGTTTCAGTAGGGTGCCGATGGGCATGCGCACCTGCGCCTTCGCCTTGGCGATTTTGGCGAAAACCGGCGTTTCGTGCAGCGAGACGCGCACATAAAGCCCAATCAGTACCAATACGGCCGACAGCAGGAACGGCACCCGCCAGCCCCAGCTCATGAACTGTTCATCGGTCAGCAGCCAGGAAAGCAGTAGGAACATGCCGTTGGCGAAAAAGAAACCAATAGGGGCGCCCAACTGCGGGAAGGAGCCATACAGCGCGCGTTTATGCGCCGGCGCGTTTTCCGTCGCCAGCAGCGCCGCGCCGCCCCATTCGCCTCCCAGACCGAGACCCTGGCCGAAACGGGCCAGCGCCAGCAGCAGCGGGGCCAGCACGCCGATGGTTTCATACCCCGGCAGGAGACCGATCACCACCGTTGAGATGCCCATGGTGAGCAGCGAGGCCACCAGAGTGACTTTGCGGCCGGCGCGATCGCCAAAATGGCCGAACAGCGCCGAGCCAATCGGCCGGGCGATAAACGCGATGGCGAAGGTGGCCAGCGATTGTAGCGTCGCGGCGGTGGCGTCCCCCTGCGGGAAAAAGATATGGGGGAAAACAATGACCGCGGCGGTCGCGTAGATATAGAAATCGAAGAATTCGATGGCGGTGCCGATCAACGAAGCAACAATCACTTTGCCCCGCGAATTAACGGGGGGCGCTGCTGCGTCGGAATCCAGAGTCGGTGCTGCTGAGACTTGCATAATTGTTTCTTATTGGTCAACTACGAAAAGATAGGCATCTTAGACAGAGAAATAAGGCATTTCAATGGCTGAATTTTGACCAAATAGTCATTTCCGGCGGCCAGTAGCAGATTATCTTTCGCCCTACTGTTCTGACAGGGAAAGCCACGGGGGAAAACGCTTGCAACAGAGTTATTTTCTGTAAAAACCCGCAAGAAAAGTTATCAACCAGATATAAATGCTGGTTTATGGTTATGAAAATGTAAAAGTTGGTAGAATGAGCTGCTTTTTTAGCGAAATCGCAGCGCAGTGTATTGTTACGGTCGTGAATGCCGACATATTCGCTAGGGTCCGGGCGCCACGACGGCCCCTATTCTTGACCACAAGAACTCGGTTTGGCCCGCATGCGAGGTGATTTCGACGCGCCGGGCCTTCTTACCCTCGGCGGCGAACGTCCTAAACTCCAGCGGCACCCCTCAGCCGGGCGGAAGGCATATTCCCGCCGGCGTTGAGCCGGTCACCGGGCGGAAGGCATATTCCCGCCGGCGTTGAGCCGGTCACCGGGCGGAAGGCATATTCCCGCCGGCGTTGAGCCGGTCATTGGCCGGAAGGCATATTCCCGCCGGCGTCGAGCCGGTCACCGGCCGGAAGGCATATTCCCGCCGGCGTCGAGCCGGTCACCGGCCGGAAGGCTTATTTCCGCCGGCGTCGAGCCGATTGTCGGCGGCGGCGTGGCGATTATCGGCGGCATCCTGAGGAGGGAGACCCGTTTCCTCTCGGTTATCCTTTTCGCCGGCGTAATCGGCGGTGCCTATCCATGCGGCACAGAACAGCGTGAGACGGGCAAAGAAATAGAAGAACGCCATGAGCCCGATGACCGAGCCGAAGGCGGCACCAGAGGGCGATTTGACCAGTTGCGGTAGCGTCATGGTCATAATGATTTTGATCACCTCGAAACCGAACGCCGCCAGCAGCGAGCCGCGGAAAATGGCTTTATTCCGCGGTTTGTGCCGCGGAATGACCCAGAATATCCACAGGAATAACAGGAAATTAGCCAGCATCGAAAGCGTCATGCCCGTCACTACCATCACCGGCCGCAGCCAGGTGACGGTGTCCAGCCCCATCGCCCGAATAATGGCATCCTGTGCGCCGGCGAAAACAGACGTCAGCGACAGCGTGACGATGAGCGCTACCACCAACCCTATCAATGAAACCAGGTCGCGCAGGTATTTCAGGTAAAATTTCTCCTGCTCCTGGGGATTGCGCTCCCATTCGTCACGCAGCTGGGCGCGGATGGCTTCGCGCAGGTTTCCCATCCAGTTCAGACCCGAATAAAGCGCCACCAGTAAACCGGTTACCCCCACCGTCGTGCGCTGTTGCACGGCGGTTCGGACCGTGTCCTTCAGCGTGCTCGCCAGCGTTTGCTCGCTGATGCTGTCGGCAATTTTATTAATCAAATCGGTGAGGATATCCGGATTGGACGCCAGAAAAAAACCGACGCCGGCAAACGACACCATCAGTATGGGAATCAGGGAAAGGAACGAAAAATAGGTGATTGCCGCGCCGAATTGGCTGCCCATCCGATCGCTAAACCGTTCCGCGGCGCGGATCATATGCGCCACCACCGGATAAGCGCTGATCTTTTCGATAAGCCGTCCGGAGCGGTGTGCAACCTTATCAATCGACTCATGGCCGGTATGTAGCGTGGTCAGCGGCGTGGTAATTTCCGGTTCACGGGCGGTGGCGGCATGCGGTTTTTTTTCGGCCATAATCCCTCTCAACGTCAGCCCATAAGTTATTGTCGTAGTGAAAATAATTATAGCCAATGATCTCAACTGAGGGGCCGGCATGCCGCCGACGTCTTGCGCGCAAGGCCACTGTCCCGGCCGTAGTGTAGGAGGTCGACCCCTTCACGCCACGGCAATCAGGGGGTAAGGCGGAACACGGCCAGCCAGGCTGGCCCGTGCGGGGGCGATAAACGGTTTACCGCATCGTCACCAGTTCTTCCGCCGCGGTCGGGTGAATCGCTACGGTATTGTCGAAGTCCTGTTTGGTGGCGCCCATTTTAATGGCGACCGCAAAACCCTGTAGTATTTCATCCATGCCGAAACCGATACCGTGCAGGCCCACAATCTTCTGTTGCGGACCGGCACAAACCAGCTTCATTCGACACGGTTGACGATGCTGGGTGACCGCCGTATACATGGAAGTGAAGGAGGTTTTATAGACCTTGACCTCATTTTTACCATATTTTTCAATGGCTTCCGGCTCGGTTAGGCCAATGGTGCCGATGGGGGGATGACTGAATACCACCGTCGGTATGAGCGTATAGTCCAGATGCTCTTCCGGCTTATTGTTAAACAGCCGCTCCGACAGCCGGCGACCGGCGGCAACCGCCACCGGCGTAAGCTCTACCGCGCCGGTATTATCGCCGACGGCGTAAATACCCGGCACGTTGGTATTTTGATATTTATCCACCTGGATATGGCCCGTGCTGTCGGTTTCGACCCCCGCCGCCGCCAGATTAAGATTATCCGTGGCCGGTTCGCGACCAATGGCCCATATCAAGGCATCGACGGTGAATTGCTGGTCATTGTGCAGCGTCAGAGTCAGGCTGCCGTCCTGGTTTTTCGTCACCGAGCGCGGCACCGAGCCGGTATGTAACGTCGGCCCTTCCGCCTGCATGACCTCGACCAACGTCTCGACAATCAGCGGATCAAAGGTACGCAGCGGCGCGTGTTTGCGGACAAACAAATGGGTCTGGGCCCCCAGCCCGTTTAGCACACAGGCGATCTCTACCGCGATATAGCCGGCGCCCACCACCGCTACGCGCTCCGGCATGGCGTCCAGCGCGAAAAACCCATCGGAATCAATGCCGTATTCCGCCCCGGGGATGGCGACTTTACTGGGACGGCCACCGGTGGCGATTAAAATGTGATCGGCGGTGATGCGTTCGCCGTTGACCTCCACGGTATGGGCATCGACGAAACGGGCAAAGCCGTGGATGACGTCCACGTGATTATTGCCCAGCACCCGGTCGTAGGATTGATGGATGCGATCGATATAGGCGCTGCGGCTCTCGACCAGGGTGCGCCAGTCGAATTTTTCCACGGTCGTGCTAAACCCGTAATCGGGGGCATACAACCTCACTGCTTCGGCGATTTGCGCGGCGTGCCACATTACTTTCTTCGGGACACAGCCCACATTGACACAGGTGCCGCCGAGGTATTTGGCTTCAATCAGCGCGCATTTACGGCCGTATTGGGCGGCGCGGTTGATTGACGCAATGCCGCCGCTGCCGCCGCCAATGGCGAGGTAATCGTAATGTCGGGTCATTCGGGCGTTTCCTTCAGCAAAATCGTTGGCACAAGTGTAACGTGCAAACGCGCGTTGTCGCAAAGATTGCATCAATCCCTTTGATAGGCCGCCTGATTTACTCCGGCACCAGCCAGCGCGCGAAAGCGTGACCCTGGCCAGAAGGCACCAGCGTTTGGTGCAGCCACGGCAGCAACGCGTTCATCTGTTGTTCCAGTTTCCAGGGGGGATTGATGACAATCATGCCAGAGGCGGTCATGCCGCGCCTGTCGCTATCGGGACGGACCGCCAGTTCAATTTGCAGAATACGGCGGATACCGCTTTGCTCCAGCGCCGACAGGGTGCGCTTTACCTGCTGGCGCAGCACCACCGGATACCACAGCGCATAGACGCCGGTAGCGAAACGTTTATAGCCTTTCTGAATCGCGCTGACCCCGTCCTGATAGTCGGTTTTCAACTCATAAGGCGGATCGATCAGCACCACGCCGCGACGGGAGGCCGGCGGCAGTTGGGACTTCAATTGTTGATAACCGTCAGCCCGCAGCACCGAGGCCCGAGGATCTTTGTGAAATTCGCTGCGCAATAGCGGATAGTCACTGACGTGCAGCTCGGTCAAATGTAACTTATCCTCGCCGCGCAGCAGTTGGCGGGCCAGCAGAGGCGAACCAGGATAATAGCGCAACTGGCCGGCGCGGTTGAAATGACGGACCACCTCCAGATAAGGGGCCAGCAAAGCCGGGGCATCGTCACGTTGCCAGATCCGGGCGATGCCTTCCAGATATTCACCGGTGCGCTCGGCCTGTTCGCTGGAAAGCAAATACCGGCCCGCGCCGGCATGGCTGTCGAGATAAAGGAAGGGTTTTTCCTTTTCCTTCATCGCGCTCAGGATGAGGCTGAGCACGGTATGTTTGAGCACATCGGCGTGGTTGCCGGCGTGAAAGCTGTGGCGATAGCTGAGCATAGGTTTGATATCTACTTGAGATTGAATGAGTCTTTTATTAATGCCGATGCTGTCGTTCGCCCCTGCCGGCCCCGGTATGTTTCAAGGACCCGCGCACATCACCAAAGAACGAACAGCATCGAAACACCAGGCCAGAGGGACGATTATATCAGGATGAGGGTGAAAGGGGTTAGAAGCTTCCCTACGCCTCGGCGCTTATAGCATGAAGCGCAGAAAGGCGCACCCGCCCTCATCGTGATCCCGCGCCGGGCGCGAAGGTTTTCAGCCGTCATCGCCGCGCGGGGCGCAAAAAGCGCGCCAATACAGGGCGTGCAGATGCGGGAAAAAGGGAGGTTTGCGAGGGTTAATGGCGGTATTCCCTTGTCTTGGAGGGATTATGATAACGGTAAACGACACGCATTATGGTGAACTCTGATGCCAGGAGAGCGTGCCCGCCTCGCCCCTCGGTGGCTGGGGTGGCGATCGGTCATTTGTCATCAGGCACCAGGCATCAGGCATCAGGTATCAGGTATCAGGCACCAAGCATCAGGCACCAGATATCAGGCATCAGGTATCAGGTATCAGGCACCAGGCATCAGGTATCAGATATCAGGTATCAGGTATCAGGCAGCGATGGTCGGACGCCAGCTCCAAGCGGGAAGCCACGGGATAAAACGGCTTAAGGCCTGCGCGTTACCTTCTTTTTGCGCCAAATGTGAGAATCGCTTGCGACAACGTGACGGCGGTGGCTTGATAGGGGGGAGGCACACGCCCTGGTTAAGCCGATCGTTAAATGTCGTGTTCGTTTATTGTGGCATTATCTATTTTAATATAGATGTCATTACGTCGCGGCTAACTGAGTCGTGTTCAGGAGTTGAAATGCGCATTAATGTGTTTCATTATGATCCCGTCGTCGCTTCAAATATCAAATCATTTAATATTCATATTATTTAGTGCATGTGATGCCAGACCGCTTCAGGATACCAGGCGGTATTTAATAAAAGGGAGGATTATAATGCAGGGAGCAGATATTAATAAAAATGACCATGCCTATAATCGGGTGCCGACAAGTTCCCGGGCGAGTCTGTTAAATGCTACGCTGGTGCGAATGGGGATGATGACGTCCTTATCGCAATTTATGGTTGGCGCAACCTTAGGCCACAGCATGACTTTCGGGCAGGCCATGCTCGCGACGGTCCTCGGCAGCCTGATATTGGAAATCGTCAGCCTGGGAATGGGGCTGGTCGGGATGAAAGAGGGATTATGCACCAGCCTGCTGGCCCGCTGGTGCGGGTTCGGGCGCATCGGTTCGGGGATCATTGGCATATTTATTGCCCTAAGCCTAATAGGCTGGTTTGGCGTGCAGAATTCGGTGCTGGCCGATGGATTGCTGCACGCTTCTCAGGGCATGCTCAATTATCCTGCCGCCGCCGTTGTGTCCGGATTGATCATCACGCTGTTGGTTTTATACGGTTTTTCCGCACTCAGTTGGACGGCGAAAATCTCCGTCCCATTATTTTTCTTGGTGGTGCTGTATATCTTATACGATATTGTCAGCGGCCCCGATGTGATTAATTTTTGGGATGGCCAGCCAAATGGCCCAGCGATGTCATTAAGTCAGGGGGCCACCATGGTGGCGGGTGGCTGCATTGTCGGCGCGTTAATTTCTCCCGATATCAGCCGCTATTGTAAAAATAAGAACCACGTTTTGTTTATGATTACTTCATCTATTGTTGTTGGTGAGATAATTATAAATTGCATGTCCATCATCGTCGCCCACGCGCTCGGAACGGCGGATGTGGTCACTATTATGTCCCATAGCGCCGGCTGGATTGGTTTAGTTACCGTGATCCTTTCCGCCATCAAAGTGAATGACGTCAACCTGTACTCCGCAAGCCTTGGTCTGGCGACGGCGCTGGAGGGACTGAGCCGCCGCAAATGGCGCTACCGCTGGCTGACGCTGCTATTGGGGCTGACCGGCACGATGCTTTCGGTTCTGGGCATCATTGGTCATTTTGTCGACTTTCTCATTTTTCTCGGCGTGCTGTTCCCGCCGATCGCCGGCATCATGCTGGTGGATTATTACGTGTTGCGCACCCACCGCACGCTGCTGGATGCCACGCGCGAGCGCCACGTGCTGCCAGATGCGGCGTCGACGCCTGCGATCGGCTGGTCGGGTATCGTGGCCTGGCTAAGTGGCAGTATGGTGGGTTTCGCTTTTCATCTGGGGATCCCGTCGCTGAATTCGCTGTTGGCGGCCGGCCTGATTTATTGGCTGCTGGCGGAAGTGAAACAGAAATTAGCGATGCGATGTCGGTCTGATGCGTAATCGCCGGCGGGTGGGGAGAGGCATGAGCGGTGCGGCGGTTGCGGCACTCGCATGGCTGATACCGCGAGCAGCAACGCCGCTCCGGGCTGTTGGGCGCTCATCGAGCGCGGGATCCTGCGCCGTTCGCCGCTAGCGCCATCAGGCATGATAATCGGCAATGATCTCCAGTACGCCATTAATAACAAACTGAACGCCCATACACACCAGCAAAAAACCCATCAGCCGTGAAATCGCCTCGATACCGCTGGCGCCGACCACATGCATAATGGCGCCAGAACTGCGCAGCGCGATCCAGACAATCACGCTGATGGTCAGAAATACCAGCACCGGCGCCAGGGCGGTGATCCAGGGCGCGAAATAGACATCCTCGTTAACGGTAGACACCCAACTGATGATCATGGCGATAGTACCCGGCCCTGCCGTACTCGGCATCGCCAGCGGCACAAAGGCGATATTGGTGGTTTTATGCTTATGCATTTCGCGCGCCTTACTTTCGGCGATACCGGAGTCATCATCGGTCTGTGCGGGAAACAACATGCGAAAACCGATAAAGGAGACGATAAGCCCACCCGCAATTCGCAGCCCCGGAATGGAAATCCCGAAGGTATTCATCACCAGCGTACCGGCATAAAAGGCGACCATCATAATGGCGAAGACATAGACCGACGCCAGCCGCGCCTGCTGATTGCGCTCCTCCACGGTCATGTTTTTACTGAGGCTAAGGAACAGCGCCACGGTGGTGAGCGGGTTCACCAGCGGCAGCAGCACCATCAGGCCCAGGCCGATTGCTTTGAAAAGTTCAAACATACACGCTGTCTCCTGACCGTTTTGCTGACCGCCTCGGTGCCAAAACCGACGACCAGAAAGCAATAAGTCATTAATTTTACAGGCGTTGACCCACCCTAGCCAACTGTTAAATTGTCAGTTCTCATAATAAGAATGATTCAGTCATTTTCGCCTAGCCCGCAGCCAAGGAAAGCACATGAATTTTGAATTGTTCAATTCTCTCAAAGGCGCGCCGGATCCCGCCCGCGCGCTGAGCCTGTTCCCGACATTAATCCCCTTTTATCAGGCGTTGGGCAATACGCCCTTGCAACCGGTTCCCAGCCCCCCGGGAGGCGCTCAAATTTTGGCGAAATATGAATTCGTCAATCCGTTCGGTTCGGTAAAAGATCGTGCGGCGTTCGGTATGTTCTGTGAGGCGATAAATCTTCATGATTTTAGCCGCGGACCGCTAAAGCTGCTGGACGCCTCCGGCGGCAACATGGGAAAAGCCCTGGCGAAACTGGGCCAGCTGTGCGGCATACCGATACATTTGATCATTCCCGATAGTTCGCCGCCGCCGCTGGTGGGCTTCCTGCGCGAGGCCGGCGCTGAACTAAGCACCGTGGAAAGCCGTTATTTTCTGCTGGGTCTTATCAGCCGCGCTCAGGCGATAGGGTTGCGCGATCCCGGCTGGACATTGCTATCACAGCACCTGAATTTGGTGAATGTGGCGGTGCATCAATACCAGACCGGGCAAGAGATCCGCCGCCAGCTGGCAAATGAGCAAGCGGACGGCTGGGTGGCGGCGGTGGGCACCGGCGGCACCTTAAGCGGCGTTTATAAAGCGCTTGTTCAGGATAACCCGGCGCTTGTGGTGCGCGGTACTACCCCCAGCGAATTGCCGTTTGGAACCTATGATCCCCCCAATGATAGGGATAAATTCGGCGGCGCGGGCGGCATGGGGTTCGGTTTTCGGCAACCCTTTATCGCCAATGCGGGGCTGGACGCTGTGCCGTTTGATCACATCAATTGGCAGGAATCGCTGAGCGCGATGTATGAATTTTATCGTTTGACCGGGATCCGTATTGGCGCTTCCGCCGCGGCCAATTGGCGCAGCGCCTATCGACTGGCGCAGGCGATGACGCCGGCGCAGCGCGTTATCACGCTGTTCGCCGATGCCGGCAGCGATGACGAGCGTGATCGGGGAGAGCGTTATTTCCATGAGCTGGGTGCGCTGCATCCGGCTTCGGCTACCTGATCGGGACGTCAATTAGCGGGCGGCGTTAACGCCTGCGAAGCCCCGTCCCGGCGACACTTATTCTGTTTTGCCGCGAGCGGAGCGGCGCCTCGCTTTCCCTTGACGCGCCAGGCCGTCTCTCTGGCGCCACCCACTCGACCATCCGGCTTCGCCGGCGGACCCGTCCTGCGCGGTGCGGTCGGTCCGCCTTGCGCTCTTACGGCGCCAGGTTCACGAGCGTCGATCCTTATCGCCAGGCGGGATTTCGCATCACGCTATAACGGCCGCAGCCCAACAGTGCGATGGCCAGCCCGGCAAAAAGATAAACGGCGATATTTTCCAGCCCCCAGGCGCCCACATTTGTTAGGGTAAAAATGATGCCGGGTTCGGTAATCAGCCAGGCAAACAGCATGGTGAAGGCGAAAATCAGCGCGGCGGGTCGCACCAGAATGCCGAAAATAAACATCAATGGCACAATGATCTCCCCCAGGAATACACCATAGGCGACGATGGCGGGCATCCCGTGGGCCTGAACCATCCCGATGATGCCAGTGATGCCGAATAACAGCTTGTGTATGCCGTGAAACAACATCATGGCGCCAAAGGTAAACCGTAGCAGCAATTTCCCCAGATCCGGCTTGTCCAACATTCGGTTAAAGGCAGTTAGCATGGTGATACCCGTCCTCAGATAACGCGAGATGCGTATTTAGGTGTTAATAATAACTATTCAACTCCTAATTACTGAACATTTACCTGCACCAGATCAAGCAATTAATCGCTAAACCGCGACAAAGGCTGGAAACCGCCGCTTAATCACGCCGGGGTCGGTACCCGGCGGAGGGAAAATGACCAGTCGCGCCGCGCGGCGGCCGATACGCTTCGCTCACCATTGATTTTCGCTATAGTTAGCCTCATGTTAATCCTATTGGCTCTTCACGAACATCAGGACTGCGCTATGACTAATCCGTTACTGACCTCGTTTTTATTGCCCCCTTTTGCCGCTATTCGTCCTGAGCACGTCGTGCCGGCGGTGAAAGCCGCGCTTGAGCACTGCCGCCACACCGTTGAGGAAGTCGTGGCCCAGCCCGGCCCGTTCACGTGGGAAAATCTCTGCCAGCCGCTGGCGGATGCGGATGACCGTTTGAGCCGGATTTGGTCGCCGGTGGGCCATTTAAACGCGGTGAAGAACAGTCAGGAACTGCGCGAAGCCTATGAACAAAGCCTGCCGCTGCTGTCTGAATACAGCACCTGGGTGGGGCAACATAAGGGTCTGTATCAAGCCTATCGGAATCTGCGCGACGGCCAGCATTATGTACAGCTGAGCGTAGCGCAGAAAAAAGCGGTGGATAACGCGCTGCGCGATTTTGAATTGTCCGGTATCGGACTGCCGGCGGGAAAACAGCAGCGCTACGGGCAGATCGTCGCCCGTCTGTCGGAGCTGGGTTCGGCCTACAGCAATAATGTGCTGGACGCGACCATGGGCTGGAGCAAGTTGATAACCGATGAACAGGCGCTGGCCGGCATGCCCGAAAGCGCGCTTGCCGCCGCTCGCGCCCAGGCGCAGGCCCGCGAGCAGGAAGGCTGGTTGCTAACGCTGGACATCCCCAGCTATCTGCCGGTACTGACCTATTGCGACAACGCCGCGCTGCGGGAAGAACTCTATCGCGCCTATAACACCCGAGCCTCCGATCAGGGGCCGGATGCCGGCAAATGGGACAATGGCCCCCTGATGAGTGAAATTCTGGCGCTGCGCCATGAGCTGGCGCAATTGCTGGGATTCGCGAGCTATGCCGATAAATCGCTGGCCACCAAAATGGCGCAGGATCCCCGGCAGGTGCTGGATTTCCTGACCGATCTGGCCAGGCGCGCGCGTCCCCAGGGCGAGCAGGAGTTGGCGCAGCTGCGCGCCTTTGCGCAAAGCCAGTTAGGCCGCGATCGGTTAGAGCCGTGGGATATCGCCTATTATGGTGAAAAACAAAAACAGCACCTGTTCTCCATTAACGACGAGCAGTTGCGCCCCTATTTCCCTGAGCCGCAGGTCGTCAGCGGTCTGTTTGAGGTGGTTAAACGCATTTACGGCATCACGGCCAAAGAGCGTAGCGATGTGGACACCTGGCACCCGGATGTCCGCTTCTTCGATCTGTTTGATGAGCATGGCGAGCTGCGCGGCAGTTTTTATCTCGATTTGTACGCCCGCGACAACAAACGGGGCGGCGCCTGGATGGACGATTGCGTAGGCATGATGCGCAAAGCCGACGGCGAGTTGCAAAAGCCGGTGGCTTATCTCACCTGTAACTTCAACCGGCCGATAAGCGGGAAACCGGCGCTATTTACCCACAATGAGGTCACCACGCTATTTCATGAATTCGGTCACGGGCTGCACCATATGCTGACCCGTATCGATACCCCGGGAGTAGCCGGTATCAGCGGCGTACCCTGGGATGCGGTGGAGTTGCCGAGCCAGTTTATGGAAAATTACTGCTGGCAGCCCGAGGCACTGGCGTTTATCTCCGGCCATTATGAAACCGGTGAGCCACTGCCCGATGAACTGTTGAACAAGCTGCTGGAAGCAAAAAATTATCAGGCGGCGCTGTTTATTCTGCGTCAGCTGGAGTTCGGCCTGTTCGATTTCCGCATGCATTATCAATACCAACCGGAGCAGGGCGCGCGCGTGCTGGAGACCCTGGCGGAAGTGAAAAAACAGGTGGCGGTAGTACCGACGGTGGCCTGGGGACGTTTCCCCCATGCCTTCAGCCATATTTTTGCCGGCGGCTATGCGGCAGGGTATTACAGTTACTTATGGGCGGATGTCCTGGCGGCGGATGCCTGGTCGCGTTTCGAGGAGGAAGGTATCTTCAACCGGGACACCGGCGAATCCTTCCTTGATACCATCTTGTCGCGCGGCGGTTCCGAGGAGCCGATGGTACTCTTCGCCCGTTTCCGCGGCCGCGAGCCGCAACTGGATGCCATGCTGCGTCATTACGGCATCCGGGAATAGGGGGCTTGAGCACGGTTGTTTTGCAAAGCGAGGCCGGCGTTGATCCTTCGTGTTTGCAGACGCTGGCCGCGCGCTGGGGGGTGATAAGCGATCCTCAGGCCGTTATGGCGCTGGTGATGACGTCTGAACGGCTGGAATTGCGCAAGCGGGACGAGCCGAAACTGGGCGCAATTGCCGTGGACTTCGTTACCGGCGCCATGGCGCATCGGCGTCGCTACGGCGGCGGGCGCGGCGAAGCGGTGGCCAAAGCGGTGGGCGTCAAAGGCCAATGGTTGCCGGATGTGGTCGACGCCACCGCCGGACTGGGGCGCGATGCTTTTGTGCTTGCCTGTCTGGGCTGCCGGGTGCGAATGTTCGAGCGTCATCCGGTGGTGGCAGCGCTGTTGGACGACGGCCTGCGCCGCGCGTATGCCGATCCGGAATTGGGTCCCTGGCTGGAGGCGCGTCTGACGCTGCATCACGGCTCCAGCCTGAACGCGCTGGCGCAGCTGCGCCCCGCGCCGGATGTGGTCTATCTCGATCCGATGTTTCCGCACCGGCAGAAAAGCGCGCTGGTGAAAAAGGAGATGCGGGTATTTCAACTGCTGGTGGGTGCCGATGAGGATGCCGACGGGCTGCTGGCGCCCGCGCGGGCGCTGGCGATGCGCCGGGTGGTGGTGAAACGGCCGGATTACGCGCCGCCGCTGGCGGGGGTGGCGGCGCAAGCGTCCATCACCACCAAGAACCATCGTTTTGATCTGTACCCGCCGCAGGACGGTACCCCCCGATGAAGGGCTAACGGCCAACAATACGCGACGCTGGCCTTCAGGGACATTTAAGCGCCCCTGTAATAGGCACACCCCTGCGTCAGACTAGGTCGCCGCCGTCGCTGCAGGTAACTTAGAGGTCTACGTAAGCTTATAGGCGTTTGCACCGGCCCCGACCAGGCGTCCGCCGTCAACAATCAAATACGCCTTACGGATAGGTTTACCGTCAATGAAGTTTTGCAGAATCTCCAATGTTCCGGCTGCGTAACGCGCTTGTGCTGATAGCGAGGTACCGGAGATATGTGGCGTCATGCCGTGATTCGGCATGCTGCGCCAGGGATGATCAACCGGCGCCGGTTGGGGAAACCATACATCGCCGCCGTAGCCGGCCAGTTGCCCCGAGGTTAATGCCCGGGCGATGGCGTCGCGATCGCAGAGTGCGCCCCGCGCGGTATTCACCAAATAAGCCCCTCGTTTAAACTTGGCCAAAAAGGCGTCATTGACGAAACCCTGAGTAGAGGGATAGAGCGGTGTCTGAAGGTTGACGACGTCGCAGACCTTGACCAGGGATGCGGGCGTTTCGTGGTAAGTCAGGCCGAGTTGTTTCTCCAGTTCATCCGGCAGGCGATGGGGATCGTAGTAGTGTAACGTCATATCGAAAGATTTGAGCCGACGGAGAACCGCTTGGCCGATGCGCCCGGCACCCAATGTGCCAAAGTGCATACCTTCGATATCGTAGCTGCGGGCCACGCAGTCGGCGATGTTCCAACCACCGTTTTTGGCCATCAGGTGCGCGGGAAGATAGTTTCGGACCAGCGCCAGAACAGTCATCACCACATGCTCCGCCACGCTAATGGAGTTTGAAAAGGTGACCTCGGCCACGGTAATACCCCGGCTGGCCGCGGCCTTAAGATCGATATGGTCCGAGCCGATGCCGGCGGTCAGGGCCAGTTTGAGCCTGCGGGCTTTGGCAATGCGCTCGGCGGTGAGATAAGCGGGCCAGAACGGTTGTGAAATCACGACATCGGCGTCGGGGAGGTGGCGATCAAAAACGGAGTCCGCCCCCTCTTTATCGCTGGTGACGACCAGCTCATGACCGTGGCTTTCCAAGTAACCTCGCAGACCCAATTCACCAGAGACACTTCCTATTAATGCCCCGGGTCTAAAACCCAGCGGCCCCGATGGCGTTGGTGTGGACTGACCGCTCGGATAGGCGTGGATCGCCGGAATAGCGTCACGGGCGTAGACGGGGGGATAGCCGGTCACCGGATCGGGGTAAAGCACACATAAAATCTTCGACATAGTCCATCCTTAGGCTAATGAAAGCGCTTGAATTGCGTTGCTTACGCGCTATCTACTCTGATCCATGGCGACGAAATCGTCTAATCGTTTGCTACCATCCCGTGATAGCTACCCCCTATCTGGCGTGGCGGGTTATCGCCTGGTCGAGCGCCTGCTGAAGATGACATTGCGGGGTCATAGCCCAAATGCTGCAAAGGAGCGCCGGCTGATTTTCCTGACGCAAGCGCAGCAGGCTTATTTCCGGCGCGGGTTGCGGCATGATGGGATGAATCCCTATGCCATGGGTGAAAAAACAGGCGGGTACCGCGCTAATAGGGGCAATGCTGCAAACCCGGCCGCGGCTTACCATCTCATAAAGCACGTCGAGCGCATTGGTTTCAACGACAACCGTGGGGCTCACGCCCGCCTGCTGGAAGGCGTATTCAATGATCCGGCGATTGTGCATTTCGTGATTGAAGAGGCACAAAGGGAATTGACCGACCTCCGCCCAGCTCAAAACCTTGTTGTCGGGCAGCGTCGCGCCGACGCCGGTCAGAAGCACAAAGCGCTCGGAGAAAAGCGGCAGGGCTTCATAGATATCGGCCGGACACTGCTCCGTATAAGCGATACCGACGTGGAGTTCATGCTTTTTTAGCCGGCCCAGTATGTCATGGGTGCTCAACGCAAACACTTTCAGGCTCAGCCGCGGAATTTCGCGGCGATATTCGTTGATTAACAGGGATACTACGCGCATTGCCGAAGGTATGGCGCCTATCGCCAGAACGCCGCCCGCCACCGTTTGTGCCAGCGCGGCTTCCTGCCTCAGGCCATCTAAAGACGCGAGCGTTTGTCTTGCCCAAGCCAGCACGCGTCCGCCCTCAGGCGTAAACCCCTGGAAGTGGTGGTCGCGCTGAATGATGGTGATCCCCAGTTCCTGTTCCAGCTGGCGAATCGCGGTGGATAAAGAGGGCTGTGAAACACAACAATGCTCGGCGGCTTGGGCAAAATGGCGGTGCTCCGCCAGCGCTATCAAATAGTGAAGTTGTCGAATGAACATAGAGTAATTCCTTTTGGTAAGCGATCCCTGTGGCCAATGTTCCCTACGGCAAAGGGCCAGGCATATCCAGCAATGACAATGTCAAAGAGAGTAGCGATGCGTCCGCGTGCCAACTCTTCCCTCTCACCCCACGGCCGCAATAGGTTTTTCCACGACGAACATAGCGGGCAGCGAATGGGCTTGAACGGCTTTGAGGGAGGGCATGATTAACGGGCTAGCGCTGCATCGATCAAACGGTCTGGGGTGTGGCTGTGGCGATAAGATCATGACGCCGATAAGGCGCCGGCAGACAGTAAGGCCTTCGGCCAAGACGCTGACCGAGACCACGGCCTTTAGCCGGCGCTCCGCGGGCCAGCGCTTCGCGCGGCCTTGAGGTAGCGCCGCGCGCGGCATTACGCATTTCACCCTCTGCCTTCAGCGCGTCACCAGGCCGGCGTGGGGTGCCGTTGCGCGCCTATCAGGCGATATCATCCATATCTTCTTCATCGTCGCCGTCATCGCTGAGCGGCACGATTAACATGTCCACATGGACCGTGTTAATAAGCTGGCGCGCCGAGGACATCAATTTACTCCAGAAATCCTGGTGATGTCCGCACAGGACCAGGTCCACGTCGTATTTATTGATGGCGTCCACCAGCACCTGCCCCAAATCGCCGCTGCCGCTCAGCGTTTCGGTAATCGGATAGCCGGCGTTTTGCGACAGCTGGGTCATGGCGTGCTGCGTTTCTTCGGAGATGCGCTTTTGCATATCGCCGAGATTGACATCGATAAGACCGGTGTACAGGTCGGAGTAGTTGACGTCAACGTGAATCAGGGAAACTTTGGCATTATATGGTCTGGCCATCGATACGGCTTTTTCGACAAGCACGTTACTTTCCGGTGAAAGGTCGACGGCTATTAGGATGTGTTTGTAAGCCATAATCAGACTCCTTGCAAAATGTCACTCGTCTATTCTCGTCGCAATTTGCGACCCCGGCGACAGCGGACGCACTATCTCCAGTCTTTATGTCCCTCTTTCAGTATAGCCGCACTCGACCGGGTAACGAAGCGGCTAACCCACGCAACTGCGAGAGGGGTCACGATATCTCCCCCCGATGAGGCCGGCAGCCCTCAGCTGATGCCACGGTAAAACTTTTTTTGCGAAAATGCATAATTTCTATCGCTTCGGTTGGCGGCTTTTGTCAAAATTTTTCTACACTGAACAGTATGCCATCTCACAGTTCTCATCCGCGCCGCTCCCCTGCGCATAGCAACAAACTTCAGATGGTCTGTCAGTCGTAAGCTTACATATATCGGTTATAACCGCTGTCTACCCCGCGGTAGGCGGGCTTCGCTGCGGTTTTGGATGTTGCCGGGAGGATCATAATGAACACTGTTGCGCTGTTCTGGGCTTTATGTGTCGTATGCATTGTTAATATGGCTCGATATTATTCTTCGTTGCGAGCGTTGCTGGTCGTGCTGCGCGGCTGCGATCCGCTGCTGTATCAGTATGTCGACGGCAGTGGTTTTTTTACCGCTCATGGACAGCCCAGCAAGCAGTTGCGTCTGGTGCGCTACATTTTCGCCCAGCGCTATCTGGATCACCACGACCCGGAATTCATTCGCCGCTGTGAGCGCGTGCGGGGGCAGTTTATGTTGACCAGCGCATTGTGCGGTCTCATTGTGGTCAGCCTCATCGCCCTGGCAATCTGGCACTGAATCGCAGGCAAAAAAAAGACGGCCGATTGGCCGTCCTGCCCTATGCGGCGGCGGTTAGATAAGCTTTAGCGCCAGCCAGTAGAGGCTGCCGGCCAAAATGATCGCCACCGGTAGCGTCAGCACCCAGGCCAATAGGATGTTTTTCACGGTCTTGCCCTGCACGCCACCGCCGTCCACCACCATGGTGCCGGTCACCGCGGACGACAGCACGTGGGTGGTCGACACCGGCATGCCGGTATAGCTGGCGACGCCGATGGACACCGCCGCGGTCATTTGCGCCGATAGCCCCTGGGCATAGGTCATGCCTTTTTTACCGATTTTCTCGCCAATGGTCGTAGCGACCCGGCGCCAGCCAACCATGGTGCCCAACGATAACGCCAGCGCCACGGCGATGATGATCCACATCGGCGCGTATTCCACGGTATACAGCAGATCCTGACGCAGGTTCGACAGGAAACGTTTATCCGCGGCGGAGGTTTCCGGCAGCTTCGCCACTTTATCGGCGGTATCGGCGATGCACATCAGCAGGCGCCGTACGTGGGAGCGCTGATCCGCATTGAGCGTTTCGTAGCTGTCCAGATTGCCCAGCAGCAGCGAGGCGCGATTAATGGCGAACAACGCCCGCGACAGGTCGCAATGGAATTCCTGCGTTTGCGGGGCGATGCTTGGATCCAGCATTTGACCATTCGCCATCGGCGCGCCGCTGGCGGCGGGGGGAACGGCGGGGCCGCCAGGAGATGCGGCGCCGGGCAAAGGCGCGGCGGGGGCGGGGATTGCCGCGGCCGGCGGCGGCACAGGCGCCTCGTCCGGGCCGACGACGTGGGTGAACGCGCCGGGGTGCTGCGTATAATACTGCTGCAAATGATTAACCGCATCGCGGGTGCGGCTGATGTCGTAGCCGCTGGCGTTCATATTGACCACAAAACCCGCCGGCGCAACCCCTATCAGCACCAGCATGATAAGCCCGATGCCTTTCTGGCCGTCATTAGCGCCGTGGGAAAAACTCACGCCGGCGGCGGAGAAGATCAAGGCGATACGGGTCCAGAACGGCGGCTTACGCTTACCGTCCTTTTTCTCCCGCTCCGCCGGGGTCAGATGGATCCGGCGGCGTTTTTTGGTGCTGCTCCAGTAGCGGCGCAGAACGAAAACCATCGCGCCCGCCAGCACCAACCCCACCAGTGGAGAGATAATGAGCGACAGGAAGATCTCAATCAGTTTGGGGATATTCAGCGCCTGCACCACCGAACTATCGCTCACCAGAGCGTTGGTCAGACCGATGCCGATAATTGCGCCGATGAGGGTGTGCGAGCTGGAGGCCGGCAGGCCGAAATACCAGGTGCCGAGATTCCACAAAATAGCCGCCAGCAGCATGGAGAACATCATTGCCAGACCGTGGGCGGAACTGACGTTAAGCAAGAGATCGGTCGGCAAGAGATGAACGATAGCATAGGCCACGCTCAACCCGCCCATCAGGACCCCGAGGAAATTAAACACCCCGGACATGGCGACCGCCAGCTGAGAGCGCAGCGCGCGGGTGTAGATAACGGTGGCTACGGCATTGGCCGTATCATGAAAGCCATTGATGGCCTCATAAACCAGAACAAAGATTAATGCGAGCACCAACATTAGACCGGTATGGAATTCCAGGCCGGTGAATAGATGTAGCATAGAGAGTTACGCCATTGTTTGGACATGAACGGGCCGCATTATCTGCGACAAGAGGGCCAGGGGAAAAGGAAAATATGACCTTTTTTTAATAAACTTGCCGCCGACAAGCATGTACTACCCCCTATAAACTATCAAATTCAGCAAGATACGCTTTTTTACCCAATCTAGCATTTTGTTACCATAGCAATGTGCCGCCGGGCCCATTACAATCGGGCCGCAGTCTTGGCGCCTGCGGGTCAGGTCGCCCATTAAGAGTATAGGCAGAGTGAGATAATGGCAGAACAGTTTGAAGTGGTGGTGATCGGCGCCGGCGCGGCGGGCATGTTTTGCGCCGCCCAGGCGGGCCAATTGGGTCGCCGCGTGCTGTTGCTGGATAACGGCAAAAAACCGGGCCGCAAGATCCTGATGTCGGGCGGCGGCCGCTGCAATTTTACCAACCTGTACATCGAACCGGCCGCCTACTTGTCGCAAAATCCCCATTTCTGCAAATCGGCGCTGGCACGCTATACGCAATGGGATTTTATCGATCTGGTGCAGCGCCACGGCATCGCCTGGCATGAAAAGACGCTCGGGCAGCTGTTTTGCGATGACTCGGCGCAGCAGATCGTGGATCTCCTGCTGGCGGAGTGCCGGCTTGGGCAGGTCACGCTACGTTTGCGCAGCGAAGTGCTGTCGGTCACCCGGCACAACGGCGGTTTTCTGCTGACGCTGCCCCAGGGGGACATTTTCACCCCCGCGCTGGTGGTCGCCACAGGCGGGCTGTCGATGCCCGGTCTGGGCGCGACGCCGTTTGGCTACCGTCTTGCCCAACAGTTTGGTCTGGACGTCATACCGACGCGGGCGGCGCTGGTGCCGGTTACACTGCATAAACCGCTGCTGGACCCGCTGGCGGCGCTGGCGGGCGTCGCGGTGCCGGCGATCGTCAGCGCCGAGGAGGGTACCCGGTTTCGCGAAAATGTCCTCTTCACCCACCGCGGTCTGTCTGGACCGGCCATCTTGCAGATTTCCAGCTTCTGGCAAACGGGCGAGTTTTTGACGATTGATTTACTGCCGGATGTGGCGCTGCCGGACGTGCTGCGCGAGGAAACCGCCGCCCATCCCAACCAGAGTCTGAAAAATACCCTGGCGAAACTGCTGCCGCGCCGGCTGGTTGAATGCTGGTACCAGTTGCACGACATCCCGGATATCAGCCTGAAACAGCTGACCCCGCGCCATATCGCGCAGTGGGTATCGCCGCTGCAGCAGTGGCGAGTTCAGCCCAACGGCACCGAAGGCTACCGCACCGCCGAAGTGACTCAGGGCGGTGTGGATACTCGTGGGCTGTCCTCCAAAACGCTGGCGTGCAACGCTGTGCCGGGGCTGTATTTTATCGGCGAAGTGGTCGATGTTATCGGTTGGCTGGGCGGCTATAACTTTCAGTGGGCCTGGAGCTCCGCCTGGGCCTGCGCGCAGGCGCTGGCCCGAGGTTAAACGCCGATTTTGTAGCTATGAAGCCATGAAAAATGCTTGCCGAGCGCATTCAGTATCAGGTTACGTTCCATGCGCGCGGCCCCCTCAGGCAGATGCAGGCAATCATTGACGCTGCGCGATGATTTTTGAATGCGCTCAGCGCGAGCTTTACGCTCCAGCTCAAAGGCGTCAAGCTTCGCGTGCACGGATGAGAGTGCGTCGTTGTTGATAACATGAGCGAGGGCGACGGCGTCTTCAAACGAAGAAATCGCCCCCTGACCGTGATGCGGCATCATACCGTGTGCGGCATCACCGATTAACACCGCGCGCCCGCGATGCCATGAGGTCATGGGACTGACCTGGAACATGCCCCAGCGTTCAGCCAGGTTGACGTGCTCAAGCAGTTGCCCGACCGCGGGGTGCCAATGGGCAAACTTTTTGCCGATGGCCGCGGCGTCGGCAGGGACCCGCCAGGCGTCATGCTCCCATTTTTCCGGGCCATCCATGAACACCACGATCGTCTGATAGGCGAAGTCTTTCCCTACGGGAAAATTGAGCACGTGCATCCCGTCGCCCATCCAGTCCGTAAAGGAATGCGGCTCGGGAAGGCGGTCCAGGACGGCGGTCTTGGCCAGGCCGCGAAACGCGCTATTCCCGGTAAATACCGGCCGACCGTCATCGCTTACCGTTTGTCGCACTACGGATCGGATGCCGTCAGCCCCCACCACCAAATCGGCGCTAGCCAGGGTACCGTCAGCCCAGTACAGCGTGACTTCATCACCGGTATCATCCAGTCGGGTCAGCTGTTTACCGAGCCGGATAGTCTCGCGGCCGACGACATCCAGCAGCGCGGACTGAAGATCGGTTCTGAAAGCGCCATAATAGGGATAGCCGTACTCATTTCGGTACCAGTTATCACGCGCCAGCCGCTGGCAGGCCGCCACGCTGCCGTCTTCATTGCGAAAATAGGCCGCTTCCGTTTCGCATGACCGTTCGGCCATTGGGAAGGCAATGCCCATTTCGTCGAACAGACGTGTCCCGTTCGCCCAAAGAGAAATGCCTGCGCCTAGCTCGGTCAGCTCATTTGCCTGTTCATAGACGGACACCTCATGCCTACTGTTTCTCATCGCGGCGGCAAAGGCCAATCCGCCCATACCCGCTCCGATTACTGCGATTCGTGCCATCGGGAGTATTCTCCAGTCATGTTCAACAAACGTGGGGCGCCGCGTCATTCGGCGCAAGAAAGCGACATAAGGATCCGAGGGAAAATGATCGCCAGGCGTACGCCAGTAACTATCGGCAACGTCCCGGATCAAGGCGCCCAGGGCAGGGAGCCTTATTGATCAGACGGTATTTGCTTGCATTTTTCCCTGGAGATAAATGTCTCTCAGACGATAAACATCAGCTTTGCCCGGGATAGGTTAAATAGCTCATACCTGTAATCCATTCCGGCACGGATTCATAAGCAACATAATCAGGACGGGCCCCTTTCATTGCGCCCATCAGCGCTACCCAGTTCAGCGCCTCATGCCCACCGTGGCCGCCACGCTCCTCTACTTCCTCATAGGTAAGGGCGCGCATGTAGTCGATATCGCCAGCCTCGAAACGCTCCAGCATTTCGCGATCCCACTCTTCGTTGACCAGCGGATGGCTGTGGCCCAGGGGCCATTCCATCCTGCTCATCATGTCAATTTCATATTGGGCAAAATCGGAGTAAAGCGTAGGATCGTCGATAAGGGCGCTCTTGCCGACGGTCTGATAGACTTTCATGCGCTGCAGCAATTCGTCATTTTCCGGCGCGCCCTCGACCCAGACCGGCGGCCAATGAGAAAGCCCCCCCGTTGCCAGGAAGTGAACGCGATAATCATCCGGCAGTGAATCGATAATCTCCCGTACTTTTAAGCCCAAATCGTACGCTCGGGAATACGGCATAAGAGGGGGGGAGAAGACGTTGATATAAACGGGTACCACGGGAATAGTGAACTCGGGATTAATAAAGAAAAGCGGCATCATCAGGTTATTACCATATTCGATAGCCCCCATTCGCGTCGCATCAAAACCGCCGTGGACCAATTTCTCCAGCAGCATCTGCGCAATTTCCGCGTTACTGGCAATGCTGTGCTGTTTATCAAACTTCAGCGCTTTCATCATATATTCCGCCGGTCCGATATTCGCATCGCTCACCGGTACGCCTAACGTCGGCATCAAATTGCGAAAGTTGTTTTCAAAATGGTCATCTAAAAAGGCAATAATGAGATTGGGTTTTGTCTCATCAATACACCGCTTGAGTTTGGCATGGATCATCGCCAGGCGCTCACGCTGCTGTGCCGAAGGCGCATCGGCCCAGCCCAGGGCGCCGGGAACATGGGACATACTGATTGCACTTACAATCTTGGCCATAATAGTACCTCATTAAATCATTAATTTCTGATTATTGAAAAGATAACAGCGCTGTAATTGCCCCTGGTCTTTCGATTAATATTAAAGACAAAATACAGGGCAGAGCTAATCCGTATCGATACAGCTAGGTTATCCGATGTAATACCGAGCCCGATGGGCAAAAGCATGACTTGCGATGGTCAGATAATGCTATTGGTTAATTCACCTATTTCAGCCATGGCTACCACCACCTTGTCGCCCCGGCGTAAATATTTTGGCGGAGAGAAACCTAACCCAACGCCGGCAGGCGTACCGGTGGCGATAATATCTCCAGGCAGTAACGTGATATTTTGACCTATGGTTTTAATCAGAGTAGGAATATCAAAGATCAAATCACGAATGGCGGCTTGTTGTCTTGTTTCACCGTTGACGGTGCAGGAAAGGATTTGCGAACCGAGCGTCCCAAATTCATCCGCGGTGACCAGCAGGGGCCCCATGGGGCAAAATCCATCGCAGCCTTTACCCAATAGCCATTGGCTATGCTGTTTCTGCAGGTGACGTGAAGTCAGGTCGTTTACCAAGGTGAAACCAAAAATATACGACAGGGGATCGTCACTTTCCGCGACGCGCCCTTTTTTACCCAGGACCACCGCCAGCTCGGCTTCGTAATCGAGGGTGTCATAGGGGTCGAGCGTGCTGTCAACCCCATCATCCGGGCCGCTTACGGACGTACAAGGCTTGCTGAAAATTATCGGGTGGGTCGGTATGTTGCCCGCGGCGGCGCTGGAGTCATAGCCACTGTTACCGAACTCGTGCGCATGCGCATAATAGTTCTTGCCGACGCAGAAGATATTTCGGCGGGGAGAGGGGATGGGCGCCAGCAAACGAACGTGCCCGAGCGGGATCCCACCCTCATCAGGGCCGTCACTACACATTTTTAGCGAACCCTCATAGCATGCATAATTCTCGATAAGCACATTCATATCGTTGGTATTGACAATATCAGTCACATCGACAATGTTTCCAGATGTGCTAATCACACCGATTTTTTTCTCGCCAGAGAGCAGATACGTAACCAGCTTCATATTAACACCTACAGTCTAAAGAATTATTAATCACGCGCACGGGCAACGGCTTCAACTTCAATGAGAAAATCTTCTTTTACCAGTCTGTCCACCACCAGGAGCGTATTTGGTGCATAATCAGACGTGGAAAACAGTGCGGGAAACAGCGCTTGCCGGTTTTTCATGAAGTTATCAATATGCTGAGAGGCCACCAGATAGGTATTGAATTTCACCACGTCGTTATAATCGCAGCCGACCGCGGCCAGGACATCCCCCAAATTTTTAAACACCTGTGAAAACTGCGCATCAAAATCTCCCTTTCCCACCACTGCGCCGTCAGCGCCTACCGACAGCTGCCCGGAAATATAATAAAGATCGCCAGCTTTCACTTTCGTCAGGTTGGAATAAAGCCCCTGCGCCGGACTGGCGTTATCGGGGTTAATATATTGAACGTTGTCAGACACGCTAATTCTCCTGTATGGCTAAATGTGAAATTAATAATCATCTGCTGCATTTGACCGCATTCGCGATACGCGTAGCGAATGAATAAGCGGCTGCCGGTGTGCTGTAACGCGTCCCGCGATGCCATATCACCCCGCTGGTCGGCGAAACGCAACCAGGTAATTAATGTGATTCGCGACGACGAAAGCGGTCGAGAATAACGGCTAAAATAATTACAATACCTACCGCGAGCGTTTGGTAATAGGCGGAGACACCGACCATGTTCATGACATTGGACAATAGCGTTAAAACGACCACGCCCGTAATGACCTGCCGGAGATTGCCAGCGCCGCCCGTCAGCGCCACGCCGCCGAGAACGACCGCGGCAAGAGATTGCAGCGTCAAATTCGCCGCGGCGATAGGTTGGGCCGAGCTCGTCCACGCGGTTAATATGATAGCTCCCGTGCCGGCGCAAAAACCGCTTACCATATACACCAGAACCGTGTTGAACTTTACGTTAATGCCTGACTTTGACGCAGCAGACACATTCGAGCCCATCGCATAGACATAACGACCGAATAGGGTGTATTTAAGCAATACCCCGATAAAAAGAGTCAATGCGACGGCAATCCATACCATCACGGGTAAACCGAGCCAGGTGCCGTAGCCCACCGTGTCAATATAGCGGGCCGGCACATCATAAATAGGCACGCCGCCTGAAAGAATAAGTGCCACCGCCTGGGCGACAGAGAGCATCCCTAAAGTAATCACCAGCGGTGAGGTATTAAATATGGCAATCAGTATCCCGGACGCCGCGCCGGTTAACGTGCCAACGAGAAGCATAGCAATCAGCCCCGCTGGGATACCCAATTGATTCATTACCATCACACCCGCAACGCCCGCCAGGGACATCGAGGATGAGAGAGATAAATCCAGGCCGCCTCGTATTACGGCAACCGCCTGCCCCAACGAGATAATAAGAAGCGGCGCCAACTGGCAGGCGAGGTTAATACCGTTACTGACCGAGAGGAATCTGGGCTGAACAATGCCCGCGCCGATTGCGGTTAATACAATCAGCAGAGGAAGCATCCAATCTGACAGTGAATGCTTTCTATTTTTTGCGCCTTTTCCCGAGGGAAATATCCCCATTTCTCTGCTTGTACTCATGATACAAACTCCTGCTCCGGCATTGCCAGCGTTTAAATAATCTACAGGGACCGGACTTAGCCCACGACGTCTGCGATAATAGAGGCTTTATCGTTCTCATCAGGATTGCGATAAGTGGAAACCATGCGTCCATGAAACATTGTCCAGACCGTATCGCACAGGCTCATCGTTTCCCCCAGGTCGCTGGATAACATAATCACCGCGACGCCGGAGGAAGCCAGAGCGCGAATTCTCTGATGTATTTCATGTTTCGCATCAATATCGACCCCTGCGGTGGGCTCCTCCAGAACCAGTAGTTTGCGGGCGCTGGCCATGGCGCGGGCGAGCACGACTTTTTGTTGATTACCGCCGCTCAGACTCGTCAGAAGATCATGTTTATCGCCAAATTTTACGCCGCACGCCCGCAATAATTTATCCGCCACCGCATCCATTCGTCGGGTACTGATAAATCCGATGCGGCTGACGCTTGTTAACTGTGTCATCATCAGGTTTTCAGCGATGGTCAAGGTCGGATAAACGCAATGGCTCGCTCTTCCCGCCGGTAGCCACGCCACGCCTTTTCTCAGCGCCTCGGTGACGTTCTTTGGCCGCCATTCATGGCCTTCTAAACGGAATCGGGTGGAGGCCCCGCTGGGGGTGGGCAAAAAGCCCACCAAATTGCGCAGCAGATCTTCACCGCCACACCCGACGACCCCGTAAATGCCTACCACTTCGCCGCGCCCAACGGTAAAGACGCGGTAGCCCCCGCTGCTCACCGGCAGGTGCTCAAAGTCGAGCAGTGGCGCAAACTTTTGCTTTCCTTTATCGTTAATGCTGTGGCTGCCGGGCGGCTTACCCGTCAGCCGCGCGACGATAAAGTCAGCGTCGACATCGTTAGTGACCGCAAAGGCATCAACCACGGCGCCATTGCGCATAATGGTCACTCTGTCGCTGACGGCAAGGACATCTTCAATATGGTGGGTGACCAGAACCGAGGCCATCCCCGTGGCGCGCAGCCTTCGTAATACGGCGAAGAACCGATCTTTTTCAACCGCGCTGAGCATGGCCGTGGGTTCATCAAAAACGATCACCCTGGGCTGCGACATGAGCGATTTGCCAATCTCGATAAGCTGCTGTACGGCTATCGGAAAGCTCGCTACCGCCTGCTCCATGTCAATATCAACCAGGCCGAGCTGATGCAGAACTTCCCGCACGCGCGTGACCTCTTGCGATTTACGCGTGAGAGACAGCACCGTTTTGCCTTTCTCCGCGCCCAGCCACAGGTTGGCGCGCACGGATAGGCTCGGCGCAAGGGAAAGTTCCTGATACACCATCACCACCCCAGCGTGACGGGCTTCACGGGAACTGCCGAAGGAGACCTGTAAATCGTCATACCAAATGGTGCCTTCATCAGCCTGATATAACCCGCTCACAATTTTTCCAATGGTCGACTTACCCGCGCCGTTCTCACCGAGCACGCAATGGATCTCGCCCGCCTGGAACTGGATCGAAACCTTGTTCAGCGCCTGCGTCGCGCCGAAGCGCTTTGATAAGCCCTCGATCCGCAGCAGCGGCGAGCGCTGAACATCCATCGGCTTTTCCATGACCCGTTCTGATTGCATCGTTATCTCCTCATACCTGACTTACTGCATGGCGGGGACTTTCCAGTCAGCAGGAGCGATTTCATAAGTTTCAAAGGGGTGGGTTGCCACATTGTCCTTATCCAGAACCTTATTTGGCACGTTCAAGTGGGCATAATTAAGCCCATCGGTGCCTGCGGCGGCCAAGTTGGGAAGCGGTTTTCCTTCCATGGAACGAATAGCGTACTGCACAATCAGACGGCCCATAATGATGCCGGGTTCGGATACCACGGCCAGCATTTTCCCTTCTTCGATCATCGGCACGACCCGTTTCACCATGGCCGAGCTCACGACCGAAGCCTGGCGATGTTGCTGGCGTATAGCCTGCACCGCCCCCATGCCCAAGGTGATTTGCGGGGTATAGATAAAGTTTACCTCGGGATTACGTAACATAAGATCGGCGGCTTTAGTGAGCCCTTCCTGCAGATCAATACCGCCGCCGAAGCCCGTTTCAACAACCGAGATCGGGGTGGGGCATTTCTTGGCTTCTTCCTTGAAACCGACATAACGAAGACGCACCCATTCTGCGCCCGCGGGACCAGGGATCATCGCCACGTTCTTAGGCTTAACCGCAGAATGACAAACGGCCTCTGCCATCAATTTACCAATATAGGTATCATCCTGTAGCACGCCAAAATCGATATTATTGCTGTCCACCGGGATCCCGACCGAGGCGACCTTCATGCCGCTCGCCTTCAATGATTTGATGATGGGATCGAAACCGTTATAAGCGGCGGGCGCCAGAACCGCCACATCGGCGCCTATGCTTTTAAACGCTTCCAGTTGCGCAAATTGCTCACGGACATTGCCATAAGCGCCCGCCACGGAGACCTGAACCACATTTACTCCTGAGCGTTTCGCTTCATCGGTAATGCCGTAGATAATCCCTTTATAAAAATCATCATTGAGATGAACAACGGTGACGGCCAGTTTAAAGGGCTTCTCCGCCTTAAGCGGTGCAATTAATCCCGCAAATCGATCTTCCTCTGCGTTCGCGGTGGAGGGAGTTAACATGGATAACGAGATTGCGGCCAGGAAATAGGTTAAAAATAACGATGAAGATTTTCTCTTAACAGCAGATTGCCAATTCATTATCATTTCCTCGATTTGATAAAACCTAAGAGCAGAAAACATCTTTCCGAAAAGGGATGCGTCTAGCGTTAAAATGATGTATTTCAGCACACTCGTTATTTGACAGAATGAACGGCATCCTCTCCTGTTCTACGGTTATAACCTAACGTCATTACGGCAATACGCCCTCAGCCAATATTGACGCCAGCGCTAACGGCAGGCGAAAATGTCCTTGACCTCAACGAAATAAGCGATGAACTTTTCATCCGTTTCTATTTGAACAGCTGATGCGCGGCATTGAGAAAAGCATGACTCCGTTCAAATGCTACCGAGTGTGAGCACTCACTCAATATCTGCAAGTCAGCATGCCGTATCTGTTTTGCAACTATTTCAGAGCTGCTCGCTGGAAATGGAATATCGTTGCGGCCATGCAGCATAATGACCGGACAGTGAATGCGAGAAAGCAATTCCCGACTCAGCGTGGTCTTTTCGACATAGTGTTGAGGCTCTTCTGCAAACATGTCGTTAAAATAGTCCGCATATCCCGGGGCGAAGACTACCGGTTCTCTGGCACTAATATAATCATCATCAATAATCGACTTGTCATATATAAGCGTCCCCAATGTCTCTATTAATTCTTCCCGGTCTCGCGGGCAGCGCCAAATACGTTGAGTGGCCTGAGTGGCGGTAAAAGGCGCGCCTATAGCACCCGTCGTCAATACGCTTGAGATTCGCTGCTCGGTAGCGGCGAGCGACAGGGCAATGACCGCAGAAAGCGAATGTCCAATGACACCTATCGCGGGTGCTGCGATATGATCCAGCATCGCTTTGGCCTGACGGACCCATAAGGGCAAATCAAAGTAAGGTTTTTCAGGCTTGCGCTCGCTGATGCCAAAGCCAATCAGGTCCATAGCAAAAACCTGATAGTGGTCGCTCAGCGGCGCTATCACACGACCCCAGTTGCCTAGGCTTGAGGCGCCAGGACCAGAACCATGGATCAGCAATAATGGCTTTCCGCTCCCTGCGGTGTAATACCCAACCCGCATCCCCTCGAATTCAAATGATGATGTGTTCAACGCTAAGGACATATTGGCTCCCGGCACACGCATACGGCGTTAAAAGTGATAATACGCAACAAAAACCTTTTTTAAAGTAAAAAATCTATTTTTTGTATGATTATAGGTTTTTCATATGAATGTCCTTTTATGCGCCTTCTATGCTATTATGTGATACACCTCCGAGAGATAAGTTTTAAATTACTGATAAATAAGATTTTACTGGAGAAGCACAATGAAAGCTGTTAAAGAGGGCAGATCGTTAAACGAGACGATCTATTCTCGCGTACGGGGATTGATTCTGACGGGGCAGCTTATTCCTGGGCATAAGCTTAAGATCTCAGAGCTCGCACAGCGATTTGGTGTAAGCCTGAATGTGGTTCGCGAAGCGCTTAGCCGGCTGGCGGGAGAGCTCTTGGTTGATGTTGCGCCGCAGCAGGGCTTTAGCGTACGCAGCCTGAATCCTGAAGAGCTGATTGATTTGACCGAGCAGCGCATCACATTTGAAAGCATTGCGGTGCGTAAGTCGATTGAAACTCGCGATGTTGAATGGCAAGCGCGGCTTTTGGCCGCGCATCACCGCCTGGTCCACACCCCGCAGACATTACCTGAATCACCGGACAGGCTTAATCCTGAATGGCATAGCCGCCATGAAGATTTTAACTTCATCATGATGGAAAATTGCGGCAGCAATTGGCTCTATTTGATGGTGAAGCAGCTGGCAGAGGCGTTTTCCATCTATCAACGCGTGCTATTGCCTGTTGCCGCGGAGCAGGGTGAGCACAACAACGATCATAATGAATTGCTTCAGGCGATACTCGATGGTCACGCGGATGTCGCTATCGTTATTCTGTCGGAACATTTGATCCACACGCGGGATGTGATGCTGAAAGCATTGAACAACGTATCGACACCGCATCAGGTGAGCTATTTGGTTAATTGAAAGGCTATTGGGGATAAGCAACCCTTGCGCCGGTCTGACACGTCGTTCGGCTCCAGGGCATAAAGAGAAGGCTGACCCGCCTTATTTATCCTAAATCGCTCTGTCATTATGCCCCGCGCCCCGTCGCCGGGGGAAGGCTCTTAGTCGCAACGCGCAACATAACGAAGGACTAAAAGCGGGTCGGCATCTATCACGTCGCCTCTTTGTCGACGGATAAATCCAGCGGTAATTCGGTAGTGTTTTTAATATTTTCCATGGCGAAGGTTGATGTCACGTCCAGCAGGCCCGGCACCCCCGCGACCAAGCGTTTGTAGAAAAGATCGTAATTTTTCATATCGGAAACCAGCACCTGCAGTAAATAGTCATATTCACCGGCCAAGCGGTAGAAAGACATGACTTCCGGCATCGATTCCACATGGCTGACGAAGCGGCTGTACCATTCCTGGGTATGCTGCTGCGTTTTCACCATCATAAACGCGGTCAGGTTAAGGCCGAGCTTTTCATTATTCAAAAGCGCAACCTTGCTCTTGATAATCCCTTCATCCTCCAATCTTTTTAAACGCTTCCAGCACGGCGTGGACGTTAGATGGATTGCGTCGGCCAAATTCTGTAATGACAGTGTGCAATCTCTCTGTAGTAGAGATAAAATCTTACGATCGGTTTTATCAAGCATTGATGTTGCACCCCTTAATCTGTCGTGCGCCAAAGCGTTTTTGGCTCGGGTGCGCCAACGCACCCGGACTACCCGATTATTTCACGTTGGCTTCCGCTCTCTGTATTAGCTGCTTACGGTCAATTTTATTGGTTGCCGCCAGCGGCAACGCATCCAGAAAGAAAACGCGACGAGGATGTTGATAAGCCGGCGCATGCGCGAGCACAAAGCGTTTAATTTCCTCTTCGGTTATCTGTTTACCCTGATGCCGTACCACAAAAGCAACGGGTTTTTGCCCTTTAACGTCGTCATTAATCGGTACAACACAGGCCTGCATCACCTCGGGAATGTGTTCTATCACCTGTTCAACCTCGCCAGGCCAGATATTTTCGCCCCCGCAATTGAACATATCATCTGCACGGCCAATAAAATAATAACATCCGCTTTCATCGCGGCGGAATAAATCACCGGAAATATACCAGCCGTCGTTGGTGAGCACCTGGGCGGTTTTTTCCGGCAAATTCAAATACCCCAACATATTGGCGGGGGTACGCATCCACAGCACGCCCTCGCTCGCATCGGCCCCGTTTTCATCCACCAGGCGGACTTCCACCTCAGGCAGTGGCCAGCCTAAACCGCCGTCGTTAGGTAATTTGCGCCCGCCGGTCGGTCCAAAAACGATGGGGCCGGCCTCGGTGGTGCCGTAACCGCCCGCCAGCGTGGCATTGGGAAACGCCGCTTGCACCGAGCGGTAGAGCTGCTGCGTTGCGGGGGCCGATCCCATGCGTATAAATTTCACCTGCGCGGTCTTTATTTGCGATAGAGCCTCGGTTTCGCTCACCACCATGGCCATCATCGTCGGGACCGAGGTAATCCAGGTCACCCGGTGGCGATCGATCGCGGCGATAAACTGCCGAGTCTGGAAATTGGGCAGCAGGACGATACAGGCATGGCCCGCCAGCGCAAATTTGCAGTTGCCCAACGCATTCATATGAAACATGGGCGCCGCGATAATCATGCGTTCGCCGCTTAAATCGCGCCGATGCAGGAGCCGCGAGGTCAATGTCCAGATATGCCCCCGATGGGAAAGTTTTACCCCTTTGGGACGTCCCGTTGAACCGGAGGTATACAGAATCATGGCGCAGGTGTCATCGGCCGGGGCAACGGTGTCAAAGGCGCCTGGGTCGAGAAACGCTTTCCATTCAGCCGAATCCAGCCTGACGGACGGCGTAGCCGGGGGCAATTCCTGCTGGCGCGGGCCGTCAACCAAAGCGAATTTGGCGTTACAATCTTGCAGAATGAAATGTAAGGTTTCCGTGGCCAGTTTATAATTGAGCGGCACCGCCACCATTCCGGCGCGCATAATGCCCAAATAGGCAATAAGGTATTCCGCGCGATTAATGCTGAGAATCGCCACGCAGTCGCCTTTCGCTAATCCTCGCTTCACCAGGCCCCGCGCGCAGGCATCGGCTTGATTATCGATATCGCTAAAGGTATAGGTCCGTGGATTATCAAAATCGACGCAGTCAATCAGCGCCGGATCGTTGTTCGATAGGTCTGACCCTATGATTTTACCCAAGTTTTGCCACATTGAAGAACCCTCTAAATCACCTTTCTCATCACTAAAACGTGCGCAAGGCATTCGTTTTACCCCGCCTCGCGGCGGTCGTCTCTCTACATGACGGCTGTTGCCGCTGGCCAGACCCGGCTTCACCGCCGTAAGGGTGGATGGCCGCAGAGAGAGGGTAGCAAATGTGTCCTAAATGCTTTATCGCCAGCCCGGGCCGGCGGGCGGCTCTCGCGCGAGTCCGGCGTTGGGGAGGCCGCCCCGCCGGTGCGCGAGGCGATATGGCTGCGCACCAACGCGTTTATTCCGACAGGGAGGGGTTGCCCGCCTGTTGATCCCAGAACACCAATTTCTTATGTAAAAAACGAATAATCTGGCTGGCGACAATCCCTAAAAAGGCCAGGCTAATGAGCGACGCAAACATGGTGCTGGTGTCAAGCGTCGTTGTCGCCGCGTTAATCAGATAGCCGAGGCCCTGAGACGAGGAGACGAATTCGGCGACCACCGCGCCAATCAGCCCCAAAACCACTGAAATTTGCAAAGCGGCAAAAATATGGCCGGCGGCGGAAGGAATTTTTATACGCAGCAGGATGTGCCAACGGCTAGCGGAAAAGGCACGCATTAAATCGATGAGCGCCGGGTCGGTTGCCTTCAAGCCTATTGCGGTATTAATGAACATCGGGAAAAAGCACACCATGCCGACCATGACCGCTTTCGATCCCAAGCCAAAACCAAACCACACTAATATCAGCGGCGCGAGCGCGACTTTGGGCATGGATTGCAGGCCGAGCACAAAAGGATACAGCAGACGTTCTACCCAGCGCACCTCGGCAAATAGCGCGCCGATGAAAAAAGCCAGGGCGCAGCCTACCGTATAGCCGATTAACATGGACGACAGGGTATAGGTGAAATCGCCCCAATAGGCCCCGTCGATATATCCCCGCTTCAGCGCCGCCAGGACGCCTTCGACCGGCGGCAGAATATAGTTTGGTACGCCGCCATAGGTCACCGCAACATGCCATAATGCTATCAGGACAATCAGCAGTAATAGAGGATACAGCACCGATTTAATACGTTCGCTCATAAGGCACGCCTAGTGTTGCTGTTTAAAAAATAGATGGCGAAGTTCCGTGCACAATTCATTGAACCGTGCGCTGGCCATGGTCTCTTCATTGCGCGGCAGCGGTAAATCGACTTCAATCTCACGAATAATTTTTGCCGGGCGCGGCGACAGGACGATAATTTTGGTGGAAAGAAACACCGCTTCCGGGATGGAGTGGGTAATAAAAATGACGCTTTTCCGGTTCTCCATCCAGATACGCTGGAGTTCTACCATCATATGTTCACGGGATAACGCATCCAGCGCGGCAAAGGGTTCATCCATCAGCAGCAAGCTTGGATCGTGAATCAAACCGCGGGCGATGCCTACGCGCTGTTGCATCCCACCTGAAAGCTCATGGGGATAGTGATGCTCGAATTTTTCCAGCCCCACTAGCCGCAGCAGCGCCCTGGCCCGGATTTCCCCTTGCTTGATATCCATGCCGAGCGTGCGTATCGGCAACATGACATTTTGCAGCACGGTTTGCCACGGCAGCAATGTCGCCTGTTGAAACACAATGCCGACATCACGGCGCGGACCCGTGATGGGCGTACCGTCTAGTTCGGCAATCCCGGCCGAGGGGGTTAACAGACCCGCGGCGACCTTCATCAGGGTGGACTTGCCACAACCCGACGGTCCGAGAATGGATAAAAATTCGCCCTGCGCCAGCGTGGTATTAAAATTATCCAGCGCCGGCGTCGCGCCACGGGACGACTGGTAGGTAACCTGTAAATTTTCAGCGCGAAAAACGGTACGAGACGCAGACATGCAGGGCCCCTAATTCACTTATTCAACTTTGTAGGCTTTCGCCTGGGCGACGATCGCGGCGGCATCGAAATCAGACATCGCCGGCACTAATGCATTGGTATAACAATCGGCGAGGTTAATCTCTTTGCTTTGTAACTGCCCGCCGTCATAAAGCGCATCGACGAAGTTCTGCCAGGTTTTCTCGTCGTATTGCCCCCATTGGCGCGGTTGACCCGCAGGGAAATCCAGCATTTTATTGAAGCGGGAATTAAACACCTGGACATTGTCGGCGAGAACTTTTTGCGCATCGCCGCCAGGACGGGTGTTAGGGTATTTTTTCCAGAACAGCTCGACGCACGCTTCGCGATTGGCTTCACAAAATACCGTCGCCTTGGCCACGGCGCGGCCGAAGCCCGTCAGAACTTGTGGTTTTTCTTTGATCATCTCATCGCTGGCGATAAAACCATTGCTGAACAGATTGGAATAGCGCGGCAGCTGCGGCAGCCGGCGAATTTTGGTGCCCTGAACTTCAAGCGTGGCGTGCTGGGTATCAAACAGGTTCAGCGCGTCGATTTTTTTACTGGTCAACGCAAGGAACGCGGCGCTGCCGATGCCGACCGGCACCATGGTGGCATTAATTCCCAACTCCTTGAATTCCGCTTTGGTAATCGGCACGTTACCGAAACTCATGGCGCCTACGCCCAGGGTTTTGCCGTCCAGATCTTTCAGGGTCTTTATGGGGGAATCCGCGGGAACGATAAACTCCCAGCCGGAGCTGCGGGTAGAGTTGTAGAAGAACTTCAACGGCAGGCGCTTTTGGCCGGGGGCGTTGGAAAGAATAATGGTATCCGGGTTGGGGTAACCGATATCGACCCGTTTCGCCAGCATTTGCGGGATAAGCGTACCGGTTCCTTTAAAGCCCATAACTTCTACGTCCAGCCCTTCGTCTTTAAAATACCCCAGCTCCTGCGCGACAATAACGGGCGCCTGGGAGAGGGTAATGTCGGTGACATTGGCATAGCGGACTTTGGTCAATTCCGCATGGGCCGAAGTCGACATGATTCCCAAAACGACGGCGGCTAATGCCGCGATTTTTGCAGAAGAAAATACGGTTGGCATCATCAACTCCTGAGTTATCCTTTCGCGGGAACATAGGTTCCGCGGCCAATAGCGACTAATTTGCCGGTGGGGGCGGTAATCTCTATATCGATTATGGCGAATGACCGGCCCTGTTTGCGTACGGTCGCGGTGGCATCAACATAAGCGCCTACCGCGGGACGTAAATAATCAATATGCAGGTTGACGGTAGGGACGCCGCCGCCCAGGAGCATGCCGAGCGCAAAATCGCCCGCCACATCAATGAGTGCGGCCAACGCCCCGCCGTGGAACTGAAGCGATCCCACCGCACCACGTTCAATTTCCGGCCGCAGCGGCATGCGCACCGCCAGACGTGACTGGTCGTAGTCCATGTCCAGGATCTCAAGCTGCATGGCATGGATGAAACGTGACTGCTGAAAAATCTGCGCTAGCCCGTCGCGGGTAAGCCTTTGGGGAGTGTCGTTGCTCATGGTTTCACCACCACCTTGCCAAATACCAGACGATCTTCCAACTGACGAAACGCTTCATTGACATCGGCAAGGGCATAGGTGTTATCAATGACGGGGGTCAGTTTGCCGGCGCGCACCAGTTCCAGCAAACTGGATAGGTCATCACGCGCCCAGCCGTTGGAGCCCAATATCTGCAGCTCGTAGCTCCAGACGAAGCGCAGGTCTTCTTTGGGATCATAGCCGGCCGTTGCGCCGCAGGTCAGCAGACGTCCGCCGCGATGCAGCGTGCGCAGCGATTTCACCCAGGTATCGCCACCGGTGAAATTTACCGCCACATCCATACCGGCTTCGTAAAGACGCCGATGAGGCTTGCCAAAGTGAGTGAATACCCACTTCATGAAATCATCCTGCTTGTAATTCAGCAAATGATCCGCGCCCAGCGCTCTTAGGCGTTCGAGTTTGTCCGCGGTCGACGCGGCGGCAACTACTTCCGCGCCCGCCAGTTTGGCCAACTGCACGCAACAGGTGCCGACGCCGCCCGATGCGCCCAGAATCAGAACCTTTTCGCCGGCTTTGATTTTGCCGATGGTCATCATCATGCGCCAGGCCGTGCCGTAGGCCACCGGCAGGCAGGCGGCGGTGTCATAACTGACGTCGTCTGGGAGCGCCACCAGATGATGGGCCGGCACCGCGCAATATTCCGCCAGACCGCCATGGCGGGCCTCGCCAATCACGCCGCCAAAGGTTTTGCGATCGGAGGGATCGATCATGACCCGGTCGCCCACGCGCCATTCGGTGACCTCGCGGCCGACTTCGACAATCTCGCCGGCAAAATCCAGGCCCATAATGACGGGCATCGGGACGGTAATGCCGGGCATGCCGTTACGGGTGAAAATGTCATGATAATTCAGCGTGGCCGCGTGGACTTTAACCACCACTTCGTCGGGCGCCGCCACGGGATCGGCGAAGTGCGTTTCATATTGAATACTGCCCGCGCCACCATGTTGATAAATTACCGCTGCTTTCATTTCAGCTCCGTTGGCTATTCTTTAAATTGTAGGGCCGCATGGCTTGAGACCTCTGGCCCGACCCAAAGCGTTTTCGTCACGCCATCGAGATCGTCGGCTAGCGTATAAGGCACTTCTTGCCGTTGGAAATACGCCTCAAGCGACGCCAGGGATTTCACCTTAATGCAGGCTGCCGCCACCCGGTGAAGGGGATGTGGTTGAAGTACCGGGGAATAGCGCCGCATCTCCTCTTCCGCCATGACCCAAAGTTTGCCTGTCGCGAGGGTGAACTCCCAGGCAGGGCCCTGCCGCCGCGGTTCGCCGGCGAGTTTGGTAAAACGCGCGATCGTATCGGCAAGCGTCGCGGTGGCAAAATAAACGCCGGATAACGCTTCGGCGCCATTGGGATGCGTCAGGAGGTGAGGCTGCCATAACACCTCGGGCGTACCGTGCTCGATAACGATAAATCGCGCTTCTCGATAGATATCGGTATCCAGATAGATATTGCGGAAACGGGCCCGGCGCACGAGATCATTATTAACGCCAAAGGGGGCATCCCTTTCCAGCGCCATAGGCTTTAAGGCGGCTACGCCGGCATCGGTTAATAGCGGATAGGCGTCGTCAGCGCGGGAGCATTGCATGGCGACGATATGTAATCCTTCATAGCGCGTCACCATTTTCTTCACATTGCTGGGCATGTCGGCGTCCATCAGGCCGATTATCTCGAAATAACCTTGTGCGAACATGGCGCAATGATTACCGGATCCCCAGGGTACGATCTTGCCATCGGCTTCGCTCGCGCCTGCATGCATGCTGAGGGCCGTCAGGGTAAAGCCTAATTTTTGGTAAGCGTCTTTTGCTTTGGCGAGATCTTTTACCGCTAGACCGACATGGTCCAGGGACAATGTGAGAGCATCCATTTTTTGACCGCTTTGCCTTTATTTACGCGAGTTGATTATCAGTACTGCTTAATATCATCGTCCGGGAATAAATTTCTTATCAATTCGCCGACGGGAGAAGAAATTGATTCTTTTTTAGGCTTTAGAAGCATGATAGTGTTTTGAATTCTAAAACTCGTAATATTTTTTTCTTATATCTTATGCCAAAAACTGCCCTAAAAAAAAGCCCTGCTGTTCCAGCATGAACGGCATAATCCTTGCCGTTATCCATCCCAGGTTGAAAAAGGGTTATATATAAGCGCGTTGCAGAATACACGTTTTTAGCGTGACATGCCTAGGCCGCCGTTAAGTGGATTATTCCGGCAGACGGCAAACAACAGAGCGATAGGGTTTTCTAATATTATGATAATTAAGAGAAAATGATTCTCTCTCCTAAGGCTATCATTCTGTAAAAAGGAAATTCTTTTTTACAGTACGGGATACCAATAACAATTCTATTCCCGATGAAGTGTTTTACCTTTTGCCGATTAAAGAGAATACCCTGCCAATAATGTCCTGTAATCCAGCACAAGTGATGATAATTATACTTTGGTCACGGCGGGAAAAGGCCGGCGCGGTGGTTCCGAAGGACGCAGGTGCATGGGCAATATTCAGCGCGTTGTTTTCAGCTAATTGACCACACCGGCCCGCCAGGCAAAACCGGCGCCGCGCGCCAGAGTTTAAGGTATGCGTAATTCGTCGTAAGACACCATCACATGCTCCGCAAAAGCCGGACGTTGGGTCAAGCGTTGATAATATTGCGCAATCGCCGGAAAAACCGGACGATCGATGGCGATGGTAAAATAGCGGTACAGCAAATGGCCAAACTGGATATCCGCCAAAGTAAAAGCGCGGCCGGCCAAATAACCCTCGTGCGCAATTTGTGCGTCCGCTAGGGCCAGATAGTGATGAAGCCTTACCAGCGCCTGGTCGATAGCCTGGGCATCCCGCTCGCCGGCAGCGGTTCTGACCACCCGCCAGAATACGGGGGCGGTGAAATTGAGCGCGACGTTGATTTTGGCCCACTCGGCCCATTTATCCACCTGCGCCCGCGCCTGATGTTCCGCTGGCCAAAAATCCAACGCGCCGTAGCGGCCAGCCAGATACCGCAGAATCGCTCCGGTTTCCCATAGGGGGGCGCCCTTATCGTCACGGATAACGGGCACGGTGCCGTTGGGGTTCATGGCTAAAAACGCCGCCGTATCGTTGCCGCCATAGCGATGGCCGATATCGTAGCGGACAAACGGTAGCCCGATCTCCCCTATGCACCACATCAATGCCTGCACATTGGAGGACGTCTTTCTGCCCCAAATCTCAATCATGCCTGTTCCCCGTGTTAAAGGTACCGTCAGTGCATTATAAAGGGCTTTCGTCGGGCCGTCTTGGCGTAAGCACAGGTTGCGCGCCGCGCCCAACGCGTATCGGCAGGCAATCTTGGGCCGCCGTACTACGCTTTAAAAGACACATCCCTCTGCCAGGAGACGATAATGAATCAATCCCCGATAAAACCGGAACAGGCCCGCACCGATCGTCACGTTGAAGCCTTTCTGCGAGCCTTGAACGCTGCCGATGCCCCCCCGGTGGAAAGTCTGCCGCCGGCGCAAGCCCGTCAAGTGCTCACTGACGCACAAAAGTCGGTCGCCATTGATATGAGCGGCGTTGAGGAATCGGAGCAGATTATCACCGTTGACGGTCAGCCGCTGAGCCTGAATATCGTTCGTCCGGCCAACACCGCCGGCGCGCTACCGGCTTTCGTTTTTTTCCACGGCGGCGGCTGGGTACTCGGCGATTATTTTACCCACAAGCGTTTGGTACGCGATCTGGTGGTCGCCAGCGGCGCCGTGGGGGTGTTTGTCAATTATACCCCCTCGCCGGAGGCGCGTTATCCGGTCGCGATTAATCAGGCCTATGCCGCGACGCGCTGGGTGGCCGAGCACGGTAACGCTATTGATGTCGACGGCACGCGTCTGGCCGTGGCGGGAAACAGCGTCGGCGGTAACATGGCCACCGTTGTCAGCCTGATGGCGAAAGAGCACGGTACGCCCTCCCTCGCCTGTCAAATCCTGCTGTGGCCTGTAACGGACGCGAATTTTGCCACCGATTCGTATCAGCGCTACCCGGAAGGGTATTTCCTGACCAAAGGCATGATGGAATGGTTCTGGGACAACTACACCACCGATCCGGCCCAGCGCCAGGAAATCACCGCCTCGCCGCTGCGTGCGCTGCCGGAACAGCTAGCCGGTTTGCCGCCGGCACTGGTGCAGGTGGCGGAGTATGACGTCTTGCACGATGAAGGGGTGGCCTATGCGCGCAAACTGAATGAGGCGGGCGTTGCCACGACCCTGGTGACCTACGGCGGGCTTATACATGATTATGGGTTGCTCAATCCTCTCGCACCGGTTCCCGGCGTACAAAGCGCACTTTTGCAGGCGGCCGCCGTGCTCAAGGCCTATCTGGCCCGCTGAGCGGCCCGCGCGTGAGCGGTGGGGAATGTTGCCTGCCCCCGGTAACATCCGAGCCCGCCCTTAGCGCGTTCGTCAACGCCGCGTTTGCCCGCCAAAATCGGCATTCTTCCGCGCCGGGGCGCGCGCGGTCCAAGCAGTGCGTCAGCGGCGTCAAAGCCGCTGGCGCCTGATAAAGCTGCGTCAAAACGACCACAATTTGGTCAGATGTACCATGATCCAAACCACACTTTTTGTTATACTTGTCAACCATGTGTCGGGTGGGGTATGTCTCCGCCGTTAATTTGTCCTTTGCCGCGAGTTTTCGATGCCCTCACCAGGATCTTCTCCCCAACCGGTTACCCGCGGGTGGCGTCTTACCCTGCGTATTCTCTCTGTGGTGGTGTTCAACTTCGTTAACTATCTCACCATCGGCTTGCCTCTCGCCGTTTTACCGGGTTATGTGCATGATCATATGGGCTATAGCGCCTTTTGGGCTGGGCTGGTCGTCAGTTTGCAATACCTGGCGACGCTGCTTAGCCGCCCTTACGCCGGGCGCTATGCCGACCGGGTCGGCCCTAAGCGCATTGTTGTACTCGGGCTGGGCGGCTGCCTGCTGAGCGGCGTGTGTTATCTTTTGTCGCTGTGGAGCGAGTCCCTGCCGGTAATGGCGCTGACGCTTTTGTGTGCGGGGCGGGTGATTCTTGGGCTCGGCCAAAGTTTTGTCGGCACCGGTGCGACGCTTTGGGGCGTGGGCGCGGTGGGGTCCAGCCATATCGGCCGGGTCATCTCGTGGAACGGCGTCGCCAGCTATGGCGCCCTGGCCGTTGGCGCGCCGCTTGGGGTGTGGTTGCATCATCTGGGCGGGCTAGGGCTGCTCTCCGCGGTCATTATCTTGATTGCGGGGGTCGCTATCGGCTTCGCGTTGCCGCGGCCGACGGTTAAAACCCTTGCCGGCAAGAAAATTCCCTTTAGCGCCGTAGTGGGCAAAATCTGGCGCTATGGGCTGGTGCTGGGGTTCGCTTCCTGTGGCTTCGGCGTGATAGCGACATTTATCACGCTGTTCTACGCCGCCCACGGCTGGGACGGCGCGGCATTTGCCTTGACGCTGTTTAGCGCCGCTTTTGTCGGCACTCGGCTGCTGTTTCCCAACAGCATTAACCGCTACGGCGGTTTACTGGTCTCGTTGGTGTGCTATACGGTCGAGATTATCGGCCTGTTGCTGGTCTGGCTGGCGCCGTCGCCGTTCACCGCTCAACTCGGCGCGCTGCTAACCGGAGCCGGTTTCTCGCTGGTGTTCCCGGCGCTGGGCGTCGTGGCCATGAAACAGGTCCCGGCGCAGAACCAGGGCAGCGCGCTGGCGACGTTCACCGCCTTTATGGATTTGGCGTTGGGTATAGTCGGCCCGCTGGCGGGGATGCTGATGGCGCGCGCCGGGGCCGCTTCCATTTACCTCGCCGCCGCCCTGCTGGTGTTTGCGGGGCTGCTCATGACCTTGTCCCTGCGCCGGCGCCAACTGCGCGACGCCGACGTGTAGGAGCCCTCTTAAGGTTGTCGTACCGGTAACGCGGAGGCTTAAAACGGCATGCGGGCGGCGCGCGCTGGCGCCCATGGGTCCATGGGCAAGGCGTTAACTCACGCGGGCCGCGTTATCATGCCGTACAAACGCGGTGTTGCCGGCGTTATTCAAACTTAAGCGTATGAATAATGTTCTCCGCCGCGCTTTGCGCTTTCTGTTGATCGTCCGCCGGCAGGGTAACCTGCATCGTCAGCAGATGATTGTCCACTTTACCCAACACGACCGCCGAATAGGCCTGCTTGCCGCCGCTGGCGATAATGCTGTCCAGCTGCTGCAGCGGTTTGCCGTCGACGGTGATCGCTTTATTGGTGACCACTTGTAAATCCGGATCGCGGGCGCGCTGCTCGTCTTCCAGCCGCTTCGCCAGCGTATCCAGCCCCTGCGGCGTGTCGTCGCTCAAGATGATGATCACCGCTTTACGGCCCGTCGAATCCGCGTAGACATGCATGTTGTTCGCTTGCGTCCCGACTTTACCGCTTTGATCGCTCATATCCCCCGGCAATGTAAACGCCAATTTACCCTCCAACAGGCTGATTTTATTTTCCGCCTGGGCCTGCGCTGCGCCTGCAGGTGCGCCGGATGTCTCCTGATCTTTGCTGTTATCACAGGCCGACAGGCCGAGGACCAGCATCCCAATGCCCAAATACTTCGCTACTTTACGCATAAATTTACCTTCTAACTCCATATTATCCCGCCGTCTAGGCGGTGGATCCCATGAGCAGATGACGCTGCCTGCCAGCGGCAGCGGGGGTATTCGCCGTTGGGGCGCTGTCTGCCCGTTATTCCTGCGCCTTGATATGCACTGACCGGCGGGATTAACTCTAGAAAACATAGCATTCCCTGCCGGCGGTTGCGTCTTTTTAAGCGAAGCTTGTGATAGCGTCGCGCAAGCGGGGGGCGTTAACCGCTGCGCAGACGGGGAAGCGTACCCCGAGCCGCAGGCGTTTAGGCGTTGACCGATCCGCAAGCAGGTAAGCGTTCACCAACCCGTAAACGGTTAGGCGTTCACCGCCCGCCAGCGGTTTAGCATGCGCAGATTTTAGCGCAAAGGCAGGATTAACTCAGCCGGAGTAATCCGGGATTGGTCTGGCGAGCGAAGCGTTTAAGCAGCAAGTTGAGCAGTACGCCATACATCGGCAGGAAGAAAATCATGCTTATCAGTAGCTTAAAGCTGTAATCCACCGTGGCTATTTCGACCCAGTGCGCGGCCATAAACGGATCCGGGCTTTGATAGAAGGCGATGAAGAAAAATGCCGCGGTGTCGGAAGCGTTGCCAAATAGCGTGGAAACGGTTGGCGCGATCCACCAGCTGCCGCGCTGGCGCAGGCGGTTAAAAACGTGTACATCCAGAATCTGGCCGAGAGCATAAGCCATGAAACTGGCGCAGGCGATACGGGCCACAAACAGGTTGAACGTTCCCAGTGCGGCAAAGCCCTGCCACTCCCCTTGATAAAACAGCGACGAGACGCAGTAAGATATCAGCAGCGCCGGCACCATCACCGTGAGGATGATTCTGCGCGCCAGCGGGGCGCCAAAAATCCGTACCGTCAAGTCGGTGGCGAGAAAGATGAAAGGAAAGCTAAACGCGCCCCAGGTGGTGGTGAAGCCAAAAATCGATACCGGCAGCTGCACCAGGTAATTACTTGATGTAATAATCAACAAATGAAACAGCGCCAGCCCTATCAAGGCGTGTAGCCGCTGCCGTGGCGAAAATCGGAACATGATGTCACCTTTTTAAACAATGGGGTGAGGGAACCCAGAATGTCCAGCGCATTTTTTCAGCGCGCGGCGCGCATGATACCGTTTTGCACCGTCAATGCAACGGGAGAATCGTTTAACCGCTGCGCCGCTTGCAGCTGCCGTTTACCGGCGTAAACTAGCGGCCCGATGCTTTAAAGATTAATGTGGAATTCATGTATGTCTGATGCTTTTGCCGCCGCGGATCAAACCCTGGACGCTCGCGGCCTGCGATGCCCCGAACCCGTGATGATGGTGCGTAAAGCCGTGCGCCATATGGCCGACGGGCAGACCTTGCTTATTATCGCTGACGATCCGGCCACCACCCGCGATATTCCCGGCTTTTGCCGGTTCATGGAGCATACTCTGCTGGCGCAAGCCACGGAACAGCTGCCTTACCGCTACCTATTGCGCAAGGGGTTGACGGCGGCCTGACGGCCTACGGCCGCGCACCGGGGCGCGTCAAAGATACAGCGAGCGCACGATCAGAAAATGGCCGGCGAAGTAGCACGCGGCGATAAGCGCGCGGGCGGCATCGAACGGGAAGCGGTAATGACTGATTAACCACACGCTCGCCGCCACCAGCAGCAACGCGGTTCCCGTCAGCAGTGAGAAGGTGTAATCGTTGCCGAGCTGGAAATATTGTTCGCCCGCGACCCATACCATCAAAAGCGTGACGCCAATATAGGTGCACACGGGCCAGCGCAACTCGTCAAGCCGGGACCAGAGCAACATAATCAGCACCGCGCCGAGGATCAGCAGCGTCAGCGGCAACGGCCAGAATATCGCCAGCGTCATATGGCTGGCGAAACCAATGGTGTACAGTACATGGCAGAGAAAAAACGCGCCGACGGCGTAAAGTAGCCGTTCGCTCGACAGCATCAGCAGCGCGCTGCCGGCCAGCGTGGCCAACAGGCCAAGGATGATCAAATAGCCGGTGGCGGTGAGACCTGGCGCCTGCCAGGCGAGCGCCAGCAGCAGCAGCAGCGTGATGGGCTGAAACAGCCAGCGCTGCCAGACCGGTCCACGGTAAGAGGCGTCCACGTACAGCCATCCCGAGAAGACTACTGCCATAAAAGACCAAAGCATTGGCGTTCCTTTTGGTGCGTGGTGAGTAAATGTCGGCGATCTGGCCCGCGATGGCGGCCGTCTGGAGCATCGCGCAGCGGCGCTGGCGTGTCCTGACTTTGACATCCTTGTCGAGGCAGATGCGCGTTGTTGGTCATCATGCTATGTTAGCGCCACTTTTTTCCTGCGCAATTCATGCGTACACATTGCGGGAGACAGCAGGCTTATGAGCAGCGAGCAGCCTATTTATCGTATTCAGTTTATTAATAATGGCAAAAATTATCAGTTATTTGTACGTGAGCTGAGTCAAAGCCCCCTGTTCGGCTTTATCGAAATCGGCGATTTTGTGTTCAGCAGCCACGGCAGCCTGGTGGTCGACCCCTCCGAAGAAAAACTGAAGACGGAGTTCAGCGGCGTTAGCCGCAGTTACATTCCGCTGCAGGCGGTCATTCGTATCGACGTCGTGACGGAAAAGGGCAGCGCCCGCATTTCCGATCTGGGCGATAACGTGACGATGTTTCCCTATTTGCCCGGGAAGAAGCCGTAATCCTTCGGCAAGATACCGTTAAACCGTCGTTGCCCCGTCCGCGGGGCGTTGCTGTTTCGGCGTAGTCTTGAGGCGTTAGCGACCGCGGCCGGCGGGGCGTTGTGCCCGCTGCTTTTTCTGCCAGGCGACCATTTCAAACACGCCGAAAAGAAACACCCGCGTCTGAAAAGCGGCGCTGGGTTTGGCCTCATCTTTGGTCAGCGTGGCTTTCAGCAGCGTCAGTTGCAGCGCATGCATTACCACCATGAAAAAAAGACCAATATCAAGGAAATATTTCAGCGGTTTAGGGAAAGGTTGGATCAGGTTGAACAACAAAAATCCCCATACCATCAGCATTAACAGACGGCCCAGATTAATCAGTATCATAGTGCTTCTCCGGCGTAGCGTGACGGATATAGAGCCGGTACGCTACTTGCCCGGCGATTTTTTCCCGATGTAGCTGCCAGTGGGGCGGCACTTCGGGCGAGGGGCCTTCCGTTTCGGTTTCAATGTAAATCCAGGCGTCGTCGGCCAGACGCCGGTGCCGCTCCAGAATGGCCACGGTGTTGGTTATCATGCCTTGCCGGAAGGGGGGATCGATAAAGACCACATTGAACGCACCACCCGGCTGCGCAAGCCAGCGCAGGCTGTCGGCGGTGATGACCTGACCCTGCTGCGCCTGCAATACCTGCAGATTCTTGGCGAGCTGCGCGCTGACCGCGCGATCCTGCTCCAGCAGCGTGACGCTGGCGGCACCGCGCGAAAGCGCCTCCAGACCCAACGCGCCGCTGCCGGCGAAACAATCCAGGCAGCGCGCCTCCTGTATAACGGGCGCCAGCCAGTTGAACAGCGTTTCACGTACGCGATCGGTGGTCGGCCTCAGACCCGGGCTGTTGGGCACCGGCAGCTTACGACCGCGCCAGCGGCCGCCGATGATACGAATTTGTCCGGCGGAGCGGGCGGTATTGTTATTTGCCATAGATATCTTGTTACGAGTCAAAGCGCGTAAAGACCACAACGAATGTCAACGATGGTCTATTCTAGCGGGGCAAAGAGGCGGGGGAAATGGTAATTCGCATTTGATTTGTCCCGTAAGACAAAACCCCGCCGCGACGCATGTTGCCTGCCGGGGTAAAGTGGTAAACTCTGAGTATTATCAGACAGGTTATTTATCCGCCCTCTATCGTGGGCGAGGAGTGTAGTCGCAAATGGCAAAAGAGAAAAAACGCGGTTTCCTTTCCTGGTTAGGCTTTAACCGTCAGGACGATGACGCGGTCGGCGAGCCGGAAGCCGGACGGGAGACCGACGCCACCGGTGCCGGGGGCGAAACCGACGCGCCAGTTGCTACCACCGCGGCGCGCGGGGAGGCGGCGGATGCCGCCGAAGAAGCGTCACCGGAGGCGAAGGCGCAAACGCCCGCCGCTGAGCGGACCTCGTCACCGGAGGCGAAGGCGCAAACGTCCGCCGCTGAGCGGACCTCGTCACCGGATGTCCCCGTCCGCGAGCGTGACGCACAGCGCATCGCCGCTGAAATTGTCTCTCTTACCGAACAGGTGGCGACGCGGCGGAGCCTCGCCGGCGCCGGCGATAAAACGCCGATGGCCGCTGCTTCTGCCGCCGAGAACGACGCCGTCGCTCCGCCATCCAGCGATAACGGTATTGCCCCGCTAGCCAAAAAAATAGACGCTGTCGCTCCGCCATCCAAAGATGACGCTGTCGCCGCGCCATTTGACGATGACGCGGCGCCCTCCGAAGACGACGCCGTCGCCTCGTCGATCGTAATTGCCGATGCCGCGGCGCCGGAAAACCGTCAGGACGCCAGCGCGGCGCTAACGCTGGCCGCAGATGTCATCCCCGATGAGGATACCGTACCGCGGCCGGCGGAAAACGGCGCGCCTCCGGCGCCCGAGCGCGCCGGATTCTTTGCCCGACTGAAAAACAGTCTGGTGAAGACGCGACAGAACCTGGGATCCGGATTTATCGGATTGTTCCGCGGCAAGAAAATCGATGATGATTTGTTCGAGGAATTGGAAGAGCAATTGCTGGTCGCCGACGTGGGCGTCGAGACCACGCGCAAAATAATCGAGGGTTTGACTGCCCATGCCGAACGCCGCCATCTCAAGGACGCCGAAGCGCTGTACAGCCAATTGCGCGTGGATATGGCGGCCATCCTCGCTAATGTCGAGCGACCGCTGGAGGTGACGGGCAAGACGCCGTTCGTTATCCTGATGGTCGGCGTTAACGGCGTGGGGAAAACCACCACCATTGGCAAACTCGCCCGGCAATATCAGGCCGAAGGCAAAAGCGTCATGCTGGCGGCGGGGGATACCTTCCGCGCCGCGGCGGTGGAGCAGCTTCAGGTTTGGGGCGAGCGCAACCGTATCCCGGTGGTGGCGCAACAGACCGGCGCCGACTCCGCGTCGGTTATCTTCGACGCAATCCAGGCGGCCAAAGCGCGCGGTATTGATGTGCTGATAGCGGATACCGCGGGGCGGTTGCAGAATAAAGCGCACCTGATGGACGAGCTGAAGAAAATCGTTCGGGTAATGAAAAAGCTGGACGTTGAGGCCCCCCATGAGGTTATGCTGACCCTCGATGCCAGCACCGGGCAGAATGCTGTCAGCCAAGCCAACTTATTCAATGATGCGGTGGGACTGACCGGCATCGCGCTGACCAAATTGGACGGCACCGCCAAAGGCGGGGTCATTTTTGCCGTGGCGGACCGCTTCGGTATCCCGATTCGCTATATTGGCGTCGGGGAGGGTATTGAGGATTTGCGGCCGTTTAAAGCCGACGATTTTATTGAGGCACTTTTTGCCCGAGAGGATTAAAAAAGGATGATTCGCTTTGAACAAGTCAGCAAAGCCTATCTTGGCGGACGACAGGCGCTGCAAGGGGTGGATTTTCACCTCCGTCCGGCTGAGATGGCGTTTCTGACCGGCCATTCCGGGGCGGGGAAAAGTACCCTGCTGAAACTGATATGCGGCATTGAGCGCCCGAGCGCGGGGCATATTTTATTTGGCGGTCACGATATCAGCCGGCTGAAAAACAGCGAAATCCCGTTTCTGCGCCGTCAGATCGGGATGATCTTTCAAGATCATCATCTGCTCATGGACCGGACCGTTTATGACAATGTGGCGATGCCGCTGGTGATCGCCGGCGCCAGCCTTGAGGATATCCGCCGCCGGGTCTCGGCGGCGCTGGATAAAGTCGGCCTGCTGGATAAAGCGCGCAATTTCCCGGTGCAATTATCGGGCGGCGAACAGCAGCGCATCGGCATTGCCCGCGCCGTGGTCAACAAGCCGGCGGTGTTGCTAGCGGACGAGCCGACGGGCAACTTGGACGACGCGCTGTCCGAGGGCATATTGCGTCTGTTTGAAGAATTTAACCGCGTCGGCGTGACGGTGCTGATGGCGACTCACGATACCGGGCTGATTGCGCGCCGGAATTACCGTATCTTTACGCTCAATCAGGGAAGAATGTCCGGGGGCGTCCATGGCGAATAAATTCAACCGGCCCACGCGCGCGAATAAGCCGGCAAAAGCGCCGCGCTCGCAGACGGCGGGGGAGGCGAAAGCGGCGAAATCCAAGGCGCTGCGCGGCGGCTGGAAGCAGCAGTGGCGCTATGCCTGGCTGAATACGCTGGCGGATATGGGGCGTCAGCCGCTGGCTACGCTGTTAACCGTGATGGTGATTGCCATTTCATTGACGTTGCCCAGTTTATGTTATCTGGTATGGAAAAACGTCAGCCAGGCGGCGGAGCAGTGGTACCCCACGCCGCAGCTGACGGTGTACCTGGATAAAGTGCTGGATGACGATGCCGCCTTGAAAGTGATTGGCGCCCTCAAGCAGGAGGACGGCGTCGCCAAGGTCAACTACCTTTCGCGCGAAGAGGCGATGGGCGAGTTCCGCAACTGGTCGGGCTTTGGCGGCGCGATGGACATGCTGGAGGAAAATCCGCTGCCGGCGGTGGCCATTATCACGCCAAAGGTCAATTTCCAGAGCGCCGACACGCTTAAGACGCTGCGCGACCGTGTCGCCGCCACCCAAGGGGTGGACGAGGTGCGCATGGACGACAGCTGGTTCGCCCGTCTGGCGGCGTTGACCGGCCTGGTCGGCAAGGTCTCCGCCATGATAGGTATCCTGATGGTCATCGCGGTTTTCCTGGTTATCGGCAACAGCATCCGTCTGAGTATTTTCAGCCGGCGCGATACCATCAACGTCATGAAATTGATCGGCGCCACCGATGGGTTTATCCTAAGGCCCTTTTTAAACGGCGGGGCGCTGCTGGGGCTGGGCGGCGCGGTGCTGTCGCTGATTTTGTCAGGCACACTGGTCTGGCAGCTCGAATCGGTGGTAGCGAATGTGGCAGCGGTGTTTGGCACCACGTTCGTGCTGCACGGCTTGAGCTGGGATGAAGCCATCCTCTTGCTGCTGATTTCGGCCATGATCGGCTGGCTTGCGGCCTGGCTGGCGACGGTACAACATTTACGCCGGTTTACACCTGACTAACATTTTTTTGGTATAATGAGATCGGGATAAAGGCCGCGGTGGCTGAACTCACCGACGGGATCGCGGTCTTATTATCGGCCGTTCAATAACGGGAAGTCGCGTCCTGGTGCGGGCTTTCTGTAGAACGGCGTCCAAGTTTCTAGCGAGAGGTCATGAATGATCAAAGATATGCAAGTTTTAGCCTATGTTCCCCAGGGCAGTCTGGAAGCCTATGTCAGGGCCGCCAATGCCTATCCGATGCTGACGGCGGAGGAAGAGCGGGCGCTGGCTGAACGGCTGCATTACCAGGGCGATTTGGAGGCGGCCAAGCAGCTGATCCTGTCTCACCTGCGCTTTGTTGTTCATATTGCGCGTAACTATTCCGGTTACGGCCTGCCTCAGGCTGACCTGATTCAGGAAGGCAACATCGGCCTGATGAAAGCCGTTCGCCGTTTCAACCCGGAAGTGGGCGTGCGGCTGGTGTCGTTTGCGGTCCACTGGATTAAAGCGGAAATCCACGAATACGTGCTGCGCAACTGGCGTATTGTGAAAGTGGCGACCACCAAGGCGCAGCGCAAGCTGTTCTTTAACCTGCGTAAAACCAAGCAGCGCCTGGGCTGGTTTAACCAGGACGAAGTGGAAATGGTGGCTAAAGAGCTGGGCGTGACCAGCAAGGATGTCCGTGAAATGGAGTCCCGCATGGCCGCGCAGGATATGACCTTCGATCCCACGCCGGAAGATGACACCCGCGAAGGGCAGCCGATGGCGCCCATGCTTTACCTACAGGACAAATCGTCCGATTTCGCCGACGGCATTGAAGAGGACAATTGGGACGATCACGCCGCCGACAAGCTGAGCGCGGCGCTGGAGGGTCTCGATGAGCGCAGCCAGGACATCATCCGCGCGCGCTGGCTGGATGACGACAACAAAAGTACCTTGCAGGAGCTGGCCGATCGGTACGGGGTTTCCGCGGAGCGCGTGCGCCAGCTTGAAAAAAATGCCATGAAGAAAATGCGTCTGGCGATTGAGGCCTGACGACAGCACGGCGATTTCCCGCTGCATGCGTAGCGTAACGCGCGCATTGCCTACAGCCATACGCGACGCCCACAGCCGATGAATTTTCATCGGCTGTTTTGTTTTCTGCGTGGTGCCAGGGGGCGTAAAGCGGCGAGGTGGCATCACCCCCTGCGCCCTGCTGCTAGGCGGTGCCAAGGCGGCCCGGCGGGCGCGGATGTGTGGTGGTGAGGAAAACGGGCGCAGCTGGCGGTCGGGCATTCAGTGCCGCGCAGACGATCGCGGTCGGCGGCGGGGGCTTTGCGGTCATGGGAGGGGGTATAGACCGCCAGTTCGGTGTCCAGCGATCGATCGCGGCGGGCGGTTAGCGCTGATGCCAGCCGTCGGGCTCTTCGTGAAAGCCGCAGGAGGTCATGAATTTCCCCATTAGGGCGGCATCCTCCAGCGGTTGTTGATTGCTAAGCCACCAATAGATGATACCGGGCATCTGGCGACGGGTTTCATCCAATAGATAAAGGCCGACGCCGCGCCGACGGGTTTCCGGCCGCACGCGCAGCCCCACCAGCCGGCCCTCACCCCAGGCGGCATCTATCTCGACCCGCACCGCCCCTAACAGCCGATCGTTGAACCGCGCGACGAACAGCGCGTTGGAGCCGGTAAGCTGGTGGTGTAGTGCGTCGACATCCACGGCAGGCCAAATCTTCGCCAGATCAAGCTTATCCTGGGGGCTTATTACCGTCAGCCGTTCAATTGTCAGTTTCATGGGTTCCTTACAGCCGTTACCGTTATCCCGATTCGCATGTAGAGGCGAAGATCGTCGGCGACAGTATAGCGCACTTACCGCCGTTTACCGCGCGATATCCTGCCGCTGGCGCCTTCGCCATCATCAATCCCCCCATCCTCTGACCGTCACGGCGCTGTCACGCCGACGTTATTTTTCTGTCATCTTGGCATGTCATGTTACAGGCCGTTAATGACTTCAGGTTTCAGGAGAACGGCATGGTAAACCCCTTGGTCCGCACCGCGTCGCTTTGCGCCGCGCTTATGTTGGTCGTCAGTCAAAGCGCCTGGGCGGTAACGGAAATTCCGTTCTGGCATGCCATGGAAGGTGAACTGGGAAAAGAGGTGGAGAGCCTGGCCACCCGTTTCAACCAGACACACCCGGATTATCGCATCGTGCCGGTTTATAAGGGCGCTTACCCGCAAGAGCTGGCTGCCGGCATCGCCGCCTGGCGCACCGGCAATGCGCCGGCTATTTTGCAAGTGTACGAAGTGGGTACCGCCACAATGATGGCGAGCCACGCCATCAAACCGGTTTATCAGGTGTTCAGCGACGCCGGCATCAATAATGACGAATCCGCCTTTGTGCCGGCGGTGCTGGGCTATTACAGCGACAGTAAAACCGGCCATCTTATCTCCCAGCCGTTCAACAGCTCCACGCCGGTGCTGTATTACAACAAAGACGCCTTTAAGCGAGCAGGGCTTGACCCCGAGCAGCCGCCGCAAACCTGGCAGCAATTGGCGGCGGACGCGGTCAAATTGCGCGAAGCCGGCCTGACCTGCGGTTATGCCAACGGCGGCTATCAGGGCTGGATCCAAATTGAAAACTTCAGCGCCTGGCACGGTTTACCGGTTGCGACCCAGGATAACGGTTTTGCCGGCGCCGATGCCCGGCTGGTGTTCAACGGTCCGCTACAGGTCAAACACATCCAGCGGCTGGCGGATATGCTCAAGAACGGCAGCGGCGGCTATTTCGGCCGCGATGACGCCTATATGGCGAAATTTTACGGCGGCGACTGCGGTATGGCCATTGGCTCCTCGGGCTCGCTGTCGACCGTGCGGCAGTACGCCAAATTCAATTATGGCGTCGGCATGATGCCCTATGATGCCGATGTGAAGGGCGCGCCGCAGAACGCGATGATTGGCGGCGCCAGCCTGTGGGTTATGGCCGGTAAGAGCCCGGAAACCTACCAGGGCGTAGCGCAATTCCTGCAATTCCTGGCCAAACCGGAAATCGTGGCCGAATGGCATCAGCAAACCGGTTATCTGCCGGTGACCACCGCCGGTTATACGCTGAGCAAGCAACAGGGCTATTACGACCACAACCCCGGTGCCGATATCGCCATCCGCCAAATGATGAACAAACCGCCGCTGCCGTTCACCAAAGGGATGCGCCTGGGCAATATGCCGCAGATCCGAACGGTGGTTGATGAGGAACTGGAGCGCGTTTGGAGCGGCAAGGCCACCCCTAAGCAGGCTCTGGATAATGCGGTGGCGCGCGGCGATCAATTGCTGCGTCGTTTTGAACAATCCACACGGTAAACGCCGCCGCCCGCGCCATTGCCGCGCGGGCGTGACGACGCCATACGAGGGGGCATGATGACCGCCAGCCATCGCGGCTTTCGCCACCGTGCTTTGCCCTGGCTGCTGGTCCTGCCGCAGCTGGCGGTAACCGCGGTGTTTTTCCTTTGGCCGGCCGGTAAGGCGCTGTGGTATTCACTGCAGGATGTCGATCCGTTCGGTCTGGTCGGCGGGTTTGCCGGCCTGGAAAATTTCCGCCGCTTGTTTGCCGACCCCGGCTATCTGGCGTCCTTTGGCACCACGCTAGGGTTTAGCGGGCTGGTGACCGCCTGTGGGCTGCTATTGGCGCTGCTGTTTGCCGCGCTGGTCGATTATGTGCTGCGCGCCAAGCGGTTTTACCAAACGCTGCTGCTGCTGCCCTACGCGGTGGCGCCGGCCGTAGCGGCGGTGCTGTGGCTATTTCTCTTCAGCCCCGGCTTCGGGCTTATCAGCTATTGGCTGAACGGTCTCGGTTACGAGTGGAATCATGCCCGCAACGCCGGACAGGCGATGTTGTTGGTGGTGGTCATCTCGGTGTGGAAGCAGATCAGTTATAACTTCTTGTTTTTCTTGGCCGCGCTGCAATCCATCCCCCGTTCGCTGGTGGAAGCGGCGGCCATTGACGGTGCCGGGCCGGTGCGTCGTTTCTTTCAATTGGCGCTGCCGCTGATATCGCCGGTCAGCTTTTTTTTGCTGGTGGTTAATCTGGTTTATGCCTTTTTCGATACGTTTCCAGCCATTGATGCCGCAACCGCCGGCGGTCCGGTTCAGGCCACGACCACGCTGATTTACAAGATCTATCGCGAAGGTTTCACCGGGCTGGATCTGGCCAGTTCGGCAGCGCAGTCGGTGGTGTTAATGGCGTTGGTCATCGTGTTGACGATTGTTCAATTTCGCTTTGTCGAGCGTAAGGTGCGCTATCAATGATAGAACAGCGGCGCGGTCTGGATATCTTCAGCCATTGTCTCTTGCTGGCGGGCGTCGCGGTGATCCTGTTTCCGTTATATGTCGCGCTGGTTGCGGCATCGCTGGACACGCATCAGGTGTTTCAGGTTCCGCTGCGCCTGCTGCCCGGCGGACACCTATGGGAGAACCTGCGTCACGTATGGTCGCAGGGCGTCAGCGGTCAAGCCGCGCCGTTCAGCCGCCTGTTGTTGAACAGCCTGATTATGGCGCTTGGCATCACCATTGGAAAAATCGGCGTGTCGCTATTGTCGGCCTACGCTATCGTTTATTTCCGTTTTCCGCTGCGTAATTTGGTGTTTTGGCTCATTTTCATGACGCTAATGCTGCCGGTGGAGGTGCGAATATTCCCCACGGTAGATGTCATTGCCCATTTGCATTTGCTGGACAGCTATACCGGGCTGACGCTGCCGCTGATGGCGTCCGCCACCGCGACATTTTTGTTCCGACAGTTCTTTATGACCGTGCCCCATGAGCTGCTTGAGGCGGCGCGCATCGACGGCGCCGGCCCGCTGCGCTTTTTGTGGGATATCCTACTGCCGTTGTCAAAAACCAACCTGGCGGCGCTGTTTGTGATCACCTTTATCTACGGCTGGAACCAATATCTCTGGCCGCTGCTGATTATTAACGACGCCTCGCTGGGCACGGCGGTGGCGGGCATACAGAGCATGATTGCCAGCGGGGACGGTACCACGCAATGGAATCAGGTGATGGCGGCGATGCTGTTAACCCTCATTGCGCCGGTGGCGATTGTGTTAGTCATGCAGCGTGCGTTTGTGCGCGGCCTGGTCGACAGCGAGAAATAGCGCACTATGGCGAGTTTACGATTACAACATGTCGTTAAAAGCTACGACGGCAAAAACACCATCATCGAACCGCTGGACCTGACGGTGGCGGACGGAGAATTCATCGTGCTGGTCGGACCGTCCGGCTGCGGCAAGTCAACCTTATTACGCTTGGTCGCGGGTCTGGAGAGTGTGACGGCCGGCGATATCTATATCGGCGACAAGCGCATCACCCATTGCGAACCGCGGGATCGCGGCATTGCCATGGTGTTCCAGAATTATGCGTTGTATCCGCACATGAGCGTTTTCGACAATATGGCTTACGGACTCAAGATCCGCGGTTTCGGCAAACAGCAGATTCGCCACGCGGTGGAGCAAGTGGCCAACATACTGGAGTTGGCGCCGCTTTTATACCGCAAGCCGCGTGAATTGTCCGGCGGCCAGCGACAGCGCGTCGCGATGGGGCGTGCCCTGGTGCGTGAACCGGCCGTCTTTCTGTTTGACGAACCGCTGTCCAATCTGGATGCCAAGTTACGCACGCAAATGCGCCTGGAGCTACTGCAATTGCACCGCCGACTCAAAACAACCAGTCTGTATGTGACCCACGATCAGGTCGAAGCCATGACGCTGGCCGAGCGGGTGGTGGTGCTCAATCAGGGCCGGGTAGAGCAAATCGGCACGCCGACGGAAATCTACCGCCGGCCGGCAACGCTTTTTGTCGCCGGCTTTATGGGCTCGCCGGCCATGAATTTGCTGCCGGGACGCGTCAGCGCCGACGGGTGCTGGCTACGGCTGGATAACGGGCCCGCATTGGCATTGCCCGTCGTGCGCGCTGATTTAGCCGGTCGCGCGCTGACCGCCGGCATTCGTCCCGAGCAGATCCAGCGCGCGAGCCGCAACCCACGGACGCCACCGGCGATAGCCGCAGGCGTGATCTCCCCTGACGGCCCCTGGCCCGGCGCGGCCGAAGAGAGGGGCGCGTCTATCTCAACGGCGGTCGTCGTTAACGGCCTGGCGCCCTCTGCCGCTGCGCCGGCGCCACAGGCGGGGGAGATGTGCCGCCTGGAAGTGGCCACGCTTGAGCGGCTGGGCGCCGATAATTTGGCCCATGGGCATTGGGAAGGCTGTGCGCTGGTGGTACGTCTGGCCCATGACGATCTTCCCGCTCCCGGCGCGACGCTGCATTTGCATTGTCCCGCCGACGCATGGCACTATTTCGACTCGCAAAACGGAACCCGGGTGGAAATATGACCAGAGAATGGCTTTATCCGACCATCGTGGCTCACCGTGGCGGCGGATCGCTGGCGCCGGAGAACACGCTTGCCGCCATTGATACCGGCGTCCGTTATGGTCAGCAGATGATAGAAGTGGATGCCAAACTGTCCGCCGATGGTCAAATCTTTCTTTTGCACGACGATACGCTGGAACGAACCAGCCAAGGCAGCGGCATTGCCGGTCTGCTGGATTGGCAAACCCTGTCGCAAATCGAGGCCGGGGAGTGGTTCGACGAGGCGTTTCGCGGCGAGCGGCTGCCGCTGCTGTCGTCGGTGGCGGAGCGTTGCCGGCAGCACGGGTTGGCGATTAATATCGAAATCAAACCCACCACCGGCACTGACGAGGAGACCGGCCGCGCCGTGGCGCTGGCCGCGCGTCAGCTGTGGCAGGGAATGACGCCGCCGCCGCTGTTGTCCTCGTTTTCCCCGTCGGCGCTGGCGGCCGCGCAACGGGCGGCGCCGGAGCTGCCGCGCGGGCTGCTGCTGGAAGAATGGCGGGAAGACTGGGAGACGCTGGCAGGCCAATTCGCCTGCCGGGCTTTGCACTTGCAGCATGAGGCGCTGACGGAGGATAGGGTCGAAGTCATTAAAGCCAGCGGGCTGCATATTATGGCCTGGACCGTTAACAGTCCCTACCGCGCCCGCGCGCTGCTGGGGTGGGGCGTCGATACCCTTTGCACCGATCGCATTGACCTGATTGACGCTGATTTCGCCAATTCCTGAGGCTGAGACGCCGGCGGTCAGCGGCGCTCAGCCTCCGCGCCTTTACGCCGTCCCTCCCGCTCTCCGCCGGCTAAGCGACGCTGGCAACGCTACCCCCGTATCGACCTGCTAACATGTTGATGGCATCGCCTATTGCGGTTGCAACGATGCCCGTCCACGCCCCGCGCGGGCGCCGGTGACGCTTCATCGCTGGCTAGGGTTGATTCTGCCGCGTGCGCTGCTGGTTGGCTTCCAACTGTTGCTGCAATTGCTGACGCTGCTGTTGGGTTTGCTGCTGCTGTTGCTGCTGAAAGCGGGTTTTCTGCTGTTGAGCGCTATTGTCCATATGATTTTGCAATTGTTGCTGCGCCCGGTTGGGGGGATTCTCCACCGGCGGCCGCGGTTTTGTCGCCGCCAGCGCCAGCGGTGCGAGCAAAAATAGCGGTGCTGCCCAACTCAGCTTTACCAGGTATTTTTTCATGATGCTCTCCTGCCGTAATTCAACCCTTATTTTACACCTTAAACGCGCAATATGCCGGTGTTCGGCCAATCATTGATGGAAAAGAGAGGGGATATTGGTAACGTATCAATGATTAGCCCATCATTCATCGACAGGAGTCATTATGAAGTTACTTCCCCCGCCGCGCGTTAACGTCTGGATCATGGCGCTGACGTTGCTGGTGACGGCTGCGCCATTGGTTCAGGCGCAGACGGCGGCACCGCTTAGCTACGGCGTTGAAAACGACATCTTTCATCCCGTTACCGCGCCTCACGGCATGGTGGCGAGCGTGGATAAAACGGCGACCGAGGTAGGGGTAGCTATCCTGCGCCAGGGCGGGAACGCGGTAGATGCCGCGGTGGCGGTGGGATTCGCGTTGGCGGTTACCCATCCCCAGGCCGGTAATCTGGGCGGTGGCGGCTTCATGCTGTTGCGTACGCCGGCAGGGCAGACCGTGGCGATCGATTTTCGCGAGATGGCGCCGCAGGGTGCCACGCGCACGATGTTTATTGGTGCGGATGGTAACGCCGACAGTCGGCTCTCCCTGACCAGCCCGCTGGCCTCAGGTACGCCAGGAACCGTAGCGGGTCTGACCCTGGCGCTTAGCCGCTACGGCTCAATGGATTTGGCGCGGGTAATGCAGCCGGCGATTCGCCTGGCGGAACAGGGTTTCATCGTCAACCAGGCGCTGGCGGGCGATTTGGCCCATTATGGTCGGGAAAATCTGGTTCATTATGCCAACAGCCGCGCCGTTTTTTTTAAAGCGAACGGGCAACCCTACGCCGCGGGGGAGAGGCTGCGGCAGCCGCAGCTGGCCCGCAGTTTAACGCTTATTGCCCATCAGGGAGCGCGGGCGTTTTATCACGGGGCTATCGCCCGCCAGATTGTCGCGGAGATGCGCCGGCGCGGCGGCCTGATTAACCGCCAGGATTTGGCCAATTATCAAGCGCTGGAGCGCCGGCCGGTGATGGGCAGCTATCGAGGCTATGAAATCTATTCCATGCCGCCGCCGTCCTCCGGCGGCGTGCATATCATTCAGATCCTGAACATCCTGGAGAATTTCGACCTGGCAAAAATGGGGGCCGGCAGCGCCGACGCGATACAGGTGATGTCGGAAGCGATGAAATATGCCTACGCCGATCGTTCGCAGTATCTGGGCGACCCGGATTTTGTCTCGGTCCCCGTGCAGGCCCTGACTAGCAAGGTCTATGCTAAAACGCTGGCGCAGCGTATCGACCTGAACCATGCGCGGCCCTCTTCCACCATTCGACCTGGGCAGTTGCAGCCTTATGAGAGCGATCAAACCACCCATTACTCGGTGGTCGATAAAAACGGTTACGCGGTAGCGGTCACCTATACGCTTAATACTTACTTCGGTAGTGGCATTATGGCTGGCAACAGCGGTATTTTGCTGAATAATGAAATGGATGATTTTTCCGCTAAACCCGGTTCGCCCAATCTATTTGGCCTGGTAGGCGCAGATGCCAACGCCATTGCCCCGCGCAAGCGTCCGCTCTCCTCCATGTCGCCGACGCTGGTGGTTAAGGACGGTAAAATTTGGCTGGTGACGGGCAGCCCGGGCGGAAGCCATATCATCACCACCGTGCTGCAAATGGTGGTCAACACCATTGATTTTGGGATGAATATCGCCGAAGCCACGGCGGCGCCGCGATTTCATCAACAGTGGACGCCCGATGAGCTACGCCTGGAAAAGGGGTTTAGCCCCGACACGCTGCGCTTGCTGCAGAAAAAAGGTCAGACGCTAGCGATAAAACCGGTAATGGGCAGTGTCCAGAGTATCATGCGCCTGCCGGATGGTACGCTGGCCGGCGCCTCGGATCCGCGTACCCAGGATGATCTGACCGCCGGCTACTAAATCTGAACAAGGCAGTCGATAGGTGAAAGCGGTTACGCGCGCAACGGAATACCCGCGCGTTGCCGCGGAACCGGCAGGTGCCAAAGGTGTTCAATTTATGATCAGATGTCAACCCGATGGCCATATTCTCCGTCACCGCTTTCAGTTACACTGGCGTTTTCCATTGGCGAGATTGCACAACGTGCTGCTGTTGATCATCACCACCATTTTGTGGGCTTTTTCCTTTAGTTTGATTGGCGTATACCTCGCCGGCCAAGTGGACAGTACCTTTTCGGTATTGGTGCGGTTGGCGCTGGCGGCGCTGGTCTTTCTGCCGTTTGTCCGCTGGCGAGGTTATCGCGCGCGGCAACTGCTGGCGTATATGGCGGCGGGCGCCTGCCAGCTCGGCATCATGTATTTGTTCAGCTACCAGGCCTATCTTTATTTGACCGTGCAGGAATTCTTGCTGTTTACGGTACTGACGCCGCTGTATGTCACGCTCATCTACGATCTGTTGCGCGGCCAGCGTTTGCGCTGGGGTTATTTGGGCAGTGCACTGCTGGCGGTCGCCGGCGCGGCAATAATCCGTTACGACCACTTGAGCCAGCATTTCTGGTGGGGATTAATGCTGGTGCAGGCGGCCAACATTTGTTTCGCCGTCGGCATGGTCGGTTATAAACGACTGATGGAGGTTTGGCCCATGCCGCAGCATACGGCGTTCTCCTGGTTTTATCTCGGCGCGTTTTTGGTGGCCGCTATCGCATGGTGCCTGTTCGGTAACGCGACTCAACTGCCCACCACTACGCTGCAATGGGGGATCCTTATTTGGCTGGGCGTTGGCGCGTCCGCCCTGGGCTATTTCATGTGGAACTATGGCGCCACTCAGGTGGACGCCGGTACGCTTGGTATCATGAATAATGTCCACGTTCCGGCGGGCCTGCTGGTTAATTTGGCTATCTGGCAGGAGCAACCGCGCTGGCCGAGTTTTATCGTTGGCGGAGCGGTCATTATGGCCTCGCTGTGGGTCCATCGGCGCTGGGTGGTGTCAACGGCAACACGTCAGGGGGAAACGCGCGGTGCGTGAACCTATCGCGGTGTTAACGCGCGGCTCCGTTAGCTAACGCCCGCTGGCGATGCAGCCGCCGGTACCGATACCGCGATCCCGGATGCGCTTTCACCCCCCAGGCTCATACCTAAGGCCTGCGCCTTAGGTTCTAAGTCAGGTATTTAACGGATAGAAGGGATAACATATACCGTTAAAATAAAATGCTTATACTGATTCTTACCAGGGTGGGGATAATGGCGCCTGCATTGACAATTTTCGTGAAAAGTAAGCATTTCTCATTGAATAACCCGTACGAGTCCCCTTTGATATCCTGAAGATGCTTTGTTCAGGCTGCTGAATAAAATGACGACCATCGTTGAGGAATTAACCCCGTGGTAAGCAAGTTATTCGAGCTTTATTTGAAATAAGCTTGGGTGTGACTTTGATGAAGTCAACACGCAGCGTTAACGGTGCTGATGAAGTAATGTTAAGTCCAGCCACCCTCGGTGGCAATGTCACCCTGCGCGCGATGGAATGAAATAGAGGGGTGCCAATGTCATTAAGGGCGCTGGCACAGGCGTTGTGAATGAAATATCCGTAAAATAACTCTATGCGGCTAGGCTTTATGCTATGCCCTTTTGTTAAAAGAGGGGGGGAAGGTGATTATTTTTTAACGTCACTGGCAGGTAATAGCGCGACACGCTGTCAGCCAGTCTGAAGCTATCAATTATTGTTCTGCGAACGGTGGAATGATAGGAGATGGCGCAGTGGCTGGGCGGTCTATATTACTCTATCGATGGGCGTCGTTACCCAGTGACGGGGTATTGCCAATCGACATGAAAAAATGCGCCGCCATAAGCTGACATAGATAGCCAGCGGTTCGTTGTTTTAACATGATGCTATTGCTATTGCTATTGCTATTGCTATTGCTATTGCTATTGCTATTGCTATTGCTATTGCTATTGCTATTGCTATTGCGAGCGCGGGAAAGGTTTGGCCCCGGCTCGCCTGCTTTCATGGCGCAACGAAGGCAAAATAAGCCATAGTCCACAATGCGTTTAAATAAGCCATAGGCCTCATTGCGTTTCAATGAGGCATTAAATAATGCAATTACGACAGTAGGGTCGTTTTATAATAATAGGAGTTTGAATGGCCGGTTATGCTCTTAGCGCAACGCGCTGCGCTTTATTTTCCAAACATGCGGTACAAGATTACAGCGAGAGCAATAGGCAATCTGCTATATCACCCAAAGGATGGCTGGAATATCTCATCAATTTATTCATTCCCGGTAGCGTGCGAAAGGCGTATTCACTGCAATACGATAAGTTTACCCAAGCGCTCATCGATGCAGTGGAGAAAAAGATTGCCGATCCTGACGATTACGCTATTCCGCAAACGTTGGAATTCACTGTCGGCGCTAATAAAGTCTCCTACTCCCCTACGCCTTCCAGTTGGTATAACGGTGAGGTGAGGGTAGAGGTAAAAATTACTGAGCCGGATAATCACACCCTCATTGAAACCGTGGATCAAGATCTCTTTACCCGTACCTTAACGCTGCTACTGTTACAAAAACGGACCCCCTATTCCTCCAACCAATATTCACTGACCGAGGAGGGGAAACTGAATTTGCGCCGCGCCGATTTAAACGGTTACGTTTTGCGTAATATCAATTTGCGCGAGGCGGACCTGGAGGGCGCCAGTTTTACCTATGCTAACTTGTCGAGGGCGGATCTGCGCGGCGCGAACCTGGAGGAGGCGGATATGCGCCGTGCCCTTCTCGAGGGGGCCTGCCTGACGGAGGCGAACCTGAGGTTCGCATGGCTGTCTGAAGCCCGTTTGCAACAGGCGACGCTGACGGGCGCGGATTGTTACAAAACTAAATTGCGGCAAGCTTGCCTGGCCGGTGCCGATCTCAGACACGCCGATCTGTCGTATGCCGATCTTTCTCGCGCCGATCTTAACGATGCCGACTTGAGCCATGCGAATCTCAGCAAGGCCAGCCTGAGGCAAACCACGCAGTGCGGTACCCGCTTGGCGCACGCGAATCTTAATGGGGCCTTTGTTGACGGCTGGCATTTCGACGGCGCCAATCTGAGTGAGGCCCCATCGCGGCCTTTTGCCGCCGAGATTCCCGTCACCGAGTTATGAGTCGCGCTTTCGGATCGGCACCGCTCCCTCGTTGCCTCAGCGAGAGGGAAAAATCTGCTGCCTCCGACTGCCAAGGGCTGCGGGCCTTAAGGTTGATGGCGTGAATCGGCAACGGGTAAACACAGGGCGATGCGTATTGTCCTGGCTGAGCCTCACCTATTACGCTGAAACCTGGCGTTAAATGAGGCTTCGGTGCCGGTTGCCGCGTCGGGCCAGCAGACTACAGGTTTGCTTCGGCGCAGCGGACATAGGGCAAATGGGCGCAGGCGTGTTGCTGCGCCGAGCGGATGAACGCTTCGGTTGCCGGCTGGCGCTGTTCGCCGTCGCGTACGGCGGCATAGAGACGGCTCCACAGCCCTTCGCCAAGCGTCCGGGTGGCGATAAGCCCCTGGCGTTCAAAGCTTTCCACAACCCAATGCGGTAGCGCGGCGATACCCATGCGCGCCGACACCATTTGAATCAACAGCAATGTGTTATCAACGGTTTTAAGCATCGGGCTAATGCCCGCCGGCTGCAGGAAATGGCGCCAGATATCCATGCGGTTGCGCTGTACCGGATAGATTAACAGCGTTTCCTGGTCCAAATCCTGCGGCGCAATGATCTCCTTGGCCGCCAGCGGATGGTCCGGCGACACCACTAGCCGGACCTCGAAGTCGAACATGGGCGCATAAAAAAGCCCGCTGCGCGGCAAGATATCCGAGGTGAGCACCAGATCCAGTTCGCCCTGTTGCAGCGCCGGTTGCGGATCGAAGGTAACGCCGGAACGAAAATCCATCAGTACCTGCGGCCACTGTTGGTGAAATTCCGCCAGCGCCGGCGTCAGCCACTGGATGCAGCTATGGCATTCGATAGCTAAACGTAGCGTAGCTTGATGCGGTTGCTGGCAGGTTTGCAGCGCCTGCTGCACCTGCGGCAGGATTTGTTCCGCCAGTTGCAGCAGAATCTCCCCCTGCGGCGTGAAACGCAGCGGCTGGCTTTTGCGCACGAACAGGCGAAAGCCCAGCCGCTGTTCCAAGTCGCTGAACTGATGGGACAGCGCCGATTGGGTCTGGTGTAGCTGCGACGCCGCCGCCGCCAGCGAGCCGCTATTCCGCAACGCCTGCAGCGTTCGCAGATGTTTGAGTTCGATCATGAGAGTGTTTCACCTGGAAGTGAATAATTTGCGCTTGTGAACTGTACACTACATGGTGATTATGGATGTGTAAACATCTGGACGTCTAAATGGGAGAGGGTAATGGCAATTCTGAGTCACACACTGGGTTTTCCCCGCGTCGGTCTGCACCGGGAATTAAAGAAAGCGCAAGAAAGTTACTGGGCCGGGAATATCAGCCAGCAGCAACTGCTGGAAACCGGCCGCGAACTGCGGGCGCGTCATTGGCAACAGCAGAAAGACGCCGGGGTCGACCTTCTGCCGGTGGGTGATTTTGCCTGGTACGATCATGTTCTCACCACCAGTTTGATGCTGGATAACGTCCCGGCCCGCCACCGCAGCGGCGCGAACGCCAGCGATATCGACACGCTGTTTCGCATCGGCCGCGGTCGCGCCCCGACCGGTGAGCCCGCCGCCGCCGCCGAAATGACCAAGTGGTTTAACACCAATTACCACTACATGGTCCCCGAATTTACGTTAGGACAGCAGTTCCGCCTGGGCTGGACTCAACTGCTCGACGAAGTGGACGAAGCGCTGGCGCTAGGCCACCGCGTCAAGCCGGTGCTGCTTGGGCCTGTCAGCTATCTGTGGCTGGGCAAGGTGAAAGGGGAGGCGTTTGATCGCCTATCCTTGCTGCCGGCGCTGCTGCCGGTGTACCGGCAGGTGCTGGACGAACTGGCGAAACGCGGCGTGGACTGGGTGCAGATCGACGAACCGGCCCTGGTGCTGGAGTTGCCGCAGGCGTGGCGTGAAGCCTACCGCGATGCCTATCAAGCGCTGGCGGGACAGGCGAAACTGCTGCTGACCACCTATTTCGATAGCATCCGGCATCAACTGGATATTATCACCGCGCTGCCGGTACAGGGGCTGCATGTGGATCTGGTGGCGGGCGACGACGACCTGACCGATCTGCACCGGCAACTGCCGGCGGAGTGGGTGTTGTCCGCCGGCGTCATCAACGGGCGTAACGTTTGGCGCGCCGATTTGCAGAGCTGGTTTGAACAACTGCGTCCTCTGGTGGGTAACCGCGAGCTGTGGCTCGGATCCTCTTGTTCGCTGCTGCACAGCCCCATTGATTTGAGCACCGAAACGCGGCTGGACGAAGAAGTGAAGAGCTGGTTTGCTTTTGCGCTGCAAAAATGCGCCGAGCTGGGTCTGCTGCGTGCCGCGCTAAATGCGCCGAATGAGACGCATCAGGGCAAGCTGGCCGAGTACAGCGCGCCAATCCGCGCCCGCCGCCACTCCAGCCGGGTGCACAATCCAGAGGTCAAAGCGCGACTGGAGAAGATTACCGCCGCCGATAGCCAGCGCCAGCAGCCGTACGCCGCCCGCGCCGCCGTGCAGCGCGCACGCTTTAATCTGCCTGCTTGGCCAACCACCACCATTGGATCTTTCCCGCAAACCACGGAAATCCGCGGTCTGCGCCTCGATTTCAAACGCGGGCGTCTGGATGGCGGCCGCTATCGCACCGGCATCAGCGAGCATATCAAGCAAGCCATTGTCGAGCAGGAGCGCCTGGGGCTGGATGTGTTGGTACACGGCGAAGCCGAACGCAACGACATGGTGGAGTATTTTGGCGAGCATCTGGACGGGTTTGTCTTTACCCAGAATGGTTGGGTGCAAAGCTACGGTTCGCGCTGCGTAAAGCCGCCCATCATCATCGGTGATATCAGCCGTCCTGAGGCGATTACCGTCGAATGGGCGCGTTATGCCCAATCGCTGACAAACAAGCCCGTGAAAGGCATGCTGACCGGTCCGGTTACCATTTTGTGCTGGTCTTTCCCCCGTGAGGACGTGAGCCGTAAAACCATTGCCCGGCAGATTGCCCTGGCGTTGCGTGATGAAGTGGCGGATTTGGAACAGGCCGGTATCGGCATCATTCAAATCGACGAGCCGGCGCTGCGCGAGGGTTTGCCGCTGAAACATTCGGCCTGGCACGACTATTTGACCTGGGCGGTGGAAGCTTTCCGGCTGAACGCGGCGGTGGCGCAGGACGACACCCAGATCCATACCCATATGTGCTATTGCGAGTTCAACGACATTATGGATTCCATTGCGGCGCTGGATGCTGATGTCATCACCATCGAAACGTCCCGGTCGGATATGGAGCTGCTGGAAACCTTTAAGGAGTTCGATTATCCCAACGAAATCGGGCCTGGCGTGTATGACATTCACTCGCCGAACGTGCCGAGCGAGGAGTGGATCGTTGCGCTGCTGCGTAAAGCGGCCCAGCGTATTCCGGCGGAACGCCTGTGGGTGAACCCCGACTGCGGATTAAAAACCCGCGCCTGGCCGGAAACGCGTCAATCGCTGGCCAATATGGTGACCGCCGCCAAAAAATTGCGCGAGGAGCAGCGGTAAACGAGAGCGCCGGTTCGCCGGCGCTCTTTTATTGGTAGGGAAGCGGGGCGCGGTGTGACGACGCCAAGGATATGGCCAGGCAGGGAGGGCGATTGCACGGCGCCATCAGCAGTTTAATGGAATAATAAGCCACAGTCGGGAAAGGTTGCTCCACACCAGGGAAATCCCCGTCAGGGCAGAACGTACCGGCGTTTGTACCAGCGCGGCAGCCATCAGCAATCCGGTTAAGGTGGCGCCGCATTCTCCCGGGGCGCTTGCGCCCCTTTTTTTGTTGGCCCGAGCGCGCATGCGCTGCGCGGGCTACCATGCCTTGCGCTGCTGTTCGTCGTGGACGTCGCGACTCTCCCCGCCCCGCGCTTGACTTCACTTCACCCCGAAGCGGGCAAACCAGGCGAGCATGCGTTGCCAGCCATCCTGCGCCGATGGCGCATGATAGCTTGGACGATAATCGGCGTTGAACGCATGGCCGGCCTCGGGATACACCACAATCTCCGCGTCCGCATTAGCGGCGCGCAGCGCCTGGCGCATCGTTTCAATGGTTTCCAGCGGAATACTCTTGTCCTGTGCGCCATATAAACCGAGCACCGGCGCAGTGAGCTGGGTGGCCACATCCACCGGGTGCTTGGGCATGGTCAACGTTTTATCGCCGGTCAATTTGCCATACCAGGCGGCGGCGGCTCTCAACTGGGGGTTATGCGCCGCATACAGCCAGCTGATACGGCCGCCCCAGCAAAACCCGGTGATTGCCAGACGGCGCAGATCGCCGCCCTGGGTTGCCGCAAAGTGCGCGGTATGGTCCAAATCCGACAGCACCTGGCTGTCGGGGACCTTACTAACCAATTCCGTCAACAGCGTACCTACGTCATCATAGTGCGCCGGATCCCCCTGGCGGAAATAAAGCTCGGGGGCGATAGCCAGATAGCCGACTTTAGCCAGACGGCGGCAAAGATCCTGGATGTGCTCATGGACGCCAAAAATTTCCTGCACCACGATGACCACCGGCAAAGCGTCATGCTGGCCGGCGGGCCGGGCCATCCACGCGGGCATGGCATCACCCTGGCTGGGAACGGTGGTAGGGCCGGAAAGCAGGTTTTCACCGTCGGTCACGATCGCGGTGGCGGACGGCGCGCCCGCGGCGCGGGCAAAACCGCTAGCCGGCGCGGAAGGGGTAAGGGTTTCGTTAGGGCTCATTGGCATTAACCTTTTGTCATTATCACCAGTGGGACAGCTACACCTGTCAACTTAGGCCGCCGAAGCCGGTTCCGTCAATGTCGCCGCGATGTGATTCTGGACCGCGCTCGCCGCGCCGTTGCCATTTGCGGCGCGCGGACCTGGCTCTAGGCGCTGTGAAACATTAAAAATGGGGTTTTATCACGGTAAATCCGGGGCATTAATGATATTATCGGCGAGATAAGCCATTCTTTGTAGAGGTATATGCCGTGGAGCAGTCCGACGTTTTCCATCTTGGCCTGACATTTTCTGATCTTGCAGGCGCAACCCTTGCCATCGTTCCGGGCGACCCCCAGCGGGTGGAAAAAATCGCCCGGCTGATGGCGAACCCGGTACATCTGGCGACCCATCGCGAATTTACCACCTGGCGCGCGGAGCTGGCGGGCAAGGCAGTGGTCGTGTGCTCCACCGGTATCGGCGGTCCCTCTACCTCTATCGCGGTGGAGGAGCTGTCCCAGCTCGGCATCCGGACCTTTTTGCGGGTGGGCACCACCGGCGCTATCCAGAACGCCATCAATGTCGGCGATGTGCTGGTGACCACCGCCGCCGTGCGTCTGGACGGCGCCAGCCAGCACTTCGCGCCGCTGGCATTTCCAGCGGTGGCGGATTTTGCCTGCACCACCGCGCTGGTGCAGGCGGCGAAAAAGAGCGGCGCCCGGCTGCATGTGGGCGTGACGGCTTCCTCTGATACCTTCTATCCCGGGCAAGAGCGCTACGACACCTACTCTGGTCGGGTAGTGAGGCAGTTCAAAGGGTCGATGCAGGAGTGGCAGGGTATGGGGGTGATGAATTACGAGATGGAATCCGCTACCTTATTAACGATGTGCGCGACGCAGGGACTGCGTGCGGGTATGGTGGCGGGGGTTATCGTCAACCGGCTGCAGCAAGAAACCCCCGATGTGGCGGTGTTGCAACAAACGGAAAGCGATGCCGTGACTATCGTCGTGGAGGCCGCCCGTCTGCTGTTGACCGCCTGACGACGCGCTAGAGCCGCGGGTGGCGCTCGCTGCGCCAGGGTGGCGGCCCTGCCGTAACGCCTGGCGTTGTTTGCCTGCGGGCGGCGGTCACCGCGTCCAGGCGGTAGCGCTTTCGCACCGTTTTCGTCCCTTTGACCGCAGGTGAAGCGCCACGCTCCGGTGTTCCGCTCGCGGCATGCGTCAGGAATTATGCATTAGTGGAAGACTGGATTTCCTATATTGTCGATTTTGTACGCCAGCATCAGGTGTGGGCCATACCGATAGTTTTTTTGCTGGCCTTCGGCGAATCGTTGGCGTTTTTGTCATTATTGCTGCCGGCGACGATAATCTTGCTCGGGCTGGGCGCGTTAATAGGCGAGGCCGGCATCCCTTTTTGGCCGGTCTTTATTGCCGCCGCCGCCGGCGGTTTCTTCGGCGACTGGCTCTCTTATTGGCTAGGCGACCACTACCAGCTGCGGGTCTATCACCTGTGGCCGTTCACCCGCCATCCCGCCATGCTAGAGCGCGGCCACGCATTTTTCATGCGCTGGGGGATAGCCGGCGTCTTTCTCGGCCGCTTTTTCGGCCCGCTGCGGGCGGTCGTGCCGCTCGTTGCAGGGCTGTGCGGTATGCCGCGGCTAGGGTTTCAGCTCGCCAATCTGCTGTCCGCGGCGCTATGGGCGTTCGGCCTGCTGGCGCCCGGCGCATTCGGCTTGCGCTGGCTGGCGCATTTCGTCGGTCAATAAAAGGATCTGGACATCTATACAGTTCCCCCTTAACGTGACTGTCAGCAGGGGTTAGGCGGAGGCAATATGGATTACGGCCTGTTTTACGGTATAGGCGGCGCACTGATTGGCGCATTGCTAGGCTGGCTCATCGCCGGCGTCCGGCAGCATCAACGGCATTTGGCGCAGGAAGCGGAACGGATAAGCCTCGAGCAGGGGGTGCAGGCAGCCCGCCAGGCGTTGGCCGACGAACAACATGCCCGACGCCAGGCCGAGCTCGCGCTGCGCGACGGCGAACGGGAGCAGCGCGAACAGTACGGCCGGCTGGCCGCCGCCGAGGAGCGTTTGACCTCCCTCGCGCATTTCCGCCAGGAGTGCGAGCAGCTTAATCAAGAGCTGCGGGCGCAGCGGGAAATCAACAGCAGCCAGGAAGCGGAGCTGCGTGAGGTGGCCATTCGTTTGGAGGAAACCCGGCTGGCGGCGGAAGAAAAGCAGCGTCTGTTAATCAATAGCGAGCAGCGGTTGTCGGCGCAGTTTGAAAATCTGGCCAACCGCATCTTTGAACACAGCGGACGTAAGGTGGATGAGCAAAACCGCCAAAGTCTTGACCGGTTGCTGATGCCGCTGCGCGAGCAACTGGACGGCTTTCGCCGCCAGGTGCAAGACAGCTTCGGCCAAGAGGCGCGCGAACGTCACACGCTGGCTCATGAAATCCGGAATTTGCAGCAGCTCAATGTGCAGATGGCGCAAGAGGCCGTCAACCTGACCCGCGCGCTCAAGGGCGATAACAAGGCGCAGGGCAATTGGGGCGAAGTGGTGCTCAGCAGGGTACTTGAAGCATCAGGTCTGCGCGAAGGCCATGAATTTGAAACCCAGATCAGCATTCCGCAAGGGGATGGCCGGCGGCTGCAGCCTGATGTGGTGGTGCGTCTGCCGCAGGGGAAAGATGTGGTCATCGACGCGAAAATGTCGCTGGTGGCCTATGAACGTTATTTCAACAGCGAGAATGAGGCGGAACGCCAACTGGCGCTAACCGAGCATGTGAATTCACTGCGCGCCCATATGAAATTGCTGGGCCGAAAAGATTATCAGCAACTTAAAGGGTTGCGCTCGCTGGATTACGTCTTGATGTTTGTCCCGATCGAGCCGGCCTTTATGGTGGCGGTCGGCCGTCAGCCGGAGCTGATTAGCGAAGCGTTGGCGCACAATATTATGCTGGTCAGCCCCACCACGCTGCTGGTTGCGCTACGCACGATAAATAATCTTTGGCGCTACGAGCATCAAAGCCGCAACGCCCAGCATATTGCCGATCGCGCGGCGCGCCTCTACGATAAATTGCGGCTGTTTGTCGACGATATCAACGCTATTGGCCAAAGCCTTGATAAAGCGCAAGCCAGCTATCGGCTGGCGAAGAATAAATTGTCCGACGGGCGTGGTAATATTATCGGCCAGGCGGAAGGGTTCCGCGCCCTGGGCGTGGAAATCAAGCGGCCCATCGCCTCCGCGCCAGGCGCCCATGTTCCTTTTGCCGATCGCCCCGGCGAGGATGCGGCGGGACCGGCGCCAGCATCGGTAACCGGTTCGCCGGCCGCCGACGCGCCAGCGCGTGACGGGAACCGCGAGCCGCCGGAGGACGAGGCACAAGACGGGGCTGACCCGTCACGGCAGGCGCGCGAGGAGTGTCCGCTGCGGGAGTGACGCGCCGCGGTGGGGCTTTCACCACGCATCTGTTACACTTCTCTGAAAACTGATTGAGCAGGACGACGAACATGGCAGATGAAGACAAGCGTGAAACAACCCATTTTGGTTTCCGCACCGTGGCGAAGGATCAGAAAGCGTTGATGGTGGCGGATGTCTTTCACTCCGTCGCGGCAAAATACGATCTGATGAATGATCTGATGTCCTTCGGCATTCACCGCATTTGGAAACGTTTCGCTATCCAGTGCAGCGGCGTGCGCCGCGGGCAAAAGGTGCTGGATCTGGCGGGCGGCACCGGCGATCTGACCGCCAAGTTTTCGCGGCTGGTGGGTGAAGAAGGGGAAGTGGTGCTGGCGGATATCAACGACTCCATGCTCAAGGTGGGGCGTGAGAAGCTGCGCAACCGCGGGATTCTGGGCAACGTCAGCTATGTCCAGGCCAACGCAGAAGCCCTGCCGTTCCCGGACGATACCTTCGACTGCATCACCATTTCGTTCGGCCTGCGCAACGTGACCGAAAAAGAGCAGGCGCTGAAGTCGATGTACCGGGTGCTGAAACCCGGCGGGCGACTGCTGATCCTCGAGTTTTCCACCCCGCGCTTCAAGCCGCTGAACAAAGCGTATGATCTCTATTCTTTCCACGTTCTGCCGCGCATTGGTGAAATGGTGGCCCGCGATGCCGGCAGCTATCGCTATCTGGCGGAATCCATCCGCATGCATCCGGATCAAGAAACGCTGAAGTCGATGATGCTGGACGCCGGGTTCGACAGCGCCGAATATTTCAATATGACCGGTGGCATCGTGGCCCTGCACCGCGGTTATAAATTCTGATCGGGATATGACATGTTGCTGATGCCGCTGATAAGCGCAACGCTGGAAGCCGTGCTTAAACGCCTGCTTTATCAAGATCGCGCCATGTCCGCCGCCCGTGAGCGTCTGAAAGGTAAAGTTTTGCGGTTTGAATTGGCCGAATGGGAGACGCCGGTTATTCTGGTATTCGGCGAGCGCCAGGTGGATGTGCTAAACGCGTGGGATGACGTCGCGGATTGTACGGTGCGCACCCGTCTCGCCACGCTGCCGGCGCTGCTGGAACGCCAGCGGCTGACGCAGCTCATCAAGCAGGGCTTTCTCGATGTGGAAGGCGATCCGCAGTGCATACAGCAGTTCGCCGCGCTGCTGGATATGGCTGAATTTGACGCGGCGGAGCTGCTGGCGCCCTGGGTCGGCGATATTGCCGCTGAAGGCGTCACCCAAGCGGTCGCGCGCCGGCTGACCGAGGCGCGGCGGCTGTTGCGCACCGGCCAGGGGCGGGTGGCGCAGGCGATGACCGACGAATGGCGCCTGGCGCCTTCGGCTCTGGAACTGGCGTGGTTTTGCGACGAAGTGGATGATGTCACCCGGGCCGGTGAAAATCTGGCGGCCCGCTTGGATAAACTGGAGGCCAGCAGATGATATTCGGGGAGATCCGCCGCCTCTATCTGATTATTCGCGTCATGCTCAGCTACGGACTGGATGAGCTTATCCCGAAAACGCGGTTGACGCTGCCGCTGCGGCTGGGACGCAATTTGCTGTTTTGGATGCCGAACAACCATGGGCAGCGCATGCTGGGCGAACGTTTGCGCCTGGCGTTGCAAGAGCTGGGACCGGTATGGATTAAGTTCGGCCAAATGCTCTCGACCCGCCGCGATCTGTTCCCGCCGGCCATCGCCGATCAATTGGCGATGCTGCAAGATAGGGTGCAGCCTTTTGACGGTGCCCTCGCGCGCGCGCATATCGAACGCTCGATGGGGCAGCCGCTGGAAAACTGGTTCGACGATTTCCAGCAGGAGCCGCTGGCTTCCGCCTCCATCGCGCAAGTGCATACCGCCCGGCTGAAAAACGGCAAAGAGGTGGTTATCAAGGTGATCCGCCCGGATATTTTACCGATGATCAAGGCCGATATGCGGCTGATGTACCGGCTGGCCAGCTGGGTGCCGCATTTGCTACCGGACGGTCGGCGGTTGCGGCCGGTGGAGGTCGTGCTGGAGTATGAAAAAACCCTGCTCGATGAGCTCAATCTGCTGCGCGAGGCGGCCAACGCCATCCAGCTGCGACGAAATTTCGAGGGTAGCCCGATGCTCTATATTCCGGAGGTCTATCCGGATTATTGCAGCGAAACCATGATGGTGATGGAGCGCATCTATGGCGTGCCGGTCAACGATGTGGCCGCGCTGGAGAAGCAGGGCACCAACATGAAGCTGCTGGCGGAGCGCGGGGTACAGGTCTTTTTTACCCAGGTTTTTCGTGATAGTTTTTTCCATGGCGATATGCATCCGGGCAACATTTTCGTCAGTTTTGAACACCCGGAGAATCCCCAATATATCGGTATCGACTGCGGCATCGTCGGGTCGCTGAACAAAGAAGATAAGCGCTATTTGGCGGAAAATTTTATCGCCTTTTTCAACCGCGATTATCGCAAGGTGGCGGAGCTGCACGTGGATTCCGGCTGGGTGCCGCCGGATACCAATGTCGAAGATTTCGAGTTTGCTATTCGTACCGTCTGCGAGCCTATTTTTGAAAAGCCGCTGGCGGAGATTTCATTTGGTCACGTGCTGCTGAATCTGTTTAACACCGCGCGTCGCTTTAATATGGAAGTGCAACCGCAGCTGGTTTTGCTGCAAAAAACGCTACTGTATATTGAAGGCGTCGGGCGACAGCTTTATCCCCAGTTGGATTTGTGGAAAACGGCCAAGCCCTTTCTGGAAGAGTGGATCAAGGATCAGGTTGGTCTGCCGGCTATTCTGCGCGCGCTGAAGGAGAAGGCGCCCTATTGGGCGGAGAAATTGCCCGAATTGCCCGAACTCGTCTATGACGGTTTCAAGCAACATCGCCTGTTGCAGAAAAGTGTCGATCGCCTGTCGGTGGAAATGCGGGTTCATCATGTGCGACAAAGCCAATCCCGTTTTTTGTTTGGCATTGGCGCCACGCTGCTGCTCAGCGGCACGTTTTTAATGACGCAAAGCGCTGACGAAGGCTCTCTGCCGGCCTGGCTTATGGCCGCCGGTATCGTCAGTTGGATTATCGGCTGGAGACGCACCGCGTAGCCGTCGGTGGAACTATAACCGGGTTTTACCCCCTTTACAGAGGTAAATTTATGGGCGGTATCAGCATTACACAATTATTGATCATTGCGGCTATCGTGGTGCTGTTATTCGGTACTAAAAAGCTGCGCGGCCTGGGATCGGATTTAGGCGCCTCGATTAAAGGATTCAAAAAATCCATGAGCGAAGATGACAACGCGACGACGAAATCGTCGGATAAGCCTTCTCAGGATGCCGACTTTACCCCACCGCCCATCGCGCCGAAAGCCGACCCGGCACGGCCGGATGAAGCCAAAAATAAAGATAAAGAGCAGGTATAAGCCGTGTTCGATATTGGATTTGGTGAGCTGATGCTGGTATTCGTTATCGGACTGGTGGTGCTGGGTCCAGAACGTTTGCCGGTTGCGGTCAGGACGGTGGCAGGTTGGATCAGGGCAATACGATCCATGGCGTCGACGGTGCAGAACGAATTAACGCAGGAGCTTAAGCTGCAAGAGTTGCAGGACAGCCTGAAAAAAGTTGAAGAGGCCAGTAAAAACAACCTGTCGCCGGAGCTGAAAGCCTCGATGGAAGAGCTGCGTGAAGCGGCGGAGTCCATGAAGAAGGAATTTAAGGGCATCAATAGTGCCGCACTGGATCCGGCTGAGCCGCATACGATTCACAATCCGCTGGTGACCGATCCCGAGGCGTTGCATGACGGTGTGACCCCGGCAGAGGGCGATCGCCAGGCCGACGCGCCACCGATGACGCCGGCCGACTCCGTAGCGGATCCGGCCGCCCAGGCCGCGGCGCCCGCCGCGAAAGCGCCGCTCGACCCGACGTCAGCGCCGGCCGATGCCGTAGCGAATCCGGCCGCTCAGGCCGCGGCGCCCGCCGCGAAAGCGCCGATCGACCCGGCAGCAGCGCCGGCCGATGCCGTAGCGAATCCGGCCGCTCAGACCGCGGCGCCCGCCGCGAAAGCGCCGATCGACCCGGCAGCAGCGCCGGCCGACTCCGTAGCGAATCCAGCCGCTCAGGCCGCGGCGCCCGCCGTGAAAGCGCCGATCGACCCGGCAGCAGCGCCGGCCGATGCCGTAGCGAATCTGGCCGCTCAGGCCGCGGCGCCCGCCGCGAAAGCGCCAGCCCAAGGGGAGCCCGGCAGCGCGGCCTCCGCCCCGCGGCCGGCATCGTCCACTTCTCCACTGAATAATGATCGCTAATCCATGGCCGTTGATGATACCCAACCCCTGATCAGTCACTTAATCGAACTACGCAAGCGGCTACTTTATTGCATCCTCAGCGTACTGGTGGTCTTTCTGGCGCTGATTTATTTCGCTAACGATATATATCAGCTGATATCCGCGCCGCTTATCAAGCAGTTGCCGGCGGGGGCCAGCATGATAGCGACCGATGTCGCGTCGCCGTTCTTTACGCCAATCAAACTGACCATCATCGTCTCGGTATTTGTCTCCGCGCCGCTGTTGCTTTACCAGGTATGGGCCTTCGTGGCCCCCGCGCTGTATAAACATGAACGCCGGCTGATGATGCCGCTGCTATTCTCCAGCACCCTGCTATTTTATGCCGGTATGGCTTTCGCCTACTTCGTCGTATTCCCGCTGGCCTTCAGCTTTTTTGCCCATACCGCCCCGCGCGGCGTGCTTATCGCAACCGATATTAACAACTATCTCGACTTCGTTATGGCGCTGTTTATGGCGTTCGGGGTGTCGTTTGAAGTGCCGGTAGCTATCGTACTATTATGCTGGAGCGGCGTGGTGACGCCGGAGGACCTGCGCAAGAAGCGGCCCTATGTGCTCGTCGGCGCCTTTGTGATTGGTATGCTGCTGACGCCGCCGGATGTCTTTTCCCAAACGTTATTGGCGATACCCATGTACCTGCTGTTTGAGATCGGCGTGTTCTTCGCCCGGTTCTACGTCGGTAAAGGGCGCAAAGGCGCTGAGGAAGAAGACGATCCCGAAGAGGATGAGCCTGAATAACGCCGTGACATGGGCAATACCGTCAGGGCGAGGAGGGTTGCTGTTAGGGTATGGCGATTTCCAGGTTTGTCGGCTCACGCCTTCAGCGCTGTGGGGGCATCATCCTCGCCGGGACCGGCTATTGGATCTTATGAAATTGGCGATTATCCAGGCTTTGATACACCTGTTTATTTAACAAATTCAGCAGCAGCATGGAGCGCGCTTCGCCGTCAGGTTCGGTATAAATGGCCTGTAATCCTTCAAATACCCCGGCGGTGATCAACACTTTGTCGCCGGTTGAAGGCGTTTCGGGATCGGTCACGTTGTCAAAACTATGGTCGCGCAGTTCTTGAATGACTTCGGCGGGGATGATGACCGGCAGACTGCCAAAGCGGACAAAGTGGCTGACGCCGCGGGTAGCGCTGATGGTGGTGGTATGAATGGTTTCCGGATCGAATTCGATAAACAAATAATTTGGAAACAGCGGCTCGCAGGTTTCTGTGCGCTTGCCCCGGATGATTTTCTCCAGCGTTACCATCGGCGTCAAACAGGCGACCGCCTGCCGTTCCAGATGTTCTTTAGCACGCAGCAATTGTCCACGCTTACAATATAATAAATACCAAGCTTCCATAGTAACAATTTACCTATCTCATCGAAGACTTAGCATAACAAAAGCCATAACAGATATATAGCACCGGACGCCGCCGCCGTGGGGCTTGGGGGGGCTTATTTTTACCGATCTTTGACAAAAGACCAGCAAGGCTGATAAACAGATCTTATAATGCAGGCTAAATACCGTTCCTGATGATGCTATGAAATACCGTGACTTGCGCGACTTCCTCGCTCTGCTGGAGCAGCGGGGAGAATTAAAACGAATCAGCTTGCCCATCGATCCCTATCTGGAAATGACGGAAATCGCCGACCGCACGCTGCGTGCCGGCGGTCCGGCGCTGCTATTTGAAAACCCTAAGGGGTATACCATGCCGGTACTGTGCAATCTGTTCGGCACCCCGGAACGGGTGGCGCTCGGTATGGGTCAGGAGAGCGTTAGCGCACTGCGCGATGTGGGTAAATTGCTGGCATTTTTGAAAGAGCCAGAGCCGCCCAAGGGCTTTCGCGACCTGCTGGACAAAGTTCCCCAATTCCGCCAAGTACTGCACATGCCGACCAAACGGCTCAGCGCCGCGCCTTGCCAAGAGCAGATCTGGCAGGGTGAGGATGTGGATCTCGGCCGTATTCCGGTGATGCATTGCTGGCCTGGCGACGCCGCGCCGCTTATCACCTGGGGGCTTACGGTTACGCGCGGACCGCACAAAGAACGGCAAAACCTCGGTATTTATCGTCAGCAGGTGCTGGGCAGGAATAAGGTCATTATGCGCTGGCTCTCTCATCGCGGCGGCGCGCTCGACTTCCAGGAATGGACGCAGCAAAACCCCGGTAAACGTTTTCCCGTCGCGGTCGCTCTCGGCGCCGATCCGGCGACAATTTTGGCCGCGGTGACGCCGGTGCCTGATGCGCTCTCCGAATACGCATTCGCCGGCCTGCTGCGGGGTTACAAAACCGAAGTGGTCAAGTGTGTTTCCTGCGATTTGGAGGTACCGGCCAGCGCGGAGATCGTTTTGGAAGGTTACCTTGAAGCGGGAGAAACGGCGACGGAAGGGCCGTATGGCGACCACACCGGCTATTATAATGAAACAGACAGTTTCCCGGTCTTCACGATAACCCATATTACCCAGCGGCGCGACGCGCTATACCACTCAACCTATACCGGCCGCCCGCCCGATGAACCGGCGGTATTGGGGGAAGCGCTTAATGAAGTCTTCGTTCCCATATTGCAAAAGCAGTTTCCAGAAATCGTGGATTTCTACCTGCCGCCGGAAGGGTGCTCCTACCGCTTGGCGGTAGTGACCATCAAAAAGCAATATGCCGGCCACGCCAGACGGGTAATGATGGGGGTCTGGTCATTCCTGCGTCAATTCATGTATACGAAATTTGTTATCGTATGCGATGATGATATCAATGCACGTAATTGGAAAGACGTGATATGGGCGATGACGACCCGTATGGATCCGGCGCGCGATACGGTCTTGATGGCAAATACACCGATAGATTATCTCGATTTCGCTTCGCCGGTTTCCGGGCTGGGCTCGAAAATGGGCATGGACGCGACAAATAAATGGCCGGGAGAAACACAGCGCGAATGGGGTACCCCAATTGAAATGGATCGGACGGTGCGCGCGCGCGTTGACGCTATCTGGGACCAGCTGGCTATCCTAAAAAATGGCCACGCGTCGTAATTTACGCGGCGCCCGTGGCGAATTGCTTAATGACCCGACAGAGGGACTGCATGACAACATTGACCTGTAAGGTCTCTTCCGTGGATGCCATCACTGATACCGTTTACCGCGTACGGCTGGCACCGGAAGCGGCTTTCCACTTCCGCGCCGGGCAGTACCTGATGGTGGTGATGGATGAACGCGATAAACGTCCCTTTTCCCTGGCGTCAACGCCCATGGAAACGTCGTTTATCGAGCTGCATATCGGCGCTTCCGAACTCAATTTGTATGCGATGGCCGTCATGGATCGTATCCTGAAAGAGAGGGAAATTACCGTCGAAGTCCCGCAGGGCGAAGCCTGGTTGCGTGATGATACCGACAGGCCCATCGTGCTGATCGCCGGTGGTACCGGTTTCTCCTACGCGCGCTCGATTTTATTGACGGTGCTGGCGTGCCAGCCCGAGCGTAAAGTGGCGATATACTGGGGCGGTCGTGAACGGGACCATCTCTACGATTTAGGCGAGCTGGAGGCGCTTACCCTACAGCATCCGCAATTGTCCGTAGTACCCGTGGTCGAACAGCCGGATGAACAATGGCAGGGCCGTTCCGGTACCGTCCTGATGGCGGTGATGCAGGACTATGGCTCCCTGGAACCCTACGATATCTATATCGCGGGGCGCTTTGAAATGGCAAAAATCGCTCGTGAACGTTTTTGCGCCGAGCGCAGCGCCGTGGTCGATCGCATTTTTGGTGACGCTTTCGCCTTTATTTAAGCCGGTTCATCCGCATCAGCGCCGTTTCATTCGCGGCGACGGCCCGGCGGGGAGGCAGCACTCGACGGGCCGGCCGCTGTGCCAGGCGGAGCGCTATGGTAATATGGGCCAATTACGTTCCGCATAGGGTCTGAACATGGAATCGCTTTCTTCGTTATATCAGGATCATCTCGCCACACTCCAACAGCGCACCCGGGAGATATTGCAGCGCCAGCAGCTGGATGGATTGCTGATCCATGCCGGCGAGCCGATAGGCCGCTTTCTTGATGACCATGACTACCCGTTTAAAGTCAATCCCCATTTCAAAGCCTGGCTGCCGGTCACTCGCGTACCGCACTGCTGGCTATGGGTGGACGGGGTAAACAAGCCGAAACTCTGGTATTACCTGCCGGTAGACTACTGGTATCTCGTGGAACCGTTGCCGGATAGCTTTTGGACGCCGTATATAGATATCGTGCCGTTCGCCGATCCGGACGAGATCACTATGCTGTTGCCGCCGCGCGCGAGGGTCGCCTACCTGGGATCGGCGCCGCAGCGCGCTTCCCGCCTGGGGATTGAGAGTGAATATATCAACCCGCAGCCGGTGCTGGATTATTTGCATTTTCACCGCGCCTATAAAACCGACTATGAACTCGCCTGCATGCGCGAGGCGCAAAAATCAGCGGTAAACGGCCATCGAGCGGCGAAAGAAGCCTTTTTGTCCGGCATGTGCGAATTTGATATTAATATCGCCTATCTTAGCGCCTGCGGTCACCGCGATACCGATGTGCCTTATGATAATATTATCGCCCTGAATGAACATGCCGCGGTATTGCATTATACCCGCCTGGATCAGCGCACGCCGGACCACCTTCACAGCTTTTTGATCGATGCCGGCACGGAATATAACGGTTACGCCGCCGACCTGACCCGCACCTATGCGGCGCAAAAAGACAGCGATTTCGCCGCGCTAATCACGGCGATGAATAATGAGCAGCAGGCGCTTATCGCCACCATTGAAACCGGTATTAACTACATCGACTACCATGTGCAAATGCACGGCAGAATCGCCAAATTGCTGCGGCAGTTCGAGATTATCAGCGACCTTAGCGAGGATGCCATGGTGGCGGAGGGCGTTACCGTGCCGTTCCTGCCGCATGGACTGGGGCATCCGCTGGGATTACAGGTACACGATGTTGCCGGCTTCATGCAAGATGACCGCGGTACGTCCCTGGCGCCGCCGTCACGCTATCCCCACCTGCGCTGTACGCGCGTACTGCAACCGCGCATGGTGTTGACGATCGAACCCGGTCTTTATTTTATCGAAACGCTGCTGGCGCCTTGGCGCTCTAGCCCCTTCAGCCGGCATTTCAACTGGTCGCGTATCGAAAGCTTCAAGCCTTATGGCGGTATCCGCATTGAGGATAATATCGTCATTCGCGACAACCACATCGAAAACATGACGCGCGCGCTGAAATTGGCATGACGGCGTCTTGGTTCGCACCGGCGGCGGTGGTCACGCTGACGGCGGAAATAAAAAAAAGCCGTTTTATCACATTGCTGTCCCCCACGCGGGGGACCGATGCCGCTAAAGCCTACATCCTGCAATGTCGCAAGCAACATCCGACGGCCGCGCATCACTGCTGGGCGTATATCGCCGGTCCGCCTTCCGACTCCCTTCAGCGGGGGTTTTCCGATGATGGCGAACCCTCGGGCACCGCCGGTAAGCCTATGCTTGCACAGCTGGATGGAAGCGGTCTTGGGGAAATCACTGCGGTAGTGGTGCGATATTATGGCGGTATTCACTTGGGCACCGGCGGCCTGGTTAAAGCCTACGGCGGCGGCGTTCAGCAAGCGCTGAAACAGGTTTCGCCGGTGGCGCGAGTTCCGCGCCGGCGTTTCGTGCTGCGCTGCGATTATCCACAATTAGCCTGGGTAGAGGCCGCGGTGCAGCAGGCCGAAGGCCTGATTGTCGAAGGTGACTATCGGGAATCGATTATACTCACACTCGAGATCCCTGTGCATCATATCGCGATGGCCAATGATACACTGCGCGATCTCAGCCGCGGCGCATTGCAATTAACACCTGTTCCACAATAATGCCTTCCACCGGAAGGGTGTAATCGTTAAGGATAGTGCAGACATGCATTTTCGCACCATAACCCGCATCGTGGGTCTGCTCGTCATCTTGTTCTCCGTGACCATGATTATTCCCGGTCTGGTGGCCTTGATCTACCGGGACGGTGCCGGCAGCGCGTTCGCGCAAACGTTTTTTTGCGCGCAGGCCATTGGACTCTTACTCTGGCTACCCAATCGTCGCCAGAAAAGCGAATTGAAATCCCGCGAGGGCTTTCTCATTGTGGTACTGTTTTGGACCGTCTTGGGCAGCGTGGGTGCTTTGCCGTTTTTGTTTGCCGAACATCCCAATTTGTCGGTCACCGATGCGTTTTTTGAATCCTTTTCAGGGCTCACCACAACAGGTGCCACCGCATTGGTGGGGCTCGATACCTTACCCCACGCCATTTTATTTTACCGGCAAATGCTGCAGTGGTTTGGCGGTATGGGGATCATTGTCCTGGCGGTAGCGATTCTGCCGATTCTCGGCGTCGGCGGCATGCAGCTCTACCGCGCGGAAATGCCCGGCCCGCTGAAAGATAATAAAATGCGCCCCCGTATCGCGGAAACGGCCAAGACCTTATGGCTCATCTATGTCGCGCTGACGATTGCCTGCGCGCTGGCGCTGTGGGGCGCGGGCATGCCGGCGTTCGACGCGATAGGCCACAGCTTTTCTACGATTGCCATCGGCGGTTTTTCCACCCACGATGCCAGTATCGGCTATTACCATAGCCCGCTTATCAATACGATCGTCGCCGTGTTTTTACTGATATCCGGGTGCAACTACGGTTTACATTTCGCCGCCCTCAGCGGCCACAATCTGAAAGTCTACTGGCGGGATCCCGAATTTCGCATGTTTATTTCGGTACAGTTGACGCTGGTGGTGGTCTGTATTTTGATTCTCTGGCGCTACGATGTATACGATTCCAGCCTGCAAACGCTTAACCAGGCTTTCTTTCAGGTGGTATCCATGGCGACCACCGCCGGGTTTACTACCGACAGTATCGCCCAGTGGCCGCTGTTTCTACCGATATTGCTGCTCTGCTCGGCGTTTATCGGCGGCTGCGCCGGTTCTACCGGCGGCGGGTTGAAGGTGATCCGCATTCTGCTGCTCTACTTGCAGGGCTCGCGAGAACTGAAACGTTTGGTGCATCCCAACGCCGTTTACACCATTAAATTGGGCAGCCGGGCGCTGCCGGAGCGGATTCTCGAAGCGGTTTGGGGTTTTTTTTCCGCTTATGCGCTAGTGTTTATCCTCAGTATGCTGGCGGTGGTCGCCACCGGCGTCGATAATTTTTCCGCCTTCGCGGCGGTAGCGGCAACGCTTAACAACCTTGGGCCCGGCCTGGGGGTCGTGGCCGATAACTTTACCTCCATGAACGCGGTGGCCAAGTGGATCCTCATTTTGACCATGCTGTTTGGCCGACTGGAGGTATTTACTTTATTGGTCCTGTTTACGCCGACTTTTTGGCGTGAGTGATACAAGGTTTACCATGAAAACGTTGATTCTCTACTCGAGCCATGACGGCCAAACGCACAAAATCGCGCGCGCTATCGCGGCTCATCTTACCGATTGCTGCGAATGTGATGTGGTGGATTTGCGCCTCGCCCGCGATCTTGATTTGCAGCGTTATCAGCGGGTGGTGATTGGTGCGGCAATCCGCTACGGGCGGTTCGCTGCGGATCTTGACCACTTTATCGCGCAGCAGCTTGAATGGCTGCACAGTATCCCCAGCGCGTTTTATTCCGTCAATTTGACGGCGCGCAAGCTCGATAAACGCACCCCGAACACCAACGCCTACACCCGGAAATTCCTGGCGAAAACGCCTTGGCGGCCGGATCTTTGCGCCGTGTTCGCGGGGGCATTGTGCTACCCGCGCTACCGCTGGTTTGATCGGGTCATGATCCAGCTGATAATGCGTGTGACCGGCGGTGAAACCGATCGCACCAAGGAAGTGGAATATACGGATTGGCAGCAAGTTTCTGCCTTTGCCGGTGATTTGGCGCAATTAACCGCCAAACAGGCGACGCAGCGCCCCTAAATGGGGCGTTTTGCTGAAAAATAAATCAATCAGATCGTATTTGTGAAATAGCGCTTGTCACCGGCCGTGAAGGCCCTATAATGCGCCTCCACTGACCGGGAACAGTCGCTGCGACTTACCGGCTCAGCCAGAGGCAAGCGACCCGCGAAGGGCAAATAAAAGCTTGACTCTACAGCGGAAAAGCGTAATATACGCCACCCGCGCCGGTAGAGAAAATACCCTCCCGGCCACGCTCTTTAACAATTTATCAGACAATCTGTGTGGGCACTCACAAGACGATATCGATACACGAAATATCAAGTCTTGAAGAGTGAACAACGAATATTCATAGAATACCAGTTTTAATTCTTTGAGCATCAAGCTTTTAATTGAAGAGTTTGATCATGGCTCAGATTGAACGCTGGCGGCAGGCCTAACACATGCAAGTCGAGCGGCAGCGGAAAGAAGCTTGCTTCTTTGCCGGCGAGCGGCGGACGGGTGAGTAATGTCTGGGGATCTGCCCGATGGAGGGGGATAACTACTGGAAACGGTAGCTAATACCGCATAACGTCGCAAGACCAAAGTGGGGGACCTCGGCCTCACACCATCGGATGAACCCAGATGGGATTAGCTAGTAGGTGGGGTAATGGCTCACCTAGGCGACGATCCCTAGCTGGTCTGAGAGGATGACCAGCCACATGGAACTGAGACACGGTCCAGACTCCTACGGGAGGCAGCAGTGGGGAATATTGCACAATGGGGGAAACCCTGATGCAGCCATGCCGCGTGTGTGAAGAAGGCCTTCGGGTTGTAAAGCACTTTCAGCGGGGAGGAAGGCGATGGCGTAAATAGCGCCATCGATTGACGTTACCCGCAGAAGAGCACCGGCTAACTCCGTGCCAGCAGCCGCGGTAATACGGAGGGTGCGAGCGTTAATCGGAATTACTGGGCGTAAAGCGTACGCAGGCGGTCTGTTAAGTCAGATGTGAAATCCCCGGGCTCAACCTGGGAACTGCATTTGAAACTGGCAGGCTAGAGTCTCGTAGAGGGGGGTAGAATTCCAGGTGTAGCGGTGAAATGCGTAGAGATCTGGAGGAATACCGGTGGCGAAGGCGGCCCCCTGGACGAAGACTGACGCTCAGGTACGAAAGCGTGGGGAGCAAACAGGATTAGATACCCTGGTAGTCCACGCTGTAAACGATGTCGATTTGAAGGTTGTGGCCTTGAGCCGTGGCTTTCGGAGCTAACGCGTTAAATCGACCGCCTGGGGAGTACGGCCGCAAGGTTAAAACTCAAATGAATTGACGGGGGCCCGCACAAGCGGTGGAGCATGTGGTTTAATTCGATGCAACGCGAAGAACCTTACCTACTCTTGACATCCAGAGAACGGCAGAGATGCCTTGGTGCCTTCGGGAGCTCTGAGACAGGTGCTGCATGGCTGTCGTCAGCTCGTGTTGTGAAATGTTGGGTTAAGTCCCGCAACGAGCGCAACCCTTATCCTTTGTTGCCAGCGATTCGGTCGGGAACTCAAAGGAGACTGCCGGTGATAAACCGGAGGAAGGTGGGGATGACGTCAAGTCATCATGGCCCTTACGAGTAGGGCTACACACGTGCTACAATGGCGCATACAAAGAGAAGCGATCTCGCGAGAGTCAGCGGACCTCATAAAGTGCGTCGTAGTCCGGATTGGAGTCTGCAACTCGACTCCATGAAGTCGGAATCGCTAGTAATCGTGGATCAGAATGCCACGGTGAATACGTTCCCGGGCCTTGTACACACCGCCCGTCACACCATGGGAGTGGGTTGCAAAAGAAGTAGGTAGCTTAACCTTCGGGAGGGCGCTTACCACTTTGTGATTCATGACTGGGGTGAAGTCGTAACAAGGTAACCGTAGGGGAACCTGCGGTTGGATCACCTCCTTACCAGAACGATACGTTCAAGTGACGTGTCCACACAGATTGTCTGATAACTGTCACGAGCAAAGCAGCCCGTCGGCGGCTTTTTTTTTATGCCGATTTTTCGTGTCCCCTTCGTCTAGTGGCCTAGGACACTGCCCTTTCACGGCGGTAACAGGGGTTCGAACCCCCTAGGGGACGCCACTTTGCTTTTTATTTCAGAGCGCGTTTATCGAGCGCGCTGCGAAATACCGCTCTTTAACAATCCGGAACAAGCTGAAAATTTGAAACACATGCTGAAGCGCAAACTCAGTATGCGAGTCTCTCAAACGAAGTAAGCAAACCTGAGATAACGCGTAAGCGTTATCACTGTAGCGCGACAGGCCTTGTCGTCTCCGTGGCGTCTTCACAGACGACGCCGGGTCTCGCCAGTATGGCGACACTCGAGCGAGACGGCGCGAACGGCTGAAAGCCCAGGCGCACGGCACGCAGGCACCGCAGTGGACTTGATGTCCATGAGGATGCCGAGTACCGCGCAACGCCGGATTTCGGTCGTGCAGCCCGTCGGACAAGGTGCAAACAGCTCAGGGTTGTGAGGTTAAGTGACTAAGCGTACACGGTGGATGCCTAGGCAGTCAGAGGCGATGAAGGACGTGCTAATCTGCGAAAAGCGCCGGTGAGCTGATATGAAGCGTTATCAGCCGGCGATGTCCGAATGGGGAAACCCGGTGCAATTCGTTGCATCATCGTTAAGTGAATCCATAGCTTAACGAAGCGAACCAGGGGAACTGAAACATCTCAGTACCCTGAGGAAAAGAAATCAACCGAGATTCCCCCAGTAGCGGCGAGCGAACGGGGAACAGCCCAGAGCCATCATCAGCTTGCGCATCAGGAGAACGGTCTGGAAAGTCCGGCGACAGAGGGTGATAGCCCCGTATCCGAAGGTGCGCTTGTTGTGAGCTCGATGAGTAGGGCGGGACACGTGATATCCTGTCTGAAGATGGGGGGACCATCCTCCAAGGCTAAATACTCCTGACTGACCGATAGTGAACCAGTACCGTGAGGGAAAGGCGAAAAGAACCCCGGCGAGGGGAGTGAAATAGAACCTGAAACCGTGTACGTACAAGCAGTGGGAGCATCCTTCGGGGTGTGACTGCGTACCTTTTGTATAATGGGTCAGCGACTTATATTCTGTAGCAAGGTTAACCGTATAGGGGAGCCGCAGGGAAACCGAGTCTTAACTGGGCGTCTAGTTGCAGGGTATAGACCCGAAACCCGGTGATCTAGCCATGGGCAGGTTGAAGGTTGGGTAACACTAACTGGAGGACCGAACCGACTAATGTTGAAAAATTAGCGGATGACTTGTGGCTGGGGGTGAAAGGCCAATCAAACCGGGAGATAGCTGGTTCTCCCCGAAAGCTATTTAGGTAGCGCCTCGTGACGTCATCTACGGGGGTAGAGCACTGTTTCGGCTAGGGGTCCATCCCGGATTACCAACCCGATGCAAACTGCGAATACCGTAGAATGTAATCACGGGAGACACACGGCGGGTGCTAACGTCCGTCGTGAAGAGGGAAACAACCCAGACCGCCAGCTAAGGTCCCAAAGTCATGGTTAAGTGGGAAACGATGTGGGAAGGCCCAGACAGCCAGGATGTTGGCTTAGAAGCAGCCATCATTTAAAGAAAGCGTAATAGCTCACTGGTCGAGTCGGCCTGCGCGGAAGATGTAACGGGGCTAAACCATGCACCGAAGCTGCGGCAGCGACACGTAAGTGTTGTTGGGTAGGGGAGCGTTCTGTAAGCCTGCGAAGGTGGCCTGTGAGGGCTGCTGGAGGTATCAGAAGTGCGAATGCTGACATAAGTAACGATAAAGCGGGTGAAAAGCCCGCTCGCCGGAAGACCAAGGGTTCCTGTTCAACGTTAATCGGAGCAGGGTGAGTCGACCCCTAAGGCGAGGCCGAAAGGCGTAGTCGATGGGAAACAGGTTAATATTCCTGTACTGGGTGTGACTGCGAAGGGGGACGGAGAAAGCTAGGTTCGCCGGGCGACGGTTGTCCCGGTTCAAGCGTGAAGGTGGAATGAGCAGGCAAATCCGCTCATTCTCAACACTGAGGCGTGATGACGAGCCACTACGGTGGTGAAGGAATTGATGCTACGCTTCCAGGAAAAGCCTCTAAGCTCCAGGTCACATCGAATCGTACCCCAAACCGACACAGGTGGTCAGGTAGAGAATACCCAGGCGCTTGAGAGAACTCGGGTGAAGGAACTAGGCAAAATGGTGCCGTAACTTCGGGAGAAGGCACGCTGGCATGTAGGTGGAGGGCCTTGCGCCCCGAGCTGAAGCCAGTCGCAGATACCAGCTGGCTGCAACTGTTTATTAAAAACACAGCACTGTGCAAACACGAAAGTGGACGTATACGGTGTGACGCCTGCCCGGTGCCGGAAGGTTAATTGATGGGGTTATCGCTTGCGAGAAGCTCTTGATCGAAGCCCCGGTAAACGGCGGCCGTAACTATAACGGTCCTAAGGTACGAAATTCCTTGTCGGGTAAGTTCCGACCTGCACGAATGGCGTAATGATGGCCAGGCTGTCTCCACCCGAGACTCAGTGAAATTGAACTCGCCGTGAAGATGCGGTGTACCCGCGGCAAGACGGAAAGACCCCGTGAACCTTTACTATAGCTTGACACTGCATTGAGCCTTGATGTGTAGGATAGGTGGGAGGCTTTGAAGTGTGGACGCCAGTCTGCATGGAGCCAACCTTGAAATACCACCCTTTAATGTTTGATGTTCTCACTCAGGCCCGTTATCCGGGCCGAGGACAGTGTCTGGTGGGTAGTTTGACTGGGGCGGTCTCCTCCCAAAGTGTAACGGAGGAGCACGAAGGTTAGCTAATCACGGTCGGACATCGTGAGGTTAGTGCAAAGGCATAAGCTAGCTTGACTGCGAGAGTGACGGCTCGAGCAGGTGCGAAAGCAGGTCTTAGTGATCCGGTGGTTCTGAATGGAAGGGCCATCGCTCAACGGATAAAGTACTCCGGGGATAACAGGCTGATACCGCCCAAGAGTTCATATCGACGGCGGTGTTTGGCACCTCGATGTCGGCTCATCACATCCTGGGGCTGAAGTAGGTCCCAAGGGTATGGCTGTTCGCCATTTAAAGTGGTACGCGAGCTGGGTTTAGAACGTCGTGAGACAGTTCGGTCCCTATCTGCCGTGGGCGCTGGAAGATTGAGAGGGGCTGCTCCTAGTACGAGAGGACCGGAGTGGACGCACCACTGGTGTTCGGGTTGTCATGCCAATGGCATTGCCCGGTAGCTACGTGCGGAAGAGATAACCGCTGAAAGCATCTAAGCGGGAAACTTGCCTCGAGATGAGTCTTCCCTGAGGCCTAGAGCCTCCTGAAGGGACGTTAAAGACGATGACGTTGATAGGTCGGGTGTGTAAGCGCTGCGAGGCGTTGAGCTAACCGATACTAATGACCCGTGAGACTTAACCTTACAACACCTGAGCTGTTTGAGAGCGAGCGTGAGACGAGAGCGAAAGCGAACGTTGACGCTCAAAGCGCAGGCGGATGACACCGCCGACACCCGCGCCAACCGCAGGCCAGATATGGCCGCGAAAGGCATAAGCCACACCGACCCCGGTGCGGCGGCAGGGCGTGCAGCGTGCGCAAGAGACAAGACATTATCAGCGATGTTCCGGATAACGCCCGACGGTCACGTGAGTGAGGGTCGGGCAGCAAGAGCCTTCTGCACGGCGAAAGCGGTGCGGACAACGAATTTGCCTGGCGGCACTAGCGCGGTGGTCCCACCTGACCCCATGCCGAACTCAGAAGTGAAACGCCGTAGCGCCGATGGTAGTGTGGGGTCTCCCCATGCGAGAGTAGGGAACTGCCAGGCATCCAATAGGTTGTGCCGGTTAACGCCGGAACGACAAGCAGTATCAACAGGCAGCGAGAGCTGCAATAAACACCCAGGATGGTCAACAGGCGTCTGACCCCGCTCATGTTAATCTGGTGTGTGTCATGATTCGGTGGTGCGGTAGTTCAGTCGGTTAGAATACCGGCCTGTCACGCCGGGGGTCGCGGGTTCGAGTCCCGTCCGCACCGCCACCCTATTTAGGGGCGTAGTTCAATTGGTAGAGCACCGGTCTCCAAAACCGGGTGTTGGGAGTTCGAGTCTCTCCGCCCCTGCCAGCCATGGAAACCCTTCGCATTCGCGAAGGGTTTTTTTTTGTCTGTCGTTTCTCCCTGTGCCGACGCCCGGACTAAATCAGCTAAACATATGCACAAAAACACTGATCGTTCAGGGTGTGATGGCGCTCATCATAATTATTTTCATTTCTATTAAAACTAATTAACACCCACAGGTAACAAGAGAGGTGCGTCCGTTAATCATCCAGCAATGCTGTCCCAAAAAGCGCCCGGCCATAAGCCGGTGGCGGGAAGCCGGGCGCGCCTCACCTCTGCAAAAATACAAAAATAAGGAAGGTCACATGATGGTCAAGCGCATGATAATGGCATTGGCAATAAGCGTTGCCTTGGGTCAGACGGCGCAGGCGGCGGCGCCGGTGGTTGGTTTCTCGCAGATTGGTTCTGAATCCGGCTGGCGTTCGGCGGAAACCAAAGTCGCGAAAACCGAAGCGGAAAAGCGCGGTATAACGTTGAAAATCGCCGATGCGCAGCAAAAGCAGGAAAACCAAATTAAAGCGGTACGCTCCTTTATCGCACAGGGCGTAGACGCCATCTTTATCGCGCCGGTGGTCGCCACCGGCTGGACGCCAGTATTACAGGAAGCCAAGGAAGCGAAAATCCCCGTGTTTTTGCTAGACCGCATGATAGAGGTCAATGACCCATCGCTGTATACCTCCGCAGTCGCATCTGACAGCGTGCATGAGGGTAAAGTCGCCGGCGAGTGGCTGGTGAAGGACGTCGGGGATAAAGCCTGTAACGTCGTGGAGCTACAGGGTACGGTCGGCGCCAGCGTTGCTATTAACCGTAAAAAAGGCTTTGCAGACGGCATCAGCGGGCATTCCAATATAAAAATCATTCGTTCGCAGTCTGGAGACTTCACCCGGAGTAAAGGCAAAGAAGTCATGGAAAGCTTCATCAAAGCGGAACAAAACGGCAAGAACATTTGCGCCGTTTACGCCCACAACGATGATATGGCAATCGGCGCTATACAGGCGATCAAAGAGGCCGGTTTGAAACCGGGCTCGCAGATTAAAGTGATCTCAATCGACGGCGTACCGGATATCTTCAAAGCGATGATGAACGGGGAAGCCAATGCAACGGTCGAGTTGACGCCCAATATGGCCGGTCCGGCATTCGATGCGTTGCTGGCGATGAAGAAAGACGGCAAGGCGCCGCCGAAATTTATCCAGACCGACTCGCGGTTGCTGTTGCCGGATACGGCCAAGCAGGAATATGACGCCAAGCAGAGCATGGGCTACTGACAACGGTGTTGACTTCGCCGCCTGCCACGGTAGCGGCTAGTGTATCAGTGACGGGGGAAAAGGCATGGCATCCGCACCGCTTCTGGAGCTTAAAGGCGTCAGCGTGGAATTTCCCGGCGTAAAAGCCCTCCAGCAGGTGGACTTTACCCTGCATAGCGGCGAGGTAGTGGCGTTGTTGGGTGAAAATGGCGCCGGCAAGTCAACGCTTATCAAAGCGCTGACCGGTGTATACCGGCGCTCGGCCGGCGAGATCCTGCTTGCCGGCCGGGCGGTGGAGCCCAAGGGTACCGCCGACGCGCAAGCGATGGGCATCGGGACCGTTTATCAAGAGGTGAATCTGCTGCCGAATCTGTCGGTGGCGGCCAACTTATTCATTGGCCGTGAGCCTGTTTGTTTCGGTTTGGTCTCACATCGGAAAATGAATGCCCGCGCCCGGCAGATTTTGGCTCAATATGGCTTGGCGGTTGATGTCAGCCAGCCCTTGGCCAATTATTCCATCGCGATACAACAAATCGTGGCTATTGCCCGGGCGGTCGATCTTTCCGCTCAAGTGTTGATCCTCGACGAGCCCACCGCCAGCCTGGACGCGAATGAAGTGGCGATGCTGCTTGATATACTACGGCAACTGCGCGACAGCGGCGTCGGAATGATTTTTGTAACGCATTTTCTCGATCAGGTTTACCAAATCAGCAATCGTATCACCGTACTGCGCAACGGCCAGTTGGTTGGCACCCGCGACGCCGCGACGTTGCCGCGGCTTGAACTGGTGCAAATGATGTTGGGCAAAATGTTTAACGAGGCTGACTTGAAACGTTCCGCTCGGCCGGTAAGCCGCGCGGACCCCCTGGTGTCTTTTCGTCAATACGGCCGCCGCGGTACGGTGGCGCCTTTTGATTTACAGGTGCGGCCCGGGGAGATCGTCGGCCTGGCGGGGCTGCTGGGATCCGGCCGTACCGAAACGGCGCAGCTGCTGTTTGGTATTAAGCCTGCGGACAGCGGCGAGGCCCGTTTGGCCGGCAAACGTATTCGTCTATCAAACCCGCGCCGGGCCGCTCATTTGGGTTTCGGTTATTGTCCGGAAGACCGAAAAAATGAGGGTATCATCGGTTCCGCCACGGTGCGAGAAAATATCATTCTAGCGTTACAGGCACAGCGCGGCTGGTTCCGGCCGCTGCCGCTGCGTGAGCAACTGCGCATCAGCGATGCGTTTATTCGCCTGCTGAGTATCCGCACCCCCGGCCCCGAGCAGGAGATCCAGTATCTTTCCGGCGGCAATCAGCAAAAAGTGCTGCTATCGCGCTGGTTGGCCACGCAGCCGCGCTTTCTAATCCTCGATGAACCCACCCGCGGTATCGATCTTGGCGCCCATGCGGATATTATCCGGGCCATCGAGGCGTTATGCGCTGACGGGATGGCGCTACTGGTCATCTCGTCGGAACTGGAGGAGATGGCCGGGTACGCCGATCGTATCATTGTCCTACGCGATCGTCGGCACGTGGCCGAGCTGGGGTGCCAGCAAATCTCGGTCGCCGGCATTATGCAGGCCATCGCCGCGCAACCCGAGGAGGCCGCCCTTGAGCAGTAAACCTTTGTCCACGCCGGCCGGCGCGCGGCGGATACGCTGGAGCATGCCCTCTGGCAGCACGCAATGCCTGGCGCTGCTGGCTATCTTGATTATTGACGGCCTGGTCTCGCCGCATTTTTTCTCGTTACATATTCAGGACGGCAGGCTGTTCGGCAGCGTAATCGACATCATCAATCGCGGCGCGCCGGTGGCTCTCCTGGCGCTGGGTATGACGCTGGTTATCGCCACCGGCGGTATTGACCTGTCCGTCGGGGCGGTCATGGCAATCGCCGGGGCGGTGGCGGCGACGCTTATCGATCATCACGTATCGCTACCGGTGGCGCTGGGAGCAGCCTTAGTCGCCGGGGTCGTGTGCGGGCTCTGGAACGGTTTTCTCATCGCCGTACTGGGGATGCAACCCATCGTCGCCACGCTGATTCTGATGGTTGCCGGCCGCGGTGTGGCGCAACTGATTACCGAAGGCCAAATCGTGACCTTCGATAATGCGGCGTTCGGCAAAATCGGCCACGGGGCGCTGTTATGGTTACCGGTACCGGTGATCATCGCCGTCGCCATGCTGCTGTTGTTATGGGTGCTGACCCGCAAAACCGCGCTGGGGCTGTTTATCGAGGCGGCCGGCATCAACATCCGTTCGGCGCATAACGCGGGGGTCAATACCCGTCTGGTGCTGATGGTCGTGTATATGCTGTGTGGGCTATGTGCCGCCGTGGCCGGTATTATCATTACCGCCGACATTCAGGGGGCGGATGCTAACAATGCCGGACTGTGGCTGGAGCTGGACGCCATATTAGCCGTGGTTATCGGCGGCGGCTCGTTGTTGGGCGGCCGTTTTCATCTGCTGCTATCGCTGGTGGGGGCGCTCATTCTTCAGGGCATGAATACCGGTATCTTGCTTTCCGGCTATCAGCCCGAATTCAACCTGGTCGTGAAAGCGATTGTGGTGCTGCTGGTTCTAATGGTGCAGTCGCCGCGGATGTCGCTGTCGATGTTGCGGAGGCGCCACTAATGCTGAAACGTAATTTGCCGTTGGCGTTTACTATCTTGGTTTTCATTGCCGGTTACCTGTACTGTCTGAGCCAATATCCGGGCTTTGCCTCCACGCGGGTCATTGGCGATCTGCTAACGGATAACGCGTTTTTGGGGATTGTGGCGGTGGGGATGACCTTTGTGATCCTCTCCGGCGGTATTGATTTGTCGGTTGGCTCGACAATTGCGTTTACCGGCGTACTGCTGGCGAAAATGATTGGAGAATATGGCATTCCCCCCGGATTGGCCTTCATTATTGTGCTGGCGCTGGGCGCGCTGTATGGCGCTCTGACCGGTTGGATTATTGATGCTCTGCGGTTACCGGCGTTTATCATCACCCTGGCCAGTATGTTTTTCCTGCGCGGCATGAGTTTTATTTTGTCGCGGGAGTCGGTCCCTATCGTTCACCCGTGGTATGACCTGCTGGCTAACTATGCCTGGCGGCTGCCCGGCGGCGGCAGGCTCACTTTGTTGGCGCTTATCATGTTGCTGGTAGTGGCGGTGGGGGTAGTGCTGGCGCACCGCACACGCTTTGGCCATAACGTCTACGCCATGGGCGGTAACGGTTACTCCACCGCCCTGATGGGGGTGCCGGTAACAAGCACGACGGTGCGGATATATATGCTGTCGAGTTTCCTGGCGGTGCTGTCGGGCATCGTCTTTTCTCTTTACACCTCGGCGGGTTATGCTCTGGCTGCGAGCGGCGTGGAGCTAGACGCTATCGCGGCGGTGGTTATCGGCGGAACGCTACTGACCGGCGGCGTCGGTACCTTGCTGGGTACGCTGTTTGGCGTGATGATTCAAGGATTGATCCAAACCTATATCACCTTTGACGGGACGCTCAGCTCCTGGTGGACCAAGATCGTCATAGGGATTCTGCTATTCGGCTTTATCGGTCTGCAAAAAGGCTTAAACGCGTTCTGGCTGGCGCGCCGTGGAAACGGTAACGCAGTGGCGATTCGGGCCGCACCGCTGAGCGGCGCCACGCCGGCCGGGCCAGCGCGACGCGGATCGTCATAGCACGGCGGTTTTCAGCAGTTGCCGAATCATCGGACGCTGATCGCTGTTTTGCAGCCATACCGCGTACAGCGGGCGTACAATGGTTGGCACATCGCTAACGGGCCGCAAATCCGGAAACCGCTGCGCCCAATGGCTGGGCAAAAAGGCGCAGGCGGCGGTGACCTGTAATAGCTGGCGCGTTAATTGCGCCGAGGTGGTGGTGACGAGCGGCGCCTGCTGATTAAGCTGCAACCGGTTTTCGTGCGTATGAAAATCGGCTCCCCATTCAAGCTGTATATAAGGTCGCTTATCGTTAACCGGTTCGCCGCCGCTGGCATCGGCGAACAGCGTCAGGGAAAAGCTGCCAAGCTGCTGGCTGGTCAACTCCTCCATTTTTGGCGCTTCGGTGGTAATCATTAAATCCAGCTGGCGTTCGTGCAGCTCTTTAATCAGCCCCTGGCGCAGGGCAATGCGCGCCTCCAGCTGGAGGTCCGGCCACTGTTTATAAAGATTTTGCAGCCAATCTCCCAGCCACGCTTCCCACAGCGATGCGCTGGCGCCAATGGACAGCGGATTGTGCTGCAAGGAGCGCGTCACTTCCTGCTTGGCGACCTGCCAGGTGATCATCAGATTTTCGGCATAGGGCAACAGGCGTTCCCCCGCCGCGGTCAGGCGAATATTATTCCTATGACGGGTAAACAGGCTTACGCCCAGCTGGGTTTCCAACTGGCGGATGCGAAAGCTGACCGCTGATTGTGTCAGATAAAGCGCTTCCGCCGCTCGCCCGAAATGTCGGGTACGGCTTACCTCCAAGAATGTTTTCAGTAATTCCGTGTCCACTGCGCTCTCCAAAAAAATTTTGTCGTACTGATTAAAATGTTTCGTTTTACAGAAAGTCAACCCTAACTAATACTCCGCGCCATAAACAGCATGGCTTATGTAGAGATGGGAGCGCGTAAGATGGCGGACAGCTTTTTTACTTCTAATCGTTATTTTGATAACAAAAATTATCCTCGCGGCTTCTCCCGGCATGGTCATTTCACCATTCGGGAAGCGCAGTTATTGGAGCGTTGCGGCCATGCCTACAATGATTTGGACAGCGGCAAACGGGAACCTGTAACCGATGAAGAGCGGCAGTTTGTTGCGGTGTGCCACGGTGAACTTGCCCCCGCCAACGAACATGAGAAGGTCTGGTTCAAATACATAGAGCATACTCGCCGCCCCAAGCGTTTTCATACCCTTTCCGGCGGTAAACCACAGATGGATGTGGTGGAAGACTACACCGACACTGAAGATTGATAAAGAAGGGGCTGCGGCCCCTTTGTTCTAACGCTTATTCCCGCTGTTGCCACAGCTCGTGCAGCAGCCGGTCGATACAGCGATAGCTGAGGGCTTCCGCCAGGTGATTCCGGCTAATTTGGGCCTCACCCGCCAGATCCGCCAGTGTACGCGCTACTTTTAATAACCGATGCCAGGCGCGTACCGACAATCCCAGCGACGTTAATGCATTTTCCAGAAACTGGCCATCGGCCTCCGATAAAGGGCACCATTGCGCAAGCTGCGTATTGCTTAGCCGAGCGTTAAGGCTCTGCGCGCGCGCTAACTGAATGGCGCGCGCCGCCATGACCCGTGCACGCACGGTCGCGCTGTCTTCGCCGGGCGGCGGGCGGCGGCGCAACGACCCCGGCGGCAGCAGCGGAACCTCCACCGACAGATCGAAGCGATCCAGAAACGGCCCCGACAGGCGATTCAGATAGCGCAGGATCTCAGCCGGCCCGCAGCGGGCATGTACCCCGCTGCGATCGCCGGAAGGGCTGGGGTTCATGGCCGCCACCAGTTGAAAACGCGCCGGCAGGCAAACGCTGGCCTGAACCCGCGCGATGTGGATTTCACCCGTTTCCAGCGGCTCGCGCAGCGCATCGAGCACCCGCCGCTGAAACTCCGGCAGCTCGTCAAGAAACAGTACGCCGTTATGGGCCAGCGAGATCTCGCCGGGGCGCGGGAAGGTGCCGCCGCCGACCAGTGCGGCCATCGTCGTGCTGTGATGGGGGGCGCGAAAAGGACGCTGCCGCCAATGGCGTCTGGCGGTGCTGACGCTGACCAGACTGGTAATGGCGGCGGTTTCCATCGCCTCGTTATCCGTTAACGGCGGCAGCAGCCCCGGTAATCGGCTCGCCAGCATGGTTTTCCCGGTACCCGGCGGCCCTATCAGCAATAAATTGTGGCCGCCGGCCGCGGCGATTTCCAGCGCGCGTCGGGCCTGCTGCTGGCCGATAACCTCGGCCAAATCGCTGCCGTCTGACGGCGCTGGTCGGGTATCCGTCGTGGGGTCGGCGATGATCAAAGAGCCGTTGCCCTGCAAAAAGCGGCACACCTGCTGTAGACAGCCGGCGAGGCACGCCTGGCTGCCCGGCAGCAGCGCGATTTCTTCGCGGTTGGCCTGCGGCAGGATTAGCTGCCGACCGTCGCCCGCCGCGCCGTGGGCGGCCGGAATAGCGCCATAAACCCCCCGCAGCTCCCCGGCCAGCGACAGTTCGCCAAGAAACTCATAAGGTTTGAGCCGCATGCCGGGGATCTGTTGCGTCGCCGCGAGGATTGACAGCGCGACCGGCAAGTCGTAGCGCGCCCCCTCTTTCGGCAGATCCGCCGGCGCCAGGCTGACGGTGATACGTCGGGCGGGGAATTGATAGCCGCTGTTAAGAATGGCGCTGCGCACCCGATCCCGTGACGCGCGCACGGTACTTTCCGGCAGACCCACCAGGGTGAAGGCGGGCAACCCCTTTCCCACATGTGCCTCCACCGTGATAGACGGCGCCTGGATGCCGATTAGCCCGCGGGTGTAAATTGTCGCCAGTGCCATGGGGCTCTCCTTTATCAACGGAGCTGAGTATGCCCGCTATCGCGGCGGCAGGGCGGTAACAATAAAAAGATTTGCGGCGCGGGTATGAAAAATAACTTCGCCATTGACATACCGTGGCAAAAAAATGCAACGGCGCTCGCCTTTCTGGCCTAGCTACGCCGGAAACCCCGCTGCACGGTATCGCCGTCCACCGTTGCGCTGTTTTCCCTGACGGGGTAGTCCCGCGTTGTTGATGACGGCGGAAGAAGGTGAATAGAGCGATTATCGCTCAAAGAACGGCGCGCATTAGTCCGCGGGGAATCACTTTCGCCGCTAGCGATCGGGGAAATAAGACTACCGGGGGGAAATAAGGCTACCGGATAAATAGAGGCAATCGGGTCAATAGAGGGGACAATACTCTCTCTTAAACGAGGTTTAATGCAGAACGCCGCAGGCGGAGATAATGAGAATAAAATACGCTGCCTCTCTGCGTTTACTATCACGACCACAGGCCATCGTCCCCTTTCCCTCGTTATATTTTGGCGCGAAAATGACGTGACCAACCTTACCTGTCCAATCCGTCATGCGCCGACCAGCCAGTGAAAGGCGCGATAGTCTACTGAAATATAAAGCGTTAATTCAAGGCTGGCGGGAAGTGTCCCGCAGTGTCGCTGTCGTCATATTCAGACGGCTTCGCTATAAATTAACCCAGTACCTTTCAATCAAGTCGAATAGGGAGGATGTGCAAGTTAGCAGGGGTTTTCTTTTTACGCTATGGCATTGCTTATTATTGCGCGCAATGGCTACTGCTCATGGCGTACCGCAAAGGTATTATCCCCCTTACCCGAAAAATAGCTTTAATACTAATCAATCGTCCGATGCCTCTATATTACGTCCCGTAGGCTCAAACTGTCATCGACCCACCGATCCCTTCCCTGGCGGCAGCGCAGCGAAGACGCGCCAATCGGCCTAATCCCACTCATCACGGCGAATGGTCCTACTGACCCCCTCTATCACCCTCATCTCAGCAGCGGTAACCTTGTTTATCCCCTCATCGCCACCGCGCCCGCTAAGGGGGTGAACGCCGTGTCTCTACCTCTCTCTCTTCTGGTATCGGTGGAACTCTCTTGCCTTAAAGCGCGGCTCTAGGCGGCTACGTTGTCTGGCCGTCGTCGACTAAATGAAAAATTTTCATTTACGAATAACCTGATTTAAATCAGGGGATAACAGGGTAAAACGCGCTGCTCGCGCTGGAGGGCATAACGAAAATAGTTGTCATGCTTACACTAACTGTGATAACTCTGTAGGCATTCATTCGATGTCAAACATAATGAAAACCTATTTATGAAAGCCGTTGTTCAAGTGATTAGCCTAGTCGTGATTAGCGTGGTGGTGATTATTATCCCACCGTGCGGGGCTGCACTTGGACGAAGAAAAGCTTACTAAACAAGCTTAAATCTCAAGAAAACCCCCGCACCAACTGGTCGGGGGTTTTTTTTTGGCATCAATCAAGCGACAGGAGAACACTAAATGAAAATTAGAATATTGTTCTGTCCCTGCGGCGCGAAGGCGGGGAACTAACCATGAACGGAGCTCAATGGGTAGTACAGGCGCTGCGGGCACAGGGTGTGGACATGGTTTTCGGCTATCCCGGCGGCGCTATCATGCCGGTGTACGACGCGCTCTACGACGGCGGGGTTGAGCATCTGCTATGCCGTCATGAGCAGGGCGCGGCCATCGCAGCAATCGGCTACGCACGGGCTACCGGCAAAGTGGGGGTGTGTATCGCGACCTCCGGTCCTGGCGCCACCAATCTTATCACCGGTCTGGCCGATGCCTTATTGGACTCGGTGCCGGTCGTGGCGATTACCGGACAGGTGGGATCGGCGTTTATCGGCACCGACGCCTTTCAAGAGATCGATGTATTGGGCCTGTCGCTGGCCTGTACTAAACACAGCTTTTTGGTGGAATCGCTGGACGCGCTGCCGGGCATCATCACCGAAGCGTTCGCCATCGCCACCAGCGGACGTCCCGGCCCGGTCCTGATTGATATCCCCAAGGATATTCAGCTGGCCGACGGCGACCTGACGCCGCATTTGTTGAGCCTCGACGATCAGGCCGGTAGCATCCAGGGCGACCTGGAGGGGGCGCGCCGGCTGATGCGCCAGGCAACCCGCCCGGTTTTGTACGTCGGCGGCGGCGTTGGCATGGCCGGCGCGGTACCGGCGCTGCGGCAATTGATTAGCCAAACCGGCATTCCTGCCGTGGCGACGCTGAAGGGGCTGGGCGCGCCGGAGGGCGACGATGCCTGTTATCTGGGCATGCTGGGTATGCACGGTAACCAGGCCGCCAATCTGGCGGTGCAGGCGTGCGATCTGCTGATCGCGGTTGGGGCGCGTTTTGACGATCGGGTAACCGGCCGGCTGAACGCTTTCGCCCCACAGGCCAAAGTGATCCATCTGGATATTGATCCTGCCGAATTGGGCAAGCTGCGTCAGGCGCATATTGCGCTGCTGGGAGACCTGAATCATCTGTTGCCGGCGCTGGCGCAGCCGATGTCCATCGACGCCTGGCGGGTTGAAACCCAGGCGCTGAAGGCGGAGTACCGCTGGCGCTATGATCACCCCGGCGAGGGGATTTACGCGCCGGCTCTGCTGCGGGCCATCAGCGATCGTGCCCCCGATGACGCCATCGTGACCACCGATGTAGGGCAACATCAGATGTGGGCCGCCCAGCATATGCGTTTCAGCCGGCCGGAGAATTTTATTACCTCCAGCGGGCTGGGTACGATGGGTTTCGGCATTCCCGCCGCGATTGGCGCGCAGATTGCCCGGCCGCAGGATACCGTCATCTGCGTCTCCGGCGACGGCTCCTTCATGATGAATGTGCAGGAGCTGACTACCATTAAGCGAAAACGGTTGCCGCTGAAAATCGTGCTGCTGGATAACCAGCGTTTAGGCATGGTCCGACAATGGCAGCAGTTATTTTTTGATAAACGTTATAGCGAAACCACCCTGACCGATAACCCCGATTTTCTCACGCTGGCCAGTGCCTTCGACATTCCCGGCCTGCACATCACCCGTAAAGACCACATCCCGCAGGCGCTGGAAACCCTGTTTACCCAACCGGGGCCGTTCCTGCTGCATGTCTCTATCGATGAGCTTGAGAATGTCTGGCCGCTGGTGCCGCCGGGCGCCGGTAATGAAACCATGCTGGAGAAATCATCATGATGCAACATTCCCTTTCCATTCAGGCGCGCTTTCGCCCGGAAGTCGTGGAGCGTATTTTACGGGTGGTTCGCCACCGCGGCTTTGAGCTGTGCGCATTAAATATGACGCCGCGCACCGAGGCTGAAGGTATAAATATTCACTTGACCGTTGCCAGCAAGCGGTCCGTGGACTTATTGTCTGCACAATTGAGCAAACTAATGGATGTCGCCTGTGTCGAGATCCAGCAATTAACATCACAACAAATACGTGCCTAAGGCCGGGTAAGGAAAGAAAAAAATGACAACGAAGAAAGCTGATTTCATTTGGTTTAACGGTGAAATGGTTCCGTGGGCAGAAGCCAAAGTCCATGTAATGTCGCATGCGCTGCATTACGGGTCATCAGTCTTTGAAGGTGTACGTTGCTACGATTCGCATAAAGGCCCGGTGGTATTCCGTCATCGTGAACACATGCAGCGCCTGCATAATTCGGCCAAAATCTATCGCATGCCGGTGACGCAAAGCGTGGATGAGCTGATGGCGGCCACGCGCGCCGTTATACTGAAAAATAAATTGGTCAGCGCCTATATCCGGCCGCTGGTGTTTGTCGGCGATGTCGGCATGGGCGTGAATCCGCCGGCGGGCTACACCACCGACGTGATTATCGCCGCCTTCCCCTGGGGAGCCTATCTGGGAGAAGAGGCCCTGGATCAGGGAATTGACGCGATGGTGTCTTCCTGGAATCGCGCGGCGGCCAATACCATCCCGACCGCGGCTAAAGCCGGCGGCAATTACCTGTCCTCCATGCTGGTGGGCAGCGAAGCCCGCCGCCATGGTTATCAAGAGGGCATCGCCCTTGACGTGCACGGTTATGTTTCCGAGGGTGCCGGCGAGAACCTGTTTGAAGTGAAGGACGGTATTTTGTTTACGCCGCCGTTCACCTCTTCCGCGCTGCCCGGCATCACGCGCGACGCCATTATCAAGCTGGCCGTCGCGGCCGGACTGGAAGTGCGGGAACAGGTCCTGTCCCGCGAATCGCTCTATCTGGCCGATGAGGTCTTCATGTCCGGTACCGCCGCCGAGATAACCCCGGTGCGTAGCGTTGACGGCATCAAGGTCGGTATCGGCAAATGCGGTCCGGTCACCAAGCAGTTGCAGCAGGCGTTTTTCGGGCTGTTTACCGGCGAGACTGAAGATAAATGGGGCTGGCTGGATCCGGTCAATCAATAACGATAACGCTTTCGCGCCGGGGCGCTACGGCCGCCCTGGCCATCTGAATAACTGGAGTTATGAGCATGCCTAAGTACCGTTCCGCTACCACCACGCACGGCCGTAACATGGCCGGCGCACGCGCCCTCTGGCGCGCCACGGGGATGACCGACGACGATTTCGGCAAACCGATTATCGCCGTGGTCAACTCCTTTACCCAGTTTGTGCCGGGCCACGTGCATCTGCGCGATCTGGGTAAGCTGGTCGCCGAACAAATCGAAGCGTCCGGCGGGGTAGCGAAAGAGTTTAATACCATTGCGGTGGACGACGGCATCGCGATGGGGCACGGCGGCATGCTGTACTCTCTGCCGTCGCGCGAGCTTATCGCCGATTCGGTGGAATACATGGTGAATGCCCACTGCGCCGACGCTATGGTGTGCATTTCCAACTGCGATAAAATCACCCCCGGGATGCTGATGGCGTCGCTGCGCTTGAACATACCGGTCATTTTTGTCTCCGGCGGCCCGATGGAAGCCGGTAAAACCAAACTGTCGGATAAAATCATCAAGCTGGACCTGATAGACGCCATGATTCAGGGCGCCAACCCCCACGTCTCGGATGAAGACAGTAACCAGATTGAGCGTTCCGCCTGCCCGACCTGCGGATCCTGCTCCGGCATGTTTACCGCCAACTCGATGAACTGCCTGACCGAGGCGCTTGGCCTTTCCCAGCCGGGCAACGGTTCGCTGCTGGCGACCCACGCCGATCGCAAACACCTGTTCTTGAACGCCGGCGAGCGTATCGTCGGGTTAGCCAAACGCTACTATGAGCAGGATGATACCAGCGCGCTGCCGCGCAGTATCGCCAGCAAAGCCGCGTTTGAAAACGCCATGACCCTGGATATCGCCATGGGCGGCTCGACCAATACCGTGCTCCATCTGCTGGCCGCGGCGCAGGAAGGCGAAGTGGACTTTACCATGGCCGATATCGATCGCCTGTCGCGGAAGGTGCCGCATTTATGTAAGGTCGCGCCCAGCACGCAAAAATACCACATGGAAGACGTACACCGCGCCGGCGGCGTCATCGGCATTCTGGGCGAGCTGGACCGCAGCGGCCTGCTTAATCGCGACGTACGCAACGTGCTCGGACTGTCGCTGCCGGAAACGCTGGCGCGCTACGATATCATGGTGACCGACGACGCGGCGGTAAAAAGCATGTACGCCGCCGGGCCGGCGGGCATTCGCACCACTCAGGCGTTTTCCCAGGAGTGTCGCTGGCCGTCGCTGGATGACGATCGTCAAGAAGGCTGCATTCGCGCCCGTGAATTCGCCTATAGCCAGGACGGGGGATTGGCGGTGCTCTATGGCAACATTGCCGAAGACGGCTGCATCGTGAAAACCGCCGGCGTCGACAAAGGCAGCTTGGTGTTCCGCGGGCCGGCCAAGGTGTATGAAAGTCAAGAAGCCGCGTCCGAGGCCATCCTCGGCGGTAAAGTGGTGGCCGGCGATGTCGTGGTGATCCGCTACGAAGGTCCGAAAGGCGGACCGGGAATGCAGGAAATGCTCTATCCCACCACCTTCCTTAAGTCCATGGGGCTGGGTAAAAGCTGCGCGCTGATTACCGATGGCCGCTTTTCCGGCGGAACCTCGGGATTGTCTATCGGCCACGTGTCGCCGGAAGCCGCCAGCGGCGGCCTGATCGGGCTGGTGCGCGACGGAGATATCATCGATATCAATATCGCCGGTCGCGGCATTGTGCTGGACGTGGCCGATAGCGAGCTGGCCGCGCGTCGCGAGACCGAACTGGCGCGCGGTGGCGCAGCCTGGACGCCGGTCGCGCGTGAGCGCCAGGTGTCGTTCGCTCTGAAAGCCTACGCCAGTTTGGCGACCAGCGCGGATAAAGGCGCGGTGCGCGATAAAGCCAAGCTGGGAGGATAAAGCGCCATGGCTGAGTCTCAACCGTTTTCCGCCGAGCCTTGCCCTGCGGAGTACCTGCGCGCCGCGCTACGCGCGCCGGTGTATGAAGTGGCCCAGGTCACGCCGCTGCAGATGATGACTAAGGTGTCGGAACGCCTCGGCAATACCGTGCTGGTGAAACGTGAAGACCGTCAGCCGGTGCATAGCTTTAAACTGCGCGGCGCCTACGCGATGATCGCCGGGCTCAACGCAGCGCAGCGGGCCTGCGGCGTGATTACCGCCTCGGCGGGCAACCATGCCCAAGGCGTGGCGCTTTCCGCCAGCCGCCTCGGCATTCCGTCGCTCATCGTGATGCCGGTTAATACCGCCGATATCAAAGTGGACGCGGTGCGCGGCTTCGGCGGCGAACCGCTGTTATTCGGCGCCAACTTTGATGAAGCCAAGGCAAAAGCCATTGAATTGGCACGCGAACGCAATATGACTTTTGTGCCGCCGTTCGATCATCCGGCGGTGATCGCCGGTCAAGGGACGCTGGCGATGGAGTTGTTGCAGCAGGACGCCCATCTGGACCGCATTTTTGTGCCGGTGGGCGGCGGAGGCCTGGCGGCGGGCGTAGCGGTGCTGATAAAACATCTGATGCCGCAAATCAAGGTTATCGGCGTTGAAGCGGAAGAGTCCGCGTGTCTGGCGGCGGCGCTGCAGGCCGGTGAGCCGGTGGATTTGCCGCGGGTTGGCCTGTTTGCCGAAGGCGTGGCGGTACGGCGCATCGGTAATGAAACCTTCCGCCTGTGCCGCGATTATCTTGATGATGTTATTACCGTGGACAGCGACGCCATTTGCGCGGCGGTGAAGGATTTGTTTGAGGACGTGCGGGCGATTGCCGAGCCCTCCGGTGCGCTGGCGCTGGCGGGAATGAAAAAATATGTCCAGCTGCACGGCATCCGTGATGAGCGTCTGGCGCACGTGCTGTCCGGTGCCAACGTCAATTTTCACGGCCTGCGCTATGTCTCGGAGCGCTGTGAACTGGGCGAGCAGCGCGAAGCGCTGATGGCGGTGACCATCCCGGAAAGAAAGGGCAGCTTTTTGGCCTTCTGCGAACTGTTGGGCGGTCGGCCGGTTACCGAATTCAATTATCGCTATAGCGATGCCGATAACGCCTGTATTTTCGTCGGCGTTAGGCTGACCCGCGGGCGTGAGGAGCGCGAGGAGATCCTGGCGGAAATGGCCGCCGGCGGTTACCAGGTGGCGGATCTTTCCGATGATGAGATGGCCAAGCTTCACGTCCGTTATATGGTGGGCGGTCGCCCGTCGAAGCCGCTGCGCGAGCGTTTATACAGCTTCGAGTTTCCCGAGTCCCCCGGAGCGTTGCTAAAATTTTTGTACACGTTGGGGACGCGCTGGAATATTACGCTGTTCCACTACCGCAGCCACGGCACGGATTATGGCCGGGTGCTGGCGGGATTTGAATTGGCGGAGCGCGAACCGGAATTCGATCATCATCTTTCGGCCTTGGGCTATGAGTGCCACGATGTTACCGCCAATCCGGCGTTTCGCTTGTTCCTGGCGGATTAAGCGCATCGCCCGCCGCTGACGCTGTCGGCGCCTGACCGCGGTTGCTTCGCCGTTTCGCTTGTTCCCGGCGGACTTACCGCCCTGTCCGCGGGGCGAATCGGGCGTCAGGCGGCGGTTAGCGCTCCAGCAGTTGCCAGAAGGCGTCGATCAGCGGCTCTTGTAGCCGCTTTCGTTGTGCACAGACTCCCAGCGCCAGCGGCGCGACCGGGGTGCCGTGCTCCAGCAGGGTGATGCGGCTGCGCACCGGCTCCGGCGAATTGTCCATCACCACCGACGGGATCAGCGCGATACCGCAGCCCAGTGCCACCATCGACACAATCGCCTCATTGCCGGCAACGGTAGCGTAAATCAGCGGATTGCTGATATGGTTGCTGCGAAACCACAGTTCAATGCGCCGACGCGCCGGACCGTGCTCCGGCAAAATGAAAGGGGTATTCGACCAGTCAGGCTGGGGGGTCTTGACCCGGGCGCGAACCGGGCAAGGCAGCGCCGGCGCGATCAATATCATGGGGATTTCGCCGATGGGGGTAAAATCGATACTCGCCGGCAAAATTTCCGGATGGCCGGCTATGCCCAAATCCGCTTCGCCGGACTGCACTTTATCCAGCGCGTTGGCGGCATCGCCGGTGGTGAGTTTTATTTCCACCAGCGGATGCTCGGCGCGAAACAGATCGAGGATCGGCGGCAAATGGCTGTAGGCGGCGGTTACCGAGCAAAACAGCCGCAGTTCGCCGCTGAGTGAAGGACCGTGTTGACCGAGGCGGTGGCGCAGCTGTTGGTATTGCAGCAGGGTTTGCTGCGCGAACTCTTTCAGTTGCTGGCCGGCGTCGGTCAACTGTACAGTACGGTTATCGCGTAAAAACAGCGTCTGCCCGACATCCTCCTCCAACCGTTGGATTTGGCGCGACAGGGTCGACGGGCTGACATGCATCGCCTTGGCGCTGCGGCCGAAGTGGCGGCTTTCCGCCAGGTGGAGAAACAACTTGAGGTCGCGGATATCCATGGATTCGCCCCGAGAGTGAATGAAATCCACCGTCGCGTAGTGCCGGCCAGTGGTATTGCAGATTCTGCAAGGTCAGATTGTTAATATATCAATTTAAGCAATGCTTTTCCTGCTTTATAGTGATGGCAGAAAAGATTCCTGTCCGCGGGCGAACGCCTACGGCACGCCCTGATACCTGATGATGGAGTTGCACCATGGCTAACTATTTCAACACCTTAAATCTGCGCCAGCAGTTGGCGCAGTTGGGTAAATGTCGTTTCATGAGCCGCGATGAGTTCGTCGATGAAGCGGGTTACTTGCAAGGCAAAAAAGTGGTGATCATCGGCTGTGGCGCCCAGGGTTTAAACCAGGGGCTGAATATGCGTGACTCCGGGTTGGATATCGCCTACGCGCTGCGTAAAGAAGCGATCGACGAGAAGCGCCCCTCCTGGCGTAAAGCGACGGAAAACGGCTTTCGCGTCGGCACCTATGAAGAGCTGGTGCCGGAAGCGGACCTGGTCGTTAACCTGACGCCCGATAAACAACACTCCGCGGTGGTGCAGGCGGTACAACCGCTGATGAAACAAGGCGCCGCGCTGGGCTATTCCCACGGCTTCAACATTGTTGAAGTGGGCGAGCAAATCCGCCGCGACATCACCGTTATCATGGTGGCGCCGAAATGCCCTGGGACAGAGGTGCGCGAAGAGTACAAACGGGGGTTTGGCGTACCGACCCTTATCGCCGTGCATCCGGAAAACGATCCGAAGGGCGAGGGGATGGCGCTGGCCAAAGCCTGGGCGGCTGCGACCGGTGGTCATCGTGCGGGGGTGCTGGAATCCTCCTTTGTCGCCGAGGTCAAGTCGGATCTGATGGGCGAGCAGACTATCCTGTGCGGTATGCTGCAGGCCGGCTCGCTGCTGTGCTTCGACAAGATGGTCGCCGACGGCGTCGACCCGGCCTACGCCGGCAAACTGATTCAGTTTGGCTGGGAAACCACTACCGAAGCGCTGAAGCAGGGCGGTATCACGCTGATGATGGACCGCTTGTCCAACAGCGCGAAGTTGCGCGCTTTTGCGCTGTCCGAGCAACTGAAGCAACTGATGCAGCCGCTGTTTGAAAAACACATGGACGATATCATTACCGGCGCCTTCTCCAGCGGCATGATGGCCGATTGGGCCAACGATGATGTCAAACTGCTCGGCTGGCGCGAAGAAACCGGCCGTACGCCGTTTGAAAATGCGCCGCAGTACGACGGCAAAATCAGCGAGCAGACCTATTTTGACCACGGCGTGTTGATGATCGCCATGGCAAAAGCCGGCGTGGAACTGGCATTTGAAACCATGACCCGTTCCGGTATCATTGCCGAATCGGCCTATTACGAATCCCTGCATGAATTGCCGCTCATCGCCAATACCGTCGCCCGCAAGCGTCTGTATGAGATGAACGTGGTCATTTCCGACACCGCCGAATACGGCAACTATCTGTTCGCCAATGCCGCCGTGCCGTTGCTTAAAGAGGCGTTTATGGGCAACCTGCAGGCGGGGGATTTGGGCAAACCGGTGGCCGAGGGGGAAATCGACAATGCGCGCCTGCGTGATGTTAACGAAGCGATTCGCCAGCATCCGATCGAAATTGTAGGCGCCGAATTGCGCGGTTACATGAAGGATATGAAGCGCATCGCGGTCGCCAACTGACAGGCGGTTGGGTCATCCCCCGGATGACGCGCCGACAGACTCACGCCCCGCCGTTAGGCGGGGCTTTTTTTTTGCCTATTGCCGGCGAATGTGGCCCGACCGTGGCGAGGCAGGGGCGTTGGGGCACCCGTATCCTCATTACGACGGGGATAAACCCCGGCGCCGCTTTCTGCTACAATCCCCCTCCGTTCTCTGCCACCGTTTTTGCCCGGGAATAACGAATGCGCCTTAATCCGAGCCAACAACAAGCCGTCGAATTTGTCACTGGACCCTGCCTGGTGCTGGCCGGCGCCGGCTCGGGTAAAACGCGGGTCATCACCAATAAAATCGCCCATTTGATCCGCGGTTGCGGTTACCAGGCGCGCCATATCGCGGCGGTCACCTTTACCAATAAAGCCTCGCGGGAGATGAAAGAGCGGGTGGCGCAAACCCTGGGCCGCGCTGAGGCGCGCGGCTTAACCGTCGCCACGTTCCATACGCTCGGGCTGGCTATCATCAAGCGCGAATATAAAGCATTGGGCATGAAGGCTAAATTTTCGCTGTTCGATGAGCAGGACCAACTGGCGCTGTTAAAGGATCTCACCGAGCCGTGGCTGGAAGGGGACAAAGACTTGCTTAATCAGCTTACCGCCACCCTCTCCAACTGGAAAAATGATCTGTTGTCGCCGCCGCAGGCCGCGGCGGCCGCGCGTTCCGAGCGGGATAAACTGTTCGCCCACTGTTACGAGCTCTACGACAATCATCTGGTTGCCTGCAATGTGCTGGATTTCGACGATTTGATCCTGCGACCCACTAAGCTGCTGCAGCGCGACGAGGCGGTGCGCGAGCGTTGGCAAAACCGGCTGCGCTATCTGCTGGTGGATGAGTATCAGGACACCAACACCAGCCAATATGAACTGGTAAAGCTGCTGGTAGGGCCGCGGGGCCGTTTCACCGTGGTGGGGGACGATGACCAGTCGATTTACTCCTGGCGTGGCGCGCGACCGCAAAATCTGGCGCTGTTGCAACAGGATTTCCCGACGCTCGCGGTGATTAAGCTGGAGCAGAACTACCGCTCCACCGAGCGCATACTCAACGCCGCCAATATTCTTATTGCCAACAACCCGCATGTCTTTGAGAAAAAGCTGTTTTCCCGGCTGGGCTATGGCGAAATCCTAAAGGTTGTCACCGCCAATAATGAAGATCACGAGGCCGAGCGGGTGGTGGGAGAATTGATCGCCCACCATTTCATCAACAAGACCCGCTATCGCGATTACGCCATTCTGTATCGCGGTAATCACCAGTCGCGGCTGTTTGAAAAGATGCTGATGCAGAACCGCATTCCTTATCGCATCTCCGGCGGCACGTCGTTTTTCTCACGCCCCGAGATTAAGGATCTGCTCGCCTATCTGCGCGTGCTGACCAATCCCGATGACGATAGCGCGTTTTTGCGAATGGTGAACACGCCGCGCCGGGAGATCGGCGCGGCGACGCTGGCGAAGTTGGGTACCTGGGCGACACAGCGCGACAAGAGCCTATTCACCGCCAGCTTCGATCTGGGCCTGGAGCAAACGCTGAGCGGCCGCGGCCTGGAATCGCTGCAACAGTTCACCCGCTGGCTGGCGGGCATTGCCCGCCAGGCGGAGCGGGAGCCGGTCGCGGCGGTGCGTGAACTCATCCACGGTATCGACTATGAAAGCTGGCTGTATGAAAGCTCTCCCGGTCCGAGAGCGGCGGAAATGCGGATGAAGAATGTTAACCAGCTGTTCAGCTGGATGACCGAGATGCTTACCGGCTCCGATTTGAATGAGGCGATGACGCTTGATCAGGTGGTCACCCGTTTTACTCTGCGCGATATGATGGAGCGCGGCGAGAGCGAGGAGGAGTTGGATCAGGTGCAGCTGATGACGCTGCACGCCTCTAAGGGGTTGGAGTTTCCCTATGTCTTCCTGGTCGGCATGGAGGAGGGACTGTTACCGCATCAAAGCAGTATCGACGAGAACAATATTGATGAGGAGCGCCGCCTGGCTTATGTCGGCATTACCCGCGCGCAAAAGGAATTAACTTTCACCCTGTGCCGCGAGCGGCGTCAATACGGTGAACTGGTCAAACCGGAACCGAGCCGCTTCTTGCTGGAACTGCCGCAGGACGATTTGGCGTGGGAGCAAGTGCGTAAACCGGTCAGCGCCGAGGAGCGGATGAGCCGTGGACAGGGCCATCTGGCCAGTCTTCGCGCTCAGTTGGCCAAGGCGCGCGGCGAGGGCGGCTAAGCTATTTCCCGCTTAGCGCGGCAACAGCGGCCGCGACGGGGCGTAAGCTGAGCCGATCGCTCAGCTTTGCGGTGCTTCTTCCAGCAGTAACGGCCAGTGGACGTAACTCTGCCACTGGCTTTCTTGCTCCAGGTATTCCGCCCGCAGCGGATGCTGGTTCAACCAGTCGTGGGGTAACAGGACGTGCAGCGTCTCGTCCATGGCGCGCAGCTCCACCGCGGGTAACGCGTCGTCGCGCCGGCGGCTGGCAAAGATGATCGCCAGCCGCATCAACCGACATAAGCGTTGAGCGATGCGCGGCGGCAGGCTATTTTGCTCATTCAACTGAGTGAGATCGATGTGGTTGCTCTGGTTTTGCAGCAGCGTGGCGATAAGCTTTTGCTGGGCGGGGGTAAAACCGGGAAGGTCGGTATGGCGGACGAGATAGGCGGCATGGTGCGGAGCGCGTTTAATATCAATGCTTAGGCCGATTTCGTGGATCATGCTGGCGCAGCGCAAAAGCGTGAAACATCGCTCGTCCAATTGCCAGGTCTCGGCCACCTGACGGGCGAATCCGTCCGCTAGCCGGGCGACCCGCTGCGCCTGCTCGGTATCCAGCTGATAGCGGCGCTGCAAGTTTTCCAGGGTGCGCTGGCGGATATCGCCGCCGGCCGGCAACGCCATCATGCCGTACATCATCCCCTCGCGCAGCGCGCCGCCCGCCAGGGTCATGGTCTTGATGCCGAGTTCGGCAAATACCGCCAGCAAAATCGCCAGCCCGCTCGGGAACACCAGCGCTCGATCCAGCGTCAGACCTTCGATTTCCAGCTCTTCGAGCTTGCCGCAGTGAATGGCGCGCTGTTTAAGCTGCAGCAGTTTGCTGAGCGTAATATGTTCATCCATCCCCTGGGCAACCATAATTTCTTGCAGCGCCTGCACCGTGCCGGAGGCGCCGACGCACACCTGCCAGCCCCGGGCCAGCAGTCGGAAAGCGACCGGGCGGATTTTTTCGCGCGCCGCGTGCTCCGCCCGCTCGAAGTTTTCCCGTGTCAGGCTGCGGTCGTTAAAATAGCGCTCCAGCCAGGTGACGCAGCCCATTTCCAGACTGAACAATTCCAGCGCCTGCGCGCCGCGCCCCACTACCAGCTCGGTGCTACCGCCGCCGATATCCACCACCAAACGTTCATCGGAGCCGCCGGTCGTGTGGGCGACGCCCTGATAGATAAGCCGGGCCTCTTCTTCGCCCGAAATGACCTGCACCGGACAGCCCAGAATATCACTGGCCGGGCCGAGAAATTCCGCCGCGTTAGTGGCCAGGCGCAGGGTGGCGGTGGCCACCACGCGGACGTGGGCGGGAGGGATATCCTGCAAATGTTCGGCAAACAGGCGCAGGCACTGCCAGCCGCGCTGCATCGCGTCGCTGGAAAGCCGGTTATCGCCGTTGAGCCCGGCGGCCAGACGCACTTTACGCTTGATGCGCGCCAGCGTCTGGACGGTGCCGGACACCTCACGCACCACCAACATATGAAAGCTGTTGGAGCCTAAGTCAATGGCGGCATAGAGTGAGGAGGCGCTTATCATCTGCGTTTAGCCCGGACGTTTACGGTTATGGCGCGGCGCGCCGCTGCGCCGCGGGCCGCCGCTGCGGCGGGGACCACTGCCGTTGCGGGGGCGGGTCAACCGTTTTGGCGCGGGCAGGTCGGTCAGCAGTGCGTCGCTGTTGTATTTACTAACGGGGATCTGATGGCCAATATAGCTTTCTATCGCGGTAAGATTCAATGCATATTCTTCACACGCCAGGCTGATGGAACACCCGCTCTCGCCGGCACGGCCGGTCCGGCCGATACGGTGGACGTAATCTTCGCAGTCGTCCGGCAGATCATAATTGAAAACGTGGGTCACGGAGGGAATATGCAGTCCGCGGGCGGCCACGTCCGTCGCCACCAGGATATCCAGCGCGCCCTGGGTAAACTCTTCTAAGATGCGCAGGCGCCGCTTCTGCGAGACATCGCCGGTCAGCAGCCCGACGCGATGACCGTCAGCGGCCAGGTGGCCCCAGATATCCTCACAGCGGTGCTTGGTATTGGCGAAAATGATACACCGGTCGGGCCACTCTTCCTCGACCAAGGTTTGCAGCAGGCGCATTTTTTCTTCATTAGAAGGATAAAACAGCTCCTCTTGTATGCGGTGGCCCGTTTTCTGCAGCGGCTCCACTTCAACATACTCGGCGTTATTCATATGCTCGAACGCCAGCTCGCGCACCCGATAAGAGAGGGTGGCGGAAAACAGCATGTTCAGCCGTTCAGCGGCGGCGGGCATCCGGCGGAACAGCCAGCGGATATCTTTGATAAAGCCGAGGTCGAACATTCGATCGGCCTCGTCCAGCACCACCACCTGAATGGCGCCCATATTGACGTAATTCTGTTTGGTGTAGTCAATCAGCCTGCCGGTGGTGCCCACCAGGATGTCGACCCCGGCTTCCAGCACTTTCAGCTGTTTATCATAACCATCGCCGCCGTAGGCCAGCCCCATTTTCAGGCCGGTCGCCTGGGCTAATGGTTCGGCATCGGAATGGATTTGCACCGCCAGCTCGCGGGTAGGCGCCATAATCAACGCGCGCGGCTGATTGGTTTGACGCCCCTCGGCGGCAGGGTGGGTGAGTAAATGATGAAACGTGGCCGTTAGAAAGGCCAGCGTTTTGCCGGTACCGGTTTGCGCCTGGCCCGCGACGTCTTTGCCCGCAAGCGTAATGGGCAAAGTCAGCGCTTGAATGGGCGTACAATTGTTAAAGCCTTTAGAATCAAGCGCTTCAACGATTAACGGGTGCAGGGCGAAGTCGGAAAACTTCTTTTCTGTTAAGTGTGTTTTGCTCATAGTGTGGTAGAATAACAGTTAACTATTGCATTACGAAAGTGTATACAGTGAAATAAAGTCAACCTGTTGTTGGTCATTGCTGCAACGGCAGGTAACGATAATTCTGTGGAGTAAAACATGAGCGATAAAATTATTCATCTGAGTGACGACAGCTTCGAAAAGGACGTATTACAGGCCAAAGGGCTGTTTTTGGTCGATTTCTGGGCCGAATGGTGTGGTCCTTGTAAAATGATTGCGCCTATTCTGGCAGAAGTCGCTGATGAATTCGACGGCAAACTGACCATCGCTAAATTGAACATCGACGAGAATCCGGCCACTGCACCTAAGTATGGTATCCGCGGTATTCCCACCCTGTTGCTGTTCCGCGATGGTGAAGTGGTAGCCACCAAAGTTGGCGCCCTGTCCAAAGGACAGTTGAAAGAGTTCCTTAACGCAAATCTGTAAGCGGTATTGCGCATCTTCCTCTGGGCGCTGGCGTTCATAAGCATTTCTCATATTGACCGCTAGACGCCCATCAAGAACCATGCTAAGTTTATGTCCACTGCATTGTGATCTTACCTGTAGTTTGAATCTGAGCTTTACTCTTTGCCCGCACCCCGTTGTAAGAAAGTACCAAACGTGACCAACGAGGGCGTCAGGCAGGCGGGATTTAAATTAATCCGTTGTTAGGCACTCTTAATCTCAGTCTTCTTGTTATTCATATTGCATGAGTCGCTGTTCATCAGCCCAAACGGGATTTCCCGGGATTAAATGCCATAGACAGGCACGGTTTTACGCTGCCATACCATCCACAAAATCAGTTCGAGATATACCCCGAGTTTAAGAACCCACCATTATGAACCTTACCGAATTAAAAAATACGCCGGTTTCAGAGCTAGTGACCCTCGGCGAGAATATGGGGCTGGAAAACCTGGCCCGCATGCGTAAACAAGACATCATCTTCGCCATCCTCAAGCAGCATGCCAAGAGCGGCGAGGATATCTTCGGCGATGGCGTGCTGGAAATTTTGCAGGACGGATTCGGTTTTCTCCGCTCCAGCGACAGTTCCTACCTTGCCGGCCCCGATGATATTTACGTTTCCCCCAGCCAGATCCGCCGCTTTAACCTGCGCACCGGCGACACCATTTCCGGCAAGATCCGTCCGCCGAAAGAGGGCGAGCGCTACTTTGCGCTGCTGAAAGTCAACGAAGTCAACTACGACAAGCCGGAAAACGCCCGCAACAAGATCCTGTTTGAAAACCTGACGCCGCTGCACGCCAATTCGCGTTTGCGCATGGAGCGCGGTAACGGCTCTACCGAAGATTTGACCGCGCGCGTTCTGGATCTTGCCTCGCCTATCGGCCGCGGCCAGCGTGGCCTGATCGTGGCGCCGCCGAAAGCCGGTAAAACCATGCTGCTGCAAAATATCGCCCAAAGCATCGCCTATAATCACCCCGACTGCGTGCTGATGGTGCTGCTGATTGACGAACGTCCGGAAGAGGTGACCGAGATGCAGCGTCTGGTGAAAGGCGAAGTCATCGCTTCGACCTTCGACGAGCCGGCGTCTCGCCACGTGCAGGTCGCCGAAATGGTGATAGAAAAAGCCAAGCGCCTGGTTGAACATAAGAAAGACGTTATAATCCTGCTGGACTCCATTACCCGCCTGGCGCGCGCCTACAACACCGTCGTACCCGCTTCCGGCAAGGTATTGACCGGCGGTGTCGACGCCAACGCCCTGCATCGTCCGAAACGTTTCTTCGGCGCCGCGCGTAATATGGAAGAGGGCGGTAGCCTGACCATCATCGCCACCGCGCTTATCGATACCGGCTCGAAGATGGACGAAGTGATTTACGAAGAGTTCAAGGGCACAGGCAACATGGAACTGCACCTGTCGCGTAAAATCGCCGAGAAACGTGTTTTCCCGGCGATCGATTACAACCGCTCAGGGACCCGTAAAGAAGAATTACTTACCACTCAGGAAGAGCTACAGAAAATGTGGATCCTGCGCAAAATCATCCACCCGATGGGTGAAATTGATGCGATGGAATTCCTGATGAACAAGTTGGCGATGACCAAAACCAACGATGAATTCTTCGACATGATGAAACGTTCGTAAGTCACAAAAACTCGGGTAGCGCCACGTGAGAACGTGGCGTTTTTCTTTTCTAATGCTAGGATAGTCACATCTTTGGTGTGTCCGGTTACACGCGTCTGTGCCTGTCCGGGCGATTTTGATCCTATCTGCACGCCTGACGGAGATTCAGGTGGAACATAAAGAGATAACAGAAACCCTATTTCGTTGTCACAAAACTCAGTGACGAGTAAGGCATCGGAGTTGAGGCGTAAACCATGGTGACGCATTGAACGACCTGATGGATGCAGAGAGCTTTCTATTGTGAACATACTCAATATGAGTACTGATTTTGTTGCTATTTTTCTGTTTTCTTTGCTCTTTTTGTTTTTAGCGCGCAAGGTTGCCAAAAAAATAGGCCTGGTCGACAAGCCCAACTACCGCAAACGCCACCAGGGGCAGATCCCTCTGGTGGGCGGTATTTCCATTTATGCCGGCATCTGCTTCGCCTTTCTCTACACGGATCATTATATTCCTCACGTGTCGCTGTACCTGATGTGCGCAGGCGTCCTGGTCGTGACCGGCGCGCTTGACGATCGGTTCGATATCAGCGTGGTGGCGCGCGCCATCATCCAGGCGCTGGTCGCGGTGGCGATGATGGTCTTCAGCGGCCGCTATATTAATAGCCTGGGCTACATTTTCGGGCCGTGGGAAATGGTGCTGGGGCCATTTGGTTACTTGGTGACGCTATTCGCCGTCTGGGCGGCGATCAACGCGTTCAATATGGTGGACGGTATCGACGGCCTGTTGGGCGGCCTCTCCTGCGTGTCTCTTGGCGCCATGGGCATCCTGCTCACGTTGGACAATAATCCAGGCCTGGCGCTGTGGTGTTTTGCCATGATCGCCGCCATTTTGCCCTATATTTTATTAAACCTTGGGGTGTTCGGCCGACGCTATAAAGTGTTTATGGGCGATGCCGGCAGCACCATGATCGGCTTCACGATTATCTGGCTGTTGCTGCAAAGCACCCAGGGCTGGGGGCACCCGATGAATCCCGTGACCGCCCTGTGGATCATCGCCGTGCCGCTGATGGATATGATAGCCATTATGTACCGCCGGATGCGCAAAGGCATGAGCCCGTTTGCGCCCGACCGGCAGCATATTCACCACCTGATCATGCGCGCGGGCTTCAGCTCGCGCCAGGCGTTTATCATCATTACACTCACCGCCGCGCTACTGGCGTTTTTCGGCGTGGCGGGGGAACGCTGGCTGCGCTGGCCGGAGTCGGTCATGTTGTTGCTGTGGATCGGGGTGTTTTTACTGTATGGCTACGTACTGAAATGCGCCTGGCGGGTCGCCCGCTTCGTCAAGCGAACCAAGCGGCGGCTTAGCCACTACAAAAAAAACACCACCTTAAACGGAAATTCGGGGCGAAAATGACACCTGCTAGCTCACCCTCCTCCGCCGGCCGGGGACAGGCTATCGACAATGAACTGGACTTGCGCGGTTTGCTATGCGTGCTGTGGCGCGGCAAGGTTACCGTCATCGCCTATGCGCTCGCGTTTGCGCTGGGCGCGCTTATATACTCCTTCGTGGTGCGCCAGGAGTGGACCGCCATCGCCATTACCGACAAACCGACGGTGAATGTACTGGGCGGCTACTTCTCCCAGCAGCAGTTTTTGCGCAATTTGGATGTGAAAAATACCGCGCTGCCGACCTCTGACACCCCCTCGATTGCCGATGAAGCGTATCAGGAATTCTTGCGCCAGCTCGCATCCTACGACACCCGCCGGGATTTCTGGCTCGCCAGCCCCTATTATCAAACGCGCAAAAAGGGCGACGTCCACGCCGACGCGGTGCTGCTGGATGAGTTGATCAACGCCATTCAGTTCCTGCCGCGCGACGAGGTGAAAAAACTGCCCGACAGCGCGCGGCTGGTGGCGGAGACCGCGCCGGACGCCAATCAGCTGCTGCGTCGCTATGTGGATTTCGCCAACCAGCGCGCGGCCAACCTTCTCAATGAGGATGTTATGGCCGCCTGGGCCGCGCGCACCGTTTCGCTCAAAGCGCAGGTGAAGCGGCAGGAGGCGGTGGCCGCGGCGGTCTATCAGCGCGAGCAGCAACAGCTTAATCAGGCGTTGAAACTGGCGCTCGCGCAGGGTATCGACCGCAGCCGAACCGACGTCGCCGCTGAGAATTTGCCGCAATCCGAAATGTTTCTGCTGGGACACCCGCTCCTGCAGGCACGTTTGGACGCTCTGCAGGCGGCCGGACCGGCCTATGATACCGATTACGACCAAAACCGCGCGATGTTGACTACCCTCAATGTAGGGCCGGTTTTAAACAAAAGCTTTAAGACCTACCGTTATTTGAGGACCCCTGAAGAGCCGGTAAAACGCGATAAGCCACGCCGCCTGTTCCTGCTTGTGCTGTGGGGAGCCGTAGGTATGCTGCTGGGCGCGGGCGTCGCGCTGGCGCGCCGTCGTTAATGCCGCCGACAGGCATTAAACTGTCGGAATAGTCCGCTGCCGTTAGCCGCGCGGCCGAATGTATTCCAAGCCGTTGCCGGCTTTGCTCAGAATAAAGGGAACTGTTGTGAAAGTGTTAGTCGTCTTTGGCACACGGCCGGAAGCCATCAAAATGGCGCCGCTGGTTCTGGCCCTGGCCGCTGATCCGGCCTTCGAGACCCGCGTCTGCGTGACGGCCCAACATCGCGAGATGCTGGATCAGGTGTTGCGCCTGTTTGCGATCGTGCCCGATTACGATTTGGATATCATGCGCCCGGCGCAGGGCCTTGGCGAGATAACCAGCCGCATATTGACCGGCATGCAGCCCGTCCTGGACGACTTCCGTCCAGACGTGGTGCTGGTGCATGGCGATACCACCACCACTCTGGCCGCCAGTCTGGCGGCGTTTTATCAACATATCCCCGTGGGCCATGTGGAAGCGGGCCTGCGCACCGGCGATCTCTCCTCTCCCTGGCCGGAGGAGGCGAATCGTAAATTGACCGGCCACCTGGCCCGCTGGCATTTCGCGCCCACCGACAATGCCCGCGCCAATTTGCTGGCTGAAGGGCTGCCGGCGGCGCGCATCGCGGTGACCGGCAATACGGTAATTGACGCGCTATTTTGGGTGCGGGACCGGGTAATCAGTAATGCCGGGCTGCGCGCCAGCCTGGATGAGCGTTACGCGTTTCTCGACGGTGTGCAGAAGATGATATTGGTCACCGGCCACCGCCGCGAGAGCTTTGGCGACGGTTTCAAGCGTATTTGCGCCGCGCTGGCGCGTATTGCACTCGATCACCCCGACGTGCAGGTGGTCTATCCGGTGCATCTTAATCCTAACGTTAGCGAACCGGTAAACCGTATGCTGAGCGGTATCGCCAATATAAAACTCATTGATCCACAGGACTATTTGCCGTTCGTTTATTTAATGAATCGCGCCACGATTATTCTGACGGATTCCGGCGGGATCCAGGAAGAAGCTCCCTCGTTGGGGAAACCGGTGCTGGTGATGCGCGATACCACCGAGCGGCCGGAGGCGGTGGCGGCCGGCACCGTGCGGCTGGTAGGGACGGACGAGCAGGCGATTCACCAGGCGGTATCGCAGTTGCTCAATGATGCCCAGGCGTATCAACGGATGAGCCGGGCGCATAACCCCTACGGCGATGGCCATGCCTGTGAGCGGATTATCACGGTATTAAAAAAAGATAGCAGGTGAATCCATGAATTTTGACACAATTTCCGTTATTGGACTGGGGTATATCGGTCTGCCCACCGCCGCGGCGTTTGCCTCGCGCCGCAAACGGGTGATAGGCGTAGACACAAATCAGCATGCGGTGGACACCATTAACCGCGGCGCAATACACATCATTGAACCGGATTTGGACCGGGTTGTGACCGATGCCGTGCGCCAGGGGCTGCTGCGGGCGGTGAGCCAGCCGCAGCCGGCGGACGCGTTTCTCATCGCCGTACCGACACCCTTTCAGGATGACCATGAACCGGATCTGAGCTATGTCAAGGCGGCGGCGTTATCGCTGGCGCCGGTTTTAGCGCCGGGATGTTTGGTAATCCTTGAGTCCACGTCGCCGGTGGGAACAACTGAACAGATGGCCGGCTGGCTGGCGGACGCGCGTCCCGATCTGACCTTCCCGCACCAGGCGGGAGAGGCGGCGGATATCAATATCGCCTATTGCCCGGAGCGCGTGCTGCCCGGCAAAATTATGGTGGAGCTGATTAAAAATGATCGGGTGATCGGCGGCATGACGCCGCGCTGCTCGGCGCGCGCCGCCGAGCTGTATCGCATCTTCCTGGAAGGTGAGTGCGTGGTGTCCAATGCCCGCACCGCCGAAATGTGCAAGCTGACCGAGAATAGCTTCCGCGATGTGAACATAGCCTTTGCCAATGAGCTGTCGGTCATCTGCGCGGAACAGCAAATCAACGTCTGGGAGCTGATAGCGCTGGCCAATCGCCATCCGCGGGTCAATATTTTGCAGCCGGGACCGGGCGTCGGCGGCCATTGCATCGCGGTGGATCCGTGGTTTATCGTGGCCCAGAATCCGGCGCAGGCGCGGCTTATCCGCACCGCGCGCCAGGTGAATGACGACAAACCCGATTGGGTGGTGGAAAAAGTGAAGGCGGCGGTGGCGGACTGCCTTAACGACAGCGGGCGCGGCAGTAGCGATGTGACCATCGCTTGCTTCGGGCTGGCGTTTAAACCGGATATCGACGACCTGCGTGAAAGCCCGGCGCTGCATGTGACCGAGCTCATCGCCCGCTGGCATCGCGGTCAGACGTTGGCGGTGGAGCCGAATGTCGACGCGTTGCCGGCCTCGTTGGACGGATTGGTCACCCTGGCGGACAGGGACCAGGCGCTGGCGACGGCCGATGTTCTGGTTATGCTGGTGGATCATCGCCAATTCCGCGCCCTCGCGCCTTCCGCCATCCGCCAGCGCTGGGTGGTGGATACGCGCGGAGTCTGGCGATGAGACGCCTGCTGATTACCGGCGGCGCGGGGTTTATCGGCTCGGCGCTGGTACGCTATATTCTCGGCGCCACCGCGGATCGGGTGTTAGTGGTGGATAAACTGACCTATGCCGGCAATCTGGACTCGCTGGCACCCGTCGCCGACCATCCCCATTATCGCTTTGCCCGCGCCGATATCGGTGACGGCCCGACAATGGCGCGGCTGCTCGCGGAGTTCCAGCCGGATGCCATCATGCATCTGGCGGCGGAAAGCCATGTCGATCGCTCCATTGACGGCCCGGCGGCGTTTATCGATACCAACATCACCGGGACCTCGATTCTGCTGGAAGCGGCGCGCGGGTATTGGCAGACCCTGCCTACGGCCGCGCGCGCCGCCTTTCGCTTTCACCATGTCTCCACCGATGAAGTGTACGGCGACCTGCCCAATGACGGTAGCCGGTTTAACGAAAGCTCGCCTTATGCGCCCAGCAGTCCCTACTCCGCCTCGAAAGCCGCCAGCGACCACCTGGCGCGCGCCTGGATGCGCACCTTTGGCCTGCCGGTGCTGGTGACGAATTGTTCCAATAATTATGGCCCCTATCACTTCCCGGAAAAGCTGATCCCGTTGATGATTATCAACGCCTTGGCGGGTAAACCGCTGCCGGTGTACGGCGACGGCGGTCAGATCCGCGACTGGCTGTATGTGGAGGATCATGCCCGCGCCCTCTATCAGGTGGTGACCCGCGGCCGCCCTGGTGAGACTTATGTCATCGGCGGCCATAACGAGCGGCGCAACATCGACGTAGTAGAAGCGCTGTGCGGGCTGCTGGAGCAGGCCGGTGCGCCTCATCCCCCCGGCGTCGTCGCGTTCAGGCAGCTCATCACGCAGGTGGAAGATCGGCCGGGGCACGACCGGCGTTATGCGATTGACGCCGGTAAGATTGCGCGCGAATTGGGTTGGCGGCCGCAGGAAACCTTCGACAGCGGGCTGGCCAAGACCGTGCAGTGGTACCTAACCCATCATGAATGGTGGCAGCGGGTGCTGGACGGTCGCTATCGCGGCGAGCGTCTCGGCCTCGGGCCGGGCCAGTAAGGCGAGGAGAACAGATGAAAGGTATCGTTCTGGCGGGCGGCAGCGGCAGCCGCCTCTATCCGATCACCCGCGGGATTTCCAAACAACTGTTGCCCGTGTACGACAAACCGATGATCTATTATCCGCTGTCGGTGCTGATGCTGGCGGGGATCCGCGACATCCTGATTATCACCACCCCGGAAGAAATGCCGCTATTCAAGCGGCTGCTCGGCGCGGGCGAGGCGTTCGGTATTCGTCTGACTTATGCCGCCCAGCCCCGTCCCGAGGGAATAGCGCAGGCGTTCCTGATTGGCGAAAGCTTTATCGGCGACGACCGCTGCTGTCTGGTGCTTGGCGACAATATCTATTTTGGTCAGGGCTTTAGCCCCAAACTGCGGCAGGTGGCCGCGCGCGAGCAGGGCGCGACGCTGTTCGCCTACCAGGTGATGGATCCCGAGCGGTTCGGCGTGGTGGCGTTCGATGACGATTTCCGCGCCGTCGCGCTGGAGGAAAAACCGGCCCATCCCCGCTCCCGCTGGGCGGTAACCGGTCTCTATTTCTATGATCGCCAGGTGGTGGAGTTCGCGAGACGGGTTACGCCTTCGGCGCGCGGAGAGCTGGAGATCACCTCGATAAACCAGATGTATCTGGAGCAGGGCGGGCTGCAGGTCGAGCTGCTGGGGCGCGGTTTCGCCTGGCTGGATACCGGCACCCATGACAGCCTGATAGAGGCCAGTACCTTTGTACAGACGGTCGAAAAGCGCCAGGGATTCAAAATCGCCTGTCTGGAAGAAATCGGCTGGCGCAACGGCTGGCTCGATGATGACGGCGTGCGGCGCGCGGCGCAGGCGCTGGCGAAAACCGGCTACGGCCAATACCTGATGGATCTGCTCCATGTCCGCCCGCGCCAGTATTGACCTCCTGGCCTGGGAGAGCGAGTTTTTCGGCCGCCGCCTGGGCCGCGTCGTGTTTGACGACGCCGCGCCGCGTTTGACCCCGTCGGCGCTGACGGGATTTGCGCTGGTGCAGGCGAAAGTGGCGGCGCAGGCCACGGCACAAATGGATGCGCTTAGCGCCATCGGATTTCGGCCGGTGGAAGGCGAAATGGACTGCTGTTATACCCTGCCGGCCTGCGCCGGCGGCGCGCCGGTCGCGGGCGCTGCGGCGCTGCCGGCGGCGGAAATGCGGCTGGCGGGGGAGGCGGATATATCCGCGCTGCGCGCGCTGGCGGCGCAGACGTTGGTGCAAAGCCGCTTTCGGGCGCCGTGGTTCAGCGACGAAGAGCGCCAGCGCTTTTACGCGCAGTGGGTGGCAAATGCCGTACGGGGCAGTTTTGATCACCTCTGCCTGGTGGCGCAGGGGCCCGACGGTATTTCGGGGCTGGTAACGCTTCGGGATATCGGGGGGCAAGCGGCGCGTATCGGCCTGCTGGCGGTGTCCCCCGCCGCCCGCGGTCGCGGCACGGGCAAATTGCTGTGCCGCGCGGCGCTGGGCTGGTGCCGCAGCCGCGGCTTCCGGCAATTGTGGGTGGCGACGCAAACCGCCAACCTGCCGGCGCTGCGGCTTTATTTGGCGAGCGGCGCACGGGTAGTGCATGCCGCGCATTGGTTATACCGAGGACCTCATGATTCCATTTAACGCGCCACCGGTGGTCGGCACCGAATTGGGCTTTATGCAGACCGCGATGGGCAGCGGCAAGCTGTGCGGCGACGGCGGATTTACCCAGCGTTGCCAACACTGGCTCCAGCAGCGTTTCGGCAGCGCGAAGGTGTTGCTGACGCCTTCCTGCACCGCCTCGCTGGAGATGGCGGCTATTCTGCTGGATATCCGCCCCGGCGATGAAGTGATTATGCCGAGCTATACCTTCGTGTCCACCGCCAACGCCTTTGTGCTGCGCGGCGCGACGATTGTCTTCGTCGATATCCGCCCGGACACGATGAACATGGATGAGGCGCTGATAGAAGCGGCGATCACCCGCAAAACCCGCGCTATCGTGCCGGTTCACTATGCCGGCGTGGCCTGTGAAATGGATACCATCATGGCGATCGCCGAGCGGCACCGCTTGTGGGTGGTGGAAGACGCCGCGCAGGGGGTCATGGCGACCTATAAAGGGCGCGCCCTCGGCACCCTCGGCCATATCGGCTGCTTTAGTTTCCACGAAACCAAAAATTATACCGCCGGCGGTGAGGGCGGCGCGACGCTCATTAACGATGCGGCCCTCGTTGAGCGGGCGGAAATCGTCCGCGAAAAGGGCACCAACCGCAGCCAATTTTTCCGTGGACAGGTGGATAAGTATACCTGGCGCGATATTGGTTCCAGCTATCTCATGGCGGATATTCAGGCCGCCTATCTATGGGCACAGATGGAGGCGGCGGACATCATCAATCAACGGCGCCTGGCGCTGTGGCATCGTTACGCGTCTGCGCTGGCGTCGCTGGACGGTTTGACGCTGCCGACGGTGCCGGCCACCTGTTTGCACAATGCCCACATGTTCTATGTCAAGTTGCGGGATATCGACGATCGCGACGGTTTCATCCGCCATTTGAAAGCGGCGGATATCTTGTCCGTCTTTCATTACATTCCGCTGCACGATAGCCCGGCGGGGCGCCGCTTTGGTCGGTTCCACGGCAGCGATCGCCATACTCAGCGCGAAAGTCAGCGCCTGGTGCGTTTGCCGCTGTTTTACAATCTAAGCGACGACGATCAGCAGCGCGTCATTGACGCGATATACGGCTACTTCAACTGATATGTCGCTGGCGAACGCATCCGTCTGGACCGCGCTATCCACGCTTATCAAAATCGGCGCCGGTCTGCTGGTGGTGAAGGTGCTGGCGGTGGCGTTCGGTCCCGACGGCGTGGGGCAGGCGGGGAATTTTCGCCAGTTGGTCACGGTGCTGGGCGTACTGTCCGGCGCCGGCATCTTCAACGGAATGACCAAACTGGTGGCGCAGCATCAGCATCAACCGGATCGGCTGCGCGCGGCGCTGGGCACCGGCTCGGCGATGGTCCTTGCTTCTTCGCTGCTGCTGGCGGCGGTGTTTGTTTTTGCCGCCGATCCGGTCAGCCGCGCGCTGTTCGGCCATGAGCGGTATCGGGATGCCGTCGTGGCGCTGGCGGTTATCCAACTGGGGATCGCCTGCGCCAACCTGGGGCTGGCGATTTTAAAAGGATATCGGGACGCCGCCGGCAATGCGTTAGCCGTCAGCGTCGGCAGCCTGCTTGGCGTCGCCGCCTTTTTTGTCTGCTACCGGCTGGGCGGCTACGCGGGCGCGCTGGCCGGGCTGGCGCTACTGCCGGCGATGGCGCTGCTGCCGGTGCTGTTCATGTTGTGCTACCGGCGCCAGCTGCCGCTCTCATTCTTGCTGCCCGCCTGGGACGGCGGCTATGCCGCGCTGCTGGCCAAGTTCACCGTCATGGCGCTTATCACCGCGGTGACCCTGCCGGTGGCCTATGTGATGATGCGTAATTTGCTGGCCCGCACGGAGGGTTGGGCGGCGGTGGGGATTTGGCAGGGCGTCAGCAGTATCTCGGACGCCTATTTGCAGTTTATCACCGCCTCGTTTACCGTTTATTTATTGCCCACGCTGTCGCGATTAAATGATAAGCGGTCGGTAGCGCGGGAAATCGCGCGTGCGCTGCGCTTTGTGCTGCCGGCGGTGGCGACGGTCAGCCTGACGCTTTGGCTATTGCGGGACGTAGCGATCCGGCTGTTGTTTTCCGCCGAGTTCAGCGCCATGAGCGGGCTGTTTGCCTGGCAACTGGTGGGGGATGTCCTGAAGGTGGGTGCCTATGTTTTTGGCTACCTGGTGGTGGCCCGTGCCGCGCTGCGCGTTTATCTCGTGGCTGAAATAAGCCAGTTTGTGCTGCTGACTGGCTTTTCCCATTGGCTTATTCCGCGCCACGGCGCGCTGGGCGCGACCCAGGCCTATATGGCCACCTATATCGTTTATTTCGCGCTGTGCAGCGGTGTATTCCTACTTTATCTCAGGAAAAAATGAGCAATTTGATACATGTGCTGGGATCCGATATCCCCCATCATAATCTGACGGTGCTGCGTTTCTTTAATGATACGCTGGCGGCAATCTGCCCGCCGGCGCACACCCGGCGATTTATGGTGGTCGCCCCGGACGGCGCGCCATTTTCCGGCTACGGTCAGCTGGATATCGAGCGTTTTGACAGTAAGCGGGCACTGACCAAAGCGCTGGTGCGCCGCGCCGCCGCGGCGCCGGACGAACGTTATTTTCTGCACGGCCAATTCAATCCCTCGCTCTGGCTGGCGATGCTGGCGGGCAAAATCCGCCCTGCGCGTATAAGCTGGCACGTATGGGGCGCGGATCTGTATGAGGAATCGCGCCGCCTGCGCCACCGGCTGTTCTATGTGCTGCGCCGCCGCGCCCAGGGGCGGGTCGGTCATGTCTTCGCCACCCGCGGCGATCTGGCCTGCTATCGCCAGCGGCATCCGTCGGTGCCGGCTTCGCTACTCTATTTCCCTACCCGGCTGGCCGCGGATATCGTGCGGGTGGCGCCAGCGGAGGCAGGCAACCGGCCGCTAACGCTGCTGGTGGGCAATTCCGGGGACCCCTCCAACCGCCATTGCCAGGCGCTGCGCGCCATTCATCATCAATTCGGCAGCGCGGTCAAGATCATCGTGCCGATGGGCTATCCCGCCGACAACGATACCTATATCGCCACGGTGCGCGCGGAAAGCGAGCGCTGCTTCCCCGAGGGACAGGTGCGGATCCTCACCGAACCGCTGGCCTTTAACGATTATCTCGCGCTGTTGCAGGAATGCGACGCCGGCTATTTCCTCTTCCGGCGCCAGCAGGGCATCGGCACGCTGAGCCTGCTGATTCAGTTGGGCCTGCCATTCGTACTTAGCCGGCACAATCCGTTCTGCCAGGATTTGGTCGCGCAGCAGGTGCCCGTGCTGTATGAGGATGACGCGCTCGACCCCGCCCTTATCCGCGAAACGCAGCGGCGCATGCTGGCGCAGGATCCGGCGCGTATCGCCTTTTTCTACCCGAATATCCTGCATGGCTGGCGTCAGGCGTTGTCCATTGCCGCGGGGGTACCGCTATGACGCTGGCGCAGTTCGGCGGCCTGCTGGTGGTCTATTTGCTGTCGTTGGCGCTGGTTCTGTCGCTAACCTACCGGGAATTCCGGCGGGTCAGGTTTAATTTCAATGTTTTCTTTTCGGTGTTATACCTGCTGACGTTCTATCTCGGTTTTCCCTTTACTTGTCTGCTGGTGTACCGCTATGGCGTCGAGGTGGTGCCGGTGGAAAACCTGCTGGAATCGCTGCTGGCGGCGACCGCCTTCTATGGCATCTACTATGTCAGCTACAGAACCCGGTTGTTCCCCCGCCCGCGCGGCCCGCGGCCGCCCTGGTTCAGCATCAGCCGTACCGAGATCCATTTACTGTGGCTGCTGCTGGCGCTCATCGCCGTGGCAACGGTGATGGTGTTTTTCATCCATAACGGTTTTTTGCTGTTCCGGTTGCATGCCTATAGCCAGATCTTTTCCAGCGATGTCTCCGGCGTCGCGCTAAAGCGTTTCTTTTATTTCTTCATTCCCGCAATGTTGCTGATCTATTTCCTGAACCCTACCCGGCGCAGCTGGATAATCTTTCTTATCGCCACGGTTGCCTTCGGTATTTTCACCTATATCGTGGTGGGCGGCACGCGCGCCAATATCATTATTGCCTTCGCGCTGTTTTTGTTCATCGGTATCCAGCGCGGCTGGATCACCTTGTGGATGCTGGCGGGCGCCGGCGTAGCGGCGATCGCGGGCATGTTCTGGCTAGCGCTGAAACGCTACGGGCTGAATGTCAGCGGCGATGAAGCGTTCTATACTTTTCTCTATCTAACGCGCGACACCTTCTCGCCCTGGGAAAACCTGGCGCTGCTGCTGCAGAACTATGGACACATAGATTTTCAGGGTCTAGCACCTATCGTTCGTGATTTTTATGTCTTCATTCCCGGCTGGCTGTGGCCGGATCGGCCTTCGCTGGTGCTGAATACGGCGAATTATTTTACCTGGGAAGTGCTGAACAACCATTCAGGCCTGGCGATTTCACCCACGCTTATCGGTTCGCTGATTGTGATGGGCGGCGTTGGGTTCATCCCGCTGGGCGCTGTCGTGGTCGGGCTTATCATCAAGGGGTTCGACACGCTCTATGAGCGCGGCACGGCGGCGGGCGATCGCTACCGCGCCTCGCTCTTGCAATCCTTTTGTTTTGGTGCGGTATTCAACATGATAGTCCTGGCGCGTGAAGGATTGGATGCGTTTGTATCACGGGTGGTGTTTTTCTGCCTGGTGTTCGGGCTGTGTTTAATCGCGGCCAAACTGTTGTTCTTGCTGTTCCGTCATGTGGGGCTGATACGGCCGCGCAGCGCCAGATTGAACGACCACCGCGCCGTGCCGTAACCGATTACCCCCCATGGGAAGAATATAATGCATAATAACGACGGGGTTCCCCATTATCAAATTCGCGGCCTGGCCCTCTGGGGGTTTCGCGACCGGGCGGAATTTATCGATTATTTGTTTGCCGGCGGGCGGCTGAAAACCGGCACCCTGGTGGCGATTAACGCTGAAAAAGTCCTGAGCGCCGAGCGGGATGCGGCGCTGAAACAGCTGCTTGACGAAGCGGAATATAAGTATGCCGACGGCATCAGCATCGTACGTTCCATCCGCCGCAAATATCGCCATGCCGAGGTAAGCCGTATCGCGGGCGCGGATTTATGGGAAGATCTCATGGCGCGCGCCGGCAGGGAAGGCGTGCCGGTATTTTTGCTGGGCGGCCGTCCGGTGGTGCTGATGCAGACCGAAGCGCAGCTGCGCGTGCGCTGGAATGTGAACATCGTCGGCCGGCAAGACGGCTATTTCACCGCCGACGCGCAACCGGCGCTGATAGAACGCATCCGCGCCAGCGGGGCCGCTATCGTCACCGTTGCCATGGGTTCGCCGCGTCAGGAGCAATTGATGCAGGCATGCCGGCGGGCATATCCTGCGGCGCTGTATATGGGCGTAGGGGGCACTTATGACGTGTTTACCGGCCACGTCAAGCGCGCGCCCAAGGTGTGGCAGGATTTGGGGCTGGAGTGGCTTTACCGGCTGTTAAGCCAGCCGTCGCGCCTGCAGCGTCAGCTTAAACTTCTGCGTTACTTGGGCTATCATATCAGCGGACGCCTATAGCGGGCGAAGGGGGAAGGGCAGGGCGGCGACGCAAGTGAGCAAAGGGTAACCAAACGCATCATTTCTTTGAAAAACCACTAGACAGCCGGCGCGTAAATCCGTACTATCCCCACCCGCAACGGCGCTACGCGCCCGTAGCTCAGCTGGATAGAGCGCTGCCCTCCGGAGGCAGAGGTCTCAGGTTCGAATCCTGTCGGGCGCACCATCACGTTTGTGCGCAGAGCCGTGGTAAGTCCTATGCCGCGTTGCGATAGTAATCAGTAATGGTGATTGTAGCTCAGTTGGTAGAGCCCTGGATTGTGATTCCAGTTGTCGTGGGTTCGAGTCCCATCAGTCACCCCATTATCAGTGGGCATGCGAAGGTGGCGGAATTGGTAGACGCGCTAGCTTCAGGTGTTAGTGTCTTAACGGACGTGAGGGTTCAAGTCCCTCTCTTCGCACCACATCCTTGAATTGTCAGCATTACCTGCCCGTTGGCACCCCGCTTGAGTTTGTTCCAGGGGCCTACGCGGCGTATTACCTCGGCGAGTAGCGCAGCTTGGTAGCGCAACTGGTTTGGGACCAGTGGGTCGGAGGTTCGAATCCTCTCTCGCCGACCATATTCTCAACGATCTTGTTGCGCGATATCCAGACAAGGTCGTAAAAGACAACAGCAAGTCATGATGACTTGCTGTTTTTTTTTGCCCTCATGCTCCCGCTGCTCAGCCCGGTTTTGATGTTGACTCCTGTGGAACCGCGATCGGGGGCGGGACTGCTAAGGCGCTTCCTGTCGCCAGCACTGCGGTGAAGACAGGACTAAACGTTTTCAAAACGGCCGTGCGTTATGACACGATATCACCTTGGCTTTACCAACGGCGATGTATTACGGTTTCTTAGTGAGGATGAGGGGATAATTCCCGCTAAAATAACCTGTTTGCATAATGGTCTTAAGCCAGCAAAAGCGAATCAGCTTTCACTTATAATGACAGAAATGAGACGCTGAAAATCCGAGCCCCGTCATTGTTGCTGTAAAAAAAACGGCGTTTTATGCTGTAGTAAAATCAATAATAAGCCTTAATAAACAAAAAGCCATGAATTTACGTGTTTTAGTAATAAAGATAAAAATGTACAAAAAAGGTTATTGCTTAATTAAAAATAAGAAGCGCATCACATATCAACGTAAACATCACATGCTATAACAGTATTAAACAATATCAGGTTTATTGTTTTATTAGTTGACCGCAGAATTTAAAATTACTTAATTATACAAAGTTTATTAATATCATTTATTAATAAAGATAGCACTGATGTTAGCCGTAGAGAAAGTGAATATCGCTGCCAACGCAGGCAGGGTCGGTAGACCAATGTACAGGGGAAAGGAATATGGAAAGGATTCTCGTGACAGGCGGAGCGGGCTATATTGGTACACACCTCGTTGAACTCCTTCTTTCTCAGGGACATAGGGTTCGCGTTATTGATAATGGAACCTTCGGCATGTCCGGGTTACGCCCCTTTTATGGGTTAAGCCATTTCGAGATGCAACAAGGGGACATTCAGATTACCGCGCATCTCCGAAAGGCGGTCGTCAATATTGATAAAATTGTTCATCTGGCCGGGATTGTCGGCAATCCGGCGTGCGCTTTTGACAAGGAAATTTGTAACGAAGTCAACGTGGTCGCGACCCAAAAGCTATTCGACGTAGCGGCAAAAGAAAAGGTTAAACATATTCTCTTTGCCTCAAGCTGTAGCGTGTACGGTTATGGCGAGGATGTTTTTACTGAGCGGTCAAAGCTGAATCCAGTGGACTATTATTCAGAAACAAAAATCCAGGGTGAGGCCATCGCCCAGGCTTACAAAGAGGATATGGCCGTCACGATATGCAGGTTCGCCACCGTCTTTGGCGCCTCAAGGAGAATGCGGTTTGATCTAGCCGTCAATGGTATGACCGCTAATGCGGTTAACAGAAGGGAATGCATCATTCATGGCGGGCAACAATGGCGGCCGTTTATCCATTGCAGAGATGTGGCTCGAGCCATAGCAATCGCTTTGGCAGCGTCAAACGAAAAAATCAGCGGCGATATTTACAATGTTGGTGATGACAAACTAAACATTAACCTGTCTGGGCTGGGGAAGGTGATCTGCTCCTGCATACCGGGCGTTGTCGTAAAAAGTGACGCATCCATTACAGATAATCGAAGTTATAAAGTGGCCTTTGCAAGTATCAGGAATAAGTTAGGGTTTGCTGCTGAGTATGACCTTAAAAAAGGCATAAAAGAGATTGAAATGCTGGTGAAAAGTCATTTAATTCCTGACCCTAACTTAAATATATACAGCAATGTTAAAACCCTGGAACATAACCTGCTCGTCAGGGGGCTGCCATGAAAAGTAAACCCGCTATTCTGGGTGGAGAGAAAGCCTTCACGCAAGGAATACCCTTCTTGAAACCTTATATTCCTTCTATTGCGGTTTTAAAAGAGAGCCTAGCGGAAATTTTAGCCTCCGGAATGCTTACCAAAGGGAAATATTTACAGGCATACGAAGACAAGGCAAAGGCGTATAGCGAAGACGCACAAATGAATGTCGTTGCGGTATCGTCGGCGACCATTGGCCTGACGCTTACCTTGCAAGCGCTTGGCATAACGGGGGAGGTGTTGGTGCCGTCGTTTACATTTTGTGCATCTGCTAATGCGATTGTACAAGCCGGGGCTAAACCGGTGTTTGTTGATTGCTGTCCGGATACATACACTATAAGCATCAGCGATCTCGCGCAAAAAATAACCAACCAGACTGAAGCGATACTTGCGGTCCATGTCTTTGGTGTGCCTGCGGATTGCCTGGCGCTCGAAAAGCTAGCTAAAGCACATAATATCAAGCTCATATTCGATGCGGCCCACGGCATGGGATCCACATTGGATAACATCAAGATTGGTCGTTTCGGTGACGCTGAAGTATTCAGCACCACCCCAACGAAAACGCTGGTTACTGGTGAGGGTGGATTGATCTTTACCCGCGACGCGGCGTTAGCGCAAAGATTGAGAACGTATCGAGAGTATGGCAATCCAGGCGATTATGATTGTACCTATGTAGGCACGAATGGACGACTTAACGAAATAAGCTGTCTGATGGGGGTCGCTTCGTTCGATTTGTTGCCGGAAAATATCAGATTACGCAATGCAGCCGCTAATGCCTATACGCAGAGATTGAAATCGGTTCCCGGTATCAGCCTACAGCATATCCCTAACAATGTTTTGAGTACCCATAAGGATTTTTCTATCCGGGTGGATAAACACCTGTTCGGCTGTGATAGGGACGTTTTGGAGGCGGCTTTATGTGCCGAGGGCATACCAACAAGGCGCTATTTCTTTCCCGTGGTACATAAAATGAAAGCCTATAAGGAATTCAACGCGACCGTATTGCCCGCGAGTGAAAATATCGCTGCAACTATTCTTTGTCTACCTATCTATCCTTTGTTGCCATTGAATGATATTGCGCTAATATCATCAGCAATAGCGAAAATACAGCGCCAAGCGCACCGAATTGCAAATTACATTGACGGAAGTTAATAATGAGCAGATATGTAAAAGACATGAGAGCCATGATCGGTCACCGGCCTTTATTATTGGCGGGGTCGAATGTCATCATTTTGGATGAAAGAGGCGATATTTTATTACAACAAAGATTGAACGGCCATTGGGGTTTGCCGGGAGGGTTGCTTGAGCTGGGTGAGTCATTAGAAGAGACCGCGCGACGCGAAGTGTTAGAAGAAACGGGACTGACGGTTGGAAACCTCAAGTTTTTAAACATATTTTCTGGCATTGAGTACTTTTTCACGCTGCCTAACCAGGACCAAATACACGTCATAACGGCGCTGTATCTTTGCCGAAACTATCGTGGAGAGATAAGGATGAACGCAGAAGAGTCAAAAGATCTCAAGTTCATGCCTATCGAACACCTTCCCGGCAATACCGAGGCGGAGTATCGCCATTATATTCAGTTTTATCTGGATAATCTTTCCCTCTATGACGTTCCAGGAAAGTAACCACGCGTAATGATGTGGATTGAATACCAGAGCGAGGCAAAATTGCTAGGGCTCGGCTCGCTTTTGATGTCTCTTCCGCGGCTATATTCGTGGTTACAATAAACAATGCTCGTGGTTACAATAAACAATGCATTCTTGCCTATTTGATACTTGCCTAGCCTAGCCTAGCCTAGCCCTAGCCCTAGCCCTAGCCCTAGCCCTAGCCCTAGCCCTAGCCCTAGCCCTAGCCCTAGCCCTAGCCAACCGCCAATCGCTAACCGCCAATCGCCAACCGCTAACCGCCAACCGCTAACCGCTAACCGCTAACCGCTAACCGCCAACGCTATCGCAGATCCGTATCGCACCGTGTTACAGCAGCCAGGGCCCCTTAGCCCGCTAAAACATGCGGTATCCTGGCTTAAGTTAATCAACTAATTCGAGTTAGCCAACGTATCCGCAAATTAGTAGGATAGTGACGAAGCAGGATCCATATCACACATCCGCTACAAATCTTTTGAATTTTCATTTAGCGCAAATATAATGCTAACTCAAGGTAGCAATAGGGTTGTTCCCATGAATGGATATTATCTTGGCGTTGACGCCGGCTCGGCCAGCGTAAGAGCAGGGTTGTTTTCCTCCCGGGGCGAGCGTTTGGCTTTCGCCACCCGTCCTATCAGTCAGTTTCATGATGAAGGCCATTGCGTAGAACAATCGTCAGATGAAATCTGGACGGCGGTAGGGGAAGCGGTGCGGGAAGCGGTGACGACATCGCATATCGCCCCTGAACGCATTAAAGGCATCGGTTTTGACGCCACCTGTTCCCTAGTCATGTTGGGCAGCGCAGGCGAGCCCCTCTCGGTGTCCCCCAGCGGCGATCCGCAGCGTAACATCGTCATGTGGATGGATCATCGGGCGACCCGCGAGACTGAAGAGATCAACGCTACGGAAGATCGCGCCCTTCAGTATGTGGGCGGCAAGGTCAGCGTGGAAATGCAACTGCCCAAAATCCTGTGGTTAAAGCGGCATTATCCTGAACGTTATGCGCAATGCGCCCGGCTGCTGGATTTGGCGGATTTTTTAGTGTGGAAAGCCACCGGCGCCGATATTGCCAGCGTCTGCACCTTAACCTGCAAATGGAATTACCTCGCCCATGAAAATCAGTTCAGCGCTTCGCTATTAAGCGCGATGGGGCTTGAGGATGTTCTGGCACGTATCCCGCCCGTCATCTTGCCGCTGGGCAGCGCCGCCGGCAAACTCAGCCCGCAGGCCGCCCGCGCTTTTGGCCTGCCGGAGGGCATCGCGGTAGCCACCGGTATCATCGATGCTCATGCGGGCGGTCTGGCGCTGCTGGCCGGGGATCCCGAGGGGAGTTTGGCATTGATCGGTGGGACGTCCAATTGTCACATGATCGTCAGCCGCGAGCCCTGTCAAGTTGCCGGCGTATGGGGGCCCTATTGGAATGCGATGCTGCCGGAATGGTGGCTGAACGAAGGCGGCCAAAGCGCCGCCGGCGCGCTGGTGGAGTGGACTATCGCTCAGCATGAGGCCTGGCCGGCATTAGAGCAGGAGGCCAAACAGCGCGGCGTGAGCCATTGGCAACTATTAAACGAATGGGTGAGCGATCTTGAGCAACGCGACCCTTTCCCCACGCGGGCGCTGCATGTGTTGCCGGATCATCATGGGAACCGCTCCCCGCGGGCAGACCCGCTGGCGCGCGGGGCGGTGTTCGGCTTGACCCTTGAGCGCGGCCGCGATGGCCTGGCGCGCCAATATCTGGCGACGCTGCAGGGCATCGCGCTGGGGACGCGGCATATCATCGATGTTATGCAACAGGCGGGGCATCATGTATCGCGGCTTTTTTTATGCGGCGGCGTGACGCGCAATACCCTGTGGCTGAGAGAGTACGCCAATGCCACCGGCCGCACGCTGCATCTGGCGGCGGAAGAGGACGTGGTGACGCTCGGCGCGGCGTTGCTCGGCGCGGTGGCCAGCGGCGAATATGCCGATTTCGCCAGCGCCGCGCGGCAAATGGTGCGGCCCGGCGCGGTAATTGCCGCCGATGCCGAAAAGCACAGTTTTTTTGCAGCGAAATACCGCGTCTTTTTACAAATGTATGATGATCAGCAACGTGCCGCCGCCCTAATGCAGTACGCCTGATAATAACAAAGGAGAGGCTATGCTAACGCTAAATCTGACGCCCGCCGCCGCTTCGGTCCGTGCCGGGGAACGCGAAGTGCTCATGATAACCAATGCCGATCTGCGCGAACCGGCGAATCTGACCTGCTGGCCGATGCAGCAGCGCTTTGAGCGAAAGTTGCAAACGGCGCTGGAGAAAACGGGATGGCACATGAAACGTGCCCACGACGTAGATAACGCCCGCGGTCACGGCTTCATCAGCTCACAGAAGGAAGGCAGCGCGCTTTTCGCCCATATCGATGCCGATGCGCCGCTCATTGTCCTATTGACCGCCTGGCAATATTCCCACCACATCGCGCCGTCGCTGGTGCATCACCGCGGGCCGGTGCTACTGCTGGCGAACTTTGACGGTACCTTCCCGGGTCTGGTCGGGATGCTGTGTATGGCGGGCACCTTGACCAGTCTTGGCAAAAACGTGTCCAGATTGTGGTCGGAGAATTTCGATGACGCCTTCTTTGAGCAGGGGCTGGCCACGTGGCTGCGCGATGGCGCATTGCACCATGCAACCCACTATCTGCGCGCCATTCCTCCCACCCACGCCCTGATGGCGACCGCGGCGGGGCAGATAGGCCGGCAAACGGGCGAATATATCCTGCGCCATAAGGCGATTATCGGTTTGTTCGATACCTTATGTATGGGCATGCTGAACGGCGTGTTCCCGGTGAAAGCCATGGTGGGTGCCGGTATGCCGCTGGAATCGCTGTCGCAATCGGCGCTGTTGGTGGAGATGGACAAAGTTCCGCAGGCGCTGCGGGAAAGCTGCCTGCAATGGTATGAGCAGCGTGGCATGACCTTTCATTTCGGCACCCGCCACGATCAGGATTTGACCCGTGAACAGGTGCTGGAACAGTGCGCAATGCTGATTGCGCTGGCCCGTTTTGTGAAACGATTTGGTCTGGCGGCGGTAGGCGTGCAGTATCAGCAGGGGCTGAAGGATTGCTGTGCCGCATCGGATTTTGCCGAAGGCGCGATTGGCAACGCCGAGCGTTTCCCGATACCCGATGAAGACGGCACTATTATTTGGCCAAACCAAGCCATCCCCTGTATTAATGAAGTGGATATGGGGTCCGCCATTCCGCAGGCGATGCTGTGGCGTTTGCTTGACGCGCTGGGACTGCCGGCGGAAACCACGCTGCACGACATCCGCTGGGGCAGCGACTATCAAGGCGTATTCTATTGGGATTTGGAAATTTCCGGCGCGGTGCCGTTTGAGCATTTAAAAGGCGGCATAGCGGGAGCGCAAGGGTATCGTCAGCCGTCAATGTTTTTCCCCAACGGCGGTTCCACTATATGCGGTCAAGGTAAGGCTGGACGCTTTGTTTGGGCGCGGGCGCATTATGAAGGGACCTGCATTGTCATGCATATTGGTACCGGCCGCGGTGTCGAATTGCCGGCGGAGGAGTTTGAACGCAGGCGGCGCGCCACCAATTATGAATGGCCGTTGCTCAATGCGGTTCTGGACGGCGTTAGCCGCGACGATCTCATGGCGGGCCATCAGAGTAATCATTTGACGCTGGCCTATGTGGATGAGCCGTTATTGGCTGAGGTGTTGACGGCATTTGTGGCCCAGGCTTTAACGCAAGGTATTCAGGTTTACGTTGCGGGCAGCGCCTATGATTTATTAATTAAGCAGTGATCACCATAAATTCACGGAAGAATAACGATAAAGAAGGCTATTAAAAACAGCAGTACTATTGCATTAATTGTGGTTTTAGATCGATACGTTTTACAGCACGTGTGATGACGCAAAAGAGCAGGGCGTTCCCCTGCTCGCATCAGCGCGCACGTAACAATATGGCTTGAAATAAACACGTTTAACTATGATGAATATCAGCGCCTGTTGATATTCTTACTCTGTTACCTGACCAAGCTTGAGAATATTATTATGCAAAACGTTAGCAAAAAAGAGATGCGCCTGGCGGTAATATCGAGCCTGGTAGGCAGCATGCTGGAATTCTATGATTTCCAAATATACGGCATGGCCGCCGCGCTGGTATTTAATATTCTTTTCTTCCCCGACGTTGATCCGACTACCGCCTTATTAGCCTCGTTCGCCACCTTTGGCGTCGGGTTTATTGCGCGACCGCTGGGCGGCATGTTTTTTGGTTACCTGGGCGATATTATCGGCCGTAAAAAAACGCTGGTCATCACCCTTATCGGCATGGGGATCGTGTCGTGTCTCACCGGCCTGCTGCCGGGCTATATGCAAATTGGGCTATGGGCGCCGGCGCTGCTGGTGCTGCTGCGCTTCCTACAGGGCTTCCTGGTAGGCGGTGAATGGGGCGGTGCGGCGCTGCTGGTGTATGAATACGCGCCACCCCACCGGCGCGGTTTCTTCGGCGTCTTTCCGCAAATCGGCGGTTTCCTCGGCAACCTGCTGTCCGCGGGCACCTTTGCCTTGGTCACCTTGTTACCCCAGGATGATTTATTGTCGTGGGGCTGGCGCATCCCCTTCCTGTCCAGCGCCATCTTGTTGGGCGTGGGGCTGTTCGTTCGCGCCAAACTGGATGAAACCCCAGCCTTTAAGGAAATGCAAAGGCAGGAATTGATCCTAAAGGACCAAAAAACCAAAAAAACCATTCCTACCGTCGAGGTTATCAAGAATTCCTGGCGCAGCATTTTGACCATCATGCTGTTACGGTTGGGTGAAAGCGTTCCGTATTATGTCGTCACGGTATTTGCGGTCTCTTACGCCAGCACCCTGGGTATCGAGCGCGGCACTATGCTGTTGGCCATCGTTTTGGTTTGTATCCTGGCTTGCCCGATGCATCTGCTGTATGGCGCGCTTTCCGATAAAATCGGCCGCCGCAAGATTTATCTCTTTGGTGCCATTGTCGCGGCCATCAGTCCCTTTCCCTTCTTCTGGGCGCTGGAAAGCCATTCGTTCGTATTAATGCTGTTGGGTTATGTACTGGTGATAAATATTGCCCATAACGCCATCAACTCGATGCAACCTTCACTCTTTTCGGAATTATTTAACACCAAAGTCCGCTACAGCGGGATTTCTATCGGCAGCCAGTTTGGCGCCATCCTCGCGGGCGGGTTTACACCGCTTATCGCAACATCGCTGGCGCGCTACGACGGCGGCCACTGGACGCTGGTTGCCCTGTATGTCACCGCCGCGTCGATGGTCACCGTATTAACCGCATTCTTCCTGAAAGAACGGCACGGTCGCCATGCTGAAAAACCCCTAACGCGGCAGGGCAACGTCTCCGTTGATGCCGCCGACTAAAGCACGCAGAGGTGACGCAGGGATGCGCGCAACATCCAACATTCATACGGCAGTCAATGACAGGAGTAGGGCATGAGTAAGTCTTTCCCGGGTGGGGTGTGGCCAGTGATGTTGACGCCCTTTAAAGAAACTGGCGACGTGGATTACAAAGCGCTAGAGACATTGGTCAATTGGTATATTGATCAGGGCGTGGCGGGGCTTTTTACCGTCTGCCAGTCAAGCGAGCAATTCTTTCTGACGCTTGAGGAACGCATTAACGTTACCCAAACGGTAAAAGGCATGAGCGCGGGACGCGTGCCGGTTATCACCTCCGGCCACGTTGCGGATGATATTCACGATCAAATCGCGGAAATGCAGGCGATGGAGAAAACCGGCGCTGAGGCGTTAATTTTAATTACCAACCGGCTGGCGCGTGAACATGAAAGCGATGAATGCTGGATAAAAAATTGCCAGGCGTTGCTGGATAAGTTGGACCGGCAGACGGCGCTAGGCTTATATGAATGTCCTTATCCTTATAAACGCCTGCTGTCTGAGAAAATCATTGAATTTTGTCTGGCGACCGGCAGGTTCTATTTCATCAAAGATACCTGTTGCGACGCAGATATTCTGGCGCGGCGAATTAAGTTAACCCAGGGCAGCACCATAAAAATATATAACGCCAATACCACCACCTTGCTTGATTCGCTTAGGAAAGGGGCGGCGGGCTATAGCGGCGTTATGGCCAATTTTCATCCGAAACTGTATGTGTGGCTTTGTGAAAACTACCGGGACGCAAGGGCGGAAGAATTGGCGGCAGACCTCTCTATTATGTCATTAATTGAAAGGCAATATTATCCGGTCAACGCTAAATATTATCTTGCCAGCGTCATGCATTTGCCGATGGGCACCACCAGCCGGCAGCAAAATGATAACGGCTTAACCGATACGTTTAAAAAAGAGACATTTTATCTTTCCCATCTTACCGAAAAACTCGAGAAGCGTTTTTATTAAGGAGTAGACAGAATGAAAAGTTTCAAACCAGAATATGATGTCATCGTCGTTGGCGGCGGACCGGCAGGGGTTATGGCCGCATTGGCTTCAGCCAGGACGGGGGCGAAAACGCTTGTCGTAGAACGGTTGGGGTTTCTCGGCGGCACCGCCACCAACTCGCTGATTGGGCCGATTTCGCCTTTTCATTATGGCGATGAGCAGGTGATTGACGGCATTCCGCAGGAATTCATGGATGAGCTGATGGCGGCCGGCGGCAGTACGGGACATTTAAAAACCCTGGATCCGTACGGCAGCGGCGCGTCATTGGGTTTCTACGATCGCGAGAAATACAAATACGTGGCGCAGGAAATGTTGGTAAAAGCCGGAGTGGATATTTTCTTCCACGTGTTCATCCGCGATATCCTCAAAGAAGGCAATAAAGTTACCGGCGTCACCATTTCCGCTAAAGACAAAGACTACACTTTCCGCAGCAAGGTAGTGATCGATTGTTCTGGCGACGGCGATGTGGCGGTCAAAGCCGGCGCGGATTATGTTTATGGCGATGCGGTAACTCATAAGGCGCAGCCCGGTTCCGCGATGTTTGAAATGGCGGACGTGGACGTGGATAAGGTGTATGACTACATCTGCGCCAACCCGGACGATTTCGAGTTTAAAACCGACTGCGTTCCGCTACGGCCCTACGACGAGCGCTTAAAGCAGCACTATTTTGTGGCGCAGGGGTTTAAAAAACTGGTGAAACAAGCGGTGGACGCCGGCGAGCTGAAATTCGGCCGCGATAGTATTATTGTCCTTAACAGCGTACATCCGGGCAGTATCCATTTTAACGCCACCCGTGTTCATGGTTTCGATTTGTCCGACTCTGAACAGCGGTCGCTGGCGGAGCTGGAGGGCCGCCGGCAGCTCGAATCCGTGTCGGAATTTATGATCAAGTATGTACCGGGTTTTGAAAAAGCCTGGGTGAACGATACCAGTAACGAAGTGGGGTCACGTGAGTCGCGCCATATCGTCGGTTTGTACACCTTGACCGGCGAGGACGTGGCGGAAGGCCGTAAATTTGACGATGTGGTGTCGCGCGGCTATTTCCCGATTGATATTCACAACCCGAACGGCGCCGAAGGTTATCGCCAGGATGGACAAGGCGGCCACTGGATCGATCTGAAAGATACCTATGATATTCCGCTGCGCTGCCTGGTGCCGGCCCATATCGATGGCATCGTATTGAGCGGCCGCTGTATTTCCGGCACCAGTCAGGCGCATGGCTCTTACCGCACGCAGGGCGGTATTATGGGGATTGGCCAGGCGTCGGGCGTGGTAGCGGGACTGTGCGCTATTCAGGGAGTCCAGCCGCGTGAAATTGACGTCAAGGCAGTACAGGATCAGCTGTTGGCGTTCGGCGCTTCACTTTGGCGCGATAAGGAAAAGACCGCCCGTGAGCAGGCACACGCCACGGCGTGTGTGAAAGCCTACCTTCAAGGGCGCGATAAATTTATTACCCGTGCCGACGTGTTGAAAAAATTCCATGAGTGATCTCACCGTCAATCTGGCGCTTATCGCAGCCAGCTAACGCTTATCGCTATCGATGCCCGCCCTTAGGCGGGCATTGTTATTGCGGTGAGCGCTCTGCGCATGGCCATCTTAAGCGTAGTGATCCCGCTGGCAGCGCCGCTAATGCACCGAGCGCTGCCGCCATAATAGCGTCATGGGAATAACGCGCCGCACGTGGTTAGGCGTTTCCCGTTGCAGGATGTGCAGCATAGTATTGAAAGCTTGATCGGCCCAGATATTTTCATCCTGCTTCACCGACCAGAGATTATTGGGCAAAAAGCTCAGCATGGGATGTTCATCGAAGGTGCCGATGTTAATGTCGCGGGAAATGTAGCCGCGCAAGGTTCTTAACTGACTTAGCGCTCCTTCCAGCACCGGCAGCGATGAAGCAATAAAGGCGTTCGGCGGCGCGGCATGCCGCGACATATAATCATGCATCATTTTTTCGCCATCCATCCTGCGGTTATGGGCGCTTTCCAGGATCCAGTGGGGCTGAACGGGCAGTCCGTGGCTCGCCAGCGCCTGTTGATAACCCTCTAGACGTGCGCGAATACTGGGCTGCTGAATATCGCCGCCGAGAAAAATAATCGGCTCGGCGCGCGCCGATAGCATGGCGTGGGTTAATTCCACGCCGCCATTAAAATTATCGCTCACGACCAACGCGCTATTATCCAGACCAAAATCCCGGTCAAGTACCACGATAGGCTTTTTGGCGCGTTCGACGTGATGCTTTTGCGCGCTACGGGATGATGGGACGATAAATAGCCCGTCGATATTGCGCTGCACCATGGATTCCACCAGCTTTTTTTCGCGCTGCGAATCGCTGTAGCTGCTGCTTATGACCAGGTGATAGCCCTCTTCACGACAGCGTAGCTCGAGTTTTTCCGCCAGATTGGAGAAAAACGAGTTCGACAATCGGGGAATGATCAACCCGAGGGTATCGGTTTTATTTAGCTTCAGGCTGCGTGCGGTATAGTTGAGCGTGTAGCCATGTTCGGCGACATAGCGATTTATCCGTTCCTGCGTGCGCGCGCTAATCCGATATTGATCGGCCTTACCATTAAGCACCAGCCTGATGGTGGTGATGGATAAGCCCAAGTCCGTTGCTATTTGCTCTACGCTTTTAGCCATAATCCAGCATAATAAAAAAAGTCCAGAAAGGCAGTATAACGCTTTTGCTGCGTCGGCGCAGCTAGAGACGGGATCGAATGCGATCTCACGCAGGTTGGAAAAATCATCCCGGACAGGTATCATTACGGGGAGAAAAGGTTCGCGCCGCGGCGGCGACGTGACCCTCCGGGTGGCGCACGGATCGTCTCGCGAAAAACCGCCGGTTCGGCCGCAGGCCATCTCAGCCGCCCGTTTATGTTGTTAATCTTAGGTCAAGTTTATGTTAATGCATCCGCTGTTGCTCCATCCCCGTATCGCTTAATCGGGCAGTGAAGGTTGAACGTGCTTTCACTGCTGCGGAATGACGTTCCGTGGCTTTTATCCCTTTACGAGATTTAAACCATGTCTAACAACGATAAACATTGGTCCAAGGTAGAATATCTTCACCAGACGGTGACCAATCCGAATATTCACATCTCGGGCGAACACAGCTACTACAGCGAATATTGGGATGACGGCTTTGAAAAAAGCGTGGTCCGCTACCTGCACGGCGACAGCGTCAGTCAGCAATGGGCGCCGCTCGGCATCCTTGACCAGCTGTGGATTGGCGATTACGTTTGCATCGCTGCCGGGGTCGTCATCCTGATGGGGGGGAATAACACCCACCGTACCGATTGGTTCTCTTTGTATCCGTTTATGGAGACGATCCAGGCGTCCTATGTGCCAAAGGGCGATACTCGGCTCGGGGATGGTTGCTGGCTCGGTATGCGCGCCATGATTATGCCCGGCGTCACCATCGGCGAAGGGGCCATCATCGCCGCCGGCAGCGTCGTAACCCGCGACGTCGATCCCTATACGGTGGTCGGCGGCAATCCGGCCCGGCCGATCGCCTCGCGTTTCGACCCGCAGATTATCGCACGGCTGCTGGCGCTGAACATTTATCAGCTCAGCCCCGAGGAGTTTGACCTCATCCGCCCGCTGCTCACCGCCAATGATATTGACGGATTGGAGCAGGCGGTCGCCGGTTTGGCCTCTCGCCAAAGGTGATAGCCACGCCTTGCGACCTCGCAACGGCAACCCGCCCGGCCATGGCCGGGCTTTTTTTTATCGGTAAGATGCTCAGCCGCAAGAAACTCTCCTCGCCGATGGCGGCGCCAGGTGTGTCTGGTCGTGGTCGCTAGGGCTTCCCGGCCGATGACGACAGCGGGCGATGGCGCTTCTGCTGTTGGACGTCGGGGATAATTAATTTCGCCGAGTTTTGGCGATTAGCGGGCAATAGTTGCGGGCAATGTCACATTATTATGCCTGCTAAACGTGATCTTTATCTCAAATAAACACCCTTTCCGCCACCTTTTATCTTTTGTCCTGCCGGGTGGACAAGCTTTAGTATTGTTGCTTTTGCCGCGTCCGACTAGATTATTCACCATGCCAGCGGTATTTATCGCCTGATTAAGACGGTAATAAAGGAAGATGATATAACGATGAGATAATTAGCAGAATTCAGGCAACCTCGTAAAAGGTCACTATGATGCAAACGCTTACTTCTCGGCAAAATAAATTACTGCGTTATTTACTCCAGCATCAAGAATATGTAGCGCTTAAAACCATCGCCCGCTATCTGGCGGTTTCGGAAAAAACGGTCCAGCGCGATTTGCAGTTTATCGAGGCCTTCCTTTCTGTGTGGAATATTGCTTCAGACAAAAAGGCCGGTATGGGGATTATGCTACAGGCGGACGACCGTCAGCGGTTAATGCTGCTAGAGCAGCAGGTCATCCCCGAGGACGGTTTCACCGAGGCGCTGGCCAATAAGTCGCGGCGGATCAAAATCGCCTCTCAGCTATTGAGCGAGACGCCGCGCGAGACCTCCATCAGCAAGCTGTCGGAGCGCTACTTCATCAGCAGCGCATCGATCGTTAACGACCTCAAAATTATAGAGGGCTGGATGCAGCCGCTGGGGTTGACGCTGGTGCGCAGCCAGAGCGGCACCCATATCGAAGGCAGCGAGAACAATGTACGCCAGGCCATGGTGTCGTTGATTAACGATATCATGAATCACAGAGAGCCCGGGATGATTAATCATTCGCGGCTCGATCCCGGCAGCTATAAAGCGCTGACGGATTATTTTGGCGCTGAAGACGTTCTTTTTGTGCAACAGTTGCTGCAACAAATGGAGCGGCGGCTCGGCTACCCGCTCGGCGAACCCTACTATATTAATATCTTCACCCATATTTTAATTATGATGCACCGTATGGCGCAGGGAAATGCGTTGGCGATGGCGGAGAAAATAGAGGCCAGGCAGGTTGATGAACATATATTTTCTATCGCCCGTGAAATGATTGAAAAAATAGAAGCGCGGTTTGTCCATCCGCTGCCTGCCGAAGAGGTGTGGTTTATTTATCAGTATATTATTTCATCGGGTATTGTCATGGAGGAAGGGGCCGACGGGCGGCAACCCCATAGTCATTTCTTTAACGGAGAGTCACACCGGTTAACGCTACATTTAATTGACGCGTTTTCGTCTTTGATCAATATCGATTTGCGTTCCGACAGGTTGCTTTATGATGGCTTGCTTATTCATGTTCGCCCCTTGCTCAATCGCCTGAAATATCACATTCGCATCCGTAATCCTTTGCTTGAGGATATTAAGAACGAATTGCCGGATATCTATCAGCAAACCGATAAAGCTATTCATCAGGTTTGCGCGCTGTTTGGTTTGCAGCTTATCGCCGAAGATGAAATAGGCTATTTGACCATTCATTTCCAGGCGGCGCTGGAGCGGCAGATTGCCCATAAACGTATTCTGGTGGTGTGCTCCAGCGGGGTAGGCACCTCTCATTTACTCAAAAGCCGTATTCTGCGCGCCTTTCCCGATTGGGTGATCGCCGGCGTGGTTTCCGCCAGCAATATGGCTGCGTTTTGCCGCCAGGAGCCGATCGAATTGATTGTCTCCACCATTCATTTGCGCGAGGAAAGCATTCCGATTGTGTATGTTTCGGCCTTTTTCAATGACGACGATATCAAACGCGTCACCGAAAAAGTCATCGCCAGCACGTTGCAGCACGCGGTTATCCCGTCCTCGGTGGCGGAGCCAATTCATTATTCACATTGTGGTGAGGTAGAGGATGGACATCAATAAGATTCTTACGCCGCGGCGCGTCAACTTGCACATGCAGGCGACCAATAAAGAGGACGCCATTCAGGAATTGGCCGATCTGTTATATGACGATGGCGCCCTGACCAGCAAAGAGGATTTTATTCAAGACGTTTGGCAGCGTGAGGCCGAGGGCTCCACCGGCTTTGAAAACCATATCGCTATCCCGCACGGCAAATCCCAGGCGGTGAAGCAGACCACGCTGGCTATCGGGCGGACCGCGCAGGATATTCCCTGGGAAACCCTCGACGGCAGCAAAGTGCGCTGCATCATCTTGTTCGCGGTGCGTCTTGAGGATCAGAACACCACCCATATTCGTCTACTGTCGCAGGTGGCGGCGGCGCTGGCCGATGACGATGTCATCGACCGGCTATTAACGGAAACGGACGCCAATAACATCATTGCGTTGTTCAGTCAGTACGCAGAGACCGACCTTTGTTAACCCTGCAACCCTATGAGGCCGAATATGAAAATCGTTTGTGTCGCCGCCTGTACGGCAGGCATCGCGCATACCTATATTGCGCGTGAAAAACTGATTAAGGGCGCCCGTGCGCTGAATTATGACATCCAGGTCGAAACCCAGGGCACCATTGGTACCGAAAATCCGCTGACGCCGGAGGCGATTGCCGCCGCCGATGTGGTGATCCTGGCGGTCGATATCAAGATCAACGGCGAGGAGCGCTTTAAAGGCAAACGTTTGGTGCGGGTCAAAACCGACGTGGTGATCAAATCACCGGTCAAATTCCTGGAAAAAGTGGCCGGCTCGCTGGAACGGGCCTGATTACCAACGGCTTCGGGAGCCACATCATGAACGTTAGCCAACATAACACGGGCACTGTCATTAAAGGGCATCTGTTGACCGGCATTTCCTGGATGATCCCGCTGATTGTCGCGGCGGGGATCTGTATCGCGCTGGGGCAGGTCATCGGCGGGCCGGACGTCGGCCAAAAGACCGGCAGCGTGCCCTGGATGCTTAACCAGATCGGGGGATGGGGTATGGGGCTTATCGTGCCGCTGATTAGCGCCGCGATCGCCTACTCCATCGCCGATCGACCCGGTTTCGCTCCGGGGCTTATCGTCGGTTTTATCTGCGGGCAGATTCAGACCGGGTTTATCGGCGGCATTCTCGGCGGTTTTCTGGTGGGCTACACCGTACTCTTGCTGCGACGGGTGATTAAGCTGCCGGCGTCGATGCAGGGGTTGATGCCGGTGATGATCCTGCCGGTGCTGAGCACTGTCATCGCCGGACTGCTGATGATGACTTTCATCGGCCAACCTATTGTCTGGCTGCAAAAGGCGCTGATCCACCTGCTGGAATCGATGCAGGGCGGATCGCGTTTCCTGATGGGCGCCATTCTGGGCGCGATGGCCACCTTCGATTTCGGCGGGCCGGTCAATAAAACCATGTCGCTGTTCGCCGACGGTCTGCTGGTGGACGGTATTTATGGTCCGGAAGCGGTGAAATTCGTCGGCTCCATCATCCCGCCGTTTGGCATCACCTTGTCGTTTTTGCTCACGCGGTACAAATATACCCGGGCGGAGAAAGAAGCGCTCAAGGCCGCGTTTCCCATGGGGATTTGCATGATAACCGAAGGGGTTATCCCCATCGCGGCGCGGGACCTGTTGCGGGTGGTAGCGTCGTGCGTCGTGGCCTCGGCTATTGCGGGCGGGTTGATTATGGTCTGGGGCGTCGAGTCGCCGGTGCCGCACGGCGGAATGTTCGTCGTGCCGCTGTTTACCCGGCCGGCGATGTTCTGTCTGGCCCTCGGTATCGGGACCGTCATTTGCGGCGTGATGCTGTCGCTTTTAAAGAAACGGGTCACCGAGGCGGATGAGGAGTTCGATGATGTAGAAGATAGGACCGTGCGGGACGAAGACATCAAATTCACTTTGGAATAACGGGAGTCGCCATGTTTGCCGCCATGAAGAGTTTGCTGGCTGACGCCAGCCGGCGTCGGTACGCGCTGTTAGCCATTAACTGTTTCAATCTGGAAACCGCGCGCGCCACCATCCGCGCCGCCGAACAGCAGCGGGCGCCGGTGATCCTCAATCTCTACCAGGGCCATTGCGGCCATCTGCCGCCGCGGGTGGCGGTGCCGCTGGTACGCGCGCTGGCCGATGAGGCCGCCGTACCGGTGACGCTGAGCCTGGATCACGGCAGTGACGCCGCGATCATCGGTCAGGCATTTCGCGCCGGCTTCAGCGGGCTGATGATCGATGCCTCCAGCCAGCCGCTGGCGGAGAACATTCGCCAGACGCGCCAGGTGGTGCAACTGGCGGCGACCGATGGCGTCTGCGTGGAGGGCGAGCTGGGCCATATCGCCGATGCACCGGTGTATCAGATCGCCGATGCGCGGCAGATGATGACCGCGGTGGAGGATGTCGAGCCTTTCCTCCGCCAGACGGGCATCGATCTGCTGGCGGTATCGGTAGGTACCGCGCACGGCCTCTATCCGCCGGGCGTCACGCCGGAGGTGGATTTCGAGCGGCTGGAGGCCATCCATCGGGTATCGCGCGTGCCGCTCGCGCTGCACGGCGGCAGCGGCACCCGGCCGGAGGACATACGCCGGGTCAGTCAGCACGGCGTGGCAAAGATGAATGTCGGCGTCGCGGTGGCCCAGGCCGGGAAAACCGCGCTACACGACGGGCTGCGTCAGCATCCCGATGCCGAACTGGCGGATCTGTTGCGGTTGATGGAATCCGCTTGCCAGGAAGTTGTGGCCGAGTACCTCGGCTGGTCCGGGTCGGCCCATAAAGCCTGACCCCGGCCGGCATCACCCTTTTCGTCCTGTCCATCGGCGCTGCGGCGCCGGTGCGGGCCGCGTTTATCCGCAATTCAACCCATAAGGAAGATATCATGCTGATTTCTATGAACGACATCCTGCAACCGACCCGCGAACATCGTTTCGCCATCGGGGCTTTCAACGTGGCCGATAGCTGCTTTATCCGCGCGGTGGTGGAAGAGGCTGAGGCCACCCGTACCCCGGCTATTATTTCCATTCATCCCAGCGAACATGATTTTGTCACCGACGCCTTTTTCGCCTATGTGCGCGAAAGAACGTTAAAAAGTCCAATGCCCTTTGTCTTGCATTTGGATCACGGCGCCTCCATCGAACATGTGCAACGCGCCATTCAATGTGGATTCACGTCGGTGATGATCGACGGCTCACTGCTACCCTATGAGGAAAATGTGGCGCTAACCCGCGAGGTGGTGCGGCTGGCACATGCGGTGGGGGTGTCGGTGGAGGGGGAGCTGGGCACTATCGGCCAGACCGGCAATTCGGTAGAGGGCGGGGTATCGAAAGTTACCTATACCGATCCGGCGCAGGCGCAGGATTTTGTCACCCGCACCGGTGTGGATACGCTGGCGGTGGCCATCGGGACCGCGCACGGTATTTATCCGAAGGATGTTAAGCCGGCGCTGCAAATGCATATTCTGCGCGATATTTGCCAGCGTGTGTCGATCCCGCTGGTACTGCACGGCGGGTCTTCCAATCCAGACGCCGAAATAGCGGAGGCCGTGACCCTCGGGGTGGGTAAAATCAATATTTCCAGCGATATGAAGTTTGCTTACTTCCAAAAAGCGCGCGAGATACTCAGCCGGGAAAGTTGGTGGGATCCAAACGTGATTTATCCAGAACCGATCCTGGCGGCTCGCGAGGTGATTCGCAACAAAATGGCGTTGTTTGGTTCCCTCGGTAAGGCCAGTCTTTATTAAGGTCCCCACAGCATTGCGCTATGGCCACCGTCAACCGCAGGGCGGGGGGCGATGGCCCCCAGGGTAGCCGAATTCACGAGCCCGCCCCCCGCTTTGGCCGGCGGCAAAAGCCGCGCGGTCAGTCCATTCCCCGCAGGAAAAGTATTTTTTACCGGCGGCGTTGAAAAGCCGCTAACCCCGTCTAAAGTTAATTCGCCACCGCCGGAGTGATAGCCCATGGCGGCGGCGCACGCTTTCCTGACCACCATCGTAAACAACGCCTTTATCTACCGCGGCAAAGCCGGCGGCAGGTGACTAAAGAGAGACTTCATGAGCAGCGTAAACGTTGAAACGGAACAGCCGATCGCCTCTCCCGCGACGCTTCCGGCCGCCGGGGCGGCTGGGGCAGACGGTCTGCTGACGACGATTATTGAAGAAATACAATTGACCGGCCGTCCCGTCACCCATAAATTGATTTTGGCGGTATTGCTTGAGCGCCTGGAAACCGAACATGATCCGCAGATGCAGGATCGCTATCGAGAGGCGTTGAATAGCTTTATGCATACCAGCGTCATGGACGATATTTGACCCCTCGCGCTGGCGTGCGCCGTTGCCGGCCGCGCGGCGCAATGCCCCTGCTGCGGCACAGGGCAAGCGCCGCAGGGCTTTGATGCTGCACTGGCAGGCGCCGACGCGGACAGCCGACGCCCGGTTACGCTTTTGCTGCGCGGCCCGGCTAGGATAATCCTTGCCGCGCTGTTTTGCGGCGCGTGCTTCATCCGCTTGCGAGGTGTACCGATGGCAATCGATTTTCATGCTGGCTCTAATCAATATTCTTATGCCCGCCGCGTAGCCCATGCCGGTTGGGGAGATTTTATTCAACAGCGGGTGGATGCCGCCGGTAAAGCGATCGCCGATATCGGCTGCGGCGGCGGCATTTATAGCGCTGCCTGGGCCGGGTTAGGCGCCCGACAGGTCACCGGCGTCGATTTTTCCGCGCAGATGTTGCAAGATGCGCAGGAAACCGTGCAGGGATTAACCAATGTGGCGTTTGTGCAGGGCGACGCGGCCGCGACCGGTCTGGCGGACGCCAGTCAGGATATCGTTTTCGCCCGCGCCCTCATTCACCATTTCGACTCGCCGCAGCCGTTCTTGCATGAAGCATGGCGCATCCTCGCGCCGGGGGGACTTCTGCTGATTCAGGATCGGACGCCGGAAGATGTCTTCTTGCCGGGATCGCCCGAGCATATGCGCGGCTGGTTTTTCGATCTGTTCCCGCCGTTGGCCGCCATTGAAAGGGCGCGTCGCCCGCCGCGCTCGGTGATTGAAGCGGCGATAACGACGGCGGGATTTGAACTGCGTCCGACTACCACCCTGTGGGAGACGCGGCGCGAGTACGCCGATAGCGCCGCGTTGGCGGCGGATTTACGCGGCCGCACCGGGCGCTCAATCCTGCATGAATTAAGCGATGAAGCGCTGGAGCAGATGATTGCTTATATTCTCGCGCGCTTGCCGGCGGGACAGCCGATCGTAGAAAACGATCGCTGGACGTTTTGGTGGGCGCAAAAACCGGACGTTGCTGGCAATGGTTTATAGACGAGCCTATGCGCCGCTGTTGGTCTGGTAAGGCTACCCTGCGGGTCGGCTTGGCTCTGCGTGTACTGAAAAAAAAAGCCGGTGGCACCTGGAACGTCCTGTTCCGGCCCCCGGCCAGTAAGCAAATTCCCTACGCCGTTAGGCGTTTTGCTATAAATACAAGTTGGTAGAAAGCAAAAATGCACTGCCCGGTCATTTTTCAACGCCGGGCAATTTTCGTCAAGCTGCACTAAAGGATAGGCCCGCCGTCTGGCGCGGGTCTCCAGCGCTTTTATTTCACTCGCCGGCAAGGAGGCGATAGATGAAACTATTACGTTACGGTCCGCCGGGCGCAGAGCGTCCGGCACTCCTGGATGGCGACGGCCAATTGCGCTCTCTCGCCGGAGAGATAGAGGATATCGCCGGCGAGACGTTATTGCCGGCGGCGCTTGACCGCCTGCGCGCTCTGGATCCCGCTACGCTGCCAAAGGTGGCGGGCGATCCGCGCATTGGCCCCTGCGTCGGCCGGGTTGGTAAATTCGTTTGTATCGGGTTGAATTATGCCGATCATGCGGCCGAAACCGGCGCGGCAATCCCTACCGAGCCTATCGTATTCAATAAATGGATCAGCGCTATCAGCGGTCCTTTTGATGCGCTGCATATCCCGCGCGGCTCGCTGAAAACCGATTGGGAGGTGGAGCTTGGCGTGGTGATCGGTCAAGGCGGCCGAGATATCCCCGAACAAGACGCCCTACAGCACGTGGCGGGCTACTGCGTAGTGAATGATGTGTCCGAGCGGAACTGGCAGCTGGAGCGAGGGGGCACCTGGGATAAAGGCAAGGGCTATGACAGTTTCGGTCCCATCGGTCCCTGGCTGGTGACCGCCGATGAAATCGCCGATCCACAAGCGTTGCAGCTCTGGCTCGAAGTGGAGGGTAAGCGCTATCAAGCGGGATCCACGGCGACGATGATTTTCTCCGTCAAAGAAATCATCAGCTACCTGAGCCGGTTCATGCGTCTGGTGCCGGGGGATATTATCGCCACCGGCACGCCCCCCGGGGTGGGGATGGGGCAAAAACCGCAGCCGGTTTTCTTGCGGGCCGGCCAGCGGCTGCGGTTGGGCGTTGAGGGGCTCGGCGAGCAACGGCAACTCACGGTACAGGACTGACGAACGGCCGCGCACTAGCGTCATAGACAAAGCGGCCTCTTCGGCCGCAGGCAGCAAGAGTCAATGGGGCATTCTGCTCAGGCGGGTAGGCAGCAAAGCTGGAGCGGCATGCGGCTTCTTGCTCCCGCAAGCCGCCGGCAATGGGCAATGGAGCATTTTGCGCAGGCAGACAGGCGCTATAGCCGGAGCGGCATCGCGCTCCGGCAAGCCGGCCTCAAGGGCGAGGATCGGCGGGGGGCGTTTTAACCGGCTCTGCCCGGGTGTCGTCCGCCGGCGTTTGGGGAGCCAGGGACGCGCCGGATGGAGCGGGGGTTTTGCTTGGCGGCGCGGCCAGCGTCAGCATTAACCCCTCGCGGCGCATCTGCGCCGACTCCTCCGGCTTATGCAGCCGGTCGAGCACATCCGCCAGCCAGGCGTAATCGTGGGCGTCCGGGCGCTGCTTAAGCGCGGCGCGAAAGGCGTCGGCCGCGGCCTGCCATTCGCCGCGTTTCATCAACAACTGCCCCAGCGTACTGCTTAAGAGCGGCGTGTCTCCCTGCTGGCGGATTTGCAGCCGCAGCGCTTTCTCTACCTGCTCGGGATCGCCGCTCTTCAGGCGCGGCAGCAGCAGCAGCAGCAGCAGTTCATCGTCGGTGCGATGTTTAAGCGCCTTCACAATGAGACGCTGCGCGGTGTCGTGATCGTTGCATTCGATGAGGTGTTCGGCCAACGCCACCTGTAGCGAGGCGTCGTTGCGCACTTTCCGACTTTGATCGCGCCACCAGCGGTTCAACCCCTCGCTGCCCTGATTTTCCATGATCTGGTCCATCAGCCCGTTAAAAGCCTGATACTGCAGGCGATTTATTGTCGCCTCGTCGTATACCTGAACTTTGCGCATTGCCGGCAGAATATCCAGCAGCGATTGCCAGGCGTGCGTGCGGATGAAGGCCTGTTCCGCCAGGCGCAGCACTTCGGGATGGCGCGGTGCGGTTTCCAGCAGACGGTCGACGCCGTGGCGGGCGGCATGATCCTCATGGCGCGCGAGTTGGATGCGCACCCGGGTAATGTCTACCGGTAGCTGATCGTTGTCCGCCACTTCCGCCGCGCGGGCCAGATACTGATTAGTGCGTAACTCGTCCCCGCGCTGCTGCGCGGCCTCCGCCGCCAGCAGATAGTTAACCACCGGCTGGTCGGCGTGATCGGCGTTGCGCGCCAGGAGTTTTTCCACCTGACGGTAATCCCCTTCGGCCAGCTTCATCAACGCCGCGCGGGTGTGCTTGCGGGCGCGATGATTTTTACGGCCGTGAAACCAGCGGCGGGTACGCGCCCCGGTCCGAAACAGCCGGCGGATTGCCCATTCGATGATAAACAACACGATAAACGTCAGGATCAGAATAATCACCAGACCGGTGACGCTGGTTTCAATATTGTAATTATCGGTCTGGATCAACACATATCCCTGATGACCGGCGATCAGCGGGCCGAGCACAATGCCCGCGAACAGCAGGATGAACAGCAATAAGACCTTGATCATCGCTTATTCTCCCTGTGCGGCGGGGGCCGCCGGCTGGGCCAGCAGGTTGCGTACCCGGGTCTGCATCAGTTTATCCAGCAGCGGCTGGCTTTGCAGACTGTCCGGCAGGTTCATGGTGATATCCTCCTGGCCCAAAGCGTCAAGCTGGCTCAGGAAAGCGCGGGTATTGGCATCGTCGGCATCGAAATAGGCGCGCACCCAGGTGGATACGGAATCCAGCGACTGCTGATAGATTTCATTCTGGTGGCGCGGTACCGCCTGGGCGGCGACCAGCAGCCGGGCGCGAATATTTTCCCGCAGGTAAACATCCTGATTCGGCGCCAGCAGCGGCTCGGCGCCGGTATCGCGGCGGCGCACGGTAATGAAATCGTTCATGAAATTATGCCAGCTTTTGCTGAGGTTCTGCCGCCACTCTTGAATTGACCCCGATAATTCGCCGCTGTCGCTATCCATGGGGGATTCGTCGCTGTCGTTATCCGCCAGCCGTAGGTTGTCCACCTGGTTGGTCAACTGGTTGAGTTTTAAGATAATGCCATCGAAATCTATCTGGCTGACGCCGGCCAGCGTGCCAATATCTTCGGTGATCGCCCGCCGCGCCTCGGTCAGGCTGGGATCGTTCATTTGCGCCAGGCTGGCGTCAGCGCTTTTCAGCAGTGCGCCGGCGGTGACGACATCCCGGTCGCTCCACAATTTGCGTCCGGCCATTTTCACCAGGAAATCCGCCTGCGACAGCAGCCAGGTATTGGCGTTAGTCCCGGTGATGGCCGTCAGTTTGTTCTGCAAATCCTCCAGCTCGCGCCCCTGGGCCGCCTGCTGCGCCCGCGCAGCGTCGAGCGCTTGCCGCTGGGCGGCCAGTGACTCCTGGTATTGCTGGCGTTGCGTCTGCTGCGCCTGATTGAGTTCATCGAGACTCGCCTGCAGTTGCGCGCGCGCGGCCTCCTGTTGATGCGCCTGCTGGCGCGCGGCGATATAGACGCCAATCGCCAGTAAAACGGCTATGACCAGGGCCAACGCCGCCAGTATCAGCGCCAGCGGCCGCCGGCCGCCGGCCGTTTTGCCCGGTTTGCCGTTACCGGCGGGCGGAATCTTCCCCCCCGCGGGCCGCGAGGGTGCAGCGGGCCGTGGCTCGGCGTCGCCGGAAAGCGGGGTCGAAGCATGCGGGCTATCTGCCTTCCTGGTCGCGTCATCCTGCGGGATCGTTGGAGTAGTGTGTTCCGTCATGTTGGCCTGTCCCATGATTAAATTTAGAGCAATACGCGCATCAATGCATCGTTGTCTGCCGCGTTCGCTACGACGATGTCCGTCCAGCCCAATTGGCGGGCAAGCATGGCTAAACGTTCGCTGACCACTATCAGCCGGCATGGCATCAGCCAGGTGCGGCGATAGTATTCAGGCATTAAAGTATAGAATTGTTGTAACATTTCGCCGCTGGTAATTACCAGCGTGTCGATGCCCAGCGTTCGCATGCGTCGGCCCTGCTCTTCGCCGTCATAATGTATCGGGCTGCGGCGGTAGCATTCGCAATAGGTGGCCTGCACGCCGCGCTGGCGCAACGTTTGCTCCAGCACGTCCCGTCCGCCGTTGCCGCGCAGGATAAGCGCGCGCTTGCCGTTGATGCGCGCCAGCGCCGGCAGACGCAGCAAATCCTCGCTGGTTTCTCCCTCGTCGGGGTAGCTGACCGGCAATCCGCTCAGGCCATTCAGCCGCAGGCCGGTGCTGCGCCCCACGGCGAAATAGTGCAACCCGGCCGGCCAACTGACGCCCTGCTGCATCAGCCAGGGGTGAGCGTAGTTGATGGCATGCTGTGAGACGATAAACAGTAAATCGCCGTCAGACAGATCGGCGAGACGTTGCGGAAGATGCGGCAGATCATTGCCGGGAGTAAAGTCGATAAGCGGCAGATGCCAAGCGGATTTGCCGCGGGCGCGAAGCCTGTTCACCAGTTGCTCGCCCGCGGGCGATGGGCGGGTGACGAGGATGCTCATTGCGGTGGATCGTCCTGATAAACCTGGGCCAAGATGGCGCGAGCGCCGCGATCCAGCAGATCGTCAGCCAGGCGCAGGCCGAGCTGCTCCGCCTGCGCCAGCGGCGCCCGTCCTTCACTGCGAATGACGGTGGTGCCGTCCGGCGACCCCACCAGGGCGCGCAGCCAGACTTGATCGCCGTCGAGCACGGCATAACTGCCGATAGGCACCTGGCACCCGCCCTGCAGGCGGGCGTTCATGGCACGTTCGGCACCGACGCGCACAGCGGTTTCCCGGTGATGCAGCGGCGCCAGCAGCGCCAGCGTGCGGGCATCGTCCAGCCGGCATTCGATGCCGACCGCCCCTTGACCTACCGCCGGCAGCGAGTCCGCCGGATCAATGGCCTGACGGATGCGATCCTCCAGTCCCAGCCGTTTCAGACCGGCGACCGCCAGGATGATGGCATCAAAGTCGCCCCGGTCGAGTTTTGCCAACCGCGTGCCGACATTGCCGCGCAGATCGCGCACCTGCAAATCAGGACGCCGTTCGCGCAGCTGGCACTGCCGGCGCAGGCTTGAGGTGCCGATAATCGCCCCTGGCGGCAGCGCGCCAAGATTGGCGTAATGTGAACTGACAAAGGCGTCGCGCGGATCGTCGCGCTCGCACAGCACACAAAGTCCCAGACCGTCGGGAAAAGAGACCGTGACATCCTTCATCGAATGGACGGCGATATCGGCGCGATGTTCCAGGAGCGCCCGTTCCAATTCCTTGATGAACAAGCCCTTACCGCCCACTTTTGCCAGCGGGGTATCAAGGAGGATGTCGCCGCGGGTCACCAGGGGCACCAGCGCCACCTGCAAATGCGGATGGTGGCGCAGCAATGCATCACGCACGTAGCCCGCCTGCCAAAGCGCCAGAGGGCTCTGTCGGGTGGCGATTCTGAGAAGGTTGTCTTGCATAGTCATTACCGATTTTATCATTCACCCACCATCCTAACACCGATAGTGAAGCACTGTCAGTTTTCGGCGCCGGCTAAGCGAGGCGGGAAGGGAGAAAAAAGGAATAACAAGTTGCCGTTGGGGAAAGTGCTATACTCACTGGGTAGCTTAACTTTCTTTACGGTCAATCAGCAAGGTGTTAGATTGATCACGTTTCCAGCATTTACCGGCCAATAATTCTACTACTCACTACGCCGGTCAGGTGGAGAAACGGGTTTTTCTAACACCGGGATAATCAGGCGAGACGTCTTGTACTTCTACATCGAGACCTTGAAACAGAGACTGGACGCGATTAACCAACTTCGGGTAGATCGCGCGTTGGCGGCCATGGGGCCGGGTTTTCAACACGTATACAGTCTGCTGCCAACCTTACTACATTTTCACCATCCGATGCTTCCGGGTTACCTGGACGGTAATGTGCCCCACGGCATCTGTTTTTATTCCCCCAATGAAACGCAGCGCGCCTGGCTTGACGATATCGGCCGCCAGGCCGGCGCGGCGGTGGCGGAGCCGGACAGCGGCGAGCAGCCCATCACCGGCGTTTACTCCATGGGCAGTACCTCTACCATCGGCCAGAACGCCAATTCCGATTTCGACATCTGGGTTTGTCACCAATCCTGGCTGGACAACGAAGAACGCGCTCAGTTGCAGCGCAAGTGCCACCTGCTGGAGCAGTGGGCGACACGTCAGGGCGTGGACGTCAACTTCTTCTTAATAGATGAAAACCGTTTTCGCCATAACGAAAGCGGCAGTTTAGGCGACGAGGACTGCGGCTCCACCCAGCATATCCTGCTGCTGGATGAATTTTATCGCACCGCCGTGCGCATGGGCGGTAAGCGTATCCTGTGGAACATGGTGCCGGGGGACGAAGAGGCCCATTACGACGAATATGTTCTGTCGCTGTACGCCCGCGGCGCGCTGACGCCCAACGAGTGGCTAGATTTGGGGGGCCTCGGCACCTTGTCCGCGGAAGAGTATTTTGGCGCCAGCCTCTGGCAGCTGTATAAAAGCATCGACTCCCCCTATAAGGCGGTGTTGAAAACGCTGCTGCTGGAAGCCTACTCCTGGGAATATCCCCATACCGAACTGCTGGCGATGAAGATTAAACAGCGGCTGCATGACGGCGAAATCGTGTCTTTCGGCCTCGATCCTTATTGCATGATGCTAGAACGGGTGACGTACTACCTGACTCAGATAAACGATATGACGCGGCTGGATTTGGTGCGCCGCTGCTTTTATCTGAAGGTGTGTGAAAAATTATCGCAGGATCCCACGGGTACCCCGTGGCGGCGTGAGATCCTGACGCAGCTGGTGACCAGCTGGGGTTGGGATGAGGCGCGGCTGAAAATGCTGGACGATCGCGCCAACTGGAAGATAGGCCAGGTGCGTGAAGCGCATAATGAGCTGCTGGACGCCATGATGCAGAGTTACCGCAATCTGATCCGGTTCGCCCGCCGCAACAACTTGAGCGTCAGCGCCAGCCCGCAGGATATCGGCGTGCTGACCCGCAAGCTGTATGCGGCCTTCGAGGCGCTGCCGGGCAAAGTGACGTTGCTCAATCCGCAGATCTCGCCGGATCTGTCGGAACCGCACCTGACGTTCATCCACGTGCCGCAGGGGCGCGCCAACCGTACCGGCTGGTATTTATACAATCAGTCACCGTCGATGGATTCCATCATCAGCCACCAGCCGCTGGAATATAACCGCTATCTTAATAAACTGGTGGCCTGGGCCTGGTTTAACGGGCTGTTGACCCGCTCGACCCAAGTGCATATCAAGGGTAGCGATACCTGCGATAGCGCTAAACTGAATGAGCTCATCGCCGATGTCGCCGGCCACTTCCCGTTGCGGGTGCCGGCGCCGACGCCCAAAGCGCTCTATAGCCCGTGTGAAATCCGTCATCTGGCGATTATCGTCAATCTGGAACACGACCCCACCGCGGTATTCCGCAACCAAGTGGTGCATTTCGATTTCCGTAAGTTGGACGTTTTCAGCTTCGGCCAGCAGCAGCAATGTCTGGTGGGCAGCATCGATCTGCTCTATCGCAACTCGTGGAATGAAGTGCGCACCCTGCATTTCAGCGGCGAGCAGGCGGTGCTGGAAGCGTTGAAAACCATTCTCGGCAAAATGCATCAGGACGCCGCGCCGCCGGATACGGTGGAGGTATTCTGTTACAGCCAGCATTTACGCGGGCTTATCCGCACTCGCGTGCAGCAGTTGGTTTCCGAATGTATCGAGCTGCGTCTTTCCAGCACCCGCCAGGATCCGGCGCGGTTCAAGGCGGTGCGCGTGGCGGGACAGACCTGGGGGCTGTTTTTCGAGCGCCTGAGCGTTTCGGTACAGAAGCTGGAAAACGCGGTGGAGTTCTACGGCGCCATTTCCAATAACAAATTGCACGGGCTGTCCATTCAGATGGAGACCGAGCAGATCCATCTGCCGCCGGTCGTGGACGGGTTCGCCAGCGAGGGTATCATCCAGTTCTTTTTTGAAGACACCACCGATGACAGCGGATTCAATATCTATATTCTCGATGAAACCAATCGGGTGGAAGCCTATCACCATTGCGAAGGCAGCAAAGAGGAGCTGGTGCGCGATGTCAGCCGCTTCTACTCCTCATCCCACGACCGGTTTACCTATGGCTCGAGCTTCATCAATTTCAATTTGCCGCAGTTCTATCAGATTATGAATCTGGACGGCCGTATCCAGGTCGTGCCGTTTCGCAACAGCGTGCTCTCCCATTTGTGCGCCACGCCGTTGGAAAATGGCGCGCCGCCGCTGGCGCAAAACGCCCGCAGCAGCTAATCCGCCGGCGGAGCACGCGCTCCCCGCGCCCGCCATTTCGCGCCCGCCCCGTCGCTGGTAAACCACAATTGCTGTTGCTTTTCATATGCCAACTGCGATGATAGGACGCTGAGACGGATGAACAATAGGTAATGGGTGAAATGAAAAGCGAATTGCGCCGCGCGGCGTTGGTGTTGATGCTGCTGGGGCTTTACGGCTGCGGCCTGAAAGGTCCCCTTTATTTCCCGCCGGCGGACAAAGCGGATAAAAGCGAACAGAAGCATCAGTTGACGACCACGCCGTCCTCGACCCAGTCTCCGGTGCAGACCGCCTCGCCCGGGGATGATGGCAGCAGCGCCGCCGTCGGGACCGAACAGCTGTAATCGCGACGCAGTCGCTTCCTGCCGGCAGACGCGCTATGCTGCGCTATCGGCTACTCAGCGGAGTGGGATATGCAGTTCTCCAAAATGCACGGCCTGGGTAACGACTTCATGGTCGTGGATGCCGTGACGCAAAATGTCTATTTCTCACCCGAAATGATCCGCCGTCTGTCGGACCGGCATTGCGGCGTGGGATTTGATCAACTGTTGGTGGTGGAACCGCCCTATGATCCGGAACTGGATTTCCATTATCGTATATTCAACGCCGACGGCAGCGAAGTGGCGCAATGCGGCAATGGCGCACGCTGTTTTGCCCGTTTCGTGCGCATGAAAAATCTGACCAACAAACGCGACATTCTTGTCAGCACCCAGACGGGGCGCATGGTGCTGACCGTCACCGAGGACGATATGGTGCGCGTTAATATGGGCGAGCCGAATTTCGACCCGCAGCAGGTGCCGTTTCGCGCGGCCAAAGCTGAGAAAACCTATATCATGCGCGCGGCGGAGCAGACGGTGCTGTGCGGCGTGGTTTCCATGGGCAATCCACACTGCGTCATTGCCGTGGACAGCGTGGAGAGCGCTCCGGTGCTGACGCTCGGGCCGGTGCTTGAGAGTCACGAGCGCTTTCCGGAACGGGCCAATATCGGTTTCATGCAGGTGTTGAACCGCGGGCATATCCGCCTGAGGGTCTATGAACGTGGCGCGGGTGAAACCCAAGCTTGCGGCAGTGGCGCTTGCGCCGCGGTCGCGGTGGGGATCTCGCAGGGCCAATTGGCGGAGCAGGTGCAGGTGGACCTTCCCGGCGGCCGGCTCGCCATCAGCTGGCGCGGGCCGGGACATCCGCTGTATATGACCGGACCCGCCACCCATATCTATGACGGATTTATTCATCTATGAAGCAAGTCGGCGAACAGGCGGACAGCGCGCAAACGCTGGATGACGAACAGGTGGTGCGTTATCTGCTCACTCACCCGGATTTCTTTATCCGCAACGCCCGAAGCGTGGAGCAGATGGTGGTGCCGCATCCGGTGCGCGGCTGCGTCTCCCTCTTGGAATGGCAACTGGGACGCCAGCGTGCCCATATTCAGCAGTTGGAAGACGATATCACCCGTTTGATGGAACATGCGAGTACCAATGAGCCGCTATTCAATCGCTTACTGCGGCTGCAATCCGATCTGGCGGCGGCTGACAGTTTGCAGGAGCTGCTTAATCGCCTGCAGCGCTGGACGCGCGGCCTGGGATTGGCGGGAGCGCATGTGCGGCTGTTCAGCGATCGGTGGCAACTGGGCGCCCCGTCGGGGTTCACGCATTTGGCGCTGGCGCGCAGCGCGTTCGAGCCGCTGCGGATCCAACGTCTCGGCCAGGGCAATCATTATCTCGGCAAGCTGAACGGCCCGGAGTTGCTGCTGCTGCTGCCCCAGGTACGGCAGGTGGGCTCCGTCGCCATGTCGCTGCTCGGGGATGATGGCTCTCTCGGCGTGCTTATGTTTACCAGCCGCGACAGCCAGCATTTCCAGGACGGGATGGGAACGGTGTTGTTACAGCAATTGGCCACGCTATTACCGGGCCTGCTGGAACGCTGGGTCAGCCGGGCATGACCGACACCCGCTCTCCGCTCTGGCCGCAGGTCGATGCCTTCCTGCAATATTTGCGGGTGGAGCGGCAGCTGAGCCCCAAAACGCGGGAAAGCTATCTTCGGCAGTTGGCCACCCTTAGCGCCATGGCTTACGAGATGGGGCTTACGGAATGGCGGCAACTGGAGGTAAGCCAGGTGCGCGCGTTGGCCACCCGCAGTAAGCGCCAGGGATTACAGCCCGCCAGTCTGGCGCTGCGGCTTTCCGCGCTGCGCAGTTTTCTGGACTGGCTGGTGAGCATCGGTCAGTTGGGCGCAAACCCGGCGCGAGGTGTTCCCGCGCCGCGCCACGGCCGGCATCTGCCGAAAAATATGGATGTCGACGAAGTTGACCACCTGCTGGATATCGACACCCACGATCCGCTGGCGCTGCGCGACCGCGCGATGCTCGAGGTGATGTACGGCGCCGGGCTGCGGCTAGCGGAGCTGGTTGGCCTCAATTGCGCGGACGTTGATCTCAGCGGCGGCGAAGTGCGGGTGGTGGGTAAAGGCAATAAAGAGCGAAAACTGCCCATCGGCGCCACCGCCGTGGCCTGGTTGACGCGCTGGCTGGCGCTGCGTGACCAATACGCGCCGCAAAACGACGCGGTGTTTATCGCCCAGCGCGGGGGACGTATTTCCGCGCGTAATGTGCAGAAACGCTTTGCCGAATGGGGCGTGAAGCAGGGGGTAAATAGTCATATCCATCCGCATAAGCTGCGCCACTCCTTCGCAACCCATATGCTGGAGTCGAGCGGCAATTTGCGCGCGGTGCAAGAGCTGCTCGGCCACGCCAATCTCAGCACCACCCAGATCTATACCCACCTTGATTTCCAGCATCTGGCATCGGTGTACGATGCCGCGCACCCACGAGCCAAACGGGGAAAAACCTGATGCATTTCTATCGCCCTCTGCGAGAGCTGCGCGCGTTAACCTTTGATCTTGATGATACGCTCTACGATAATCGGCCGGTGATTGCCCGTACCGAAAACGAGTCGGTGCAATTTCTACAGCAATATCACCCCGCGCTACGCTGTCTGGGACAGGACGATTATCAACGGTTGCGCCGCGAGTTGCGCCAGCGCGAGCCGGAGATTTACCACGATGTGAGTCATTGGCGCTGGCGCTCGATCGAACTGGCGATGCGTAACGCGGGACTCAGCGAGCGCGAGGCGCGCGTTGGCGCCGATGCCGCCATGGAGATGGTCCTGCGCTGGCGCAGCCAGATAGATGTGCCGGCGGAAACCCACAGCACGCTGGCGGCCCTCAGCGCCCGCTGGCCGCTGGTGGCGATAACCAACGGCAATGCCTCCCCCGAGGCCTGCGGACTGGCGGGCTATTTCCGCCATATTTTGCGCGCCGGCCCGGACGGTCGCGCCAAGCCCTGGCAAGATATGTACGCGCTGGCGGCGGTGCGGTTAAATGTGCCGCCCGGCAATATTCTGCACGTGGGCGACGATTTGGAGGCGGATGTCACCGGCGCCATTCGCTACGGGATGCAGGCCTGCTGGATTAACGATCGCGGCGGTAATTTCGCCGCCGCCGCCGATGCGCGTCTGTTACCGCATCTGGAAATTTCGCGGTTGGCATCCCTGACAACCTTGTTATAATCACGATTAACTCTGTATAAATGACCAGTGTTTTTGCCGCCGCCGGACGGCATTCCCCATTCGCATGTTAAAGGCCACCTATGGACGTTTCTGATTTGCTCAACAGCTTGAACGACAAGCAACGGGAAGCCGTGGCGGCGCCACGCGGTAATTTACTGGTGCTGGCCGGCGCCGGCAGCGGCAAAACCCGGGTGCTGGTGCACCGTATCGCCTGGTTGTTGTCGGTTGAAAACTGCTCGCCCTATTCGGTGATGGCCGTGACCTTCACCAACAAAGCGGCGGCGGAAATGCGCCACCGTATCGAACATTTGGTGGGCACCAGCCAGGGCGGCATGTGGATAGGCACCTTCCATGGGCTGGCCCACCGCCTGCTGCGCGCCCATCATCAAGATGCCAATCTGCCGCAGGATTTTCAGATCCTCGACAGCGAGGATCAGCTGCGTTTGTTGAAACGCCTCATCCGCGCCATGAATCTTGATGAGAAACAGTGGCCGCCGCGCCAAGCGATGTGGTATATCGGCGGCAAGAAAGATGAGGGTTTGCGCCCGCAACATGTGGAAAGTTACGGCAATCCGGTGGAGGCGACCTGGCAGCGTATTTATCAGGCCTATCAGGAAGCCTGCGACCGCGCCGGGCTGGTGGATTTCGCCGAGCTGCTGCTGCGCGCCCATGAGCTGTGGCTGAACAAGCCGCATATTCTGCGCCATTACCGCGAGCGGTTCACCAACATCCTGGTAGACGAATTTCAGGATACCAACCAAATCCAATACGCCTGGATCCGCATGCTGGCCGGCAATGACGGCAATGTGATGATTGTGGGTGACGATGACCAATCGATTTACGGCTGGCGCGGCGCGCAGGTAGAAAATATCCAGCGTTTTCTGGATGATTTTCCCGGCGCGCAGACCATTCGCCTTGAGCAGAATTACCGTTCCACCAGCAATATCCTACAGGCCGCCAATGCCCTTATCGCCCACAACGGCGGCCGGCTGGGCAAAAATCTGTGGACCGAAGGCGCCGAGGGCGAGCCGATTACCCTTTACTGCGCCTTTAACGAATTGGACGAGGCGCGCTTCGTGGTGAATCGCATCAAGGTGAGCCAGGAGCAGGGCGGGGCGCTCAAGGACTGCGCCATTCTCTATCGCAGCAACGCCCAGTCGCGCGTGCTGGAAGAAGCGCTGCTGCAAACGGGCCTACCCTACCGAATTTATGGCGGCATGCGCTTTTTCGAGCGTCAGGAAATCAAGGATGCGCTCGCCTATTTACGGCTTATCGCCAACCGCAACGATGACGCCGCCTATGAGCGGGTGGTCAATACGCCGACGCGCGGACTCGGCGATCGCACCCTCGACGTGGTGCGCCAGACCGCCCGCGACCGGCAGTTGACGCTGTGGCAGTCCAGCCGGGCGCTGCTCGCCGAGCGCGTGCTGGCCGGCCGCGCCGCCGCCGCGCTGCAACGGTTTTTGGAGCTTGTTGATGCGCTGGCGCAAGAGACGGCGGAGCTGCCGCTCCATGTGCAAACCGATCGGGTGATCAAAAATTCCGGTCTGTGGAGCATGTACGAGCAGGAGAAAGGCGAAAAGGGCCAGGCGCGTATCGAAAACCTGGAAGAGCTGGTCACCGCCACCCGCCAGTTCAGCTACAACGATGAAGATCAGGATCTGCTGCCGTTGCAGGCGTTCCTATCCCATGCCGCCCTGGAGGCCGGCGAGGGCCAGGCTGATGCCTATCAGGATGCGGTGCAATTGATGACGCTGCATTCCGCCAAAGGGCTGGAGTTTCCCCAAGTGTTTATCGTCGGCATGGAAGAGGGGATGTTCCCCAGCCAAATGTCGCTGGACGAGGGCGGGCGGCTGGAGGAGGAGCGACGTTTGGCGTACGTTGGCGTTACCCGCGCGATGGACAAGCTGACCATCACCTATGCGGAGACCCGCCGGCTGTACGGCAAAGAGGCCTACCATCGGCCGTCGCGTTTTGTAGGCGAACTACCGCCGTCCTGCGTGGAAGAGGTGCGGCTGCGCGCAAGCGTGACCCGTCCGGCCAGCCAACAGCGCCTAGGCGCGCCGCTGAGCGAAAACGACAGCGGTTTCACCCTCGGCCAGCGAGTGCGTCATCCGAAATTTGGCGAGGGCACGGTGGTGAATCTGGAAGGCAGCGGCGAACATAGCCGGCTGCAAATCGCGTTTCAAGGCCAGGGTATTAAATGGCTGGTGGCGGCTTACGCCCGGCTGGAAACCGTTTAACGCCGCCGCGTGCCGCGCTATTGTACAGAAACTGGCCAAACGGTTTTTCTCACGTATTGACAGCCTTTTTCTTCTCGGCGTAACATGCGCGCACTACTATTAGGAGAGGATTACGCCTTGGACACCCCCAGTAGATACTGGCTCGATAATCTGTTTATCAGGTACAACCACTAAGGCTGCCTCCAGCGCTGGCTGCCTCAGTGGTTGTCAGCGACCTGCATTTAGCGTCGCGCGGAGTCGGATCTTTGACGGTCTGAAACTCGACGGTGACTCCTCACCCCGTATTTCTGTGATCTAATGCGTTTCCCGTTTGTTACCGTGAAGGAAACGAGGGCGTATGCTTAACGCATTTCAACTGGAAAACCATCGTTTATCGCGTCTTGACGCCGATGAGCTGGGAACCCTACCCGAGGCGGTATGGGTTGATTTGATCGAGCCCGGCGATGATGAGCGCGAACGGGTGCAGCACGAGCTGGGCCAGAGCCTGGCGACGCGTCTGGAGCTGGAGGACATCGAAGCGTCCGCCCGTTTTTTCGAGGACGAGGACGGGCTGCATATCCACTCCTTTTTCTTTTATGCCGACGCGGAGGATCACGCCGGCAACGCCACCGTGGCGTTTACCATTCGCGATGGCCGGCTTTACACCCTGCGCGAGCGGGAACTGCCGGCATTTCGCCTGTATCGGATGCGCACCCGCAGCCAGACGCTGATTGACGGCAACGCCTATGAGCTTCTGCTGGATTTGTTCGAGACCAAGATCGAGCAACTGGCGGACGAAATCGAGAATATCTACAGCGATCTGGAGGCCCTGAGCCTGGTCATCATGGACGGCCACCAGGGCGATGAGTATGACAATGCGCTCTCGACCCTCGCCGAGCTGGAAGATGTGGGCTGGAAGGTCAGGCTATGCCTGATGGATACCCAGCGGGCGTTGAATTTTCTGGTGCGCAAGGCGCGGCTGCCGTCGGGCCAGTTGGAGCAGGCGCGGGAGATCCTGCGCGATATCGAGTCGCTGCTGCCCCATAACGAATCGCTGTTTCAGAAGGTGAACTTCCTGATGCAGGCGGCGATGGGATTTATCAATATCGAGCAGAACCGCATTATTAAAATATTTTCGGTGGTGTCGGTGGTGTTCCTGCCGCCGACTCTGGTCGCCTCCAGCTATGGGATGAACTTCGAGTTTATGCCGGAGCTGAAATGGTCCTTCGGCTACCCCGGCGCCATTATGTTAATGATACTGGCCGGGCTGGCGCCGTATTTGTATTTCAAACGGAAAAACTGGCTTTAGGTATTGGCCGAGGTGGAAAGGGCGGCGAGCGCCATCCTTTCTGGCCCGTTGCCGTTAACCCCTGCTATCGTAAGGCGTCGGCGGGCGTTGGAAACGCTATCACGTCCTTGCGCGGTTGGCCGGGGCGCCGCATCGGACGCAGATATTTTCCCTACACGCCCGCAATGTGATAAAACGGCTACTTACGCCTGCTTTTAAACGACCTTCATTCATGAAAGCTTTGCCGGTTTATCTCCAATGGCTGATCCTGCTGGCGTGCTCGCTGGCGCTGGGATTTATCCTGCAACACTACCACGTTCCCGCCGCGCTGCTGCTTGGACCCATGATGGTCGGTCTGGTGATGGCGTTGTCCGGCGCCCGCATCGCCATATCGCCAAAAGTATTTATCGGCTGCCAGGCCATCCTGGGGTGCATGATAGCCGGCGCCCTCTCGCCTTCCATTCTGTCGGTGCTGGTCAGTGATTGGCTACCCGTCGTGTTGACGCTGGCGGTTACGCTGCTGGCCAGCGGATTGTCGGGCTGGCTGCTGGTCAGGTTCAGCAGCTTACCGGGGCCGACGGGCGCCTGGGGCGCATCGCCGGGCGGCGCGTCGGCGATGGTGGCGATGGCGGGCGACTTTGGCGCCGACGTGCGGCTGGTGGCGTTTATGCAATATCTGCGGGTATTGTTTGTCGCCACCGCCGCCGCCGCGGTGGCGCATATTGCCATGGGCGAACAGGGGGCCGTCGCGCCGGCGGTGCAGTGGTTTCCGCCGCTGGACCTTCGCTTTGTCGCCACGCTGGGGGTGGCGGCCGTGGGGGCGATACTCGGCCGACGGCTGCGTATTCCCGCCGGCCCGCTGCTGCTGCCGATGGTGGCCGGCGCTACGCTGCACGCCACCGGCACGCTGACGCTGCAAGTGCCGGAGTGGCTATTGGCGCTGGCCTATGCGTTTATTGGCTGGAGCGTCGGCCTGCGCTTCACCCGCGCTATCGTGCTGTTGGCGCTGAAAACGCTACCGCAGATGCTGGCATCTATCGCCGGTTTGATGCTGCTGTGCGGCGCCATGGCCTGGCTGTTGACCAAACTGTTGCCGGTGGATCTGCTGACCGCTTATCTGGCCACCAGTCCGGGCGGCTTGGATACCGTGGCGATTATTGCCGCCGGCAGTCAGGTTAACATCGGTTTCGTGATGGCAATGCAAAGCCTGCGTTTATTCGCCATTTTGCTGGTCGGGCCGGCGATGGCGCGTTTTATCTCGCGCACCTCCGTCCGGCGCCAGGCCAGCCAATCGCGCGGCTGACGCGGCGTCAGGCGGTTTGTAGCCGCCGTCGCTGGGCCAGCAGGGCGTCGGCGATAAATACGCCGAGCGCCAGCCAGATAAAGGCGAAGGTATAGAGTTTATCGGCGCTTAACGCCTCGCCATAAAAGCCCACCGCCAACAGGAACATGAGCGTCGGCCCGAGATACTGGAAAAAACCTACCGTCGACAGCCGCAGACGGTTAGCGGCGGCGGTAAACAGCAGTAGCGGCACGGTGGTCAGCACCCCCGCGCTCGCCAGCAGCGTATTAAGGTGCCAGCCGTTGGCGCTGAGGTGGCTGGTCGGGGTGTCGGCGACGAAAAACAGGTAAACGGCGGCGGCCGGCAGCAGCCAGAGGGTTTCTATCAGCATGCCGGTTTGGGCGTCGATGCCGATCTTTTTTCGCAGCAGGCCATACAGGGCAAAGGTAAGCGCCAGTCCCAGGGCGATAAGCGGCAGTGAACCGAACATCCACAACTGCACCAGCACACCGGCGGATGCCAGCACGACCGCCAGCCATTGCCATCGTCGGAAACGTTCTCCCAGAAACAGCATACCGAGCAAAACGTTGACCAGCGGATTGATAAAGTAGCCGAGGCTGGCTTCCAGCATATGGTGGTGATTGACCGCCCAGATGAACAGCAGCCAGTTGCTGCCTATCAGTACAGAGGTCAGCGCCAGGGCCAGCAGCAATCTGCCGCGGCGAAAAGACCGGCGCACCTGCGGCCAGCGGCGGCCCAGGGTCAGCAATACCAGCATAAACACCGCCGACCACAAAATACGGTGCGCGAGGATTTCGTTGGCGGGCACGTAATCTATCAATTTGAAATAGGCGGGAGCCAGGCCCCAAATAAAGTAAGCGCCGAGGGCGCACAGCACGCCTTGGCGGGCGGTGTTTTCGTTCATTGGTCAGCCTACCAAATAAGTTGCGGTGGCGGTGGCGAGATGATGCCCCCGGTTGTTGTGCAGCTCCGCGCGCGCCACGGAGATCTTATTGCCGCCGCGCAGTAGGTGGCTGGTGACGGTAAAGTGCTCGCCGTGGCCGGGCAGCAAATAATCCACCCGCATGTCAATCGTTCCCATGCGCGCCAGCCGATGACGCAGATCCTGCTCCGACAACGCGGGCTGGCGCAGCAATGCGCCGGTGACGCAGGTTATGCCGGCGGCGACGTCCAGTACCGAGGCGATAACGCCGCCGTGAAGAATACGCTGTAGGGCGTTGCCCACCAGCTTTTCATCGCGCGCGAATTCGAGTTGTGCGGCGTCGTTCTCATGTTGTGTAAGCTTCAGGCCTAATTCGCGGTTGAACGGCATATGATAAACGAAGATATCCCCGATCAAACGGCGGGCGTGATCGGCGGTAAGGGGGGTTAAAGACATAATTAATTCCGGATTGAGGCAACGCTCACCGCGCGGGGTAAGGGAAATTATAGGTTTATAGTATGCTTAATTAATATGGCTTACTAGTCTCGGATGGTCGCAGCCACTTTAGGCAGTTTTCCCTAAACGAAAATTTCTGGAGCGTGTAAAATGATTAGCTTTGAATGCTTGTGTTGCTGGGTTACGCGCTTTCGGAGAACATTTTATGCGCAGACTTTGGGGAGCCACGGCTCTCTTGCTGGGATCGACGTCTTTCGTTTACGCACAGGAAGCCACGGTTGAGAAGATCCACGATACGCCGGCGGTGAAGGGAAGCATCATTGCCAATCTGTTGCAGGAGCACGACAATCCTTTCACGCTGTACCCGTACGAGAGCAACTACTTGCTCTACACCTATACCAGCAACATCAACAAACAGGCGATAAGCAGCTACGATTGGGCCAATAACGCCAAAAAAGACGAAGTAGCGTTCCAACTGAGTCTGGGGTTCCCGCTGTGGCGCGGCATCGCGGGGGATAACTCGCTTTTGGGCGCCTCATACACCCAGCGCTCCTGGTGGCAGTTATCCAACAGCGAGGAATCGTCGCCCTTTCGTGAGACCAACTATGAACCGCAGCTGTTCATTGGCTGGGCAACGGATTATGATTTCGCAGGCTGGACCTTGCGCGATGTGGAAATGGGCCTGAACCATCAATCCAACGGCCGTTCGGATCCGACGTCGCGCAGTTGGAACCGCGCCTATACGCGGCTAATGGCGCAAAACGGCAACTGGCAGGTGGAAGTCAAACCCTGGCTGCGGCTGGACGACAGTAGCGATAACCCGGATATTATCAAGTACATGGGCCACTACCGACTGAAGATAGGCTATGCCTGGGGCGAGAGCATCTTTAGCGCGGAAGGGCGCTACAACTGGAATAGCGGCTACGGCGGCGCGCAACTGGGCTGGAGCTATCCCGTCAGCCGCCACGTGCGTTTTTATACCCAGCTGTTTAGCGGCTATGGCGAGTCGCTAATCGATTATAATCATCGGCAGACCCGTATAGGGATGGGCTTTATGCTCAATGATATGATGTAATTCACAGGGACTTAACCACGGACGCCCCCCTGCGGCGTCCGTCTGAAGACAAAGTTGGAGCAGATGTGTCTACGGCGGAAATAATCCAGCGGGAAGCGCTGGCGGAGCAGGTGTTGCACGACACCTTTGGCTACCAGCAGTTTCGGCCGGGCCAGCAAGCGATCATTCACGCGGTTCTGAGCGGCCGCGACTGCCTGGTGGTGATGCCCACCGGCGGCGGCAAATCGCTGTGCTATCAAATCCCCGCCCTGGTGATGGATGGGCTGACGCTTGTGGTTTCACCGCTGATTTCGCTGATGAAGGATCAGGTCGATCAGCTGCTGGCCAATGGCGTGGCGGCGGCCTGTCTGAATTCCACCCAGAGCCGCGAGCAGCAGTACGAGGTGATGGCCGCGTGCCGCAGCGGGCGCATTAAGATGCTGTATATCGCGCCCGAGCGTCTGATGATGGATAACATGCTCGAGCAACTGCAGCAGTGGCGGCTGGCGATGATAGCGGTGGACGAGGCGCACTGCATTTCGCAATGGGGACACGATTTCCGCCCGGAATACCGCGCGCTCGGGCAAATCAAACGCCATTTTGCGACGCTGCCGTTTTTGGCGCTGACCGCCACCGCGGACGAGGCCACGCGGCAGGATATCCTGCGTTTGCTGGATTTGCGCGATCCGCTGATCCAGGTCAGCAGCTTTGACCGCCCCAATATTCGCTACACGCTGGTGGAGAAATACAAGCCGTTTGAGCAGCTCTGGCACTTTGTGCAGGGCCAGCGCGGCAAGAGCGGCATTATCTATTGCAACAGCCGTTCGCGGGTGGAAGATCTCAGTGCGCGGCTGCAAAGCCGCGGCGTCAGCGTGGCCGCGTACCACGCTGGCCTGGAAAACGAGCGCCGCGCCCAGGTGCAAGAGGCGTTTCAGCGCGATGATTTGCAGGTCGTGGTGGCGACGGTGGCGTTCGGGATGGGGATTAATAAGCCCAATGTGCGCTTTGTGCTGCATTTTGATATCCCGCGCACCATCGAATCGTACTATCAGGAAACCGGTCGCGCCGGTCGCGACGGTCTGCCGGCCGAAGCCATCTTGCTATACGATCCGGCGGATATGGCCTGGCTGCGGCGCTGCCTGGAGGAAAAACCCGCCGGCCAGCAGCAGGATATCGAGCGCCATAAGCTAAACGCCATGGGCGCTTTTGCCGAGGCGCAGACCTGCCGGCGGCTGGTGCTGCTGAATTATTTTGGCGAAGGCCGTCAAATGGCGTGCGGTAACTGTGATATTTGCCTCGATCCGCCCAAGCGCTATGATGGGCTGGAGGAGGCGCGTAAAGCGCTCTCCTGCATTTACCGGGTCGGGCAGCGTTTCGGTATGGCCTATGTCGTTGAGGTGCTCAGAGGCGCCAACAGCCAGCGTATTCGTGAAAACGCGCACGATCGGCTGCCGGTATACGGTATCGGCCGCGACCGCAGCAATGAGCATTGGATAAGCGTGCTGCGGCAATTGATCCACCTGGGGATGGTCAGTCAGAATATCACCCAGCACTCGGCGTTGCAGTTGACCGAGTCCGCGCGGCCTGTGCTCAGGGGCGAGGTGGCATTGATGCTGGCGGAGCCGCGGGTGACCAATTTGAAAACCCGCACCGCCCCCAAAACCTACGGCGGTAACTACGATCGCCCGTTATTCGCCAAACTGCGTAAGCTGCGCAAAACGCTGGCGGACGACGCCAACGTCCCACCCTATGTGGTGTTCAACGACGCCACGCTGCTGGAGATGGCCGAGCAATTGCCCACCGACAGCGGCCAGATGCTGCGGATCAACGGGGTGGGGAATCGAAAACTGGAGCGTTTCGGGCTTCCGTTCCTGGCCCTTATCCGCGAACATCTGTCCGACGAAGATCCGCCTCTGCCCGTGCGCTAAGCGCGCCCGGGTTGGGGCGGCCGCCGTGCGGCGGGCATCGGCACGGGCCGCGGTGTAGCGGGACAGTCATCCACTGACGCGCGGGGCACGATGCTCCGGCGTTTTATTTCAGGAGCAGGAAAAGTATGTTAATGCTGTTTGCCACCGTGGCGCTGGTGCATTTGATCGCCCTGATGTCCCCCGGTCCGGATTTCTTTTTCGTCTCGCAGACCGCCGCCAGCCGCTCGCGCCGCCAGGCGATGTACGGCGTCATGGGTATCACCCTCGGGGTGGCCATTTGGGCGGCGGTGGCGCTGTTGGGGCTGCATCTGCTTTTGAGCCGTATGGCCTGGCTGCATAACCTTATTACCTTTGGCGGCGGCCTGTACCTTTGCTGGATGGGTTGGCAACTGCTGCGGGCGGCGGCGCGTCGGCAGGCCCCGGCGGGTGATAATCCTCCGGCCGTTGCCGTTGCCGTTGACGGCGGCCGCGAGCATCGCTTTTTACGCGGCCTGCTCACTAATCTGGCCAATCCCAAGGCGGTTATCTATTTCGGCAGCGTATTTTCGCTCTTCGTCGGCGATAATATCGGCGCCGGCGCCCGCTTTGGGATATTCGCCCTGATTTTGGGCGAAACCCTGCTGTGGTTTTCATTGGTGGCGGTGGTGTTTGCCCTGCCGGCGATGCGCCGCGGTTATCAGCGTCTGGCGCGCTGGATCGATGGCGTGGCCGGCGTGTTGTTTGCCGGCTTCGGCATTAACCTTATTTTGTCGCGCTAAGGCGCCGCCGGACAATGTGCCGGGTGCGTAATGCCCAGTGGCTAACCCGTGAACGGCAGTTCGCCGCGTTCTCTAACGGCGAGCTGCTGGATTTTTGGCGCGGGCGGGAAGAAGGCGAATTTGCCGGCGCGCAGGCGCTGCCGATTCGTTTTGTGCGCTTTTGCGCCCCCGGCCATGATAAAGTGGTGGTCATCAGCACCGGCCGCATCGAAAGCTATGTTAAATATCCCGAAGTGGCCTATGATCTGTTCCATTGCGGCTATGATGTGATGATTATCGATCACCGTGGACAAGGGCTTTCCGGCAGACTGCTGGCAGACTCCCACCGCGGTCACGTATTGCAATTCGCCGATTACGTCAGCGATTTCGCCCGCTTCTGGCAACGGATTGTCCAACCGGCCGGCTACCGCAGACGCTTTGCGCTGGCGCACTCCATGGGCGGCGCCATTCTCGCGCTGTTCCTGGCGGAGCAGCCGGACGCCTGCCACGCTGCCGCGCTGTGCGCGCCGATGTTCGGGCTGCGGTTGCCGATGCCGCGCTGGCTGGCCTGGCGTATTCTGGAGTGGGCGGAACTGCGGCCGTCGATGCGCGATCGCTACGCGGTAGGCACCGGCGCTTGGCGGCCCCGACCGTTCACGGTCAACATGCTGACGCACAGCGACCAACGCTATCGCCGCAACCTGCGCTACTACGCCGATTATCCGGAGCTGCAACTGGGCGGCCCTACCTACCACTGGGTGCGCGAGGGGATACTGGCCGGGGAGCAGGTGCTGGCACAGGCCGGCGCGATTACCACGCCGGTGCTGCTGATGCAGGCCGGAGAAGACAAAATCGTGGATAACCGCAGCCACCGGGCGTTCTGCCAGGCGATGGCCCTGGCGGGTCATCCCTGTGAAAATAACGGCCCAATAACGATTACGGGCGCGCGTCACGAAATTTTATTCGAGACTGACCCGCTGCGCGCGCAGGCTCTTACGTTAATCGCTGATTTCTTTATGCGGCATCATTAATCTGCGGCGCTGGTTTCGCCGCGTACACCAGAGGTTTTATCGCCCCATGTTCCATATTGTTGCGTCCGATCTTGATGGTACACTGCTTTCACCGGCTCATCGGCTCACCCCCTACACCAAACAAACGCTGCAACTCCTGACCGCACGTGGTATCCACTTCGTGTTCGCCACCGGCCGCCACCATGTGGACGTGGCGCAGATGCGCGCCAATCTGGAGATTGACGCCTATATGATCACCTCTAACGGCGCGCGGGTACACAACACCGCCGGCGAGCTGATCTTCTCCCACAATTTGGATGAAGATATCGCCGCGGAGTTGTTCAGCGTAGTGCATCAGGATCCGAAAATCCTGACGAATGTCTTTCGCAATGATGAATGGTTTATGAACCGTAATCGCGCCGATCAGGAAGATTTTTTCCGCGAATCCACCTTCAAATATCAGGTGTATCAGCAGGGCGCGCTGCCCACCGACGGCATCTGCAAAGTGTATTTCACCTGCGACGACCATCAGCGGCTGCTGGTGTTGGAAGAAGCGCTCAACGCCCGCTGGGGCGATCGGGTCAACGTCAGCTTCTCCCTACCGGTTTGTCTGGAGGTCATGGCGGGCGGGGTTTCCAAAGGGCACGCGCTGCGGCAGGTGGCCGGCCTGCTCGGCTATCAACTTAAGGATTGCATCTCCTTCGGCGACGGGATGAATGACCAAGAAATGCTGGCGATGGCCGGCAAGGGCTGCATTATGCAAAATGCCCAGCAGCGTCTGAAGGACACCTTGCCGACCCTGGACGTTATCGGCAGCAACGAAGACGATGCGGTGCCCCGATATCTACGGACGATGTATTTGGGAGAGGAATAAAAAATGCTTTACAACTGCGAATGATAATGATTACTATTGCCATGCTTACCGGCCATTGCGATACTGGCACGGGAGCACGACATTGCTCACATTGCTTCCAGTAATTTCAGCCAGCCTGTGCGCTGGCTTTTTTTTATACCCTCATTAGCCCTCTGTCGCCTATCATTCGATTTTTTTGAACTTAGCGGTGATATTTTTCCGCTATTATTCTGCTGTGCCGCGCTTAGACTGGAGGAAAATAGTGAGGAGAATTGAATATGAACTTTGTACGTGCCGCCAACGACCGCGGCTATGCCCAGCATGGTTGGCTGACCAGCCGGCATAGTTTTTCCTTTGCCGACTACTATCATCCCGATTTTATGGGATTTTCCGCGCTGCGGGTGATCAATGAAGATATCATCGCCCCCGGTGAAGGCTTTGGCACCCATCCCCATAAAGACATGGAGATTCTGACCTATGTGCTGTCCGGGACGGTTGCGCACCGGGATAGTATGGGCAATCAGGCGCAGATTCACGCCGGCGAGTTTCAGATTATGAGCGCCGGGACCGGGATACGGCACTCCGAATACAATGCCCGCGACGATGCGCCCCTGCATCTCTATCAGATCTGGATATTGCCGACGCAAACCGGTCTGCCGCCGCGCTACGAACAGCGGCGCTTCGCGGCGCCCGAAGGCCGCCAACTGGTGCTATCGCCGGATGCCCGCGACGGCTCGTTGCGGGTGTTCCAGGATATGACGCTGACCCGCTGGGCGCTCCCGCGCGGCCGGTCGGACGCTCTGCCGATCGCGCCCGATCGCCGGCTGTGGCTACAGGTGGTTGCCGGCGCGTTGACGGTGAATGAAAAGACGCTGGCGGCCGGCGATGCGCTGGCGGTGTGGGATGAAAGCCGTATCGCGCTGGCGGCGCACGAGGACAGCGAAGTGCTGCTGTTTGATCTGCCGCCGGTATAACCGGGAAAAAATACTCGGCCAGCCTTTTTTTTGTTAAACTTGGCTGAATCGTCGGCGGAGGTTAACAAGTTAATAATGAAGAAAAAAAGGCCGGGACTGCAGGATGTTGCCGATCAGGTTGGGGTCACCAAAATGACGGTAAGCCGCTATCTGCGCGATCCGGATCGGGTTTCCCAGGCGCTGCAGGCAAAAATCGCCGCGGCGCTTGACAGGCTGGGCTATATTCCCAATCGAGCGCCGGATATTCTCTCCAATGCCACCAGCCGCGCTATCGGCGTTTTATTGCCTTCGCTGACCAACCAGGTTTTCGCCGAAGTCCTGCGCGGCATTGAACAGGTCACCGATGCCAACGGCTATCAGACCATGCTGGCGCACTATGGTTATTCGCCGGAGCTGGAGGAGCTGCGGCTGACCTCGCTGCTCTCTTATAATATCGATGGCCTCATCCTGTCCGAACGCCATCACACTCCCCGCACGCTGAAAATGATCGAAGTGGCCGGCATTCCGGTAGTGGAAATCATGGATTGCGTTTCACCCTGTCTGGATATGGCCGTGGGTTTTGATAATTTCGAGGCGGCCCGGCAGATGACCCGCCTGATTATCGAACGGGGACACCGTCAGGTGGTGTACTTCGGCGCCCGGCAGGATGAGCGTACCATCATCAAACAGCAGGGGTATGAGCAAGGCATGCGCGACGCCGGCCTGCCAGCGTATAGCGTCATGATGGCGGATTCTTCCAACTATACCGCCGGCGTGGAGCTGCTGCGCCAGGCGCAGCGAGAATATCCCGGCATTAACGGTATCATCAGCACCAACGACGACCTGGCCATCGGCGCGCTATTTGAATGCCAGCGCCAGGGGATCGCCGTGCCCGCTAAGATGGCGATCGCCGGCTTCCACGGTCACGACTTCGCCCGGGTTGTCCATCCGCGCTTGGCAAGCGTACTCACCCCCCGCGAGGAAATGGGGCGCCTGAGCGCCGACTGCCTGCTGGCTCGCCTGCGGGGTGAGCCTCGCGGCGATGGGCAAATCGACGTAGGTTTCACGTTATTGGCGGGTGAAAGTATCTGACAACCCCGGCGCGCGGACAGGCGACGCCGCCGCTGCCGAACGTTAACGATACTAGGGCTGCTCTGCTTCCGGCCTGACCCTAACCGGGCGGTGAAAGTCTCTGGCCCTGCGCCCGGGGTCAGAATATGATCCCGCTCCCAAAACGCTAATATAGTTCCCCCATGCATTCCTTAGCGGGCGATGTTACCGGTATCATGATACCGGTAACATCATCTCGTACGATATGATTTGAAGACTATCACCGATTGACCGACACGCGAAATGCCGGTCCGGACAGATATCCATTGGGGAATTATCATGCCACTTTTTATTGTTGCCATTGGTGTAGCACTGCTGCTGCTCCTGATGATCCGTTTTAAATTGAACGGTTTTATCGCCTTAATCCTGGTTGCGCTGGCGGTAGGGGTTTTGCAGGGCATGCCGGTCAATAAAGTTATCGGGTCGATTAAAAACGGGGTTGGCGGTACGCTCGGTAGCCTGGCGCTGATCATGGGCTTTGGCGCCATGCTGGGTAAACTGCTGGCGGACTGCGGCGGGGCTCAACGCATCGCCACCACGCTTATCGACAAATTTGGTCAACGCTATATTCAATGGGCGGTGGTATTAACGGGCTTCACCGTCGGTTTCGCGCTGTTTTACGAGATTGGTTTTGTGCTAATGCTGCCGCTGGTGTTCAGTATCGCCGCCAACGCGCGTATTTCGCTGCTCTATGTCGGCGTGCCGATGGCCGCCGCGCTGTCGGTGACGCACGGCTTCCTGCCGCCGCACCCCGGCCCCACCGCCATCGCCGCCATTTTCCACGCCGATATGGGTAAGACTCTGTTGTACGGCACTATCCTCGCTATCCCGACGGTCATCCTGGCCGGCCCGGTGTATTCGCAATTTCTGCGCCATATCGACAAGCCGGTGCCGGAAGGTCTGTACAATCCGAAAAAATTCACCGAGCAGGAAATGCCGAGCTTTGCCGTCAGCGTCTGGACTTCGCTGGTGCCGGTGGTATTGATGGCGCTGCGCGCCATCACCGAAATGCTGCTGCCGGCCGGCAATCCTATCTTGGCTTACACCGAGTTCTTCGGTGATCCCATCATGGCCACCCTTATCGCGGTGTTGATTGCCATTTTCACCTTTGGTCTCAATCGGGGCCGCAGTATGGATGACGTAATGGGTACCATTACCGATTCCATTAAAATCATTGCCATGATGCTGCTTATCATCGGCGGCGGCGGGGCGTTTAAACAAGTGTTGGTTGACAGCGGCGTGGATAAATACATCGCCTCGCTGATGGAAGGTAGCACCATCTCTCCGCTGCTGCTGGCCTGGACCATCGCCGCCACGCTGCGTATCGCACTGGGTTCGGCGACCGTCGCCGCGATTACCGCCGGCGGTATCGCCGCGCCGCTTATCGCCACCACCGGCGTTAGCCCCGAGCTGATGGTCATCGCCGTCGGCTCCGGCAGCGTGATCTTTTCCCACGTCAACGATCCCGGCTTCTGGCTGTTCAAGGAGTATTTCAACCTGACCATTGGTGAGACCATCCGCTCCTGGTCCGTGCTGGAAACCATCATCGCGGTCAGCGGCCTGGTGGGCTGTCTGCTGCTGAATATGGTAATTTAACCTTATCCGCCTACGCTCGCGCAGTCCGGCCTGGCAGTCTGCCTGCTGGGCCGGGTTTTACCCATCGACCGCCTGCCGCTTCTTGAGCGTGCGGGCGGTGGTCACGCCCGGTCTAATGATTGACGATGTGGTCTCCCGTCCCTAAGTACGCAGATAAGCGCGCACGCCGTCCAGGAACATCTGAGTCGAGATCATGACCAACAATAACCCCATCAACCGCTCAAGCGCGCTGACCCCTTTACTCCCCAGCAACCGCAGAAAAACGTTGGACAACATCAGGATGACGACCGACAGACCCCAGGCGATGAGTAAAGCCAGGACCAAATGGTTGATTTGCAGTGGATATTGATGCGATAGCAGCATCAGCGCCGCCAGAATAGACGGGCCGGCGACCAGCGGGATCGCCAGCGGCACCAAAAACGGCTCCTCCCCCGCCGGCAGGCCGGTGCTGTTCCCTTCTTGAGAAGGAAAAATCATTTTGATAGCGATCAGAAAGAGGATAATGCCGCCGGAGATGGATACCGTTTCGGTGCGCAGGCTGAGAAACGACAAAATATGTTCGCCGGCAAACAGAAAAATCAGCATGAGAAGCAGCGCTATCAGCATTTCCCGGATGACGATAACGCGCCGCCGCTTCGGCTCCAGATGTTTGAGCACCGACATGAATATGGGCAGGTTGCCCAAGGGATCCATAATCAGAAATAACAAAACGGTGGCCGATATCATTTCACTCATTATTACCTCAACGTCATCAGCGCCGGCGCCCCGGCAACGGCAGGGGAAGAGTATAAGCGCCGCTGCTGAAAAAGGGCTTAAAATCGAATAATTTCACTTGCGGCATTTCGGCCACATTTTGTATGGTGGACAGAGTGTATCCTGCTGACGCTGTGCAGTAAGAGCACGCGGAAGAGTTTGTCACCCCCTACGGCAGGACAGTTAAACATGAAAAACGTTGGTTTTATCGGCTGGCGCGGTATGGTCGGTTCAGTGCTAATGCAGCGCATGACCGAAGAGCGCGATTTTGACGCCATCCGCCCGGTATTTTTTTCCACCTCCCAACATGGTCAGCCCGCGCCGGCGGTCAACGGCCAGCAGGGCGTGCTGCAAGATGCACGGGACCTGGCGGCGCTCAGCGCGCTGGACATTATCGTGACTTGCCAGGGCGGCGATTATACCAACGAAATCTATCCGCGGCTGCGTGAAATCGGCTGGCAAGGCTATTGGATTGATGCGGCGTCGTCGCTACGTATGCGCGATGACGCGATTATCATTCTCGATCCCGTTAACCAGGCGGTGATTCAGCAGGGTCTGGATCGCGGCATTAAGACGTTTGTCGGCGGTAACTGCACCGTGAGCCTGATGCTAATGTCGCTGGGCGGGTTGTTTGCCCATGATTTGGTGGAGTGGGCCTCGGTTGCCACCTACCAGGCGGCATCCGGCGGCGGGGCGCGCCATATGCGTGAACTCCTGGTTCAAATGGGGCAATTGCACGACGCGGTAGCGAAACCGCTGCAAAATCCGGCATCGGCCATTCTGGATATCGAGCGGCGGGTCACCGATCTGACCCGCAGCGGCACCCTGCCGACGGATAACTTTGGCGTGCCGCTGGCCGGTAGCCTGATCCCCTGGATAGATAAGCAACTGGAAAACGGCCAGAGCCGCGAAGAGTGGAAAGGCCAGGCGGAAACCAACAAAATCCTCAACACCCGTCAGGCAATTCCGGTGGATGGGTTGTGCGTGCGCATCGGCGCCCTGCGCTGCCATAGCCAGGCGTTTACGCTGAAGCTGAAGAAGGATGTTCCGCTGGCGGAAATTGAACGTTTGCTGGCAACCCATAATGACTGGGTGACCGTGGTACCTAACGATCGAGAACTGTCGATGCGGGAATTGACGCCGGCGGCGGTCACCGGCACGCTGAAAACGCCGGTCGGCCGGCTGCGTAAATTGAACATGGGGCCGGAGTATCTTTCGGCCTTCACCGTCGGCGATCAGCTGTTGTGGGGCGCCGCCGAACCCCTGCGCCGCATGCTGCGCCAGTTAGCTCACTGATAGTTGCCCCTTGCCGCCGGGTGCGAAGGACCGATTACCGCACCTTGCCGCCTGCCGCGAGGGGCGGAGAATCGCCCTTCGCCGTGTCGCCGGGTAAACTGACTTCACTCGCGCACGTCCACCTGCTTTTATTTTCTTTCTCCCTGTGCGACCGGCGCCGGATTAATGCCTGTGGCACTCTAAGCGCCATCGGGCGCCGGCGATTCAGGTAGGCTGATATTCTCATGTCCCAGCGCAATGAGGAAAGATGACGCGCATGACGCGCCCGCGCCAGAGTAGGGTCGGCCCCTCCCGTCATCGGCGCAGACCCGCGCGGCGTACTCTCCGCCTATCCGTTGATTCACGATCCGCGGGTGCTCGTCATTCATTGCGTTTGATGCAACACCCGTCGCCAACGTGTTTTTTTGGCTGATAAAAAATTTAACTGAGTGAAGTTAAGTTTTTCATAGGCTTAATAGTTAATAAAAAATTTCGTTAAGCAAGCCTGAACGCGCGGTAAACATTTGTCTATGCTTATTATTGAGAGTTCCATGATTACGTTCTCATCGTAATTGTCTCTCATATGGAAACTTTCTGCTCCCTTGTCACGTACGTTAACCGCCAACGTGCCGCCGCCGCGCGCGGCTGACGGTGCGAGAGCGTGCGGGCTGGTAGGTTTTTACCCTTTATTTTTTTTGCAATATCCTTTTATTTCATGGAGTAAGCAAAGGAAGAAGACATGGCAGGATATCCCGACCAAGATGTTATTACCGCACTGGTGGCCGGCCATTATGCCGATCCGTTTTCTTTATTGGGAATGCATCACACCGAGGCGGGTTTGGTGGTACGCGCGCTATTGCCGGATGCCAGCGCGGTCACGGTAATAGAGGCGAAAAATGGACGCCGAGTCACAGATTTAAACTGTGATGACCCGCGCGGTTTTTTTAGCGCGCTGATCCCACGGCGTAAAAATCCTTTTCATTATCGCCTGGCCGTGACCTGGCATGAGCATACTTATCTTATCGAGGATCCTTATCGTTTCGGTCCTTTATTACAGGATATTGATAGCTGGCTATTGGCGGAAGGCACCCATTTACGTCCCTGGGAACGGCTGGGGGCACATCCTGAGGTTCTTGATGACGTCGCCGGCATGCGTTTCGCCGTTTGGGCGCCCAATGCGCGGCGGGTTTCGGTCGTTGGGGAATTTAATTTTTGGGATGGCCGCCGCCATCCGATGCGCCAGCGGCGGGAAAACGGTATTTGGGAACTCTTTTTGCCGGCGGTAACCGTTGGCCAACTTTATAAATATGAAATCATCGATTGCCACGGGCAGACGCGGCTCAAAGCCGATCCCTATGCGTTTGAGGCGCAGATGCGTCCAGACACGGCGTCGCTAACGCGGGGATTGCCGCCGCCGGCGGATCCGCCTGACGCGGCTCGCCGCCAGGCCAATGGAATGAACCAACCTATTGCCATTTATGAAGTGCATCTGGGCTCCTGGCGCCGCCACGCCGAAAATAATTTCTGGCTGAGTTATTTGGAGCTGGCGGAGCAATTGGTCGGCTACGTGAAGTATATGGGTTTTACCCATATCGAATTGCTGCCGATTAATGAACACCCTTTTGACGGCAGTTGGGGATATCAGCCCCTTGGCATTTATGCCCCGACCCGTCGCTTCGGCACGCCGGAGGATTTTCGCACGCTCATTACCGCCGCCCATCAGGCCGGGCTGAACGTGCTGCTGGACTGGGTGCCGGGCCATTTCCCGAGCGACGAATTCGGGCTGGCGCACTTTGACGGCACGGCGCTGTACGAATACGCCGATCCGAAAGAGGGGCGGCATCAGGACTGGAATACGCTGATTTACAATTATGGTCGTAACGAAGTGCGCAACTATCTGGCCGGCAACGCGCTGTTTTGGCTGGAGCGTTATGGCCTCGACGGGCTGCGGGTCGATGCGGTGGCGTCCATGATTTACCGCGATTATAGCCGCGCCGCCGGTGAGTGGGTGCCCAACTTTTATGGCGGCAATGAAAATCTGGAGGCCATCGCCTTTCTGCGCTACACCAACCATACCGTCGGCACGCAGCGTGACGGCGCGATCACCGTGGCGGAGGAGTCCACCTCTTTTTCCGGCGTCACCCGGCCGCCGGACGCCGGCGGGCTGGGATTCCATTACAAATGGAATATGGGCTGGATGAACGACACGCTGCACTATATGCAGCTCGATCCGGTGCATCGCAAATACCATCATCATCAGATGACGTTCAGCATGGTCTATGCCTATAGCGAGAACTTTGTGCTGCCGCTGTCCCACGATGAGGTGGTGCACGGCAAGGGGTCCATTCTCGGACGTATGCCCGGCGACGATTGGCAAAAATTCGCCAATTTGCGCGCTTATTACGGCTTTATGTGGGGCCATCCCGGTAAAAAGCTGCTGTTTATGGGTAACGAATTTGCCCAGCGCCGAGAATGGAACCACGATGTGAGCCTGGACTGGCATCTGCTGGACGATGAAAGCGGTTACCATGCCGGCGTGCAGCGGCTGGTGCGGGATTTGAACCAATGCTATCGCAGTCATGCTCCGCTCTATGAGTGCGATTATACCTTTTCCGGCTTTCAATGGCTGGTGTCTGATGACCACGAAAACTCGGTATTTGCCTTCCTGCGCCGCGACAACGCCGGCAATGAAATGCTGGTGGTCAGCAATTTTACGCCGGTGCCGCGCCAAGGCTATCGCATCGGCGTCCCCCACGGCGGCCGTTGGCATGAGGTGCTCAATACCGACTCGGCTTATTACCACGGCAGTAATACGGGGAATCAGGGCGAAATCCACAGCGAGCCGATCCCCTGGCATTACCACGGCTATTCTCTGTCGCTGACGTTGCCGCCGCTGGCGACCCTGTTTTTGCTGCGGGAGGGGGAATGACGGCGCTGACGGCGGGGTCTCCCGAATACCTGGGCGCCCGCATTGACGGCGCCGGCGTCAATTTCTGCCTGTTTTCCGCCCACGCAGAGCGGGTGGTGCTGTGCGTATTCGATGAGCAGGGCGGCGAACTGCAGTGGGAATTGCCCGGCCGCAGCGGCGATCGCTGGCACGGCCATCTGGCCGGCGCCGGTGCGGGCCTGCGTTACGGTTTTCGGCTTCATGGCCCTTTCGATCCCGGCGAGGGCCACCGTTTCAATCCGGCAAAGCTGGTTATCGATCCCTGCGCTTACGCGCTGGAAGGGGAGGTCGGCGACCATCCGGCGCTGCTGGACGCGGGCGACCGGCCGGATCCCACCGACAGCGCGCCCTATGTTCCCAAATGCCGGGTGGTGGCGCTCGATTATGACTGGCGCGGCGATGCGCCGCCGGCGGTGCCCTGGGGGAAGACGGTGATCTATGAAGCCCACGTGCGTGGCCTCACCCAGTTGCACCCCGCTATTCCCGCCGCGCTGCGCGGGACCTATGCCGGTCTGGCCCATCCGCAAATGTTGGCCTACCTGCGCGCCCTCGGCATTACCGCCGTTGAATTGTTGCCGGTGCAGCAGCACGCCCATGAGCCGCGGTTGCAGCGCCAGGGGCTGTCTAATTACTGGGGCTATAACGTGCTGGCCCCCTGCGCGGTGGAACCCGCTTATGCCGCGGGACAACAGGGGCAAAGCGCGCTGAACGAATTCCGCGATATGGTGCGGGCGCTGCACGGCGCCGGCATTGAGGTCCTGCTGGATGTGGTGTTCAACCACAGCGCGGAACTGGATCGGTTCGGGCCAGTGCTGTCGCTGCGCGCGATCGACAACCGCAGCTACTACTGGCTCGATGAGCAGGGCGACTACCGCAACTGGACCGGTTGCGGCAATACGATGCGCCTTTGTCAGCCCTTGGTGCGGGAATGGGTAATGACCTGTCTGCGTTTTTGGGTGGAGGAGTGTCACGTAGACGGTTTCCGTTTCGACCTCGGCAGCGTGCTGGGCCGGACGCCGGCGTTCAGCGCCGATGCGCCGCTGTTTGCCGCCATCAAAGCCGACCCGCTGCTCGGACGCTGCAAGCTTATCGCCGAGCCGTGGGATATTGGGCCGGACGGCTATCAGGCGGGGCGTTTCCCGTCGCCGTTTGCCGAATGGAACGATCGCTTTCGCGATGATATGCGTCGCTTTTGGCTGCACGGAGATATTCGGCTGGGTCAATTCGCCCGCCGTTTCGCCGCCTCGGACGATCTGTTCCGCCAGCGCTCGCCGGCCGCCTCGGTAAACATGCTGACCGCCCATGACGGTTTCACGCTGCGCGATTTGGTGAGCTTCAACCACAAGCGTAATCAGGCTAACGGTGAGGACAACCGCGACGGCGCCGGTGAGAACCACAGCTTTAACCACGGCCATGAGGGGCTGGACGCCAGCGCTCAAGTGAATGCCGATCGTGGCCAAAGCCAGCGCTCGCTGCTGACGACGCTGCTGTTGTCCCAGGGCACGCCGATGCTGTTGGCCGGCGATGAGCACGGCCATAGCCAGCAGGGCAATAACAACGCCTATTGCCAGGACAACGCCACTACCTGGCTGGACTGGGCGCAGGCCGACGAGGCGTTGACCGCGTTCACCGCCGGGCTGATCCGCCTGCGTCAATCGATTCCGGCGCTAAACGTCGATCGCTGGTGGGTGGAGGATTCGCCGGAGCAGGTCGAATGGCTTGATGAGCACGGCGCTCCGCTGTGCGCGGAACAATGGCAGCAGGGGGAAACGCGGCTGCAAATTCGTTTATCGCAACGTACGCTTTTTGTGATCAATGCCACGACAAGCCCCTGTGAAATCACCTTACCTGAAGGGAGGTGGCGGTTAACGGCGCCGTTTCAGCCGCTTATGTCAGCCCCCGCTGACCTTTTGCTATCGCTTGGTCCCCGCGCGGCATGCGTGCTGGAACAGGATTAACAGGAGTGGGCTATGGTGCGGTTTGCAAGCAGTGACCCGGTGATGCTGGCGCGCCAGTTGCCGATTCAATCCGTGGCGTTGATCCTGGCGGGCGGACGCGGCTCGCGGTTAAAAGGGCTGACCGCCGAACGCGCCAAACCCGCGGTACATTTCGGGGGTCAGTTTCGCATCATCGATTTTGCTTTGTCCAATTGCCTGAATTCCGGCATCCGGCGCATCGGCGTGATTACCCAATATCAATCCCATACGCTGGTACAGCATATCCAGCGCGGCTGGTCGTTCCTCAATGCCGAGATGAACGAATTTGTTGACCTGCTGCCCGCCCAGCAGCGGTTGGCAACCGAACATTGGTACCGCGGTACCGCCGACGCGGTGTCGCAAAATCTGGATATTATTCGCCGCTACCGCGCGCAATACCTGGTGATCCTGGCCGGCGATCATATCTACAAGATGGATTATTCGCGGCTGCTTATCGATCATGTGGAGAAGGGCGCACCCTGTACCGTTGCCTGCCTGCCGGTCCCCCGCGCCGAGGCGCGTGATTTTGGCGTGTTGGCGGTGGATGCCGACTATCGCGTGGTGGATTTCGTCGAGAAACCGGCGGATCCCCCGGCGATGCCGAGCCAGCCGGACATGGCGCTCGCCAGCATGGGCATTTATGTTTTCGACGCTGACTATCTGTACCAGCGGCTGGAGGAAGATCGGCGCGATGACTGTTCCAGCCACGATTTCGGCAAGGATATTCTGCCCCGCGTGACCGCCAATGGCGATGCCTGTGCGCACCCCTTTACGCTCTCCTGCGTGCGGTCGGCCCAGCCCGGCCAGAGTACGCCCTACTGGCGCGATGTCGGCACGCTGGACGCCTATTGGCGCGCCAACCTCGATCTTGCGTCGGTTATGCCTGAGCTGAATATTTACGATCGCGAGTGGCCGATCCGTACGGCGATGCCGGCGATGCCGCCCGCTAAATTTACCCAGGATCGCGCCGGCCATTCCGGCGTGACGCTGAATTCACTGGTCTCCGGCGGCTGTATTTTGTCCGGGACTACCTTGAAACACTGCGTGCTGTTTCCGCGCGTCAGGATCCATTCCTTTTGCGAGCTGGAACAGGCGGTGCTGTTGCCTGACGTGATTGTCGGACGCTCCTGCCGGCTGCGACGATGCATTATCGATCGCGCCTGCCAGATCCCTGATGACATGATTATTGGCGAAGAGGCGGATTTGGACCGGCAACGCTTTCACCTTACGGAAGAAGGCGTCGTGCTGGTCACCCGCGAGACATTGGCAAAACTCAGTTAGGGAAGACCGCAAACGGTCACTAGAAGAGCACTAAGCCACAACAGGAGCGATGATGCAGGTTCTACATGTTTGTTCTGAATTGTTCCCCTTACTGAAAACCGGGGGACTGGCAGATGTGGTAGGGGCGCTCCCCGCTGCGCAAATCGCAGAGGGCGATGATGTGCGGGTTCTCTTGCCTGCCTTTCCCGATCTGCGTAAAGGTGTTCCCGATAGCCGTGTGGTAAAAGAGTTCGATGCGCTGTCGCGCCACGGCGTACTGTTGTACGGCCGTTTCAACGGCGTTGGCATCTATTTGATTGATATTCCGGATCTCTACGATCGTCACGGCAGCCCCTATCACGACCAGGATCAGTTCGCCTATATGGATAACTACCTGCGTTTCGCTGTCCTGGGCTGGGTGGGGGCGGAAATGGCTACCGGGCTGGATCCCGCCTGGCGTCCGGATATCGTGCACGCCCACGACTGGCATGCCGGATTGACCTGCGCCTATCTGGCGGCGAAAGGCCGGCCGGCAAAATCGGTGTTCACCGTGCATAATCTGGCCTATCAGGGGTTGTTCTCCCCGCGCCATTTACCGGAACTCCAACTGCCGGATGACTTTTTCCAGACCTATGGTTTGGAGTTTTATGGTCAGATCTCCTATATGAAAGCCGGGCTGTTTTATGCCGATCATGTCACGACGGTCAGCCCCACTTACGCCCGGGAAATCACGCAGCCGGCCTACGGTTACGGCATGGAGGGGCTGCTGGCGTCCCTACAGACCCAGGGGCGGTTGAGCGGTATTCTCAACGGCGTCGATGACGCCATTTGGAACCCAACCCACGACGCCATGCTCGCCACCCGCTATAACCGCGACGTGCTGGAGGCGAAGGTCAACAATAAGCGCCACCTGCAAACCGCGATGGGGCTGACGGTGGATGAAAAAGTGCCGTTGTTCGCGGTGGTCAGCCGGCTGACCAGCCAGAAAGGGCTGGATCTGGTGCTGGAGGTCCTGCCGGATTTGCTTGAGCAGGGCGGCCAGCTTACGCTGCTCGGCGCCGGCGACGCCACGCTGCAACAGGGCTTTTTGGCCGCGGCGGCGGAATATCCTAGCCAGGTGGGGGTACAACTGGGCTACCATGAGGCATTCTCGCACCGCATTATCGGTGGCGCAGACGTGTTGATGGTGCCGAGCCGCTTTGAGCCGTGCGGGCTCACCCAGCTTTATGCGCTGAAGTACGGCACTCTGCCGCTGGTGCGCCGTACCGGCGGGTTGGCGGATACCGTCACCGACAGTTCGCTGGAAAATCTGTCGGACGGCGTCGCCAGCGGTTTTGTGTTTGAAGATGCCACCGCCGCGGGCCTGCAGCGCGCTATCCGCCGCGCTTTTGTCTTGTGGTCGCGGCCGTCGCTGTGGCGTTATGTGCAGCGGCAGGCGATGGGACTGGATTTCAGCTGGCGCGTTGCCGCGAAAGCCTATCAGTCGTTGTATCAACGCCTTTAAGGTTCAACCAGGGGAAACACGGGCATGAATTCACCGTTTATCTATGCGTCACCCACCCTCAGCGTCGAGGCGCTTAAACACTCCATCGCCTACAAGTTGATGTTCACCATCGGCAAAGATCCCGCCGTGGCGAACAAACACGAGTGGTTGAATGCCGTGCTGCTGGCGGTACGGGATCGTATGGTGGAGCGCTGGCTGCGATCCAACCGCGCCCAACTGTCGCAGGATGTGCGCCAGGTGTATTATCTGTCGATGGAATTTCTGCTCGGCCGCACGCTCTCTAATGCGCTGCTGGCGATGGGAATTTATGAGGACACCCGGGTCGCGCTGGATGAAATGGGGCTGGAGCTGGACGATCTGCTTACCGAGGAGAACGATCCCGGCCTGGGCAACGGCGGTCTGGGTCGGCTGGCGGCCTGTTTCCTCGACTCGATGGCGACCTTGGCGCTGCCGGGACGCGGTTACGGCATCCGCTATGAATACGGTATGTTCAAGCAAAATATCGTCAACGGCCAGCAGGCCGAGTCTCCCGATTACTGGCTGGAGTACGGCAACCCGTGGGAGTTTCCCCGCCACCCCAGCCGCTATAAGGTCCGTTTCGGCGGCAGGCTACAGCATGAAGGCGCCAAAATCCGCTGGGTAGAAACCGAAGAGGTGCTGGCCTGCGCCTATGACCAGATTATCCCGGGCTTTGATACCGATGCCACCAATACCCTGCGGCTGTGGAGCGCGCAGGCGAGCAGTGAGATCAACCTCGGCAAATTTAATCAGGGCGACTACTTCGCCGCGGTGGAAGACAAAAATTATTCCGAAAATGTTTCCCGCGTGCTTTATCCTGACGACTCTACCTATTCCGGCCGCGAACTGCGGCTGCGACAAGAATATTTCCTCGTTTCCGCCACGGTGCAGGATATTCTCAACCGCCATTGGCTGCTGCACAACACCTTCGATAACTTGGGCGATAAAATCGCTATCCATTTGAATGATACCCATCCGGTGCTGGCCATTCCCGAACTGATGCGTCTGCTCATCGATGAGCATAAGTTTGATTGGGCCCGCGCCTGGGAGGTGGTCTGCCAAGCGTTTTCCTACACCAACCATACGTTGATGAGCGAAGCGCTGGAGACCTGGCCGGTGGACATGCTGGGCAAGATCCTGCCGCGCCATTTGCAAATCATTTTCGATATCAACGATCATTTTCTCAATCAGGTCCAGGCGCAGGCGCCGGGCGACAGCGAGTTGCTGTCGAGGGTGTCTATCGTGGATGAACACAACGGCCGTCGGGTACGGATGGCCTGGCTGGCGGTGATCGCCAGCCATAAGGTCAATGGCGTCTCCGAGCTGCATACTGAGCTGATGGTGCAGTCGCTGTTCGCCGATTTCGCGCGCCTGTTCCCCGATCGTTTCTGCAATAAGACCAACGGCGTGACGCCGCGGCGCTGGCTGGCGCTGGCCAATCCGCCGCTATCGGCAGTGCTGGATGAAACCATCGGCCACACCTGGCGTACCGATCTCGGTCAATTGGAAGAACTGAAGGGGCACATCGATTTTCCCGCGTTTATTGTTCAGCTCCAGCAGGCAAAATTGACCAATAAAAAACAGCTGGCGGCCTATCTGGCGAATCAGCTGGACGAGGTGGTCAATCCGGCGGCGCTGTTTGATGTGCAAATCAAACGTATTCACGAATATAAACGCCAGCTGCTAAACGTGCTGCATATCATTACCCGCTATAACCGCATTCGCGAGAATCCCGACGCCGACTGGGTGCCGCGGGTCAATATTTTCGCCGGCAAAGCCGCCTCGGCCTATTACATGGCGAAGCATATTATCCGCCTTATCAACGATGTGGCGGCGGTGATCAACCGCGATCCGCTGATGAAAAACCGGCTCAAGGTGATATTCGTGCCGAACTATAGCGTCAGCCTGGCGCAGCTGATTATTCCGGCGGCGGATCTCTCCGAACAAATCTCTCTGGCCGGCACCGAGGCGTCAGGTACCAGCAACATGAAGTTTGCCCTTAACGGCGCGCTGACCATCGGCACGCTCGACGGCGCTAATATCGAAATGCGCCAGCATATGGGTGAGGAGAATATGTTTATTTTCGGCAATACCGCCCTGCAGGTCGAGACGCTGCGTAGCGACGGTTACAATCCACGCAGCTATTATGAGCAGGATGCGGAGCTGCATTTGGCGCTATCGCAGATTGCCACCGGCGTGTTCAGCCCCGGCGAGCCGGGACGCTACAGCAACTTATTCGATTCGCTGGTCAACTTGGGGGATCATTATCAGCTACTGGCGGATTACCGCAGCTATGTCGATACCCAGGATGAGGTGGACCGCCTGTATCAGCGCCCGGACGAATGGACGCGCCGCGCGGCGTTGAATATCGCCAGCATGGGCTATTTCTCCTCCGACCGGACGATCCGCGAATATGCCGAGGAAATCTGGAAAGTGGCGCCCGTCCGCCTGTAGTTGCGCCAGCGGGCGGCCGGGCGGGGCTTAGGACGCCAGCGACAGCCGCGCCGGACTGACGTGCTGCGCCAGCCAGTCGACAATACGCGCCTGCTGGGCCTCGTCCAGCCACATGCCCAGTTTGGTGCGGCGCCATATGGCGTCGTCCAGCGTGACTACCCACTCCTGCGCTACCAGATAGCGCAGCTCGGCTTCGTACAGGCCGTGACCGAAATCTTCACCCAGATCCGCCAGGCCGGCGGCGCCCGCCAGCAGCTGCTCGCTGCGGGTGCCGTAAGTGCGGCTGTAGCGCCGCGCCAGCGCTTCCGGCAGAAAGGAGAATTTGCGGCGCAGCACGGCGGCATAGTCGTCGCGAGTACCGACGAAATCGCCGCCCGGCAGCACCGCGTTGCGGGTCCAGGCGCCTTTGGCGTGGGGATAGTAGTGAGCCAGTTTTTCCAGCGCATGTTCGGCCAGCTTGCGGTAAGTGGTGAGTTTGCCGCCAAATACCGACAGCAGCGGCGCTTTACCGTCTTCATCGCTTAACGATAGCGTATAGTCGCGAGTCACCGCCTGCGGCGAATCGGATTCGTCGTCGCACAGCGGGCGCACGCCGGAGTAGGTCCAGACGATGTCCTCGCGGCCCAGGGGCCGTTTGAAATGGGCGTTATAAACCTTGAGCAGATAGTCAATTTCACCGTCATCGATATGCACCTCCCCCGGATCGCCATGATATTCCACGTCGGTGGTGCCGATAATCGAGAACGTTTCCATCCAGGGAATGACGAACACAATGCGGTGATCTTCGTTTTGCAGAATGTACGCCTGCGGCTGGGAATGGACCCGCGGCACCACGATATGGCTGCCTTTTATCAGGCGGATGCCGTACTGCGACGGTAAATGCAGGCTGTCATCGATGAAATGTTTCACCCAAGGGCCGGTGGCGTTGGCCAGCCCCTTGGCCTGCCAGCGTTGGCTCTTGCCGGTCAGGCTATCGCGCGCCTCGACGTGCCACAGACCGTTTTCCCGCCAGGCGCGGGTCACCTGCGTACGGGTTTTGACATCGCCGCCCCGCGCCACCACTTCCTGAGCGTTGAGCACCACCAGACGCGCATCGTCCACCCAACAGTCTGAATACTCGAAACCGCGCACGATTTCCGGTTTCAGGACCGAATCCGCGCCAAATCGAACGCCCTCACTTGCCGGCAGACTGGTGCGTTTGCCCAGATGATCATACATAAACAGGCCCAAGCGGATCATCCACGCCGGGCGCAGGTGCGGCCGGTGCGGCAATCGAAAGCGCATCGGGAAGGCAATATGGGGCGCCATTTTTAACAGCACCTCCCGTTCGGCCAGCGCTTCGCTCACCAAACGAAATTCATAATGTTCGAGATAGCGCAGGCCACCGTGAATGAGTTTGGAGCTGGCGGACGACGTGGCGCACGCCAAATCCTGCGCTTCCAACAGCAATACGGACAGTCCACGCCCGGCGGCGTCGGCAGCGATGCCGGTACCGTTGATCCCGCCGCCGATGACGATCAAGTCTTTGGTTTCCACGTTACCTTCCTCCCAATGCGCGTTACAGTTCTTTTATGTTCGTTTTCGCTCATAATTGTATGCGCAAACCAACATCCACGCCAAGAACTCTGTGCAAAAAAGAGGCCATGCGTGACGCAGTTAACGTTTTTACCCGGTCAGCGCGTGTCGCCGCCACGGCGATGGGGGTTACATATCGAGTCAGACGCCGATAGGGCGCGGCCGGATGCCGGTGAAAAGCGCTGCATGCCGGCCAACGGCTTGCTACACTCTTTTCGCTGCCGCGAGGCGTGCTATCTTTTGATCAAACGAGGCGACAGGGTATGGATCAATTTGCAACAATCAGCGTAGAACTGGCCAGAGAGCGCTGGCAGCGGGGGGATGCGGTGCTGGTAGATATCCGCGATCCGCAAAGTTTCGCCGCCGGGCATCCCCGTGGCGCGTTCCATTTGACCAATGACACCCTGCCGGCATTTCTGGCGCAACAGGATGCCGCCCGGCCGGTACTGGTGATGTGCTATCACGGCAATAGCAGTAAAGGCGCCGCCCAATATCTGCTGAGCCAGGGGTTTGAGGCCGCCTACAGCGTCGATGGCGGGTTTGACGCCTGGCTGAAAGCCTTTCCGCAGGATACGGAATCGCTATAGCGACAAAAACGCGTCACGGTTCACCGGCCGTCGCTGCACGGAGAGGGGGAAGGTGGCTGCGTTGCGCTCCTCGCTTTGAGACTTAGATCGCAAAATTGGCGGGCGTCGGCGAGGCGCGTCGCAATCTACCGCGCCGGCATTTCGCCTGCCGGCGTTTCTCCTTTATCCTCAGTACATTGCCTGGACGTCTAGCGGCGTTGGCGCGCGGGGGAAGCCGTCGTCGGGCCGCGCGTTTAGCCCGCGAATCGTGTATTCTGTTCCACCATTACCTGATTATGGCAGCGTGAGTAAAACATGATTCGAGTTACCGCCTTGTCTAACGCGCGCCTGGCGTTGGCCTTCATTGATTATATGAAAACCCAGGGCGTGGACATGGAGTTGCGTCCGCAGGGGCGTTATACCGAGCTGTGGCTGGCCCAGGACGAAAAACTGGAACAGGTCGAGGCGGCGCTGGAGGCGTTTTTACTTGAACCGCAGCATCCGCGTTATCAGGCCGCCAGCTGGCGTACCGGTTCGTTGCATTACCGCGGCGTGACGGGAGCCGGCCTGCGCGCCTGGCTGCCGGCGCTGCGTCAGCAGGCTGGCCCCTTGACGTTGGGGGTAACGGCACTGTGCGTGCTGGTCTTTGTGCTAATGGCCCTGCTCGGCGATGATCGGGTAATGGCCGCGCTGGCGTATCCCGCCGGTCCGGCCCAATACGCCCAGGGCTGGCGCTGGGTCAGCCATGCCTTTTTGCATTTCTCGCTATTGCACCTGGTGTTCAATGTGGTGTGGTGGTGGTATCTGGCCGGCCTGACGGAGCGCTACCGCGGTAGGGAGTCATTACTCATTTTGTTCCTGCTCTCGGCAATCGTCAGCGGCGTGGTGCAGTCGCATTTCAGCGGGAGCTTTTTCGGCGGTCTGTCTGGTGTCGTGTATGCGCTGATGGGCTATGTCTGGTGGCACGGCGAGAAAAATCCCGGCGGGCCGTTATCTATGCCGCGCGGGGTCATCGTGTTCGCCCTGGTATGGCTCATTGCCGGCTATTTTAATATTTTGGGTATCGCAATAGCCAATGCCGCGCACGTGGCGGGTCTGGTAACGGGCCTGCTGATGGCGTTCTGGCAAACGCGGCGGCGTCGGAGTCACGGCGATCAGCGCTGATCGGCCGGCAGCAGAGGAGTCAATGTGAAGCAAACGCAGCGGCATGATGCCATTATCGAGCTGGTTCGCCAGCAGGGCTACGTCAGTACCGAGGAGCTGGTGGATCACTTTGCCGTCAGTCCCCAGACAATACGGCGCGATCTGAACGATTTGGCCGAGCAGAACAAGATCCAGCGTCATCACGGCGGCGCGGCGCTGCCGTCGAGTTCGGTCAACGCTGCCTACCACGATCGCAAGGTGATGTGGTCGGCGGAAAAGGCGCGCATTGCGGCGCGCGTCGCCAGCCAAATCCCCGACGGCGCCACGCTGTTCATCGATATCGGCACCACGCCGGAGGCGGTGGCGCACGCGCTGCTGGGTCATAAAAATCTGCGGGTGGTTACCAATAATCTTAACGTGGCGACGTTGCTTACCGCCAAAGAAGATTTCCGCCTGATTTTGGCCGGCGGCGAAGTGCGCACGCGCGACGGCGGCATTATCGGCGAGGCCACCCTCGATTTCATTTCTCAATTTCGGCTTGATTACGGCATCCTCGGCATCAGCGGCATTGATTTGGATGGCTCGCTGCTGGAGTTCGATTATCATGAGGTGCGCACCAAACGGGCGATTATCGACAATTCTCGCTGCGTGATGCTGGTGACCGACCATTCCAAATTCGGCCGCAGCGCCATGGTTAATCTCGGCAAAATGGACCTGGTAGATTATCTGTTTACCGACCAACTGCCGCCGCCGGGGGTGATGACGCTTATCGAACACTCCGATGTGAAATTGGAGCTGTGTTGAGCGTAAGGGCTCGAGCGTAAAAATTCACGCCGGCTCTCCCCTTTTTAACGCCGTTGTCTATTCTTTGATCATCACGGCGCTTAGCCAGACCCTTCCGCTAGCTTTTGCACGGCGACATGAACGGCGACCCCTTGGGGTACGCCGCGGGGGGCGTCGTGGTTTGACATGGCCACAGGCGCGGCGTGCCGCTCCGCTAAACCTTGGGATAACCGTAGTTTGCCATGGCGGTCGCTTGCGGTGGGCGCCGGGATCGCCATGACGATGGCAGGATCAGGGGGCCGGTTTTCCGGCGCTGTCCACTTTAGCCTAACAGGATAGAGACGTTCATATGCCAAAACCCAAATTTGATAAAGCTGCGTTCCAGGCGGCGCTAGATCGCCAGTGGCAACGTTATGGTCTCGCCGGCGCGCAGGAAATGACCCCGTTTCAGTGGTGGCAGGCGGTCAGCGCGGCGGTCAATGAAAGTATCGTCCCCCCAAGCGCCCAACCGGGCAAAAGTAACAAGATCCTCCGTCATGTCAATTACCTGTCCATGGAGTTCCTGCTGGGACGTCTGACCGGCAATAATCTTATCAATCTTGGCGGGTACGATACGGTCAAAAGGGTGCTCGAAGCTTATCAGGTGAGTCTTGCCGATATCCTGGAATACGAGGTCGATCCGGCGCTGGGTAACGGCGGCCTGGGCCGCCTGGCCGCTTGCTATATGGATTCCATGGCGACCGTGGGCCAGCCTGCCATCGGCTACGGGCTGAATTATCAGTACGGCTTGTTTCGCCAGACCTTCGCCGAAGGCCAGCAATGGGAATCCCCCGACGACTGGCATCGAGAAACCTATCCCTGGTTCCGTCATAACGCGGCGCTCAATGTGGAGGTCGGGTTTGGCGGCAAACTGGTGAAAGACGATCAGGGCGGCAGCCGCTGGGAACCGGCGTTCTCGCTTATCGGCGAAGCCTGGGATTTGCCGGTGGTCGGTTTTGGCAACGGCGCGGTGCTGCCGCTGCGTTTATGGCAGGCGACGCATCCGCATCCGTTCAATCTGGCGCTGTTCAATGACGGGAAATTCCTTAAAGCCGAACGGGACGGGATCGACGCCGCCAAGTTGACTAAAGTACTTTACCCGAACGATAACCATCAGGAAGGCAAACAGCTGCGGCTGATGCAGCAGTATTTCCAGTGCGCCTGTGCGGTGGCGGACATTTTGCGCCGTCACCATCTGGCCGGCCGCAGTCTGGAAACTCTGCCGGATTATGAAGTTATCCAGCTTAATGATACCCATCCGGCTATCGCCATCCCCGAGATGCTGCGCGTGCTGCTCGACCAACACCGGCTCACATGGGATGAAGCCTGGTTGATTACGTCACGCACTTTCGCCTACACCAACCATACGCTGATGCCGGAGGCGCTGGAATACTGGGATGAAAAGCTGCTGCAGACGCTGCTGCCGCGCCATTTCGCCATTATCAGGCACATTAACGACCGGCTGCGGGTGCTGGTGGAGCAGCGCTGGCCGGGCGATAACGCGGTATGGCGCCGCTTGGCGGTCGTGCAGGATAAACAAGTACGGATGGCGAATTTATGCGTGGTATGTGGCTTTGCGGTCAATGGCGTCGCCGCGCTGCATTCCGAACTGGTGAAAAGCGACCTGTTTCCCGAGTATTATCAGCTGTGGCCGCGGAAGTTCCATAACGTCACCAACGGCATTACTCCGCGCCGCTGGCTGAAACAGTGTAATCCGGCGCTGGCGGGGCTGATTGACGAAACCATTGGCAAAGGCTGGATCACCCGGCTTGAAAGATTGCAAGCGCTGGCGCCCTATGCGGACGATGCGGCGTTTCGCGCCCGTTTTCAGCAGATTAAATACGACAACAAACGGCGGCTGGCCGATAAAATCCATCAGATGACGGGCATTGTCGTCGACCCGCAAGCAATGTTCGATGTGCAGATCAAACGGCTACACGAATATAAGCGCCAGCATTTGAATCTGTTGCACATTCTGTCGCTCTATCGCCGGCTGCGGGATAACCCGGATCTCGACATTGTCCCGCGCGTCTTTTTGTTCGGCGCCAAGGCGGCACCGGGTTATGCGCTGGCAAAAAATATTATCTACGCTATCAATCAGGTGGCGCATAAGATCAATAACGACCGCAAGATAAACGATCGCTTGAAGGTGATTTTTATGCCCGATTACCGCGTGACGCTCGCCGAATGGATGATACCCGCGGCGGATCTGTCCGAGCAAATATCCACCGCCGGTAAAGAGGCATCGGGTACCGGCAATATGAAACTGGCGCTGAATGGCGCGTTAACCATCGGTACCCTCGACGGCGCCAATGTGGAAATCGCCGAGCAGGTGGGCGAGGAGAATATATTTATCTTCGGCCACACGATAAGCCAGGTAAAGGCGCTGCTCGCCGACGGCTATAAACCGGCGCGGTTTCTGAAGCAGGATAAGGCGCTAAAAGGGTTGTTGGCGGAGTTGGCCAGCGGTAGCTACAGCTACAAAGACAAGCACGCCTTCGAGCTTTTACTGCACAGTCTGCAAAAAGGCGGTGATCCTTATTTGGTGCTGGCGGATTTCGCCGCTTATTGCCGGGCCCAGCAACAGGTGGACGCGTTATATCGCCGCGCCGATGACTGGACGCGCAGCGCGGTGCTAAATACCGCGCGGGTGGGCTTCTTCAGCTCGGACCGCGCGATACGCGATTATCAGCAGCGTATCTGGCAGGCAAAACGTTGAGGCGCCACGATGGCGCTGCCGGAGATGAGCATGGTCAAGCACGGGACATGACGATGACAGGGGCGGAGGCGCTTTATCAGCGCGCGCGGCGGGCCGGCATTATCACCGACTACGTCGACGCATGGCAACGGCCGCGCAGCATCAGCCCGGAAACGCTGCGGCTGCTGCTGGACGCGATGCCAGGAGCCAACGCCGGTGACAGTTCGGCGCCGCTGCCGCCCGTATGGGTCACCGGCGGTCACCGTGAGCGCTCGCTGACGCTGCCCGCCGGGATCGTTGGAGCTTGGACGCTGACCGAGGAGTCGGGCAAACAACATCACGGGCAGACCCGGGCGGCGCCTGCGGTGGACGACGAGGCGCTTGAACCGGCGACGACGGGGCGCGCGCATCTTCTGACGCTGCCGATGGGGGTGTCCGATGGCTACCACCGGTTGACGCTGTGCGTTAAAGATGCGCGCTGGGAGTGTAGGGTGATTGTCGCCCCCGAGCGCTGTTATGAGCCGCCGGCGATCCGGGCGGGACAGCGGCTATGGGGCAGCACGGTCCAGCTCTATACGCTGCGTTCAGCACGCAATTGGGGCATCGGCGATTTTGGCGATTTGGCGCAAATGATCGCCGGGACCGGCCGGCTGGGCGGCGCTTTTGTCGGCGTTAACCCGCTGCACGCGCTGTATCCGGCGCTGCCCGATTGGGCCAGTCCTTATAGTCCCTCTTCGCGCCGCTACTTGAATATTATCTACCTTGATGTCGGCGGGCTGGACGATTTTCTGCACAGTGAGCAGGCGCAGCTTTGGTGGCGAGAGCCGGAAACCGGCCGCCGGCTACAGGCGCTGCGCGCGAATGACCAGGTGGATTATGCGCAGGTGATGACGCTGAAACTGACGGCGCTGCGTTACGCTTGGGCGCAATTTAATCGACGTGCGGCAGACGATCCTGAACGCCAATCGCTGGCGGAGTTTATCGCGGCCGGCGGTGATAGCCTTTATCAGCAGGCGACTTTTGATGCGCTGCACCTTGAACAGGTTGCGCACGGTTGCCTGAGTCCGGGCTGGCGCGACTGGCCGGCGGAATATCAGCAGGCCGACAGCGCGGCGCTGGCGCGTTTTAGGCGACAGCACCAGGACGAGATCGTTTTTTTCAGTTATTTGCAGTGGCTGGCGGCCAGGCAGTTGGATGGCTGTTACCGCCTCAGCCAACGGCTGGGGATGCCGATAGGGATCTATCGCGATCTGGCGGTGGGCGTCGGCGATGGCGGTGTAGAAACCTGGGCCGATCCCGTCCTGTACTGCTTATCCGCGTCGGTGGGCGCGCCGCCGGACCGATTGGGCCCGCAGGGGCAGAATTGGCAACTGCCGCCGCAGGATCCGAACGTGTTGCGTGAACGCGGCTATCAGCCGTTTATCGATATGCTGCGCGCCAATATGCGCTATTGCGGCGCGCTGCGCCTGGATCATGTAATGGCGTTAATGCGCTTGTGGTGGGTACCGCGGGGCTATGGTCCTGAGCACGGGGCCTATGTGCGCTACCCGGTGGCGGATTTGCTGGCGGTGTTGGCCCTCGAGAGCCAGCGCCAGCAATGTATGATCATCGGCGAGGATCTCGGCACCGTGCCGGATGATATCGTCGAGAAGCTGCGCGCCGCGGGCGTGTATTCGTATAAGGTGCTGTTTTTTGAACGCGGACAGGACCAGCAATTCCGCGCGCCGGCGGAATATCCCCCACAGGCGATGACGACGCTTACCACCCATGATTTAGCGACATTAAGCGGTTTCTGGCAAGGGGCGGATATTGATTTGGCCCACCGGCTGGGTCTATATGATGATGAGCAGACCTGGCGGCGGCTGCTGGAGGAACGACGTCTGGAACGGCAGGCGTTGCTGGACGCGCTGCGGCGCGCAGGCTGCCTGCCGGCCGCCACCCCTTTGCGGGCGGAGGAGGTGGCCATGTCGCCGGCGTTGAACGCCGCTATCCACCGTTTTGTGGCGCAAAGCCGCAGCGCGCTGCTGGGGCTACAGCCCGAAGACTGGTTGCAGATGGCAACACCGGTCAATGTGCCCGGTACCACCGATGCCTATCCTAACTGGCGGCGCAAGTTGACGCGGGATCTCGAGACCCTGTTTAACGACCCTGAGATTATCCAACTGCTGACGGCGGTCGGCCGCTGGCGGGGGCGGGGCGGCAAAGGGAACGTCGAGGATTAAGTCGGGCAAACGCCCGCTTGCCGGTCGGTTTTAACGCCGATGGCCAGGCAGGGCTAACGCCCGTTCACGGATCGGGCTTAACGCCGATGGTGTGTTTTGGCGGACGCCATCGACAGATTAGGCCTAACGCTGCTAGTCAGGTCGGGCCTACCGCCGATCAATAGTAGGAGTGTTCGCCGCGCTGATGCTCGGTCAAATCGCGCACGCCCTTCAGTTCGGGGAATTTCTCCAGCAGCTCTTTCTCGATCCCTTCTTTAAGCGTGTAATCCACCATCGAACAGCCGTTACAGCCGCCGCCGAACTGAAGGATAGCCAGCATATCATCCGTGATTTCCATGAGCGTCACCTGACCGCCGTGGCCCGCCAGCTGCGGATTAATCTGCGACTGCAGCAAATACTCAACCCGCTCGATAAGCGGCGCGTCGTCGCTCACTTTGCGCATTTTGGCATTGGGGGCTTTCAGCGTCAGCTGGGAGCCGAGCTTATCCGTGACGAAGTCAATTTCCGCATCCTGCAGGTAAGGGGCGGAGAGCTCATCCACATAGGCCGAGATTTTATCGAATTTCAGCTCCGTATCGGTGGCCTCCACCGCATCCGGCGGGCAGTATGAAACGCCGCATTCCGCATTGGGCGTGCCAGGATTGATAACGAACACGCGGATTTGGGTGCCGGGTTCCTGATTGGACAGCAATTTAGCAAAATGTTCCTGGGCAGCATCGGTAATACGGATCATAACATTCACTCAATAGTTGACTAAACTAGTCGGATATTATACGCCCTTTCCCCCACAGACTACAAGGTGCGACAAATGCTCCACAGCTGCACTTCGCGCGCGTGGTGGCGCAGCAGCAGCCGGCTTATCTCGCCGGCGGTACTGCCCGTGGTAACAACATCGTCCAACAGCGCCACCCGTTTCCCGGCGACATCCACGCGGCACAAGAAGGCACCGCGGAGGCTATGCCGGCGTTGACGGGCGCCTAAGCGCTGCTGGGGCGGCCCGCCGCGGTAGCGGAACAGCCCCTGAGCCTGCCAGGGAACCTTTAGCCAGCGCGCAAGCGCACCGGCGAGCAGTTCGGTTTGATTATAGCCCCTACACCAGTGACGATAGGCATGCAAAGGCACATTAAGCAACAAATCCGGCTTTTCATCCCCCTCGGCGGCGCGATCGCGCCAGCGCAACCACAGCAGTCGCGCCAGCACGCGGGCAAGGCCAGTGTCGCCCTGATATTTAAGTTTTGTCACCAGCCGGCTAAGCGGCGCACGGTAGTCCCCTACCGTAAGCAGACTTTGCCAGGGCGGGGCCTGCAGCCGGCAGCGTCCGCACGGCTGGCGTTCGCTGCCGGCCGGTAGTCCGCAGCGCGGGCAGGCGATTCCCTGCTCCGCAAGCAGCACTCTAACGCAGCCGCGGCAAACGCCGTGATGGCTGAACCAAAGCGGTTGCCGGCATAGCCAACACAGGGCGCTGATTGTTAGCATAGGGTTAACCTTTTTTGTTTCCGACTTTTGGACGATAACAGATGACGTCACTGTTTTGGCAAACGACCGGTACCGGCGATCGCGATCTTGTGCTGCTGCACGGATGGGGACTGAATGCCGGCGTCTGGTCTTGCATTATTCCGCGGCTAGCGCCGCATTTTCGCCTGCACCTGGTCGATCTGCCGGGCTATGGCCGCAGCCGCGGATACGGGGCGCTGACCTTGGATCAGATGGCGGAGGAAGTGGCGTCACGGGCCCCCGCCGGCGCGCTATGGCTAGGCTGGTCGCTCGGCGGGCTGGTGGCGACCACGGTGGCGTATCGGCGCCCTCAAGCGGTCGCTGGCCTGATTACCGTGGCCTCTTCACCGCGTTTTTGCGCCGACGGCGACTGGCCAGGGATAAGGCCGGAGGTGCTGGAGGGCTTTGCGCAGGAGCTGCGTTCGGATTTCACCCGAACCGTCAGCCGTTTTCTCGGTCTGCAAACGCTGGGAACCGAGTCCGCGCGTCAAGATGCGCGCTGGCTGAAAAGTGTGGTATTGGCGCAGCCGACGCCCGAGACCGAAGTGCTGGCCGGCGGGCTGGCGCTGCTGCGCGCCAGTGATTTGCGCTCGGCGCTAGGACGGCTTGACGTGCCGCTGCTGCGCCTGTACGGCTATCTGGACGGCCTGGTGCCGCGTAAAGTGGTCCCCTTGGTGGATGAATGCAGTCCCGCCAGCCAAAGCATCGTCTTTGCCGGCGCGGCGCATGCGCCGTTCATTTCTCATCCCGCGCTTTTCTGCCAGGCGCTGTGCGACTTCAGCCAGACCGTTACCTGATTGCATCAGCGGTGGCGCTGCGGCCCAAGCCGGAACCTAGGCTGATTGCGCCAATGCCCAAATCGGACCGCTGCCCGATTGCGTCAGCGCTCGGTTAGGGGTTCAAGCCAGTAGAACGTATAGGGCGCGAGGGTCAGGGGGCCGCCGCTGACCGAACCGTCGGTGGTCAGTTGGCGATAATCGCCGTCAGGCAGGGTGCAGCTCACCGCTTTATTTGCCAAATTATAGATACACAGCAGCCGCTGGCCGGCGGCGCGGCGGTAAAAGGCGAGTAGCGCATTATCCCACTCCAGCACCTCCATGGCCGCATCGGGGTGAAACGCCTGTTGCCGCCGACGCAGCCGGATAAGGGCGCTCAGCGCCCGGAATACGCGCGAGCGCAAGCCGGTCTCCTCATCCAACATCGCTTCGATGTTTTTCAGCGGGTATTTTTCGCGATTGACCGCGCGGTTATGCCCGGCGGCCTTCACCCCTTCATAATCATTACGTGACCCGAGGATACTCTGTACATAAACAGCCGGCACGCCCGGAAACGCCAACAAAATGGCATGGGCGAGGATAAAGCGGCTTAGCCGCGTCTCATCGCTATCCTCGCGCCGGTTAAGCGCATCCAGATAGGTAACGTTGATTTCATAGGGGCTGGTGGTGCCATCGGTATTTTGTTTATAGGACACCAGCGCACCCTCGCTCTCCAGATCGCGCACGAGCCGGATGATTTCCGCCTCCGGCAGAATGCCGCGCAGCGGATTCATACCGATGCCGTCATGGGAGGCGAGGAAGTTAAAAAAGGTCGTAGTGCCGCCGCCGATGTCCAGCCCGGCGGCCCAGTGCCGCAGGGCGCGGCTGCTGCCGTTGTGCAGCGCGTGCAGCACCAGCGGCGGCAGCGGAAACTGGTATACCATCTGCGCTTCATCGCGGCCGTTGCCGAAATAGCTAATGTTATCCTGATGAGGCACGTTGGTTTCGGTAATAATCACGGTTCCCGGCGCGACCTCATCGCAAATGGCGCGGAACAGTTTCACCAGCAAATGGGTGCGGGGTAAATGGATACAACGGGTGCCCACTTCTTTCCACAGATAGCCCACCGCGTCCAGGCGAATATAGTCCGCGCCTTGAATTAAATAGTGCAGCAATACGCCGATAACGGCGATCAGTACTTGGGGGCGGCCAAAGTTGAGATCCACCTGATCGGCGCTGAACGTGGTCCAGAGATAGCGAGTGCTGCCGTCTTGCGCGGTAAACGGCGTCAACAGCGGAGACGTGCGCGGGCGCGTCACGCTGCTAAGATCGGTGGCGGGGGGGAGGGCAATGAAGAACTCCTCATAGGCCTGCTGACCCGCCAGATAGCCTTTCACCCACCGACTTTCGGCGGACATGTGATTACAGACAAAATCGAACATCAACCGGGTGGAACGATTGAGCTGGCCGATCTGCTGCCAACTGCCGACGATAGGATTGACCTGTTGATAATCGATGACGGAAAAACCATCGTCGGAAGAGTAGGGATAGAACGGCAGCAAATGCACCAGGGAGAACGTGTTGCGCAGGCGGTGATTAAAAAAAGTGGTGAAGGTATCAAGGGTGGGTTTTTCCGCCTCCATAAACTGGTCGGCGTAGGTGATAAGCACTACATCGTCCTGATCCCAGTGTGTTTTGCGCGCCTGGTGCGGCGTGGACTTGGCGAAGCTGATTTGGCTCTTGATGGTGTCCAGTTGCCCCTGGCTTAAGGCGGTGGGGTAAATCTCTCTCAGCAAGCGGGTTATGGCTTCCATCATGGCACCTTGTTGATGTGACGAACGTGCTGACACAGCATAAACGTGGCAATGATACCTAGTTGTCACTGTAGCTACTGGGAGCGAAATCGCCAAGGGGATTGATGACAGTTGCGGGCGGGGAAGGCGGTAGAAATGCGGAAAACGATCGGTATATCAGTGAATTAATTCCTATGCTAAGAATGCGCCGGAAAGCGTATTTTTCCGGCGCTGCCCCGATTCAACGCACCGCCGGTGGACGCACCGTTAATAGGGCAGCCGGCAGCGGTAGCGGCGGGTGCGGCGGGTGCGGCGGGCATCGACAACCCTGTCGTCACTTGTTTGGCGCTCAGCGGGCGGCCGCCGGTGGATGCACCGTTAACAGGGCAGCCGGCAGCGGCGGCGGCGGGCATCGGTGAGCGTAGGGTCCTTTGCTTTGAGCGCAGCAGACTAAGCGGCCGGCGAACGCAATCGATAGCAGGGCAGCCGGCAGCGGGCGCTACGCGAACAGGCGCGGCAGGCGCCGGCGGCTGTATCGTCGCCGGTCACCCGCTCGGCCTGGCCCATCATCTCCAACCGTTCCAGCATCGCCGCGGCCATCGCCTGGGGCAGCCGCAGGCGCAGGCTCAGCGCGCGGGCGTCCGCTTGGCCCATCAATTCCAGCGCGTCGCGCAGCTGCATCAGTCCAGACACCGCGCCTCCTTAGTGACAGCTTTCGCCGCCGGCGGGCTGGCAACAGGGTGAGGATTCCGCCGCGGACAGCCCCGGCTGGAAACGATCCCGACAGCGGTAGAGGCAGGCAATCAAAAGACCGTTGACCACGATAACCGCCGCTATCGCCGTCGCGCTGTAAAGCGGATGCTGCATGAAAGTGGCCGCCTGATAGAACAGCGTTGCCAGCGAATAAGCCACATTAACGCCCCAGAGTGCCGACAGTAGCATCCAACCGCGGCTGCTTTCGCGGGTAATGGCGCCGAGGACCGAAATACAGGGCACATACAACAGAACGAAGATCAGATAACTGTAAGCGGCGGTGGCGCTGCCAAATTTGCTGCTCATCATTCCCATGGCGCCGCCGCTCATCTCGCCGTCGCCTTTACTGGCTTCGATAGGGTTGGCAAGAACGCTGAAGCTGAAGACATCCTGTAGGCCCTGCCAGGTTTCCGTCATGGCGCCGGACAATTCATCCAACAAATCGAACGCGTCCGGCTCAAACGGGGTACGGGTGATCTGTTCGGCGGTATACAGCGTGTTCAGCGTCCCCACCACCACCTCTTTGGCCATCGCGCCGCTAATCAGCCCGACCGTGGCCTGCCAATTATCCTCATGGACGCCCATCGGCTTGAGCAGAGGGGTCAGGGTTTTACTCACCGCCGCCAGCGCGGAGTGATTGACGCTGTCCGCCGCTTCGCCGTGCAGCGTGAAGCTGTTAAGCGCGCCGATGAGCATGCTGGCCAGGACGATGACCTTACCGGCCCGAAGCACGAAGCCTTTCAGCCGCTGCCAGGTTTGCAGCAGCAGACTTTTGATGTGCGGCACGTGGTACACCGGCAGCTCCATGATGAACGGAATCGCTTCGCCGCGCATGAGCGTATATTTCAGCATCAATCCGGTAAGGATCGCCACCACAATTCCCAGCAGATACAGCGAAAATACCAACGTTGCGCCGTGCTGGCCGAAAAAAGTCGCGGCGAAGACGGCGAAAATCGCCAACCGCGCGCCGCAGGACATGAAGGGCGCCATCATGATGGTCATCAGGCGCTCGCGCGGCGCGTTGAGCGTGCGGGCACCCATTACCGACGGCACATTGCAGCCGAAACCGACAATCAGCGGCACGAACGACTTGCCCGGCAGGCCGAGGGACTGCATCAGCCGGTCGATGACGAACGCGGCGCGCGCCATATAGCCGGAATCTTCCAAAAACGACAGGCACAAATACATTATGCCGATTTGCGGAATAAGCGGCAGCACGGTATTGATGCCGCCGCCCACGCCCTGGGCCAGCAGCAGCGTTAACCACTGCGGCGCGTGCAGCTGATAGCCCAGCCATTGGGTGCCGTCGATGAACAACGCGGCGGATCCGCCCTCAAACAGCGGCTGCAGTGCGCCGCCGAGATTGATGGCGAGGATGAACATAAGATACATCACCATAAAAAACAGCGGCACGCCAAGCCAGCGGTTGAGCAGCACGGCGTCAAGACGCGCGGTCAAGCGGTTGGTCTGCGTCAAATGGCCGTTACTGACGGCCTGACAGAGGGCGATGATGGTGGCGTAGCGGGCATCGGCGATCGCCAGCGCCGCATCCTGCTGCAGGCCCGCGCGCAGGCTTTCCAGCCGTTGGGGCGAGGTCAGCAACTCACGGCTGTGAATGTCCCCTTCCAGCATATGCAGCGCCAGCCAGCGCCGCAGGCGTGGCGAAAACGCGTGAGGGGTGAATGGCTGTAACTGTTCTACCGCCTGGCGGACGGCGGGCGGATAGTCGACCGTGAGTGACGGTGCCGCCGGTAGCGGGCCGTCCAGCCGTGCCTTCAAGGTTTCAATGCCCTCAGCGCGGGTGGATACCAGCGGGATCACCGGACAGCCGAGCCGTCGCTCCAGTGCCGGAATATCGATGTTAATGCCCTGACTGCAGGCGATATCCAGCATATTCAGCGCCACGATGCAGGGAATACCCAGCTCCAGCAACTGTAGCGTCAGATAAAGATTACGCTCCAGATTGGCGGCGTCGACCACGTTGATAAGCACATCGGCCTGGTGTTCGAGGATATACCGGCAGGCGATTTGCTCGTCCAGCGAGGATTGCTGCGACAGCGTGGTCAGAGAGTAAGCGCCCGGCAGATCGACCAGCGTAATATGCTGTGCGGCGGTGGTGAAAAAGCCTTCTTTACGTTCCACCGTAACGCCGGCCCAGTTACCGACCCGCTGGCGGGCGCCGGTCAACTGGTTGAACAGGGTGGTTTTGCCGGCGTTGGGATTACCGATCAAGGCCACAGTGCGTGTAGTGATCATGAATAAAACCTGTAAGCAGTGACAAATACAAACGGATTACCCCGGGCGCACGGCGCGTTCGGAGCAGGGCGGGTCAATGGTCGGCACGGCTCAATAGCAGCAATGACAGATCTTTTTTTCGCAATACCAGCTGTACCCGCCGCACCTCGATTTGCACGGGATCGCCCAGCGGGGCGACGCGCACCACCTGGAACGAACTGCCGGGCAACATGCCAAGGGACAGCATTTTTTGCCGAAAGGCGGGAGGGATCTCTTTGGCATAGCCGGTAATTTTATAATGGTGCTGCAATTGCAGTTGCATAGTGACCTTCTTGATGGTGACCGAAAGCACGGCGGAAACGGTAAATACCCCGGCGTCCGGGGGTATGATTTGTCAGAACGGACAGGCGCAGTGTTAATTAATGCAAATGGTAAAAGTAATAGTTATCAATAACAATAATTTTATCACCTTATCACCCGCGCTAAATAAAACAAACCATCAACCAAATTCTTTTTTTCAGCGGCGATCGCAAAAATCTATTCCCTGCGGTTTGATGCAGTGCACTGTATTTACAGTATTTAAGTTTTTTAAGCGTCTCGAAGATTCCGGGCGATAGCGTGGGGTTCGTCTATTTTTATTAGCCATGGCGCACGGCGGAAAATGAAAATAACCCTGTGCCAATAGGCAGTAAATATTAAATAAGCGTCGAAAAATAGTGTAATGAAAATATTATGTTAATTATTAAAACTTGATGTAATTATCGCCCGCATAGTGAATATAGAAATAATTATAATATTAATTTATTTACCAGTCCTCCATTCTGTGGCCGTGGTAAACACCAATGTGAGCCTAACCGCACCGGTGCCGCCGATGCCGAGAAAAAGCCGCACGGAGACCCTCACCCTGGACGTTAGGGAGACGGCGGACAGGACCGGCGCTGCGCGCCCCACCCGCAGTTAAGGCGCGCTGACCCGCGAGAGGCGCTAAATGGCAGGGGACTGGGGGCGTCGCCCAGGCAGGGCGCAGGCCCGTATTCACAGGGCGTTTAGCGCCGGTCTACCGCCCGTCAATTAGGGCGCAGGCCCCTATCCACAGGGCGTTTAGCGCCGGTCTACCGCCCGTCAGCTAGGGCGCAGGCCCGTATTCACAGGACGTTTAGCGCCGGTCTACCGCCCGTCAATTAGGGCGCAGGCCCCTATCCACAGGGCGTTTAGCGCCGGTCTACCGGCGCACAGGGATGATGGGGCCCGTCTCTACGGCCCCGCCGTTGTTAACGCCGTTTGCCCAGCGCGGCCGCCAGCGCATCGCTCATCGCGCTATTGCCGCCCGCGGCATTACCGGATTGGCGGCCGCCGCCGCGAGCGGGGGGACGAGACGCCGTTGCGCCGTTGTCCCGCCGGCGTTCACCTATATCCCGGCGCGCCGGCGCCTCCCCCGGCTGTTCGTCGAGCCGCATGGTCAAGGCGATGCGTTTGCGCGCCATATCGACGTCCATGACTTTCACTTTGACAATATCGCCGGCTTTCACCACCTTGTGCGGATCGTCGATGAACCGATCGGACAGAGAGGAGATATGCACCAACCCGTCCTGATGTACGCCGATATCCACGAATGCGCCAAAGTTGGTCACGTTGGTCACCGTACCCTCGAGCACCATACCCTGCGTAAGATCCTGGAGCGTTTCCACGCCGTCGGCGAAGGTGGCGGTTTTGAACTCGGGCCGCGGGTCGCGTCCCGGCTTTTCCAGCTCTTTGATGATATCGGTGACGGTGGGCAAACCGACGCGCTCATCGGTAAAACGGGACGGACTCAGGCCGCGCAACGTAGACGGATCGCCCATCAAATCGCTTAACGATTTCTCCGTGGCCTGTAAAATCCGCTCTACCACCGGATAACTCTCCGGATGCACGGTAGAGGCGTCAAGCGGGTTGTCGCCGTGATTGATGCGCAGGAAGCCGGCGCATTGCTCAAAGGCCTTGGGGCCTAAGCGGGGGACTTTCAGCAGCTGTTGACGGTCGCGGAAACGGCCGTTCTCATCGCGCCAGTTGACAATATTCTGCGCCATCATACGCGTCAGGCCGGCGACGCGAATCAGCAGCGGCACCGAGGCGGTATTCAAGTCGACGCCGACGGCGTTGACGCAGTCCTCCACCACCGTATCCAGTTTTTTCGCCAGCTGGCTTTGGCTGACATCGTGCTGATACTGGCCGACACCGATGGACTTTGGATCGATTTTGACCAGCTCCGCCAGCGGATCCTGTAGTCTGCGGGCGATGGAGACCGCACCACGCAGCGAGACATCCAAATCGGGGAATTCCTGCGCCGCCAACGCCGAGGCGGAATAGACCGACGCGCCGGCCTCGCTGACAATCACCTTTTGCCCTTTCACGTCTGGATAGCGCTTTTGCACCTCGGCATAAAAGCGCTCGGTTTCGCGCGATGCGGTGCCGTTGCCGATGGCGACCAGCTCGACATGATGTTTCAGACACAGCGCAGCGACCGCCGCCGCGGCTTTATCGGCCTGGCCGGTATGCGGATAAAGGGTATCCGTCGCCACCAGTTTGCCCGTGGCGTCGACGACCGCGACCTTAACGCCGGTGCGCAGACCCGGATCCAGTCCCATGGTGGCGCGCAATCCCGCCGGCGCCGCCATTAATAAATCATGCATGTTGCGGGCGAAGACTTGGATCGCTTCCTCCTCGGCCTTTTCACGCATGCTGCCCATCAATTCGGTTTCCAGGTGCATCAGAATTTTAATGCGCCAGGTCCAACTGACGACCGACTTGCGCCAGCCGTCGGCCGGCGCCTGGTTGAAGCGCACCTGCAAATGATCGGCAATCATCTCCTCGCAGTAGCTGGCGCGCGGCGGCTCATCCGTGTGCGGATCGGCGTTCAACGCCAGTTGCAGCACGCCTTCGTTGCGTCCGCGCAACATGGCCAGCGCACGGTGGGACGGCACCTGGGACAGCGGCTCGTGGTGGTCGAAATAGTCGCGGAATTTGGCGCCGTCTTCTTCTTTGCCGGGGACGACCCGCGACACCAGATGGGCGTTTTTCCATAAATAGGCGCGAATTTTCGCCAGCAAGGCGGCATCTTCGGCAAAGCGCTCCATCAGGATATAGCGCGCGCCGTCAAGGGCCGCTTTGACGTCGGCCACGCCGGCGTCGGGGTTCACAAATTCGGCCGCCGCGCTCTCGGGATCCGTGGACGCGTCCTGCCAGAGCCTATCCGCCAGCGGCGCCAGCCCAGCCTCAATGGCTATCTGGCCGCGGGTGCGGCGTTTGGGCTTGTAGGGCAGGTAGAGATCTTCGAGCTCGGTTTTGCTCAAGGTCCCCTGGATTGCCGTGGCCAGCGCCTCGGTCAATTTGCCCTGTTCGTCGATGGATTTCAGAATACTCTGACGTCGCTCGTCCAGCTCGCGCAGGTAACCCAGGCGCGTTTCCAGCGTACGCAACTGCGTATCGTCCAGGCCGCCGGTGACTTCTTTACGATAGCGGGCGATAAAAGGCACGGTGTTGCCTTCATCCAGCAGCCGCACCGCGGCGTCCACCTGCTCCGCCCGGGCTTTCAGCTCGCCGGCGATAAGATGGTTCAATGACTCTCTATTCATGCGTTACAGTTCATTTTGTCATAAGGATTGCTCGGGCCTGCACAGTTATACGGTTTGCGGCGGCAAAATGCCAGCCGCCCGGGTTCGTTAACCCTCGGCGTCGCTATGGTATATTGCCGTTATTGGCGATGTATTGCGACGATAGGTGACGATGAAGAGCAACCTTATTACCCGTCAGGGCTACCGGGAATTACACGATGAGCTGGACCACCTGTGGAAACGCTACCGGCCGGAAATTACCGAAAAGGTGGCCTGGGCCGCCAGCCTCGGGGATCGTAGTGAAAATGCGGATTATCATTATAACAAGAAGATCCTGCGCGAGATTGACCGGCGGGTGCGTTATCTGCGTCGCGTGCTGAAAGAGGCGCGGGTGGTGGATTATTCCCCGCAGCAGGAGGGGCGGGTGTTTTTTGGCGCCTGGGTGGAGGTGGAAAGCCCGGAGGGGGAGACAAAACGCTTTCGTATCGCCGGTCCCGATGAAATCTACAAACATAAGGACTACATTTCCATCGACTCGCCTATGGCGCGCGCTTTAATAACAAAGGCGGTGGATGACGAGGCGGAGGTCATGACCCCCGGCGGGCGCCGCACCTGGTATATCACCGATATCGCCTACCGCGAATAATGCCCACGGCAGGGTGACGCCGCCGTTAAACTGCGCACCGACGTGGACGTTAATTATTATTCGCGACGGCACGACAGATGTTATTATCGGGGTGATCAGGCGCGGAAAGTGTTGATAACTACGCATCTTCATATGCTTTGTAACAATTTCGCTTAGAATGGTCACCTGAAATCGCTGTCAGTGATCCACCGGTTTTTGAACAATATCCTTTACGGGCGTTTCGCCTTTGGGAGAGAGACAATGCAAGAGAATTACAAAATCCTGGTAGTGGATGACGATATGCGCCTGCGGGCGCTCCTTGAGCGGTATTTGACCGAACAGGGCTTTCAGGTACGCAGCGTCGCCAACGCTGAGCAGATGGATCGTCTGCTGACGCGGGAATCTTTCCATTTAATGGTGCTGGATCTGATGCTACCGGGTGAAGATGGCCTGTCTATCTGCCGCCGGCTGCGCAGCCAGAGCAACCCGATGCCTATCATTATGGTCACCGCCAAAGGGGAAGAAGTGGACCGGATCGTTGGCCTGGAAATCGGCGCCGATGACTATATTCCCAAGCCCTTCAACCCGCGCGAGCTGCTGGCCCGCATTCGCGCGGTACTGCGCCGGCAGGCCAACGAGCTGCCGGGCGCGCCGTCGCAGGAAGAGGCGATTATCGCTTTTGGCAAATTCAAGCTCAACCTCGGTACGCGCGAGATGTTCCGCGAAGATGAGCCGATGCCGCTGACCAGCGGTGAATTCGCGGTGCTCAAAGCGTTGGTCAGCCATCCGCGCGAACCGTTGTCCCGCGATAAGTTGATGAACCTGGCGCGCGGCCGCGAGTATAGCGCCATGGAGCGCTCCATTGATGTGCAGATTTCCCGTCTGCGGCGCATGGTGGAAGAAGATCCGGCCCATCCGCGCTACATACAGACCGTATGGGGTCTGGGCTATGTCTTTGTGCCGGACGGCAGTAAAGCATGATGCGATGGCGCATCTCTCCGCGCAGTTCCTTCGCCCGCAGCCTGCTATTAATCGTTACCTTGCTGTTCGTCAGCCTGGTAACGACCTACCTGGTGGTTCTGAATTTCGCTATTCTGCCGAGTCTGCAACAGTTCAATAAGGTTCTGGCTTATGAAGTCAGAATGTTGATGACCGACCGGTTGCAGCTGGAGGACGGTACGTTACTGGAGGTGCCGCCGGCGTTCCGGCGCGAAATTTACCGTGAATTGGGTATCTCGCTGTATACCAATCCGGCCGCGGAAGAGAGCGGTTTGCGCTGGGCGCAGCATTATGAGTTTCTGAGCCAGCAAATGGCGCAGCAGCTGGGCGGCCCCACCGACGTGCGCGTCGAGGTCACCAAAAATTCCCCCGTTGTCTGGCTGAAAACCTGGTTATCGCCGGATATTTGGGTACGCATCCCGCTGACCGAAATCCATCAGGGGGACTTTTCGCCGCTGTTCCGCTATACCCTGGCGATTATGTTATTGGCCATCGGCGGCGCGTGGCTTTTTATTCGTATTCAGAACCGGCCGCTGGTGGATTTGGAACACGCCGCGCTGCAGGTGGGGAAGGGCATTATTCCGCCGCCGCTGCGGGAGTATGGCGCCTCGGAGGTGCGCTCGGTGACCCGGGCTTTCAATCAGATGACCGCCGGCGTTAAGCTGCTGGCGGATGATCGGACTCTGTTGATGGCCGGCGTCAGCCATGATTTACGCACCCCGCTGACCCGCATCCGCCTGGCGACGGAGATGATGAGCGCGGAAGACGGTTACCTCGCCGAGTCGATCAATAAAGATATCGAAGAGTGCAACGCCATTATCGAGCAATTTATCGATTATCTGCGCACCGGCCAGGAGATGCAGACCGAGACGGCGGATCTGAACAGCATTCTGACCGAAGTGGTGGCGGCGGAGAGCGGTTATGAGCGCGTGATTGAAACCGATATCTGCGGCGAGGAGCTGATTGTTAACGTTAACCCGCTGTCCATCAAGCGGGCGGCGCTGAATATGGTGGTGAACGCGGCGCGCTACGGCAACGGCTGGATCAAGGTGAATAGCGGCCGTGATACCAACCGCGTTTGGTTTGAGGTCGAGGATGATGGTCCAGGCATTAAGCCGGATCAGCTACAGTATCTGTTCCAGCCGTTCGTGCGCGGCGACAGCGCGCGCAGCACCAGCGGTACCGGCCTCGGTCTGGCCATTGTGCAGCGCATCATCGATGCCCATGCCGGTAAGCTGGAAATCGGCCGCAGCGCCCGGCAGGGGCTGCGTATCCGCGCCTACTTACCGCTGCCGGTCGCATCAATGGATCAAGGCGCCAGCGTCAGTAAAGCCAAAGCCGCCGGCAAAAGCGCCGACTAAGCGGTGGCTTGAGCCGAGTGCGCCGTCGCCGGGTCGGTCAACGTCAAACGCCAGATGACATGGCCGCATGGCCGGCGGGCGGGTCAAAGCGCCACCCGCAAGAGAGCATGGTCGCATGTGGGCCAATCGGCGGTCGGTCAGCAAGATGGCATGACCCTATGCGGGCCGATCGGCGCGCGCAGGGCAAACGCCACACGCGTGACGGTATGGCTGCTTCCTGAGCGGCTGTCTTGCCAAGGTGTCACGGCGCGGGGGCTGACGCGCGGCCCAGCAAGTTCAGCGCTGCGGACCCGCGCTCACCAGCGCCGCCCCTGCCGGGGTGTCGGTAAATTTGGCGAAATTATCGCTAAAACGCTGGGCCAAATCTTCCGCCTTGGTCCGCCATTCGCCGGCATTGGCGTAGGTAGCGCGCGGGTCGAGGATCGCGCCGTCCACGCCCGGCAGCGCGGTAGGTATCGTAAGATTGAAGATAGGCAGGGTCGCCGTCGGCGCATCGTCAATATCGCCGCGTAAAATGGCGTTGATAATCGCCCGCGTGTCTTTGAGGGAGATCCGTTTACCGCTGCCGTTCCAGCCGGTATTGACCAAAAAGGCGCGGGCGCCGGCGGCGTTCATGCGTTTAGCCAGCACATCGGCGTAGGCGGTGGGATGCAGCGACAAAAATGCCGCGCCAAAGCAGGCGGAGAAGGTGGGCACCGGCGCCACCACGCCCCGCTCGGTCCCCGCCAGTTTGGCGGTAAAGCCGGACAGGAAATGATACTGCGCCTGTTCCATCGACAGGCTGGCGACCGGCGGTAAGACGCCAAAGGCATCCGCCGTCAGGAAAATGACGCGCGTTGCGTGTCCCGCGCGCGACACCGGTTTGACGATATTCTCGATATGATCGATGGGATAAGAGACGCGGGCGTTTTCGGTCTTACTGCCGTCGTCGTAATCCACGCTGCCGTCCGCCCGCACCACCACATTTTCCAGCAGCGCGTTACGGCGAATCGCCTGATAAATCTCCGGCTCGGCCTCGGGGGAAAGGCGGATAGTTTTGGCGTAACAGCCCCCTTCAAAATTGAATACGCCATCGTCGTCCCAGCCGTGTTCATCATCACCGATCAGACGGCGGCGCGGGTCGGTCGACAGCGTGGTTTTGCCGGTGCCGGAAAGGCCGAAGAACAGCGCGACATCCTCATCGGCGCCGACGTTGGCCGAACAGTGCATGGATGCGATCCCCTTTAGCGGCAGCAGGTAGTTCATTACCGAGAACAGCCCTTTTTTCATTTCGCCGCCGTACCAGGTGCCGCCGATAAGCTGGATGCCTTCCGTGAGATTGAAAGCGACAAAGTTTTCTGAATGCAGGCCCTGTTCACGCCAGTCGGGGTTGGTGCATTTGGCGCCGTTAAGCACCACAAAATTCGGTTCAAAGCCGCGCAGCTCCTCGTCGCTTGGCCGGATGAACATATTTTTGACGAAGTGCGCCTGCCAGGCGACCTCGGTGACAAAACGCACCTTAAGTCGGCTATCCTCATTGGCACCGCAGAAAGCATCAATGACAAACAGGCGCTTGCCGCTAAGTTGCTGGCCGACCCGCTTTTTAAGGTGATCCCAGGTCTGCTGGTCAAGGGGATGATTGTCATTGGCGCCTTTGCCCTGATCGGACCACCACAGGGTGTCGCGGGTCTTAGCGTCACGCACCAGATACTTATCGAACGGCGACCGACCGGTGAAAATCCCGGTATCCACCGCCACCGCGCCCGATTGGGTAAGGGTTCCGCGTTCGAACCCGCTGAGGGCGGGGTCGGTCTCTTCTGCAAACAGTTGGTCGTAGTCTGGGTTGTACACCAGTTCGCGGCAGCCCGTTATTCCATAACTGAGCCATTGCTGCGGGGTAATCCTCTCACTTACCATGTCACTGCTCCTTAGTTCAATAAGTATCGTTAGCGATTGTAGGGGTTAGCGGTGGGCGCGCCGAGAGATAAATCAAGGATTGACCTGACCGGGCAGGCTTTAAGTTATTTTGTGAATGGGCGCACGGAAAATAAGTTATTACCTTAACATATGCCGCCGAAGAGGCAATCGTCCGGCGGGGTAATAGGTTAAATCCTAGGCCTGTGGCGCGCGACCTTCCGCCGCCTGCCGCTGTAGGGCCGCGATGGCGTCGGCGTCAAAACGGTAATGGCTGCCGCAAAAATCGCAATGCATATCCACTTCGCCGTCCTGCTCGAGCATGTCGTTCAACTCCTGTTCGCCCAGGGTAATCAGCGCGTCGGCGCAGCGCTGGCGGGAGCAGGTACAGAGGAATTGCACCGATTGCGGCGGGTAAACCGTCACCTCATCTTGATGATAGAGGCGGTATAAAACGTCGTTGGCCGGCAGAGCGAACAATTCGTTGCCCTTCACCGTTGCGGTGAGCTGCGCCAAATGGTCGAAATCATCGGCGCGGGTATCCTGGCCGGGCAATACTTGCAGCAGCAGGCCGGCGGCGGCCACCTGACCCTGATGCTCGCCGGTGCGGATAAACAGTCGCGTCGGCAACTGCTCCGATTGCAGGAAGTAGTTTTCCAGACAGTCCGCCAGATGAGGACCTTCCAGACCGACCACCCCCTGATACCGCTCGCCCTCGGCGGGCGTCAGCGTGATGACCAGATAGCCATTGCCCACCATTTGCGCCAGGGTGGCGTCAGCGGCGATTTCGCCGTCGACACGCGCCAGCCCGCGCATATTCTGCCGATCGTCGCCGTTAATCACCGCCAGACGCAACGGGCCGTCCCCCTGCAACTGGACGGTGATTTCGCCGGTAAACTTCAGCGTGGCGGTAAGCAGGCTGGTTGCCACCAGAAGTTCCCCTAACAGCGTTTTCACCGCCGGCGGGTAGTTGTGTTGGCCCAGCACCTGCCGGTAGGTTTCCTGTAATGACACCAGTTCACCCCTGACGGAATATTTTTCAAAAAGATAACGGTGTAGCTGGTCTTGATGGGTCATTATGGTCTCTCATGCCTGCGGCGCCGGGCGGGTTATTGCGCCTCACCCGGTTCGCCATATTTAAATTTAATCAGATTGCGGCGTTCTTTTTTATCCGGGCGCCTGTCCGGATGGGGCATCGTAAGGGCATTTTGCTTGCGCGCTTCGGCCATTTTCTCCCGCTTGGCGATGCTGGCATCGGTCTCCTGATACAGCTGCTGCGCATCGCTGGCCGGGCGGCGCTGATCGCTAATGGCGCGCACGCTCACCTGACGTTCGTCATTGCCTTGACGCAGCGTGATCTCCGCGCCCAGCTCCATCGTTTTGCCCGGTTTGCTGCGCTGTCCATTGTAATGAACTTTGCCCCCTTCAATCATTTCGCGGGCCAGCGCGCGGGTTTTATAAAAACGCGCCGCCCACAGCCACTTATCCAGCCGCACGGCCGGAATCTCGCCGTTAACGTCTTTGGGTTTCATTTCACCTCCTGGGTGTCAGGCGCCATGCCGGCCAGCGCGGGCAGCAGCGCGCGGTAATCGCTCAGCGCCGGATGCCGCCGGAACGTCTGGGGCGCCAGCCCGGAATCGGGATTGCTGACGCCAAGACAATAGCGGATACCAAAGCGGCTGGCCGCATCAAGGATCGGCTCACTGTCGTCGATAAACAGCGTCCGCGCCGGATCAAAACCGGTATGCTCGCGGACGCGCCGCCACAATTGCTGATCTTCCTTGGGATAACCAAATGTATGGGTGGAAAGTAATAAATCAAGGTGCTGGCCTAAACCGGTGTGGCGCATTTTTACCGCCAGGCCATCGGGATGCGCATTGGTCAGCAGGATAGAGCGACGGCCGTGCTGGCGCAACGCGGCCAGCAGCGGCAGCGTGTCGTCGCGCAGCCGCACGGTATGGCCAAGCTCGGCGGTCATGGCGGCGATATCCAGCGCCAGCCGCCGATGCCAATAATCAAAGCAGTACCAATTCAAGGTATGGCGCACGCTGTGATACTCCAGATCTATCAGCGCGCCGGCCTCATCTGGGGTGATGCCGCGTTGCCGGCTGAGGGCCGCCGGTACGCGAGACAGCCAGAAGTCGCGATCGAAGGCTAAATCCAGCAGCGTCCCGTCCATATCAAGAATAACGGTATCAATATGGCGCCAGTCGATTGCTGCGGACATGCGGACTCCAGGACGTAAGCGGAATAAGGGAACAGGGCCGTGGCCTAACGGCGAACGGTCAGATCAGTTTTCAGGGTAGCATATTTGCCGCCCAAGCGGGGGCCGCAGTGCCCGACGGTGAGCCGCCTTGCCGCCTGAGTGGGGGCCGCAGTGCGCGCATTAAGCCGCTTGGGCGTCTGAGCGGAGGCCGCAATGGGCGGCAGTTAGCTCCGCCAGACGCGGTTGCCGCCCGAGGACACCGCCTCGTGGTTAAAACAGCCATCATAATAGCGTTGGATATCCCGCGCCCGGCGTCGTCCGTTGTGCAGGCGACGTATCAGCAAAATGGTGTTAAACGCGGCGACCGTCAGCAGCAGCAACAGCAACAGCGTGGCGCCCACGTTTCGCCACAGAGAGACTCTTTCGGGCTCGCTGTGCAGCGCGATGTGGCGGGTGCCGTTGGCGTCGACGGTGATATTGGTGATAACGCCCTCGGCGTTAAACGGCGTGTGCAGCAACTGGCTAGACAACCGTTGCAGCTCGTGCCATTGCGCCAGGCCGGCGTAATCATTGAAGCTCGCGCCGGGGGGAGGGGTCTCCACCAGCTGTTTATCTTCGTCGCTGCGGATCAAAAAACCGCCCGGCGGCGGGCTGTTAAGCGCGTTAGTGGCGTTACGCGTTTCGCTGGTAAAATAGTAGGCGGCGGCGGCGTTGACCAGCCCTTCCAGCGTATCGGCGCTTACGGGACGCAGCAGGACATTAATGCCTTTCAATGAACCCGCGCGGGCACGTTTGACGATGGTCGGCCAGTCGCGACCGTTGGCCAAATTCACCAGCGCCGCCTGTAGTCTTTGACAAGGGGCGGCGTCATCCTGACATAACGCCTGGGTCTTCAGCACGATGTCGCTGAAATCATCAAGCAGTATCATGCCAGATTTTTGAATGGCGGAGGCCAGCCCCGGCGTGATTTTATTTTCGTTGTCCTGGACCGGATGCAGCTGATTGTTCACCACCGCCAGCAGCGCTTCGGCGCGATCGACCGTATCGGATTCCGGCATCGGCAGCGGTACGGCGTTGTTCCAATAAATGGCCGAGCAATCGAAAGGGAAAAACGGTGTCTGGCTGCCGTCGCTCTGGATATAGCACATACCGGTGCCCCGGGCCGAAAGGGTATCGCCGATGCGCAGCGAGGCCTGGTTCAAGGCGGCGACGCTGTCGACGCGCACCGTTTGCGCGCCCTGTAGCCAGGCAACGCTCAGCTTCAGCGGCAGCGAGAGCGGCACATAAGCCAACAGCAACGCCAGGACCAACAGCGAACTGCACAGCATTATCAGATTCCCGCCCCAGCGCTGTAGGGGGAAATAGCTTACTTCATCATGTAGCGAGAGATAGCGTCCCTGGCGCACCACCTGGCTGTTGACATAAATATCGATGTCGGTTTTCTGGTCCAGATCGCGGGCAATATACGGCTGCCAATGTGCCGGGTATTTAAGATCGAGGCTGCCGAGGGAAATATTGCTGATGCTGCCCTGGCCGGATTCGCCGAATAGCCCCCAACGCCGTGGGATCCCGCGCAGGCAGTGGATATCCTGGCGGTTGCGCGGCGGCGTCGGGCGAAACCGCAGCCACGCGGCCAGCGCGGCGGGCAACCCGGCCAGCGCCGCCAGCCAGGCCTGGGCCACGATGGGCGCCAGCAGGCTCAGCAGTATCAACAGCAGCGCCGCGCTGCAAAGCAACGCTTCGCGTCGCCCGGAAGGACGACTGATGGCCCGCTCCTGCGGCGTTTCCTTGCGCACTTTGAGCAACTCTACCTGTTCGTTGCCCTGCTCGCGCATCGAAGAATTGGGTACCGCCGCGCGCGCCGGCGCCGGCGCCATCGCGGACGGCGCGTAATTCACCAGCGAATGGCCGTTGAGGGAGATCACCAGCGGCATGCTGTCGGTCCGTATCAGCTCAACATGGTTCTCTTCGGCGATGAATTGTTCCCATTGCGCCGGCAAATGAATTTCGATGTTGTCGAGATAGTAACGCCATTTATGCGGCGCATCGGTCGCCAGGCCATAACGGGTGATGGCGTGGGTAACAGAATAGACATTTTCGCTGCGCGGCGTCAGCGGAGCGCCCGCCGCCGCGGGCTCCGGCGCGCTCAGCGGCGTGGCGCCCGCCAGCGGCTGGCTATGATGTAAGTAATGCTCGATGGCCGCGCGCTCTTCCGCCGTCAGCTTGCGCGGAAAGGGTTGAATGAACGACAGACGTTTGACGGAGACAGGGCGGGCACGCCGGCGATAATAGCGCCAGCCGACAACCAAAACCATCGCACAGGCAAGCACGCCAGCCAATACAAAGACGATTGCGCTCATGCTAACCCCACCCACAACCTCATAAATACCACACCAAAATTAACTGTCGCTGCAAGGACTCACGCCGGTGCTGCTGCTCAAATGGGCCTGCGGCGGGCGCAGGAAGTCATCGGCGTAAAACAGGCATAGTAACCGATACTAGGGGGAGGGTAACAAGCCCACTGTTGCGGATATATCAGCATTTTCCTATTTTATTCGCCGTTTGCCAGATTTGTGCGCCACCGTTTTGACGGCATGAGAAGGGCGTTCGCGCAGACAGGTTGCGGCCTGGTCCCTTATTAACGCACAATGTTGACCAACCCGATGGCCGGGCGTCCCCTGGTCCTCCTGTGCGCAATCTGCGGGAACGATATGGATAAGAATCTGCAAAAACCCAAAATACATCGCGTGGCGACCGTTGCCCAGTCCCGCCTGTTCACCGTTGAATCCGTCGATCTGGAGTTCAGCAATGGCGCGCGGCGGGTGTATGAGCGCATGAAGCCTTCCCAGCGCGAGGCGGTGATGATCGTGCCGGTGCTGGATGACCATCTGTTGCTGATCCGCGAGTACGGCGCCGGCATTGAGGATTACGAGCTGGGTTTTCCAAAAGGGCTTATTGACCCCGGCGAAGGGGTGATGGAGGCGGCCAATCGCGAACTGATGGAGGAAGCGGGCTTTGGCGGGCGCGCCTTTACCTTTTTGCGTCGCCTGAGTATGGCGCCGTCCTATTTCTCCAGCAAAATGCATATTGTGGTAGCACAGGATCTTTATCCCCAGCGCCTACAGGGGGACGAGCCGGAGCCGCTGCCGCTGGTGCGATGGCCGATAAGCCGTATGCTGGCGTTGCTGGATGAACCTGATTTTTGCGAGGCGCGCAATGTGAGCGCGCTGTTTCTCGCTCATGCCTGGCTCAATCAGGCGCCGCGGCCAAAATAACCCCTCCCAGGCGCCCTCGGGCGCTGTGGTCAAAATAGATCCTGCCGGCGCATCAATCGTCGAGGCGAACAGAGCCCATTCCCGACGCAATCCGGCGTCGCGGGGAATACCTTGGCCGGGCCTAAATACCTTCGCCCGGCGCGGCGCTCAATTAAAACAGCTCTTGCTGCTGGCCGTTATCCATAAGTGTCGTACCGACTTCATGCACGACCCGCTCTTTCGGCTGGGTGCCGTCGATAAAGTATTCCGGCCGGCTGTTGCCGCCGCCGTCGGACAACTTGCCGCTGCTCTTATCGATAGTGACGGTAACAATGCCCGGGGGAGGATCCTGTTTCTCTTCGGGAATGCCCTCCAGCGCTATCTTCATATAATCATCCCAGATAGGCTGAGCGCTTTTGGCGCCGCCCTCGGCGCCGGAAATCTGATCGCTGATGGCGCCTGACGCCGTGGTTCTGCCCAAATTGCGGCGATGATCGTCGAAGCCTATCCAGACGGTGGTGACCGTATCGGGGCCGTAGCCGGAGAACCAGGCGTCTTTGGAGTCGTTGGTGGTCCCGGTTTTGCCGCCAATGTCATGGCGCTTCAAATCGCGGGCGGCACGCCAGCCGGTGCCCATCCAGCCGGGCTCGCCGAAGATGTTGCTGTTGAGGGCGTCGCGCATCAAAAACGACAGCGGCGTGCTAATAACGTGGGGGGCATACAGTTGCTCTCCGTCCGCTGCCGCCTGCGCCGGCGAAACCCGTTCCAGCCGCGGCATCGGCACCGTACCGTTAGCGTCGGACTGGCGTGAGACGGCCACATTTTCCATACTGTCGTCCGACAATACCGCCGATTTCGGCGTATCGCCGTAGATAACCGGCAAATCGCAGCTGGCGCACACTACCTTCGGTTTGGCGGTAAACAGCACCTGATCATTCTCGTCGGTGATTTTAGTGATGAGGTAAGGGTCGACCAGATAACCGCCGTTGGCCAACACCGCATAGCCCCGCACCAGCTGTAGTGGGGTAAAGGAGGCGGATCCCAGCGCCAGCGATTCGGTGTGGACGATATTCTGCGCCGGGAAGCCGAAACGCTGCAGGTATTCCGCGGCATAATCGACCCCCATGGCGCGCATGGCGCGGACCATCACTACGTTTTTCGACTGTCCCAGCCCCTGGCGCAGCCGAATCGGGCCGGCATAGGTCGGCGGCGAGTTGCGCGGCCGCCAGTCGGAGCCGGCGCCGGCATCCCAGCGGGAAATAGGCACATCGTTGAGAATGGTCGCCAGGGTCAACCCTTTATCCAGCGCGGCGGTATACAAGAAGGGCTTGATATTGGAACCCACCTGGCGCAGTGCCTGGGTGATACGGTTGAATTTGCTTTGATTGAAGTCGAAACCGCCGACCAGCGCTTTGACCGAGCCGTCCTGCGGATCCAGCGACACCAGGGCTGAATTAACGTCCGGCACCTGGGCAAGCCACCAGCCATCGTCCATTTGGCGCACCCAAATCTGTTGCCCCGCCTGCACCACGTCCGTCGCCTTTTTCGGCGTCGGGCCCTGCTGCGTGTCGCTTCTGAACGGCCGCGCCCAGCGCATACCCGCCAGCGACAGCGACACGTTGCTGCCGTCGGCCATCATCGCTACCGCACCGTCGACGCTGGTCTCGGTCACGACCGCCGCATGCAGCGGACCGTAGACGGGCAGGGTCTTCAGCCTATCGCGGATATGCTGCGCGTCCCAGGGCGACTCGCCGACTTTCCAAAGTACGCTGCTCGGACCGCGGTAGCCGTGGCGCATATCGTAGGCCAGCACGTTGTTGCGCACCACGGTCTGCGCCGCCTGCTGAAGCGGCTTGGTGATAGTGGTATACACCTTGAAGCCGTCGGTATAGGCATTTTCCCCATAGCGTTTGAGCATATCCTGGCGCACCATTTCCGACACATAGGGCGCGGAAAAATCGATTTCCGGCGCGTGGTAATGGGCCACCAGCGCCGCATCGCGCGCCTGCTCGTATTCGGCCTGGGTAATGTAGTTTTCATCGCGCATGCGCGCCAGGACGGTATTGCGCCGCGCCAGCGCCCGTTCGGGGGAGTAGAGCGGATTAAAGGTGGAAGGGGCTTTCGGCAATCCGGCAATCATGGCCATCTCGCTTAGCGAGAGCTGGCTGACGTCCTTGCCGAAATAGACCTGTGCCGCCGCGCCCACGCCGTAAGCGCGGTAGCCCAGGTAAATTTTATTCAGATAAAGTTCAAGGATTTCATCTTTGCTGAGCAACTGCTCGATCCGTACCGCCAGAAACGCTTCTTTGATTTTACGAATAAGCGTCCGTTCCGGGCTTAGGAAGAAATTGCGGGCCAACTGCTGAGTAATGGTACTCGCGCCCTGCGAGGCGTGGCCGGAGAGCAGAGCAATGGAGGCCGCGCGCAAAATGCCTACCGGATCCACACCGTGATGCTCGTAGAACCGGCTGTCTTCCGTGGCGACGAAGGCATGCACCAATTCCGGTGGCATTTGATCGAGCCTGAGCGGGATGCGGCGTTTCTCACCGTATTGGGCAATAAGTTTGCCGTCCGCCGAGAAGACCTGCATTGGCGTTTGCAGGCGGATGTCTTTCAGCGTTGCCACATCGGGCAATTGGGGCGCGATATAGCGGTACATGCCATATATCGAGGCGGCTCCCAACAAAATGCAACACACTGCAAAGATAAATAAATATTTTACGAACTTCACCTGAGAATTCCCATTTTTTGTCATTTGGGCAGTTTATAAACAACCGCGCGCTAGTATAAAGGTTAGCCTTGCTATTGGATACGTAATTTAAGTGACCAGCCTCAGGGAAGGGGGGAATCATGGCGTTTGACCGCTGGCGAATAGGCATGGATATCGAGCCGGACGTGCTGCGCGCGCTGGCTTTGTCGCGCGAACGCACGCAATGGCGCTGTCGCGGCTGGTGGCAATTTCCCTTACCAATGGGGCGTGACGCGCAGGGCGATCCCTGCCCTGTGGCGGCCACCGTGGATGCGCTGCGCCGCTGGCGCCGCCAGCTTCCCCGGCGCCTTTCAGTCCGGCTTTGCCTGACGGGACTGCCCGTCACGCTGACGCGCCTGCCGGCGCCCGACCGTCGCCTCGGCGAGAGCGCCTGCGGCTGGTATCTTGAAACTCAGTTGCGTCGTCGTCTGCCGAGTCTGCCGGCGTCGCTGGCCTGGGACTGGTGTCTTGACGCCACGCAGCCCGGCCGCGTGCTGGTCGTCAGCGCCCGGCTGGCGCCGCTGCTCCCCTGGCGCCGCTGTCTGCGCGCCGCCGGTTTGCCCGCGCAACGGCTGGATATCCCCGCCGCCGCGCTGCGCCGCGCGGCCCGCGCGTGCGCCTTGAACCCCGCTTTGCCGCTAGTGCATCGGTGTGTCAGCGGCGCTTATCACGTCGCGCCGCTGGCGCAGCCGCTCGATTTTGCCTTTGACGTTGGGACGCTGGCGGCCTGCCACTACACCTGTATCGAGCCCGGTCCAGTACCGGAGGGCGGGGATCTGTGGTCGCCGTTCGACGCCTTGCGTCCCTCCGTGGAGCGACTATTCGCGTCCGGCTCCATGCCGCGCGGGCGACGGTGGCCACGCGCTGCGTCGGCGGACCGCAAGCCGGTGGCGCTTCCTGATTGGCCGGCGGCGTGGGTCATTGCCGCCGGCCTGGCGCTGGCGCCGGATGAACGCCTATGGAGCAGGTGAACCTGTGGCCCTGGCGGCAGGCCCGTCTTCGGCGACGCGTTCGCTGCCTGCTGGTGTTGACGCTGGTACCACTATTACTGGCGTTGGCGCTTATCGCCACGCCCGCGGTCTATTGGCGCCATCAGCGCTTAACGTTGGAAACCCGCCTGGCTGAAACGCATCCGTCCCCTGAGGCGGCGCAGGCGGAACCGACAGCCCGCGCCGCCGCGCTGTCGGCAAGCGCGGCGCGAACGACGCAGCGCCAGCGCCGGCTGGCGATCGCCAATCAGCGTTATGTGCACCTGTTTCGGCAGCTACCGGCGCTGTTGCCGCCGCAGCTGTGGCTTACCGAGATTGAGCAGCGCGGCGACCGGCTTTATATCAGCGGCTGCAGCGAGGGTTATCCGCCGGTGGTTACCCTGCGGCGCCGGCTAATAGATCACGCAACGTTACCCGATTTCCGCTGGCGGGAGGTCAGGCGGCGGGATGCGTCGCGCTGGCAATTTTTCCTTGTAGCGGCCTGGCCGCCGGAGGAGGGGGCATGACTTCGCCGGCCGCGGGAACCGGACGCGATCGGCCGGCGATAAAATGGCTGGCGGGTTACGCGCTGGTGGCGGCCGTCGTTATTTTAGTCGGCGGCGTGTGGGTCGTGCTGCCGGAGAAGCGCCGTCTGGAGCAGGTGCAGCGCCAGTTCATTGCCCAACGTTCGCCGCCGCGCGCCGAGAGCCGCGGCCTGTGCCCGTCATCAAGCGCGCAAAGCGGTGAGCCCGGGCGGCGGTTGTCTGCCGGGGGCGCGGCAATCTTGCCGCCGCCGACCGGCGACATAACCGGCGCCGCGCCGGCGGTCGAGAGCAATAGTCACCGGCCCGCGGACGCCGCCGATGCCGCCGGGCAACGGCGCTGCCAGCGGCTGGCGCAGGACCCTTTATCGCTGTTTATGACGCCGGGGCACGATCCCCCCGCCGGGTTACGCTGGCGGGCCATGTCCGCGGGGGACCATGGGGATCGGCCGGGATGGACGGTCGCAGCGACCACGGACTTCGCCGGGGTTGAGCGTTTACTGAGCGCTATTGCGGCGCTTAACGGCTGCATTGGCCTGCAGGCATTATCGTTAAAAGCGACACCCGAAGGACTGATGCTGGATTTCAGATTAACCCGTGCGGACGAATCAACGCCTGCGGTCGCAAAGGAGAACGACGATGGGGAGATGCCGGCTGGGGCATACTAAGACATTCCGGGTGCAGCAGGGAAAGGGGCGGCATGGCGCCAGAGCAGGTTTAGCACGGGGACTTTGGCTGCTGTTGGTCATCGTCCTGGCCACCCCCGGGGCCGATCCGCCGAGCGTCTCAGCGGGCGAGGCCCCGGCGACCGCGGGGGGGTTATCCGCGATCCCCGCGGCGGCGGGCGTGACACCCACGATCCCGGCGGGCGAAGTCCCTGCGGCGGCGGGCGTGACACCCACGAACCTGGCGGGCGGAGTTCCCGCGGCGGCGGGCGTGACACCCACGATCCCGGCGGGCGGAGTTCCTGCGGCGGCGGGCGTGACACTCGCGATCCCGGCGGGCGAAGTCCCCGCGGCGGCGACAGACGATCCGCCTTCTCTCGCCACGAGCAGCGGCGGCGCGGCGATACGGGATCCGTTCCGGCCGGTGCGGATTCCGCCATCCGAGTCTCCCGCTCGGGAAAACCACCGCCCGGGGGTTCACTCGCCGTCTTCCCCTTTTTCTCTGCGGCGTGGTAGCGGGCAGGGCACGCTATCGCTGCACGCGGATGATGCGCCGGTACGGCAGGTATTGCAGGCCCTGGCCGCCCAGCGCGGGATGAATCTGGTAGTGACACCGGGCGTTGAGGGCGAGATCACGCTGCGGCTGCAAGAGATGCCCTGGCGCCAGGCGCTGGCGCTGGTTCTGACGGCAGGCGGCCTGCAGATGACGCGTCAAGGTCAGACGCTGGTGGTATCGCAGCAGGAAGCGCAGGACGAACAGCAGCAGGAAAAAGCGGCGTCGACGGCGTCGCGAGAGGAGGGGGCGCCGCTGATTAACCGGTTAGTCACCCTGCAGTATGCCGACGCGAGCGAAGTGGTTCGCAGCATTGACGCCCAGCGCACGTCGCTATTGTCATCCAGAGGCAGCGTTCGGCTCGATAAGCGGACCAACTCGCTTGTGCTGCGCGATACCGCCGCCGCCCTGGCCGCCGTGAGCGATTGGATAGCCGTGTGGGATGTACCGCTTGAGCAGGTGCTTATCACCGCCCATATCGTCACCATCAGCCGGGAAAATCTGCGCGAGGTCGGGGTTAACTGGCGCTACCCGGGGGGAAGCGCGTCGGAGGATGCGCGCGCCAGCGTGAAAATGCCGGTTGACGGGCATTTTGCCCGCATCGGGCTGCCGCTGGCGCGTCTCAATGGCCGGATGCTGGAGCTGGAGTTGACCGCGCTGGAGCAGGAAAACAAGGTGGATATTCTGGCCAGCCCGCGTCTTTATACCGCCCATCAGCAGACCGCCAGCATCAAGCAAGGCACGCAAATCCCGTATCCGATGACCAGCGGCCACGGCAAACATCCCTCAATTCAGTTCAAAGAGGCGGTGTTGTGCATGGAGGTAACGCCGCGTATTCTGCGCAACGGGCGCATCACGCTGGATTTGCGGCTGAGCCAGAATGTTCCGGGCAGTGTCATCAAGCAGGGAGAAAGCCAGAGCGTGACCATCGATACGGAAGAGATTAAAACACAGGTAACGATTGCAGACGGCGAGACCATCGTGCTCGGCGGCATATTCCAGCATCAAAAGCAGCGGAGCAACGATCGGGTGCCGCTTTTGGCCGATATCCCGCTAGTCGGGGCGTTATTTAAGCGCCAACGAGCTAATTATAAACAACGTGAATTAGTTATTTTTATTACACCCACCCGCATATCAGGATAGACTACCGCCGCTTAAACCGGGCGAAAGCGGGTATGCGGCAACAATTTATGCGTTTTTTTCGTTATCAATTTGACGCTGTCGGCGATTTCGCTTACAAGGGTAACCCATTGAGCATCGCTGATTTTGCGTCAAATATCATACCGGTGATGATACCGGGGATCCTGCTTGCGGTGTAGGCATCAATTTAATCGGTTGCCAAACTACCCGGAGTGTTGAGATAATTTTCGTCTGATTCTCGCACTAACGCTCATGAGGTTTCAGTTTAGGTCCCGCCGCTAATTTGATTGGCGGGGCGGGTTGTCATTAACGAATAATCTTAGTAATACCGAAAAACATGGCAGAGAAACGCAATATCTTTCTGGTTGGGCCTATGGGTGCCGGCAAAAGCACTATTGGGCGTCAGTTGGCTCAACAACTTAATATGGAGTTTTTCGATTCTGATCAAGAGATTGAGCGACGCACCGGGGCTGATGTAGGCTGGGTATTTGACGTGGAAGGCGAAGACGGCTTCCGCGATCGAGAAGAGAAAGTCATCAACGAACTGACCGAAAAGCAGGGGATTGTGCTGGCTACCGGCGGCGGCTCCGTGAAATCGCGCGAAACACGTAACCGCCTCTCCGCTCGCGGTGTGGTTGTTTATCTCGAAACCACCATTGAAAAACAGCTGGCCCGTACGCAGCGTGATAAGAAACGCCCGCTGTTGCAAGTTGAAGCTCCGCCGCGCGACGTCCTGGAAGCGCTGGCTCGCGAGCGTAACCCGCTGTATGAAGAAATAGCGGACGTCACTATCCGCACCGACGAACAAAGCGCCAAGGTTGTTGCTAACCAAATTATCAATATGCTGGAAAGCAGCTAATCTGAATTAACGAGATGCCGAAAAGGTCATTGAGCGTCCCATGGAGAGGATTACCGTTACATTAGGGGAGCGCAGCTACCCGATTACCATTGCCGCCGGATTATTCAATGATCCGGCGTCTTTCTGGCCGTTAACGCGCGGCGATAACGCCATGCTGGTGACCAATGACCGCCTCGCGCCTTTGTATCTGGACTCCCTGAGCGGGCGACTGAGCCAGGCCGGCGTCAAGGTCGATCGGGTGGTCTTGCCCGACGGCGAGCAGAACAAATCGCTGACGGTGCTGGATCGCGTTTTCACCGCGCTGTTGGCCAAACCCCATGGCCGCGATACCACCATCATCGCGCTCGGTGGTGGCGTCATCGGTGATCTGGCCGGCTTCGCCGCCGCCAGTTACCAGCGGGGCGTGCGGTTTATTCAAGTTCCCACCACCCTACTTTCTCAGGTCGACTCGTCGGTGGGCGGTAAAACCGCGGTCAACCATCCTCTCGGCAAGAACATGATCGGCGCCTTCTATCAGCCCGCCTCGGTGGTTATCGATTTGGACTGTCTGAATACGCTGCCGCGGCGGGAACTTTCCTCGGGCCTGGCGGAAGTCATCAAGTACGGTATTATTCTTGATGCGGCGTTTTTCGCTTGGCTAGAGGACAATCTTGACGCGCTGCTGGCCCTGGAGCCCCGGGCGCTCGCCTACTGCATCCGCCGCTGCTGCGAGCTGAAAGCGGACGTGGTGGCCGCGGATGAACGCGAGCAGGGGCAGCGCGCGCTGCTTAATCTCGGCCATACCTACGGCCACGCCATCGAAACCCATATGGGTTATGGCAACTGGCTACATGGCGAAGCCGTGGCCGCCGGAATGATGATGGCGGTGCGCACCGCGCGCCGCCTGGGCCAGTTCAGCGATGCGGAGGCCGAGCGGGTCAGCGCGCTGCTGTTGCGTGCTGGCCTGCCGGTCAGCGGGCCGGCGGAAATGGCTGCGGAAGATTACTTGCCGCATATGATGCGCGACAAAAAAGTCATCGCCGGCCAGCTGCGTCTGGTGCTGCCGGTGACGCTCGGCAACGCGGAAGTGCGCGCCGGCGTGGCTGATGATATGGTGGTGGCATCGATTAAGGATTGCCAGGCCTGAGCCGGTCGGCCGTACGCCAGGGCGCGTCGGCATGGCCGGTTTAGTTGATAACCCTTCCCGCGCTCCGGCGCTGGAAATACCCCTCTCAGTCGGAGAGTTTTATATGGATGAGTTCAAGTCGGAAGACGAACTGAGACCCGATAGCAGCGATCGCCGCCCCCCCCGCCAGCGGAAAGGTCCTACCGTGCCGAAAGTGCCGGTATCCAGGCAGCATTTGATGATAGGTATCGGCATTCTGGTGCTGCTGTTGCTGGTGATCAGCATCGGTTCGGCGCTTAAATCCCCGTCGCGTACCGATTCAAGCCGCCAGGGCGCTGACAATAACGGCCAGCGTAATATCGATCTCTCCGGCTCGACCTCCGGCTCCGACGCCACTTCGTCCTCCCCTGGGGCCCCCGCGCCGGCGGCGAACAATTCGCAGACCAACGGCGCCCCGGCGGCGGTGAACGGCAGCGATGGCGCCTCCTCGCCGCAAGAGCTGCGCGGGCCGCAGGTCGCCTCAACGCCAACGGAAGCCGCGCCGGTCACCACGCCGAGCGGGCAGCAGCGCGTGGAATTACCGGGCAATATGGCCGACGCGCTGACCCAGCAGGGAAATCAGGTTAACGGCGTAGCCGCGCAAATGAACGGTCAGGGGCCGGTTTCGACTCTGCCCACCGCGGCGGCCACGCTGACGCCGGGCAGCCGCAGCAGCACACAACCGCACAAATCAGCGTCGACCGCGCCGGCGAAGGCGCCTGCCGCCGCGCGTCGCGAACCGAAACAAACGCCGATGGTGCCCAGCGCCGGCCGCCAGACCGCCAGCGCGCCGAAAGCGACCTCGAGCGCTCGAGCGCCGTCCGCCCCTGCACCCTCCGCGGCCGCGGGCAGCGCAGCGGGAACGATTCAATCTGCACCGGCCGGTTATTACACGCTACAGTTAAGCAGCGCTTCGCAGCCGGCTACGCTTAACGCCTATGCGCGCCAACAGCAGCTGAGCCATTATTGGGTGTATCAGACCCGACGCGACGGCAAGCCTTGGTACGTGCTGGTCAACGGGGTTTATCCTTCGCTGTCGCAGGCCAAAAATGCGGTGGCGCAATTGCCCGCTGATGTGCAGGCCAAGAAACCCTGGGCGCGGCAAATTGGTCAGGTTAAAAAGGACCAAAATAATTAAGCGTTCCTGAAGATAGCGCTGTAGCGCTATGGTAAACAGGGTACAATCCGCGGCTCTGAAGAGTGTGAGTAAGTAGCGAAGGCATGAAGAAGAACCGCGCGTTTTTGAAATGGGCCGGCGGCAAGTACCCGCTGATTGAGGCTATCCGCCGTCACCTGCCGGCGGGCGATTGCCTGATAGAGCCTTTTGTCGGCGCCGGCTCGGTGTTCCTCAATACGGATTACGACCGCTACATCCTCGCTGACATAAACAGTGATCTCATCAATCTGTTCAATATCGTTAAAGAGCGCCCGAACGACTTTATCCGCGACGCCCGTGAATTGTTTGCCGCTGATGCCAACATCTCGGAGGTTTACTACCTGCTGCGCAGCGAGTTTAATCTCTGTACGGACGCCCACCGGCGCGCGGTATTGTTTCTTTATCTCAACCGGCATTGCTACAACGGCCTGTGCCGATATAACCTGAGCGGTGAGTTCAACGTCCCTTTCGGCCGCTATAAAAAGCCGTATTTTCCGGAGTTGGAACTTTACCGGTTCGCCGAGAAAGCCCGCCGGGCGGTATTTGTCTGTGAGCACTACCAGCAAACGCTGTCTCGCGCCGTACCGGGCTCGGTGGTGTATTGTGATCCGCCCTATGTGCCGCTCTCTACCACCGCGAACTTTACGGCATACCATACTAATAGCTTCAATTTGACCGAACAGCAGAATCTGGCGCGCCTCGCGAGCCAGCTGGCTCGCGAAAGCCGGATACCGGTGCTGATTTCCAATCACGATACCGCGCTGACCCGGAAATGGTATGGCGATGCGGTGCTGCATCATGTCACGGCGCGACGGACCATCAGCAGCAATATCTTCGGGCGCAGCAGCGTAAATGAGCTGTTGGCGTTATATCTTTGAGCGGGGTCGCCCCGCCGCAGACTGACCGTAACTGACGGGAGACATGGATGAAAAACTTTTTAATCGCCCCTTCCATCCTTTCCGCGGATTTCGCCCGCCTGGGTGAAGATACCGCCCGAGTGATATCCGCCGGGGCGGACGTCGTGCATTTTGATGTGATGGATAATCATTATGTTCCTAATCTGACCATGGGGCCGATGGTGCTTAAAGCGCTGCGCAGCTATGGCATTACCGCGCCCATTGATGTGCATTTGATGGTGAAACCGGTCGATCGCTTGATCCCGGATTTTGCCGCCGCCGGCGCCAGCTATATCACCTTTCACCCGGAAGCCTCGGAACATATCGACCGCTCGCTGCAGCTCATCAAGGAGCACGGTTGCAAGGCCGGACTGGTGTTTAATCCCGCCACGCCTCTGAGCTGCCTTGAGTATGTGCTGGATAAACTTGATGTCATCCTGCTGATGTCGGTCAACCCCGGTTTCGGCGGTCAGTCGTTCTTACCCTCTACGCTTGATAAACTGCGTCAGGCGCGGCGGCTAATCGATCTTAGCGGCAGGGATATCCGGCTGGAGGTGGACGGCGGCGTCAAAGTAGACAACATCGGCGCTATCGCCGCCGCGGGCGCCGATATGTTCGTCGCCGGCTCCGCCATATTTAGCCAGCCGGACTACCGTACCGTCATCGATGCCATGCGTCACGAATTGGCGGGAGCGGCGGGGAATGCGTGAAGAACGGCCTATCCGCGGTATCGCGTTTGATCTTGATGGCACCCTAACCGACAGCGCCCCCGGCTTAACCGCCGCTCTCGATCGGACGCTTTCAGAGCAGGGCCTGCCTCCGGCCGGTCTGGCGCGCATCGCCACCTGGATCGGCAACGGCGCCGATGTACTGGTGGAGCGCGCGCTGCGCTGGGCTACCCAGACGGAACCGGACGCCGCGCTGCAGCGCGCCACCCGCCTGCGCTTCGATGAGCACTATGCCGGGACGGTGGCGGCGGGCAGTACGCTATTTCCCGAGGTCGCGGATACGCTGGCGCGGCTGGCGCTTCTGGGGCTGCCGATGGCGGTGGTGACCAACAAGCCCACGCCCTTCGTTGCGCCGCTGCTGGCCTCGCTCGGTATCGAGCGCCATTTCACGCTGATTATCGGCGGCGATGATGTTTCCGCCAAAAAGCCGCACCCGGCTCCGCTTTATCTGGTGCTCGGCCATTTGGGGCTTTACGCCCGCGAACTGCTGTTCGTCGGCGATTCACGCAATGATATCCTCGCGGCCAAAGCCGCCGGCTGCCCAAGCGCCGGCATGACCTATGGCTATAACTACGGTGAAGCGATCACCTTGAGTCATCCGGATTACGTTCTGGACCGTTTTGCCGATCTTTTGCCCGTGCTCGGGCTGTCATCTTCCGTTAATCAGGACGTTTAAAATGAGTAAGCCCATCGTATTTAGCGGCGCGCAGCCGTCAGGGGAACTGACCATTGGCAACTATATGGGTGCGCTGCGTCAGTGGGTCAGTATGCAGGATGATTATGACTGTATTTATTGTATCGTTGACCTGCATGCCATCACCGCCCGTCAGGATGCCCAGCAGCTGCGCAAGGCGACATTGGACGTTCTGGCGCTGTATCTAGCCTGCGGTATCGATCCCGCCAGAAGTACGGTTTTCATTCAGTCGCACGTGCCGGAGCATAGCCAGCTGGGCTGGCTGTTGAACTGCTATACCTATTTCGGCGAACTGAGCCGGATGACTCAGTTCAAGGATAAATCGGCCCGTTACGCCGAAAACATCAACGCCGGGCTGTTTGATTATCCGGTGCTGATGGCGGCGGATATCCTGCTCTACCAGACCAATCAGGTGCCGGTTGGGGAAGATCAGAAGCAGCACTTGGAGCTCAGCCGCGATATCGCCAAGCGGTTTAATGCGCTGTATGGCGACATTTTTACCATTCCGGAACCGTTTATTCCTAAGTCTGGCGCACGGGTGATGTCGTTGTTGGATCCGACGAAAAAGATGTCGAAATCGGATGATAACCGCAATAACGTGATAACTCTGCTTGAAGATCCGAAATCCGTGGTCAAGAAACTCAAGCGCGCGGTAACCGATTCCGACGAGCCGCCGGTGGTGCGCTACGATCCCGTGACGAAACCCGGCGTTTCCAATTTGCTGGATATTCTTTCAGGCGTGACCGGCACGCCGGTGGCTGAGCTGGAGCAGGCGTTTGCCGGCAAAATGTACGGCCATTTGAAAACCGCCGTCGCGGATGCGGTGTCGGAAATGCTGACGTCGTTACAGGCCCGCTACCATGCCCTACGCGCCGACGAGGCCTATTTGAATCAGGTCCTGCGCGACGGGGCGGAGAAAGCCCGCGCTCAGGCCAGCGTGACCCTGGCCAAGGTTTATGACGCGGTGGGCTTTGTCGCCAAACCCTGATTGTTGCACACCCCTCGCGCGCCAGTCTGATGCCGCCATGCTCAGGTCGGCGCGCCTTTTGCCATGCTTTTCTGCCCCTCCCGGCAAAGGTAATGAATTTTAAGCGGTTGTCATTCTGCCGCGGTTACGCTATCTATCATTCAGGCCCCTGATAAAAGCGAGGTAACCCGTGCCTAATCCCCTGCTGCAAACGATCAGTCACGTCCGGCTGCCCTGGCGTGAAGGTTTATGGCAAATCACCCTCGAGCAGGGAATCATCCGCCGCCTGGCACCGCAAAATCACGGCCAGCGGGACGGCGAAGGGGTCCTCAACGCCGAGGGCGGATTGGCGATACCGCCCTTTGTGGAACCCCATATTCATCTTGATACCACTCAAACCGCCGGCGATCCGCGCTGGAATGAGTCCGGCACGCTGTTTGAAGGGATTGCCCGCTGGGCGGAGCGCAAGGCCGAGCTGACCCACGAGGATGTCAAAACCCGCGCCTGGCAGACGCTGAAATGGCAAATCGCAAACGGCATTCAGCACGTACGCAGCCATGTGGACGTCTCCGATCCGTCTCTGACGGCGTTAAAAGCGCTGTTGGAAGTCAAGCGGGAAGCGGCGCCTTGGGTGGATTTACAACTGGTGGCGTTTCCCCAGGAGGGGATCCTCTCTTTCCCGGACGGCGAGGCCCTGTTGGAGGAGGCGTTGCGACTGGGCGCGGATGTGGTTGGCGCGATCCCCCATTATGAGTTTACCCGCGAGTATGGCATCGCTTCTTTGCATAAAGCTTTCGCGTTGGCGCAACAGTACGATCGGCTGGTGGACGTTCATTGTGATGAGATAGATGACGAACAGTCGCGCTTTGTGGAAACCGTGGCGACGCTGGCGCTGGAGGCCCGGCTGGGCGGCAGGGTCACCGCCAGCCATACCACCGCCATGCATTCCTATAATGGCGCCTATACCGCGCGCCTGTTTCGTCTACTGAAACTGTCGGGCATCAATTTCGTTGCCAATCCGCTGGTGAATATTCACCTGCAGGGCCGTTTCGATGATTATCCCAAGCGCCGCGGCGTCACTCGCGTGAAAGAGATGCTGGCGCAGGGCATCAATGTCTGTTTCGGCCATGATGATGTGTTTGACCCCTGGTATCCTCTCGGCACCGGCAATATGCTACAGGTGCTGCATATGGGCCTGCACGTATGCCAATTGATGGGGTATGAGCAGATTAATAACGGGCTGAACCTGATTACCGGCAACGGCGCTCGGACGCTCAACCTGAGTGGGTACGGCATCAAATGCGGTTATCAGGCCAATTTGTTGATCCTGCCGGCGGAAAATGGTTTCGATGCCGTACGGCGCCAGACGCCGCCGCGCTATGTTATCCGCCGCGGGCGGGTGATAGCACACACCTTGCCGTCGCAATCGATGCTCTGCTTGCAGGAGCCGGAGAGCGTGAATTTTCGCTAAAAGCGTCGCTGGCTACTGCCCATCCTGCGCCGCTTCCGCCGCCGGGGTCAGCAAGGCGCAGGCTTCCAACTGCTGCGCTACCGTTTCGCCGATGCATTTTACCGCCGCTTCAATAGCCGGTGTCATGCGGTTGGCGTAATTGAGCCGCAGGCAGTGGCGGTATTTCCCGGAAGCGGAGAAAATGGGTCCCACCGCCACCTGTACGCCTTTGCTCTCCAATTGACGGTTCAGCCGCAGGGTATCAAACGCCGGCGGCAACTCTACCCACAGCAAAAATCCCCCCTGCGGCCGGCTTATCCTAGTCCCTGCCGGAAAATAACGCTGCACCCATTCCGTCATGATGTCGCGATTTAGCTGATAGCGGGCGCGCATCCGGCTTACGTGTTTCAGGTAGTGCCCCTGGCGCAGAAATTCGGCAATGGCCAACTGCGGTTGCGTGGAGGTGGCGCCGGTGCCGATATATTTCATATGCAATACCTGCTCCATATAGCGTCCCGGTTCGATCCAGCCGATACGCAAGCCCGGCGCCAGCGTTTTGGAAAATGAACTGCATAGCAGCACCCGGCCGTCTTCATCAAAGGACTTGATCGTCCGCGGGCGGGGATAGTGATAGGCAAGATCCGCGTAAACGTCATCTTCGATTATGGGGGTATCGTAGCGTTGCGCCAGCGTCAACAGCGCCACCTTGTGGGCGTCAGGCATCAAATAGCCGAGTGGATTATTACAATTGGGGGTCAATTGGATAGCCTTGATAGGCCATTGCTCGAGGGCGAGTTCCAGCGCCTCCAGGCTGACGCCGGTGAGGGGGTCGGTGGGAATTTCCAGCGCCTTCATGCCGAAACCTTTCAGGATTTGGGTGACGCCGTGAAAGCTGGGGGAGTCCACCGCCACAATATCCCCCGGCTGACATAGCGCATGGATGGCGATCGACAGCGCTTCGTGGCAGCCGGTGGTGATGATGACACCTTCCGGCGCCACATGGCTGCCGCTGTCTATCATCAGGCGCGCGATCTGCTCGCGCAGGGGAGCGGAACCGCTTAATTCATCATAATGCAGGCTGCGAAGATCCGGGTGGAGCGCCACGCGGCTCAACAATTTACGTAAAGGTTTCAAGGTATTGGCGGTGACGTCGGGGACGCCGGGGCCGAGGTGAATGACATCGCGCGCGCTGCGGGTGCGGGTGAGCTGCAATACCAGATCCCATTGTGAAATTTCCACCGGTCGCTGTGCGGGCCGGCACATCTCCGGCAGCGCCGGCAGCCCGTGCTGCTGACAGACGAAATAGCCGGATTTGGGGCGGGCGGTGATTAACTGCCGGTGCTCCAGCACCCGATAGGCCTGCTGCACGGTGCTGATGCTGACGCCATGTTCCACGCTCAGCGCGCGCACCGAGGGCAGCCGCTGGCCGCGGTTGTATAGGCCTTGTTTGATGCGGTCGCCGATGATATCGGCCAAACGATGGTAACGGGTCATACATGCCTCATACAGATGGCCAATAAAGCGCAGAAACCGGTACAGATCGCGCAGTAGATTACCATTACAGTTTAATTATTCGCAATCTGTATGATTAAAATAGTGCATTTCTGAATCTGTACCGTAATAGGACAATCTTCCATCATATTCCTGTCACCCCAGCCACAGGAGCTATGATGAAAACGTCACCGCAATGCCTTACCGCCTCAATACCGGCGGCAACCGACCCCGTCGCCCGCCCGACCACCCCTGGATGGTCAGGCTTTGTACGCCGCGGTTGGGCACGGTTACGCCGCTGGCGGCTCTATCGGCGCGACAAACAGATCCTGTTAGCGCTCAGCGACGACCAATTACGGGATATTGGTCTGACGCGTGGTGATATTCATCACTATAACGAAGCGCTGCATCAGCATTGGCGCGCCCGGCGGCGCTGAAAACGCCAACGGCGGGCGGGGGGACATTCGGAAGGTATGGCGCACGGGCGCTAGCGGTAACCTCGCCCGGTCGTTTAACCAAAAGGAACTCTCGGCCGCCCTGGACGCGCCTTGGCGAACCGAGCTTATTGACGACGCGCGGTGGGGCGCGCCCGACGATGTGTCACACGTCGGGCGAGAGCATCAAATGGGCAGTTGATCGTAGCGCCGCCAGCGATAGTTAAGCGCCGAAATGCCCCAGCAGACGGCGAACAGGCCAATTACCACAAAGCCGGCGTTGCCCAGATGATCATTAAGGGACGCCACGAGCCGCCAGGGGGCGCCCTGCAGATCGAACTTTTCCGCCAGCAGTCCCGCCGCCTCAAGCCCGCCTATCACCAGCGCCACCAGTACCGAGGTGGCGGTGACCGTCATATTGTAATAAAGCCTGCGCTGCGGCTTATTCAGCGCCCAGCCATAGGCGTTAATCATCATCATATTATCCAGGGTATCCACCAGCGCCATGCCGCTGGCGAACAGTGCCGGGAAGACCATTATCGACCAGATGGCAATGCCCGCCGACGCGCCGGCGGCGGACAAGCCAAGCAGCCCGATTTCGGTGGCGGTATCAAATCCCAGCCCGAATAAAAACCCCACCAGGTACATATGCCAGCTTTTACGCGTCAGCCGGAACAGTTTGCCAAGCAGGCGGTACATCAGCCCGCCCCCCATCGGCTCCTCGGGTGCCGCACCGTTGCCCTGTTTGAGCCGACGGAAACGGCGCCAGATGCCTTGCAGAATAAGGAGGTTACTCAGCGCCATTAGCAGCAGAAAACCGCTGGAAACGGCCGAGCCTATCAATCCGCCGTAGGTATGCAGCCAACCCATGTGGTCCTGGAAGGCGGAAGCCGTCAGCGCGATAGTCAAGGTGGCCAGAATGACAATCGTAGAGTGCCCCAGGGAAAAAAAAGCCCCCACCCCCGTCGGGCGCTGGCCCTGCTGCATCATTTGACGGGTTACGGTGTCGATGGCGGCGATATGATCGGCGTCGACCGCATGGCGCAAGCCGTAGCTCCAGGCGAGGAGGCTGGCGGCGATAAGGGCGCTATTGTGTCCAAAAGCGAGCAGCGCCCAGGTCCAGCTGAACAGATTGGCCCCAATCAGCGCCGCCAACAACAGCGGGGCGCGGGAAACGGCGGGGGAAGATCCGGTCATGTTCACAAGGTCCTTATAGACAGGGATAAGTTTATGTTCGCGCCCCCGGCGCGCAGGCGCATAGGGCGTCAGGGCGCCAGGGCGACGGCGGACCGGCGCGGCTGTCGGCCCTTCGCTACGCAAACGTTTGCTAGCAAGGCCGATCCTACCCCAGCCGGTGCGCGGGACTACTATGACATGACAGAGATAAGTGAACAAACAGATGATGTTGAGTGATAACACATGCACGGTCAAACTATTGCGCGGCGAGGGCCGCCGGCGCCGGCTCGATTGACAAGCCGGCGCGCAACATCAGACGATCGCTTGAGTATGAGTGCGATGGCGGCTAACGAAACCCAGCAGCAGGCACAGAATGAATACCGTAACATACAGCAGATTGGAGGTTTGCAGCGCCGCGCCCACGCCATAGCGGGCCACGATGGGGCCGGTCACGACAAACGTTAGCATGGTGCCGATGGTGCCGCAGGTCAGGATAAAATTGACCAATCTGGGGGAGGTCACGCGGGTTTGCTGCGATCCCAGCGTGATGATGGTGGTATAAATCGCGCTGGAAACAAAACCCAGCGCCAGCAAACACCAGGGCAACCAGGCGGGATCGCCGGCGTGGATGAACAGATACATGAAGACCGCCGAAAGCGCCGCAAGCACGGTCACGATGCGCTGCAAATCGAAGAACCGCAGCAGAGCGCTAAAGACCCACATTCCGACCATGTAAGCGGTCCAGAAATGACTGACCAATCCGCCGGCCTGCTGGATATCCATTTGGAAACGCGTCGTGGCGTATTCCGGTACCCAAGAAATAAAACCTAGCTGACCCAAGATATAACAGAGCGCGGCCAGCGCCAACAGCGCCACGCCCGGTCCCCAGGGCTCCCGGGTTTGCAGCGTCTGGCCGGCGGTGGCGCGGGATTTCAGCACGGGAAAATCGGACAGCAGGGTAAGGACAAAAATTACCACGTAGATCACGCCGATACAGGCATAAACCCAGTACCAGGTGATATGGCGCGCCAGCAGTACGCCGGCCAGCATCGGGAACAGGGTACCGGCCATACTAAAGAACGAGTCGGTAAACAACAGGCGCGAGCCGCGCTGCCGTCCCGCATACAGATGGGTGATGAGGTAGGTGCCGATAGACATGGTAATGCCGCTGACCACGCCCAGTACAAACATCGACAGGGAGAATACCGTCAGATTATGGCCGCTCATCAACCCCAATACCGCCAGCACCATCAGCAGAAAGCCGAACATCAACTGCCGTTTCAGGGGAATTATCTCCATCAGCCAGGCATTGAGAAATATCGCCGCTAAAATGCCTGAGTTTAGGAAAGTAAAGGTATTGCTCATACTGGAAACGGGTAACTGGAAGTAGTCGGCGATGTTGCCCAGTACCACGCCGGTGACAATCACCAGCGCGCCGGTTAGCCCATAAGAAAAAAAACTAATCCATGTTAGTCTTAATGTGTTGTTTTGATTCATTGTAAACCTAGTTCTCGTCTGATGACGACCGGTGAAAAACGGGTCTGGAAACGGATATCACCCTGCTTGCTCGCGGGAGGCGCGATACTATCATGGCTTATTTATTATTTGCTGTTAAATGTCTAGCAGATAATATTGTTCCCGGCGGCAGGTGGAAAGGATGGGCGCCTCATCACAGTTTGGCCGGCGCCGGCGTAAATACTCCGTTACGTAAAAAAAGGTAAATGGCTGGCACTGCCGGAAGCGGCTCTTTAGAATCTAAGCGCTTCCTGTGGCCTTATCTCTTAAAAGGAATTCTTATGCTCAAACGCTCTCTGGCGACCGCTGCTACCTTGCTTACCCTGACATTTTGCTCTTCGGGTGCTTATGCCGCGGCACAGGACTCCCATGTGCTGCTGACCACTTCAGCAGGCAACATCGAGCTGGAATTGGACAGCGCCAAAGCGCCGGTTTCGGTGAAAAACTTCGTGCAATACGTTAATAGCGGTTTTTATAACAACACTATTTTCCACCGCGTGATCCCCGGTTTCATGATCCAGGGCGGCGGATTCAACCAGGACATGTCGCAAAAGCCGACCCAGGCGCCGATTAAAAACGAAGCCGACAATGGCCTGCGCAATACCCGCGGCACGATCGCCATGGCGCGTACCGCCGATAAAGACAGCGCCACCAGCCAATTTTTCATCAACGTGGCCGACAACGCCTTCCTCGATCACGGCCAGCGCGATTTTGGTTATGCCGTCTTCGGCAAGGTGGTAAAAGGTATCGAGGTGGCGGACAAAATCGCTCAAGTACCCACCAAGAATGAGGGGCCGTACCAGAACGTGCCGGTTAAGCCGATAGTCATTCTTTCCGCCAAAGTCTTGCCCTAAACCCGTCGCCTGACGACATCGACGCGTAACGTCCCATGGCGTTACGCGCTATTCGTCTCTTCGAGGTGAGGTCTGGGATTTACGGCTTCAGGCGCCTGCTAATATTTCGTTTAGGGCGCCCGGCGTTCGGCCCTTCATGCCGTACGGCTTCGGGTGTGCGATGGCGCGCGATGTGGCGGCGGCAGGCGGCCTAACGCGTTGCCGCGCGTGCCCCGCTGACCCGCGATAGCGTGCCGGCGTTGTCCGGCAGACGATTCGGGCATCGTGCCGGCGCTAAGAGGCGTTTGATCCACATGAGTCTCTCTTATTTACGCCTGTTCTGAGTGAGGGGCGTAGGGGGGCTCACCCCGAAATGCCTAACCGCCAGCCGGTTTTCCGCCTCCTCCCGCCACGAAAACCCGCCAGGATCCGCCATTCCTCTCTGGCGCGGTGCGCGCCAGCCCTCCGCGCCCTTCACGGCGAAGCCGCTAATGCACGTTATACTTATTCTTTCCAGGAAACCGGCAGCGTCTGACAGGAGCGGCTGATGAAAAAAATGACCGAAAAGCAAAAAGCGCGGCTATTTGCAAAGCGACGGAATGACAATTTTTGCGCCAGTACCCGGCTCGAAGGCTATGACATTGCGCCGGTCACGCTGGAAGGCGAAGCGCTATCCGCACGCCTGGACGCGCTGAGGAGGCATTATGAACGATAAAATCGGCGACGACCGCGATCCCTATTTTTATCCGGGTCTGAAGGTGCTGCGTAACGTCCTGAACATTCATGAAGCCGCGGGCCTACAGGAAGCGGAATTGGCGTTGACCGCGCTGCGCGCCGCCTCGTTGACGCTGGGGCCCGCCAACATGGGATTGCCTTGGCTGTGCGCCATTCACCACACGCTTTTCCAAGATATCTATCCTTGGGCGGGCCAATTGCGCAGCGTCGATATTTATCAGAACGATGTCCGTTTTTGTCACTTCGCCTATCTGGAAACAGAAGGAAACGCGGTGATGCAGCGGCTGGAAGAAGAGGATTATCTGCGCGATCTGCCGTTTGAGCCGTTCTGTGACCAATTGGCGGTCTTTTACGCCGATATCAATATGTTACATCCCTTCCGCGAGGGTAACGGTCGCGCGCAGCGGATTTTCTTTGAACAGCTGATTATTCACGCCGGCTATGATATCCGCTGGCATCCCCTCGACCGGCAGGACTGGCTGCGCGCCAATGAGGCCGGCGCGTTTGGCGATCCGGCGCCGCTGGCCGCTTTGTTCAAAAGGGCGGTAAGCGAGCCGGGTGACGATGTGTAATGTCCCCGCCACCCGCCACCTACCGCTTGCCGCGCTGAGCCCGTGCTAACCCGGCGTGCGGGGTGCGGAGCGTCAGGTAGATCGTCGCCTCCCCGTCAGCCTGTGGCGTCGTATAGCTGGCGGACGTCCGGGCGGCGTCCACCTCTGTGATGGGAGCGTCTCTTGGCCGTCTGGTCTGCGGCGGCGCCTTCGGTTCATCCCCCATCGCCCGCCGTTAACGCTCACGGTTGAACGGGGCAGCGCTGGTTTCTGCCTGAGTCCAGGCCGCCGCACTGCGCGTAACGCCAAGCCTGTAGGTAAAGCGATTCAGCTACGATAACCAGACACCGCGGGCGCGGTCGACGCCCTGTCTTTTGGTCTTTGTCTCCCGGACAATGCGGTAATGGTCGTAGTCACGTCGCCGCCGTTGTCATACACTCGCTGCTCATCAAGGTTCGGCGTCAATCACCGCGTAACGACGTCGCGGCAAAGGCGCAATAGGTTATGTTTCAAGGAGTATTATGAATGGATTGCTAATAATCGATAATTACGACTCATTCACCTGGAATCTCTATCAGTATTTCTGTGAGCTGGGGGCGCAGGTGATGGTGCGTCGTCATGACAGTCTGGATATCGCGGATATCGAGCGGCTGGCGCCGGCGCGTCTGGTCATCTCCCCCGGCCCGGGGACCCCGGACCAGGCCGGTATCTCCCTGGCCGCTATCCGGCATTTTGCCGGCAAGCTGCCCATCTTGGGCGTTTGTCTGGGGCATCAGGCCATCGCGCAGGCGTTCGGCGCCCGCATTGTCCGTGCGCGTAACGTCATGCACGGCAAAACCTCCGTTATTCGCCACGATGGTCAAGGGGTATTTGCCGGTCTGGCGCAGCCGCTGACGGTAACGCGTTATCACTCGCTGGTGATTGACGCGGCCAGCGTGCCGTCCTGCCTGGCGGTAACCGCCTGGAGTCAGCGCGAGGGAGAACCGGATGAAATTATGGCCATCCGCCATCGCTCACTGCCATTGGAGGGTGTACAGTTTCATCCTGAAAGCATCATGAGTGAACAAGGTCACCGGTTGCTGGCGAATTTCCTCGACCGCTAACGGCGGTCTAATTTGCGTTTCGCTGGCGATAGCGCTTGACTTGGGTGTGATTTTTTATTCATATTCTATGACTATATTTTCATTTCTCAACCCACCTTAGACAGAGTAAACGCCTTATGAAAACAGACGATGCCGCAGTTACCCGGGAAACGTTCGATCAGGTCATCTTGCCGGTTTATGCACCCGCCCAGTTCATTCCGGTGAAAGGCAAAGGCAGCCGGGTTTGGGATCAGCAGGGCAAGGAGTATGTCGATTTTTCCGGCGGCATCGCGGTCACCGCGCTGGGGCACTGTCATCCGGCGCTGGTGGCGGCGTTAAAAACCCAAGGGGAAACGCTGTGGCACACCAGCAACGTCTTCACTAACGAACCGGCGCTGCGCCTGGCGCGTAAGCTTATCAATGCCACCTTTGCCGATCGCGTGTTTTTCGCCAATTCCGGCGGCGAGGCGAATGAGGCGGCGTTCAAGCTGGCGCGCCATTACGCCATTACCCGCCATAGCCCTTATAAGACCAAAATCATTGCGTTTCATAACGCTTTCCACGGCCGCACGCTGTTCACCGTGTCGGTGGGTGGGCAGCCGAAGTATTCAGACGGTTTCGGGCCGAAACCGGCGGATATCGTCCATGTGCCGTTCAACGATCTTGATGCGGTAAAAGCCGTTATCGACGATCACACTTGCGCTATCGTCCTGGAGCCGATCCAGGGGGAAGGGGGCATAACCCCGGCGACGCCGGCGTTTTTGCGCGGCGTACGGGCGTTGTGCGATGAGCATCAGGCGCTGCTGGTGATGGATGAGGTGCAATGCGGCATGGGCCGCAGCGGCAAACTCTTCACCTATATGCATTATGGCGTGCAGCCGGATATTCTCACCACCGCCAAAGCGCTGGGGGGCGGCTTTCCGATAAGCGCGATGCTAACCAGCGAAAATATCGCCTCGGCTATGGCCGTTGGCACCCACGGCACGACTTACGGCGGTAACCCGCTGGCCTGCGCGGTGGCGGAAGCCGCGCTGGACGTGATCAACTCTCCCGAGGTGCTGGCCGGTATCAATGAACGCCACGAGCGTTTCGTCCAAGCGCTGCAGGACATTAACGAAAAATATCAGGTCTTTACACAGGTGCGCGGTATGGGACTTCTGCTCGGCGCGGAGCTGGCGCCGCGCTATCAGGGGCGGGCGCGGGATTTCCTGCATGCCGCCGCCCTGGAAGGGCTCATGATTCTCAATGCCGGCCCCGATGTGATTCGTTTCGCGCCGTCGTTGGTGGTAACGTTTGCCGATATTGACGAGGGCTTGGCGCGGTTTGAGAAAGCCGTGGCGCAGGTGACGGGCGCGGCCTGACAGAGGGACAACGGCAACGCCGGCGCCGCATCGGCGTTCCTGTCGTCCGCATCGGTGTTGCTATTGTCCGCATCGGCGTTCCTGTCGTCCGCCGCTTTTCTGCGCGGGCGGTTTTTCACGCGTCCGGCGCTGCGCTTTCAACCCCGGCATCAGGGACGTTTACCAAGACGCCATCGCTATCGGCCGGTCTGCGCTACGCCTGTCGTTGCGCCGGCCTGAGGCGGTTTTGCCCTCTCACCGGCCACGGCGCTAGTTTGGCGGCGTATCGCGCAAACGGCGCGCGAGCCAAAAACCGTGCTGCGGCCGCTGCGGCCACGCCACCGACGAAATCGTATGCATCACGCCGAGATGGAACAATATGCGCCGCAAGTGACGTTCCATGAGCGTCACCGCCTGATCCTGCGGGCCATCAGTGTTGAAAATACCCGGATTTTCGGTGCTCGGGCCGTCATATTCCAGCCGTTGCTGACAGCTTTGCAGCGCCACCTCGCAGGAGGCCAGATAGTCGGCGGCCAAGGTATCGGTCAGCATATAGTGATCGCGCGCCAGCGTCGTCATGGCGTTGATGTGTTCGACAATGAACTGACTATGGGTGACCCATAAGCGCATATCGCTCAGATAGCGGGAATTAAACCCCGGCTCCTGCATCGCCTGGCTTAGGGAGGTGAACAAGGCATTGTGCGCTTGGTTGACCCGCATGCGGGCATAAGCCAGCGCGGGCGCGCCGGGGTCGGGCTGCAACAGCAGCCGCAACGCTTCCTGATCCCGCTCCAGCGCCTGATGGGCGTTTTTGCGCAACAGCCCGCTCTGCCATTGCGGCCACAGCCACAGCGTGCCGCCAAAGGCCAGCATACAGCCAATCAAGGTATCCACCAGCCGCGGCAGCAGGAAATGCGCGCCGTTCAACGACAACAATTGCAGGGTATACACCGTCACCACCGTCATACCGGTCATCGCCAGACCGTAATTTTTGCGCAGTACCAAATAGCCGGCCAGAGTCACCACCAGCATGCCGCTCAGGATGACGCCGTCGCCCATCTTTAGTTGCAGCGTACCCGCGGCAATCACCAGCCCCGCCAGGGTACCCAGCGCCCGATGTTGTATACGCACCCGGGTCGCGTTGTAACCATTCTGACTGACAAACATGATGGTCATCAGGATCCAGTAAGGTTTCGGCAGATTGAACACCAGGCCCAAACTGCTGCCGATCGCCAGCATGAGGCCCAGGCGGGCGGCGTTGCGCAGCGCCATCGATTTCAAGGAGCAATAACTGCGCAGCGCCGGCCAGAACGGCAACCGCTGCTGATTATCCGCCATCACATCGCGACGATAGAGGGGGCGCTGGGAACGCAACAGGCGATAGATGCGGCTGAAATGGAAATAGCAGAACTGGCCTACCGGATTATCCGGATGGTGGCGGGCAATTTTTTCCAGCGCCGACAGGCCGGCATCCGCGGCAAACCGGTCAGGTTGGCGGTGATAGAGAATATCGTCCGCCAGGACGCGCAGCCGGGCGGCGACGATACGCGCGTTGTAGCGCAACACCGCCTCGGCGTGGCTTTGCTGCACCAGCTTTTGCACTTCATCCGGCTGATGCAGACTCACCGCGATATGCTCTTGCAAATCCAACGCGACCTGGAAGGCGCGCAACAGTCTTTTGTACTGGCTGAGATGGTTGGCCGAGAGCATATGCAACTGCTGATACACTTGGGCAATCTGGTCGATGACCTTTTGCTGGCGGGCGAACAGCGGCGGTAGCGCACTGTCCGGATCGGTGTGCTGAGTCAGCAAACTGTACTTCGCTTCGATATAATCCGCCAGTTCGCGGTAGAGCAGACTGAGCGCCTCGCGCATCGGCTGCTCTTGCCATAGCCGGAACCACAGCGCGTTAAACAGCCCATACCAGGCAGTCCCCGCCAGATAGAGCAGCGGCGGCAGCCAAAGCGGCACATTGCCGGTCAGCCCCAGGGTAAATACCGCGGCAATTAGCGATGCCGGCAGCAAGCGGCCGTGTAGCGGGCTGATTTCGCCGCTGACGCCGAACAGCAGCGCCAACCCCAGCATGACAAACGGCAGCGGCACGCCGTGCGCCAACAGCAGCTGGATAAAAATACTGCTCAGGGCGAACAGCGAGCCGCCGACCACCAGCCGCTTAAAGAAACGTTTATGGAGCTGATCAAGCCCGGCGATGTTGCAACAGGCGGGTACCAGCGAGAACAGCAGACCTTGCTGCAGGCTGCCGAACATCAGTCCGATGGCGACCGGCAGGCAAAGCACAATGGTCTGCCGCAGGGCATAATTTACTTCGGGGTGGTAGATGAGTCTGCGCCACATAAGTCAGCTAAAGAGGCATGGCCGTCCTGACCATGCCCGTGGTGAAAGGGGATTAGCGGGTTCCGTAAACGACAATGGTTTTTCCGTGGGCAGAGATGAGATTTTGATCCTCAAGCATTTTCAAAATACGGCCGACCGTTTCCCGTGAACAGCCAACTATTTGGCCGATTTCCTGCCGGGTGATTTTTATTTGCATACCGTCCGGGTGAGTCATGGCGTCCGGCTGCTTGGCTAAATTCAGTAACGTTTGCGCGATACGCCCGGTCACATCCAGGAAAGCCAGGTTGCCGACTTTCTCTGAGGTCACCTGCAGGCGGCTGGCCATTTGTGAAGACAGGCGCATCAGAATGTCGGGATTGACCTGAATCAACTGGCGAAATTTCTTGTAGGATATCTCAGCCACTTCGCAGGCCGTTTTCGCCCGCACCCATGCGCTGCGCTCCTGCCCCTCTTCAAACAACCCCAGTTCGCCGATAAAATCGCCCTGATTGAGGTAGGAGAGGATCATCTCCTTGCCTTCTTCGTCCTTGATAAGCACTGCGACGGAGCCTTTGACGATATAGTAGAGCGTTTCTGCCTTTTCACCCTGGTGAATCAACGTACTCTTCGATGGATACTTATGAATATGGCAATGAGACAGGAACCATTCGAGAGTCGGGTCTGTTTGCGGTTTGCCGAGAACCATTCGCTGTTATCCTCTTTTGTCATCGCCGCCCTGTTTAGGAACGGCGTATTCCCTGTAAGGTAAGGTGTTATTATGATGTCATTCCGTTCATAAACGGAACCTCGCAAGGGAACTTATCAGGGTCCAATGTTGGTGACGTTTCGATCGCTCTCTTGCTCTTTCACTGTCGGTGAGTTCGATCCTGCCTTGTTTTTTAGCATAGCTTTAAGAGACTGTCTTGTGTTGTCTCGCTTCAGCATGATGCATCTGCGGTTACATTGCCAGTTTGGCGGCAAAAAGGTAGTCTTTCACAAAGAATATTATCAGGAGTTAACGATATGCAAGCGCGAGTAAAGTGGGTGGAAGGGCTGTCTTTTATCGGCGAATCCGCCTCGGGCCACCAGATTATCATGGATGGCAACAGCGGCGAAAAGGCCCCAAGCCCAATGGAAATGCTGCTTATGTCCGCCGGCGGCTGTAGCGCTATTGACGTGGTTTCGATTCTGCAAAAGGGCCGCGCCGATGTGCGCGACTGTGAGGTCAAGTTAACCTCAACGCGCCGCGAGGAAGCGCCGCGTCTGTTTACCCAAATCAATCTGCATTTTATCGTCACCGGCCGCGATTTGACGGATAAGATCGTCGAGCGCGCGGTCGCGCTGTCGGCGGAAAAGTATTGTTCGGTCTCGCTGATGCTGGGGAAAGCCGCCAATATTACCCACAGCTTTGAGGTACGTCACCTCGACTGAGCGCGCGGGGCGCGCTTGACTGTCGGGGCGCAGCGCTAAGCCGCATCATGCCCCACCCGATTGGCGCCGCGCGTCGTTCCCGCGCGCGGCGCCCGCGTCAAGCCGCTTAGCGAATCGGTTTCCCTTCCAGCAATTGCTTGACCAGCGGCGCCATGATCAATTCCATCGCCAGACCCATTTTGCCGCCCGGCACCACCAGCGTATTGATATTGGAAATAAAAGATCCCTGCAGCATCGCCAGTAAATAGGGAAAATCCATGGCGTCCAGGCCGCGGAAGTGAATAACCACAAAGCTTTCGTCCAGCGACGGGATCGCTTTGGCGGCGAACGGATTGGAGGTGTCCACCGTCGGCACCCGCTGGAAGTTGATATGGGTACGGGAAAATTGCGGCGTGATAAAATTGATATAATCTTCCATGGATCGCACCACGGAATCCATGACCGCTTCGCGGGAGTGGCCCCGCTCGTTGGTATCGCGCACCAATTTCTGGATCCACTCCAGATTGACTATCGGCACCACCCCCACCAGCAAATCCACGTGCCGCGCAACGTCATTATGCTCGGTCACAACGCCGCCGTGCAGCCCCTCGTAGAATAGGACGTCGGTAGGCTCCGGCAGGGGCTGCCAGGGGGTAAAGGTGCCGGGGACCTGATTATAAGGAACCGCTTCGTCGTAGGTATGCAAATATTTGCGCGCCTGCCCGCGTCCGCTTTCCCCATAGTGATAAAATGTTCTTTCCAGAAGATCGAAGTTATTCGCATCCGGGCCGAAATAACTCACGTGCCGACCTAAATCGCGCGCTTTACGAATGGCTAAATCCATTTCCGGCCGGGTGAAGTGGTGAAAGCTATCGCCTTCCAACTCCGCGGCGCGAATGTTCAACTGTTGAAAGATTTTGCGAAAAGCCAGGCTGGTGGTCGTGGTCCCGGCGCCGCTGGAGCCGGTAACCGCAATAATTGGATGTTGTGCTGACATGATGAGACCTTAATAGTGTTGATAACCTCTGTCAGATGACGTGCGGGCGGCCGAAGGTTATTGTTATCACGTTTGGCGCCGCAGGGCCACCGCGAGGCTTGCTCGTTTCCGCCATGCGGACGCACGGCCGGGCGCGGCGGCGGCGGGGAAGAGCCGCATCGCCGTCGCTAATCGGGGCGGAACTGACCGCGCGGCATGATGTTAATGCTTTCGTGCAGCTCCGACCACACCAGCACCGCTTCGCCGGACTGCACCTGGCGTAACACATCCGCTACCTTTTGTTGCAGGCTTTGTTCCCGCTCGCCATAATCCGTGCCCTCGCGCAGCACAAACGATTCGATCAAATTATATAACGTGGCGGGATCGATCTGCTCCCAGGGAATGATCATTCTCGGCATTTCTCCAGTGGTGGTCGGGGCGACAGCGTGACGAAATTTCACCGACAATTCGCTTGTCGAATCGGCATCGCACTGTTAATTTCATAAACGTCATCGTCGGGAGCAATAGTGCGGGATATATGGAGCTGGGTCTGTTTTTATCGATGTTGGGTTTTCTCTGGGTCGCCGCTATTACTCCCGGTCCTAATAATATGTTGCTCACCGCCTCGGCCGCCCATTTCGGCTTTTGGCGTTCCATGCCGCTGATGCTCGGCATTATGCTCGGCATGCAGTGCATGCTGCTGCTGGTGGCTTGCGGCGTCGGCAGTCTCATCACCCTTTATCCCGCCCTGCATTTTACGCTAAAAGTCGCCGGCAGCCTCTATCTGCTGTGGCTTTCGTGGAAAATTGCCACCGCCGTTTATGAAAAGCTCGATACCGACTCGGCGCCGCCGCGGCCGGTGCCATTTTATCAAGGCGGGCTGCTACAATTTCTCAATCCGAAAGCGTGGTTGATGGCCCTCGGCGCGGTGGCCAGCTTTAGCCTGGCCGGGGAGGCGTATGCGGGGTCGGTGATCGCGATAAGCATCGGCATCGCCGCCGTCAATATCGTCTCGGGCGCCATCTGGCTCGTGTTTGGTACGGTGATCGGCCGGCTGCTGAAAGGGCGGCGGGCCTGGACGCTTTTCAATCTGGCCATGGGACTGCTGACCGCGGCTTGCGTATTGCTGATTTGGCGCTGAGCGCGCTCAGCCCGTGGCGACGTTGACGCTGCCCGCGGTCCGCAGACTACTGTTTTGGCGCTCAGCCCGTGGCGACGTTGATGTCGCCCGCGGTCTGCGCAATGCTGGTGTGACGCTGAGCGCAACTATTCCGCGCTAAACGCCTGCGACAGCGTCTCCAACTGTTCCTGGGCTTCCAGCCAGCCCAGCTCCGCTTCCTCCAGCGCCGATTTCAGTTTCCCTTGCCGCTGCAGACAGTCACTCAGTTCGCTTTTGCGGGCGCTTTCGTACAGCGCGCTATCCCCCAGCCGGCCTTCCACCTCGGCCAGCTCCGCTTCAAGCGTAGCCAACTGCTGTTCATAGCGGCCGATGGCCTGACGCAGCGGCTGGGTCTCTTTACGAAATTCCGCCTCGCGCCGTTTCTGATCTTTGCGCGTCTGCGCCGTATTGACGCCGGCGGGGGACGCTTGTGTATCGTCATCCTGCGTGCGCGGGCGCTGAAGTTCGGCCAGCCACTGCTGATAATCCTCCAGGTCGCCGTCAAAGGCCGCAACCTGGCCGTCATGCACCAGGTAAAATTCATCGGTGGTGGAGCGCAGCAGATGGCGATCGTGGGACACGACCACCAGCGCGCCGGCGAAATCGATAAGCGCTTCGGTGAGCGCCTGACGCATATCCAGGTCCAGGTGGTTGGTGGGTTCGTCAAGCAACAGCAGATTGGGACGCTGCCAGACAATCAGCGCCAGCACCAGCCGCGCTTTCTCGCCGCCGGAAAAGCGCGCCGTCTGGTCGGTGACGTTATCGCCCTGAAAGCCGAAGCCGCCCAGGAAATCGCGCAGCGCTTGCTCCGACTCCTTTGGCGCCAGCCGGCTCAGGTGTTGCAGCGGCGTTTCATCGGCGCGCAAAAACTCCAACTGGTGCTGGGCGAAGTAGCCAAGCTTGATGCCTTTCGCCAGCGACACCGTCCCCGACTGTGGCGGCAGGGTTCCGGCCAGGAGCTTGATAAGCGTCGATTTACCGGCGCCGTTGCGTCCCAGCAGACCGATGCGTGAACCGGGTACCAAATTGAGCTTGATGGAGCGTAAAATCAGGTTATCGCCATAGCCGGCGCTGACTTTTTCCAGGGTGAGCAGCGGATTGGGCAAATTTTCCGGCGCGCGGAAACTGAATTGAAAGGGGTTATCCACATGCGCCGGGGCGATAAGCTCCATTCTTTCCAGCATTTTGATGCGGCTTTGCGCCTGCTTGGCTTTGGTTGCCTTGGCGCGGAAGCGATCGATGTAGTGCTGCAAATGCGCCACTTTTTCCTGCTGATGCTGGTAGAGCGACTGCTGCTGCGCCAGTTTGGTGGCGCGCTGCTGCTCGAACGACGAGTAGTTGCCGGTATATTCATTTAGGATCTGTTGTTCGATATGCAGCACCCGATTGATGATAGGATCGAGAAAATCGCGATCGTGGGAAATCAAAACAAGCGTACCCGGATAATTTCTGAGCCACTTTTCCAGCCAGATGACCGCATCCAAATCCAAATGGTTGGTCGGCTCGTCCAGCAACAGCAGATCAGACCGGCACAGCAGGGCTTGCGCGAGGTTAAGACGCATGCGCCAGCCGCCGGAGAACGCGCGCACCGGCTGCGTCAGCTGCGGCTGGCTAAAGCCCAGACCGCTCAAAAGGCTGGCGGCGCGGGCGCGAATGGTCCAAGCGTCGATGGTGTCCAGTTTCCCGTGTAGCGTGGCGATGGCATGACCATCATTTTTTTCATTGGCAACAAGTAATTCAGATTCGAGCTGACGATATTCCCGGTCGCCATCGATAACATACTCCAGTGCCGGCACGTCAAGAGCGGGGGTTTCCTGATTAACCCAGGCCATCGCCCAGTTCGCGGGCAGGCTGACGCTGCCGGCGTCGGCGCTGAGTTCTTGTTTCAACAGCGATAGCAGCGTGGATTTGCCGCAGCCGTTTTTGCCGACCAACCCGACTTTTTGCCCCGGGTTGACCGTGGCGGTGGCGTTATCCAGCAGTACGCGGGTACCGCGACGAATTTGCAACGAGGAGAAAACAATCATAAAGCGCCGTCGTTAGAGTATGTTAAATTGACATAGTTGAATGTTAAACAGGATATCGCGTCCTGATGTTATCTTTGCGAAGCATGGTAGCGGAAATCCCGCTTCCTGACGACGCTTTGGAGGGGAATTGATCTCTGAGCCGCCCAAAGTTTTGCTGTTGTACGCGCATCCTGAGGCCCAGGATTCGGTGGCGAACCAGGTGTTACTCAAGGCTGCGGCTACGCTCAGTCATGTCACCGTACATGATCTGTATGCGCACTATCCGGATTTTTTTATCGATATACCTCACGAGCAACAGCTGCTGCGCGATCACCAGGTGATTGTGTTTCAGCACCCGTTATACACCTACAGCTGTCCCGCGTTGCTCAAAGAGTGGCTGGATCGCGTGCTGACCCGCGGCTTCGCCAGCGGTGTCGGCGGCGACGCGCTGGCCGGCAAACACTGGCGGTCGGTTATCACCACCGGCGATGCCGAGAGTGCCTATCAGACCCGCGGCGCGTTAGGGGTGGAGATGGCGGATATCCTGCGTCCTTTCGCCCTGACCGCCGCGCTGTGCCGTATGCACTGGCAGCCGCCGATGATTATTTATTGGGCGCGGCGCCAGGGTGCGGCGCGCCTCGCCCGCAGCGCCAGCGAATATGCGCGCTGGCTATCGTTACCGTTGTCGTCGGAGGGTGAACGCCATGGAGAGTAGTCCCTCTTTTCTGATTGCGGTGGTGCTGTTTCTTTTTGCCGCGGTGGTGGCGGTGCCTATCGCGCAACGGCTCGGCATCGGCGCGGTGTTAGGCTACCTCGCCGCCGGCATCGCCATCGGCCCCTGGGGTCTGGGTTTTATTCGCGATGTCGATGAGATCCTGCATTTCTCGGAGCTGGGGGTGGTGTTTTTGATGTTCATCATCGGCCTGGAACTGAACCCCGCCAAGCTCTGGCATTTACGGCATTCGATATTCGGTGTCGGCGCCGCGCAGGTGGCTATCACCGCGGCGTTGCTGGGGGCTGCGCTTACCTTTACCAGCATGCGCTGGCAGGCGGCGCTTATCGGCGGCATCGGTCTGGCCATGTCCTCAACCGCCATTGCGCTGCAGTTGATGCGCGATAAAGGCATGAACCGCAATGAGGGCGGTCAACTGGGTTTCTCGGTGTTACTGTTTCAGGATATGGCCGTGATCCCGGCGCTGTCGCTTATCCCGTTTCTCTCCGGCGGCGCCGGCGGCCACGGCGATTGGATGAAAATCGGCATCAAGCTGGCGGCGTTTTTCGGCATGCTGGTGGGCGGGCGCTATCTGCTGCGTCCGCTCTTTCGCTATATCGCCTCGGCGAATGTGCGCGAAGTTTTCACCGCCGCCAGCCTGCTGCTGGTGCTGGGAGCCGCGCTGTTTATGGATCTGCTGGGCCTGTCGATGGCCCTCGGAACCTTTATCGCCGGCGTGCTGCTGGCCGAAAGCGAGTACCGTCACGAGCTCGAAATTGCCATTGAACCGTTTAAGGGGCTGCTGCTGGGGCTGTTTTTCATTTCGGTCGGCATGGCGCTGAATCTCGGCATTTTGTATGTGCACGTGCTGACGGTGCTGGCCGGGGTCGCCATACTGGTGGCGATAAAAGGCACGGTATTGTATATCCTGGCGCGGCTGTCGGGGCTTAAGCGTTCCGTCCGGCTGCAATTCGCCGGCGTACTCAGCCAGGGCGGGGAGTTCGCTTTCGTCCTGTTTTCGGCCGCCTCGGCGCAGAAAATCCTTACCGGCGATCAATTATCGTTATTGCTGGTGATTGTCACATTGTCGATGATTACCACGCCGTTAATGATGCAATTGATCGATCGTATCCTGGTCCGGCGCTATAATGCAGTTGAAGAGGACGATGAAAAACCTTTTGTCAACGACGACGAGCCGCAGGTGATCATTGTCGGTTTTGGCCGTTTCGGCCAAGTGATAGGCCGTCTGCTCATGGCGAATAAAACGCGCATTACCGTGCTTGAGCGCGATATCAGCGTCGTCAGCCTGATGCGCAGCTACGGCTACAAAGTGTATTACGGCGACGCGACCGAATTGGAGCTGCTGCGGGCCGCGGGCGCGGAAAAAGCCAGCACCATCGTGGTCGCAGCCAACACGCCCGAAGATAATATGGCCATTATCCACCTTTGCCAGCAGCACTTTCCCCATTTGCAGATTCTGGCGCGCGCGCGCGGGCGCGTTGAAGCGCATGAGTTACTGCAGGCCGGCGTGTCGCGATTTTCACGCGAAACCTTCTCCAGCGCGCTGGAGTTGGGGCGCAAGGTGCTGCAATCGTTGGGTATGCATCCGCATCAGGCCTACCGGGCGCAGCAACACTTCCGCCGGCTGGATATGCGTATGCTGCGTGAATTGATGCCCCAACCCCAAGAGGAAGGGCGGCACAGTTCGCGCGTTATGGAGGCGCGGCGCGAGCTGGAGGACATTTTCCAGCGCGAGATGCAGCAGGAACGCAGGCTGCTCGACGGTTGGGGCGAGGATGAACAACAGGGGGAACGACCCAATGACGGCAAAGCGTAAACGCTTTATCGCTGGCGCCACCTGCCCCGTCTGCCACAGCAGCGACACGCTGGCGGTATGGCGCGAGGAGAATAGTGACCGGGTGGGCTGCGTCAAATGCGGCTATAGTCAGCGGCAGGATGACGAAATGATTAGCGCGAAAAAACCGGATAAGGAACACATTATCGGTATTTTTCATCCGGAGTAGCGTGATTGACCGCTTTTTTACGGCTAAAGCTTACATACGTGCGGTTTTTGGTTAGAATCAGCGCCAAATTAGTTTCCAATGGTGGGAGATATCATGAAAGTAGCAAAAGATCGGGTGGTCAGTCTGGCCTACCAGTTGAGGACAGAAGACGGTGTATTGGTCGATGAATCCCCGGTGAGCGCACCGTTGGAGTACCTGCATGGTCATGGTTCGTTAATTCCCGGGCTGGAAAAAGCGCTGGAAGATCACGCCGCGGGCGACAGCTTTGATATCAGTATCGAAGCCAACGATGCCTACGGCCCCTACGATGAAAATCTGGTGCAGCGCGTGCCTAAAGATGTTTTTATGGGCGTCGACGAACTGGAAGTGGGTATGCGTTTCCTGGCGGAAACCGATCAGGGCCAGGTCCCGGTGGAAATCACCGAAATCGATGGCGATCATGTCGTGGTTGACGGCAACCCTATGCTGGCCGGCCAGAACCTGAACTTCCATGTGGACGTCATCGCCGTGCGTGAAGCGACCGAGGAAGAACTGGCGCACGGTCACGTTCATGGCGAACACGGCCATGATCATGGCCATGACCACGGCGACGGCTGCTGCGGCGGTCATGGCCACAGCCATGATCATGAGCATAAAGGCGGCGGTTGCGGCGGCCACGGCGGCTGCGGCTGCTACTAAGCGCGATCGGCGCGGGACCCGTGCGGGCCCCGCCATGGGCGCCACCCGCTCAGTAATGGGGCGGGGGCGTTTCCTCGCTTTGCGAAGCGATTAGCGAGGTGTTCTGCGCGCGTAACTTATCCGACAACAAGCGTAATTGCTCCTGCAGCCGGCTAATATCGCGCTGGTGGGCCACCACCGTCTGATTCAGTTCCTCAATCGTTATCTCCTGGAAAGCGACCCGTCCCTCCAATAATTCCAGACGTTGTTCCAGCTGCGATAGTTCCATCATTTTCCCCTCTCGGTACCGATCAAGACCAATGAAACCGGCGTCGCACCGTTCCCATTTCGCGGTTGCCTCGCGCGGGCAATCCCGGTAGATTCTACCTTGCTTTGCGCGGATCGCCCGTATAAAGGTCATCATTAGGCGGTGATATCAAACCGAGACGCAATGAAAATGCATTATCAGGAAACTTCTTGTTGTAAAAAAAGTCCCAGAAAGCGTTAATCAACCGGCATAGCGATTGTGTTGTGTTTATGCTCACAGCTATAGTATTTGCCTGACTTTGCTATCGACCCCGGGACCGCTATCCCAGGAAAATGGAGATTTATGAAATCATTGATTAAAGTATCGCTGCTGGCCTCTACTATGGCATTTGCCCTGAACGCAAGCAGCGCTCTGGCCGCCGATGCGGCGCCCAGCGCCACCCCGCCGGCGACCGCCGCACCCGCCAGCGCCACCTCGGACAAATTCAAAAGCAGCGAAGATCAGGCCGCCTATGCGCTGGGCGCCTCCCTGGGGCGTTACATGGATAATTCGCTGAAAGAGCAGGAAAAACTCGGGATCAAGCTGGATAAAGGTCAGCTGATCTCCGGCGTTCAGGACGCCTTCGGCAACAATAGCAAGCTGTCCGATCAAGAGATTGAAGCCACGCTGCAAAGCTTTGAGGCGCGCGTCAAACAGGCCGCCCAGACCAAAATGGAGCAGGAAGCCAAGGACAATGCCGCCAAGGGCGACAAATACCGCGCCGACTATGCCAAGCAGAAGGGCGTGAAGAAAACCGCCAACGGCGTGCTGTATAAAGTCGATAAAGCCGGCACCGGCAGCGCGCCGACCGACAGCGATACCGTGGTCGTGAACTATAAAGGCACCCTGGTCGACGGGACGGAATTCGACAACTCCTACAAACGCGGCGAGCCGCTCTCCTTCCGCCTGGACGGCGTCATTCCCGGCTGGACCGAAGGGCTGAAGCACATTAAGAAAGGCGGGAAAATCCAGCTGGTTATTCCGCCGGAGCAGGCGTATGGCAAAACCGGCGTTCCCGGTATTCCAGCCAACTCCACGTTGGTGTTTGATGTCGAGCTGCTGGATATCAAACCGGCCGCGGCCGCGCCGGCCGCCGGAGAGGCCGAGCAGGCTCCCGACGCGGGCGCGCAGCAAAAATAAGATTACCGTTATCGCCAACGGGCCGCCGCCCGTGAGCGTCGCGCAGGCCATCCCCTCGGGGATGGCTTTTTTTTGCGCGCCCTGCTGGCCAGCGCTTCTTACGCCTTTGGCCGCGGCGTGGGCGGATAGTATCTATGCGGAATAATAAAAAATCTCACCAAACACAAGGACAGCGTTTTACCGGATTTGCTAGACTAGCGGCCGGATAACAGAATTACAGCCAAATCTGCCCGATACTATCCCGGCAGATTCACAACCACGGGTGGTATTTCCACATGTCTACGTCTCTCCCACATTCTGATTCCGGCGAGCTGGATTTACTGGACGAACGTCCTTTCAGCGCCGTGGATCATGAAATTCTCGCCTCTTATGAGGCCGTCGTGGACGGTCTGGCGATGCTTATTGGCGGACATTGCGAGATTGTATTGCACTCCCTGGAGGACCTGAAATGTTCGGCCGTGCGTATCGCTAACGGCGAACATACCGGACGTAAAGTGGGGTCGCCGATCTCGGATCTGGCGCTGCGCATGCTACATGACATGGCCGGTGAGGACAGCAGCGTTTCCCGCGCCTACTTTACCCGGGCGAAAAACGGCGTCCTGATGAAATCCGTCACCATTGCTATCCGCAACCGCGAGCAGCGGGTGATAGGGCTTCTGTGCATCAATATGAATTTGGACGTGCCGTTCTCGCAGATTATGCAAACGTTTATCCCGCCGGAAACGCAGGACATCGCGACCTCGGTGAATTTTGCCTCCTCGGTGGACGATCTGGTGGCGCAAACGCTGGAGTTCACTATCGAAGAAGTCAACGCCGATCGCAACGTATCCAACAACGCCAAAAATCGACAGATCGTGCTTAATCTGTACGAGAAAGGCATCTTTGACATCAAGGACGCCATCAACCAGGTCGCCGATAGACTCAATATCTCCAAGCACACGGTGTATCTGTATATTCGTCAGTTCAAAAGCGGCGATTTTGTAGGGCAGGAGCGGTGAGTCTGAATTACTGCCTGATGGTCACCGGACCGGCCTATGGCAACCAGCGCGCCAGCAGCGCGTTACAGTTCGCCCAGGCGCTGCTGGCGTGCGGCCACCGTCTCGGCACCGTGTTTTTTTACCAAGAGGGCGTGGCTAACGCCAATCGTCTGAGCGCGCCCGCCGGCGATGAGGTGGATCTGGTGCGCGCCTGGCACGATCTGGCGCAGCAGCATCGGGTGGCGCTGCATGTCTGCGTTGCCGCCGCCCTGCGCCGCGGCGTGACCGATGCCCAACAGGCGTCGCTGCAAAACCGCGCCGGCGAGAACCTTCAGCCGGGCTTCGAGCTCAGCGGCCTGGGCACGCTGGCGCAGGCGGTGCTCGGCTGCGATCGCTTTATTCAGTTTTAAGGCCGCCATGAACCGCATCGCTTTTGTTTTTACCCACGGGCCACACGGCGACGCCGCCGGACGGGAGGGGCTTGACGCACTCTTGGCCACCTCGGCGCTGGCCGAAGATATCGGGGTCTTTTTCATCGCCGACGGCGTATTACTGCTGTTGCCGCAGCAGCAGCCGGCGCAAATTCTGGCGCGGGACTTCGTCGCCACCTTCGGCGTGCTCTCGCTGTATGATGTCGACAGGCTCTATCTCTGCGCCGATTCGGCGGCGGAGCGCGGACTGGATGCCGGCGCTGGCTGGGTGCTGGACGCCGAGTGGCTGCCGGCGGCGGATTGGCGCCAACGTCTGGCCGCCTACGATACCGTTTTGACGTTTTAACGCCGGAGGGCGCCCATGCTGTATACCCTGAGCCGTTCTCCCTATGCCTGCGATCTGGCGGCGCTGCTGCGTACCGCGCGGCCCGGCGACGATCTGCTGCTGCTGTCCGATGGCGTTATCGCCGGTCTGCGCGGCTCGCCGCCCGCCCGCGCGCTAAGCGCCTCGCCTCTGGCGCTGCACGCGCTGGAAAACGACATCGCCGCCCGCGGATTGTCTGTTCATTTTTCGCCCAATATCGCGATAATCAGTTATACTGATTTCGTCAGGCTGACCGAAAAACAGCCGCAGCAGATGGCGTGGTAAGTCAGGGTGGGTTGTATATTTCTTGACACCTTTACCCGTCAGCCATAAAATTCTGCGTCCTCGTACTTTGCCCCGCGGCATCACGAGGCGATTTATTACGTGTTTACGAAGCAAAACCCAGGAGCTTTATTGAATGGCAACGATTAACCAGCTGGTACGCAAACCGCGCTCCATGAAGGTTGCGAAGAGCAACGTTCCGGCGCTGGACGCCTGCCCGCAGAAACGTGGCGTATGTACCCGCGTATATACCACCACCCCGAAAAAACCGAACTCCGCGCTGCGTAAAGTATGCCGTGTTCGTTTAACCAACGGGTTTGAAGTCACCTCCTACATCGGCGGTGAAGGTCATAACCTGCAGGAGCACTCCGTGATCCTGATCCGCGGCGGTCGTGTAAAAGACCTGCCGGGTGTGCGTTACCACACCGTTCGTGGCGCCCTTGACTGCTCCGGTGTTAAAGACCGCAAGCAGGGCCGCTCCAAGTACGGCGTGAAGAAGCCAAAGGCTTAATGGTTCTCCGTTAAGTAAGGCCAAACGTTTTATTAACTCTGTCAAAGAACTCATCGAGTTTTGGACAATCCTGAATTAACAACGGAGTATTTCCATGCCACGTCGTCGCGTCATTGGTCAACGTAAAATCCTGCCGGATCCGAAGTTCGGATCGGAGCTTTTGGCCAAATTTGTTAACATCCTGATGGTAGATGGCAAAAAATCTACCGCAGAAGCAATCGTCTATACCGCGCTGGAGACCCTGGCTCAGCGTTCGGGTAAAGGCCATCTGGAAGCTTTTGAAGTTGCTCTGGACAACGTGCGTCCGACTGTCGAAGTCAAATCGCGCCGCGTCGGTGGTTCGACTTATCAGGTGCCAGTAGAAGTTCGTCCGGTTCGCCGCAATGCCCTGGCAATGCGTTGGATCGTTGAAGCAGCTCGTAAACGCGGTGATAAATCTATGGCTCTGCGCTTGGCGAACGAACTTTCCGATGCAGCAGAAAACAAAGGTACTGCTGTGAAGAAACGTGAAGACGTTCACCGTATGGCAGATGCCAACAAGGCGTTCGCCCACTACCGCTGGTAATCCTACCGCCGTAGTCACGCTAACCTGGCGGACGCTCATGAGCTGTCCCTGCCGGGTTGGCTCGGAATGAACGCCCCAGTAATCGAGGATTCAAATGGCTCGTATAACACCCATCGCACGCTATCGTAACATCGGTATCAGTGCACACATCGACGCGGGTAAAACCACCACGACTGAACGTATTCTGTTCTACACGGGTGTGAACCACAAGATCGGTGAAGTTCATAATGGCGCAGCCACCATGGACTGGATGGCGCAGGAGCAGGAACGTGGTATCACCATCACGTCCGCCGCGACCACCTGTTTCTGGGCCGGCATGGCCAAACAGTTTGATTCGCATCGCATCAACATCATCGACACCCCGGGACACGTTGACTTCACCATCGAAGTCGAACGTTCCATGCGCGTGCTCGATGGCGCCGTCATGGTCTACTGTGCGGTCGGCGGCGTGCAGCCGCAGTCTGAAACCGTATGGCGTCAGGCAAACAAATACAAAGTGCCGCGTATCGCGTTCGTAAACAAAATGGACCGTATGGGCGCCAACTACCTGCGCGTCGTCGAGCAGCTGAAAACCCGTCTGGCCGCTAACCCGGTTCCGATTCAGCTGGCTATCGGCGCGGAAGAAAAATTCACCGGCGTCGTCGATCTGGTGAAAATGAAAGCCATCAACTGGAGCGAAGCGGACCAGGGCGTGACCTTCACTTATGAAGACATCCCCGCCGATTTGACCGAGCTGGCTGACAAATGGCACCAGCACCTGGTGGAATCCGCAGCTGAAGCCTCTGAAGAGCTGATGGACAAATACCTGGGCGGCGAAGATCTGACCGAAGAAGAGATCAAGACCGGTCTGCGCCAGCGCGTTCTGAACAACGAAATCATTTTGGTCACCTGTGGTTCCGCGTTCAAGAACAAGGGCGTGCAGGCGATGCTGGATGCGGTTATCGAATACCTGCCGGCACCGACCGACGTTGCCGCCATCAATGGCGTGCTCGACGACGGCGAAACCCATGCTGAGCGTCATTCCAGCGATGATGAGCCGTTCTCGGCGCTGGCGTTCAAAATCGCCACCGACCCGTTCGTCGGCAACCTGACCTTCTTCCGCGTCTACTCCGGCGTCGTCAACTCCGGCGATACGGTGCTGAACTCGGTGAAGGACAAGCGCGAACGTTTCGGCCGTATCGTACAGATGCACGCCAACAAACGTGAAGAAATCAAGGAAGTCCGCGCCGGCGATATCGCCGCGGCCATCGGCCTGAAAGACGTGACCACCGGGGATACCCTGTGCGATCCGTCCTCGCCCATCATCCTTGAGCGTATGGAATTCCCGGAACCGGTTATCTCGGTTGCCGTGGAACCGAAAACCAAAGCCGACCAGGAAAAAATGGGTCTGGCTCTGGGCCGTCTGGCGCAGGAAGACCCGTCTTTCCGCGTTTGGACCGATGAAGAGTCCGGCCAGACTATCATCGCCGGTATGGGTGAGCTGCACCTTGAAATTCTCGTTGACCGTATGCGTCGCGAATTCAACGTTGAAGCCAACGTCGGTAAGCCGCAGGTGGCCTACCGCGAAACGATCCGCTCCACCGTCGAACAGGAAGGTAAATTCGTTCGTCAGTCCGGTGGTCGCGGTCAGTTCGGCCACGTATGGCTGCGTATTGAACCGATGGAACCGGGTGGCAAAGGCTACGAGTTCCTGAACGAAATCGTCGGCGGCGTGGTACCGAAAGAGTACGTTCCGGCGGTGGATAAAGGCGTTCAGGAACAGCTGAAGAGCGGTGTTCTGGCCGGCTACCCGATCGTAGACGTCCGCGTTGCCGCCTTCGATGGTTCTTACCACGAAGTCGACTCCTCGGAAATGGCGTTCAAGATCGCCGGTTCCATGGCGTTCAAAGAAGGCTTCATGAAGGCGAAACCGGTGCTGCTGGAACCTATCATGAAGGTGGAAGTTGAAACGCCTGAAGACTACATGGGTGACGTGATTGGTGACTTGAACCGTCGTCGCGGTATGATTGACGGTATGGAAGACACCACGACCGGTAAAACCGTTCGTGCGCAGGTCCCCTTGTCTGAAATGTTCGGTTATGCTACTGATCTGCGTTCACAGACTCAGGGCCGTGCTTCTTACTCCATGGAGTTCCTGAAGTACAATGAAGCACCGAACAACGTTGCTCAGGCCATTATCGAAACCCGCAGAGCCAAGTAAGCTTTAAGGGTTACAATTAATATCCCGTGCTCTCACCCGTTGGTGAGAGCATAAGAGTAAGGAATATAGCCGTGTCTAAAGAAAAGTTTCAACGCACCAAACCCCACGTTAACGTCGGTACTATCGGCCACGTTGACCATGGTAAAACGACCCTGACCGCCGCCATCACCACCGTTCTGGCCAAGGCCTACGGCGGTAGCGCGCGCGCGTTCGATCAGATCGACAACGCGCCGGAAGAAAAGGCCCGTGGTATCACCATCAACACTTCGCACGTTGAATACGATACCCCGACCCGCCACTACGCGCACGTAGACTGCCCTGGGCACGCCGACTATGTGAAAAACATGATCACCGGCGCGGCCCAGATGGACGGCGCGATCCTGGTTGTAGCCGCCACCGACGGCCCGATGCCGCAGACCCGTGAGCACATCCTGCTGGGTCGCCAGGTTGGCGTACCTTACATCATCGTGTTCATGAACAAATGCGACATGGTTGATGACGAAGAGCTGCTGGAACTGGTGGAAATGGAAGTGCGCGAACTGCTGTCGCAGTACGACTTCCCGGGCGATGACACGCCGGTTATCCGCGGTTCCGCGCTGAAAGCGCTGGAAGGCGACGAAGCCTGGACGCAGAAAATCATTGAACTGGCGGAAGCGCTGGACAGCTACATTCCGGAACCGGAACGCGCCATCGACAAGCCGTTCCTGCTGCCGATCGAAGACGTATTCTCCATCTCCGGCCGCGGCACCGTGGTAACCGGTCGTGTAGAGCGCGGCATCGTCAAAGTGGGTGAAGAAGTGGAAATCGTCGGCATCAAAGACACCACCAAAACCACCTGCACCGGCGTTGAAATGTTCCGCAAACTGCTGGACGAAGGCCGTGCCGGCGAGAACGTTGGCGTGCTGCTGCGCGGCACCAAGCGTGACGACGTCGAGCGTGGTCAGGTTCTGGCCAAGCCGGGCTCGATCAAGCCGCACACCCAGTTTGAATCGGAAGTGTATATTCTGAGCAAAGACGAAGGCGGTCGCCACACGCCGTTCTTCAAAGGCTACCGTCCGCAGTTCTATTTCCGTACCACTGACGTGACCGGTACCATCGAACTGCCGGAAGGCGTTGAAATGGTGATGCCTGGCGACAACATCAAGATGGTTGTTAACCTGATTGCCCCGATCGCCATGGACGACGGTCTGCGTTTCGCTATTCGCGAAGGCGGCCGTACCGTTGGCGCCGGCGTTGTTGCCAAAGTTATCGCTTAAGACACTACGTCTTACAGCCAATGCCGGCGTTAAGCCGGCAGCATGAAAGGGCGCCTCGGGCGCCCTTTTTTTATGGTTGCGTTTTCTGGGCGGCGGTTGCTGTCGCACTCGGGTCCGCGGCACGCATTGGGTGTTCCAACGCGTCGCGGCGCTATCGCGGCCGTGCGGGCACGGTGGTCCGGAGCATTGTCCGCTGCTTTACATCCACATTAACGTATCTGATAGTCTCGCCACCTAAAAGCGTATAAGGCCACCATGGCCGCGGCAAATCCCGCCGCTGCGCCCAGGCCAAGCGCCCAGCGCGGGCCGAAATGGTCGGCCACCCCACCGACAATAGGTGCGCCGATAGGCGCTCCACCCAAAGCGATGCCCAAACGCAGCGCCATCACCCGCCCGCGCATGGCCGGTTCGGTGGAAAGCTGCATCAGGCTATTGGTAGCATTGGTAAACGTTAGGGCGGCGACGCCGATAATGATAAGCGCCCCCGCGAAAAGCCAATAGCCCGGCGCGACGGCGGCCAGTAAACAGCCTAATCCAAATACCGCGGCGCCGCTCAGCAACGCCGTCTGGCGTGGAGCGCCGCCGCCGGCGGCAAGCAAGGCGCCCGATAAGGTACCGATAGCCATAATTGACGACAACAGACCAAAACCGCGGGCGTCGGTATGGAACACGTTAACGGCCATCGTGGATATGAAGATAGGAAAATTCAGGCCAAAGGTGCCGATAAGAAACAACATGACCAGGATGACTTTCAAATCCGGGCGGGACGCGACATAGCGAAAGCCTTCCGTCAAACTGCCTCGGGTGCGGCGCGCACGCGCATTCGCCTGCAGATCGGCGACGCGCAGGAACGATAAGGACACCAGCACCGCCAGGAAAGAGACGCCGTTAAGCAGAAAAGCCCAGCCGGTGCCGACCGAGGCAATAATGACGCCGGCGATGGCCGGTCCGACCAGGCGCGCGCCGTTATACAGGGTTGAATTAAGTGCGACGGCATTGGGCAAATCCGCATCACCTACCATTTCCGCGACAAAGGTTTGCCGCACGGGGGCGTCGAACGCCGCCGCGCAGCCGAACAATAACGCGAAAAGATAAACCTGCCAGAGTTGAACGACGCCGAATAGGGTAAGTGCGCCCAGCACCAGCGCAAGTAGGCCCATCGACGCCTGGGTGGCGAGCAGAAGTCGACGCTGATTGAAATGGTCGGCCGCAAAACCGGTCCAGGGTAACAGCAGCAGCTGCGGACCCAATTGTAACGCCATGACCGTGCCTACGGCCGAGGCGTTATGCGGCGTGAGCTGGGTCAGCACTAACCAGTCTTCCCCGGTGTTCTGCATCCAGGTGCCCAGATTGGAAACCAGGGCGCCGGCGGCCCACAAGCGATAATTGTAGAGCCGCAGCGAACGGAAAACCCCGCTTGTCGGGGGATTCATCGCCGTTGCGCCGGATTCGTGCCCTGCAGGCGGCCGAAATGCATAGCCAGAAACAGCCCCATCGTCAGAATGCCGAGCCCGATAGCGGCGGCGTCGGCGGTAATGCGGATGTCGAAATCGCCAATACGGCACAGAAACACATAACCGAGAACCAGGTTAACGCACCCCCAAAGTACGTTGACCGACGCGGAGGAAAGTCCTCGCCCTCTTGGTTTGGCAAAGGGCGTAGGAAATGCATGGCCCATTAAACCGCCGCAAAGGTGGGGCACCGCATTGGTAAGCAAAAGCCCGCCAGCGAACCAGGAAAACCAATAATGCCACATCAGAGACCTCCTTTCGGATCGCCAAGGTTGGATGCGCGTTTGCTTCAAATCGGTGTAGCCGGCCGCGGAAAGGCAACACCTATCGGGTAGGTGCACGCTTTAACGGGCGTCACTGCCGTGTTCGCTTCAAGCTGGCTAAGACCGGGTCAATAATCGGCAAGCCGCTGCAGCAACCTGACCGCGGCGGCGAGCTGCGCCTGCTCGGCGGCGGACAGCTGCATTTCCAGGGCGCCGTGCAGCCAGTCGTTCTTCGCCGAGCGATGGGCCTGCAGGCGTTGGCGAAACGCATCCGTCAAGGTGATAAGCGTTTGCCGGCCGTCAACAGGATCGGCAACGCCCATGACCGCCCCCAGCGCCTGCAGCGCCGCTACCGTGCTGCGCATAGACTGCGGACGCACGCTTTCGGCCCGCGCCAGCGCCGAAACGGTGGCGGGACCATCGCGATCCAGCCGTAGCAACACCGATTTTTGCGCAGAGGTGAAATCGTTGGGCGGTGTTTGCTCGCGCAGCCGCCGCACCAGTTTACCCAGCGAAATACGCAGCTCGCCGGCCAACGCGGCTAACGAGGTTTCTTCAGCGTTAGGAATAGGATTCGTCATACGCAGAGTATGGTCTGAACAGGGATAATCTGTACAGGTAAACTGTACAGATTAACTGTTAGTATTCATTTCCGCGCTGTTAGGACGCACAGCGGGCACAACACAGCGGCATGAACAACCGCGCGAAACGCATCGCGTCATGCCTGTAAAAAAATTGCCCCATTAAGCGGACTAAGATCAGCAGGTTAATCAACAAAACGCAAACAGCAATACTTTCGCTATTGTAATGACACGCGTTCTCATCTAAATTGGCGTGAGATTAGCCAGTGAGTACCAGCAATGTATGTTTGTTTATGTAATGCGGTAAGCGACAAAGCCATACGCGCCGCTGTGAGGCTGCACCAGCCCCAGACTTTCCAGCAGTTGAAACGATTGGTGCCGGTGGGTACCCAATGCGGAAAATGCGTCTGCGTCGCGCGCCGTATAATGGAGGATGAACTACAGCACATCGCGCCGTTGGAAAATATCGCTTAAAAAAGTAAGGTTATTCCTTTGCATTACTCTGTCGCGGTTATATTCTGATATAACACGCAACGGAGGACCTCGTCATGAAAGGTGATGCCCAGATTATCAACCATCTCAACAAGCTGCTTGGCAACGAGCTTGTGGCTATCAATCAGTATTTCCTGCATGCCCGGATGTTCAAGAATTGGGGCCTGATGCGCCTCAACGATGTTGAATACCACGAATCCATTGATGAAATGAAACACGCGGATCGCTACATCGAACGTATTCTCTTCCTGGAGGGGCTGCCTAATCTGCAGGACCTCGGCCGGCTGAATATCGGTGAGGACGTGGAAGAAATGCTGCGCTCCGATCTCTATTTGGAATTGCAGGGCGCGCAGGATTTGCGTGAAGGCATCGCCTACGCCGATTCGATACGCGACTACGTGTCGCGGGACTTAATGATAGAAATCCTTACCGACGAAGAAGAGCATATTGATTTTCTGGAAACCGAGCTGGCGCTTATCACCCGTATCGGTACCCAGAACTACCTGCAGTCGCAGCTCAAAGACGCCGCTCAGTAAGCCGGGCCGCGACGGTCACTGTCACGGGGCAACGGTGTCATCACCGCACCCCGCGCCGCTGCGCGGGGCAGGGCGCCTTATCTCCTCCTCATAACCGCCCGTTCGGGACAAAGCGTCGCTTGTCCGGCGTCGCTTTCCTTTATCGCCCGCTGAGGCAGAGCGTCGCTTATCTGGCGTCGTTTTCCTTTACCGTCGGCTGGCGGCAAGAGGCTTGGCGCATAGGGTCAAGACCTCTTCCACCGTACGCCCAGAGGAAGGAACATTGCGCCCGACTGTCAGTGCGCATAACATCAACCGCGTGCGGCCCGCGCCGAGCATGGCCTTTTTCGCCGCAGCGCTTCTCCCTTTTCGCCGCAGCGCTTCTCCCCTTTCGCCGCAGCGCTTCTCCCTTTTCACCGCCCGCGCTTGCTTCCTGTACAGATTTGCGTATAATGCGCGGGCTTGTCTTGTAGATATTACCATGACAGGCCGACCCGCTCGTCGGGTCCGCGCTGGCCGCGCAGGCGGTAAGCCAGCTAACAACATCCCCAATAGGGGGATAACACTGAACGATTACACTCCCCCATCAATCGAAATGGGTGTGAGGAGTAGTTTTTTACGTTTATAAATAATTGGAGCTCTGGTCTCATGCAGAACCAAAGAATCCGTATCCGTTTGAAAGCGTTTGATCATCGTCTGATCGATCAATCAACCGCGGAAATCGTCGAGACTGCCAAGCGTACCGGTGCCCAGGTACGTGGTCCGATCCCGCTGCCGACCCGCAAAGAGCGCTTTACCATTCTGATCTCTCCGCACGTCAACAAAGATGCGCGCGATCAGTATGAAATCCGCACTCATAAGCGTCTGGTTGACATCGTTGAGCCAACCGAAAAAACCGTTGATGCTCTGATGCGTCTGGACCTGGCTGCCGGTGTAGACGTGCAGATCAGCCTGGGTTAATCAGGTCGTTGAACGATTGAGAGGTTGAAACAATGAAGGGTTTAATCGGACGTAAAGTGGGCATGACTCGCATCTTCACCGAAGATGGCGTTTCTATCCCCGTCACCGTTATTGAAATTGAAGCAAACCGCGTGACCCAGGTTAAAGATCTGGAAAACGACGGATACCGCGCAATCCAGGTTACCGCCGGCACCAAAAAAGCCAACCGCGTAACCAAACCGGAAGCCGGTCATTTTGCGAAGGCGGGCGTTGAAGCCGGCCGTGGTCTGTGGGAATTCCGCGTCGAAGACGGCGAAGAAGTCACCGTTGGCCAGAGCATCACCGTAGAACTGTTTGCTGATGTTAAAAAAGTCGACGTTACTGGTACCTCCAAAGGTAAAGGATTTGCCGGCACTGTAAAGCGCTGGAACTTCCGTACCCAGGATGCTACCCACGGTAACTCCTTGTCCCACCGCGTTCCGGGTTCCATCGGTCAGAACCAGACTCCGGGCAAAGTATTCAAGGGCAAGAAAATGGCAGGCCAGCTGGGCAACGAGCGCGTAACCGTTCAGAGCCTGGACGTGGTACGTGTTGACGTAGAACGCAACCTGCTGCTGGTCAAAGGCGCCGTCCCGGGAGCAACCGGTGGTGACCTGATCGTTAAACCGGCTGTCAAGGCGTAACGTCGAGGAGATAGGAATGGAATTGGTATTGAAAGACGCGCAAAGCGCGCTGACTGTTTCCGAAACTACCTTCGGGCGTGACTTCAACGAAGCGCTGGTCCACCAGGTTGTTGTGGCTTACGCAGCAGGTGCCCGGCAGGGGACCCGTGGTCAGAAGACCCGTGCCGAAGTCACCGGTTCCGGTAAAAAACCCTGGCGTCAGAAGGGTACCGGCCGTGCGCGTTCCGGTAGCGTTAAGAGCCCGATCTGGCGTTCTGGTGGCGTGACCTTTGCCGCCAAGCCGCAGGATCACAGTCAGAAAGTGAATAAGAAGATGTACCGCGGGGCGCTGAAAAGCATCCTGTCTGAACTGGTACGTCAGGATCGTTTGATCGTTGTTGAACAGTTCTCTGTCGAAGCGCCGAAAACCAAGCTGCTGGCACAGAAACTGAGAGACATGGCGTTGGAAGATGTGCTGATCATTACCGGCGAACTGGACGAAAACCTGTTCCTGGCCGCGCGTAACCTCTACAAAGTAGACGTACGCGATGCTAATGGTATCGACCCGGTTAGCCTGATCGCCTTCGACAAAGTTGTTATGACGGCTGACGCTGTTAAGCAAGTTGAGGAGATGCTGGCATGATTCGTGAAGAACGTCTGCTAAAAGTACTGCGCGCGCCGCATGTTTCTGAAAAAGCATCTACCGCGATGGAAAAACACAACACCATCGTTCTCAAAGTAGCTAAAGATGCGACCAAAGCAGAAATCAAAGCCGCTGTGCATAAACTGTTTGAAGTCGAAGTCAATGACGTGCGTACCCTGGTTGTCAAAGGGAAAACCAAACGTCACGGACAGCGTATCGGTCGTCGTAGCGACTGGAAAAAAGCTTACGTCACCCTGAAAGAAGGCCAGAACCTGGACTTCATCGGCGGCGCAGAGTAAGTCGGAGGAGTAAGAACAATGGCAATTGTTAAATGTAAACCGACATCTCCGGGTCGTCGCCACGTTGTTAAAGTGGTCAACCCTGAGCTGCACAAGGGCAAACCTTATGCCCCGTTGCTGGAAACCCTCAGCAAATCCGGTGGCCGTAACAACAATGGCCGTATCACTACGCGCCATATCGGCGGTGGCCACAAGCAACATTATCGTCTGATTGACTTCAAACGCAATAAAGACGGTATCCCGGCAGTGGTAGAACGTCTGGAGTATGATCCTAACCGTTCCGCCAACATCGCGCTGGTGTTGTACAAAGATGGTGAACGTCGTTACATCCTGGCACCGAAAGGCCTGAAGGCCGGTGATCAGATTCAATCTGGCGTCGATGCGGCAATCAAAGCCGGTAACGCTCTGCCGATGCGCAATATTCCGGTTGGTTCCACCGTGCATAACGTGGAAATGAAACCGGGTAAAGGTGGTCAGCTGGCGCGTTCCGCCGGTGCTTATGTTCAGATCGTGGCTCGTGATGGCGCTTATGTCACGCTGCGTCTGCGTTCCGGTGAGATGCGCAAAATTCAGTCTGAATGCCGCGCGACCCTGGGCGAAGTAGGTAATGCCGAACATATGCTGCGTGTACTGGGTAAAGCCGGCGCCAGCCGCTGGCGTGGCATCCGTCCGACCGTTCGCGGTACGGCGATGAACCCGGTGGACCACCCGCACGGTGGTGGTGAAGGTCGTAACTTTGGTAAGCACCCGGTATCGCCGTGGGGCATTCAGACCAAAGGTAAGAAGACCCGTAGCAATAAGCGTACTGATAAGTTCATCGTACGTCGCCGTAGCAAATAATATTAGAGGATAAACCATGCCACGTTCTCTCAAGAAAGGTCCATTTATTGACCTGCACTTGCTGAAGAAGGTAGAGAAAGCGGTGGAAAGCGGTGACAAGAAGCCTATTCGCACTTGGTCCCGTCGTTCAACGATCTTTCCAACAATGATCGGTTTGACCATCGCTGTCCATAATGGTCGTCAGCACGTACCCGTTTTTGTCGCCGATGAAATGGTCGGTCACAAACTGGGTGAATTCGCGCCGACGCGTACTTATCGCGGCCATGCGGCCGACAAAAAGGCCAAGAAGCGCTAAGGTAGGAGGAAGAGATGGAAACTATCGCTCAACATCGCCACGCTCGTTCTTCTGCTCAAAAGGTTCGCCTGGTGGCTGACCTGATTCGCGGTAAGAAAGTGTCGCAAGCTCTGGAAGTTCTGACCTATACCAACAAGAAAGCTGCTGGTCTGGTGAAGAAAGTACTGGAGTCTGCCATTGCTAACGCTGAACACAACGATGGCGCAGATATCGATGATCTGAAAGTCGCGAAGATTTTCGTCGACGCTGGCCCGAGCATGAAGCGCATTATGCCGCGTGCCAAGGGTCGTGCAGATCGTATCCTGAAGCGCACCAGCCACATTACTGTGGTTGTGTCCGATCGCTGAGACTCTGGAGACTAGCAATGGGTCAGAAAGTACATCCTAATGGTATTCGCCTGGGTATCGTCAAACCCTGGAACTCTACCTGGTATGCGAATACTAAAGAATTCGCTGACAACCTGGACAGCGACTTTAAAGTTCGTCAGTTCCTGACCAAGGAATTGTCGAAAGCTTCGGTTTCCCGCGTGGTGATCGAGCGTCCGGCCAAGAGCATCCGTGTGACCATTCACACCGCTCGTCCGGGCATCGTGATCGGCAAGAAAGGCGAAGACGTCGAAAAACTGCGTAAGGTCGTAGCGGATATCGCTGGCGTCCCGGCGCAGATTAACATCGCCGAAGTCCGTAAGCCGGAACTGGACGCCAAACTGGTGGCCGACAGCATCTCTTCGCAGCTGGAACGCCGTGTTATGTTCCGTCGCGCGATGAAACGTGCCGTGCAGAACGCCATGCGTCTTGGCGCCAAGGGGATCAAGGTTGAAGTCAGCGGCCGTCTGGGCGGCGCTGAAATCGCGCGTACCGAATGGTACCGCGAAGGTCGTGTTCCGTTGCACACCCTGCGTGCGGATATCGACTACAACACCTCCGAAGCGCACACCACTTATGGTGTCATCGGCGTAAAAGTGTGGATCTTCAAAGGTGAGATCTTAGGTGGTATGGCTGCCGTTGAACAACCGGAACCGGCTGCTCAACCTAAAAAGCAGCAGCGTAAAGGCCGCAAGTAAGGAGAGTCGCTGATGTTACAACCAAAGCGTACAAAATTCCGTAAGATGCACAAAGGCCGCAACCGTGGCCTGGCAGCGGGTACGGATGTTAGCTTCGGTACTTTCGGTCTGAAAGCTGTTGGCCGTGGTCGTTTGACCGCTCGTCAAATCGAAGCAGCACGTCGTGCCATGACACGTGCAGTTAAGCGTCAAGGTAAGATCTGGATCCGGATTTTCCCGGACAAACCGATCACCGAAAAGCCGCTTGAAGTGCGTATGGGTAAAGGTAAAGGTAACGTGGAATACTGGGTTGCCTTGATTCAGCCGGGAAAAGTCCTGTACGAAATGGACGGCGTTCCGGAAGAGCTTGCCCGTGAAGCCTTCAAGCTGGCAGCAGCAAAACTGCCGATTAAAACCACCTTTGTAACTAAGACGGTGATGTAATGAAAGCAAATGAGCTGCGTGAAAAAAGCGCTGAAGAGCTGAACACCGAACTGCTGAACCTGCTGCGCGAGCAATTCAACCTGCGTATGCAGGCTGCCAGCGGCCAGCTGCAGCAGACTCACCTGTTAAAGCAGGTGCGCCGCAATGTTGCGCGCGTGAAGACGTTATTGACTGAGAAGGCGGGTGCGTAATGAGTGACCAAATCCGTACTCTGCAAGGTCGTGTGGTTAGCGACAAAATGGAGAAATCCATCGTTGTGGCCATTGAACGTTTTGTGAAACACCCGATCTACGGCAAGTTCATCAAACGTACGACCAAGCTCCACGTACATGACGAGAACAATGACAGCAATATCGGCGACATCGTTGAAATCAGCGAATGCCGTCCGATTTCCAAGACCAAGTCCTGGACGCTGGTTCGCGTTGTAGAGAAAGCGATCCTGTAAAACGGTAAGCGCGCTCTAAACAGATAAACGGCTCGTCCTTTGAGCCGTTTATTTTTTCTACCCATACACCAGGAGCGGTGTTATAATGCTGCGCCCTGTATTATGGGGTTTTTTCTTACGACCGATTCAGGTCATTAAGTATAAGTAGTAGTTGACATTAGCGGAGCACTAACATGATCCAAGAACAGACTATGCTGACCGTGGCCGACAACTCCGGTGCACGTCGCGTAATGTGTATCAAGGTTCTAGGTGGCTCGCACCGTCGCTACGCAGGCGTCGGCGACATTATCAAAATTACCATCAAGGAAGCGATTCCTCGTGGCAAAGTAAAAAAAGGTGATGTCCTGAAGGCGGTAGTGGTGCGCACCAAGAAGGGTGTTCGTCGCCCTGACGGTTCTGTCGTTCGCTTCGATGGTAATGCTTGTGTTTTGTTGAACAACAACAGTGAGCAACCTATCGGTACGCGTATTTTTGGGCCGGTGACTCGTGAACTGCGTACCGAAAAGTTCATGAAGATCATTTCCCTGGCACCTGAAGTACTCTAAGGAGCGAATCATGGCAGCGAAAATCCGTCGTGATGACGAAGTTATCGTGCTGACCGGCAAAGATAAAGGTAAGCGCGGTAAAGTAAAAAATGTCCTGTCTACCGGCAAGGCCATTGTTGAAGGTATCAATCTGGTTAAGAAGCATCAAAAACCAGTGCCGGCCATGAACCAGCCGGGCGGCATCGTTGAGAAAGAAGCGGCAATCGATCTTTCCAACCTTGCAATCTTCAATGCGGCTTCCAGCAAGGCGGACCGTGTGGGCTTTAAGATTGAAGACGGTAAGAAAGTACGTGTCTTCAAATCTAACGGCGAAACTATTAAGTAATTTGGAGTAGTACGATGGCGAAACTGCATGATTACTACAAAGACGAAGTAGTCTCTCAACTGATGAAACAGTTCGGCTACCATTCTGTCATGCAAGTCCCTCGGGTCGAGAAGATCACCCTGAATATGGGTGTGGGTGAAGCAATCGCCGATAAAAAGCTGCTGGATAACGCCACAGCCGATTTGACCGCGATTTCAGGCCAAAAGCCGCTTATCACCAAAGCACGCAAATCTGTTGCTGGCTTCAAAATCCGTCAGGGCTATCCGATCGGTTGTAAAGTAACCCTGCGTGGCGAACGCATGTGGGAGTTCTTCGAGCGACTGATTTCCATTGCTGTACCGCGTATCCGTGACTTCCGTGGCCTGTCCGCCAAGTCATTCGATGGCCGTGGCAACTACAGCATGGGCGTGCGTGAACAGATCATCTTCCCGGAAATCGACTATGACAAAGTCGATCGCGTTCGTGGCTTGGATATTACCATCACCACCACTGCGAAATCCGATGATGAAGGCCGTGCGCTGTTGACCGCCTTTAACTTCCCATTCCGCAAGTAAGGTAGGGTTACTGATGGCTAAACAATCCATGAAAGCACGCGAAGTAAAACGCGTGAAATTAGCTGATAAATTCTTCGCAAAACGCGCTGAACTTAAAACCATCATTTCCGACGTGAATGCTTCCGATGAAGAACGTTGGGATGCGGTTCTCAAGCTGCAGACTCTGCCGCGTGATTCCAGCCCGTCTCGTCAGCGTAACCGCTGCCGCCAAACTGGTCGTCCGCACGCTTTCCTGCGGAAATTCGGGTTGAGCCGTATCAAGGTCCGTGAAGCCGCTATGCGCGGTGAAATCCCGGGTCTGAGAAAGGCTAGCTGGTAAATTGTCACCAATTGAATCACGGGAGTAAAGACAGATGAGCATGCAAGATCCGATCGCGGATATGCTGACCCGTATCCGTAACGGTCAAACCGCGAACAAAACCGCGGTCTCCATGCCTTCCTCCAAGCTTAAAGTGGCAATTGCCAACTTGCTGAAAGAAGAAGGCTTTATTGAAGATTACAAAGTTGAAGGCGACACCAAGCCGACGCTGGAACTGGTACTTAAGTACTTCCAGGGTAAGCCGGTGGTAGAAAGCATTCAGCGTATCAGCCGCCCCGGCCTGCGTATCTATAAGAAAAAAGATGCGCTGCCGAAAGTGATGGCAGGCATGGGTATCGCGGTTGTTTCTACCTCTAAAGGTGTCATGACTGATCGTGCGGCTCGCCAGGCTGGTCTTGGTGGCGAGATTATCTGCTACGTAGCGTAATTGGGAGGAAAGAATGTCTCGTGTTGCTAAAGCACCCGTCGTCATTCCTGCCGGCGTAGAGGTAAAACTCAACGGTCAGGATATTTCGATTAAGGGTAAAAACGGCGAGCTGACTCGTACTATCCACGAAGCTGTTGACGTTCAGCATGCTGATAACCAGCTGACCTTTGCTCCGCGCGAAGGCCATGCCAATGGTTGGGCGCTTGCAGGCACGACTCGTGCGCTGCTGAACGGCATGGTGATTGGTGTGACCGACGGCTTCACTAAAAAGCTACAGCTGGTAGGTGTAGGTTACCGTGCTGCAGTGAAAGGTAATGTGGTGAATTTGTCTCTGGGCTTTTCTCACCCCATCGACCATCAACTGCCGGCAGGTATCACCGCAGAATGCCCGAGCCAAACTGAAATCGTGCTGAAAGGCGCTGATAAGCAGACTATTGGCCAGGTTGCGGCAGATCTGCGTGCCTATCGTCGTCCTGAGCCTTATAAAGGCAAGGGTGTTCGTTACGCCGACGAAGTCGTGCGTACCAAAGAGGCTAAGAAGAAGTAAGGTAACACTATGGATAAGAAAGCAGCTCGTATCCGTCGTGCGACCCGCGCACGCCGCAAGCTCCAGGAATTGGGTGCAACCCGCCTGGTGGTACATCGTACCCCGCGTCATATATACGCACAGGTTATTGCACCAAACGGTTCTGAAGTCCTGGTAGCCGCTTCTACTGTAGAAAAAGCTATCGTGGAGCAATTAAAGGGTACCGGTAACAAAGACGCCGCCGCCGCAGTAGGTAAAACTATTGCCGAGCGCGCGCTGGAAAAAGGCATTAAAGATGTGTCCTTTGACCGTTCCGGGTTCCAATATCATGGTCGAGTCCAGGCACTGGCAGATGCTGCCCGTGAAGCTGGCCTTCAGTTCTAAGGTGAGGGTGTAAGATGGCACACATCGAAAAACAAGCTGGCGAACTGCAGGAAAAGCTGATCGCGGTAAACCGCGTATCTAAAACCGTAAAAGGTGGCCGTATTTTCAGCTTTACCGCACTGACGGTTGTTGGTGATGGTAACGGTCGCGTTGGTTTTGGCTACGGCAAAGCACGCGAAGTTCCGGCAGCGATCCAGAAAGCGATGGAAAAAGCCCGTCGCAACATGATGAATGTCGCGCTGAACAGCGGCACCCTGCAGCACCCGATTAAAGGTGCGCATACGGGTTCCCGCGTGTTCATGCAGCCGGCTTCCGAAGGTACCGGTATTATCGCCGGTGGTGCAATGCGCGCCGTCCTGGAAGTCGCAGGGGTTCACAACGTACTGGCAAAAGCCTATGGTTCCACCAACCCGATCAACGTGGTTCGTGCAACTATCGACGCTCTTGGCAATATGAAGTCTCCTGAAATGGTCGCTGCCAAGCGTGGTAAATCCGTTGAAGAAATTCTGGGGTAATTGACCATGGCACAGACTATTAAAATCACTCAGACTCGCAGTTCCATCGGTCGTCTGCCGAAACACAAGGCAACTCTGGTTGGCTTGGGCCTGCGTCGCATTGGCCACACCGTAGAGCGTGAAGATACGCCTGCAGTACGCGGTATGGTCAATTTGGTTTCCTACATGGTCAAAGTTGAGGAGTAAGAGATGCGTTTAAATACTCTGTCTCCGGCTGAGGGTTCCAAACACGCCTCTAAGCGTCCAGGCCGCGGTATTGGTTCTGGCTTGGGCAAAACCGGCGGTCGCGGTCACAAAGGTCAGAAGTCTCGTTCTGGCGGTGGCGTACGTCGCGGGTTTGAAGGCGGCCAGATGCCTCTGTACCGTCGTCTGCCGAAATTCGGCTTTACGTCGCGCAAATCCATGGTCACCGCGGAAGTCCGCCTGTCCGATTTGGCGCACGTTGAAGGCGAAGTCGTGGATCTGAACGCGCTGAAAGCCGCTAACATCGTTGGCATCCAAACTGAATTCGCCAAAATCATGCTGTCCGGCGAAGTCAAACGTGCGGTTACCGTGCGTGGCCTGCGTGTAAGCAAAGGCGCGCGTGCCGCAATCGAAGCTGCCGGCGGTAAAATTGAGGAATAAGTAGCAGATGGCTAAACAACCGGGATTAGATTTTCAAAGCGCCAAAGGCGGACTGGGTGAACTGAAACGCAGACTTCTGTTTGTTATCGGGGCGCTTATTGTCTTCCGCATCGGCTCTTTTATTCCGATCCCTGGTATTGATGCCACCGTACTTGCGAAATTGCTCGAACAGCAGCGCGGCACCATCATAGAAATGTTCAACATGTTCTCTGGTGGTGCGCTCAGCCGTGCTTCTATCTTCGCATTGGGGATCATGCCGTATATCTCGGCATCGATCATCATCCAGCTGCTCACGGTGGTACACCCGGCGCTGGCGGAGATTAAAAAAGAGGGCGAGGCTGGCAGACGTAAAATCAGCCAGTACACGCGCTACGGCACCCTGGTGTTGGCAATATTTCAGTCAATCGGTATCGCAACCGGTTTGCCGAATATGCCGGGAATGCAAGGTCTGGTGATTAATCCAGGCTTTGCGTTTTACTTTACTGCGGTAGTGAGCCTGGTCTGCGGGACAATGTTCCTGATGTGGCTGGGTGAGCAGATCACTGAACGAGGTATCGGCAACGGTATCTCCATCATTATCTTCGCGGGTATCGTAGCGGGCTTGCCGCCTGCCATCGGCCACACCATAGAGCAAGCTCGACAAGGCGATATGCACTTCCTCGTGTTGCTATTGGTTGCAGTTCTGGTGTTCGCGGTGACGTTTTTCGTGGTGTTCGTTGAACGTGGTCAGCGTCGTATCGTCGTTAACTACGCCAAGCGTCAGCAAGGACGTCGCGTTTATGCGGCCCAGAGCACGCATTTGCCGCTGAAAGTGAACATGGCCGGGGTTATCCCGGCAATTTTCGCCTCCAGTATCATTCTGTTTCCGGCCACGATTGCATCCTGGTTCGGAGGCGGCACAGGTTGGGGCTGGCTGTCTGCGATTTCGCTCTATTTGCAGCCTGGTCAACCGCTTTATGTGTTACTATATGCGGCTGCAATCATATTCTTCTGTTTCTTTTACACGGCGTTGGTGTTCAACCCGCGCGAGACAGCAGATAACCTGAAGAAGTCCGGTGCATTTGTACCAGGCATTCGTCCGGGAGAGCAAACGGCAAGGTATATTGATAAGGTGATGACCCGCCTCACGCTGGTCGGCGCCATGTACATTACCTTTATCTGCCTAATCCCGGAGTTCATGCGTGACGCAATGAAAGTTCCCTTCTATTTTGGGGGCACGTCTTTATTGATCGTCGTTGTGGTTATCATGGACTTTATGGCTCAAGTGCAGACTCTGATGATGTCGAGTCAATACGAGTCCGCATTGAAGAAAGCAAACCTGAAAGGCTATAACCGCTAATTCGGGAAGCTTGAGAAGTTACGGAGAGTAAAAATGAAAGTTCGTGCTTCCGTCAAGAAATTATGTCGCAACTGCAAAATCGTTAAGCGTAACGGTGTCGTTCGTGTGATTTGCAGCGCTGAGCCTAAGCATAAACAACGCCAAGGCTAATATTTCCGGCATTTTTTTCTTGCAAAGTTGGGTTGAGCTGGCTAGATTAGCCAGCCAATCTTTTGTATGTCGCTGCAACATTGTTTGAGTATCCTGAAAACGGGCTTTTCAGAATGGTGTTGCCGTTAAAAATTTTAGGAGTGCATAGTGGCCCGTATAGCAGGCATTAACATTCCTGATCATAAACATACCGTTATTGCCCTAACATCAATCTACGGTATCGGCAAAACCCGCTCGCAGCACATCTGCGCGGCTACGGGTATTGCTGAAAATGTTAAGATCAGTGAGCTGTCTGAAGAGCAGATTGACACGCTGCGTGACGCAGTTGCCAAGTTTGTTGTCGAAGGCGATCTGCGCCGTGAAGTAACCCTGAGTATCAAGCGTCTGATGGACCTTGGTACCTATCGTGGTTTGCGTCATCGTCGTGGTCTTCCGGTCCGCGGTCAGCGTACCAAGACCAATGCCCGTACCCGTAAGGGTCCGCGCAAACCGATCAAGAAATAATCGGGGTGAGTAAATAATGGCTAAGGCACCTATTCGTGCACGTAAGCGTGTTAAAAAACAAGTTTCAGATGGTGTGGCTCATATCCATGCGTCTTTCAACAATACCATCGTAACTATTACCGATCGTCAGGGTAATGCGTTGGGTTGGGCGACCGCCGGTGGTTCCGGTTTCCGTGGTTCTCGTAAGTCCACGCCTTTCGCCGCACAGGTTGCAGCAGAACGTTGCGCTGAAGCAGTGAAAGAATATGGCATCAAGAATCTGGAAGTTATGGTTAAAGGACCAGGTCCGGGCCGCGAGTCTACCGTCCGCGCGTTGAACGCGGCTGGTTTCCGCATCACGAACATTACTGATGTGACTCCGATCCCCCATAACGGTTGTCGTCCGCCTAAAAAGCGCCGCGTATAACGCCGCTTTTAGGTTAGTTGGAGAAAGAAAATGGCAAGATATTTGGGTCCTAAGCTCAAGCTGAGCCGTCGTGAGGGCACAGACCTATTCCTGAAGTCTGGCGTTCGTGCGATCGATTCCAAGTGCAAAATTGAGCAACCGCCCGGTCAGCACGGTGCGCGTAAACCGCGTCTGTCTGATTACGGCGTACAGTTGCGTGAAAAACAAAAAGTTCGTCGTATCTACGGCGTGCTGGAACGTCAATTCCGCAACTACTACAAAGAAGCAGCACGCCTGAAAGGCAATACCGGTGAAAACCTGTTGCAGTTGCTGGAAGGTCGTCTCGACAACGTTGTTTACCGCATGGGCTTTGGTGCTACCCGCGCTGAATCGCGTCAATTGGTCAGCCACAAGGCGATCATGGTGAACGGCCGCGTTGTCAACATCGCTTCTTACCAGGTTACTCCGAATGACGTTGTCAGCATCCGTGAGAAAGCGAAAAAGCAATCCCGTGTTCGTGCCTCATTGGAACTGGCTGAGCAGCGTGAAAAGCCGACCTGGCTTGAAGTCGACGCTGCTAAGATGGAAGGGGTGTTCAAACGTATTCCAGAACGTACCGATCTGTCTGCGGACATTAATGAACACCTGATCGTCGAGCTTTACTCTAAGTAAGGCTTAGTACCAAAGAGAGGACACAATGCAGGGTTCTGTGACAGAGTTTCTAAAACCGCGCCTGGTAGATATCGAGCAAGTCAGTTCGACGCACGCCAAGGTGACCCTTGAGCCCTTAGAGCGTGGCTTTGGCCATACTCTGGGTAACGCACTGCGCCGTATTCTGCTTTCATCGATGCCGGGTTGCGCGGTGACCGAGGTTGAGATTGATGGTGTACTGCACGAGTACAGCACCAAAGAAGGTGTACAGGAAGACATCCTGGAGATTCTGCTCAACCTGAAAGGGCTGGCGGTGAGAGTTCAAGGTAAAGATGACGTTGTCTTGACCCTGAATAAATCTGGCATTGGCCCTGTGACCGCAGCCGACATCACCCATGATGGGGATGTCGAAATCGTCAAGCCGCAGCATGTCCTGTGCCACCTGACCGATGAAAACGCATCCATCAATATGCGTATCAAGGTTCAGCGTGGTCGTGGTTATGTTCCGGCTTCTGCCCGAATTCATTCGGAAGAAGATGAGCGCCCGATCGGTCGTCTGCTGGTAGACGCATGCTATAGCCCCGTAGAGCGTATCGCCTACAATGTGGAAGCAGCGCGCGTTGAGCAGCGTACCGACCTGGACAAGCTGGTTATCGAAATGGAAACCAACGGCACGATCGATCCTGAAGAGGCGATCCGCCGTGCGGCAACCATTCTGGCTGAACAACTGGAAGCTTTCGTTGACTTACGTGATGTACGTCAGCCGGAAGTGAAAGAAGAGAAACCAGAATTCGATCCGATCCTGCTGCGCCCCGTTGACGATCTGGAATTGACTGTCCGCTCTGCTAACTGCCTCAAGGCAGAAGCTATCCACTACATCGGTGATCTGGTACAGCGCACCGAGGTTGAGTTGCTGAAAACGCCCAACCTTGGTAAAAAATCTCTTACCGAGATCAAAGACGTGTTGGCTTCCCGTGGGTTGTCTCTGGGCATGCGCCTTGAGAACTGGCCTCCGGCAAGTATCGCTGATGAATAACCCGATCACAGGTTAAGGTTTTACTGAGAAGGATAAGGTCATGCGCCATCGTAAGAGTGGTCGTCAACTGAACCGTAACAGCAGCCATCGCCAGGCTATGTTCCGTAACATGGCCGGCTCTTTGGTTCGTCATGAAATCATCAAGACGACCCTGCCGAAAGCGAAAGAGCTGCGCCGCGTTGTTGAACCGCTGATTACACTTGCCAAGACCGACAGCGTTGCAAATCGTCGTCTGGCATTCGCCCGCACTCGTGATAACGAGATCGTGGCAAAACTGTTTAACGAGCTGGGCCCGCGTTTCGCGAGCCGCGCCGGTGGTTACACTCGCATTCTGAAGTGTGGCTTCCGTGCAGGCGACAACGCGCCGATGGCATACATCGAACTCGTTGATCGCGCTGAAGCAACAGCTCCAGCAGCGGAAGCGACTGCAGAGTAATCTGCCGTTGTGCAAGCTTGTAAAAAGCCGGGCCTAGCCCGGTTTTTTTATGCCCCAAAGTTGCCTGCCGCTTGGCGTAATACGTGTAGCGCAGTGGTTGTTTTAGCGCGCAAGCGTCCATGTCGGCGACTCAAGGCACATCCGCAGCCCGCAATATTCTCTGTTGGCGCTGCCACCGTAGCTGAGCTGAATTTTCCCTTCTGCCGACAACCGCCGCAAAAATCCCTTCCCCATTGCCGTCACCGTTTCCATAGCCGGCGATAAGGCACGATGGCATTGTCCCAAATCAACCCCTGACCTGCGCCATCGAGATAATTTATCAATTAATAAGAGCTGCATAAGATATGTGCCAATAGCGCTTCTTACTCGTCGTGTTAAAAAACTTTCGTTAATGAAAAAATGAATATACAGGGTCTAATATTGACTCAACTCAGCGTTATGGTCAGAAAAGTTACTACTTAACCCATGAGAAGGAGCGATTGATGCCTATTTCCAGTATTTCATCTTCATTAAGTCATTATCCTTTTGCCACATCAGCTTCGTCAGCGTACCTCGTCGCTGATTTGAAGAATAGGATAGTTACAGGCGATCACAATGCATTTATTGCCGCGCTGGAAAACGCCAAAGCGGCAGATATCAGTATTGATGTTGAGATTGACAGCGATAAAAACACCTTACTCATGTACGCATTAAGAAAAGGGCGTTATCACATCGCCACCCACCTTCTGGAGATGGGCGCGGATCACAAGATAACTGATGATGATGGGAACACGGTATTGATGTTGTTGTTTTCTCATTACGTCACTGATGCGGACCTCAGTGAGGCTACACGACAAGCTTTCCTCGAACTGTCGGGCAAACTGATTAACAAAGAGGGCGATATCAACAGGGTTAACGACCGAAAGGAGACGGCCGCTATGATAGCCCTATCTTCGGGCATCGATGATGACATGCTTATGACGCTTCTCGCGCTTATGGAGCCAAGGGGCTTGAATGTCAATTTATATGATGCTGATGGTCATTCGGCAATGACTAAGGCAATTATTTTTACCCCGGGGACGACCGTGGTCAAAAAAATTATTGATATGGGCTTTAAGGTCGATGATTTTGCAACATTAAGTTTTTTACAAAAACGTAGGTTACCCGGAGCAGATAACTTCATGAATTATCATCAGTACCAATATACGCCGCTGTATTTTGCTATAGAGAGAAATGATTATGATAAAGTGAAGCTTCTGCTTGATAAAGGCGCTAATGGAAATGGTTTCTCACTATGGGATGTCAATTTCAGAGGCGCAAGGAAACAAATAACGCCACTCAGGCTGGCGGAAAAATTAGGACATAAAGATATCGTCAAGTTGTTGATGGATAGAGGCTTTAATGACAGCCGGTCGTCCTCAAGATGGAACTCCTCCGACAGCGAAGAGAGTGGCACGGTTTCATTATCAGACATTGAAAGTTATCAAGATCTCCTGTTCGATAGCGATGAGCCTATTGTATGAGGGTGACGTTAGAAGACAGGCCCCGTCGCCGCCAGCATCGGGCGCGTTATGGCCGCCAATCCGGTAAATGCGATCGCTAGATGTCTATTCAGCCTCTTCTCGTCTTTTCTAGCGCGGGTAGTCGTTGCGAAATTCTGCCTATCTGCAATGGATTTATACCAACCGAGACTAAGACGGGAGCGCATGCTCCCGCCGTCATTAAGCGTTAGAAATGGTAGTTTGCTGAGAGGCTAAAGTTGCGCGGCTCGCCGTAAACGATCGTATTGGAAACGCTGGTATCGTAGGTTTTATCAAACAAGTTGTGAATGTTGGCCTGTATCGACAGATTTTTGGTCAGCTGGTAGCGGCTGAACAAGTCGACCACCGCATAGCTGCCCTGTTCCGCACGCCAAGTACCGTAGGCGGTGGAGATATCCTGGTACACGTGGTTCTGCCAATTGACCCCGCCGCCCACCGTCAAATCCGGCGCAACCTGCGGACGATAGCTGGTGAACAGTTTGAGCGTGGTGCGCGGCAGTTCCGGGCTCACCGCTTTGTTATCGCTATCGGTGGCGACATAGCGCGTGGCGCCGAACGTCATTTGCCAATTATCGGTTATGGCTCCGTTAATCTCGAATTCCACCCCTTTGCTTACGGTGCCGTCCACGCCCCGATAAGCGGTGTCGGTGGATCCTTGAATTATCTGGCCGGTGCTTTGCGCGACGTTATCCTGCTCAATTCTGAAGACGGCTAACGTTGTGGTCAGGCGGCTACCCATCCAGTCGGATTTCACCCCGATTTCATAGTTGTTACCGGTGATGGGCGCGAGGTATTTACCCGAGCTGTCGCGGTAGTTTTGTGGCTGGAAGATAGAAGTATAACTGGCGTAGGCCGACCAGTTTTCATCAATGTCATACACCAAACCCGCGTAGGGCGAGGTATGGTTTTTCTCCATACTGTAGGTCATGGCATCAATGCGCCAGTTGGTATAACGGGCGCCAATAATCAGGTTTAGCGGATCGGCTAATGAAATGCGGGTCGCTGCGTACAGCGATTTCATGTAGGTTTTATCATCCTGCGCGACGGTCTGTTGGCCCCATTGGGTTTCTGGGAAATTACCGTCATAATCGTAGAAACTCCCTAACTCGTCAGGATAAATGTTGGCCCAGGTGTTCAGGTAGCGGTTGGTTTGCCGGCTGTAGCTGCCTCCCAGCATTACGGTATGCTGACGTCCCAACAGTTCATATTTGCCGTCGGTGAACAGATCGACCGAATCCACTTTGCGCTCGCCGGTGTTCCAGCCCGTCCCGCCGACATAATCATAGCCGGCGCCATAGTTGCCATAGGGGCCGACTAATTGCCCGGTCTCTTTGTTGACTACCGCGTCCAGATACATCATCTGGCTATCAAATTTGGTATTGGTATGGGTGGCGTTTAGCGTGGCCTGCCAATTATCGGCGAAACGCTGGGTCAAAGTGACGAAAAACTTATTGATTTCTTTATCATTGTAGGCCCAGTCCGGCGCGGTGCTGTGGGCTCGGTCGTAGTGCCTGACGCTGCCATCGCTATTCCAGCGCGGCAAGCCTGCCCAGGTCGGGCTATTGGTATCGATGCGCTGATATTCGTATCCGGCGGCGAGACTCGTGGAGTCGCTCAGATCGGCATCAATGATGCCTGAGAAGAAGGTTTTCTTATTGTTATAGCGATCGAGCCACGAGTCGTTATCCTGATAGCCGGCCACGATGCGGCCGCGCACGTTGCCGCTTTCAGTAAGAGGGCTTTGCAAATCGGCCACATACCGTTGTTTGTCCCAGCTACCGTATTCGGCGGTAAGATCGCCTTTAAACTCACGGCTGGTCGCATGTTTGCGCACCATATTGATCGCCGCGGAAGGGTTGCCCGTTCCCGTCATTAGCCCATTGGCGCCTCGCACCACTTCTACCCGGTCATAGAGCGCGGTATCCGTCGCGGAATCGCCCAAGTTCCAGCGAGACTCGAAATAGGTGGGAATGCCATCGACCATGTAATTGTCTATTTGGAAACCGCGGGAATAATAGAGGTCGCGATCCGATCCTGACAGGTTCCTACTGATCCCGGTGGTGTATGTCATCACATCACCCAGCGAATGGAGCTGTTGATCCGCCATCCGCTGTTGGCTGATGATACTGACCGACTGCGGAATATCGCGCAACACCATCGGCATTTTGGTGCCGCTGGTCGTGGTCGGGACGCTGTAATCCTGATTCTGGCTGTCCGCTGCCGCGTCGGCATCGGTGGTCCCTTTCACAACAATGGTCTCTTCAGTGCTGTCGGTGGCGGCGGAAGCGGCAAAGGCGGCGCTTGGCATCAATGCCAAGGCAATGGCGGCGGCCAAATACGATGGCCCGCGCCCCATTGATGAATCATTGGCGGAAAACATTACCTCTCCTATCTCATTTGTTATCGTCAAGCGGCATCAAGGTGATGCCAATCCTGGATGTGAAATTATTTAATTTGTAATTAATGTTGGTAAAACAAATGAGAAATATACTTATTTACATTACCAATGTAAACAGATGTTGCATCATATAACTGATAATGGTCATCGTCGGAAGCACTAGCTTGAAGCACTTGGCCACCTAGCACGGCCGTCGTCGCATCGCTTTGGTCGGAAAGCTTTATTGTTGTCTAGTGAAAACCTGGGTTAATCACCTCAGTAAGTAGGATGATAGGATACGCTGCTGAGAGTAAATGCCTTAGACGCAGGAACGCTGTCTCGCTAGCGGCTCACAGCTAAACGAGGGATGTACTGTTGTATGTCGCCGCGCACAAGGCTTAAGGCCGGTTCATACCGCCGGTTTTCACACACTCGGCAGGGAGCTGCGAACTTTCTACGCGTTAAATCATATTAATAAAGTCTGGTGTTTAATTGCCGTTGTTGCTAAATCCGGAGGGGCGTTGTCACACTGTTTTCCCGGAAGAGTGTGCATGATGCACGGCGTTAAACCGAAAAAAAAACTATGATTACGAATTGATATGTTGCATTTATACACCACTCCTCATGCCTTATTATCTAAACACCTGTCAGAAAATGAGATTAGGAACAAGCTTATGTAATTGATATACAAAGATAGCATGATAAATAAAGATATAAAATCATGAAATGATTGAGCTAACGTCAGAATTCACGTCTCCAGCACCATAAGAGTTTATTCATTGCGTTCTGACTAATGCACAACATCTACTGAGGCCCGGGAAAGCTAAAGGATGTTAAAATATACGTTCGATGGGGTGGCGGAAACATTATATGTTGATGTTGTTGGCAGCAAAAATAGGAATGATGAAAATGAATACAACAGAATCTATCTTTATTCGTAACAAAATTTCGGGTGCAATCACTTCTGCTTTCGATAATAAAAACTATATCATGAAATACAAAGGAGGAAACTGCTGTAAGACTCACATGACAGCTAAAAATGGAAAGACTTACCATGTTAAGCGAAAATCTCGTAACACTTATGCCGACATCAAACGTTGTGAAATGACCGTCTTTTATGGGAACTTTTTCCACCCCGTAGCCACCATCATGATGAAGCTGGGATTTAATCATTTCGGTCAGGTAAAACTCCTGCGAGCAAGTTTGTGCAACGATGACTATTTTCGATTACAGAAGTTCGGTAAAAGGGGGGGTGAAATAATCTTATGGAGATAACGTTATGGCGCCCTGCCTTCTACTGGGCAAGCTCCATTTAATCTGTAAAGAAGGTTGCCAGTCTTCCCCCTTGAATAAAACGATTTAATTTGAATTTACCCAGACTAAAAATTATCGTGAACGAAGCTATGGACCGGGTGCGTCAAGAGAAATACCCTCCTTATGACAGCTGTCGCTTAATGATTAACCAAGATATTGTGACTGTAAAAATACGTCTTTGTCAAAAAGGTTTTTTTTCTAAGGCATATATGCGCCTGACGTCCGTGATTGTTGGCTTCTGTATTTATCAATGAATACAACAAATGGCTGGCTTCTCGAACCGTCTTTAATCACGCTCGCCACCTGCGAGGAAAGGCTGTCAAGCGATGTGTATTGCTGAGGTCGCCAAAACTAGCTCTATTAGTTAGCCTGATAAAGATAAGAGCCATCAGCTTGCTCAGTCTCAAAGATGTATCGTTATCACCCCGTGGCCTGATCCCGCCAATCTGTTGAAGCGAATTGCTTATACAAAAGTTCAAATTACCAGGATAATCAATGACGGATATCTTCCTTAACGCTAAATTATACGCGTGAATTGATTACGCGTAAATTCTTTCGATACATAGATTGAGTGCATCGCGATGACAAAACCCAGTGCCTGCGTTTGAATTTAATATTAAATATAACGACTGCCCTATACCTAACTAATATTAAAGAATCATTAGTCATTTTTTGAACTATTGGTTAGCGTAATTAACACTATTATATGAAATGAGAGACGTGGCAGCAGAACCTGCGATAGTGTTGAAAATAATTTAACAAGCAGTTTTTCTTGAATAAAGTTAATGGTGACGATGTTGCTGTCGTTAAATTCTCGTTTGATTGTCAAACAACATGCCTCATTTTTTTGGTGTTAACCATGCTGATAGAATTCTTTCATCGGCCAGGAGAAACTTCTGCTTCGATAATTCACTAAGCTTAATTTTTTTACTAAAAGGAATACAATATGTCAATTACACAAGGCAAGGATGGATTCACTCTTAATATTCGTTTGGTGGATAATATTAATAATGAAGAAGGTAAGTTTAAAATGTCTTTTAGTGGCGGTAGGCTTGGTATCGTCGAGGACATCAAATCTGTCAAAGGCTTAGGTGAACTGGGATATACTCCTTTGACGCCTGTCACCGAAGCTACCTTGTACGAGTGCAATGTTTCTGTCGCTCGTTACCCGGAAAACGATTTGCATATTACAGGCAAGATTGGTATTCGTATCGATCCAATGATGGAGACGGTCAGAATAGTTAATTCTGAATTTAAAGGCCCCGGAAATATTGAATTGGTCGCCCAAAAAGTCGGCAAAGATAAGATCGATTTTGTGGTCTATTCAATTAGTAGATAAGTAATCTTTGGTGTTTATGTTTACTTAGTCGTACATCTTGACAGATTTACAGCAAACTTACTGAAGAGTGTTTTTCACAAAAAGCACTCTTTTATGCCTCCGCCAATGCTATACTAGGGTGATATCTAAAGCGTCAGCGCTTTCGTCTTCCCTTAACGCGTAATCAACAGCACGCTGGCCCACAGTGGTATGCCGGCTGTTGTCGTCTAGTGCGAGTAAGCGGTAGTTTAATCCCTTTATGAGGTTGTGACGATATCTTGCGTTCGGTTAGTATAACGCTAATTTAACCCGGGCCGTATCGGGCGACTGCCTTGTGTTAAACACGTTGAGGTAACACAATGGGACTCATTGACGACTGGGCCGAACGTCATATACAGCAAGCGCAGCAGGCGGGAGAGTTTGATGCGCTGCCTGGCTATGGCAAGCCGCTGCAGTTGGATGACGACAGCGCCGTGCCGGAAACGCTGCGTACCGGCTACCGGCTGCTCAAAAACGCCGGCTACCTGCCGGCGGAGCTGCAGGATCGCAAAGAAGCCTTGCAGCTTGCGGATCTGCTCCACACGCTGTGCGAGGACGACCCTCGTTTCGCGCCTCTGGATGCCAGGCTGCGGCTGTTGGAGATGAAGCTGCGACAGTCCGGGCTCAGCACAGATTTTTTACATCAGCATTACCAGCAACAACTGCGCGCGCGTTTTGCACGAACTTGACGCAAAAGCGCTAGCGCATTAATCAACTAGACGAGAGAACGGCTATGAAAGAAAACTATCGCCACACCAAAGGCACTATTCAAGACAACGCGCTTGCGGCACTGCTGCACGATCCGCTGTTTCGTCAACGGCGCGAAAAAAATAAGAAAGGGAAAGGCAGTTACAATCGTAAACACCAGCAGGGGAAGAACTGGGAGGCCAGTGGCAAACGCATCATTGATACGGTTGCCACTGGTTTTCTGGTTTGCTGCCGAACAGCGTGTGGATTAACGTTTTCGGCTGCGGCCCGTTAATTACCTTAGAGTTTAGGCGGCGGCGTTTGGCCGCTTATCGTCGTTGTACCCGGCGCTACGGCATTGTTTTGCTGTTTCAAGAGATCGCGAATCTCGGTAAGCAGCGTCTCTTCCGCACTCGGTTTCGGCGGCTCGGCCGGTTTTTCCGCCTCTTTGCGATGCATTCTGTTAATAAGTTTAATGATACAGAACACGGCAAAGGCTACGATGATGAAATCAAAGATATTTTGCAGGAAAATACCATACTCCATGACCACCGCCGGCGTGTCTCCCTGCGCCGGCTTGAGCACCCAACTGAATTGCTTAAAATCAATCCCGCCGATCAGCAACCCCAGCGGCGGCATGATGACGTTGGCCACTAAAGAAGAGACGATTTTGCCGAAAGCGGCACCGATGATAATACCGACCGCCAGGTCGACCACGTTGCCACGCATCGCGAATTTGCGGAATTCTTGTAAGAAACTCATAGGCTTGCTCCATCATTTGTGAATGAACTAAGTCTAACAAAGGATGAATGATTTACCAGGGGGTATTTTTCCGAATAGGCCTTCGACATGTCGATGCTTAAAGGAAAAAGGGACTGGGTTGGAACAACCGTTCCACATCGCTGACAAACTTTTTATCGGTCAGGAACATGATCACATGGTCGCCCTGTTCGATACGGCTGTTGCGATTGGCGATAATCACTTCATCGCCGCGCACAATCGCGCCAATGATAGTGCCGGGCGGCAGTTTGATGGCGTCAATATGGCGGCCAACCACCCGCGAGGTGCTCTCGTCGCCGTGTGCGATGGCCTCAATCGCCTCCGCCACTCCCCGCCGCAGCGAGGAGACGCTGACGATATCTGCCTTGCGCACATGCCCCAGCAGCGCGGATATCGTGGCCTGTTGTGGAGAAATAGCGATGTCGATAACGCTGCCCTGCACCAGATCCACATAGGCGCGCCGCTGGATAAGTACCAATACCTTTTTCGCGCCCATCCGTTTGGCCAGCATGGCGGACATGATATTGGCTTCATCGTCGTTGGTGATGGCGATAAAAACGTCGATCTGCTCAATATGCTCCTGCGCCAGTAGCTCCTGATCGGAGGCATCGCCATAAAAGACGATAGTATCATGCAGCCGTTCCGCCAGCTCCGCGGCCCGCTCTTGATCGCGCTCAATCAGCTTCACGCTGTAATCTTTTTCCAGCCGATAAGCCAGGCCGGCGCCGATATTACCGCCGCCGACAATCATAATGCGCTTATAGGGCTTTTCCAGCCGCTGCATTTCGCTCATCACCGCGCGGATATGCTGCGAGGCGACCACGAAAAATACCTCATCGCCCGCCTCGATAATCGTCGAACCCTGCGGGCGGATTGGCCGGTCCTGGCGAAAAATCGCCGCGACGCGCGTTTCGATGTGCGGCATATGTTCGCGCAGGGAAGAGAGGGCATTGCCGACCAGCGGCCCACCATAATAGGCCTTGACCGCCACCAGGCTAACTTTGCCTTCGGCGAAATTGACCACCTGCAGCGCGCCGGGATACTCAATCAGTTTATAGATGTTATCGGTGACCAGCTGCTCGGGGGATATTAAATGATCGATAGGCACCGCTTCCGGCGAAAACAGCCGCTCCGCCTCGCGGACATAATCGTGGGAGCGGATGCGGGCGATACGGTTAGGGGTTTTGAACAGCGTATAGGCTATTTGACAGGCAATCATATTGGTTTCATCGGAGTTGGTGACCGCCACCAGCATATCGGCATCCTCCGCCCCGGCATCGCGCAGAACCCGCGGATGGGATCCGTGCCCCTGGATCGCGCGCAGATCAAACTTGTCCTGCAACTGACGCAACTGGTCAGGATTGGTATCGACGATGGTGATGTCATTATTCTCACCGACCAGGTTTTCCGCCAGCGTTCCGCCGACCTGCCCCGCACCAAGGATAATAATTTTCATAATTGACCCGTTGTGTTCAGCCAAGCACGCCGTTAGCGGGCGGGGGCACCTGTTATCAAGCGCGCCGTTAGCGGGCGCACGCTCCTGTTATTATGCATGCCGTCAGGGGGCCTGCGTCCCTTTTATCATCTTAGCGTAAAAGAAACCATCGCCCGACGCCGGCGACGGTAAGCATTGCATCCCGGGAGCGGCGGCATCGCCCGTTTCCTGCAACCGGGCGTCAGGATGGCCGGCGAGAAAAGCGGCGATTTGGCCGCGGTTTTCCTCCGGCAGAATTGAACAGGTGGCATACAGCAACGTGCCGCCGGGCTTTAGGATCCGCCAGGCGGCGTGCAGGATCTGCCGCTGCAGTTCGGCCAGCTCGGCGATATCCCCGTCGCGGCGCAGCCATTTGATATCTGGATGCCGGCGTATAACGCCCGTCGCGGAGCAGGGCGCATCCAGCAGAATGCGATCGAAAAGCCGATTATCGCACCAGTCTTCCGGCGTACGCCCGTCGCCAATGATGATCTCCGCCTGCATGCCAAGCCGCTGCAGATTGTCATGGATTCGTGCCGCGCGCTGCCCGTCCACATCCACCGCGGTGACTCGCGCCGCGGGCGCGATCTCCAAAAGATGGGTGGTCTTGCCGCCGGGAGCGGCGCACAGATCAAGGATGGTCTCGCCGTCCTGCGGTGCCAGCAGCAAGGCGCAGCCCTGTGCCGATGCATCCTGCACCGTTACCCAGCCCCGATCGAAGCCGGGCAGGAGGCCGACGTTGCACGGTACCTCCAGCCTGATGGCGTCGGGCAACTGCGGGTGCGCGACGGCGGCAATAGCCGCATCGGCCAGCAGCGCCAGATAGGCGTCACGGCTGTGGTGCCGGCGGTTGACCCGCAGCCACATCGGCGGCCGTTGGTTGTTGGCGTCGATGATCTGCGCATACTGCGCCGGCCAGGCGGCCAGGATCCGTTTTTGCAGCCAGGAAGGATGCAGGTGGCGGATGTCCAGTTGCGCGGCCTCGGCCAGCAACGCTGCCTGCTGGCGTTGGAACTGGCGCAACACGCCGTTAATCAACCCTTTGAGCTGCGGCCGTTTCAGCGCCACAGCGCCCTCTACCGTCTCCGCCAGCGCGGCATGGGCAGGGATGCGGGTGTAGATCAACTGATACAAACCGACCATGAGCAGGTAATGAACCGGCCGCTGTTTACCGGTCAACGGTTTTTCCATCAGCTGGCGCAGGATCCATTCCAACTGCGGCAGGACGCGCATAATGCCGAAACAGAGCTCCTGCAGCAGCGCACGGTCCTTTTCGTTCAAGGACGCCTGTAACGGCGGCAACAGGGCGCCGAGGGACTGGCCTTGGTCCAGCACCTGCGCTACTGCCTTGGCGGCGATAACGCGAAGATTATAGTGTGTTTTCATAGCAGACCGGGCCATGGAGGCTCTCGCCATATAACCGGTGGCCAACGCCGCCGGCTCACCCTTCAGGTGAAGATTAATCCAGAAGCGTACCGGGAATAAACCATTCGCGGCGTGAATTGAGTAAATCCTGAACCGGCATCGCCTTTTTACCCGCCGGCTGCAACTGCGTGAGCGTTAGCATGCCCTGGCCGGTGGCGATGTGAATGCCGGCCTTGTCCGCGGCCACAATCGTGCCTGGCGCACATGACGCCGTCTGCCGGGCGTCTACGCTTGCGGCCCAAACTTTGATTGGCTGCCCCGACAGCGGAAAATAGCTGATGGGCCAGGGGTTGAAGGCGCGGATACAGCGCTCAAGCTGCGCCGCGGGCAGGCACCAGTCGAGCCGGGCTTCGTCTTTGCTGAGTTTGTCCGCATAGGTCGCGAGCGCGTTGTCTTGTGGCTCGGCTGCGGCGCGGCCGGCGGCAAGCTGCTCAAGCGTGGACAGTAGGGCGTCCGGCCCGATTTGCGCCAATTTGTCATACAGCGAGGCACTGGTGTCGTTGGGCTCAATAGCACAGGTAGCCTTATGCAGCATGGCGCCGGTATCGAGGCCGGCATCCATCTGCATAATCGTTACGCCGGTTCGGTCGTCGCCGGCCCATAATGCTCGCTGAATCGGTGCCGCCCCGCGCCATCGCGGTAATAGCGACCCATGAACGTTAATGCAGCCAAGGCGCGGCAGGTCCAGGACCGCCTGAGGCAGGATCAGGCCATAGGCCACCACCACCATGATATCCGCCTTCAGGGCCGCCACCCACCCTTGCCCTTCGGGTTTGCGCAGCGAAGAAGGTTGAAATACCGGGAGGCTATGCCGCTCCGCCAACTGCTTGACCGGGCTGGGCGTCAATCGGTTGCCGCGTCCGGCGGGCCGGTCCGGCTGGGTGAAAACGCCGACCACCTGATGTTGGGCGCGAATCAGCGCGTCCAAATGGCGCGCGGCAAAATCCGGCGTACCGGCGAAGATAATACGTAAAGAGTCGGACACGATGATTCCTATGGCGTTTGGGTTACTTTTCCGCCCGCGCGGTCATACGCGCCAGTTTTTCCATTTTTTGACGAATGCGCTGACGTTTTAGCGGCGAGAGATAATCAACAAACAGCTTGCCGACCAGATGATCCATCTCGTGCTGGATACAGATTGCCAGCAGATCGTCCGCCTCCAGCTCGAAGCTGTTACCGTCGCGATCCAGCGCCCGCACTTTCACCTTCTCCGCCCGCGGTACGAAGCCTCGCTGATCGGGAATCGACAGACAGCCTTCATCAATACCGGTCTCGCCGCTTTTTTCCAGCAGTTCGGGATTGATCAGCACCAGGCGCTGATCGCGGTTTTCCGAGACATCAATAACGATGATCCGCTGGTGGATATCAACCTGGGTGGCGGCCAGGCCGATCCCCTCCTCGGCGTACATCGTCTCAAACATATCATCCACGATGCGGCGGATGGCGTCATTGACGTCGGCGACAGGTTTGGCGACTTTGCGCAACCGCTCGTCGGGATAATGTAATACCTGCAATAATGACATAGTGGTCTGAATCTGCATCTGAGTATGAAAACGATATTTACCCTTATTCTAGACATTTCCGGGGCTGATTGACAGCATTGGACGGGAAATGTCCCGGCGTTGGCCGGTCGCCAAGTCAGGGAAGGAGGGGAAATGCCGTTGAGCGAAATATGGCTGCGCATGGCGGCGGTAAAGGGGGTAAACGGCGCTCGGGCCAGAGAATATCTAGCCAAAACGGCGGATTCGGCGCCGCTGGACCCGCAAGCGCTGTTAAATGCGGTTTTAACCCCGCGACAGCACCAGCGCTATCGTCGCTGTTCGCCAAGCGAATTGGAGAATGCGCGCCGCTGGTTGGCGCAACCGGGTCACCATTTGCTTGCTATCAACGATGCACGTTATCCCCGCCGCCTCGCCGCCCTCGACTGCCCGCCGCCGGCGCTCTTTATCGCAGGGGATCCTGCCTGTCTGGACACGCAACAGCTGGCGATGGTCGGTAGCCGGCAATGCAGCTTATACGGTAAACAGTGGGGTGATTATTTCGCCAGCCAGCTCGCGGCTGCCGGCCTGACAATCACCAGCGGTCTGGCGCTCGGTATCGATGGCGTTTGCCACCGCGCCGCGCTGGCCGCTGGGGGAAAGACCGTGGCGGTGTTGGGCTGTGGGATCGGTTACGGCTATCCGCGCCAGCATCGCCGGTTGGCCGCCGAAATTGTCGCGCAAGAAGGCGCGCTGATATCGGAGTTTTTGCCCCATGCGCCGCCGCTGGCGATGCATTTTCCCTTTCGTAACCGTTTGATAAGCGGGTTAAGCCTGGGGGTATTGGTGGTTGAGGCGGCAATAAAAAGCGGTTCGCTGGTCACGGCGCGCTGTGCGCTGGATCAGGGACGAGAGATCTTTGCCTTGCCAGGCCCGCTGGGCAGCCCGTCCAGCGCCGGTACCCATTGGCTTATCCAGCAGGGCGCGACGCTTATTAGCCGCCCGGAGGAGATATTTGAACACCTGTGCAGTGACTTAAAATGGCTGGCGTCGAATAAGACGGAAATTATTTCTGCACCAGAATGCGAAGTTAAATTGCCATTTGCCGATGTGTTGGCTAACGTAGGGGATGAGGTTACACCTGTTGACGTCGTCGCTGAACGTGCCGGCCAACCTGTGCCAGAGGTGGTGGTGAAACTGCTCGAACTGGAGTTAGCAGGATGGATCGCAGTTGTACCCGGCGGCTATGTCCGATTAAGGAGGGCAGGCCATGTTCGACGTACTAATGTATTTGTTTGAAACCTACATCCACAATGAAGTCGAAATGCGCGTGGATCAGGATAAATTGACCGATGACCTTACCCGAGCGGGCTTTCATCAGGACGATATTTATAATGCGTTAAACTGGCTGGAGAAATTGGCTGATTTGCAGGACGGGCAGGGCAGAGCTTTTGCGCTGAATGCCGATCCGCTTGCCATGCGTATCTACACTGATGAAGAGAGTCAGTTCCTGGATACCGACTGTCGTGGTTTCTTATTATTTCTTGAACAGATTCAGGTGTTGAACCTTGAAACCCGCGAAATGGTTATCGATCGTGTGATGGCGTTGGACGCGGCGGAATTTGATTTAGAAGATCTGAAGTGGGTTATTCTTATGGTGCTGTTTAATATTCCAGGCTGTGAAAATGCCTATCAGCAAATGGAAGATCTGGTTTTTGAAGAAGACGAACAGCGTCTGCATTGATGCATTAAAGATGACGTAACGCTATGACCAAAGCTGCGCTTTTTTCCGCGAAGCACACGGCATCCTGCCCCCAATGCGGGGCAGAGCTTGTTATTCGTTCTGGACAGCATGGCCCCTTTCTGGGCTGTTCTCATTACCCGCAATGCGACTATATTCGCTCCCTAAAGCCCCAGGGCGACGGGCATGTAGTGAAAGTGCTCGAAGGACAGCTTTGCCCGGAATGCCAATCAACGCTGGTATTGCGTCAGGGGCGCTTCGGTATGTTTATCGGCTGCTCGAACTATCCCGAATGCGGCCATATTGCGCCCACGGCGGTAGCTGACGCTACGGCATTTACCTGTCCCCAATGCCGCACCGGCAAACTTGTGCAACGGACCTCGCGCTTTGGTAAAAGTTTTTACGCCTGCGATCGGTATCCCGCCTGTAAATATGCATTGAATAATCAGCCCGTGGCGGGGGAATGCGCGTATTGCCATTTCCCGCTGTTAATGGAGAAAAATACCGCCCGCGGCGCAAAGCGGTTTTGTGCCGATAAAGGCTGCGGCAGGCCGGTAGCGACAAACGATAATGAAGAATGAAACTCTCTTGCCTGACCTGACAAATGTAGTGACGGCGCTGCGCCAGCAGCAGGTTATCGCTTATCCGACAGAGGCCGTGTTCGGGTTAGGCTGCGATCCGGACAGCGAAAGCGCGGTTCAGGCGCTGCTTAAGCTAAAACAGCGCCCGTGGCAAAAAGGGTTGATCCTGGTTGCCGCGCATTACGCCCAGCTCACGGATTATATTGACGACAGCGCGTTGGATAATGCCGCGCGGGAGCGGATGTTCGCCTGTTGGCCGGGCCCCGTTACTTGGGTGGTACCGGCCCGCCCCACAACACCGCGTTGGTTAACGGGGCAATACGCATCACTGGCGGTACGCGTCAGCGCATTTGAACCGGTGCGGCGTCTTTGCCTAGCTTTCGGCAAGCCGCTGGTGTCCACTAGCGCTAATTTGACCGGGCTGCCGCCGGCGCGTACCGCCGGCGAAGTGCGTGAGCAATTAGGCGCCGCTTTTCCGGTACTGGACCAAGCGGTGGAGGGGCGGCGCAATCCTTCTGAAATTCGCGATGCCCTAAGCGGCGAATTAATTCGCCAGGGCTGACTATCACCGGAGTGACACCATGGATACCTATGCCGTTTTTGGTAATCCGATTAACCATAGTCGGTCACCGCGCATTCATGCGCTCTTTGCCGCCGAAACCGGTTTAGCCCACCCTTATGGCCGCGTGTTAGCGCCGCTGGACGGTTTTGAGCAAACGCTGCGGCAGTTTTTCGACGCGGGAGGATTAGGGGCGAACATTACCCTGCCGTTTAAAGAACGTGCGTTTTCGTTGTGCGATCAGCTCACCGAGCGCGGGTCTTTGGCCGGGGCGGTGAATACCATCAAGAAACTACCGGATGGCGCATTACTGGGGGACAACACCGACGGCATTGGGTTGGTCAGCGATTTGCAGCGTCTCGCTCTATTGCGCCAAGACAGCCGGGTGCTGTTAGTGGGCGCCGGCGGCGCGGCGCGGGGGGGTATCTTGCCGCTGCTGGCCTACGGCTGCAAAGTGGTGCTGACCAACCGCACTTTCCCCCGCGCACAAGAGCTGGTGGAATTTTACCATCACGTCGGCGATATCAGTGCGCTGCCGCTGGAGCGCCTCGGCACGCCGGATTACGACCTGATCATTAACGCGACATCCACCGGGGTGCAGGGGGGGATCCCGCCGCTGCCGGCCTCCGTCATTACGCCTGCGGTCTGCTGCTACGATATGTTTTATCAACAAGGCGAAACGCCGTTCATCGCCTGGTGTCGCCGGCACGGTGCGCTGCACTGCGCCGATGGGCTCGGCATGCTGGTGGGCCAGGCGGCGTCGGCCTTCTTCCTATGGCATGGCGTATTGCCCTCGGTTTTGCCGGTGCTGGAAACCCTGCGCGCGGAGCTGGCTGCATGAACCAGGCGATACATTTCCCGGATCTGGAGCAATGGGATGCCGAGCGTCAAAGCGTGTGCTTTCCAGCGCTGGTAGGTGGGATGCGCGCGGAGTGCCAAGTCAGCGCGGGCTGGTTGTATAGCCGCTTTTCGTCCGCGGCTGCTGAGTCCCATCCTCTGGCGCTCTTTCGTCAGCATCGCCTGGACGTCGAGGATGCAATGGAGTCGCTTATCGCTCAGGGGATGGATATTGACGGCCGATACTGCTTATCCTGAAACGAGGGTATATGCCCATTGTTTGGAGCAGGAAAGCGTTTTTTAAGGCCAGAAGCGGTATCCCAAAAGCTCCGCCGATAAAAAACCAGGTTGCGCGATAATCATAAATTTAACGTTCTTCTACAGGCGGCCGCTGTTTATCCGTCTGGTTCAGATAGTCATCCTTCCACTGGACATAATTATTGGCCGAGTAAATGAGATTATCGATTTCCGCGGGCGTCAGGCGACGGACCCGCCGAGCCGGACTGCCAAAATAGAGATAGCCGCTATGTAGGCGTTTACCGGACGCCACCAGGCTTCCGGCGCCAATGACGACCTCATCTTCGATGACGGCGCCATCCAGAATAATGCTTCCCATTCCAATCAGGACACGATTGCCGATAGTGCAGCCATGCAACATGGCTTTATGCCCCACCGTGACCTCATCACCGATAACCAGGGGATGTCCCGCCGGGTTGCGCTCGGAGCAATGGGTCACGTGTAATACGCAGCCGTCCTGAATATTGGTGCGCGCGCCGACATGCACGCGGTTGACGTCGCCACGAATAGCGACCAGCGGCCAAATACTGACATCGTCGCCAAGGGTGACATGACCGATGACCACGCTGCTGGGATCGATCATGATCCGCTCGCCGAGTTGAGGGGAGGTGTCTCGGTAAGGACGCAGCGGTCCAACGTGCTGAGGCATGATAAGGATCCTTGTGTGGGCTACTGAACAGACTGTATCGTCTTAAAAGCGTTTGTGACAACCTTCCTCGTCCGTCATGTGCCGTTTTTGCGCAGACGATCGCTTAAGATCAAAGCGGAAGGGATGAAAAATAAACAGTCAGCGGCAAAAGATCAAAAAAGGCTTGTGCAATAAATTCGGATCCCTATAATGCGCCTCCATCGACCGGTCATGTGAATATCATCACAGTGAACGGGAGGGTTCAGAAACAGGCGAAACGGCTTGACACTGAATGAGGAAGGCGTAATATACGCCACCTCGCGCCAGCCCGATGACGGCAGCGCAGCGCTCTTTAACAATTTATCAGACAATCTGTGTGGGCACTCACAAGACGATATCGATACACGAAATATCAAGTCTTGAAGAGTGAACAACGAATATTCATAGAATACCAGTTTTAATTCTTTGAGCATCAAGCTTTTAATTGAAGAGTTTGATCATGGCTCAGATTGAACGCTGGCGGCAGGCCTAACACATGCAAGTCGAGCGGCAGCGGAAAGAAGCTTGCTTCTTTGCCGGCGAGCGGCGGACGGGTGAGTAATGTCTGGGGATCTGCCCGATGGAGGGGGATAACTACTGGAAACGGTAGCTAATACCGCATAACGTCGCAAGACCAAAGTGGGGGACCTCGGCCTCACACCATCGGATGAACCCAGATGGGATTAGCTAGTAGGTGGGGTAATGGCTCACCTAGGCGACGATCCCTAGCTGGTCTGAGAGGATGACCAGCCACATGGAACTGAGACACGGTCCAGACTCCTACGGGAGGCAGCAGTGGGGAATATTGCACAATGGGGGAAACCCTGATGCAGCCATGCCGCGTGTGTGAAGAAGGCCTTCGGGTTGTAAAGCACTTTCAGCGGGGAGGAAGGCGATGGCGTAAATAGCGCCATCGATTGACGTTACCCGCAGAAGAGCACCGGCTAACTCCGTGCCAGCAGCCGCGGTAATACGGAGGGTGCGAGCGTTAATCGGAATTACTGGGCGTAAAGCGTACGCAGGCGGTCTGTTAAGTCAGATGTGAAATCCCCGGGCTCAACCTGGGAACTGCATTTGAAACTGGCAGGCTAGAGTCTCGTAGAGGGGGGTAGAATTCCAGGTGTAGCGGTGAAATGCGTAGAGATCTGGAGGAATACCGGTGGCGAAGGCGGCCCCCTGGACGAAGACTGACGCTCAGGTACGAAAGCGTGGGGAGCAAACAGGATTAGATACCCTGGTAGTCCACGCTGTAAACGATGTCGATTTGAAGGTTGTGGCCTTGAGCCGTGGCTTTCGGAGCTAACGCGTTAAATCGACCGCCTGGGGAGTACGGCCGCAAGGTTAAAACTCAAATGAATTGACGGGGGCCCGCACAAGCGGTGGAGCATGTGGTTTAATTCGATGCAACGCGAAGAACCTTACCTACTCTTGACATCCAGAGAACTTGGCAGAGATGCCTTGGTGCCTTCGGGAGCTCTGAGACAGGTGCTGCATGGCTGTCGTCAGCTCGTGTTGTGAAATGTTGGGTTAAGTCCCGCAACGAGCGCAACCCTTATCCTTTGTTGCCAGCGATTCGGTCGGGAACTCAAAGGAGACTGCCGGTGATAAACCGGAGGAAGGTGGGGATGACGTCAAGTCATCATGGCCCTTACGAGTAGGGCTACACACGTGCTACAATGGCGCATTCAAAGAGAAGCGATCTCGCGAGAGTCAGCGGACCTCATAAAGTGCGTCGTAGTCCGGATTGGAGTCTGCAACTCGACTCCATGAAGTCGGAATCGCTAGTAATCGTGGATCAGAATGCCACGGTGAATACGTTCCCGGGCCTTGTACACACCGCCCGTCACACCATGGGAGTGGGTTGCAAAAGAAGTAGGTAGCTTAACCTTCGGGAGGGCGCTTACCACTTTGTGATTCATGACTGGGGTGAAGTCGTAACAAGGTAACCGTAGGGGAACCTGCGGTTGGATACCTCCTTACCAGACGATACGTTCAAGTGACGTGTCCACACAGATTGTCTGATAACTGTAACGAGCAAGAAAAACCTTCTATAGGCTTGTAGCTCAGGTGGTTAGAGCGCACCCCTGATAAGGGTGAGGTCGGTGGTTCAAGTCCACTCAGGCCTACCAGTTCCGCTTATCCCGATGAATGAGACCGCAGCGTGTTGCCGCCAGGCAAGCGTGTCAGGCGGTGTCCGGCATGCGGCGAAAAGGGAGACTGGCTGTCGTCCTGTTTACTGACTGTGATGAACGAGGCATTACCTGTGCACGCAGGTAGGCGGACTCAGCGCGGGTGACCGACGGCATATGCAAGGTGAACGACTTGGGGCTATAGCTCAGCTGGGAGAGCGCCTGCTTTGCACGCAGGAGGTCAGCGGTTCGATCCCGCTTAGCTCCACCATTCCGTCATGGAATGTTTTTGTCATCCTGTGGGATGAGAGGTTTTTCTGTCGTTGACTTATTTCAGAGCGCGTTTATCGAGCGCGCTGCGAAATACCGCTCTTTAACAATCCGGAACAAGCTGAAAATTTGAAACACATGCTGAAGTGCAAACTCAGTATGCGAGTCTCTCAAACGAAGTAAGCAAACCTGAGACAGCTCAGGGTTGTGAGGTTAAGTGACTAAGCGTACACGGTGGATGCCTAGGCAGTCAGAGGCGATGAAGGACGTGCTAATCTGCGAAAAGCGCCGGTGAGCTGATATGAAGCGTTATCAGCCGGCGATGTCCGAATGGGGAAACCCGGTGCAACTCGTTGCATCATCGTTAAGTGAATCCATAGCTTAACGAAGCGAACCAGGGGAACTGAAACATCTCAGTACCCTGAGGAAAAGAAATCAACCGAGATTCCCCCAGTAGCGGCGAGCGAACGGGGAACAGCCCAGAGCCATCATCAGCTTGCGCATCAGGAGAACGGTCTGGAAAGTCCGGCGACAGAGGGTGATAGCCCCGTATCCGAAGGTGCGCTTGTTGTGAGCTCGATGAGTAGGGCGGGACACGTGATATCCTGTCTGAAGATGGGGGGACCATCCTCCAAGGCTAAATACTCCTGACTGACCGATAGTGAACCAGTACCGTGAGGGAAAGGCGAAAAGAACCCCGGCGAGGGGAGTGAAATAGAACCTGAAACCGTGTACGTACAAGCAGTGGGAGCATCCTTCGGGGTGTGACTGCGTACCTTTTGTATAATGGGTCAGCGACTTATATTCTGTAGCAAGGTTAACCGTATAGGGGAGCCGCAGGGAAACCGAGTCTTAACTGGGCGTCTAGTTGCAGGGTATAGACCCGAAACCCGGTGATCTAGCCATGGGCAGGTTGAAGGTTGGGTAACACTAACTGGAGGACCGAACCGACTAATGTTGAAAAATTAGCGGATGACTTGTGGCTGGGGGTGAAAGGCCAATCAAACCGGGAGATAGCTGGTTCTCCCCGAAAGCTATTTAGGTAGCGCCTCGTGACGTCATCTACGGGGGTAGAGCACTGTTTCGGCTAGGGGTCCATCCCGGATTACCAACCCGATGCAAACTGCGAATACCGTAGAATGTAATCACGGGAGACACACGGCGGGTGCTAACGTCCGTCGTGAAGAGGGAAACAACCCAGACCGCCAGCTAAGGTCCCAAAGTCATGGTTAAGTGGGAAACGATGTGGGAAGGCCCAGACAGCCAGGATGTTGGCTTAGAAGCAGCCATCATTTAAAGAAAGCGTAATAGCTCACTGGTCGAGTCGGCCTGCGCGGAAGATGTAACGGGGCTAAACCATGCACCGAAGCTGCGGCAGCGACACGTAAGTGTTGTTGGGTAGGGGAGCGTTCTGTAAGCCTGCGAAGGTGGCCTGTGAGGGCTGCTGGAGGTATCAGAAGTGCGAATGCTGACATAAGTAACGATAAAGCGGGTGAAAAGCCCGCTCGCCGGAAGACCAAGGGTTCCTGTTCAACGTTAATCGGAGCAGGGTGAGTCGACCCCTAAGGCGAGGCCGAAAGGCGTAGTCGATGGGAAACAGGTTAATATTCCTGTACTGGGTGTGACTGCGAAGGGGGACGGAGAAAGCTAGGTTCGCCGGGCGACGGTTGTCCCGGTTCAAGCGTGAAGGTGGAATGAGCAGGCAAATCCGCTCATTCTCAACACTGAGGCGTGATGACGAGCCACTACGGTGGTGAAGGAATTGATGCTACGCTTCCAGGAAAAGCCTCTAAGCTCCAGGTCACATCGAATCGTACCCCAAACCGACACAGGTGGTCAGGTAGAGAATACCCAGGCGCTTGAGAGAACTCGGGTGAAGGAACTAGGCAAAATGGTGCCGTAACTTCGGGAGAAGGCACGCTGGCATGTAGGTGGAGGGCCTTGCGCCCCGAGCTGAAGCCAGTCGCAGATACCAGCTGGCTGCAACTGTTTATTAAAAACACAGCACTGTGCAAACACGAAAGTGGACGTATACGGTGTGACGCCTGCCCGGTGCCGGAAGGTTAATTGATGGGGTTATCGCTTGCGAGAAGCTCTTGATCGAAGCCCCGGTAAACGGCGGCCGTAACTATAACGGTCCTAAGGTACGAAATTCCTTGTCGGGTAAGTTCCGACCTGCACGAATGGCGTAATGATGGCCAGGCTGTCTCCACCCGAGACTCAGTGAAATTGAACTCGCCGTGAAGATGCGGTGTACCCGCGGCAAGACGGAAAGACCCCGTGAACCTTTACTATAGCTTGACACTGAACATTGAGCCTTGATGTGTAGGATAGGTGGGAGGCTTTGAAGTGTGGACGCCAGTCTGCATGGAGCCAACCTTGAAATACCACCCTTTAATGTTTGATGTTCTCACTCAGGCCCGTTATCCGGGCCGAGGACAGTGTCTGGTGGGTAGTTTGACTGGGGCGGTCTCCTCCCAAAGTGTAACGGAGAGCACGAAGGTTAGCTAATCACGGTCGGACATCGTGAGGTTAGTGCAAAGGCATAAGCTAGCTTGACTGCGAGAGTGACGGCTCGAGCAGGTGCGAAAGCAGGTCTTAGTGATCCGGTGGTTCTGAATGGAAGGGCCATCGCTCAACGGATAAAGTACTCCGGGGATAACAGGCTGATACCGCCCAAGAGTTCATATCGACGGCGGTGTTTGGCACCTCGATGTCGGCTCATCACATCCTGGGGCTGAAGTAGGTCCCAAGGGTATGGCTGTTCGCCATTTAAAGTGGTACGCGAGCTGGGTTTAGAACGTCGTGAGACAGTTCGGTCCCTATCTGCCGTGGGCGCTGGAAGATTGAGAGGGGCTGCTCCTAGTACGAGAGGACCGGAGTGGACGCACCACTGGTGTTCGGGTTGTCATGCCAATGGCATTGCCCGGTAGCTACGTGCGGAAGAGATAACCGCTGAAAGCATCTAAGCGGGAAACTTGCCTCGAGATGAGTCTTCCCTGAGGCCTAGAGCCTCCTGAAGGGACGTTAAAGACGATGACGTTGATAGGTCGGGTGTGTAAGCGCTGCGAGGCGTTGAGCTAACCGATACTAATGACCCGTGAGACTTAACCTTACAACACCTGAGCTGTTTGAGAGCGAGCGTGAGACGAGAGCGAAAGCGAACGTTGACGCTCAAAGCGCAGGCGGATGACACCGCCGACACCCGCGCCAACCGCAGGCCAGATATGGCCGCGAAAGGCATAAGCCACACCGACCCCGGTGCGGCGGCAGGGCGTGCAGCGTGCGCAAGAGACAAGACATTATCAGCGATGTTCCGGATAACGCCCGACGGTCACGTGAGTGAGGGTCGGGCAGCAAGAGCCTTCTGCACGGCGAAAGCGGTGCGGACAACGAATTTGCCTGGCGGCACTAGCGCGGTGGTCCCACCTGACCCCATGCCGAACTCAGAAGTGAAACGCCGTAGCGCCGATGGTAGTGTGGGGTCTCCCCATGCGAGAGTAGGGAACTGCCAGGCATCCATTACGTCCCAACGGGTAAGCCCGCTTTGACGAAAAGAAGCATGCTGATATGGCTCAGTTGGTAGAGCGCACCCTTGGTAAGGGTGAGGTCCCCAGTTCGACTCTGGGTATCAGCACCAGTCATTAAACGGTACGAGTTCGGCTGAAAGAATTTGCCTGGCGGCACTAGCGCGGTGGTCCCACCTGACCCCATGCCGAACTCAGAAGTGAAACGCCGTAGCGCCGATGGTAGTGTGGGGTCTCCCCATGCGAGAGTAGGGAACTGCCAGGCATCCATTTAAGAAGCCCTCTGCTAACGCAGAGGGCTTTTTTCTTGCCTCCGAGGCACGCGGTTGTCACGGCCAAGGCCGGGGCGGCAGGCGCTATCAATGAGCCCGAGGCGCAAGCCGGGTGGCTTTTTTGTTGCCTCCGAGGCACGTGGTTGTCACGGCCAAGGCCGGGGCGGCAGGCGCTATCAATGAGCCCGAGGCGCAAGCCGGGTGGCTTTTTTGTTGCCTCAGAAGCACGCAGTTGTCACGGCTAAGGTCGGGGCGGCAGGCGCTATCAATGAGCCCGAGGCGCAAGCCGGGTGGCTTTTTTGTTGCCTCAGAAGCACGCAGTTGTCACGGCTAAGGTCGGGGCGGCAGGCGTTATCAACGAGCCCTCTGCCAGCGCAGAGGGCTTTTTTCTTGTCTCTTATGAGACAGGTGTTCACCAATCAGCACACCTGGTTCATTGGCTCACTTGACCAACCCGATCCACCGACGCCACCGTAATAAGGGTGCGGTATCGACATTATTAAATCAATTTTATTGCTTTAATAGGCGTCGGATGATCTGCTTTATAATCAGTCAACTAGGCCGGGAAACCGGAATGAGATAACCATTTTGAACAGCTTTTGTTCGTTTGATAAATCAATTTGATTGAACTTTTTTTTCTCCCGCATACTGCTATCAGGATGATGGGTGGAAAAGGACTATGAGAACCTCGGGTACGAATCTCGAACACGCCAAGGCTCACAATAGGCGAGTCGTTATTGAGGCTATTCGCCTGAACGGCGAACTCACTCGGGCAGAGCTGGCGCGTTTGACGGCGCTAACGCCGCAAACGGTTTCCAATATCGTCGGCGAGCTGCAGCAGGCGGGGATCTTATCCGCGCATTTGCCCCGGCGCGACGGCGCGCGCGGTCAGCCGGCGATTCCGGTTACGTTGAATCCAGACAGCGCTTACTCTATCGGCATTCATCTTGACCATCAAAGTTTGCTGATCGTACTGGTCGACCTTTCTGGCACGGTGCGCGCAAGACGCTTTACCCTTATACAACAGCCCCATCCTGGCGCCACACTCGCAATGATTACCCAACAGCTGCTGGACATAAAGCAGCAGACGGCGCTTGATTGGCGCAGGATGCTCGGTATTGGGATCGTGATGCCCGGCCCGTTTGGCGTTGAGGGGTTCTCTTCTAAAGGACCAACTACGCTGCATGGCTGGGAACATGTGGATGTCGTCGGGCGGCTATCCGCCGCGACCGGCTGGCCGGTGACCCTGGAGAATGATGCTACGGTGGCCGCTATTGGTGAGCGCTTTCACGGCGTGGCGAAACGGCTGGATTCGTTTATCTATCTCTATTTGGGCACCGGTCTTGGGGCGGGGATTTTTACCGACGGTCATGTCTACGGTGGCCATGCCCAAAACGCTGGTGAAGTGGGGCATATGGTGGTACGACCGGGCGGTCGGCAATGTTATTGTGGCAACCGCGGCTGTCTGGAGCGTTACCTGTCTTTGCAGACGGCCTGGGAAGCCTGCGGGCTGAACCCACTTACCGCGCTGCCGGAAGATTTGCTGCAGGTGCCGGCGGCGGATTTTGACCGCTGGGTGACATCGATATTGCCGGCGGCGCGCCAGGCAATCAATATTCTTGAATGCGTATTCGATCCCGAAGCGGTCATCATCGGCGGTTTAATGCCGCAGCCGCTGCTGGAAAAGATCGTTATGCGGTTATCTCCCCTGTTGCGCTCGGTGCGCAGTCGATATAGCGATGCTCACAGGGTGCGTATCGGCATGACCGGCAGCGATACCGCCGCGCTAGGAGCGGCGGCGCTGCCCATATTTGATGAGTTCAACCCGCAATACGACGTGCTGCTGAAATAAACGCACTGCTCAAAAGACTTGTCGGCGGTACCAAAAGTCACAAGCCATACACAACAGAGATGTGATGGTGCAGCGCGCAGACCAGTCGATTACCGCGCTGAAGCGGCGCTGGGAACCGTTTGAAATCCGACATCAAACCATTGTAGGCAACCTGGACCAGAGGCGATAGGTCCAAGAAAATGCGCTACCTGCCGGAGCTGGATGGCGCGATCGTCCGTTAGAGAAAGTGTCCGGCAACGTCTCTTTTGCGCATCAACGAGAAAGAGCGTTTGGTCGACTTTGACCACATTACAGGCGTGACCATCGGTGGGAGAGAATAACCTGCGCCACACGCTGCGGGGACGCTTTACGCAAAGCACCGCATTGCACTGCGGTTGCGCATTAGCTTTGTCCAACATCGTCGCAAGGGAATCAAACATTCCACCCTCGGCATGACTGAGAGTGGAAAATTGACTCGGGCTGCCCCCGCGCAGGGTGGGGTCAGCGCAATGGAGCTGACCTTCTTTGAGCGTGTCTGCCACCGCTGTGGCACAGGAAAGGCAATTGGTTTGCCCTACGCCGTGAAACCCAAACAACCCGCATACCCAGGCTAACGGCCGCAGCCACAAGGGACTAGCGCCGCGGCGGTTCACTTCTTGCAGAATAGGCCCGCGCAAATAATCACTCAGTTCGTTCTTGTAGGCTTCCCGTTGACCCGCTGCGGGAGAATAGGTTGGCGGGCGGAGGCCATCGGTGACAATAAGCGTTTGATATTCTGCCGGGCCGGGGATGTTATTTTCCTCAGTGGAAACGGTAATTATAGAAAATTGCTCATCAGACGCCTGTGATGTCAAACTTGGCGAGGGTGAGTTTCGCTCGACTGTAGCCGGTCGTTGCTCGGCATTGTCCGTGCTGGAGCGTTTCCGATATAACAAGTCGTTTAGTGTGCGAACGACATCTTGAATCTGCTCACTGGGCAAGGCTTCACTGGGATGCCTATTGAGGCTGGCGGAAAACCGTTTTTCACCCCCTTCCTCTATTAGAAAATAGGTGACATTGCCGATTATTACTGCATTAATATCGTTTAACGTAATGTGAGAAAGATTTTGCTGGAAATCACTTAATGATACGAAAGTGGGAACGGTGTTGGCCACCTCTTGTATATTGCAGGACATTGAAGCGATTGATGTATCATCAGGACGGCCTTGCGCCAAACCAGGAAGAATGGATGAAGGGCTCGCTTTATTGAAACTAGTTGTAGGGTTCATGGCAGTACCTTATATATTTAATTGCAAGAGAAATATAGTAGCCATTAATTAAGTGCAATATAAAAAAACGCCTCCAGGAATACGCCACACTGCGGCACAAAATTATGATAACGGGCGTTATTATAAAGTTTCATAACAAGTGTGGGTATGGATATTGGATGCGGAGTATAAACTATTCCGATACGGTTAGATTTGACCGCTTGATTTTCACTATTATTTCATTACCCGGTAATAAAGTCTGCCGCGGAAAGTGATGTTTTCTTAAGGTGAATAAACGCCATCATTTCTTTTTCTCGCTGGGTCGCTATCCATTATAAATCAGCAGGCGTTGGCGTATATCAGGTCCATTCTTGATAATGCACGTACGGCCGCGCGGTATCAGGGCCATTGTACGCCGGCATGTAGGGTAAAAGGTAGCGGCTAACTGCCTGTAGGTGGCAACAAAAATAGCGCAGGGGGAATCATGTTATTCACTGGCGGCAGGATGTCTGGCGCCAGGGTACCTATAGGATTATCCGCGCTGTACTGCAACAAACGCACCGGTTAATTCCATCGTCTTTTTACGAAAAAATAGAGTGAACCAAGCCAAGCAGTAAGGATATTATCGACGTGCTGCCAGCAGGCATGAGCGCGACCCTGTCATTTGCCGAGTGTATTGAAAGAAACAGGCGGGCGAGTACCCGCCGGGAACATTAGTGAATGACCTGTGAGAGAAAAGCGCGGGTCCGCGCCGATTTCGGCTGGGCGAAAAACGCTTCCGGCGGTGCCTGTTCAACAATTTCGCCGCGATCCATGAAGATCACCCGATCGGCCACGGTGCGGGCAAAGCCCATTTCATGGGTCACGCACAACATGGTCATTCCGTCTTCAGCCAGTCCTATCATGGTATCCAGCACCTCTTTCACCATTTCAGGATCCAGCGCCGAGGTCGGTTCATCAAATAACATGATTTTCGGCTTCATGCACAGCGAACGAGCGATAGCGACCCGTTGCTGCTGTCCGCCCGACAATTGTCCGGGGAATTTTTGCGCATGTTCGGCAATGCGCACCCGCTCCAAATAGTGCATCGCCAGCGCCTCGGCCTCTTTCTTGGGCATCTTGCGCACCCAGGTGGGCGCCAGAATGCAATTTTGCAGGACGGTCAGGTGCGGAAAGAGATTAAAGTGCTGAAATACCATGCCGACTTCGGTGCGCACGCGCTCGATATTGCGGAGATCGTCATTAAGCAGGGTACCGTCAACCACAATGTTGCCCTGTTGATGCTCCTCAAGATGGTTGATACAGCGTATCGTCGTGGACTTACCCGACCCGGAGGGGCCGCATAACACGATACGTTCGCCGGCTTTGACCTGCAGATTGATATCTTTCAAAACATGGAACTGTCCATACCATTTATTGACGTTTTCCATTGTAATCATCAGGTTGTCCGCAGGGGCGGCGTTATTATTCATGCTCATAAAAACCTCAATGCTGGTGTCCGGTATGAAAACGCTTTTCCAGATGCTGGCTATAGCGGGACATGCTGAAACAGAAAATCCAATAAACCAGCGCGGCGAAGACATAACCTTCGGTGGACATGCCCAGCCAGGCGGGGTCCACCGTTGCCTGCTGCACGCTGCTAAACAGATCGAATAATCCGATAATGACCACCAGGCTGGTGTCTTTAAATAACGCGATGATGGTATTGACCAGTCCGGGGATGACCATCTTTAGCGCCTGCGGCAAAATAATGAGGCCCTGGGTTTTCCAGTAGCCGAGCGCCAGGGATTCCGCCGCCTCGGTTTGGCCCTTTGGCAGCGCCTGTAGCCCGCCGCGGACGACCTCTGCCACATAGGCGGATTGGAACATGATAACGCCCACCAGCGCGCGCAGCAGTTTATCGATTTGGGTGCCTTCGGAGAGAAAAAGCGGCAGCATCACCGAGGACATAAACAGCACGGTGATAAGCGGTACGCCGCGCCAAAATTCGATAAAGATGATCGCCAGCCATTTTACCACCGGCATAGACGAACGCCGGGCCAGCGCTAGAATTATCCCCAACGGCATCGCGCCGGCGATGCCCACCGCGGCGATAATCAAAGTCAAAGTGAGGCCGCCCCATAAGCGGGTTTCCACGCGGCTCAGGCCGAAAAAGCCGCCGTAAAGCATGATCCAGGTAAAGACGGGAATCGCTATCACCCAGCAGGTGATATAGCGGCCGCGGCGCGGCATACCGCGCCAAAACATCGGCAGCAGCGAGAGCAGGCACACAATAAGGGTGGCATTGATGCGCCAACGCTCGTCCAGCGGATAAAGTCCATACATGAATTGGCCGAAACGCGCGTGGATAAATACCCAGCAGGCGCCTTCGCGAGTGCAATCAAGGCGCGAGGTCCCCAACCAATTGGCTTTGATGAACGCCCACTCCACCAGCGGCGGTAAGGCTATCCACAACAGCCAGAGACAGAACAGGGTCAGAAGGCTATTCGTGAAGTTGGAAAACAAATTGCGTTTGATCCAAGCCGTCGCCAGGACCAGCCGATTACGTGAGACCGACGCGATGGGTTCCTGCGGAGATAAAGTCATAGTCATCGGGACCTCTCAACGTTCCACCAGCGCTTTGCGCTTGTTATAAATATTCATCAGCAACGAAATAGCCAGGCTGATGACCAGATAAACCCCCATGGTAATGGCGATGGTTTCGATGGCCTGGCCGGTCTGATTGAGCACCGAGCCGGCGAACAACGACACCATATCGGGATAGCCGATAGCGGCCGCCAAAGATGAGTTCTTGACGATATTGAGATATTGACTGGTAAGGGGAGGAACGATCACTCGCATCGCCTGCGGCAGGATCACTTTGTTCAGCGTCACCGGATTTGGCAACCCGAGCGAGCGCGCCGCTTCGTGCTGGCCGAACGGCACCGACTGAATACCGGAGCGGATCACCTCAGCAATAAACGCAGACGTGTACACCGACAGCGCCAGCGTCAGCGCCGCGAGCTCGGGAATAAGCGCCATACCGCCGCGGAAATTAAAGCCGCGCAGCTGCGGCACATCCCAGGCGATCGCGGGGCCGGCGATAAACTGCGCCAGCGCCGGCAGCGCTATCAGCAGCACGATTATCCACGGCCAGCTGCGGCGCAATTGGCCGGTTTTAAGCTGATGGCGGCGCTGGAGGCGAAACAGCGCCACGGAGGCAGCCACGGCTATCAGCAACGCGAGAAAGGTCGCCCAAGCGCCCGAGCCGGCGTCGGGAGCGGGTAAATACAGTCCGCGGTTACTAAGAAAGGCAAGGTCGAAAGCGTTTACCGCCTGACGCGGTCCGGGCAGGTTGCGCAATACGGCGAAATACCAGAAGAAGATTTGCAGCAGCGGCGGAATGTTGCGGAAAATCTCGATATACAGGGTGGAGAGTTTACGCAGCAGCCAGTTCTCGGACAGTCTCGACAGGCCGATGATAAAACCCAGTATTGAGGCAAAAACAATACATAGCGCCGATACCAGCAGCGTATTGAGCAGACCGACGACAAAGACTCGCCCGTAGGTGTCGCCTTGTTCAAAATCGATGAGATGCTGCACGATGCCAAAACCGGCGGCGTTATTAAGGAAGTCGAATCCGGAGGTGATACCGCGGTGGTTCAGGTTGGTCAGAGTGTTATGCACCAGATGGCCGACAAACGCCACCAGGATCACAACAGCCAGAATCTGGTAAATCCAGGCGCGAACCGCAGGGTTGGTCAGGGAAAAGTTTCCCGTTACGGTTGGGCGGTGTTGCATAGGTAAGCCTCAGCAGGAAAAATCGAAGAAAAAGCACCGGCGGCGCCGGTGCTCCTGAACTGTGGCAGCTATTAACGTACCGGCGGGGCGTACTGAATGCCGCCGTGATTCCATAAAGCATTCAAACCGCGTTTGATTTTCAGATCGCTGCCCTGACCGACGTTGCGTTCAAACGATTCGCTGTAATTGCCGACTTGTTTAATGATGTTATGCGCCCAGTCGTTGGACAGTTTCAGCTCTTCGCCGTAATGACCTTCTTTGCCGAGTAGATGGGCCATATCCGGGTTTTTCGGGTTGGCGGCCAGTTCGTCAACGTTTTTCGAGGTGATTTCCATTTCCTCAGCGTTAAGCATGGCGTACAGCGACCATTTCACAATAGTGAACCAATCGTCGTCGCCGCGGCGTACCACCGGCCCCAGCGGCTCTTTCGAGATCACTTCGGGTAATACCACCCAGTCATCAGGTTTGCTTAGCTTAATTCGCAGCGCGTATAGCCCTGACTGATCGGTTGCCAACGTATCGCAGCGGCCGGACTCCAGCGCTTTGGCGCTTTCGTCGGCGCGATCGAAGGTCACCGGCGTGTACTGCATTTTATTGGCGCGGAAAAAGTCGGCCACGTTCAACTCGGTATCGGTGCCGGATTGCAAACAGACGGTAGCGCCATCCAGGTCTTTGGCGCTCTTTAAACCGGCTTTGTTATGCGTTAAGAAACCAATGCCGTCGTAATAGTTTACGCCGGCGAAGACAAAGCCCATGTTGCCGTCACGGGAAGAGGTCCAGGTGGTGTTGCGCGACAGAATATCGACTTCACCTGATTGCAGCGCGGTAAAACGCTCTTTGGCGGTCAGCGGAGTGTATTTTACTTTCGTCGCATCGCCAAATACGGCCGCGGCAACTGCCCGGCAAACATCCACATCCAGCCCGGTAAATTTCCCGCTGGCATCAGCATAAGAGAAACCCGGTAAACCATCGCTGATACCGCATTGGATAAAGCCTTTTTTCTTGACCGCGTCCAAAGTGGCCCCAGCGTGAGCCTGATTCGCTACCGCAAACAGGGCAGCGGCGGCAACCAGTGTGGAAATCATCATTTTTTTCATAATTCGTCCTGTGAGGCAGAATAAAGCAGTCGATTTTTTGATGTGCTCGGACACATCTTTCCTTAAGACGGCATAACGCCTGTAACCTCATAGCAAAGGTAATGCCAAAACGGCAGATAGCGGATTGCAGGGTTAAGTTACAACCCATTAACAGCCCATATAATGAGAATGGAGCCTGTTTTGCCCTATTTCGGGGCGTAGAGAGGACTTCAGAGCAGCATTTGCACCATAGAGATGCAGGCAGTTCCGCTATGTGGAATTGCCAAAGGGCCCGCTCGCCAGCACAACAGAAACGAGCCTGGGCGTGGCGGGCCGCGAAACGGGCGAAACGGCAGCACGCCGCGCCCAACAGGCGGCGGCGAGAAAAGCGTGCAGGGTCGTAGTATTATTCCCGCTGGTTATATCGTTTTTCTTCATAATAACGCTTGCGCCCCTGGCGGGAGTATGCGTTAATAGCGTTATCGGTTTGTGGTACAGACCTATTTATGTAAGCCATTTTAGTAAAGTTGTTCAGCAAAAAGCGATAGTCCACCATCACTTCTTCGACGAATTTCCTTCTTAATACGTGCCCATAAGTACATGCTGGCAAGCAGACCCTCTATCGCCGCAGGCGGTTTTTATCTTAATGAAGGAAGTACAAATGTCTAATAAAGTAACTGGTTTAGTAAAATGGTTTGACGCAGGTAAAGGTTTTGGTTTTATCACTCCGGCTGACGGCAGCAAAGATGTGTTTGTTCACTTTTCCGCCATCCAGAGCAACGATTTCAAAACCCTGGACGAAGGCCAGCGCGTAGAATTCACCATTGAGCAGGGTCAGAAAGGCCCGTCTGCTGCTAACGTGGTTGCCCTGTAAGATACGCGTCAAAGGGATGTCGGCGGTGGCCAAGTCTACCGTCCCGGCAACGTCCGGATGATATGCCCTTGCAACGCAGAGAAAGCCCCGGCCTTGGCCGGGGTTTTTTTATTGCCGGTAGCGGCGCGCCACGGACCACCGAAGGTCGCTAGGCGCTTCTTCGCCGTACTTGGTATCTCGGCCGCCACCCGCTCCCGTCTTTTCCGCTTGTTTTAATGTGTTAGGTCAAAAGTGTTTGCCCTAACTCTACGAACACGTTAATTAGTTTACTATTTGACGTCTAAAACAATAACGGGAGAACAGCGGGATGAGGTTATTACCTTTTAGTTATGGCAGAAAAACGTTGCTGGCGCTCATGTTGGGCGCGTTCGGGGCATCCCCATTAATGGTAACGGCGGCAGTGGTGCCGGCCGGGACGCTGCTGGCGGCGGATCAGGACATCGTCCGCAATAACGGCAGTGAGCCCGCGTCTCTTGATCCGCATAAAGTGGAAAGCGACGTTGAATTTAATATTATCAGCGACTTTTTTGAAGGGCTGGTCAGCGTGGATAATGACGGGAAAATCCGTCCGCGTCTGGCCGAACGCTGGGACAATGATCACAATACCCGCTGGGTATTTCATTTGCGACCGGGGCTAACCTGGTCGAATGGCGATCCCATTACCGCGCAGGATGTGGTCTTCAGCTGGCGTCGGCTGGTTAACCCGGTCACGGCCTCGCCCTATGCAAGTTATTTGAGCAACATGCAGGTGCTCAACGCGCAGGATATTGTAGACGGTAAGAAAAGCCCGGATGAATTGGGCATCAAAGCCCTCGATGCCGAGACGGTGGAAGTGACGCTGGTGAAACCTGTCTCCTATTTCCTGCAAATGCTGGCGCATCCCGCTCTGGTCCCCGTTGATAAGAGCGTTATCGATCAATTTGGCGATAAATGGACCCAGCCGGGCAATATTGTCAGCAGCGGCGCCTATAAACTCGACCAGTGGGTAGTGAATGAAAAAGTGGTCGGCATCAGAAATCACCGCTACTGGGATAACGCGCATACGGTTATCAACAAAGTGACTTATCTGCCGGTGACCTCCGGCACCGCCGATGTTAACCGCTACCGCGCCGGCGAAATCGATATAACCTATACCATCCCCGAAACGCTGTTTAAATCATTGAAAAAGGAGATTGGTCCCGAGGTCCATATTTCTCCGAAGCTGGCGGTGTACTATTACGAATTCAATACGCAAAAAGCGCCATTCAACGACCCACGGGTGCGGCTGGCGCTCAATTTGGGCTTGGATAAAAGTATCATCGCTGAAAAGGTCCTAGGCCAAGGGCAGACGCCCGCTTGGACCCTCAGCCACTATGCCGCCGGCGGTTATAATTTGAAAATGCCGGACTACGCGGGCTGGAGCCAGGACAAACGTAATCAAAAAGCGAAAGCGCTGCTCAAAGAGGCGGGTTTCGATGCGCAGCATCCGCTGACGTTTTCCTTACTGTATAACACCTCGGAATCCCATCAGCGTATTGCCATTGCCGCCAGCTCAATGTGAAAGAAAAATTTGGGCGTCGTGGCAACGCTGCAAAATCAAGAATGGAAAACTATGCTCGATACCATGCATACCGGCAATTTCGACCTGGTGCGTTATGCCTGGATAGCAGACTACGATGAGCCCTCGACTTTTCTGAATAATTTCTTGAGCAATAGCAGTGAAAATACCGCCAAATTCGTTAATGCCGATTATGACCAGGCGATTCATGCGGCATCCGCGGCCACGCCGGCGAACGCCGGCCGGTTTTATCAGCAGGCGGAAGCCATTTTGGCGCAACAGGTACCGGCGATCCCCGTCTATTACTACGTTTCAAGTAAGCTGGTAAAACCGTGGATCGGTGGTTTTAATGAATCGGCCCTCGGCTATTACTACACCAAAGATTTGTACGTGAAAAAGCACTAACGCGTTTGAGCGCTGCCTGCTTTCCTCTTGGGCGGCGCAAAAAAAACGTGAAGTTGCACTGTATTAGGCATCCAATGTCAAAAGTTCAGGATCCCGAGCAGTAATAATTGCTGCTCTTTTTACCAGGAATCCATGCTATGTCTTTGCTCGACTCGCCGCGTTTTTCCCCCGGCTTTGCGCTGGTGATAAGCCTGCTGACCTTTGTGCTGTGGTGCGTGATGCCGGTCGCGCCGCTCATTCATCTGGTGGAAGAGGGGCAACTGGTGGAGAACCTGACCCTGGTCGCTTATGCCATTACATTATTGAGTCTGCTGGTATTACCGCTTGATGGCGTGCGCTGGTCTACCCGGCTGGCGATAGGGATAGCGCTGCTGGCGATGATGGCGCGCGAGGCGGATTTACATAAATACATCGACCACATGAGCATGCTCAAGCTGCGGTTTTGGACCGGCTCGTTGCCGGCGTTGGATAAGCTGTATGCGTTGTTGTCGCTGGCGCCGATTGCGATTGCCTGCCTGTATTTGGTGATACGCTATTCCCGGCCGTTGCTGCGCGATATCGTGGCGCATAAAAGCTATGCGACGACCGTCGCTACCTTTGTGGCTTTGATATTTATTACCAATATCCTCGATCGCTCGCTGGGGGAATTTAAAGAAACCCTCGGTTGGCATGCGCCGCTGTGGCTGGTGGCGCTGCAAACATCGCAAGAAGAGTTTCTGGAGCTGCTGTTGCCGGTGCTTGCATTGACCGCCGCGCTGCAATACCGCCGTCAGACCCGTGCCGAACGGGCGGCTTACGCTCTTGATGTGCCCTCAGGTATATAGTCATCCCGGCAGTAGGCGCCATCGCCTTTTTCATGCTCAGGATGCCGGATAAGCGGGCGCCCGCGCGTTTAGGTCCGTCCGGCCTTGGTCCCCTAGCGAAAGGTCATTAATGCCGTCGCATTGACGCTGAATTTGCCGTATTGCGCCGCTCCCGCCGTACGCACGAGCCGTGCCCGGTAAACAAAGGTTGAGGAGGGGAGGGGCTTATCGTTATTGAACGTGACGGGTTGATGGTCGTCATTATCTATCTGGATGCCGATGTTGCTGAGCTGGGTCTGGAGTGTTTTGTCATCGAACAGCCGGCCGGCATAACGGAATTGAATCAACACATTGCGATAATCATCCGCGTTCGCGCAGGTGACGGGAATTTTGAAGTTTAACGCGGGCAGTGGCTCAGATAGGCTCGGCGTCATGACAATGCGGGGAAACGCGACCTGGATACGTTTGGCGGTGATACGACACAACGCCGTGGTGACGGTAATGTGAGGCGGCATCACCCTTAAGACAGGCTGAGAGGCGGCAAGAAGCGTAAGCGCCGGCAGGCTATAGCGCCCGCCCTGCAAATTGCCCGTTTTATACAGGCGCAGGATAAGCGTATCGCCAGGAATCCAAGGCGTATTCTGCGTCAGGCAGCGATCGCCGGCCCGGTTGCAAAGACTCAGACCCAACCCCGCCACGGGCGTTTGGTAAATGCCGCGGCCGGCATCCCATAAGGCGCCCGGCGTAGTGAGAGAGAGCCGTGTCGTCGATAATTTCTCGGCGGCGCTGGCGGGCAGTACCAGGGTTTTTAGCAGCGCCCCCTCCTGCTGCTGAGCCGCCTGATTTAGCGTGATGGCCGGCATCGGCAGCGTCAGTATCGCCGCCGTCGCCTGCAGCGGTGCTGCGGCGAGGACAATAAGCAGCGGTATGAGCCGAGTGATTATTGACATGTTAACTCCCAAATTTGGCTTTGTGGGTTGACGCCTTGCAGACTCGTGCGGCAAGTCATTTCCTCACTTCGGATTTGCAGCGGCCAGCGGCTATCTTGCATATTGAGTGCGGTGAGACCGCCGGCTGATACGATGCCGACGCTGCGATCGCCCGCATCGTACACGACTGCGCCAAACGGTAACGCTGCGCCTTCAGCGGTACGAATATGGGCATAATGGATGTCGCGCTTCTGGGCCGCAAAATCCACTTCGATAATGGCGCCTTGCCGTGGCGCGTTTTGATAGACATTGCTATCCACCTCCACCTGTTTTGTTAGCTTATTGGTGTTAAGGGACGTTTCGTTATAACGATAGGGCGACAACCCGGTGACAATGGCGTTGCCGAAATGATCGGTGGCCACCGCGGTGTTATTGGCGATGGGCAAATCGGAGACGTGGTCGGTATGGACCAGAGCGGTACTCTGGGTCAATGGCTGGCCCAAAGTGATACCATGGTGATGGGCTATAACCGACCCTTCCAGTCCTAAGGTGAGATCATCGCTGTTCTCGTCTTGGCTCCATGAGGTGCTCAGCGTCCCTTTTCCGGCATTCCAGCGCAGGGAACTGTCGTTTTGACGGTAACCGGCCGATGTCGAGGCGCCGATATCGTAGCTCAGGTTATCGTCTTCCAGTAAGCTGCCGCTGAGTGAGAGACGATCGTCGCTGCGGCCGCCCTGACCGCGCGTCTGGTTATAATTCAGATAATGGCGCGCCTCATTGCCCAACGGCAGCGACATATTCAAAGACAAAAGATTGTCTTTTTGGCTGCCGGATTGGTGCGATAGGCTGGTGATAACCGTCATGCGGCTCAGGGTGAAGCTGAAGCTGCCGCCCAAAGAGTGGCTGTTATCCCCCTGGAAGCCCACGGATTGCGCCAGATTTACCGTCAGGCTCACCGCCTCCATCGGCTGAGCGAGCTGTAGGATATAGCGCGTCCGATAGTGTTGGTCTGCTTGAGGCGCCATGGCATCCTGGTATTCCTCGTAACCCTCGGCAAAGCGGTGCTCCGCCGTGAGGTACAGATAACTCCCGGTGGCGGCGAAGCTATGGCTGAGGCCGGTAGTCAACATGGTTCCCTGCTGATGACCGCGCGTTTCGGTATCGCTTGCGCTGCTGTTGATAACGCCATAAAGACCGCCCAGCCAGCGCACGTCGGCGCCCATGCCGGCGGCGAGGTTATGATAATCGTTGGCGTATTGTACGCCGCCTATCAGCGTGAGGCTGTTGGCTAAGCCGTACAACGCATCGGCTTCCGCCAGCGGCGGGGCATCATTCAAACTGCGATTGCGACCGGCATACAGGCTATAGCGCAGACTATGTGCCGGAACCAAGACATCCACCGCGTTATAAGACTGGCTGAAATGGCGAGCGTCGCCGTTGGCTTCCACGATGGTAATATCTATGTCGCCGGCGCTGGAGGAGGCGGGGATATCTTTCAGCGCAAAGGGACCGGGCGGCACTTTACGCGTGGCGATGACGAAGTCGTTTTGTTTGATGATGATAGTGGCGTTGCTGCGCGCCACGCCGGTGATTACCGGGGCATAAACCCGTTCCCGGTTCGCCAACATCTCATTATTGGTGGCCATGGCTGCGCCGCGCAGGTTTTGCGCGGCAAAGATTTTGCCGCTGGTAAAGAAGTCCCCCAGCGTCAGGGTGCTGCGCAACGTATCGAGATCATGCTCAATATAATTTTTGCTGCTCACATAGCGGGTTTTATTGCCGCTTGTCACGTTAAGAAAACCATTATTTCTCACGCGAAACCCCATCATATTGACGCCGTTGGTGAAGTTTCCATACAGTGAATTGCGCCGCCCAACGCCCTCAAGGCGTGTGGTGTCGGTATTAACGGCATAACTGCTGAAGGCGGCATTAATCCCGTCCTGCCACGCCTTTTCGCTGGTGACATCATTTTCGCTGCTCTCCTGCTGGTATTTCTGCGGCACGGTAATCGTCAAGGTGTTATCGCCGAGATCGACATCGGTTTGCGCCTGATGGATATAGGTCGTTAACGGAATTTCGCCTTCCTGACAGTGGTCAATCGCAATACCCCACAATTTTAGCTTATCGCAGGAGAACACCGCTTCAACTTTCTCATTGCTTGTTTTTTTGAAAGTAATGCGTTGGCCGTCGAATTGACGATCGTTAACCACAACCGATAATGTATAGGTGCCCGGTAATATTGCATTGCCTTTATCAAATGCTGAGACATCCGTAATGGATAGGCCGCCGACATTTTCCAGCAGATCGGTCGCATATTTTTCTTCTGCATGTAACCATCCCATACAGAATATAAAAGGAATTAAGAGAAATTTAATTTTCATGAGGAGGAGCCGTAAATGATTAACCAGTCACATGCCACCATCCCTAGGGTGAAATGCGCCCCCAGCGGGGGCGCCAAGCGCGCAATTGATTATTTATAGGCAATTTGAAAAACGGCGTCGGTGGCTAAGCGGCCTGCCTTTACGTCTTCGGAGAGGTCCTCACGCACATAATTTGCGGTAAATTCGAGCGTGTTATCCCCTTCGTTCAACGGCTGGTTGTTTGAGGTGACCGCTATTTCTTTCCCTAATTGTACTAGATTGTTATCACGGTTAATTTGCAATCCAATTCCCTTCGCGGTGCCGAACGAATTACGTAGCACATTGTGCGCCTCGTCAACGTCTTTGCTGCTTACCGTCATTTTCATCTGATCGGCGTCTACATGCTGTAAGCAATTAACATGCAACTGGAAATGTTGGGGCTGTGCCTTGGTGGGCGTCGCGCCTTCGGACAGACCGGCGAAATCACTTACATTCACCGTCGGCAGCCCGACTTTCATTGATTTACCCCTGAGTGAACAGGTCGCCGGTTGCACCAAACCGCTAAAATGAACGGTCGTGGAGGAGTGCATTGCGCCCGCCGCGTTCGAGTCGGTACGGGTACCCGCTGTCGCGGAAGAAATACCACCTGCCATCATCATCGCCACTGTCAAAACAGTTAATTTTTTCATCTTCACATACCTTTATTTTAATGATTTCACCGCACTGCCGATGAAACCTTCTCACTGATATCGCCAAAATCTGTCAGGGTGTCATAAATGACTTTGCCTACTCTGGCGACGTTTTGATTTTTACGGGGTAACGCTTCGCTGGTATAAGGCGCGACCATATCGATGGTTAAGGCTTGTTGGCCGTCTGCCAGCGCTTTATTCACCGTGATAAAATAGGGCGTTGGGTTTTTAACCGTTAATTTCCCACTTTGATAAAACCATTCGAGCTTTTTCCAGGCATCGCCCCTATCCGCGGCAACCCCTTGCGGCCGGAAAAAGAGTTTAATGCGCGTCTGCATCGCTAGCAGTAAGTCGGAGCTGGCAGCATTAGTATCAACTTTGGGGATTTCTTTCACGTTAAGCCAAAATAATTTCTCGCTGCTGCCTTGACGCACTTGGGGATCCACAACATTTACACGCAGCGTGACTTTATGGTGCGCTTTTATTTGCGCTACCGGCGGCTCCACCATCAGATTTTCTTGTGGTTGGCCCGCGCTGTTCTCCAGCCAACTTTGCATCAAATAATCATCATCGGTAGGGTTTTCTACCACGATGGAGGCGGATTGTTCGCCGGCAGGGAAAATCAACCGCGTGCCGTCGAGGATCAATGCGGCTTTGGCTGAGAATAATGGCGAAGCTAACAGCATGACCGGCAGAATAACGCCGCCGAGTCGACGAAAAAGGATAGACATAATATCTCACCGTTTTAGATGGAGTGACTACATGTAGAGGTAAACCGGAGGGTAAGAGTAAAATTAATCGGTTGTCGTGCTAATCCGGGATTATGGCTCTCTACGTCTGATAATTGCCTATCCCTGTGCATCTATTTATGGGCGGTATTATTAAACTTTCTTTCTAAACCAAATCTAAATGAAAATGATTACCCTATTCTATAAATGTTAAATATGCAGCGAAATTGTTGCCCTTTCCGCGAGTGGCCCTAAGGTTTAAAGGCGTTGGTTAATGTTAGTTAGGTGAATACGGCGGCTTTGTTGAAAGAGAAAACGAAATGTTATCGCATCTTGAATAAGGCGAACGTATTTTTTACATGCGGTCTGCGGTATAGGTTCAGCGTTATCAAGATCCCCAGCCCAAAAGCGGGTAGGTACGACGGTCAGTCCACTGTGCCGCAACCGGCGTCAATACTATTACGGGCGGGGGCGGCGCTCGCTTGTGCCGCTGTCGCGTCTTTCAACGTGCCGCCAGTTGTGCAACCAAGGCAATTGCGTTAAAGGTGATAAAGGAGATCAACGCTAGCCGATTCCGCGATAACGGCAGCCTGAATGCGGAGAAATGCACAGGGCCTACGGTGCGCCTTAGGGGAGCGCTAGCCTGTCTGTGCCGGCTGATTTAAGAAAGTGGGGATGTGCCAAACGCGTAATCGGAATGAAAAGGCGTCGCTGGCGCTGGGGAGGGGAATGAGAATACAGCGTGGTGTGTGCGTGAAGCGATGAGGAAGGAGCGAGCTAAACAGGAGGTGTAGATTAGCTGCTCCGCAAAAACTATTCGCTGTTTACCGTAATAGTGCCGGATTGGCACCCCACCAGCATCATACCCGTCGCGACAAAAAACGGCAGACTTGCTCCCGATGGAAACGCTATGGAGAGACTAACGCCTGTGGCGAGCAAATTTAATACGAGAGGGAACTTATTCGCCAATTTGCACAAATTATGACAAATCGGTGCAGCCATTTTTAAACCGCAATTGGCAACCGAGCAAATTCGCGAAGCAAAAGCGGAAAGATCATCGTAGACCGTGACCTCTGCTGCTGGAGGAACGATGTCATTTCGGGTAATAGCGGGGCCGTCTGGAAAATAAGCGGGGAGTGAATTCATAAAAATTATCCATAATTTAGTTAAGTTTTCCTTAATAGTCTCTGTTTCCCGAGGCGGGTAAGGCGCTGTGGACGCTACACCAAGGCGAAATCAGAGGGTTATCATTGATAATTATCTTCACTCTGACGCCGTGACGCAAGCGCTGGCATGCATAACGGCGGGTCACGTCACATTCTCATTCTTTGTTAGAGGTTAAATTATACCTAAAAAATAGATAAATTAGCAATATTACGCGCGATTAAATCTAAACCACGGAGAATATGTTCTATTCCCCAAGGGCGCCATTGCGAAGAGGATCATCTCCGGCTATGTCTAAAGTATTTTAAATTCTCACCACGACCGTGCGGTGCATCATAAATATTCCGTCAATGCGCGGTAATAATCTAAAGGGACTCGTGATGATGACGGTGCAAAAGCATTTCAATCTATGCAGGCAATAAGGCCAAAAAAATGAATATCGACGCGCCGATAAAAGAGGGGCGCCCCGACACCGACATGGGGTGAAACCGCGTGGCTAAGACAAAGCCAAATAGAAGTCGCTGAGCCGTAGCCGATGCCCGACAGGGATTCGGCATCCCGTGTTGTCTTTTTCCTCCTCGGCGTGCTGTATGCATACCACCGTTAGCCAAATGGCGCGCGGGCGTGGGCGATGCGTAAGAGGCCCACGCGCGAAGCGCTGAAGCCAGCAGAGCAGGCGCTTAATGGCAAGCGTGGCCGTAGGCGGGCGGTACGGTCAGTGTGGCACCTATCTCTGCAAGGGACGGCGGGCGCGCAGGGATTCAGGGCTGCGGATATCGGTACAGCAAATTTTCGCGGGGGGAGGAAGATACGCCGGGCGGCAAGCGTGGCGGAGGCGGTGGGCCAGGAGATACAAAGCAAAAAAGGTGTGATGCCGCCAAGCAAAACACCTTTTAAATCAGTGCGATATGAGCTAATTAGTTCATGCCGTATTTTTTCAGTTTCTTACGCAGGGTGCCGCGGTTGATGCCCATCATCTGTGCCGCGCGGGTCTGATTGCCGCGGGTGTATTGCATCACCATGTCCAACAAAGGCTGTTCTACTTCAGCCAATACCAGCTCATACAGGTCGTTGACGTCCTGACCGTTCAATTGAGCAAAATAGTTCTTCAGTGCTTGCTTTACCGAGTCACGCAGGGGTTTTTGCGTTACCTGATCCTGAGAGTTAACGGTGGAAACGGTCAGTACGTCAGAATTTACGCGTTGTTCGAACATAGTTCTGTCTGCTCTTTTTTCTATTACGTAAGATTTGCAAAGTATGCCTCCAACGCCTCCAGCTGTTCGCTGGCATCCTCAATGGCGTTGAATGTGCGCCTAAACTGGTTGTCGGGGGCATGCGCCTGTAAAGACCAGGACACGTGCTTACGAGCGATGCGGAATCCCTTGCCTGGACCATAAAAGTCGTGCAATTTCCTGACATGCTCCATCAACAAATGCTGCACCTCGCCTAACGGCAGCGGCGGCAGCAGTTCCCCCGTATCCAGATAATGCTGGATTTCCCGGAAGATCCAGGGTCTTCCCTGAGCGGCGCGGCCTATCATCAGGGCATCCGCCCCGGTGTAATCCAGCACCGCTCTGGCTTTCTGCGGGTCAGTAATGTCTCCATTGGCGATAACCGGAATGGAAACACACTGCTTAACTGCCCGAATACTGTCGTACTCCGCGTCGCCGTTGAACAGGCAGGCGCGAGTGCGGCCATGAATCGTGATGGCCTGTATACCACAATCTTCGGCCAATTGGGCAATTTGTACACAATTTCGGTGATCCGGCGCCCAGCCTGTGCGAATTTTCAGCGTCACCGGCACGTCGACGGCATGCACCACCGCCATCAGGATCTGCTTTATCAGATCCGGATATTGCAGCAATGCGGAGCCCGCCAATTTTCGGTTCACTTTCTTGGCTGGGCAACCCATATTGATATCAATCAGCTGCGCGCCGTTCGCCACGTTAATGACGGCGGCGGCGGCCATATCAGCAGGATCGCTACCGGCAATTTGCACCGCCCGGATACCGGGTTCATCACTATGTACCATGCGCAAACGCGACTTATCCGTTCGCCATACCTCGGGGTTCGAGGACAGCATTTCCGAAACCGTCATTCCCGCTCCCATCGCGTGACATAAGGCTCTGAACGGGCGGTCTGTCACACCGGCCATCGGAGCCGCAATCAGGCAATTAGCGAGCTGGAGGTGTCCAATACGCATAGACAAAGAGAGACCATACTGTGTCCGCAAGGGCGCGTATATTACGCATTTTTTTCATCAGATGAAAGGCCAAACTTTGAACAATACCGTGTCTGCGATCAATGATTTCGGTCTTTTAGGCGCGGGAAAACCACTTTTTTCATTAAATACATAACGTTAACAAAACTTGTCTATTTTGTGCGTTAACAAATTTTTCCTCACCCCGCCGCGCGGCGCGAGCACATCATTAAAGCGCGGCTGACCGCGGCGCGGACCCGGCGGCTTCGCGCCCCGGTTCGCCTTTAGCGCCGCTGGCCGGTAATGCGGCACCACTCGTCTTTTTCGGCCACCGGATCGAGGGCGAAAGCCGCGGCATACGCCTGCGCCACGCTCTGTGCCTGGCTGGCCAAAATGCCGGACAGTCCAAGAAAGCCCCCCGGCCGGGGTAAATCAATAATGAGCGGCGCCAGTTCGCGCAGCGGTCCGGCGAGGATATTCGCCACCACCACGTCGGCATGCAGCTCCCGCGGCTGCGCTTGCGGCAAATACAGCGCCAAACGGTCCGCCACGCCGTTACGCTGAGCGTTGTCGCGGCTGGCCTGAATCGCTTGCGGGTCGATATCGATGCCGATAGCCTGCGCCGCGCCCAATTTCAGGGCGGCGATGGCCAGAATGCCCGAACCACAGCCGAAATCGATTACCGTCTTGCCGCGCAGGTCAAGACCGTCCAGCCATTGCAGGCACAACGCGGTCGTCGGATGCGTACCGGTACCGAAGGCCAGGCCCGGATCCAGCATCACATTGACCGCCTCTGGGTCCGGCACCGGGCGCCAGCTGGGGCAGATCCACAGCCGTTCGCCGAAGCGCATGGGATGAAAATTGTCCATCCATTCCCGCTCCCAGTCTTTGTCCTCCAACTGCTCGATTTTATGGGCGAAACCGGCGCCCAGCAGGGGATGGCCCTGGAGAGCGTCCACCACGGCCGTCATATCGGTCTCGGCGTCATACAAGCCGATGACATCGGTATCTCCCCATAAGCGCGTCTCGCCCGGTAGGGGCTCATATACGGGGGTATCGTGGGTATCTTCAAAAGTAACCGACACCGCGCCGCTTTCGGTCAGCGCGTCGCTCAAGGTATCGGCCAGTTGGCCGGTGGTGGTGATTTTCAGTTGTATCCAAGGCATAGCGGTTCTCGTCATAACGATGAAACGGGGGGGGCGGCCGGCCGTCCAAAACGGTTGCCCGCCAGGAACGCCAGCAGGCTTAGCGCCAGCGCCAGTACGATCGGGTGAAAGCCGCCCGGCTGCAGGTTGAAACCGGCCAAGAGGGCATAGCTTGCGCCGCCGGTTATCATGCTGCTCAAGGCGCCGGCGGCGTTGGCCCGCTCCCAGTAAAGACCCAGCACCAGCGGCCACAGAAAGACCGCTTCCATGCCGCCGAACGCCAGCAGGTTGAGCCAAATGATCATTTCCGGCGGACGCCAGGCGGCCAGCAGCAGCAGCAGGCCCAGCACCAGCGTGACCAGGCTGGATATGCGCTTTAGCCGGCGTTCGTTGGTCGCCTGCTTGGGCTGTAGGCTTAAATAGAGGTCTTTGATAATGGTGGCTGAAGATTGCAACAATTGCGCGTTAATCGTCGACATGATGGCCGCCAGCGGCGCCGCTAGAAAAATGCCCGCCAGCAGCGGCGGCAGCAGTTGCACCATCAGGGTAGGAACTACCAGGTCGGGCACGTTCAGTCCGGGCAATACCGCGCGGCCCAAGGCGCCCGCCAGGTGCATGCCCAGCATTAATACCCCTATCACCACCGTGCCGAGGATCATGCCGCGGTGGACCGCTTTACTGTCGCGATAGGAGATGCAGCGCACCGCGGTATGGGGAAGGCCGATGACGCCGAAACACACCAGGATCCAAAACGAGGTCATGAATTTTGGCGAGAGGATGCCATCCACGCCCGAGGGTGAAATCAGCGCCGGATCGATGTGCCGCAATGTTGCCACCGCCGCGCCCATACCGCCTGCGGCATGGACCACCGCCACCAACAGGATGGCGGTGCCCAGCAGCATCACCAACCCCTGGAAGGCGTCATTGAGCACGCTGGCGCGAAAGCCGCCGAAAGCGGTATAGAGCGCGATACTGATGCCGAAAATCAGCAGACCGGTATCGTAAGGGATACCGGCGGCGGTTTCCAGCAGGCGAGCGCCGCCGACAAATTGCACCGTCATGGCGCCGATAAACGCCACCAGCAGGCTGACGCTGGCCAGCCATACCAATAGCGGGCTACCAAAGCGGGCCAGAAGCATGTCGTTAAGGGTGACCGCGTTATAACGCCGGGCCAGGATGGCGAATTTCTTGCCCAGGACACCGAGGGATAACCATACCGCCGGCAGTTGAATTATTGATAACAGCACCCAGCCGAGACCATATTTATACGCCGCGCCCGGGCCGCCGATGAACGAGCTGGCGCTGATATAGGTGGCGGTGATGGTCATCGCCAGCACAAAACCGCCCATGGACCGGTTGCCAAGGAAATATTCCTGCAAAAAATTGCCCTGTGCGCGCTGGCGGAAGGCATACAACGAGAGCAGAAACACCAGCGCCAAATAGGCGACCAGCGGCACTATCACTTCACTGCGCATCGCTGTCCTCCAGCGATATATCGCGATAGATAATCCGTACCATTAGCCAACATAGGCCGATAAACAGCAGCGGTATCCACAGACAGGCCATTTCAAACCAATGGGGCAGTCCGGTGATACCCGGATCATTATCCGGCAGGTAAGCCGCCAGTAGCCAGGCGACCAGATAAGCCAGGGTCAGACCGAAAGCCCACCGTGCTTCGCGGTGAGCCTGGAGGAATCGTTTGTCCATAATGACCTTCGCCAAAAGAAGTTAACGCTTGCCGCAAACAACGCGTTTACGGCATGTCGACGGTTTGCCTGACGTTTATCGCCGTCATAGCAAAAGGCCGGTGTTTAACCGGCCTTGACGTATAACGCGCAAATATAAGGGGCCTTGCTCTGGCGTTTAGGTTTCCTGCAAGCCGAGCTTCTTCTCCAGATAATGGATATTGGTGCCGCCCTGCTGGAAATGCTCGTCATTCATGATCTTCAACTGCAAATCGATATTGGTTTTAATGCCGTCGATAATCAGCTCCGCCAGCGCATTTTTCATGCGGGCGATGGCCACGTCGCGGGTTTCACCAAAACAGATAAGCTTGCCTATCATGGAGTCGTAGAACGGCGGTACCGAGTAACCGGCATAGATATGCGACTCCCAGCGCACGCCCAAGCCGCCCGGCGCATGAAACCGGGTGATTTTGCCCGGGCTCGGCAGGAAGCTTGTCGGATCTTCGGCGTTGATACGGCATTCCACCGCGTGGCCGGACACCTTGACATCCTCCTGCTTCAAGGACAAGGGCTGTCCGGCGGCGATGCGCAGCTGTTCTTTGATCAGATCCACGCCGGTTATCATTTCGGTCACCGGGTGTTCCACCTGGATACGGGTATTCATCTCGATAAAGAAAAATTCACCGTTCTCGTAGAGGAATTCAAAGGTGCCGGCGCCGCGATAGCCGATTTCCACACAGGCTTTGGCGCAGCGCTCGCCGATAAAGCGGCGCAATTCTTCGGTAATGCCGGGCGCCGGCGCTTCTTCCACCACCTTTTGATGACGGCGCTGCATGGAGCAGTCGCGCTCCGCCAGGTAAAGGGCGTTGCCTTGACCGTCAGCCAGCACCTGGATCTCGATATGGCGCGGATTCTCCAGATACTTCTCCATGTAGACCATATCGTTATTGAACGCGGCCTTCGCTTCGGCGCGGGTCATACGGATGGAGGCGTCCAGCTCTTTGTCGCTGCGCACCACGCGCATCCCGCGCCCGCCGCCGCCGCCGGAAGCCTTGATGATTACCGGATAGCCGATGCGGTTGGCGATGGCGCGGTTTTTGTCCATATCCTCACCCACCGGTCCGTCGGAACCGGGGACGCAGGGGACGCCGGCCTTTTTCATCGCGTTAATGGCGGAAACTTTATCACCCATCAGCCTAATGGTTTCCGCGCGCGGGCCGATAAAGATGAAGCCTGAGCGCTCAACCTGCTCGGCGAAATCGGCGTTCTCGGAGAGGAAACCGTAGCCCGGGTGGATAGCCACCGAGCCGGTGATCTCCGCCGCGGAGATGATGGCGGGGATATTGAGGTAGCTTTTTACCGACGGCGGCGGGCCGATACAGATTGTCTCATCGGCCAACAGCACATGTTTTAGGTCACGGTCGGCGGTGGAGTGTACCGCCACGGTTTTGATACCCAGTTCTTTACACGCGCGCAGAATACGCAACGCAATTTCACCGCGGTTTGCGATGACGATTTTATCTAGCATTTGGCGCCTCGTTATTCGATGACGACCAGCGGCTCGTCGAATTCAACCGGTTGGCCGTTATCCAGCAGGATAGCTTTCACCACGCCGGCTTTATCCGATTCAATCTGGTTCATCATTTTCATCGCTTCAACGATACAAAGGGTGTCGCCAACGTTGACCTTCTGACCGACCTCGACGAAAGGTTTCGCATCCGGGCTCGGGGTGCGGTAGAAGGTTCCCACCATCGGCGAGCGCACAAGGTGACCGCTCATGGTCGCGGGCACGGCGGCGGCTTCCGCTGCGACAGGCGCGGCGGCGGCCGGGACCGCGGACTGCTGCTGCACCGCAGGGATATAAGCCTGTTGCATCATCGGGTAGGCCGGTTGCGCCGTAGCACGACTGATACGAACCGATTCTTCACCTTCAGAAATTTCCAGCTCGGAAATGCCGGATTCTTCAACCAGTTCAATCAGTTTCTTGATCTTACGAATATCCATGAGTGGGGTTCCATACTCTAATTAATTGGATGTGGACAGGCGTTTGACCGCCGTCTGTAAAGCAAAGTGATACCCATCGGCGCCGAGGCCGCATATCACGCCAACCGCAATATCGGACAGATAGGAGTGATGACGGAAAGGTTCCCGCGCATGCACATTGGAGAGATGAATCTCAATGAACGGGATGTTTACCGCTAACAGCGCATCGCGCAGGGCGACGCTGGTATGGGTAAACGCCGCGGGGTTGATAATGATAAAATCGGTATTCCCCCGGGCCTGATGGATACGGTCGATCAGCGCATGTTCCGCGTTGGACTGAAAATGGCTGAGTTCTGCCCCCAGGCTGCCGGCCAGCGTGCCCAGACTCGCGATGATGTCGGCAAGGGTGGTATGACCATACTTATCCGGTTCGCGGGTGCCGAGCAAATTCAGGTTCGGCCCATTGAGAAGCAAAATGTGGAACTTATCGGCCATTATGCGGCGATCTCCCTTCAATTTACGTTACCCCGTAGAAAATAACCAACGGTAAACGATTTGTCATCTTTTTGCTGACATTTCGATGCTGATTTGCCATCGGGGTCAGGCATTATAATGATATCGCGGATTTTCGCAGCAAATTACTGGCGGTATCCGCGAAGATATCTTTTAACGACCTGTTTCGGGCGGGAGCAAGATAACGCAACTGGTTACTATAACGGAAGTGAAAATTGATCTTTCACCGCCACCATTGGCGAAATTTCTTATAGCGTAGAGCCAGGAGCGCCAGCGCCGCCGCGGCATACAACACCGGCTGCGGCGAAAGGATTTTAACTGACCACAGATAGTGAATCGGCGCTAGGATGGCCACTATATAAATCAGATTGTGCAGGATTTGCCAGCGATTTTTTAATTTGCGCTGCGCCCACAGGGTAGAGGTGCCGGCCAGCAGCAGCAATATCACCCAACTGGTAATGCCGAGCACCAGATAGGGGCGGGTCACCAGCTCCCGGCTGAGTAAACGCAGGTTGTCGATCCCGAGTTCCAGCAGCGCATAACTGGCCAAATGCAGCGTGGCCCAGGCAAAACACCACAGTCCGAGCAACCGCCGGCAACGGACAAGCAGCGGCTGGCGCGCGTAGCGGGCCAGGGGCGTCACCAGTAGCGAGGCCAGCAGCAACTTAAGCGCCATGCGGCCGGTGAAATGCTGGATATCTTTGGCGGGATCGGCGCTGAAGTCGCCTTGGCTGACGGCATAGACCAGCCACAGCAGCGGCAGCAGGGCGGCCAGGTGCAACACTATTTTTAGCCAAAATAGGTGCTTTAGATTCAGACGCACTTAGAAATTCTCCCGCAGGTTCAGACCGCGATACAGGCTGGCCACACGATCGGCATAGCCGTTATACAGCAGCGTCGGTTGTCGTTTAACGTCCAGAATGCCGCCGCTGCCGATAACTCTCTCCGTCGCCTGCGACCAGCGAGGATGATCCACATGCGGGTTCACGTTGGCGTAAAAACCATATTCATTCGGCGCCGCCAGATTCCAGGTGGTGGGCGGTTTATTACGGGTCAGGCGGATATGCACGATGGATTTGATTCCTTTAAAACCGTATTTCCAAGGCGTAATCAGCCTGATGGGCGCGCCGTTTTGCGGCGGTAGCGTTTTGCCATAAACGCCCACGGTCATTAACGCCAGCGGATGCATGGCTTCGTCCAGCCGCAAAGCTTCTACATAGGGATATTGCAGGCCGCCGCCGATAAAGCTGTCTTTTTCTCCCGGCATCTGTTCGGGATCATCAAGGGTCTGGAAGGCAACAAAACGCGCCTGACCGGTGGGTTCCACCAGCTTCAGCAACTGATTGAGCTCAAAGCCTATCCAGGGGATCACCATGGACCAGGCCTCGACGCAGCGCAGTCGGTAAATACGTTCTTCCAGCGCGAACCGCTTGAGTATATCCGCCATGTCCAGCGTCATCGGTTTTGCGACTTCGCCGTCAATACGTATCTGCCACCCCTCGGTTTTCAGACCGCCGGCGTGCGCGGCGGGGTCCGCCTTATCCAGTCCAAATTCGTAAAAGTTGTTGTACCCGGTAACCTTGTCCACCGGCGTGAGCGGTGCTGGTGTATGCCACGCCGCGGGGCGCGTAAAGTCTAACGGTTTACCCGGCGGCGGCTTCACCGCCTTATCCCGGCTGAAAAAAGAGAGCAGATCCGCACGCGCCGCGGGAGAAAGGCTGAGAGTGGCGGCGGTAATACCGAGCGCTTTCAGTACTTTACGACGCTGAAAAAAAACTTCTTCAGCGGTAACGTCGGCCTCGCGCAATCTGGGCAAAGAAATCATGGCGAACTCCATCGGGATAATTTTGGTGCCGGTTTAAGTATGACGTATAAATTGCGTTTTTATTCGCTGACGGAAACGGCTATTTTTAAAGCGGCCGCTTAAGAATATCGGTAACCCCCTTTTGTTATGGAGTTCAGGGATGCGACTCAACGTCCGACTCTCGGCCATGACGGCCATGCTTTGTGCCCTAGTGACGCTGCTGATGCTGGCGGGCAGCGCATTGAGTTATTTCAGGCTGCACCAGCAACGGCTGGACAGGCAGTTGACGGCGATGGCCGACAGCTTCGATCGCTTGATGTTGACGGAGCCGCTGCCTGCCGTGGCGCCCTGGCTGCCGCTGGCGATGGATAGCGCCGGCATTACCCGACTGGAGCTGTTGCGTCGGGGGGAAACCGTTTACCACCTGGCGCTGCCGCCGGGCAGCGGACGCGGCGACCCATTGTCCGACACTCAGCGACAGCGGGAATTGCCGCTGCCGCGCCATCCCGACTACCGGTTGGTCATCTTCTACACCGACACGCTGGCCAGCGATGTTCACTCCCTGCGGGCTACCGCGCCGGTTAGCGTGGCGCTGGGTCTTATCCTCGTGTTTTTGTTTCTCGCTCTGCGCTGGCTGCGCCGGCAAATACAGCCACAAGAATCGCTGGAAACGCGGGCCAGGCGCATTATTTACGGCGAGCGCGAGAATGTGGGCGAGCAGCCGGATGAAATGCCTAGCCTGACCGGCAGCGCCATCGATCGCCTGTTGCGTGATTTGGCGCAGGCGCGTGAGCAGCGCAGTCGGGTGGATATTCTGATACGCGCTTTCGCCGCCCATGACGCGCGCACCGGGCTGACCAACCGGCTGTCGTTCGATAGCCAGCTGGCTCTGCAACTGGAGGATAACCAGGATGTGGGCGCCCACGGCGTGGTGCTGCTGATTATGCGCCCGGACCCCGAGCGGCTGGCGGAGCGTCTGGGGCCGGCCCATGCCGCGGCGATTGACGGCGCGTTAATCAATTTGGTGTCGGTCTCGGTCAAACGTTATCCAGACGCGTTGCTGGCGCACTATTTTCGCGACGATTTAGCGGTACTGTTGCCGCACTGTTCGCTGAAAGAAGCGGAATCCCTCACCCACCAGCTGCTGGGCGCTCTGGCCACCCTGCCGGATATACCGGCCGCCTGCCGCGACGATCTGCTGCACATTGGGGTAAGCGCTTACCGTCCCGGCCAGACGGCGGTGGAAGTGATGGAGAGCGCCGAGCACGCCGCGCGTGAGGCGGGGCTACAGGGGGGTAACGGCTGGTCGGTCTATGATAATCGCGTGCCGCAGCGGGCGCGCGGCAACGTCAAATGGCGCACGCTACTTGAGAACACGCTGACCGGCGGCGGCCCTCAACTGCTGATCCGCCCCGCTTTCGGCCGCGATGGCGCGCTTGACCATTACATCGTCATCAACCGCATCCAGGATGGCGCTGATACCTTGACCGCGGCCGAATTTTTGCCGGTGATGCGCCAATTGGGGCTGGCGCAGCGCTATGAACGCCAACAGCTGCTGCGGTTGATCCCGCTGCTGTCCCAACTGCCGGGGGTGGTCCTGTCGATAGCGATAAGTGTGGACTCACTCTTGCAGCGCGATTTTCGTCACTGGTTGCGCGATACCCTCATGCAGTGCGGTAAATCCGTGCGAAGCCAAATTATGTTTGAACTTGTTGAGGCGGATCTCTGTCAACATTTGGAACCTCTACGTCCGGCGCTACGTCTGTTGACCGGACTCGGTTGTTTGTTAACGGTTAACCGGGCCGGGATGACCCTGGTCAGTACCGGCTACATCAGTATGGTACCGATTTCAGTTATCAAACTGCATCCCGGCCTGGTGCGCGATATCGACCGTCGACAGGAGAATCAACTGTTCGTGCAAAGTTTGCCGGAAGCCTGCATCGGCACCCGGACGCGGGTTTTTGCGACCGGCGTGCGCAGCGCGCGCGAGTGGCAAACCTTGTTGGATCATGCCGTAGCGGGCGGCGAAGGCGATTTCTTCGCACCGATTGCGCCGTTAGGGGAGTTGCTAAAAAAATATTCACGATTTGATCCGAGATTAGTATAAAAGTCCGTGCAAAATTAACGTACAATACGCCTCAACAGCCTCACACGTTAGTAGGCGCTCACAATGCACGAATAGGTCAATTTACACGATTCTGACCCTCATATTCGTTATATTGGACGTCAGCATAAGTGATAATCTCGCACTTCGCCTGACTAAAATCCGCAGAGGAATTTTCTTCGGTTAGTGGGAATGTTAACGGGGACGTATTTTTCATAGAAGTCGCGCGTTTTTACGCCTTGTCGCTGCTTCTCGTGGTTGGTAAAGTAGGCGGATTTCATTTTTCGCCCCAGCTTGCAGGATTATCCTTCAGTTATGTTTAAAAAATTTCGTGGCATGTTTTCCAATGACTTGTCCATCGACCTGGGTACCGCCAATACCCTCATTTATGTGAAAGGACAGGGCATTGTCCTGAACGAACCTTCCGTCGTAGCCATTCGTCAGGACCGAGCCGGTTCGCCGAAAAGCGTTGCGGCCGTCGGCCATGAAGCGAAGCAGATGCTGGGGCGTACGCCCGGCAACATCGCGGCCATCCGGCCGATGAAGGATGGCGTCATCGCCGACTTCTTCGTTACCGAGAAAATGCTGCAACACTTCATTAAACAGGTCCACAGCAACAGCTTCATGCGGCCCAGCCCGCGCGTGCTGGTGTGCGTGCCGGTGGGGGCGACCCAGGTGGAACGTCGCGCGATTCGTGAATCCGCCCAGGGCGCGGGCGCGCGTGAAGTCTTTCTGATCGAAGAACCGATGGCCGCCGCGATCGGCGCCGGCCTGCCGGTCTCCGAGGCTACCGGCTCAATGGTGGTGGATATCGGCGGCGGTACCACCGAGGTCGCGGTCATCTCGCTCAATGGCGTGGTGTACTCTTCTTCCGTGCGTATTGGCGGCGATCGCTTCGATGAAGCTATTATTAACTATGTGCGCCGCAATTACGGCTCGCTGATTGGCGAGGCCACGGCCGAGCGGATCAAACACGGCATTGGTTCCGCCTATCCTGACGATGAGGTGCGCGAGATTGAAGTGCGCGGCCGTAATCTGGCCGAGGGCGTGCCGCGCGGTTTCACTCTGAACTCGAACGAGATCCTCGAAGCGTTGCAGGAACCGTTAACCGGTATCGTGAGCGCGGTGATGGTGGCGCTGGAACAGTGCCCGCCGGAGCTGGCTTCCGATATTTCCGAGCGCGGCATGGTGCTTACCGGCGGCGGCGCGCTGCTGCGTAATCTCGATCGCCTGCTGATGGAGGAAACCGGCATTCCGGTGGTGGTGGCGGAAGATCCACTTACCTGCGTCGCCCGCGGCGGCGGCAAGGCGCTGGAGATGATCGATATGCACGGCGGTGATTTGTTCAGCGAAGAATAACCTGCCTCGAAAAGGGGGGAACCGTCCGGGTAAATGCTGCAATGGGCTGTCCCGGACGGCGCCCCCCTTTTTTGTTGAGGAAAATGCCTAGTTTATGAAGCCGATTTTCAGCAGAGGCCCTTCTCTGCAACTGCGACTTTTTCTGGCGGTCATGGTGGCTATCGCCGTCATTATCGCCGACAGCCGGCTGGGGACGTTCGTTAAAATCCGGACCTATATGGATACGGCCGTCAGTCCCTTCTATTTTCTGGCCAATGGCCCGCGCCAGATGCTGGATAATGTGTCGCAGACGCTGGCGACCCGCGCCCAGTTGGCGCTGGAAAACCGGGCGCTGCGCCAGGAGTTGCTGTTGAAGAACAGCGAGCAGCTGCTGTTGGGCCAGTACAAGCAGGAAAACGCCCGGCTGCGCGAGCTGCTGGGGTCGCCGCTGCGCCAGGATGAACAGAAAATGGTCACCCAGGTGATCTCCACCAGTACCGATCCCTATAGCGATCAGGTGGTGATCGACAAAGGGCTGGATAATGGCGTTTATGTGGGCCAGCCGGTCATCAGCGACAAAGGGGTGGTAGGCCAGGTGATCGCCACCAGCAAGCTCACCAGCCGGGTGCTGCTGATTTGCGATGCGTCCCACGCGCTGCCGATACAGGTGCTGCGCAACGATATTCGTGTGATCGTCGCCGGTAATGGCTGTACCGAGGATTTACAGCTGGAGCATTTGCCGGGCAATACCGACATTCGCGTCGGCGACGTGCTGGTGACTTCCGGTTTGGGGGGGCGCTTCCCGGAAGGGTATCCGGTGGCGGTTGTCTCCTCGGTGAAAGTCGATACGCAGCGCGCCTATACCGTCATCCAGGCACGCCCCACGGCCGGCCTACAGCGTCTGCGCTATTTGCTGCTGCTGTGGGGCGCCGATCCGCGCGGCGAGGTGCCGCTGCCGCCTGACGAGGTGCATAGGGTGGCTAATGAACGCTTGATGCAAATGATGCCGCAGGTGCTGCCGCCGCCTGACGCTATGGGACCGCCGCCGCCGGCCGGTGCCGTGGCCCAGCCCGCCGCGAGCGGCTCGTCGCCGGACAGCGCGGGCGCAACCACTTCAGGCGGTGCGGCCACTCGCGGCGCAGCGGCGGGCGCAACCCCTTCTGCCGGCGCGGCGAATCGCGGCGCAGCGGCGGGCGCAACCCCTTCAGGCGGTGCGGCGAATCGCGGCGCAGCGGCAGGCGCAACCCCTTCAGGCGGTGCGGGCACTCGCGGCGCAGCGGCGGGCGCAACCCCTTCAGGCGGTGCGGCGAATCGCGGCACAGCGGAGGGCGCAACCCCTTCTGCCGGCGCGGCGAATCGCGGCGCAGCGGCGAGAGAGGGCGATGCTCACGGCAGCTCGGCGTCGTCGCGTCAGCAGAGAGAGGGCGCCCGCGCTGACGTGACCCGCCGCGTGGGTGAAAGCGCCCCTCGCGCAGAACGTCCGGCCAGCGGCACCAGCCGCGCGGCGAGTGCCGGAAGCAACGGCGCCAGCCAGGACGCCTCTGGCGCTCCCCAAAACGCCACACCGCCGCGGCGGCCCCTATTTGGCGGCGCGGGAGAGGGACAATGAACCGCTATCACCGCCACGGTGGCTGGATTATTTGGCTCTCCTTCCTCATCGCGATTGTTCTGCAAATCATGCCGTGGCCGCCGCAGCTGTACCTTTTTCGTCCCTCCTGGCTTAATTTGCTGCTCATTTACTGGGTGATGGCGCTGCCGCACCGGGTCAATGTGGGCACCGGTTTTATCCTCGGGCTGATAATGGATCTGATTCTCGGCTCAACCCTGGGGGTGCGTGCTCTGGCGTTCAGTATTCTCGCGTATCTGGTGGTGTTCAAATTTCAGTTATTTCGCAACATGGCCCTTTGGCAACAGGCGCTGATTGTGATACTGCTGTCATTAACAACGCAGGTGATCGTATTCTGGGCGGAGTTTTTGGTGATCAATATTTCATTCCGCCCGGAAATATTCTGGAGCAGCGTGGTGGATGGCGTATTGTGGCCCTGGTTGTTCCTGCTGATGCGCAAAATACGCCGTCAATTTGCCGTGCAGTAGCGAGAAAAGGAAACCGCGATGAAGGCGATATATCTGGCGTCCGGCTCGCCCCGGCGCAGGGAATTACTGGCGCAGCTAGATGTTCCTTTTGCGGTGATTAGCGCCCCGGTGGAGGAGCGCCGCCGCGCTGGCGAAAGCGCGGCAGACTACGTGCAGCGGCTGGCGCGCGATAAGGCCTGCGCCGGCCTGGCCTGCGCGCCGGAACCGCGGCCGGTGCTGGGCGCTGATACGATTGTGGTCCTTAACCGGCAGGTGCTGGAGAAGCCGCGCGATGTGCAACACGCCCGGCAGATGCTGACGCAGCTTTCCGGCCAGCGTCATCAGGTGATGACCGCGGTCGCGCTGGCCGACGCCGCGCGGGTTGCGAGCCGTCTGGTGGTGACCGAGGTGACCTTTCGCGTGCTGACCTCTGACGAGATCGCGCGTTATATCGCTTGCGGGGAACCGATGGACAAGGCCGGCGCCTATGGTATTCAGGGAAAGGGTGGCGCCTTCGTGCGCTCAATTCACGGCAGCTACCCCGCCGTGGTGGGCCTGCCGCTGGTGGAAACCTGGGAACTGCTCGGTGAATTCAACGCTCTGGCTTGAGCAAGAGGAATCTATGACAGCTGAATTACTGGTCAATATCACGCCCTCCGAAACACGGGTTGCCTATATCGACGGCGGCATCCTGCAGGAGATCCATATCGAGCGGGAAGCGCGGCGCGGCATTGTCGGTAATATCTATAAAGGACGGGTGAGCCGCGTGCTGCCGGGCATGCAGGCGGCGTTTGTCGATATCGGGCTGGATAAAGCCGCCTTCCTGCACGCCTCGGATATTATGCCTCATACCGAATGCGTGGCCGGCGAAGAACAAAAGAATTTTCAGGTGCGCGATATCGCCGAGCTGGTGCGCCAGGGGCAGGATATTATGGTGCAGGTGGTGAAAGACCCCCTCGGAACAAAAGGGGCGCGGCTGACCACCGATATTACGCTGCCGTCGCGCTATTTGGTCTTTATGCCGGGGGCCGCCCACGTCGGCGTGTCGCAGCGTATCGACAGCGAGGCGGAGCGTGAGCGTTTAAAACAGATCGTGGCGCACTACTGCGACGAGCAGGGCGGTTTTATCATCCGTACCGCCGCCGAAGGCATCGGCAATGAAGAGCTGTCTCAGGACGCCGCCTTTCTCAAACGGCTGTGGACAAAAGTCATGGAGCGCAAGCGCCGCAATCAGACCCGCTATATGCTGTATGGCGAGTTGGCCCTCGCCCAGCGCATATTGCGTGACTTCGCCGGGGCGGCGCTGGACCGTATCCGGGTCGACTCACGGCTGACGCACGAATTGCTGCTGGAGTTTACCGCCGAATATATTCCGGAAATGACCGCCAAGCTGGAGTATTACAGCGGCAAGCAACCGATCTTTGATCTCTATGATGTAGAAAATGAAATTCAGCGGTCCCTTGAGCGTAAGGTCGAGCTTAAATCCGGCGGCTATCTGATCATTGATCAAACCGAAGCGATGACCACTATCGATATCAATACCGGCGCCTTTGTCGGCCACCGCAATCTCGACGAAACGATCTTCAACACCAATATTGAAGCCACGCAGGCCATTGCGCGCCAGCTGCGGCTGCGTAATCTCGGCGGCATTATCATTATTGATTTTATCGATATGGGCAATGAGGAGCACCGTCGGCGGGTGCTGCATTCCCTTGAGCAGGCGCTGAGTAAAGATCGGGTGAAAACCGGTATCAATGGGTTTTCACAATTGGGACTGGTGGAGATGACGCGCAAACGCACGCGTGAAAGTATTGAACATGTGCTGTGTAGCGAGTGTCCTACCTGTCACGGCCGCGGGACGGTGAAAACCATTGAAACGGTTTGCTATGAAATCATGCGCGAAATCGTGCGCGTGCACCATGCTTACGACTCCGATCGTTTTCTGGTCTATGCGTCGGCTGCGGTAGGTGAAGCGCTGAAAAGCGATGAATCTCACGCGCTGGCCGAGGTGGAAATTTTCGTCGGCAAGCAGGTGAAAGTCCAGATAGAGCCGCTTTACAGCCAGGAACAGTTCGATGTGGTGATGATGTAAGCCGTTGCCGCCAGGCAGATCTGTAACCAGTAAAAGCCGTCACGTCGGACGCGACGGCCGCGCAACAGCAAGCAAGGAGACAGGCGTGAAGCGACTACCGGGGATACTGATGGCGATTGGCGCCACCCTGATCGTCCTGGTGGCGTTGACGGTCAGCGGGTTGCGTCTGGCTTTGCCGCACTTGAACAGCTTTCGTCCGCAGATAGTCTCCGTATTGAATCGCGCTTTCGATGCCGATATCCAACTGCGGCAGTTGCACGGCAGCTGGCAATCCTTTGGGCCGACGCTGGATATCGGGGGGATTGACGCCACTACCGCCGATGAGCGGCTGCACGTGCAGCGCGCCACGCTGGCGCTGGACGTGTGGCAATCCTTGCTGCACTGGCGTTGGCAGTTCCGCGACGTGACCTTTTATCGCCTGCAACTGGATCTGAATACCACGCTGATGGGTCGGGATCATCAAGGTAGCCCCATCAGCTCCGATCGTCTTTCCAATCTTTTTCTGCGCCAGTTCGATCATTTCATCCTGCGCGGTAGCCAGATCACCTTTTTAACCCCTTCGGGCGAACGAACCCGGCTCTCCGTGCCGCAGCTCACCTGGCTTAATACCGCCAACCGCCACCGCGCGGAAGGCAAGATAAGCCTATCGAATACCGATGTGCAGCAGGGCGCGATCGATGTACGAATGGATCTGCACGATCAGCAGGGGTTGCTGGATAACGGCAAAGTGTATCTCAAGGCTCAGGATGTCGATCTCAAGCCGTGGTTTAGCCAACTGCTGCAAAGTCATACCGGCCTGCAAAGCGCCGATTTCAGTCTGGCGGCCTGGCTTACCCTCGAAAACGGCGAAATTGCCGGGGCGGATGCGCTGCTGAGCCGGGGCGCGGCGCTATGGCAGGACGGCGACCAGACGCACCGGCTTGACGTCAATCAACTGGCGCTCCATCTCAGCAAGCGGCAGGATGCCTGGCAGATGGATGTGCCGGCGCTGACTATCGCCACCGATGGCCAATCTTGGGCGCCCGCCGCGCTGTCGCTTTTCTGGCTGCCGGCGAAACGGCAGCTCTTTTTCCCTGACCGGGAAGGTGAGATTCGCCTACGCGCCAGCGGGCTGGCGTTGGAGCGATTCACCCCGTTGCTGCCGCTTATCTCGGCGGTGACGCCGACGCTGCGTGCACGCTGGCACGACCTGCAACCGCGCGGCGAGCTTTCCGCGCTGGCGCTGGACATTCCGCTCAGCGACGCCGGCGCTACGCGTTTTCAGGCGCGCTGGCGCGATCTCGGTTGGCAGCCCTGGGAGTTGCTGCCGGGGGCGGACCATGTTTCTGGCGAGGCAGAAGGCTCGCTGGCCGCGGGGCGGCTGCAGCTCGCGCTGGACGACAGCACGCTGCCCTATCAGAGCATGTTCCGCGCGCCGCTGGCCCTATCCCGCGCTCGCGCAACCTTTGACTGGCGCCACAACCCGCAGGACGGGCTGGTATTATGGGGACGCAACATCGATGCCCAGGCGCGATCGCTTTGGGCCAACGGCGATTTCTACTTCCATAAACCGGTGAAAGGCGAGCCCTGGCTGGACATTCTCGCCGGTCTGCGCCTGGATAATGCCGCCGACGCCTGGCGTTATTTCCCAGAGCCGCTGATGGGGACCCGTCTGGTGGACTATCTGACGGGCGCGCTTAAAGGCGGCCGGGTAGAGAATGCCACTTTGCTGTTTGCCGGCAACCCCAGTCGATTCCCGTTTAAGCATAACGACGGCCAGTTTGAGGTGTGGGTGCCGCTCAAGCAGGCGGAATATCAGTTTGAACCCGGCTGGCCGGCGCTGACGCAGCTGGATATCGACCTGGATTTCGTCAACGACGGCCTGTTTATGCATGCGCCGCAAACCGCGCTCGGCGAGGCTCGCGGTCACAATATCGCCGCCAGTATTCCTGACTATTCCAAAGAAAAATTGTTAATTGATGCCGGCATCAGCGGCGCCGGCAGCGCCATCCGCGACTATTTTCTCCAGACGCCGCTGAAGGCGTCGCTTGGCAAAACGCTCGATGAACTGGAGGTCGGCGGGCCGGTGAATGGCGACCTGCATCTGGATATCCCTCTTGACGGTCAGCCGGTGACCGCCTCCGGCACTGTGGCGCTGAAAGATAACTCATTGTATATCAAACCGTTGGGCACGACCCTGCAGGGGCTAAGCGGCACTTTCCATTACAATAACGGCAATTTGGATAGCGCCCCTCTTGACGGGCAATGGTTTGGCCAGCCGATAGCGGTGAATTTCACCACCCGCGAAAAACCCACCGGCTTTGATATTAACGTGGGCCTGAAAGGGGACTGGGCGCTTAATCAATTGCCCGGGCTGCCGGCCGCGCTGATGGCGTCGGTCAACGGCCGCGCGGCCTGGCAAAGCGACATCGCCGTTGCTTTGCCGCTGAAGGGAGAAACGCGTTATGAGGTCGCGGTGAAAAGCGATCTGAAGAATGTAAGCAGTCACTTGCCCCCGCCGCTGGATAAATCGGGCGGGCAGCCTTTCTCGCTCGCGGTAAACGCCAAGGGGGACATGCACGCCTTCCTGTTAAGCGGCCATGCCGGTAGCCGCAATAGTTTCAATAGCCAATGGTTGTTGGGGCGCCAACTCGCCTTGGCGCGCGGCGCCTGGGCGGAGGGCGGCAAGATACCGCCGCTGCCGACGGATAAAAGCCTGACGCTGTCGCTGCCGGCGCTCGATGGCGAAAAGTGGTTGGCGCTGCTGAAGTCGCCGGCGTCGGGCGGGGAGACGCTGTCGGCCGCACGCTTTCGCTTTCCCGATGCGCTGACGCTGCGTACCCCGGCCCTGACGCTGGGCGGGCAGGTGTGGCATCAACTGGCGTTGACCCGCAATAACGTGGCCGGTGGGAGCAGGGTGACGGCGCAAGGAAAGGAAATTAACGGCGCGCTGACCATGACCGCAAACACACCGTGGCGCGCCGATCTGGACTATCTCTACTACAACCCGGCCTTCGCCGACGCCAGCGCCGATGCCGCGTCGTCCCCCACGGCGGCGCGCCTCAACGACAGCGCGAGTTTCGCTGACTGGCCTGCGCTGGCTGTCGCCTGCCGTCAGTGCTGGATTAAAGGCCAAAATCTGGGGCGCGTCAGCGGCAATATCAAGCCGCAGCAGGATCAACTGCTACTGACCGGCGGCGTGATCGATACCGGCAACGCCCGGCTGACCGCCGAGGGCAGCTGGCTCAGCAGCCGCCGCGAGAACCGGACGTCGCTGAAAGGGACGCTGGAAGGGAAAGATATCGGCGCCGCGGCGGATTATCTCGGCATGGATACGCCGCTGCGCGAAGCGCCCTTTCACCTGAATTACGATTTGCACTGGCGCGCGGCGCCCTGGCAGCCCGATATCGCGAGTCTGAACGGCGTGCTGCATAGCCAATTGGGCAAGGGTAAAATCGAAAATATCAGCAGCGGCAGCGCCGGTCGCATCCTGCGGCTGGTCAGCTTTGATGCGCTGTTGCGCAAATTGCAGTTTGATTTCAGCGACGCTTTCGGCAAGGGGTTTTATTTTGATTCGATCAAAGGCACTGCCTGGTTGAAAGACGGCACCTTGCATACCAACGATCTGTTGATTGATGGCCTGGAAGCGGATATCGCCATGACCGGCGATGTGGATTTCAACCGCCAGCAGATTGATATGGAAGCGGTGATCGCGCCGGAAATTTCGGCCACGGTCGGGGTGGCGACGGCATTTGTGATCAACCCGGTGGTAGGCGCCGCGGTTTTTGCCGCCAGCAAGGTATTGGCGCCGTTGTGGAATAAGTTATCGCTGATTCGCTACCATATAAGCGGCAGCTTGGACGCGCCGGAAATACAGGAAGTTCTGCGCCAGCCGCGCGGTCAGGAGGCCAAGTCGAAATAACGGGCTGTTATTTGACGCCGACGGTGAATTGCCGCAGTCTATAAAGATGACGCATGCCTGTATTCGCGCCGTGGCGGGTCAAATCCATTTTTTAAGAGCGAGCACCTATGAGTCTGACGTTAGTCAGTGAGCATTTACTTTCGGCTAATCAACTGCAGCATGACCATCTGTTCTCTTTATTGGAACAGATGAGCGCACGACGTCTGGACTATGCCGATCTCTATTTCCAATCAAGCTACCATGAAGCATGGGTCATTGAAGACGGCATCATCAAGGAAGGGTCGTATAATATCGACCAGGGCGTCGGCGTGCGCGCGATAAGCGGCGAAAAAACCGGTTTCGCCTATGCCGACCAAATCACGCTGGCGGCGTTGAACCAAAGCGCGATGGCGGCGCGCAGCATCGTCAGTGAAGCGGGCAACGGCCGGGTACATACCTTGGGTGCGGTGGCTTACCGTCCCCTCTATCCGCCGTTGGATCCGCTCGCCAGTCTGCCGCGCGAGGAGAAAATCGCGCTGCTGCACCGGGTGGATAAAGCGGCGCGCGCAGCCGATGCGCGCGTCCAGGAAGTTACGGCCAGCCTGTCGGGGGTGTATGAGCAGATTCTGGTCGCCGCTACCGACGGTACGCTGGCGGCGGATGTGCGCCCGCTGGTGCGTCTGTCCATCAGCGTGCAGGTCGAGCAGGACGGCAAACGCGAGCGCGGCGCCAGCGGCGGCGGCGGCCGTTTTGGCTACGACTTCTTCCTGGAGGAGGTGGCCGGCGAGGTGCGAGCCGATAGCTGGGCGCGGGAAGCGGTGCGGATGGCGCTGGTGAATCTCTCCGCCGCCGCGGCCCCTGCCGGCGCCATGCCGGTAGTGCTCGGCGCCGGTTGGCCGGGCGTGCTGCTGCACGAAGCGGTGGGACACGGCCTGGAGGGGGATTTTAACCGCCGCGGCAGCTCGGTGTTCAGCGGGCAGATGGGCAAGCCGGTGGCGTCCGAGCTATGCACGGTGGTCGACGATGGTACGCTCGCCGGTCTGCGCGGATCGCTGGCCATCGATGATGAAGGCGTGCCGGGGCAATACAATGTGCTGATAGAAAACGGCCGGCTGAAAGGGTACATGCAGGATAAACTTAACGCCCGGCTGATGGGAGTGGCGCCCACCGGCAACGGCCGACGCGAGTCCTACGCGCATTTGCCGATGCCGCGGATGACCAATACCTACATGCTGGCGGGTCAATCGACGCCGGAAGAGATTATCGCCAGCGTGGAGCGCGGCATTTACGCGCCCAACTTTGGCGGCGGGCAGGTGGATATCACCTCCGGCAAGTTCGTTTTCTCCACCTCGGAAGCCTATTTGATTGAAAACGGTCGCGTGACCACGCCGGTGAAAGGCGCAACGCTCATCGGCTCCGGTATCGAGGCAATGCAGCAAATCTCGATGGTCGGCAATGACTTGGCGTTGGATAAAGGGGTTGGCGTTTGCGGCAAAGAAGGCCAAAGCTTACCGGTGGGCGTGGGCCAGCCGACGCTGAAGTTGGACAAAATCACCGTGGGCGGTACCGCCTAAGCCGCGGCTGACGTCGGCGCCGCTACCTCCTGGGCGTCTCGGGCCTCACTGTCGAACGCGGTGGGCCCACGATAGCCTCAGGCATATCGCCTTAAGCCTCTCTTTGCGTCGGCGCCGCCGTCCACACGGCGGGCAACAGCCCATCCCGGCTTAACCGACGCTGTCCTGACGAAAAGTCTGATACATATCCGCCACCTTACTAAAGTAGTCGGTGAGGTGGTTAATGCAGACCTGTACCTTCAGCGGCAACTTATCACGCGCCGTATACACCGCATACACCGGCCGCGGATCGGAGTGATAGCGGCTGAATAAAATTTCCACATTGCCACGTTTGATCTCATCCAGGACCCACATAATCGGCACATAAGCGATGCCGGCGCCGGCGGTCAGCCAGCGGATCAGCGTTTGCGAATCGTTGGTGGCAAAGCGACCGGCCGGCGACAAATGCAGCGTAATGCCTTCCGGCGCAATGAGTTCAAACTCGCTGTCCGGGCGCACGTCATATTCCAGCCAGGAGAAATTGGCCATGTCGCCGGGTTTTTCCGGCGTACCCCGCTGCGCCAGATAGCTTTTAGCGGCGCACACCACCATCGGCATCGAACCCAGCCGGCGCGAAAACAGACCGGAATCCTGTAGCGCGCCCACCCGCACCACCAGATCCAGCCCGTCGGCGATAAGATCCGGCGCCGGAATACCGGTCACCAGGTTGACCGACAGGCCGGGATACTCCTTTAGCATCTCGGCGGTAATCGGCGCCAGAACATTTTGCGCCAGCGTCGAGGAGCTGCCGATGCGCAGGGTGCCGATGGGCGTATTATTAAAGGCGAATAATTGCTCATGCACCTCATTGAATTCCTGCAGCATACGCCGGCAGCCCTGGTAGTAAATTTTGCCGGCTTCGGTCAGGCCGATACTGCGGGTGCTGCGGTTAAGTAGCTTTACCTGCAAGTCATTTTCCAATTTCGCCACGGTCTGACTGACGGAAGAGACGCTCATTTGCAGCCGGCGCGCGGCGCTGGTAAACGAGTTGGCCTCCACCACCCGGGCGAATATCAACATGCGTTTTAGTCTTTCCATTATTCACTCTGGCTTAAAAGTGATTTAGATCACGTTATGTTGAAACCGACGGATTGTACAGGGTAATATAGCAATGTCGATTCGCTTTATCGCGGTCGCTAACCTGAAATAGTTTACCGTTTTATTGGCTTTTTATAAATAGTAACAATTTGAACGGGCTGTACACATTCGGCTAACGCCCCCTTTCCCGGAAAACGTCATCATTCCCCCCGCGGGGTTCTATACTCATCCTGAGCGCGACCGGGGGGGACGGCCTTTTGTCGCGACATCCCTGTCAAGGCGGCGAAAGGCGGCACAGGAATCGACATCGGTTACAGTTAAAGGAAAAAGTATGAGTTTGCTTCCGGTCATGGTGATCTTTGGCCTGTCCTTTCCTCCGGTATTTTTCGAGCTGATCCTCTCGCTGGCGCTGTTTTTCGCGCTGCGCAGGCTATTGCTGCCCAGCGGAATCTATGATTTTGTCTGGCATCCGGCCTTATTCAATACCGCACTGTATTGTTGCGTTTTTTACCTGATTTCTTGTTTGTTCGTTTGAGGTCGTCGTGAAAACCTTTGCCACTAAAATCGTCCGCGTCGCTATCACCCTGCTGCTGGTGCTGATAGCCGCCATCGCTATTTTCCGCGCCTGGTCGTTTTATACCGAGTCGCCCTGGACCCGCGACGCCAAGTTCACCGCCGATGTGGTGGCCATTGCCCCGGACGTCGGCGGCTTGCTCACCGAGGTGCCTATTCGCGATAATCAGCAGGTAAAGAAAGGCGATCTGTTACTCATCATCGACAAACCGCGTTTTCAAGAAGCGCTGGCGCAGGCGGAGGCGGACGTAAGCTATTACCAGGCGCTGGCGGCGGAGAAACAGCGCGAGGCGTCGCGTCGGCGTAGTCTGGGGACCAACGCCATGTCCCAGGAGCAGATCGATCAGGCCAGTAACGATTTTTCGACCGTCAGCCATCAGTTGGCCAAAGCCATCGCGGTGAGGAATTTGGCCAAGTTGGACTTGGCGCGCACCGAAGTACGGGCGCCGGCGGACGGTTGGGTGACCAATTTGAACGTTCACGCCGGCGAGTTCATCACCCGCGGCTCGGTTGCGGTGGCCCTGGTGAAGAAAGATACCTTCTACCTGCTGGCGTATCTGGAAGAAACCAAGCTGGAAGGGGTGCGGCCGGGGTATCGAGTGGAGATCACCCCCCTTGGCAGTAACCGAATTCTCACCGGCACCGTCGACAGTATCGCCGCCGGCGTGAATAACAGCAGCAGCGCGGTGGACAGTAAAGGACTTGCCAGCGTCGACTCCAATCTGGAATGGGTTCGCCTGGCGCAGCGCGTTCCGGTAAAAATCGTGCTTGATAAGCAACAAGGGGATCTCTATCCGGCAGGGACCACGGCCACGGTGGTGATTACCGGCCGGCGCGACGGCCACCCCGGACGGGTCTCACCGCTGATGCAACTTATCCATCGCCTGCGTGAGTTCGGTTAACCGGTGGCCCGCTGATGCTGCAACCTCTGTTCTTCCGCTGGCGCTTCGCCTTTAAGCTGACGTTTGCGATTTTGCTGGCGTTGGTCCTCGGCTTTCATTTTCAGCTGCAAACGCCGCGCTGGTCGGTATTGACCGCCGCCATCGTCGCCGCCGGCCCGGCGTTTGCAGCCGGCGGCGAACCGTTCGCGGGCGCGATCCGTCACCGCGGCATGCTGAGGATCATCGGTACCTTTATCGGCTGCCTGGGCGCGCTGGTTATCATTATCCTGACGTTCCGCGCGCCGGTGGTGATGCTGATGTTGAGCTGCCTCTGGGCCGGCCTGTGCATGTGGATTTCCTCGCTGGTAAAGGTGGAAAACTCTTACGCTTTCGGTCTGGCGGGGTACACCGCGCTCATTATCATCGTCGGTATCCAGAGCTTCCCGCAAATGACCCCGCAGTATGCCGTTGAGCGGGTGAGCGAAATTGTCCTCGGCATTGTTTGCGCCATCCTGGCCGATATCCTTTTTTCGCCGCGCTCCATCAAGCGCGATATCGATCGCGCGCTGGATACGCTTTTGATCGATCATTATCGACTACTGCAACTGTGCGTGAATAATGCGCCGAAAGAAGAGGTGGACAGCGCCTGGAGCGAGCTGGTGAAAGCCACCAACGTGCTGTCGGGAATGCGCAGCAATCTCATGATGGAGTCGGCCCACTGGCAGCGCAGCAATCAGCGGCTGGTGGCGATAAATACCCTGTCGCTCACGCTGATTACCCAGGCGTGCGAAACCTTTTTGATCTTACAAAATCACCCTGATTACCTTAAATCCCATTTACTACTGCTGCTGAGCGAGCCGGCCGACACGGTGAGCGCGATTCATCGCCGGATGAAGCTGATGCGCCAGGTGATCGCCGCCACGCCAAGCCGAGATACGCCGCTGACCCTGTATACCTGGGTGGGCAGCGCGACGCGCTATCTGCTGCTGATGAAAGGGGTGAAAAGCAACAGCCGGATAAGCGGCGTCGAGGCGTCGGTGCTGACCACCCAGCAGGAGGTCACCGCGCCGTCCGCCGAAGGGCGCCACGCGATGATCAACGGTTTGCGCACCGGTATCGCCACCGCGCTCGGCTGTTTGTTCTGGCTGTGGACCGGTTGGAGCGCCGGCAGCGCCTGTATGGTGATGGTGGCGGTGGTGACGTCGCTGGCGATGCGGCTGCCTAATCCGCTAATGGTGGCGAAAGACTTCGTTATCGGCATGTCGGCGGCGCTGCCTATTGGCGCGCTGTATTACATGCTTATCATGCCGTCCACCCAGCAGAGCCTGCTGCTGCTGTGCCTTGCCCTGGGTATTCTGGCGTTTATCATCGGGATTGAAGTACAAAAGCGGCGTTTGGGGACGCTCGGTACCCTGGCGGGCACTATCAATGTCCTGGTGCTCTCCAACCCAATGTCGTTCAATGTCAGTACCTTCCTCGACAGCGCTATTGGCCAGCTTATCGGTTGTATTTTGGCGATGCTGGTGATTTTACTGATCCGCGATACCTCGAAGCAGCGCGCGGGACGTATTCTGCTCAATCGCTTCGTTTATGGCGCGGTGTCGGCGATGTCCACCAATAAGACCCGCCGGCGGGTCAACCATTTGCCGCTGTTGTATCAGCAGCTTTTTCAACTGATGGCCATCTTTCCGGGCGATGTGGCCAAATATCGCCTGGCGCTGCTGCTGATCGTGGCGCATCAGCGGCTGCGTAGCGCGGATATCCCGGTGAATGAAGATCTCTCGGCCTGGCACCGCCAGATCCGCGCCACCGCGGATCAGGTGCTGGTGTCGCGCTCTGATCCGCGCCGCAGTCGTAAGTTTGATCAATTACTGACAGAGATGGGCATTTACCGGCACAAGCTTGAGACCTATCAAGTCGCGCCGGAGATCATCGAATCGGTAGCGCGCCTGACCGATATCCTCCAACGCTACCGCCACGCCCTGAGCGGCTAGCGCCGGCGCTTCCCGTAACGTATTTCCTTGCGCCGCGTCCGCGCGAACCCGCCGTCGGCAACTATACTGATAGTTTACAGCGTTTTTTCCCCCCGGCGGGGACCTCTTTGATTGCGAGGACACCATGACAGACGACACAACGCTCAAGGCCCATACCTTGTTCAACACCGGCTATTTTATCGATGGTCAATGGCACACCTCCGATACCACGTTCGACGTGGAGAATCCGGCCACCGGCGAGGTGCTAGCCCGGGTCGCCAAAGCGGGTAAAACGGAAACCGTTGCGGCCATCGCCGCGGCGGCGAAGGCTTTTCCGGCCTGGCGCGCTAAAACCGCTAAAGAACGTTCGGAAATGCTCTACCGCTGGTATCAGCTCATTATGGAAAATCAGGCCTATCTGGCAAAACTGATGAGCGCCGAGCAGGGGAAACCGGTCAAGGAAGCCGCCGGCGAAGTAGCCTATGCCGCCAGCTTTATTCAGTGGTTCGCCGAGCAGGCCAAGCGGGTCAACGGTGAGATCATACCGCCCGCCAAGGCCCACTCACGCATTTTCGCCACCCGAGAGCCGGTGGGGGTGGTGGCGGCCATCACGCCGTGGAACTTTCCGCTGGCGATGCTCACTCGCAAATTGGGGCCGGCGCTGGCGGCGGGCTGTACGGCGCTTATCAAGCCGGCTAACGCGACCCCGCTGTCGGCGTTCGCGCTGTTGGCGCTGGCACAGCAGGCCGGGGTGCCGGACGGTGTCCTTAACGGCGTCGCCGGCGATACCCAGGCTATCAGCGATGCCATCATGGCCAGCGGCACGGTGCGCAAAGTGACGTTCACCGGCTCGACCGAGGTAGGCAAAACCTTGATGCGCAACGCGGCCGGTACGATGAAAAAAATCTCCATGGAGCTGGGTGGCAATGCCCCGTATATTGTGTTTGACGACGCCGATATCCCGGCGGCAGTGGCGGGCGCCATGGCCAATAAATTCCGTAATGCGGGCCAGGTGTGCGTCAGCGTTAACCGCTTCTTTATCCAGGACGGCGTGTACGATCGGTTCGTCGCGCAGCTGGCGCAGGAAGTGGAAAAATTGAAAGTGGGTAACGGCGCCGATGAAGGCGTGGTGGTCGGGCCGCTGATTAACCGCGCCGGCGTGGAAAAGGCCGAGGAGCATGTTAACGATGCGCTGAAAAAGGGCGCGCGCGTGGTCACGGGCGGTAAGCGGCACCCGCTGGGCGGCAATTTCTTCCAGCCCACGGTGCTGGCCGATGTCACTGATGATATGCAGCTGGCGCGCGAGGAAACTTTTGGTCCGGTTGCCGCCTGTTTCCGTTTTGCCGACGAGGAAGAGGCTATTCGGCGCGCCAACGATACCCCTTATGGTCTGGCCGCATACTTTTATACCCGGGATCTGGCGCGGGTGTTTCGCGTCGCGGCGTCGCTGGAGAGTGGAATGATCGGCATCAACGAATGTGCGGTGTCCACCGAGCTGGGGCCGTTTGGCGGCGTAAAAGAGTCTGGGCTGGGACGCGAGGGATCGGTGCTAGGCATGGAGGATTATCTGGAAGTAAAAACGCTGCATATCGGCGGACTTTGAGGGCGCCGGTGGCCGTCCATGCTGGCGGGCGGCGCCTAGGCGTCCTGACGGGGGGAATTTAACCGGCTTAGCGGAGAGCGCCTTATGGAGAAAGTATCCTTCGATTTCAATCATATAGCCGACCTGCCGGCTTTTTATCGCGCTTTTGATCGCCAATTTGCCATCAGCGAACCTTACGACGCCAACCTCGACGGCCTGTGGCGCATGGTCATGCTGCATTTACCGCTGCCGGTAGAAATTGAATTTTTGCATTTAACCGCGTCGAAAAGACGACGTTTTGGCGCGTTGATACTGCTGTTTGACGAAGCGGAAGAGGAGCTTCAGGGCAAGCTGCATTTCAATGTGCTTACCGACGGCAGCGGCGCTTGACGGCATCGCGCGCCGATGGGGGGCACGGCGCCAGAGCGACGTTCGCGGCGCTGATGGCCAAGATGGCGGCCCTCGGGCGGCTTAGCGCTCCAATTGCGCTGCGGCGGGTGTGATGCCATCGGCCTGGTGCAAAGACCGGCTATCGATGTGCATAAGACGCGGCCGGCGTGCAGGGGAATACGAGCGGCGCGCATGCGTTGAGGCGGGCGTGATTGCCATCGCCCTGGGGCGATAAGCGCAAGGCAGACGCGACGAGCATCGGCCCGCCGGCAACCCAGGCGAGGCGCCCGGTCGCGCGGCGTTATTCCGCCTCGGCCAGCGTGCGCAGGTATTGATAAAGCTGCCGCGCGGTTTTCGGGGGTTTGTTGGCCGCCTGCTCTTTCTGGGCGTTGCGCACCAGCGCCCGCAACTGCTGACGGTCGGCCTGCGGATACGTTTCCAGCACATCCGCAATGGCGTCGTCGCCCTGTGCCAGCAGTTTGTCACGCAGCACCTCCAGCTTATGAAACAAGGTGACCTGCTGATTATGGCGGTTTTTCAGTTTATCCAGCGCCTGCTGGATAGGCTCCGGATCCCGGGCGCGCAGCATTTTGCCGATAAGCTGTATTTGGCGGCGCTGGCCTTCGCGCTTGATGCGCTGCGCGAGCGCGATCGCTGCGCGTAGATCATCGTCCAGCGGGATTTTATCCAGCGCGTTTTTGCCGAGCGACACCAGCTCGACGCCTAATTGTTTCAGCGCCTCGGCGTCGCGCTTGATTTCACTCTTGCTGACCCAAATTATCTCGTCCTGCTCATCGTCTTGCGGCTGCGCGGACTGCGGGTCCTGCCACTCTTCAGGCTGTTTATTCATAGGGGTTCCTTAAAAAGAGGCTCATCCTAGCAGGTTGCTTCGGATGATCAATGGCATTATTTCACCGCGCCACGCCAAAACGCCGTTTATTCCCACACCCCTTCGGCGGGAGAGGCGGAAACGCGCTACGGAGTGCGCGCCGCGGCGGCTAGCGCGGGCACCCTTCGCGCAACGAGGAAGGCGCGTTAGCGCGCGATCCCCGTGGGTCTTCGTGCATACAGTGCCAAATGCATTACGGACTGTTAGACTGAAGACATGATGCAACAGCGGTTTCAGATTGGCTGACCGTATAATCCGATTTTGCCGGGCGTGCGGCGAGATCCCTTCTAGCGGATAATGCTCTATGAATAATAGCGGAACCATGAATTTAGTCACCCAGGTCGCCCAGCAACGCACACTTTTGGAAAACGCGGTCGCACAGGCGCTGGAACTGGCGCACGCCGGGTCGGACGCGGCGGAAGTGGCGGTGACCAAAACCACCGGTATCGGCATTAGCACCCGCTATGGCGAGGTGGAAAATGTCGAGTTCAACAGCGATGGCGCCTTGGGGATAACCGTTTATTATCAGCAGCGCAAAGGCAGCGCCTCCTCCACCGATCTAAGTCAGGACGCCATTGCCCGCACCGTCGCCGCCGCGCTGGATATTGCGCGGTACACGTCGCCCGATCCCGCCTCGGGACCCGCGGAAAAAACGCTGTTGGCGTTTGAGGCGCCGGATCTCGATTTGTTCCACCCCGCCGAGCTTGACGCCGAGCGCGGAATAGCCCTGGCCGCGGCGGCGGAACGGACGGCCCTCGACAGCGATAAACGCATCACCCATACCGAAGGGGGCAGTTTCAATAGCCATTTCAGCACTCGCGTCTTTGGTAATAGCCACGGCATGCTGCAAAGCTACAGCAGCAGCCGTCACTCTCTCTCCTGCAGCGTCATAGCGGAAAGCGGCGGCGATATGGAACGTAATTACGCCTATACCCTCGGCCGCGCCTTCGACGATTTGCGCTCGCCGCAATGGGTGGGGGAGGAGTGCGCGCGCCGCACGCTGGCGCACCTTAATCCGCGCAAGCTGCCGACCATGGAGGCGCCGGTATTGTTTGCCGCCGAGGTGGCAACCGGTCTGTTTGGGCATTTGGTGGGGGCCATCAGCGGTGGTAATGTCTATCGCAAGTCCACTTTCCTGCTCGATTCACTGGGTAAGGCTATCCTGCCCGATTGGCTGTCTATCCACGAATGTCCCCACCTGCTAAAGGGGCTGGCGTCGTCTCCGTTTGACAGCGAAGGCGTGAAGACCTGCGATCGGGCCATCGTCCAGGATGGCGTGCTCAATACCTGGCTGCTTGGCAGTTATGCGGCGCGCAAGCTGGGCCTTGAAAGCACGGGCCACGCCGGCGGGATACACAATTGGCGCATCTCCCATCAGGGGGTGGATTTCGCCGGGCTACTGAAACAAATGGGACGCGGGTTGGTGGTGACGGAACTGATGGGGCAAGGGGTGAGCGCGATCACCGGCGACTATTCCCGCGGCGCCGCCGGCTTCTGGGTGGAAAACGGCGAGATACAATATCCGGTCAGCGAGATAACCATTGCCGGTAACCTGCGCGAGATGCTGCGCAATATCGTCAGCATCGGCAGCGATACCGAAACGCGCAGTAATATCCAATGCGGCTCGGTGCTGCTGTCGGCGATGAAAATCGCCGGCCAGTGATGATGAATTCTCATCCCTGATGACGCGTGACGGGGGCGGATGGACGTCAGGCGCCGATGATGATGATCGCTGGCCAATGCTCCAATCATTGACCATTTCACCTGTTAACAATGGATGCTTACCATGAACTTTGCCGCCGGTATGAAAAGGTTGTCCTCCGCACTATTACCGCTTCTGGCCGTTCTGTTGACCGCACCGGCGACGGCGCGCGATTTGAGCGAGGATATGGATATGATCGCCGCAAACTACAGTGCGGTGCTCCATGCCGATAATCCTGACACCTTGAAGCAGGCGCTGGCGGATATGCACGCCGCGGCAAAAGATGCCCGTGAAGCGACGCCGCCGAAATTGCGCGGGCAGGCGCCGGATAGCCCGCAAATGCAGGACTATCGTCGGGGGATCGATACGCTGTTAGGGCAAATCGAGCAGGCGCAAACGCGGGTCGACCGCGGCGATGTACAGGGGGCGAAGCAGATCGCGGGCCAGTTCAAGCAGACCCGCGATGAGAACCACGCCAAATTTCGCTAGCGCCGGCGGGGCGCGTTACCCGCGGTTTTGCTGATATACCGACAGGTGCGTCCATACCGCACTTATCAGCGGAACGGGCAGGCCGGCGCGGTCGGCGCGGGCTTTGAGATCGCCGATGATCTGATCCGCCTCCACGGCGTTGCCGGCTATCAGATCCCGATATAGGGAGGAGGTCATGGGCGATCCCTGCTGGGTCAGCAGGGCGGTGGTCTCTGCGATAACCTCATCACGCCGCCGGTAGCCGCCGGCCTCTGCGACCGACGCCACCTCTTCTATCAGCGCGCGAGCGAAAGCTTCGCCGCCGGGCGCCGCCGCGACCTGGCCGATGGTGCCGCGCATCAGGCAAGTAATGCCGCCCAGGCTCGAAAGTAATATCCACTTTTCCCACAGCGCGGTGGTGATTGACGGTGCGGCGCAGGCGTCAAAACCGGCGTTGCGCAGTGCCGCATCGATACGCGCCAGCCGCGCGGAGCGACTATCGTCCAGTTCGCCGTAAAATAGCTGGTGCGGCGGGGTAAAATGCACAATGCGGCCCTGCGCGTCCAGCGTAGCGGCGATTTTGCACACGCCGCCCATGACCGCCTCGGCGCCAAAGCGTTCACGCAGGCGCGCCAGATGCCCCATGCCGTTGAGCAGGGGCACGATAGCCGTTTCCGGGCCAACGGCGGGGGCGATATCCTCCATGGCCGCCGCCAGCGAAAAGGCTTTCACCGTCAACAGGATCACATCGTAGTGGTCCGCCAGGTCGCCGGCCTCAACAAGCGTGGGCCGCAGCACCACATCGCCGCAGGGACTGATAATTTGCAGACCGTGTTGGCGCAATGTCTGCGCCCGCGTCCGTCGCACCAAAAAGGTCACGTCGCGTCCGGCCTCGGCCAGACGGCCGCCGAAATACCCGCCGGTCGCGCCGGCGCCCACTACTAATATGCGCATTGCCCTCACCTTTACGAGCTGGAAAAAAGCGTCCAGACGCCGAATTCGCCGTTGCAGTGGTTCCTAACATAAAGGGATAACGTCCGTATCGCAACCGCGGGCACCTGGCTAGCGCCCGCGGCGCGACGGCGCTAGGGCTGCCACAGCGGATCTTTACCGTCGAGCTTGCGGTCAAGGAAAAAGGCGGCGCTTATCAGCGCCAGATGGGTTAGCGCCTGCGGCGTATTGCCGAGGGCATAGCCGCGACGGTCAAATTCCTCCGCATACAGGCCCAGCGGGTTGGCGTAGCGCAGCAGCTTTTCAAATTCAAAGTGCGCTTCGCTCAAACGCCCGGCGCGCGCCAGGCATTCCACATACCAAAACGAGCAGGCGGCAAAGGCCCCTTCTTCCCCCTCCAGGGGGTCAGCGGGCGTCTCCTCGGCGATATAGCGTCGCACCAGGCCATCATGCACCAGATGGGCGCGAATGGCGTCCAGGGTTGCCAACCACTCGGGGTCGGTGGCGCTAACAAAGCGGAAAAGCGGCATTAGCAGCATTGAGGCGTCCAGATCTTTACCGTGGCGCGTAGCGGTGAAATGGCCGAGCTCCGGATTCCAGAAGTTTGACCAAATATCCTCGCGGATGGCGGCGCGGGCTTTGTCCCAACGGCCATAGGGCATCGACAGCGATCGTTTCATGCCAAGGCGCAGGGCGCGGTCCAGCGCCACCCAACACATTAAGCGCGAATGGAGAAAATGCTGCGGTTCGCCGCGCATTTCCCAAATACCCGCATCCGCCTGCTGCCAGCAATCGCACACATGGTTGACGGTATTCACTACGTGTTGCCAACCCTGGTGCGGGATTGCATCGCCGTATTTATTGGCCAGATAGATGGCGTCCATCAGTTCGCCATAGATATCCAACTGCCGCTGGCGGTAAGCCTGATTACCGATGCGTACCGGCCGGGCGCCGCCATAGCCGGTCAGGTGAGGTAAATCGGCTTCCGGCAGTTCGGTGCCGCTGTCGAGACGGTAAACCACCTGCAATTTTTCCGGATCAAAACGGCTGTTGGCCATACACCGGCCGACCCAGCGGTTGAACGCTTTCGCCTCATCGGTATAGCCCAGCCGCATGAGGGCATAGACGCTAAACGAGGCGTCGCGCAGCCATGAGGCGCGATAATCCCAGTTGCGTTCGCCTCCCGGCGTCTCCGGCAGGCCGAAGGTGGCGGCGGCGGCGATCGAGCCGTGCCGGGCGGAGGTAAGCAATTTCAGCGCCAGCGCCGAGCGGTTTACCATTTCCCGCCAGCGGCCGCGGTAATTACTATGCGCCGACCAACGCTGCCAATAGTGCAGCGTTTCGGCGAATAAGACGTCGGTATGATCCACCGCCACCCGGTCGTCGTCGGCACCGCCGAAAACAAATATCGCCTGCTCGCCCGGCCCGAGCGTAAAGGTCGCTGCCGCGGCGTGATCTTCACATTCCAGCGCAACGTTGGCAGCCAGCCGCAGCGACGGCTGACCTTGGGTGACAAAGGTTACCGCGCCATCGTTTAACGTGGCATCAGGTCGGGCGCGCGCATAGTCTGGCATCGGCGCGCAGCGCATGCGCCAGCTGACGCGACCCTTCAATACCTGTAACCGGCGGATAATCAGCGGTAAACGCTCCAGATCGTCGCTAATCGGCATATAATCCGTGACTTCCGCGACCCCCTGCTGCGACAGCCAGCGGGTTTGCAGGATATTGGTGTCCGGCAGGTACAGCTGTTGTAGCCGCGCGTCGGGCCAGTCCGGTTGTAAACTGAACAGGCCGGCTTGCTCGCTATCCAATAGCGCGACGAAAACCGACGGGCTGTCGAGATCGGGCCAGCAGAAATAGTCGATGGTGGCGTCGCGCGCCACCAGCGCAGCGGAACGCAAGTCGCCGATAATGCCGCGATCGCCAATATTGCGGGTAATGCCGGGTTTGGGTAAATCCGTCATAAGGGCGCTTTCCTTCCAGCGGATCGGTAATCAATGACTTCTTAGTGTAGCTGACGCGCGTTAAGGGCCGGGCACGGGCGCTGACAAAACGCACAAGCGGCCACAAATTCATGCAACCCGGCCGGGCGTGTTTCTTACCTAGTACTGCGGCGACGTTTGCTCCCATGCTCGGCGGCGGCCTGCGGGCTTGTCACCGGGTCACAAACGTCAGCAGCGTCGGCAACTGCGAGAGTAGGTAAAGGACGACGCCAATTAGCCCTCCCACCAGGGTACCGTTGATACGGATAAACTGTAAATCGCGGCCGATATTCAGTTCAATTTGCCGCGACATATCTCGCGGATCCCAGCTTTTTACCGTATCGCTAATATGGCGGGTGAGAAACAGGGCGAATTCCGGTGCCATTTTCGCCGCCGCCAACTCCATATGATGATTTAACGACGCGCGCACGCCGGGATCGCGGGACAGGGTTTCGCCCAGCCAGCGGCCGGATTCCGCCACCCGGGCGTGCAGCAACGAGGCGTCGTGCGCAAGATCCGCCTTCAGCCAGGCGCGCATATCGCTCCACAGCCCGCGGATATAGCTATTCAGCGCCTCATCATTTTTCAGATACGCTTTGATCTCCTCGGCTCTGGCGGCCATCGTTGGATCCTGCTTAAGCCGGGTTATCATATGACGGGTAACCCGATCGAAACGCCGGCGCAATTCGTGGCCGCTATCCTGACCGATATCATCCAAAATGGAATTGACCGCGTTGGAAATTAGGTCGGCGCTGTGTTCGCCCAGCCAATCCGTTGGCAGCAACCGTTCTTTGATAGGATGTTCGCGCTTGAACCAGCGCACGATCTGCTCGCTGATAAGCAAACGGGTTTCCGGTTTGTTCAGCAACGCGGTCAATTGCGAAATTGCCGCATCCAGCAGAGCCTGATGGCGGCCGTCGCGGGTCAGGCTATCCAGAATCGAGCCCGTGGAACGGGATAAATCGATTTTATCGATCGCCGCATGTACCGCCTGGCGCAGGAAGCCCTGAATGCGCCGATCGTCGGTGAAATCCAGCAAACCGCTCAGCAACTGTAGGAGATAACCGCTCAGCCGGGCGGCATTATCCGGCGTGCTGAGCCAATTGGCGATGAGGCTCGCCGGATCGTGGCGGCGTATCAGGGCGACAATCGAGGCGGTATCAAGAAATTTATCCTGGACAAATAGCGCGAGATTATCGGCAATTTTTGCCTTATTGCGCGGAATAATGGCGGTGTGACGGGCGATAAAGGGCAGGGGGACGCGATGAAACAGCGCAATCACCGCAAACCAATCCGCCAGCGCGCCCACCATGGCCGCCTCGGAAACGGCTTTCAGACCGTTGACCCAGAAATTGGCCGGCAGGAAAAGCGTGAGGATGAAAACCGCCGCGGCGCTGACCAACAAGGTCAGCGCCAGACGTTTTATTTTACGTAATTCGACCGCTTTGTCGGTCATCGGCCCGTCAATCGGCAAGGGTGCGGCTGAACGCGTCGACGGCGATTATCGCCTGCGCCACGTCTTCAGCGCTGAGATAAGCGTTCAAGTTACGCAAAGTGTCCCCTTCGCTGCAGGCCAGCGCGCCCACTTTCACCAGGTTTTCATAGGGCTCGTTTTCCAGGTGGATAGCCTTAAGCGTGGTCGGCATGGCAATTTGGCGGTAAAAACGGATGTAGCGGGCGATTTCGTCATCCGGGCGCTGCTCCAGCACCATATGGGTCAACGTGCCGTAGGCGACTTTTTCACCGTGGGTCAAATGATGAATATCCCCCTGAATGGCGGTAAAACCGTTGTGGATCGCGTGGGCGCCGGCCAGACCGCCGTTTTCAAAGCCCAGGCCGGAAAGCAAGGTATTGGCTTCCACCACCGCCTCCACCGCCGGCGTGACTTTGCGCTTAGCGACCGCCTGATAGGCGCTATAGCCATAGGTGAGCAAGGTCTCCTCGCAGGCGGCGGCTATCGCCATTCCGGCGATGGTCGGTTTGCCGCCGACCATCGACAGGGCGTTCGTGCGTTTGACCGCCTGGGCCTCCACGTAGGTGGCCAGGCCGTCGGCGATGCCCGAGGCGAACAGCCGCACCGGCGCCTGGGCGCAAACGGCGGTGTCCACCAGCACCAATTCCGGATTTTTGTTGTAAAAGCGGTAGCTATCGAAAACGCCGTCGTCGCTATAGATGACCGACAGCGCACTACATGGGGCGTCGGTGGAGGCGACCGTCGGCACGATAGCCACCGGATGTTTCAACTCATCAGCGACCGCTTTGGCGGTATCCAGCGTTTTACCGCCGCCGAGACCGACCACCACGGACGTTTGCGCATCGCGGGCCACCCCCGCTAGCCGGAGGATTTCGTTGCCCGATGCTTCGCCGTTGAAACGTTCATAATTGTAAGCAATATCGGCTTTTTTTAACGTGGCCTGCACCCGCTCGCCGGTAATACCCCATACCACATCGTCGGCGATGAGAAAGGCTTTGCTGCCCAGGGCGGACAGATAATGACCCAATTCATCCAGGACGCCGCTGCCCTGGACGTATTTTCCTGGTGACGAAAAAATAAAGTTTCTCATAGATTTACCTCGGTCAATGACAATGAACTGTGCCGGCTTGCACCGACGGGCGCCAGGGTAGACAGCTGCTACGATTGTAGTACAGACGGGCGGATAGTGAGGGGCTGAGCACGCCTAAAACCGTTTTTAACAAAAGGGTGCGATCCGCGAGGAGGCTGACTGTCGGCTGACGATGACGCTAAAAACATAATAAGCTGGTAATATTGTTGACGCCACCCTGCATTCGCCGGCGATGGACTCTTTCTGACGCGACCGGCCCTCGGCACGTGCGGCGGCTGCTTTTATGATTTGCGAGAAAATTTACGCTATGCCTACGTTTTCCAAATGTGATATGAAAGGTTTTTGCGGCTTGTTTTTCAGCGTGTTGCTGGCGTTTGGCGCCCTCACGGTCGATGCGCGGGCGAATGATGCGCCGGCGGCCGCGAGCGACAGCGCCACGCCGGTAAAAATCAATGCCGCGGCGGAATTAAGTAAATTGCAAAAAGGTCTCGACTCGCTTAAGCAGCAGGTCTCCAATACCACGGCCGATAATCAACTGAACGCGCTCAACGATAGCGCCCAACAGTTGACCAGTGACGCCGATGCGCTAGTGACCGCGCTGCAACCGGATCGTACACAACTTCAGGCTCAGTTGGATGTATTGGGGCCCGTCCCTACCGATGCTGCAACCAAAGAGACCGGCGCGGTTGCGCAAAGCCGCAAAAGTTTGAACGCGCGCAAAACCCTGCTTGATAATCAGATAGAGCGGGCCAAAACCATTAGCGCCAGCGCCACCAAATTGTCGGTGCAAATTGTTGATATCCGCCGCAATTATATGCGTTCTCAAATGGCGTTGAATTCGGGAAGCATTTTGTCGGCGAGTTTCTGGGCGCCGGTATTGCAGTCTCAGTCTGCCGATAAGCGTCGGCTGGCCGGTTTTGGCGACGACCTTGTCGATGGCTGGCACGAAGCGTGGTCGTCCGAGTGGCGACTTAGCTCGGCGATGTTGCTCGTGCTGGCGCTGCTGATGTGGAGTTTCTGTACACGTATACTGGATAAGCCGCTAGGCTGGTTCAGCATCCATGTCTTGCCCGAGGGAAGGCTACGGCGCAGCTTCCTTGCCTGCTCTACCGCGCTGATAACGGTGTTCAGTATCAGCATTGGCGTGCAATTTATCCATTTCATGTTCGTTAGACTGCCGGATATCTCCGACGAGGTGGTCGACTTCGCCGATGGCGTTTTGCGTCTGACCTTTTTCTCATCACTCATTGCCGGGCTGGGACGTGGTTTTTTATCCAATCAGCGTCCTTCTTGGCGGCTGCCGGCGATGCCCGATGAAATAGCGCGAGCCATGAAACCGATACCGCCGCTGTTGGGGGGAGTGGTATGGATCTCCGGTGTCATTGATCAGCTCAATATTAGCGTGGGTACCAGCGTAGCCACGGCAAGTTTAGGCTACGGCCTGTCATCATTGCTGATAGCGTCAGTCGTGCTTACCGGCCTCATACGCATCAAACGGACGCGGCGCGAGCAATTAACCGATGCGACAACGACGCAAAAGCGCTCGGCAGTGGTGGGGCTGGTGCTTATATGCGTTACAGTGACCGCGATTGCCATCTTGCTTGCGTTGTTGATTGGCTATATCTCCTTAGCACGCTTTTTAACCTTTGAACTCATCTGGGTGGGCATCGTGCTCTCCCTGCTTTATTTTCTGATCCATTTAGTGGTGGACCTATGTGACGGTTTGTTCGCCCCCAATACGCCATTGGGGCAGCGAATAAAGCAAATGTTTAATCTCGACGACCGGCATCTCTCCCAGGCAGCCACCTTACTGTCGGCCATCGGCAAGACGCTATTGCTACTGTTTGGCGCTATCGCATTGATTAATGGCAATTTCGGTTCCACCACCCCGTTAGCGCTGTTGCATAAAGTGCTGGAAGTCTGGGGTGGAAAGGGACTGGAGAAGCTTAAAATCGTCCCTGCCCACGTGGTGAATGCACTGATTTTCCTGGCTATCGCCATCTATGTTTTACGCTCGGCCAGACGCTGGCTGGAGAAAGATTTCCTGCCGAAGACCATGATGGAACCGGGAATGCGTTCCTCGCTGGTGACGCTGTTTAGCAATGTCGGCTATGTGCTGGTGATCCTGTTGACTTTATCCACACTCGGTATCCAGTGGAATAATTTGGCCTGGATCGTCAGCGCGCTGTCGGTGGGGATCGGTTTCGGCCTACAGGAGATCGTGAAGAATTTCATTTCCGGCCTGATCCTGCTGACGGAACGCCCGGTAAAAGTCGGCGATCTCATCAGTATCAGCGGCATAGAAGGCGATATTCGCCGCATCAACGTGCGCGCCACCGAGATCCAGCTTGGCGACCGCTCGACGGTAATCGTGCCCAATTCCCAACTGATTTCCCAGAACGTGCGCAATGCCACTATGGGTAACGCGCAAGGCGTGGCCACGATCGCGCTGACGTTCCCGCTGGATATCGACCCTGAAAAGGTCCGCACGCTGCTGCTGGAAGCCTACCGCGAACATGAGGCGGTGCAAAGCGCGCCCGCGCCGTCGGTGACTTTCAGCCAACTGACGCCATCGGGAATCGTATTGAGCGTTACCGGTTTTGTCAGTAGCCCGCGCGTCGTGGCATCCACCAAAAGCGATTTGCTGTTCGAGATCTTAAAGCGCCTGCGCGCCGAGGGCATAACGCTGTCGATGCCGCAGAAAATGATAGTCGAGAACGCTAACCTGTCGTCCACGACACCGCCCGAATCCTGATCTTTTATCTGCCGGCGTAGAAGCAGGCCCGCGTGCGCCTCACGCCGCAAGCCTGCAAACGTCTGCGCCACGGCCCAGGTCGGGCCCGCCTGCGCATTGGCGGCAAGTCAGTTCAGGTCGGCGCCGGTGCACTGGACGGGCCGGTGCACTGGACGGGCTGGCGCGCGGTTAGCGTCAAATCTGTCTAGGTCGGCGCCGGCGCATTGGCGGCCTCCAAGCGTAAGCGAAGGTTGCGGGTTGACTGGCGGCACCGAAGGCCGGGCGCCCTTCCCGCCGCGGGCGGTGGGTGATTTACCGCGTTTTTAACCGTCGCGGGGCGGTGTTTGCTGGCCTTCCCCCAAGCTGCGCTGCATCAACAGGGTATCCACCCAGCGGCCATGTTTGAAACCTACCGCTTGAAGCTTGCCTATCAAGTGAAAACCGAGCTTCTGATGCAAACGAAACGAAGCGTGATTTTCCGCGTTACCGATAATCGCCAGCATCTGGCGCCAGCCCCCTTTTTCCGCCCTGGCGATGGCCTCGTGCAACAGCAGCGAACCGAGCCCGCGTCCGGCCTTTGCCGGATGGATGTACACGGAATCCTCGACGGTGAAACGATAGGCGTAACGGGGACGGTAAGGGGAAAGATAACAATAACCCAGCAATTCACCGTCCTGCCGGGCCACCAGCCAGGGGAGACCTTGCGCCATTACCGCCGTATGGCGGGCCATCATATCGTTCAAGGACGGAGGCTCGGTCTCGAAACTGGCGATACCGTGTTGCACATGCCAGGCATAGATATCACGAATGGCGAGCAAATCCGCCTCCTGGGCATCGCTGATGAGAATAGCCGAATGCGTCACTTTACCCCCTGGTACCTGGACCGATGAAGTCAACGATAACGCAAAAACAGCATGAAACGTAGAGTCGATACAATATTGCATAAATAATTATTATTTCTCTAGCAAAACCGTGCCGGGGCACTACGCGCGCGTGGTCAGCGTCATGCTGCGCTTCAGTGAAGGCCGCCGGCCGTCTCGACCGGGTAAGGGTGACGACAGTCCGTTTACCCTCAGCGAACGGGCAGCGCGGCGGTGCATCTGGGTCACCCGGGCGTCAGGCTGGTGGCTTCAGGCAAAGCGGCCGATAGCGCAGCGCGGGCATGGCCCGACGCGAGGGATCCAGCATACGATCGGGATAAACTTAATCCCGGCACTCTATTTAATGGCATTTAATGACATGGCTTTCGTGTGAGGTAATGAACAAGGTGAATGCTAAATCAAAAACGGATCACATGTTTTGCATGTAACAAATGTAATAAGCGCTACCATATTCCCGTTATACCCCCCTTTTGTTAGACTCAAGCGGCTGAAAATTAATATCGTGCTGGTCCGCGATGACCCAGGGAAGAGACGGCATCACGTGCTTAGTAGCCGCTATTGATTAGCCTCAAAATTAACCATAAGGACAGTGAGGAATCGATGAATATTGCGCATTATCTCGAATTGCAGGGCATGAAAAAAGGCAGATTGGAAGGGTTGATGGAGGGCATGCGCAAAGGGATGCTCGAGGGGCTGCTGGAAGGGATGGACAAGGGCAGGCTGGAAGGCAAGAAAGAAGGACGCAGGCAGGCTACGCTTAGCATCGCCACTCATCTGCTGGCCGGCGGTGTAGATCGCACGCTAATTAAAAATTGCACTGGACTCACTGAAAAAGAACTGCAGCGTCTGCATACGGAGTATTTTATGAAATTAGTTTAATAAGGTGTTTACCTTATTCCATTTGCCTTAATGGGGAGGGGGAATTCATTTTGCCAAGCGTAATGAATTAGCTTTGCTGAATAATGATTTATAATGCTGGGATAGTCGATAATCAACACTTTATTATGGTGAGTCTGAATTATTATCACTCGCAAGCTAAGAAAAAAGCCGCGCCGAAAAGCCTGCGCGGCAATATTGTTTCCATAAAATCCCAAGTAAGGTTTAGTCTTACAGCGTTCTCAGTATAATTGAAAGAAAATTGCGCTGTAAATACCGAAGTCGTTAACTTGGCATAATAATTTTTATCCGATCCGCCACCCTTCGGGCAGGGTTTAAAAGGATATCTATTATTAGCGTTAACAACAAATTTTAACAACCCGGGTTCGTCATAACACTTTAATGTTATCGCGGGAAAGGATTATTGGAACATATTCTTCGCGCATTATTTGAATAGTTAGCGTACCGGTAAATCGCACTCTTTAGTGCAATGATGCGGTTGAGCAGGGGACATCTTCACGGCCAGGGGGCGCACCGGATTAACGATAGCGCCAACGCGCATAGGCAACGTGGCGAAGGCGTAGTTCGTCAGGGGCGGTTTTACTGGGCTCCGAGTATTGCGGCTCAATGCCCCTGCGCCGACAGCCTAGGGTACATTCAGCCCTGTCGTGGGTAAGGCAAGCGCAAGCGCACCGTAGGCCGCTGTGCGTGGGTTGCGGCACGGCAAGGCAAGGCACTTTCGTGGGCAATACAACCCCGGCGTTAAGGCAGTAAAGCGCGTGGTTTCGAGCTTTGAGACGTCGGGCTCCGCTTATTGAGGCGCAAGATACGGGGCATCGACGCGCAGGGTCCCGGTGATTGAGACGCAAGATCCCGGACATTGAGGGGCAGGGCTCCGGGCGTCGAGACGCAATATTTCGGACATTAGGGCGAAGAGCTCCGGGCGTCGAGACGCAATATTTGGACATTAGGGCGAAGGGCTCCGGGCGTCGAGACGCAATATTTCGGGCATTGAGGCGTAGGTTCAGGGCGTCGAGACACAAGATCTCGGGCATTGAGGCGTAGGCTCCGGGCGTCGAGACGCAATATATCGGGCATTGAGGCGTAGGGCTCCGGGCGTCGAGACGCAAGATCTCGGGCATTGAGGCGTAGGTTCCGGACGTCGAGACACAAGATCTCGGGCATTGAGACACCGGGCTCCGATTATCGAGGCGCAAGATCCGGGACATCGACGCGCAGGGTCCCGGTGATTGAGACGCAAGATCCCGGACATTGAGGGGGCAGGGCTTCGGGCGTCGAGACGCCGGGTTCTGGGTAATAAAGCGCAAAAGAAAGTGTCCTGCAATCCGTTAAAACGCCCGAGGCCGGGCGGCGGCAAAAGGATGCGCCGTTGCCTCAGCCGCCGCCGCCGTCCGGTTACGCCATAATCCCTGTGGCGCGATGGCGCCCGCAGATTTGGCAGAAAGGGCATTCGTGCCATGTAAAGGTGAGACAGGCGTTTGTGTGGCTCGCCGAGCGAATATCGCCAGGGCCGCCGCCTGGCGTTGCTAACCGCAAGAGGCGGTTTGAACCAGCGGCGCGGGGAAAACTAGGCGCGAATGCCGTCGTCGATGTGGAGGATGAAATCGAAAACGCGCCCTTTGCCGTAGCGATCACATGCACCTGTAACACGTTATGTCCTGCCTGGTAACGCAGTCAGGCTCGGCAACGGTATGCACCTATCGGCAGCGCGGGCCGCCAGCACCGGGTGCCAATAAACCGCTCGGAGCGCGGATTTGGGCCGCGTTAGGGTGACGCTTAATGCACATCGGCACGCCATAAAGGCCGGTGGCATAGCCGGCGCTGTGGGCAAAAGCGCGAGCGGCCAAAACCGCTGCCGCCAATGGACCGCGGAGGGAGTGAAGACGAAAATTTATCCTGTTTCGGCTGTCAGGGTAAGTCAGGTAATAGTTACTTCTTCAGTTGATTTGCAAAAGAGTAATTTAATGCGAAGCGTTACTGGATGCGGAAAAATAGCGAACGGTATTATTACGTGTAATATGAAAAAAGCCGCGCCGTAAACGGTGAGCGGCTAAAAAATTTCCAAATAAACGCTAAATGCGTTTGATTTATAACATATAGAGACGGCAGTATAGTTTATTTCACGGCCCGCTGTAAACAACTGAGTGGTAAATGGTTCCATTAATGGAGAAAGGGAATTTAATCCCGCGGTGGATTGTATTATATCTATTTTTTCGCGTGGCGCTTAAATTAATCACGTTCCGTAATCTAGTTAATTTGTCACTAGAATGGTTGATTATCGAACCTTTCCTGCGCGCCTTTTTCGCGTTTCAGGTATATATTACTTCTGGCGCAGGGTTCTTATCACGGGTGATGAATAAGCCGTTGTCATGGCGCCGGCTCGGTATAATCTTGGCAATAGCAGCGCGGCCATTAACCCCAGCAAGCCCGCTAGCGATAGCCAAACGCCAGGCAGCGCATTGTCGCCGCTTTGATGAATAAGCACACTCGCGATGGCGGGGGTGAAGCCGCCAAAGATCGCTGTCGCTAAACTGTAGGCCATGGAAAAACCGGTGGCGCGCACCTCGGCGGGCATGATTTCCGTCAGCGTGACTACCATGGCGGCATTGTAGCCGGCGTAGAGAAAGGAGAGCCAGAGCTCCGCGGCAATGAGACGCTGCAAGGTAGGCGCGTCCGCCAGCCAGTAGAGTACCGGATAGGACGTCAGCAGCATCAGGCTGGTAAAGGTCAGCAACAGCGGGCGGCGACCGATTCTATCCGATAGCGCTCCCATCAGCGGCAGCCAGAAAAGATTGGAGAGACCTACGCCTAACGTAACAATAAAACTTTCCTCGGCGCTGAAATGAAGTATCGCTTTGCCATAGGTCGGGGTAAAAGCGGTGATCATATAAAACGAGACGGTGGTGGCGGCAACCATGCAAACGCCAAGGGCTATCAGCGGCCAGCTGCGCGCCACCGAGTGGAAAATCTCGCGGGTGCGCGGCGGTGGGCGGCGTTTTTGGAATGCCTCGCTTTCCTCCAGCATGCGCCGGATCCAAAACAGGCAGGGCAGGATCAGACAGCCGACGATAAATGGAATACGCCACCCCCAACGCGACATCATCTCCGCGCCGACGTAATGATTGAGCGTCATGCCTAGCAGGGCGGCAAAAATGACCGCGAGCTGCTGACTGGCGGACTGCCAACTGATGTACAGCCCTTTTCTGCCGGCGGGCGCGATTTCCGCCAGATAGACCGACACGCCCCCCAGTTCAACGCCGGCGGAAAACCCCTGCAGTAGCCGGCCGGCAAGCACCAGCGCCGGCGCCAGCAAGCCGAGAGTGGCGTAGCCGGGTACGCAGGCGATGGTCAGCGTGCCGAACGCCATAAGTCCCAGCGTCAATACCAGCCCGGCACGCCTGCCGCGGCGGTCGATATAGGCGCCAAGCACCAGCGCGCCCAGCGGGCGCATCAGAAAGCCGGCGCCAAAGGTCATCATGGTCAACATCAATGAGGCAAAAGGCGTTCCGGCAGGGAAAAAGGTGGCGGCTATGGCGCTGGCATAATAGCCAAATACCATAAAATCATACATTTCTAGAAAGTTACCGCTGATCACTCTGACCACGTTGATGAAGCCGGCCTGCCGGGCCGGCGCGGTAGTAGGCGTAGGCATAATCACTGCTCCGGAAATCAATCGCGGGGGCGGCGCAACGCGTGGGCCGTCAAACGGCCGTTATAGCGCCCCGGTCGTAGTGCTGGAGTATAAGCGGCCAGTCGCGGCGGCGAATGCAGAAAGATGTTGCGCATTCAGGCAATAACGGGCGCGGTCGGTTTGTCCGGCCAAGCCCGCAATTTGGCCATGCCGGCCGTGTCGTTTTACGGTAAACTTTGGTGCGTGTTTAGCGTCGCAATGAATTTTCCCCGCCCGACGGTGTCGAAAATTTTCGCAACCCGGTGGAGCATGATGCCCGCAGTCCGGTGTCTTTATTGCAGTGAGACGGCTCCACACGGACAATACATCGCCCAGTACAGGAACCTATTCCGGCATGGAACGAAGATCATTTATCAAAGCGTCTCTGGCGCTGGCCGCTTACTGCGGCGCGCCGACCATGGCCACATTGTTTACACGTTCAACGCAGGCTGCGGAAAACATTGCCGACGGCAGCGCGAGCCACTTCGATTTCTCCACGCTGAAAAACCTGGCTGCCGATTTGTCACGCAAGCCTTTCGGCGGGCCGCCGGCGGAGTTGCCCAAAACCCTGGCGGAGCTTACGCCGCAGGCCTATAACGAAATTCAATACGACGCCAATCATTCGCTCTGGCACGACATTCCCAACCGCCAGCTGGATGTCCATTTATTCCACGTCGGTATGGGCTTCAAGCGCCGAGTGCGCGTTTACGCCGTGGACCAAAGCCAAGCCTTGGCGCGGGAAATCCATTTCCGGCCAGAATTATTTAACTACCATAACGCCGGCGTCGATACCCAGCAGTTGGAAGGGCGTGATAACCTCGGTTTTGCCGGTTTCAAGGTCAATAAGGCTCCGGAACTCACCCGGCGCGACGTGGTTTCCTTCCTTGGCGCCAGCTACTTCCGCGCGGTGGATGATACCTACCAGTACGGCCTGTCGGCTCGCGGTTTGGCCATCGACACGTTTACCGATAAGCTGGAAGAGTTTCCCGACTTTGTCGCCTTTTGGTTTGAAACGCCAAAAGCCAGCGATACCACCTTTACCGTCTACGCCCTGCTGGACGGCCCCAGCGCGACCGGCGCCTACCGCTTCGTTATCCACTGCGAGGCCCAGCGTGTCGTGATGGATATCGAAAAACACATTCATGCCCGCAGCGATATCAAACAGCTCGGGATCTCGCCGATGACCAGTATGTTTAGCTGCGGTACCAACGAGCGCCGCATGTGCGATACCATTCATCCGCAGATACATGACTCCGATCGGCTAGCGATGTGGCGCGGCAACGGCGAATGGGTGTGTCGACCGCTGAATAATCCGCAAAAATTGCAGTTTAACGCCTACCAGGATGACAATCCGAAAGGGTTCGGTTTGCTGCAGCTTGACCATAATTTCGACAACTATCAAGATGTTATCGGCTGGTACAATCAGCGGCCCAGTTTGTGGGTGGAGCCTGTCGGGCCCTGGGGCAAGGGCAGCGTGAATCTGCTGGAAATCCCGACCACCGGCGAGACGCTGGATAATATCGTCTGCTTTTGGCAGCCCGCCGAGCCGATTAAAGCCGGTAATGAATACAGTTTCCGCTATCGGCTTTACTGGAGCGGCGAGCCCCCTGTCAGCAGCCCGCTGGCCCGGGTTAAGGCGACCCGTACCGGCATGGGAGGATTTCCTGAAGGCTGGGCGCCCGGCGAGCATTTTCCAGATACCTGGGCGCGCCGTTTCGGCGTCGATTTCGTCGGCGGGCAGCTAAAAGCGTCGGCGGATAAAGGCATCGAGCCGGTCATCACACTGTCCAGCGGCAAGGTGAGCAATATTGAAATTCTGTATGTGAAACCGATGGATGGCTACCGCATTCTGTTCGACTGGACGCCCACCAGCGACGCTGTCGATCCCGTCGAGCTGCGTATGTTCCTGCGTACCGGGCAGGAGGCGCTGAGTGAAACCTGGCTATACCAGTATTTCCCGCCGCCGCCGGATAAACGCAAGTATATTGACGATCGCACGATGAGCTGACGCCAGCAACGGTCACGCGTTGTCCTGGCGAGAGCCGGCGCGGGAATATGACTCCGCACCGGCCGTCACGTTACAGACTCGGGTCCACTGCGTTAGGGGCAAGCGCGCGCAGCGGCGCGCTGATAAGCCAGGGCCGCAGGGTCTGTGGCGAAGGATCGGTGGCTTTGATGATGCGTTGTTGTACGATCCATTTCCCTTCCGACGCCAGCAGCGTTGGCAAATCACTTTGCAACTGAATACCAAAATCGGTATCGCGCCACATCGCTTCCAGCGCGGCCTGCTGCAATGTGCCGTGCATGGATGTGGCTACCAGCGCCATGGCGCCGGCGGGATCGCGTTTGAGATCGGCGTCCGCGCGCAGTAATGCCGTCAGGAGTCCTTTGACCACCGCGGGCTTGTTGTTGATAACGCCCTGCGACACCGCCAGTAGAAAGTGGGATTGATAGCTTTCGCTTTGCAGTTCGCGATAGTCGGCGCCCAGCGCTTTGCGCGCGACGCTTTCGACGCCGGCGAACGGTACTATGGCCTGGATATCGCCGCGGAGTAGGGCGGGGATCAGATCCACCGGCGCGACATTGACCCGATCCGCGCTCACCCCCCCCTGGCTCAGCAGTTGGCTCAGATAGTAATCGGTGTTGGTGCCGAGGGGCGTGCCGATCTTCAGCCCGGCCAGATCGCTTACGCTGCGCAGCGGGCCGTATTTGGCCGAGCTGATGACCCGCGTACCCCGGTAGCGCGCGACATCGGCAACGATGCCAAAGGGCTGCTGACGCAGTGCGCCGGTGATGGCGGGAAATTCGGTTAACGTCGCCGCCTCCACTTGCCCGCCCAACAGCGCCTCGAAGGCTTCTCGGCCGCTGGGGAAATTAATGCGCCGCAGGTTAATGCCGGCGTCGTTGAAGTAACCTTTAGCGAGGGCGATTTCTACCTGTGGCATCAGCGGGGTCGGCGACCAGGCAAGCGTCACCGTTTCCGTCGCGGCAGACGCCGCCATGATCATTAGGGCCGGTAACGCCGCAGCAATGCGCCAAACTTGCGTTAATCTCATCGTGTTTCCCGTGGTTGGTTTTGGTCGGTGGGGTAGCCGTTGTTCGCGGCAGGATGCCGTCTGTTGATGGCGGTATAGGGCGTCATGACGGCTGCGCCAGCGGTCGCAGTAATGACAGAATCTCTTCGCGGATATCCAACAGAGTGGCATTCTCGCGATTGAGCGCCCGCGGCCGCGGCTGGTTCAGGCTATAGCTGCGGATAATTTTGCCCGGCGCGGCGGACATCACATCGATGCGGTCCGCCAGCAGCAGCGCTTCGTCCACATCGTGGGTAATAAACAGCACCGTCGCCCGGTGTTTTTGCCAAACGCGCAACAGCAGATCCTGCATAACCCCGCGCGTTTGTGCATCCAGCGCACCAAAGGGCTCATCCATCAACAATACCCGCGGCTCAAACGCCAGCGTACGGGCGATACCCACCCGCTGTTTTTGGCCGCCGGATAACTGGCCGGGATAATGATGGCATAGCGAGGCGAGACCGACCTCTTCTAGCGCCGCCAATGCGCGCCGATGCCGTTCCGCCCGGGATAAATTGAAGCGCTTTAGCGCGAATTTCACGTTGCCCAGCGCCGTCAGCCAGGGGAACAGCGCATATTGCTGAAATATTACCCCCACCTGCGCATCCGGGCCGTTCAGCACGCGGCCGTCAATCCGGATCTGGCCGCTGGCGGGCGCAATAAAACCGGCAATCGCGTTTAATAAGGTCGACTTGCCGCAGCCGGACGGTCCGATAATGGCGCTAAAGGTGCCCGGCGCCAGCTCGAGGCGGGTAACGTCCAGCGCCAATGGCGCCTGGCGCCGGGCGGGGTAACGGATACTGATATCGTCAATCGCAACGTGGCCTGACATGCTTTACCCTCCCGGATTAGTATTGTTGCCAATGCACCAGGCGGCGCCCGATGCGGTGGATTAGGGCGTCCATGAGCGCGCCGAGGATCCCAAGCTCAATGAGCAGGGCGAACATGCGATCGGTACTGATATATTGTCGGGCCTCCTGTAACCGGTAACCGATGCCGGACGAGGCGCCGGACAATTCGGCGGCTACCAGGCTTAAAAAAGCCAGCGCGACGCCCAGTCGGATGCCGGCGAAAATATGCGGGGCGGCGGCCGGGATCACCACCACGAAAAATTCCCGCAGACGGCTGGCGCCCAGCGAACGCGCGGCGCGCAAATAGATTTCCGGGACGTACTCCATGCCGTGATGGGTGTTGAACCACACCGTCAAAAAGACCGTATAGGCAATAACGAAATACTTTGACCCCTCGCCGATGCCGAACCAAACAATCGCCACCGGAATAAGCGCGATGGCCGGAATAGGCCGCATCAGATGCAAAAAGGGCGCCAGCAAGAGGCGAAATAGCGCTATCCGCCCGGTTAATAGCCCGGTGACAACGCCCAGGCTGGCACCGATAACAAAGCCCGCGGCCGCCCTGCCGGCCGAAATAGCCAAATCGCTTTGCAGCACGCCGCTACTCGCCATGTCCACCGCCGCCGCCCACACGCTCCACGGCGAGGGCACAATCGTTTCAGGGAACAGCGCCAGCGCCGACAGGCCGCTCCACAGCAGCAATACGGCGGCGAAAGAGAGCAGGGGACGCAGCAGCGAGACGACTTGGTTAGCGACAACATCAGACATGTTCGACTCCTTCAGGCAATAGCGTAAGGCCGCGGCGTCAGGCATGCCCGGTCGGTAGCCAAGGGATCGCCGCCGCCGGATAGCGGTGGGCGCGAAAGGCGCTGTTTTGATGGCCGCTTATCACCCCTTTCACGCTGTCTGGATATTCAGCGAAGAAGGGAATGACATACTCCCAAACCGTTTCGCCCTCGGGGGTGACTTCAAACAGTCGACCGAACGCCGATTCGCAAATAAAGGTATTGCCATTGGCCAACCGCTGGGCGCTGCCCATATAGGGCGAGAAAAAGGCCGGCGGCAGCGGATCGCTGTATTGCCAGGTAATGTTGCCGCTGTGCGGATCGAACTCCAGCGCTCTGGAGTGCGGCGAGGTGACGCCGGCGCGCACGTTGCCGTTATCAAACACCAGTACCGTCCCGCTGGCGGTCTGCACCGGGGTATGCTGCTGCGCCAGGACGTCATGGCCTACATGCCAGACCACTTCGCCGCTGGCGCGGCTGACCGCCACTACCCCCGAGGTAACGCGTAGACTCATCAGCACCAGGCCCTCGGGGGTCAAGGACAGGCCATTGATCATGGGCCAGTGGCGACGATCAAAAATAGCCTGCACCGGGAAATCTTCCGGCCGCAGGTGTTGCCAGGAACGCCATTCCCAAACAATCTCCCCCGCGCGATTCACTTCCCGCACCACATCCCCCTGGATAACGCCGTCAGGGGCATCCCGGCGCGGGTCGCCGCCGCAAATGCGCGCGGCAATCGCCGCCGGAATAGGCTCCGCGGCGGTGTAAAGCAGATGGCCGTTGGCCAGCCATTGGGCATCGTGATGATGGTGAATGTCCTCATAATGCCAAACGATATCGCCACCGGGCGTGACTTCATAAAAATCGCCGCCGTGCCAAATATCCCAGGCCGGATACAGCGCGGCAGACGTGGCGTGACTCCCGTTATAAGCCAGGTTGCCATTGGGCAGGATCACCGCATCACGTCCCGGCCGTACCGGCAATTGCCATTGATGGGCGATGTCGCCGTCGCTATCTATCAGGTACACCTTCCCCTGCGCCGTTTGCGGCGCAAACAGGGTAAAGCCACCCGCGCTGCGCTGCCGGTCGTTCAGGATGAGGCCGGTGGCGCGCCGGCGTACCGTTACTTGATCACAGAGGGTTGCGGTTTGGGACATAATGGCTCCAAGTATTGCCCCAATAGGGGGGATTAAAACGTTTTACTAGGCAGGGGAAAAAAACGCGCCATGCTTGATTATTCGCGATAACAAGGGGCGCTATATATTTTTAGTAAAACCTTTTACTATTGATCCTGTCAAGACGCCGTTAAACGAAATTTATGTATAAGTAAATGTTATTTAATGTATAAGTAACTTCGATGACGCTAAGGAAATTATCATGTCCGCTGCTCCGCCACCGCCTGAGAGTTTAGCCCGTCGCGCCACATTGATTGATGTTGCCCGTCGCGCCGGCGTCTCGCCTGCGACCGTCTCCAATGCCATCAACGGGCGGCGGTATGTGGAAGCCGGTACCCGCCTGCGCATCGAAGCGGCGATTAGCGAACTGGGGTATATCCCCAATCTGCGCGCCCGCGGTTTGCGTACCGGCAAAGCCAATACGATTGCGCTGTTTTCTTCCATGCCTGCCGCCGTCTCATCCGGACCCGCCAAACTGGGTTTTATGATGGAAGTGGCGATGACCGCGGCCCTGGCGGCGTTGGAAAAAAAACTGGCGCTTATTTTGGTGCCGCCGCAAAGTTTGGGCGTAGAGGATCTGGAAATGGATGGCGCTTTAGTGATCGAGCCGTGCGTGGACGACCCTTATCTTAGCGGGCTGCGGCGGCGGGGTGTGCCGGTGGTGTCTATCGGCAGGCCGCCGGACACCGAGGCCGTGATGCCCTTCGTGGATTTGCAATCGGCGCAGACCGCCGCGCTGCTGTTGGCCCACCTCAGCGCCAGCGGCGCGCGCGATATTGCCCTGTTTATCGGCGATACCGGCCGCAGCGCTTATCAGGACACCGAACAAGACTATTTGCGCTATGCGGCGCAGCACGGCATTGTGCCGCGCGTTTATCGGTTAAATGAGACCGATGGCGAACAGGCGGGGTTCCAGGCGGCGCTGGCGCTGCGGCGGGACGCGCCGCAGGTGGATGGCGTTTTGATCCTGGTCGATACGTTTGCCGCCGGCGCGGTGCGTGCTTTTACTCAATCGGGCGTGTCAATTCCCCAGGAGATGCGTATCGCGACCCGCTATGACGGTATCCGCGCCCGCGAAACCTGGCCGGGGCTGACGGCGGTGAATCTGCATCTGGATGACGTGGCCAGGCTGGCCATCGATCAACTTTTTTTGTTGATGTCCGGCCAGACACCTCGGCAACCCTGCTTGAGCCGGGGCGCGGAATTGGTTATCAGAGGCTCTACCCGCCGGGGGCCGCCGGTAGCATCGGTCTAAAACGGGCACCCTGTTCCGATCGCCTCTCCCGAGCGCGGGAGAAACGCTAGCAAACGGCTACGCCTTCTGTCTCTGTCGGACGCCGGCAGCGACAGAAGGCGCCCCAGAGACGGAAGGGCGCGGCTGATGTTCATGGCGTTGGTGATGTTATGGCACAGCTTGGTTTTTATCGCTAATTCAATCCTATCGCTGCGGACAAAAACGGCGGGGAAAGCTATTTTTTCAGCTATCGCGTTAATAGATGCAATGAATTAGCGCCGACTACCGCTGCGCTATAGAGTGGGCTCAGATAGCTTTTTCCTTTACCGTGAGCCTGAATATGATGAAAGATAAAACGCTGTTAACTACCGCCAGCGGTATCCCGGTGGCCGATAATCAAAACTCCCGTTCCGCCGGCGCGCGCGGCCCCTTGATGCTGGATGATTTTCATCTGGTGGAAAAACTGGCCCATTTTAACCGCGAGGTCATTCCCGAGCGGCGCGTGCATGCCAAAGGCTCCGGCGCCTATGGGACATTCCGCGTGACGCAGGACATCCGCCGTTTGACGACGGCGTCGCCGTTTGAGCACATCGGCAAAGAGACCCCGGTATTACTGCGCTTTTCAACCGTTGGCGGTGAACGTGGCTCGGCGGATACCGAGCGCGATCCGCGCGGTTTCGCGCTGAAATTCTATACCGAGCAGGGTAACTGGGACGTGGTCGGTAATAACACGCCGGTATTTTTTATCCGCGATCCGCTGAAGTTTCCTGATTTCATCCATACGCAAAAACGGGATCCGGCAACCAATTTAAAATCGCCGCAAATGATGTGGGACTTTTGGTCGTTATCGCCGGAATCGCTGCATCAGGTCACCATTCTGTTTTCCGATCGCGGTATTCCCGACGGTTACCGTTTTATGCATGGTTTTGGCAGCCATACCTACAGCCTGATTAACGCTGAAGGCGAGCGCGTCTTTATTAAATGGCATTTTAAAACGCTGCAGGGCATTAAAAATCTGTCGGTGGAAGAGGCCAGCCGCCTGGCGGGCAGCGACCCGGATTATGCGCAACGGGATCTGTTCGGCGCTATCGAGCGGGGTGATTATCCGCGCTGGCGGGTGTGTATCCAGGTCATGACCGAGCTGGAAGCCGCGCAGCGCCAGGAAAACCCTTTCGATGTCACTAAAGTCTGGTCGCAGAAAACCCATCCGCTGCAGGAAGTGGGTATCCTGGAACTTAACCGGAACCCGGATAACTACTTCGCGGAGGTTGAGCAAGCGGCGTTCGCCCCCAGCAACGTGGTCCCCGGCATCGGTCTGTCGCCGGATAAAATGCTACAGGGGCGGGTTTTCGCCTATGCCGATGCGCAACGTTACCGCATTGGCACCAATTATCAGCAGCTGCCGGTCAATGCGCCGCGCTGTCCCTATCACAATTACCAACGTGACGGCGCCATGCGCTTTGACGGCAACGGCGGCGGTACGCCCAATTATGAGCCAAACAGCCACGGCGCCGCGCCGCGTCAGGCGCCCGCGTTCAGGGAGCCGCCGCTGAATTTCAGTGGCCCGGCGGATCGTTACGATCACCGTGAGGATGAAGATTACTATAGCCAGGCCGGCGATCTTTACCGCTTGATGGACCCGCAGCAAAAAAGTCAGCTGACGGCCAATCTGGTCAGAGCCCTGGCTTCGGTGACCCGCGATGTCCAACTGCGGCAAATCGCGCATTTCCTGCGGGCGGATGCGCATTATGGCCGCGCGGTGGCCCGGGGATTGGGAATAGAAGACGACATACTGACATCGGCCAGCGCTTGATAAGACCCCGCGCCGACGGTGCGGACGTCTTCAGAATCACGGCGGGCGCGCCGACAACATAACTCTGGGCCCGGACAATGCCAACGGTTTCGCCGGCGTTAACCGGCGGAACCGCTCTTGGGGCAGTCTTGACCGTGATCGAGATAGCGGTTGCCGCCTTTATCGTCCGGCGGCAGGGTTCCGGCGGGCAGTTTACCGAACCAGCGATAGCGATGGCGGGCCACGCCGTCATAAAGCCTGTCGCGCAGCCCGCGCGGCAGGATGCGCATCACCGCCAGCGCCCGCCACGGCCAGCCCAGCTGGTTCAACGCCTGCAAGAAGGCTTCCGAACGCACCGAAACCTGCCCCTGGGCGATGTAGGCGATGGTATTAAAATTATCCACCGGCAAACCGGCCCAGCGCAACAACGCCTGACCCGGCGGCGATTGTACGGTGGCAAGCCGAATACGCTGACGGCTATCGATACGAATTAAACATTGTATCATCCGTCGGCACAGCACGCATTCGCCGTCAAACAGCATTACCCGGTCGCCGGTGGACAGATGAGGCGGCGGCAAGCGGCGCGGGTTTTTAATCACATACAGCTTCGGTCGAGTGGGACGGTGTGTGGTTTCCGGCATAAAACCCTCCTGTCAACGGTTGACGCGCCGCCGGGGGGCCCTGCGCGGCGCAACCTCGGGCGCTAGCCCCGCAAATCCTGCATGACCGCCTGCTTGAAGTCGCTCATCGGGCAGAAACCGGCGACATCCAGGGGACAGCCGTCGATGGCGAGCGTGACGCGCCGCGGCGGTGAAGCCAGCGACAGCGCACTGTCGTTGCGTATTTGCCTGCTGGTGGGATAGACATATTCGATCTTCATCAAATCCCGATTTTGTTTGTCATCATGCCAGCGCTGAAACACAATTGCACCACTGATTGGCGTACGTTCAAACTGATCCGGAAGCTGGTAATCACGCACTTTCATCGCCGCCAGCAGCGAGGCGATGTTGGAGTCGTGGCCGGCCAGCAGCGTCAATGCCGCGCGCTGAGCCGCCTGCTGGCGTTCTCCCTGCGGCGGCTGCGCATTAAGCGCGCCGGCGATAAAGGTTAACAGCGGTTTCGCCGCATTGGCGGCGATGGCAGGGGAGCCGAACAGCGTTTCATGGTACAAATTCTTTATCGCTTCCAACTGGCGCCATTGCGCAGGGGTAGTGATTTTGCCCCAGCCGACATCGCGCAGCGGGAAACCTTCGTAGTATTGCAGCATAAACGCGTCCGAGGCGCCGGTACCGGTGCGCAAGGGGCCGGTAATGGCCGGCTCTTTACCCTGCTCGAGAACTACCGAGGAGGGTTGTGTCGCCAGGCTACACCGTTTGTCGCGCTGGCAGGCCTGGCTTTGTGAATAATCCAGCACCTGTTCCAACAACTGATAGTTGGGTTTCAGCCGCGTATTCAGGCCGTCGATACCGCCTGGCCCGGCATGTTGCGCGATCGAATTTAACGCCGCGGTTTTGAAGTTTTCGCTCACCGCCGCGGTGATGATGGGATTGAAGGTGGGATCCATCGTGCCCACCGCCGTTTGATGATTCACAGGAATATCGCAGCCGGGAAACGCACCGTCGAGAAAGAATTTCGCCGTATCAATCGTGCGCGGCAGGCTATTGGCGTAGACAAAAACCGCGTCACCTTTGGGACAGCCACGTTCGCCGAACAGATGATTTTGCGCCAGCCATGCGTGGAAATAGTGTCCGACATGATTTTCCACCTTTCCGCCTTTGGGCGTCAGCAGCCCCCCCTCCGTTTGCCATTTCGGCCAGTGGTGCGGCGTCGCCTCCGCCAGCGCGTCGCCATAATTGACCAGCGGGGCGCGGATGCCGTGTCGGCTTAATGCCAGGACCTGCACCAGATGGTAATCCGCCGGCGTGGCGCCGGACTCTGCCGCCTGTGACGGGGCGGCGGTGAAACATGATAGGGTTAACAGCGCGGTAGGCAGGCAGGAAAAAATTTTCGTCATAAACGTTTCCCATTAATCAATAAAAGGCCGCACGGGCGAAAAGGTTAAGCAAATGTTGTCAGCGCTCGAAGCTTCAGCATAATGGATCGGCGGGAAAATAGAGGGATCCTTATCACACCGCAGCAGCGAAACCGCAACAGCGCCTGCGGGACGCCGCGCGCCCTCATGCGTCCTGACCGCACTTTCCGGTGCTCACAGGTGTGACACCGGGTATATGACCGCGTCGCAACGATGTTGCGACCGTCACCTTGTGCGCCGACACCGGGCCTGTCACCCTGATGCCGCATCCGCGGCGGCGCTTTCTCTGCCTGGCGTCAAGCGGCGTCAGCGCTGACGGTATCGCGAGTCTGTAACGCCGCCGGAGGGTTAACGCTTATCTGGCGGCGGCAGCGGCGCTTCCGTTTCTTCCGGTTGCGCGGGGGTCGACAACGTCAATTGATAAAAGGCCAGATCCAACCAGCGGCCAAATTTGTAGGCGACTTGATGCAGCGTTCCGCTAGGGTGGAAGCCGGCCCGTTCATGAAGCCGGATACTGGCCTGGTTGTCGGTATCGATAGCGCCTATCAACACATGTACCCCCTGCTGACCGGCGGCGGTGATTAACGCCTGCAGCAGCAAGTTACCCAGGCCGCGGCCGCGGAAAGCCTGCTGCAAATAAATGGAATGTTCAACGCTATAGCGGTAGGCCGGCCAGGCGCGGAAGGTACCGTAGCTCGCGAAACCGGCCAGCTCCCCGCTATCGGTTTGCAATCCTATTACCGGAAACGAACCGCGGGCTTTAACGGCAAACCAGGCCGTCATGCTCGCGCGGGTGCGTGGGCGATAGTCGTATAGCGCGGTGGTATTGACAATAGCATCATTAAAAATTGCCAGCATGGCATCGGCATGCTGCGTTTCCTGACAGGTAATGATATGCATCACGTTCCCCCAAGCTTCAGTTTCCACTATAATGAATATGTTTCCACTAAATTAATCAAGGATCCGCCGGCATGTCAATCGATCTTCTTATCGCCGCGCGTTTGCAGCGGCTGCGTAAACGTCAGGGGCTGACCATTGAGGCCCTGGCGGCAAAAGCCGGGGTGAGCCGCGGGATGATTTCCAAAATCGAGCGTCAAGACAGCAGTCCCAGCGCGCAGGTGCTCGGGCGACTGGCGGCGGGGCTGGGCGTGCCGTTAGCGGAATTGCTCATTGACGAGCTCGAGCGCGGCGGCGAAGACGGGTTTCGCCCACGGGACCAACAAACCCTATGGCGCGATCCAGAGGCGGGCTATCTTCGCCGCCAGGTGTCGGAGCGCGAGGCCGATACAGGACTGGAGTTGGTCGAAATTACCCTGCCGCCGGGCGCCAGCGTCAGCTATCCCCGCTGGAGTTCCGCGCCTTACCGCCAGCGATTGTGGCTCGTGACGGGCGTGCTGGCGATCACCTATGGTGAACGGCATTATGCCCTTTCCGAGGGGGATTGCCTGACATTTGGCGTTGATTTACCGCTAAATTTTACCAATCCTGGCGCGCAGGACTGCCGTTATTTACTGGTGATAGCGGCAAAATAGTGACATTATTCACGGATAACGCCGCAGTAGCGCCGCCGCAGACGCCACGGCTCCTCGCCTGGCTTACCCAACGAGGGATGCATACGCATAATGGAAAAATACACGCTGACGGTGACCGCCGAAATCGAGCCGGCGTTTGAGCAGGTGATTGCCGGAGGGTTGAATCGTTTCAACGATGAAATGACCGGCTATAACGATCGGCAACCCCTTGCCGTTGTCGTCCGAGATACCCAAACGCAGGTGCCGCTGGGCGGCATTCTCGGTCGTTCATCGCTGGGATTGCTGTTTCTGGAGTTGTTTTATTTACCGCCCGCGCTGCGCGGCAGCGGTCTTGGCAGCAAGCTCTTGGCGACCTTTGAGCAGCAGGGCCGCGAGCGCGGTTGCCGCTCCGGCGTGCTCTACACTATCAATTTCCAGGCGCCTGCCTTCTATGCGCGTTACGGCTGGCGGGCGTTCGGTGAAATCCCCTGCGCGCCGCCCGGCACCAGCCGGATTTTTATGACTAAGGCACTCTAACCACCCCTCCACGCCAGTCGACTCTCTATGAGTAAGGCATGGCAAAACCGGCGCATATTGGCCGGGTGGTTCCATTACGGGGCCCAAGAAGAGGGAAAAGGCGCCGCCGAGGCGTCGGCGGCGTCAGGACAAGGACGACCGTTACTCAGCTGAGAGTACCCGCTGCAAAAAGGTGCGGGTACGGGCCTGCTGGGGATCGGAAAAGATCTGTTCCGCCGGCCCGGATTCCACGATGCGGCCATGATCCATCACCACTACCCGATCCGCCACCTGACGGGCAAATCCCATCTCATGGGTGACCACAATCATGGTCATCCCCTCTTTGGCCAACAGTTTCATCACGCTGAGTACTTCGCCGACCAGCTCTGGATCCAGCGCCGAGGTCGGTTCGTCAAACAGCATCACTTCCGGCTGCATGGCCAGCGCGCGCGCGATGGCCACCCGTTGCTTCTGGCCGCCGGACAAACTCGCGGGCATCGCCTGCGCTTTTTGCGCCATGCCCACCTTGCCCAACAGCGTCATCGCACGGTCGTGGGCGCTGCCCACCGACAGCCCCAACAATTTGCGCGGGCCGATGGCGACATTGTCCAGCACCGTAAGATGGGGGAACAGGTTGAAGGATTGAAACACCATCCCCACCCGGGTCCGCAAATGGTTTAATTGCTTATCGGGCAGCGGCTGACCGTCGCGGATCAGGCAGGATCCGCCGATATGCACGGTTCCCCGCTCCGGCAGTTCCAATCCGTTGCAGCAGCGCAGCAGGGTACTTTTGCCGGATCCGCTGGAGCCGATGATCACCACCACCTCATTTTGCTGCACATCGAAATCCACCTGATGCAGCACGGTATGCTCACCGTAGGACTTCACCAAACCGCGGACGCTTACCATCGGAGCATCACTCATTGCACCATTCCCCCCGCGTGGAGCCGACGTTCGAGCCGGGTCAGTAATTGCGCCGTGCACAGGGTCATCACCAGGTAAATCACCGCAATGACCAGATACACTTCGACCGAACGGTAGGAGACGCTAATAATTTTCTGGCCTTCATGCATCAAATCATCAATGGTAAGCAGCGAAACCAGCGATGAGTTTTTGATGAGGGCAATAAACTCGTTGCCGAGCGGCGGGATCATCCGGACGATGGCCTGGGGAATAATGATAAGCCGCATGGCCTGACCCGACGACATGCCGATAGATCGTGCCGCCTCCATTTGCCCGCGCTCCACCGATTGAATCGCGCCGCGCACGATCTCCGACACATAGGCGCCGGAATAGACACCCAATCCCATAATGCCGCACACATAGGCCGGCAAGAGTACCCCAAATTGCGGCAGGCCGTAGAACAGAATAAACAGCTGTACCAGCAGCGGGGTACCGCGAATAAGCGTGACATACGCGGTGCAAATCCCATAGACCAGGCGTCGTTTAGGATTAAGGCGTCCAATGCCTATCAGCATTCCCAGCAGGCATCCCAACAAAAGGGATGCCGCGGTAACGCCAATGGTGATCTCCGCACCCCGCAATAAATCCGCCCAGCCGGCAAAGGCGGGGGTAAAATCGAGATCCATACTGTACCCTTAGCGCTTAATTAAGATGAGGCCGATTCAAACCATTTTTTCACCAGCGCATCGTAGACGCCGTTGCTTTTGAGCGTTTTCAGCGCCTGATTAATTGACTGCGTTAATTCCGGATGGTTTTTACCAACTACCACGCCGTATTGCTCAACGGTCAATTGTTCATCCAACACGCGGGTGGTTTGACGTACCCGAGCGTAAAGTTTGGCCGCGGGTTTGCCTGTGACCACCGCGTCGGCCCGGCCGGTTTCCAGCATATTGAACATTTCCTGATTTTTCTCGACCTCAAATACCTGGGCCTTGGGGAAATGCTCTTTGACGAATTGTACCGACTTGGTGCCTACCTGAACGGCGATTTTCTTATCCGCGAGATCCGCCGGGCCATGAATGGTTTGATTATTTTTCTGCACCATGATGACCAGACCGCCGGCGTAATAGGGGTCGGAGAAATCGACCACTTTTTTACGCTCGTCGGTAATATAAATTGCCGAGAGCGCAATATCCGCCCGGTTGGCCAGTACCGCAGGCACCAGACCTTTGTAGTCGATATCGACAAACTGCACCGTCCGATGTAACTCTTTGGCCAGCGCCTGCGCCAAATCAATATCAAAACCGGTATGCTGATCCTGGTCGATATATTCCATCGGCGGGAAGGTGGGATCGACCGCAATACGCAACGGTTTATCGGCCGCCTGCGCGCCGATAACATGAGAACCAAGCAGTAATAGCGCGGGGATAAGGCAACGTAACAGCTTCATTTTTCCTCACTTATTAACCAGTTAATAGATGCAGTCGAAAACAGTGTAACTCAGCCCGGCATTATACGCCTCGTTTACCGTCAAAGTAGCCGGCACGTATGGCGGCGCCAATCAGGTTTAAAATCAAGCGGCCGGCAATCATGCACGACATTTGATGAATATCGCGCGACGGCAAAATTTCTACGATATCCATACCTACCACGCGGCCTTTGGCGACCAGACCGTGAATCAGTTTACGCGCCTGGACAAAGGTGACTCCGCCCGGCGCAGGTCCGGCCACCGCGGGCATAATGGACGGGTCGAGGCCGTCGGCGTCGATAGAAAGATAATAGCGTCCGCCATCCGGAATGCGTTTTAGCACTTCATCCATACCGATATCGTGCAGCTCATAGGCGGTGATAATTTGTGCGCCCCATTCGCGGGCGTAGTCCGCTTCTTCCTGACGGGCGCTACCGGAGGCGCGCATGCCGATTTGAATGATGTCTTTGACAAAAGGGTGTTCGGAAGCGCGCCGCATCGGGCTTGAGAGACCATCGCGCACGCCGTTGACCTCGTCGCGCCAGTCGAGATGGGCATCCAGATGGACAATGGTCAACGGGCCTTGATCATCGAAAGCGCGCAGAATAGGGTTGGTAATGCCGTGATCGCCACCGAGAACGATAGGAATAGCGCCGGCCTGTAGGATTTTGCGGGTGGCCTGTTCGGCGCGCTGATAGTGACCGTCAGGATCGTCAAAGTCCGGCACCACGTCGCCGCAATCGACAAAGCGGATATCGTCGCGATTTTGCAGCAGGGGACCGTCGATATCAAAATCATAACGCTCCGGCGCGCGAATGACCCGATCGGAGGCCTGACGGATCGCCGTGGGCGCGCGCGTTTGATCGTTGGCGGCATCGTCGGGGGTATAGGGTTTGCCATAAGGCATGCCGAGTACCGCGAAATCGGCGTCAAGATGGTCCAGATCGAGCGCCAGCTCGGAAAACAGCAGAGATGGGTGGTTGGTCTTCGGTTTTACGGTTAACGGCTTATTCATTAACATGCCCCTGGCAGAAAAAACTGACTGATGATAATAAATGGTGATGAACTTTTTAGCCTGATACTAGCGTCGCGGCGGGCTAAGACGATGCGCATCATTGCGCCAGAATCTGCCGCCGGCCGGCGCCGGTGATCATTAACAACATACGCTTATAAGCAATCGTTTGCCTATTTGGTGGTAACACCCCTTTGGTAGACAAGCGTTACCGATCAACGCCGGAGACCGCTCCGACGTCACACTGTTTTGCAACGGATCGCGCCGCGTCCTATCGTCAAGGGGCTGGCAATACCTAGCCTGGATGAGGCGAATCAAGCAGGAAGATAATGACCGTGAATTGAAAAAAGCCCTGGTAAGGCGGCTAAGACGTTGCTATACCGGTCAGCGGCCGGTAAAAATTGACCTGATGGGGCGGCCATTATCGCACTAAGCCGGTGAAAGGCCGAAAACATTGCCTTTGTGACGACGTGATTGAGTGCTATACCGGCGAAATAGTCGGTAAAAAGGCGCCCCGGTGCAGCGGTCTTTCATTGTTATGCGGCGAAATAGCCGGTAAATAAAGTGCCCTGATGAGGCGGTCTTGCATTGTTATGCCGGCCAACTAGCCGGTAAATAAAATGCCCTGGTGAGGCAGTTTTACATTGTTATGCCGGCCAAAAGCCGGTAAAAAATTGCCCTGGTGAGGCGGTCTTGCATTGTTATGCCGGCCAACTAGCCGGTAAATAAAGTGCCCTGATGAGGCGGTCTTGCATTGTTATGCCGGCCAACTAGCCGGTAAATAAAATTGCCCTGGTGAGGCGGTCTTTCATTATTATGCCGGTCAAAACCGGTGAAAAAGCCTAGTGTAGTGAACTTCGTTATTATCGCGGCCAAGGGCCGTCAAAATGACCCCGGGTACTGCAGCGGTGACTATCGCCTGGGGCCAGACGAGAGGATTTCTGCCTCCTCAGTGTTCCGCCGCTATTCACTTATGAGTTGCCGGCCGGAAGTGACGACCGGCATTGGGTAAAACAAGGCGGGGGTAACAAGCGTAACCTCTGCCCCGTAGACCTATCCTGCCAAACCTTGGCCGGTTAAAAAACTGCCATTTTTTGCAATCATGGTTACGCTTTATGCAACAGGAAGGCTTGCGTGAAAAAATTATCGCCCCTTAACGAACGTGACTTACGCGCTCTGCGTATTTTTCGCGTCGCCGCGCAGGCTCGGGGCTTCTCGGCCGCGGAACGGCTACTTGGCATGACCAAAGCGACGATAAGCCGACAAATCAAAGATATTGAGGATCGGCTTGGCGCCCGCCTGTGCACGCGAGGGCCTCAGGGGTTCGAGCTGACGGATGTGGGGCGCGCCGCATTGCGCGCGACGCAGGAAGCGTTGGATGCCCTGGATCGCATTCGTCCGGAAGTGGACGCCGCCCGGCAGGTTTTAAGCGGCAAATTAGCTCTGGGCCTGACGGACAACGTGATAGGCAACCCGGCCGTGCGGATCCATTTGGCGCTGGGCGCTTTGTGTCGAATGGCGCCTGATGTGGATTTGACGGTCGAAACCTTGACCACCCGTGAACTGATACGCGCGCTACTCGATCGCCGGCTGCACGTCGCCATTAAAGGGGTCTATGAGCGCGTAGCCTCGCTGGAATACGCCGATTTGTTCACCGAGCAGCATTACATCTATGCGCTGGCTGAAGGTTCCGCCACCATCAATGGCGCAACGGCCATGGCCAAACCGGGTCGACATTTACCGCTAATTTATCGTGCCGAGCAACCTTTTGTCGAAGACGCCCTGCAAAAGCAGGGATTTCGCCGCGGGCCGGAGGCGTTTGGTCTGGAGTCGGTTGCCACGCTTATCGCGACAGGCTATTACTCGGGTATTTTGCCGGCGCATTATGCCGCACTGTTGAGCCCGCGTATTCCGATGCAGGTCATCGACGATACGCCGCGCTATAAGGTGACCTTCAGTGCGGTATTCAATAATGCCCGGCCGCTGCCGCGCAGCGCCGAGGTACTGGTGGAGCTCTTGGCCGCGGAACACGCCACGCCGGGTGGTCCGGCGCGTTAAGGGGGGACGCCGGGTGGGCGCGCGTCTTAGGCGGCGCACGCCGTGCCTGGAGCCGAGGCCTTGAACGGCGCACGCCGTGCCTGCTTGGCGCCCGTTACATCGACGCCGCCTGGGGCGGTGAGAAATTCGATAGCCACAATAAATTAAGGGCTGATGGTGACATCAGCCCTTAATGCGTTCGGCGTGTATCCGGAGATGTCCCGCTGAGCGCCTTAGCGAGGGTGTTAGATCGCACACTCGCGTCACTCTCTAGAGCAACGGAAGAGCTATTCCATCAGCGATATGAAAAGTGCCCTGATGGGATAGCCGTTATCCGTGGCCAGCTTATTTATACAGCTCGGCATTACCGCTCAGGGTATCGTTACCGCCGGCGGAAATAATGCGATAGGAACTTGCATTAGCCGCATCCGCTTTGGCGGCCAGCTGATCTTGCAGATCAGACAGGTTGCTGCTGTTTGTGGTGGCGGAAACAACACCGATGCGCTCTTGGCCTGCGGGCGCCGAGGTGACTTCCTGAGCCGCAAAGCTACCGAAGGACAGAGTACTCAGGGCGATGGCTGCAATAAGGGTTTTGACGTTTTTCATCTTCTTTTCTCTCTTTCATATCCCACCGGTAAAGTACGCTTTACCGGTGAGAAAATTAGGCGATGGCGCCGGTCACTGTGGCTCGGCTGGCGTCGGAATAGTGTGGTGGCCGGTGCCGGCCTGGCAGCACCGGACGAGGCCTTGGGTAATGCTGCGCCAGCGGTTAACGGCGGCGGGCAGGCCGTAGAGGTTACTGATAGATTACCGCGGTGCCGTGCAGGTTGTTCTGGCCCGAGGTAGAGGTAATTTTGTACGATTTCGCGCCGGCGGCGTCAGCCTGTGCGGCCAGCTGGCTTTCCAGCGAGGACAGGTTGGTGCCGCCCGTCGCGGAGATAACGCCAACTTTTTGCTGATCGACCGGAACGCTATTCACTAAATCGGCGGCAAAGCTACCAAAGGACAGCGTGGCAAGAGCCAGGGCGGCGATGGTGTATTTGATGGTTTTCATAATGTCTTCTCTCTTAATTTAAATGGGTGTCGTTAAGGCTGTTTTTGTGTCGGCGACGTTATTTGTTAACGTTCGATAACTAAATACTAGTCTTATCTGTGACACCGATCAACCTATTTTTTTAATGATTATTAATTTATTTGTCATGTTATTGAATTTGCTGTCATTAAAAGTCAGCGACTGTCAATTCAGGTCAGCAGGTATGTCGAGATATCACTCTAAGGCGGCGCGGTAAGCCAAAGCGGCATCAGGCGTCGCGGGTGGGGACGTAGACGCCGCTGACGCAACATCGATTCGCTCGTCAGCGTTTTAACCTTGTCGACGCACTTCCACGTATCCGATATTGAGGTGGCGGGCGGGGCGGCGATAGGGTGAAGACAAAGTGAGCGTTGTCGGTGACGATGGCGTAAAGCCACAAACAGACGAGGGGCACCGCGAGCGTTAGCGCCAGATGACGCCACAGCCGATAAACGCGGTAACGCCATCCTAAGCAAGCACGTCCTTACGCTGCCTGCACCTCAAGCGCAAGGATGCTTGCCTGCATGCTCCACCGTCATGAGAAAGTGCAGCCATACGTCCCACGGGCATGCTCCACCGTCAGGAGAAAGTGCAGCCATACGTCCCACGGGCATGCTCCACCGTCAGGAGAAAGTGCAGCCATGCGTCCTACGGGCATGCTCCACCGGCAATAGTTGCTTCCTTCAGGCGTGCCTGAAGGAAGGGCATTGATGAGTATAGCGCAAAGCGACAAAGGGAGAAACTTAATTTTTAACGATCATTAATTATATGCTACTCTCTCCGGTAACCAAGAGAGGATGCCATGAAAACTGAATCAGTCACCGTCGCCAGGCGCGGTCGCGGCCGGCCGAAACAATTTTGCCGCGAAGAGGCCCTGGATAAGGCGCTGGAACTGTTCTGGCGTCATGGTTTTGACGCCACGTCCCTGGCCGATCTGGTGGATGCGACGGGCGCCAAAGCCCCCACTTTATACGGTGAATTCGGAAATAAAGAAGGGCTGTTCTGCGCCGTCATGGACCGGTACGTGGTCAAGTTTTCCTCCACCGCCCGCGAGCGCCTATCCATGCCCGGCTTGACGACCCACCAGGCGCTGGAAAATTTCTTTCGCGCCGCCGCTGCGCTCTATACGGACAAAAACTTGCCGGCCGGATGCTTTATCATCTGTACTTCCTCAACGCTCGCCGCCTCCTCACAGGCGGTAGAAGAGAGGTTGCGGGCGCACCATCATCTGCAGGAGCAAACGCTATTGGCTTTTCTGCAGCGTCGGCAGCAACAGGGGCAATTGGCCATCGACGCCGATTGCGGCCGTTTGGCCAAATATCTGACCTGTACGCTGCAGGGAATGTCGGTGCAGGCGCGCGACGGCGCGGACCGCGAGGATCTCGACGCTATCGTGACCACACTGCTGGCGCAATGGCCCCATTTGCTGGAAAACGCCTAAACTTAGAGTCTCCCTTTTTTTACACCGTGTTTTGGTTCCCCCGCCGGCGCCTGTTACAGGCGGCCGGCTTTGACATGAGACTGGAGAAGAATATGTCCCTTAATGTACTCGGCTTTGCAGCCCAATCCGCCGATTCGGCGCTGGCAGCGCACCGTTTTGTCCGCCGCGATCCGCGCGCGGATGATGTGGTTATCGACATTCTTTATTGTGGCGTTTGCCATTCCGATCTCCATCAGGCCCGCAATGACTGGGGTGGATCGATGTTCCCGCTGATCCCCGGTCATGAAATTATCGGTAAGGTGACCCAGGTGGGGCGGGACGTGAAATCGTTTCGCGTCGGCGATATGGTCGGCGTCGGCTGTATGGTGGATTCCTGTCAGCAATGTGAATCGTGCCAGGCGGGACTGGAACAGTACTGTATGGAAGGATTCACAGGTACTTATAACAGCAAAGATCGTCAAGACGGGCAGGTAACCTTCGGCGGTTATTCGGAAAAAATCGTCGTCGCAGAGAAGTTTGTGTTGCGGATCCCGGAAAAACTGGATCCGTGTTCCGCCGCGCCGCTGCTGTGTGCCGGTATCACCACTTACTCGCCGCTGCGCCACTGGAACGTTCAGCCGGGGGATAAAATCGGTGTAGTGGGCTTAGGCGGTCTGGGCCATATGGCGCTTAAATTGGCGAAGGGGATGGGGGCCGAGGTGACGCTGTTTACCCGTTCGCCGGGTAAAGAGAGTGAAGCCCGCCGTCTGGGCGCCGATCATGTGGTGCTCTCTACCAATGAGCAGCAGATGGCGCAAGTGGCCGGTCATTTCGACTTAATCATCGACACCGTCCCGACCCAGCACGATATTAACCCTTATACCGCGACGCTGAAACTTAACGGCACCGTGGTGCTGGTGGGGCTGATTGGCAACATTGAGCCGGCGCCGCACACCGGTCCGCTCATCATGGGGCGCAGAACCGTTGCCGGTTCGTTGATAGGCGGGATCGCCGAGACGCAGGAAATGCTGGATTTCTGTGCCGAAAAAGGCATTACCTGCGATATCGAAATGATCGATATGCAATATATCAACGAAGCCTATGAGCGCATGCTCAATAGCGACGTTAAATACCGTTTCGTCATCGATATCGCTTCACTGAAGCAATCTGCCTAAAGACGGTGGGCGCGGTGCAATCCGCGCCCATAATCTCCTCCCTTCCCGCCCCAGACGGATCGATAGACACCCTCTAGTCTCCTTGAAGCAGATCAATTGACACCTTCTATCCCACCGTGGCGGCTGGGTTGACACCTTCTGTCTCCCTAAAGGCGGCTCGGTTGACACCGCCTCTCTCACCTCAAAGTGGGGTGTCCGGACGCGCTAGCCGTTCTCAATTGCCCCCCCGCGTCTACAGCCGTCGGCGCTTCCCAGCCGCCGCCCAGCGCCAGGAACAACATGACCTGATCGTCGGACAGTTGGCCTGCCGATTGCGCCAGCGCCGCATCGCTGGACGCTAAACCGCGCTCCGCGTCCAGTACATCCAGATAGCCGATTTTGCCGCTGCTGTAGAGCAGGCGGGTTTTCTGGGCGACATCGGCGGTTGCGGCGCGCGCCGCTTCCAGCGCCTGATAGCGATCCAGATCGCGGGCGTAATTGTTCAGCGCGGTTTCCACCTCCCGCAGAGCCGTCAGTACCGAGCCATCAAAACGGGCCAGCTCAGCGCGGGTGCCGGCCTGCGCCTGCGCAATGCGTGCTTGAACCGCGCCACTGGCAGGTAAAGTCCAGGAGATGAGCGGACCAAGGCTCCAACCGTAGGTGTCCTTTTTACCGATGCCGCTTAACAAACCGGCCGAGCTACCGTCAAGCCCGAGGGTGATTTTGGGATACAAATCCGCCATCGCCACGCCGATACGCGCGGTAGCCGCCGCCAGGCGACGCTCGTTCTGGCGGATATCCGGCCGGCGGCGCAGCAGAGCCGCGCCATCGCCCACCGGTATGACCTGCGTAAGACGCGGCGGCGTAGTGCAATCCGCTACCTGGCGCGGAAAATCTTGCGGCAGGTTGCCGGTGAGCGTGGCAAGCTGATATAGGCTGTTTTGGCGCCGCGCTTCCAGCGGCGGCAGCGTGGCGTTGAGTTGCTGGAGTTGCGCCCGGGCGCGCACGGTATCCAGTTCGCCGGTGCGACCCGCTTGCAGTAGACGGCGGGTGAGATCCACCGATTGTTGCTGCAATTCGATGGAGTGGCGTGTGGTCATCAACCGCAGACCGGTGGCGCACAGGTCGGCATAAGCCCGGGCGGTGTTGGCGGCGACATTGATTTTCACCAGATCAAGCGCGGCCTGCGCCGCTTCGCTGTCGGCGCTGGCGGCCTCCAGCGCGCGCTGGATCTGGCCGAAAAGATCCCATTGGTAAGAGAGGGACAGGCCGCCGTCATAGCGCCAGGCATTGTCGGGCACGGTGCCCGGCGCCAGCACCGACAGCCCCGACGGGTGACCGTAATAGGGTTCGGCATTGGCGCTCAGCGTCGGATTTTGCGCGCTGGACGCTTCCTGAAGCAACGCCTGCTGCCGTTCTAAATTGGCCATGGCAAGACGCAGATCGGTATTGCGCGCCAGCGCCTGACGCACCAAATCGTCCAGGCGCGGATCGTGGTACAGCCGCCACCAATACACCGGCAGCGGCTGCGCGCTGGCGATAGCACCGGACGGTGCCGCTTGGGCGACAGGGTTGTCGTTGTTCGGAGGCTGCGCGCTGGCGATAGCGCCGGACGGTGCCGCTTGGGCGACAGGGTTGTCGTTGTTCGGCGGCTGCGCGCTGGCGGTAGCGCCGGACGGTGCCGCTTGCGCGACAGGGTTGCCGTTGTTCGGCGGCTGCGCGCTGGCGATAGCACCGGACGGTGCCGCTTGGGCGACAGGGTTGTCGTTGTTCGGAGGCTGCGCGCTGGCGATAGCGCCGGACGGTGCCGCTTGGGCGACAGGGTTGTCGTTGTTCGGCGGCTGCGCGCTGGCGGTAGCGCCGGAAGACGCCGCTTGGGTGTCATGCTCGACATCGTGCAGCGGCAAGCTGCCGGCGCGGCTTAAGAGCGCGCTGGCCGGTGGACGGTAATCGGGCCCGACCGGGTGGCCGCCGCAGCCGGCGGTGATCAGCGCCAAGGACAGCGCCAGCGCGCTCGGACGCCTTCGGTAAAAGGCGCCTTTGCTGGGCGGGCGCGTCCGGGCGCGCGGCAAAGTAGCGGCCGCGCGTGGCGCCTGTCGGCTGGAAACGGCCGATGCACCGTTATCGGCGGTGCGCGGCGCTGCGTCGGCGTCGATGGGAGGAACGGCGCGCCTATGTTCAGCGCGCGAGCGACGCACCAGGCTGCCGCCGGTTAACGCGGAAAAAATCATGCGCCGTGCTCCGGTGAGACGTGAGCGGTGGCGGCATTCGTCTCGCCCGGCGCCAGGACGTCGACGGTCACCGTTTGCCCCGCCACCAGCCGCTGCGTCGCCGGCAGCGGATCAATTTTGACGCGTACCGGAATGCGCTGCGCCAACCGCACCCAGTTAAACGTCGGATTCACGCTGGGCAGCAGATTATCACCGGTGATGCGATCGCGCTCGGCGATACCGGCGGCAATACTCTCCACCTTGCCGGTAAAGGGACCGTTGCCCCCCATCGGGATCACCCGTACCGCATCGCCGATATGAATGCGCGGCAGCTTGGTTTCTTCAAAATAGCCTTCGACATAAAACGAACCGCTGTCAACCAGCGCCAAGACCGGTTTTCCGGTGGTGGCGTAGCTGCCCTGGCGCAGCACCAGATTGGTGATCATGCCCTCTACCGGCGCCCGCACCTGAGCGCGCGCCAGATTGAGGCGCGCGCTATCCAACGCCACCTGCGCCTGCGCGAAGCCATTCTGCGCCTGCTCATATTGGGTGCGGCTGCGCTCGCGCTCCTCCTGCGGCACCAAGCTGCCTAACTGGGCATTGCGCTTATCTTCCCGCTGCGCCTGCGCCATAGCGATACGCTGCGCATTCACCGCCACCTCAGCCTGACGCACCGCCAGCTCGTAACGGCTGCGGTCCACCACGAACAGTAGCGTTCCCGCCGCCACATGCTGGTTATCCTGCACCATAACCTCGGTCACCAGGCCGGAAACGTCCGGGGCTATCGGCACCACATTGGCGCGTACGCGTCCGTCGCGGGTCCAGGGCGCCAGCTCATAATGATCCCACAATTGCATGACCGCCCACAGCGCCGCCAGCGTCACCCCGAGGGTTATCAGCACGCGAATAAGCTGGCGGCCTCGCAAGGTAAAAGTTTCTGATTTCATTGGTCATTATCGCTGTAAAAGAGAAGTGGCATAGGTGAGTCCGTACAGTAATAAACAATAAAAGGCGATATCAAACAGCGCCGGATGCCAGACCCAGCGGTACAGCCCGGCCGCGGCCAGCAGCCGGCGCACAACGAAAAATAGCGCCAGGGCGCCCAGCGCCAGCAACATCAACCAGGGGATAAACACGCCGTAAAAACTCGCTTCGCCTATCATGTCGCCTCTCCGACGATCAGGTAATGGGGCGCATGGGGAAACAGGTTATGGCGCAGCCCTACTAGCGCGGTAATTAATGCGCGGCGGTGATGGGTCGTCTCCGGCAGGGACAAAACGGCGCTGAGCGACTGGTCCACCGTCAGCAACAGCGGCGCGGGCGGCAGGTTCTCCGCCCGGTCGAACAGCACCGCCAACTGCTTGAGCAGGCCCGGTAGCGGCAGGGCCGGAAAGTGCGTTTTTACTTGCTGCAGGGCAATGATATTGGCGCCGAGGCGCAAATCGCGCAGCGACTCGCGGGCAACGGTGTTGTGGCGCGTCACCTCGCCCTGCGCGATGCGCGCCACCAATAGGCCAATACGGTCGAGCATTCGCACGGCGAACACCTGCAACTGATATGCCCTGCTGCTGCTGGCGATCATCACCATCTCGCGGCGTATGGCGCGGCGGATCCGGCGCGCGCTCCAGTCGGCGCCCACGGAGCGGATCAGGCGGGTAACGCGGGCGGCGATGAAGGTACCCAATACCTGGGCGGTGGTGGTATTAATGAAACTGGTGACGTCGGCGCGGGCGCTGTCGTGCAGGGAGAGCGTGCCGGCGACGCCAAACAACAGCGGCAGCGCCACCATCAGCAGCGCCGGCCGGGCGCTGTAGCAGCCGAGCAAGATAAACAGCGGCGCGCAGACCAGCACGATCATGCCGAAATCCTGCACGTCCGGCAGCAACACCAGAATATACAAAGCGGAAAGTGGCACCGACCACAGCGTATACTTTAAAAACATATTGATGGCGGGCACCGGATCGTCCATCACCGCAAAAAAGCTGCAAAACACCGCCGCCATCATCGCCGCCGTGGCGCCGTCGGCCCAGCCGCCGACGATCCAGAGAAAGCAAGTGAGGCCGATAGCGACAAACGCCGCCAGCGCAGACAACAGGGCCATGCCAACATCGCGGTGCAATACCCGGTTGCCCAGGGCGGGAGCGCGGCGCTTCGGCCTTACCCCCTGCGCAACGCCTAACTGAATATCCTGGCGCAGCAGCAGGCACTCCTGCCACTGAGCGAGCAGTTCCTCCAAATACCCCGCGAGCGAAACGCGCAGCGCCCGCGTCCAGTCGCTGTCGCCGCGGGTGGTTTCCAGCTCGCGTACCGCGTCGCGCAGCGCCAAATTGGCCGCGCGGTCGGGCGGCGGCACGTTGCCCGCCGGCAGCAGCGGCTCTTGGGCGGCAAGCCAGCGAGTGATGTGCGCTTTCACTGCCCACACGTCCGGCCGCCAGCCGCCTTCGGCCTGATAGAGCGCCTGTAGACGATCTTCCACCGCCGACAGGGTAGGCAATAGCGCCGCCACGCGGTCCTGCATGGTACGCACCGCGGCCGCGGTCCAGCGCAAATTGCCGGTATCGAAGGGAATATGGGTCGCCAGCAGGCGCAACTGCGTGATATCCAGCGACAGACGAACCCGCGCGGCGGAAAGGGCGCCTTCCTGCTCCTGCGGCGGCGGCGCGGCGTCGGCGAAAATATCGGCCAACCAGCGGCGGGTGTCTTTCAGGGTTTTATCCAACAGGCCCATGACGCTGGCGCTGAGACCGGCGGGCAAGACCACGCTGTGGACCAGCGTGGCGCACAGGATGCCCAGGCAGATTTCCTCTACCCGCGATACCGCGGTATCAAAAATGGCGGCCGGATTTTGTACGGCGGGGAAACCGATCAACGCGGCGGTATAACCGGCCAGCATAAAGGCGTAAGCGCGCGGCGTCCGGTCCAGGAGCGACACGAACAGGCAAACGCTGACCCATGCCCCCATCGCCAGCGTTAGCAGCACCGGCGCATTGGACAGGGCGGGGATCAGCAACACCGTGGCGGCGCTGCCGATAAAGGTACCGGTAATACGGAACAGGGCTTTGGAGCGCACCATCCCCGCCAGCGGCTGACTGACCACATACACCGTCATTAACGACCAGAAGGTATTGGGCAGTCCGGCCCGGCTGGAAAGATACAGCGCGAGCATCGCCGCGCTATAGCTCTTCAACGAATAGATGATTTCATCGCGGGAAAAAAAGGGCCAGGTCGGCAGGGACATCACGGGTCAGTCCTTTGTGCCGGCGTCGTCGCTATCCAAAGTGGACAGTCCATTAATGCCCAGCCGCTGCTCCAGCAGGCTGAAGGTGCGCAGGCAGATCTCGATATCGGCCTGGGGAATGCCGGCAAAGAGCGTTTCGCGTAACGCATTGAGCAGGTTTTCGATACGCACGCTGATTTGCGCGCCGGCCTCGGTAAGAAACAGTATTTTGGCGCGCTTGTCGACGCTGTCTTCCTGGCGCAGTACCAGACCGGCGTCCACCAGTTGATTAAGCGAACGCACCAGGGACGGCCCCTCGATACCGAGTTCCATGGACAAACTGCCGGGACGAATACCTTCCGGGTGGCGCCCGATGAGCACCAGCGGCCAAGCGATGGCGGCGGACAGACCCAGCGGCGCCACCACTTTATCGGCGCGGGCGCGATAGGCGCGCGCGATGGGCACCAAGGACACCGTGAAGGCCATCAAAGCTTGTTGACGGAGTAAATTCATGAGGTGGTATTATAGTTAGTATGTAAATAGATAGGATGCTAAATATATGGTGAGCGCAAGCCTGAGTCAATCACTTCTTAGCGCCGCGCCAGCAGGCTTATCAAACCGCTAATACAGCCGTCCATGGGCGGCGGCGGAGGGGCGCCGCGGCGGCGCATCAGCACGACTTTACGCTCCACGACCGGCTGCTGCAAAGCGATGACCCGCAGCGCCGGATCGTTTAGCAGATGGGTATAAAGTTTGGGGACAATGGCGACCGCCAGCCGGGCGCGCGCCAGCCCGTACAGCGTTTCCAGGAAATCCACGCGATAGCGCAGGCGCAGGGTAAGACGGTGACTTTCAATCATCGCCATCATCAGCAGATTGCTATTGCCTTTATGAAACAGCGCGATATCCCGCGGCGTCAGTAACCGCCACGGCAGATGAGGCTGTGCCGCGAGCGGATCGTCGCGGTGTATTACCGCGACAAAATGATCTTCTTGCAGCACCAGGGTCTCTATCTCCGCCGGCACCGTGGAATCCAGTATGCCGATGCCGATATCCAGCGAACCGTTGGCGACCGCGGCCACCAGACCGTCGTTGGTGTTATCGAGGAATTCCATCGCCACCGCGGGGTAGTGAGCGGCCATCCAATCGGTCAGCGCCGGAAACAGCAGCGCCCCCACCGACGGTACCAGCCCGATACGCAGCCGCCCGCCGCCGCCGGTGCGCATAATGGCGTGCATATCTTCAAAGCTGTTCTGCGCAACGTTCAGCAGCCGTTCGGCGTAGGGCAGCAGCAGCGCGCCGCGTTCTGTCAAGGTGACCGATTGCGCCGAGCGGTTGATAAGCTTGCCGCCAAGCACGGTTTCTATCTGGCGTAGCGCGCTGCTGAGCGCCGGCTGGCTGATGGCGAGACGGTGGGCCGTATCGGTAAAGTGACGCAGCCGGGCCAGGGTAACGAAGTACTGCATTTGCTTGAGAGACAGCGCGGGCAGTCGTGCCCAGGGTTCGTTCATAAGCGCGTGGTGGCGGCAACGGAAGAAAGGGAAGCTTGAGCATAACAGCTTCTTATCGGCTGATAAATTTATTCATCTGTACATCAATACGGGTGCTTCCTACAGTGAGGCACCGTTACCCGATGGCCGGAGCCAGTATGTCACCCCTATCCCCCTCTTTACGCCGCCGCGCGGTGCAAGCGGCGCTGGGTGAAATTCCCTTCGATCGGCTGCTCGTCAATGGCCGGATTATCGATATGGTGACCGGCGAAATTCGCGCGGCCGATATCGGTATCGTTGGTCCGCTCATCGCCAGCGTCCACCCGCGCGGACAATTCAGCGCGGCCCGCAGCGTCGACTGTCTGGCCGAGCGGCTGGTGGCGCCGGGGCTAATTGATACCCATGTCCATGTCGAAAGCGCTCATTTGCTGCCGGCCCATTATGCCCAGACCGTAGTGGCGCAAGGTACTACCACCATTTTCTGGGATCCCCACGAGCTGGCCAACGTGCTGGGCGTGGCGGGGGTGCGCTTTGCGGTGGACAGCAGCCGCGATCTGCCTTTGCGGGTGATCGTCAGTGCGCCCTCCAGCGTACCTTCAACGCCGGGGCTGGAGTGCGCCGGCGCGGAGATCGGCGGCGCGGAAATGACGGAAATGCTGGGCTGGCCGGAGGTGGCGGGCGTCGCCGAGGTCATGGACATGGCCGGTGTGTTGCAGGGCAGCGGCAAAATGCAGGCTATTTTGCAGGCCGGTGCGCAGAGCGGCAAGCTCATCGAAGGTCACGCCCGCGGTCTGAGCGGTGCGGCGTTGCAAGCTTACCTGGCCGCGGGGGTAGGATCGGATCATGAGCTGACCTCCGCCGATGACGCGCTGGAGAAGCTCCGCGCCGGTCTGACATTGCAAATTCGCGGCTCGCACCCGTACCTGTTGCCGGACATCGCCGCCGCGCTGAAAACCTTACCCCATCTGTCGGCGCAAATTGTGCTCTGTACTGATGATGTGCCGCCGGACATGTTGCAAAGCCAGGGGGGGCTGATTGCGCTGGTGCGGCTGCTGGTTTCCCACGGACTCCGGGCGGAAGACGTGCTGCGCATGGCCACGCTGAACGCGGCGCAGCGCCTGCGGCGCAACGACCTGGGACTGGTGGCCGCCGGTCGGTTGGCGGATCTGGTGGTGTTTGACTCGCTGACCGAGCTCACGCCGCTTACGGTTTACAGCAACGGCGAGCCGGTCGCCCGCGATGGGCAAGCGCTGCTGACGCCCACACTCCCGCCACCGCCGCAGGCGCTGCTGAACACTATGAAATTACCCCCCTGCCAAGCGGCGGATTTCCAACTGCGCGTGGCGGGCATCCGCCACGGCTGGGCTCGATTACGCACGATCAAAGGGGCGCGTTTTACCGAATGGGGGGAGCGCCAGGTGACGGTGCGCGACGGCGTGGTACAACTGCCTCCCGAGGTAAATATTATCTGGGTCCGCCACCGTCACGGCCGCCATGAGGCGCCTCCCCGGTTGGCGCTGCTGGAAGGATGGGGCGAACTGCGCGGGGCGATCGCCACCTCTTACTCCCACGACGCCCATAATCTGGTGGTTTTGGGCCGCGGTGAACAGGATATGATGCTGGCCGCCAACGCCGTTATCGCCAGCGGCGGCGGCATGGCGGTAGCGCAAAACGGCGAGCTGCTGGCGCAGGTGGCGATGCCGATTGCCGGCATGCTCTCCCCGCTGCCGCTGGAGCAACTGGCGCCGCGCTTTGCCGCTTTGCGCGCCGCCAGCGGGCGGGTGGCGGATTGGCAGGCGCCGTATCGCGTATTCAAGGCCATCGAAGGTACCTGCCTGGCCTGTAATGCCGGACCCCACTTGACCGATCTGGGGTTGACCGACGGCACGCTGCGCACCCTGGTGGACCCGCTAGTGGCGTGCGGCAGTACGCCCTAGCGGCAGGCGTTTTTTGGGACGCGGGCCGCTCGCCCGCGCTTTTTTTGGCTTAAGAGAACGACTGTATGGCTGACCCTATCGACAGCCGGGGCACGCTGCCCCGGCAGAACTGGCTTCACCGCCGCTTCCGGCTGGAGGCGCGGCAGACTACGGTAAAGCGCGAAACGATTGCCGGCATAACCGGCTTCCTCGCCGCCGCCTATTTGCTGATTGTGATCCCCGGTCTGCTGGCCGCCGGCGGCATGGATAAGGGCGCCGCCACCACGGGGACCCTTATCGTGTTTGTCATCAGCACGCTTATCATGGCCTTTTACGGCAATCTGCCATTCATGGTAGGGCCGGGCATCGGCGGATCGGTGTTGGTCGGCGTTACGCTTGCCGGCAGCGAGGGTGTCCCCTGGAGCATCGGGCTAGGTATCGCCTGCTGGTCGGGGGTATTGTTCTTGCTGTTGACGGTGCTGGGGCTCAGGGAAGTGGTCACCCGCGCGGTACCTCAATCCATTAAGCTAGGCTTGACCGCCTCCATCGGTATCTTCGTGGCGATGCTGGGCTTTCGCAATGCCGGATTGGTGCTGGCCAATGCCAAAAGCAGCGCGTTAATGCTGGGGGATTTCACCGCCCCCGGCGCCTGCGTGGCGCTGTTTGGCCTCCTGGTGGCGATTGGTCTACAGGCGCGCAGGGTACCGGGCGCCATTTTGTGGGCGATACTGCTGGCGACCCTGGCGGGGATCCCGGCCGGGATCACCCATCTGCCGGCGCGCTGGCTGGCGCTGCCCCATTCCGTGCTGCCGGTATGGGGCCAGGTGGATCTGCTTGGCGCGTTAAATATCGCGCTACTGCCTTACTTATTCGTTTTTTTCGCCTCGGAGTTCTTCTCTACCATGGGGACTACGCTGGCGGTAGGCGGTGACGCCGGTCTGCTGGATGAGCAGGGCAATATGCCGCAAATCAACCGGCCGTTTCTGGTGGACGCCATCGCCGCCACGCTCGGCCCCTGGGTGGGTATTCCGGCCGCCACGGCGCTGATCGAGTCGTCGGCGTCGGCAGAAGCCGGCGGCAAAACCGGCCTGACCGCGCTGGTGGCCGCCGGGATGTTTTTGCTGATGTTTGTCCTGACGCCGGTGGCGCTGATGATCCCGAAACAGGCCACGGCACCGGCGCTGATTCTGATTGGTTTAACGATGTTCAGCGCGCTGCGCAAAGTTGATCTGTCGTCGTTTACCGATGCGCTGCCGGTGCTGTTAATGGTGATGATTACCCTTATCGCCAACAGTTTCGGCACCGGCATCGCCGGAGGGCTGCTGTGTTACGTGGCGATCAAACTTGTTGCCGGCAAGGGGGGTGAGGTGTCCCCCGGGCTGTACCTGCTGGCCATTCCGCTGCTCTACTACTTCGCCACGCTGGTGAAATAGCGCAACGCCTTCCCTGGCGCAGCGCAGGCTATAGGTACACGCGCAGATACTCGCCCAGGCAGAGGATCGCCATCGCCTGGCCGTAGGGCATGGAGGTCAGGGGAATTTGACGATAATAATCCAGTTCGGCGCCCATCGCGGTGCCGAACGACACCTGCGTCAACTCGCCGCGGTCATTGATCCTTTCAATCACGCCGCGCACCGCTTTTTCCGCCACCGGCTGCCAGCGAGCATCCAGATAGCGCTTACGGATCCCCTTCAAAATACCGTAAGCGAAACCCGCGGTGGCGGAACTTTCCAAGTAGGAGTCGGGATCGTCTAGCAGCGTGTGCCATAAGCCGCTGTCGTCCTGGCAGGCGGCCAGAGCGCTGACCTGGCTTTGCAGCACCTGCAACAGAAAACGCCGGGTGGCGTCATGGGCAGGGAGATCCAGCAGTTCAATGAATTCGGGGATCACCACCGTCAGCCAGCTGTTGCCCCGCGCCCAGCGCGCGTTGGCGAAATTATGGTTGCCGTCAAAACTCCAGCCGTGGAACCATAAGCCGGTTTGCCTATCCATCAGATATTGCACATGCAGCAGAAACTGGTAAGTAGCCTCTTCGACGAATTCGGGGCGGTGCAGCAACTTGCCGATTTTTGCCAGCGGCAGCACGGTCATCATCAGCGTATCGTCCCACATCTGCTGGTGATTTTCGTTATTGTAGACGATATGCTGCATGCCCTGCTTTTCGGTGCGCGGCATGTCATACATGGCCCACTCCGCCCAGCGTTCCAGGTAGGGACGCCAGGCCGGATTGCCGGTCTCTTCATAGCGATAGGCCAGGGTGAGAAACGGACAAACGGTATTGACGTTTTTGGTCGGCGTGCCCTGCGCCAATTGTTGGGTGAACCAATCATCGATAATGGCGCGCATACGGTCGTCGCCCGTTTGCTGGTAATACTGATAAATGCCGTACAAACCGACGCCGTGGGTCCATTCCCAGCCGGCGGCCCAGCCTTTGGTATCAATCACCCGCCCATCGTCCAGCCGCAGCAGAAATTCGCCGCGCTCATCGGTAATATTTACCAGGTTATCGGTCACTTTCTCAATCAGCGCCTTTAAACGTTCGCGCGAAAGGAGGTATTCCGGCTGCCGCAGCAGGGCACTGTGCTTTACGCTGAAAATCGTCATTATCTTTTCCTGCCAGTTTATCGTTTCTCTGAATCCGGGGTGTGCAGGGGAACAAAAGCGCTTTCGTTTACCGGCGCCTGCTTATGCCGGTTGAGATAGCCGATATTGTTATTCCCCCACAAATACTCATATTTCATGCCCGCCAGCATCTCGACGATGGCTTTATTCTCCGGCGTAATGTGTTCCGGTACCAAACGGTTGGCGTCGCGCATTTTGCGCGTCTCCGCCGCCAGCACGCCGTGTGTTTCCAGGTTGAGTTTAAAGCGTAACGAGATGAAAAAGCCGATGGCCAGCACGATGAGGGTACCGACGCTTAGGATCGCCATGATGGTATGGGCCACTTCCGGCGCCTGCTGGCTTTGTCCTGAAACGAAGCCGGACAATTGCAGCACGATACCGACCAGCATCACCGCGCCGGCCTGAGAGGCCTTGCGGGTCAGGGTCATGATACCGGCGAAAATGCCTTCGCGGCGTTGGGCGGTGATAGTCTCATCCACATCGGCGATGTAGGTATAGATATTCCAGGGCACATAGTTGATGCCGCCGCGTCCCAGACCGGCTATCGCCGACACCAGCAGCAGCAGCGCATAGATATCGCTTAAGCCGGCATACCACAGGACGGAATAGGCGATAACGCTCAGACCGAACAGCGAGACCACCAAGCGATAGGAGGGCGCGGGCCCGAACCGGATGCACAGCGGGATCATACCGATCACGGCGACAAATTGCAGAATCGCCATGACTCCCAGCAGGTTGGAGGCGACGGTAGCGCTTTGCATCAGCACGAATACCACGTAATAGGTAAACACCGCGTTGAACACGTCCTGCGCGATATAACCGCCGAGGTAGAGCCCCAGATGCTGGCGGAAGATACGAATACGCAGCGTGGAGGTCAACTCGACATGCAGCCGCTTAAGGCTTTGTTTTAACGTAAGCTGCTGTTTATCTCTTTCCTGCTGCCGCACCGCTTCCGATTTCAGCTCTTCCGGCCGCTCCCAGGTAAACAGATAAACCAGCGTCAAGACCAGGGCGCAAAGAATGGCGAACACCAGGCTGGCATAGAAAAAGGAGATGGCGTTATCTTTGCCGAAATGGGACAACAAAATACCCGGCAAAAACGCGGCCAGGATAGCGGAAAGTTGCGCCAGGGCAATGCGCGCGCCGGAGAATTTGGTTTTCTGCTTGAAGTCGTCCGTCATCTCTGGCACCAGCGTTTCATAAGGCACCAGAATCATGGTGTACACCACATCGAACAGCAAATAGGTGAGCAGGTAATACCAGAACCCCATATCCCCGACCCACATGAAGGTGTAGCTAAATACGCAGGGGATCCCCAGCAGAATAAAAAATTTGCGCCGGCCAAAGCGCTTGCCCAGCCAGGTGTTGCCGAAGTTATCGGTCAGATACCCCATCAATGGGCTAACGACGGCGTCCAGCACGCGGGCGGTGGCGAAAATAAAGGTCGCCTCGATAGGCGTCAGACCGCAAAAGGTGGTGTAAAAATAGAGCAGCCAGGCGGCGGTTAACGCGGTGGTGCCGGCTCCCAGAAAGTCACCTGAGCCATAGGCCAGGTAATTGGGTAAACCTATCGTGCGTGTTTTCATGATCGTTATGCCCCTGATGACAGCATTGGGTGGATCTGAGGGTATTCGCCGATAATGCGATACCTCAAAGTAGCGCCGGGGGGGAGGGCAAACCTTCTCGTTATTGCCATAGTTGCACAGGATGTGGCAAACAGATAAAGAGAAGGGCGATCAACGTCAAAAATATAAAAAAAGGGTTTTTTAAAAAAGAAACAGCGGTTCAAAAATTAGGGGGCGACCCTTTTAAGCAGGCGGCTGCGAAGGGATGAGGCCGCGAGCGCCAAGAAAGGCAGGCGTCGCGGCTGCGGTAGAACGGCCTGGGCCGTTAGCGGCAAAACTAAGGGGCGAGCGTCGCGGCTAGAATAACTGCCAGCCGATCATCAACGTGCCGATAAGGCCCGCCAAATAGGCCAGGGACCGGATAACCGTAACCCCGAACAGGTAACATAGCGCATGAACGACGCGCGCGCCTAAAAACAGCAGCGCGCCGGCGACGGTCAACGCGTTGGTTACCGCCAGGTGTTGCGCCGCCAGCACCACGATGGCGAAGGGCAGCAAATTCTCCAGCAGATTTTGATGCGCCCGCAGCCCGCGCGCGGCGGCCCCCGTGGGCGGCGCAACCGTTTCGCGGTTGCCCATCGTGCCTTTAACGCCCACTTGACGCTGGTATAAAAAGGAGTAAACCAGGGGCAGCAGCAGACAAAGCAACGCAGCAAGTAACAGCGCCAGCATTTCGGTACTCATCGGACTCTCCTTCAACGGCCAGCCCTAAGTATTGTCGCTTGTCGGCCAAACCGCCGCTATAGGGACGCAACATCTTGTTTATGGTTGCGCGCGGCACCGCCATTCAGGCCAAATACCATAGAGGTTCACCCTGTTGCAAACGCCGAAGATTATCGCATACCGCCTGAATATTACCGGCAGCGGAAATGTCGGTAACGCCGCCGATATGCGGCGTGGCAATCACATTCTGTTGAAAAAGACTATCCGCCGGATCCGGCGGCTCCTGCCAAAACACATCCAGGCCGGCGCCTGCCAGTTGACCGCTGATGAGCGCCTGTTCCAGCGCGTGCTTTTCCACTAAACCGCCGCGACCGACGTTAATGAGAAAGCTGCCGGGTTTGCAGTACGACAGGCTTTGCGCATTGATAAGATGGTGGGTTTGCGCCGTATCCGGCAGGCTCAGCACGACAAAATCCGCCTGCCCTAGCAGCGTGGGGAGCTCCGCTAGCGTGCCGAGCCAGTCTAGCTGATAGCGTGCGGCAAACGCCTCATCTACGGTGCGCTTAATGCCGATTATACGCATGCCGAACGCCGCTAGCCGCCGGGCCAACGCTTTACCGATACCGCCCAATCCGACGAGCCCGACGGTTTTGCCCATCAGACCCTGCCCGATGGGACGGCCTAACTGGCGCAGATGCAGCTGTCGCGGAATGTCGGCGGCGTTGCGCGCCAGACCCAGCATCAGATAAATCGCCAGCTCGGCAACGGAGTCAGCATTGCCGGAACTCGCCGAGGGGACGTTAGCCACCGAGATACCGCGCGCCCGGGCGGCGGCGATATCCACCCCTTCCAGTCCGGCGCCCACTTGCTGAATCAGTTTCAACCGATCGGCGCTTTGCAGCAGCGCGGCATCCACCGGCGTCATCGTGGGGATAATGGCATCGAAATTGGCAAGGGAAAGGGTACGGAAATCGCTGGCGGCAACGAATTCCATCTCGGGCAGCGCCTGGCAAAAGCGGGCATATATCCCACCCCAGGCATCTTCTGGCGCGGCGAACAGGACTCTCATCACGCGTTCCTCGGCTATATGATTATTCTGCTAACTATAAGGGTGGTGTGGTGACGGATGCAATCTTCCCGCGCCGCGCTTCAGTGTGTCGCCGTTGGGCGGGGCGGTATCAACATAAGGCGACCGGTCGGAGGCGCCGAGAATTCCCTGCCGGCGGTGGGCGTTATCGCCTTGCCGGCGGACGGCGCTGCCGCTAGAATGAGCCCGCCGGCGGCCGGATAACCCTGTAAAGTTCATTGTTACTTCCTGCTGGCGCAGGCGCAGCAGAGCGGATCCCGCCCGGCACCTCGACCCCGCCGGGCGCTTTAACATGTAAGCCCAGTTAAACGGCGCGAAGCCGGACCGGCCGTCTGTCAGAGACCGGCGAAGGAGAAAAAATGACACTGTTTATGTTTTTGAAATCGCTGCATTTCGTCGGCATGACGCTGTGGATCGGCGGTATGTGTATGTTGGGGGTAGTGATGAACGCCTGGCGCCGCGCGCCGGACGGTGCCGGGCTCATAGCCCTTATCAATGCCGTGCAGCGCTGGAATCAACGTGTGGTACTGCCGGCGATGATCCTGACCTGGCTCACCGGCATCGGCATGACCTTGATGGGCAGTTGGCCGCCTTCGGCCTCGCTGCTGGTAAAGGGGCTATTTGTGCTAATGTTATCGGCGCTGCACGGTATGCAGTCCGGCGCGCTGCGTCGCGGGCTGGCGCAGAACCGCCTAGCGGCGCCGCGGCTGCTGAATTACGCCTGCGGTTTCACCGTGCTGGCGCTGGTGGTCAGCGTGGTGCTGATCGTGGTGCGGCCGTTCTGAACGGCCGCCTACGTCGAGGGCCCTCACCAGGGAGGGCGGTCACCCCGGCCGCCTGAGGATGACTGCCCCGTGCCGTTAGCCTTTAGCAAGCGCGCGTGCGACAAGGGTCGTCAACGGCGTGGTGGAACGGCCTATCAGTCGGCTCAATTGCCGACCGTCATCGAATAAGCCGCCGCGCGCGGCACCGCTTTCCGAATCCGCCAGCATTGCCGCCAACGGCGCCGGCAGACCCGCCTGCTCCAGCAATGCCTGATAGTCCGCCTGCGGCAGATTGACATAGTTCACTTCCTGGCCCGACTGCCGGCTTATTTCCGCCGCCAGTTCGGCGAGCGTCCAGGCGCTGTCCCCCGCGAGTTCGTAAATTTTCCCCGCCTGCCCGTCGCGGGTTAGCGCTTCAGCGGCGGCGGCGGCGTAGTCGGCGCGCGCCGCCGCGGCGATACGGCCGTCCCCCGCGGTGCCGGTCACCGCATGGTGCGCCAGCGCGGCGGGTATGCCGACGGCATAATTTTCGTTATACCAACCGTTGCGCAGCAGCACGACAGGCAGACCCGATTCCGCCAGCAGCGCTTCGGTAGCGCGGTGCTCCTCGCTGAGGCCCAGCGGACTGGTGTCCGCATGCAAAAGGCTGGTATAGGCCAGCAAATCGACCCCGGCCCGTTTGGCGGCATCAATAACCGCCGCATGCTGCGCGACGCGGCGGCCGACTTCGCTTGAGGAGATCAGCAGGAGTTTCTCTACGCCGCTAAGCGCGGCGATAAGTGTGTCAGGCTTACCATAATCCGCCTGCCGTATTTGCACGCCCCGTTGAGCCAAATCGGCGGCTTTCGCCGGCGAGCGCACAAGGGCAATGATCTGCGCGGCGGGCATTTTTTTGAGCAGTTCATCGATAACCAAACGGCCAAGCTGGCCGGTAGCGCCGGTAATAGCGATCATCATTATCTTCCTTTTCAGGTGAAAAAAAACAGCATATCGCTTATGCTAACGAAAAGTAAGTACATACAAAAAGGTAAGTATGATGACCGAAATCCACACGCCAAGCGGCGTACTGGCAACGCGTATGCAGCGGGGGGATGTCCTTGACCCCAACTGCCCCTCCCGGACGGTATTGAAACATTTAACCAGCCGCTGGGGAGTGTTAGTACTGCTCGCGCTGGGGCAGGAGACGCTCCGTTTTAGTCAACTGCGGCGCAAAGTCGGCGGCGTCAGCGAAAAGATGCTGGCGCAGACCTTGGGGCTGCTGGAAGAGGATGGCTTGGTCGTGCGCCGCTCACTGCCGGTGGTGCCGCCGCACGTGGAATATCGATTAAGCGAGCCGGGGCGCGAGGTTAGCCTCAAGGTCGCGGCCTTGACGGATTGGATTGAGGATCACCTGCCGTCCATTCTGTTGGCGCGCGCGCTGCATAAACCGCAAGCGGGAGCCGATTGATGGCTAAGGAGGGTCGGCGCGAGGTCGGCGGTGCGCGTCTGCGACATGCCCGTCGCGCGCGCCGATGATAGCAGCGCTATTTCTGCAAGGCCACTCCTCGGTTCGCCTGTTAATCATCGAATGTCAATACCATTAATATATCAATGAATTCAAAATTAATGGTTTGTTTTAATATGATTAATAACTGCGTTAATCTGGCGTTAATATGATATTTCTTAAGGCTGTAACGTAGCAACCTTAAACTAAGGTTCAATCATTGTGTTAAAAAGGCGCGCGCGATTGACGGTTTTTAATTTTTTATCAAGAATAAATGGCGCTAAAGTTGTTAGTAAGAATGGCATCCATCATCCTTATTTACTCAATCGTACGTGGAGGTCGATATGGAGAGTTTTGCGCCCATTGCCCCCGTTGGCGGGGAACCCTCAAGGTTGCAACGGCGGCTGATGGCCTTTTCGGCGGTATTTGACCCGCCGGGGCTGGCCGTCAACGATGAGGTTTTACATGCGCTGGAGCAGCGGGCCGGTCAACGGCAATACCTTGCCTGGAACTGGTCATTTCGTTTTTAAATTGTGCCTAACGGCAACGCGTTAATTCAAACGAAAATATGCCAGCCGGTATCGGTGTGATTTCCGATTCGGCTGCTTTGGTAGGTCGGTTAATAATGGGCTGCCGGTGTGTTTCGCTATATTGACTTCGGCTTTTCTGACCGGAAACGAAAATGATAATGAAAGAATATCTTGACGATATCAAAATAAGCCCGGTCAGTGCGTTATTGGCGGTGGTTATTACCGCTTTTGGTTTTGTCTGCGCCTTTTTAGTCCTGCTGCTGTTTTTGCAGGACCAGCGTACAGATCGTTTCAGTGCCGAGTACGACCGACTGTATCGTATCGAAACCCGCTTTACGGTTCCCGGTGGTGACGTTATCCGCTCCGCCCGCGTCCCGCTGCCGCTGGCGGATGTGCTGCAACGTGCGCCGCAGGTGGAAGCCGTCGGTTTCGCCTACCGTTTCTTCAGCGATATTCAGACTGCGGAGCGCAGGGTTCCCCGGGTGGAACTTTTTGCCGTCAGCCCCGAGTTTCTCGGTCTGATAAACCCTTTTCAGCAGGCAATCACCCCGCCGCGGGAAAATGAAATTTATATCACTCCCGAATTCAATCGACGGTATCTGGGGTTTGAGACGCCGGTAGGCAAAGCCGTCCAATTGGCGGGGAAGGGGATGTTTATCATTAAAGGGGTGGTCCAGCCGCAGCCCGCGTCCAGCCTGGTGATGCAGGCGATGGTTGCCTTTTCGCCGTCGCTGATGGAGGCGTATTACGCCAGACGAGGGGACTGGTATAGCACCCAGGTTTATACCTTTGCCAGGATGCAAACCCGCGCGCCGCCCGATGATGGCCTGCTGCGGGAGATCGTGCGGCGCCATGCGCCCCCACTGCCCGGTGCGCCCTTTACGCCATCACAGTTTATTCACTTGAGCGCCCGCCCGATCGACGCCATGCACTATGATGGCGGCTACGCCGATGAGATAGCGACGGTGATTTCCCGCCCGCTGCTGTATACCCTTTACGGGGCCGGTGCGTTTGTCCTGGTGACCACCCTTATTAACTTCTTCAATCTCAATGGTATTCTTCACGCGGCCAAGCGGAAGGGGCTGTATATAAGGCGCGCCCTGGGCGCTGCGGATAGCCAATTGCTGCGTGATTCGCTGGCCTCCCTGCTGCCGCAGTTGCTGAGCATCGTTATAGTATCGGCACTGTTGCTGCTGTGGCTGACGGCGGCCTCGCAGCAGGTCGCCGCATTGCTATTGACGCAGCCCTGGACGGCCATTGCGGCGGCTTTCGGCCTGGTGACCGTTGTTCTCGTCGCCATCGTACTGTGTTCCCATTTGTCCTATTTTTTCCTGTTCGTGCTGTGCCGCGGCGGCGCCGTCAATCGCTATGAAACGGTGGTCGCCTGGTATACCAACCGCGCCACGCTGATGCTGCAGCTGTTTGTCTCGGGAGTCATCATCGCCGCCTGGGCCGGGGTGGTGGCGCAGTATCACTATGTCCGCACGGCGGATTTTGGCTATCGCGTCAATGGACTGCTGACTTTCGAGCTGAACGAGGCTGTGGCGGCCACAGGCGCCCTAACGCGGCTTAAGGAGGCGCTGAGAAGGGAAGTCGGCAGCGGTGACATTGCCCTCAGCAGTTGGCGCCCCTTTGACATGTCGCGCAGCAGCCTGACCGTGCGCCACGGCCGCCAGCAGCGCCAACAGGCGTTTACCGCCACTGCGGCCCTGTACGCCAATTGCCATTTTGCCGACGTTTGGGGACTAGAGACACTGGGCGGCAGTGGCGCTCTGACGGCCAGCCAGGCGCCGGACGTGCTGCACGTTATCGCGACCCGCGCGTTTGCGCGGCAGATGGGCTTTGCCACCTGGGATGAAGTCCTCAGCGCGCCCTTTTATGCCGAAATTGACGACAAACCTTTCACCCTGCGCGTACAGCGCGTCGTGGATGACTTTTATTTGGGCGATCTTGGCGCCGAGCCGCAGCCGCTATTGCTTTTCATTACCGACGATCGGCAGCAGTATGGCGCGTTGCGCGTGGACAACGAGGACCAGATGAGACGGGCCAAGCAGGTGCTGGCAAAGCAAATGCTTTCTCCCGACGGCATGCAGACCGTGGCGGAGCTGCACGCGGCGCATTTCCATGACGGACGCCTGATGCAGCATATCATCAGGCTGGTGGCGCTGCTCAGCCTGTCGCTGATGCTGCTAAGCGCCGTGATTATCGGCCAGTCTGAGTCGAGACGCTTGGCGAAAACATTGGCAATTATGGAGGCGCTGGGGGGATCGACCTATACCGGTTTTGTCTATTTCTTAAAGCAAAATGGGGTGCCGCTGGCATTATCGCTGGCGGCAGCCGGCGTAGCGGGATGGGCGCTGCTGAATCGCTGGCTGGCGCAGTACGAACGGGTGACGAGTCTGTGCTATGTCTGGGCGTTCGCCGCGCTGTTGGCGCTGGCGCTTGGCGTGGTGGCGGTCATGTCGCTCACGCTTGTGGCGGATGGTGCGCGGCATCGACGGCACGGTTTCGGCTAAGGGGCGCTGATGGATATCAAAATCGACAAACCGGGCGGCATACATCGGCGGGCACGTTGGATTACCGCCGGCGCCGTGCTGGTGTTTCTGCTGATTCTGGGCCTGCTGTATTGGCTTATGTCGCGGGAAGGCGCGCTGACGGTTCCCCGCCGTGAGGTAACCTTTCATACCGTCCAGCGGCAGCCCTATACCGATATGCTGGTGGTACGCGCTATCGCGATCCCCAATGAAAGCGTGATCCTCTCCTCTGAACGCGGCGGCAAGGTGGTGGAGATCTGCAAATCCTCCTCCGATCCGGTGAAAAAGAATGACGTGATAGCCCGGCTGGCTAATTACGATTTTGTTCTGGATGTCACGTCGCGTATCGCCAGCGCAACTGAACAAATCAACAATTTGCGCAATATGCGTATGCTGCTGGAACGCAACACCCGCGATACCAAGGTGGATCTGCAAAAGTCCTATTACAACGTATTGAAAATTACCCGTAACATCGAGCGCAGCCGGCAGCTGCATGAAAAATCAGCTATTGCCCGCGCAACCTATGAAGATCTGCTCGATGAGTTGCAGCACTGGAAAACCAACTACGCCATATTTGAACAGCACAGCAAGGCTCAGGACAAAATGCTGCCGGTGCAGATTCACGAGATTGATGAATCTATTCGTCAACTGGACAATCTGGTTGGCCTCATCAAGGGCGGGCTGGATCAGTTAGTGCTGACTTCGCCTATTGACGGCATTTTATCGTCCTCGCTGGACATCAAACCGGGTCAGCAGATAAAGCCCGGCGAAAAAGTGGCGGTGATCGACAATCTGGCCGCTTATCACTTCGAGGCCGAGTTCAGCGAATATTATCTGGATAAGATCCGCCGCGGCATGAAGGTGATGGCGCATAGCGGCGATGCGGATATCCCACTGGTCATCGATTCCGTTTCTCCCATGGTGGATAACGGTAAATTCAAAGCCAAGCTGGTGTTGTTACAGCCGCTGCAGCGGTTTCTCAAGCGCGGTCAGTCCGTGGAGGTGCGGCTCGCGCTGGCCGCTGCGGACGAGGCGCTGCTGGTGCCATCGCGGGCGATTTTCTACCAACAGGGTCAGGCCAGGCTGTTCGTGAGCGATGCGCAACGGCGGCGCGCCGTTAAGACGGCGGTAACGATCAAGCCGACGGGCGGGGCACAAACCGCGGTTATCAGTGGCCTGCAGGAGGGGCAGCAGGTGGTTGCTTTCGCCAACAACCAGTACCAAAAAAACAACCTTATTGAGTTTAAGTGACATGATTTGCATTGAAAACGCTGAAAAATTTTTTTTGACGCGGACCATCAAAACCTTGGCGTTGAATACGTTGAGCCTATCGGTGGCGGCCGGCGAGTTTGTCGCGGTCATGGGGCCATCGGGATCAGGGAAAACGACCCTGTTGAACGTTATTGGTCTGTTTGAATCGCTGAATGCGGGGCGTCTGGTGCTGGCGGGACATGATGCCGCCGGTCTCGGTAACGCGCAGAAAGTGACGCTGCGTCGACAGTTGATAGGGTATGTCTTTCAATCGTTTAACCTTATTAGTCCGCTAACGGTGGAAGAAAACGTCGCGCTGCCGTTGAAATATCGCAGCGTGCCGGCGGCGGAGCGGCGGCAACGGGTCGCCGCCGCGCTGGCATCTCTCGGACTGCAAAACCGCGCTCAGCACTACCCCGCTCAGCTTTCCGGGGGGCAGCAACAGCGGGTGGCCATCGCCCGCGCCATGATTTCCCGACCTCCGCTGATTCTGGCGGATGAGCCCACCGGCAATCTGGACAGTAAAACCAGCCGCGACGTGCTTGTGCTGCTGCGCGAAATCCATCGGCAGGGTACCACGGTTATCATGGTGACCCATTCCGATGACGCAGCGGGCTACGCCAGCCGTGTTCTCATGATGAGGGACGGCTATATCGACTGACCGACAATAAGGAAGGCCCATCATGAATGGAATCATACCGGTAAAGGATATTACCCAGGCCTCGTTGGATCCCCCGTTCGCCAAAATGGCGTCAAACCACTATCGCGATCTCGCGGCTTATATGATCGGGCGGCTACCGGCAGAACAACTGCTAACGCGCGATGAAAGGGCCCTCTACCAACGCGAGCGGCAAATTTCACCGTGCGCAAAGCCGCTAGGCTGCGGTAAATTGGTAGTGGTGTTGAAGGCCACCCGATGCTGTAATTTACGCTGTACTTACTGCCATTCTTGGGCCGAAGGGCCGGAACAAACCATGTCGTTTGCCGTGTTGACCAGGGCGCTGCGGCGGATCCTGACGCTGCCGGACATCCATCGATTTGAATTCGTCTGGCACGGCGGCGAGGTGACCATGCTAAGACCCGATTTTTTCAAGAAATTGATTTGGCTGCAGGAGCAGTTCCGCAAGCCGGGGGATGTCATCACCAATTCCATGCAGTCCAATGCGGTAAGCCTCTCGCCCGCCTGGCTGCAATTTCTTGAAGCCATCGGCATGAGCGTCGGCATCAGCCTGGACGGCGTGCCGGCGATTAACGACACGCGCCGGCTGGATAAACGCGGTCGCGGCACCGCTGCGCGCGTGGCCGAAACCATCGGTAGACTGCGCGAACGCGGGATCCCCTATGGCGCGCTCATCGTCGTGGACCGCCAGCTATACCATAGCGACATGCGCGCTATGCTGGAATATTTTCGCCAAATAGCGCTGACCAATATCGAATTCCTCAATATCGTGCCCGATAATCGCCTGACGCCAAACGGTGACCCGGGAGAGGGGTATATTACTTATCGGCAATTCATCGCGTTTTTGAGCAAGATGTTTTTATTATGGTGGCAAAACTATCGCACGGTGATTGCCATTCCGATGTTTGAGGATTTTATCCGGGTGCTGAGCCATCCGACCGCCCGGCTTTCCGCGTGCTATTGGAGCGGCGATTGCGCGCGCGAGGTCATTACGCTTGAGCCAAACGGCACCGTCACGCCATGCGATAAATATGTCGGGATGAAAAATAATAATTATGGTTCATTGATCGATAATGATTTAGCGACGCTGTTGGACAGCGCCGCCCATTACCGTCGGGCGGCCAGAGAAGCGAGGCATGCCCGTCAGGCAATGAAACATTGCCAATGGTTTACGATGTGTCGCGGCGGCTGTCCGCACGATCGTCTGATCAACCGACGTCATGCGCCGGATCATGAGGAAAACTGCTGTGGCACGGGCGTACTGATTGAGACCATCAATCAGTGTCTAACAAAAGCGACCATGACAACGCATAGCCGGTAGCCTGGAGCGCCTTGGCCCGCGACGAGGCGTTGTAAGCCCGCACGGGGCGCCTTTGCCCGCCGCGAGGCGCCCTAGCTCGGACGAACCCTTTTCTCGCGGCAAGCCTTGTTAGCCTGGTCAGGCCGCTTGGGCGTTAAACCGGTAAGTGCGGCGTATCCACCCGGCCATCGTTGCCGATAGCGCCTGCAAAAGGGGCGTGCAGGCCGGGCAAGTGCGCGCGATAACTCTGGGCCGATCGTGGCGCGCACGGCGTTGCCTCCCGCGGGTCCCTGTGCCCTTTAGTCGAATTAAAAAGTCAGATCCGGTATTTCTTCCCTTAACTAACGTGGCATGCTGATGACAGGTAAGGGCCGGTTGCGGCCGCGACATTGACACGGGAGAAAACGATGGCTTCGACGAATGTGCCGGTAGATGAAATAACCCATGATCCCCGCTGGAAGGCGATTGAGCGTCGGGATACGGCGGCGGACGGCACCTTTGTATATGGCGTCGTCACTACCGGCATTTTCTGCTCGCCCTCTTGCGCCTCGCGCCGGCCACGGCCGGAAAATGTCCGTTTCTTCAGCGACGGCGATAGTGCGCTGGCGGCGGGTTTTCGCCCCTGTAAACGTTGCCGGCAAGGCTTGCCGTCGCGGGCGTCGGATCATGCGGCGCGCATCGCGCGCGCCTGCCGCCAGATTGAATCGGCACAGACGCCGCCGGCATTGAATGCGCTGGCGGCGCAGGCCGGCATGAGCGCCAGCCACTTTCACCGGGTGTTTAAAGCCGCGACCGGCCTCACGCCGCATGCCTATGCGGTAGGCTGTCGCCAGGGCCGCATGCGTCAGGCGCTGGCGGGCGCCGAGAACATTACCGGCGTGATGTATGATACCGGTTACCGGTCAAGCGGCCGTTTTTACAGCGAGGCGGAGCAGACGCTGGGGATGACACCTGCCATGTTCCGCGCCGGTGGCAAAGGGATGCGCATTCACGTTTCCGTTGGCCATTGTTCGCTGGGTGAGATTTTAGTGGCCCACAGCGAACGCGGTATCTGCGCCATTTTGCTTGGCGATGACGCCGGTCAGCTACTGCGGGAACTGCGCGAGACATTCCCCCACGGGGAGCTGCTGGGCAGCGATGCGGCGTATCAGCAGCGGGTTGCGCAGGTCATACGCTTTGTCGACGCGCCGCGATCCGGTCTCGATTTGCCGCTGGACATTCGCGGTACCGCTTTTCAGCAGCGGGTGTGGCAAGTGCTGCGCGCCATCGCGCCAGGGGAGACGCTAAGCTATCGCCAGGTGGCGGAGCGCGTCGGCGCACCCGGTGCGGTGCGGGCGGTGGCCGGCGCCTGTGCCGCCAATCTGCTTGCCGTGGCTATCCCCTGTCACCGGGTGGTCCGCAGCGACGGCACGCTGTCGGGCTATCGTTGGGGGGTTGAACGTAAACGCCAACTGCTGGCGCAGGAGGCCGACGACGGCGAGGCGCCGGGAGAGGAATAACGCTTTGCGCAGCCGCGGGCGCCGGGATGCGTTAGCGTTACACGCTGCGCCGGCGCCGCGTGGGCAGCAACTGTATTCCCCAGACCGCGATGCCCGCCATCAGGCCCCAGAACGCCGCGCCGATGCCGAGCAGGGTGATACCGGAGGCCGTGACCAAAAAGGTGATGATGGCCGCATCACGGTGCTCTTCGTCCTGAAGCGCGCGGTGCAGGCTGCCGGCGATGGTGCCGAGCAGCGCCAGGCCGGCGAGGGTATGGATGAGCGGAGCCGGCAGCGCGCTGAAAAGCTGGCCGATGGATCCGCCAAACAGGCCGGTAAGCAGATAAAATCCGCCGGCCGCCGCGGCCGCCATGTAGCGCCGGGCCGGATCGGGGTGCGCCTCCGGGCTAAGGCAGACGGCGGCGCTGATGGCGGCAATACAGATGGAAAAGCCGCCAAAGGGCGCCAGCACTAGCGATGCCAGCGCGGTCCAGGCGACGAGCGGTGATACCGGCGCAGGGTAGCCGGCGGCCTGTAGCGTCGCGACGCCCGGCGCGTTCTGCGAGGCCATGGTGACGATAAAAAACGGCAGGGCGATGCCCATTAACGAGGTAAAGTTAAAACGCGGCGTTATCCATTGCGGGGTGGCTATGTGCAGCGGTTGCGCGCCCATCGTAATGTCGCCCTGCCAGGCCGCCACCGCCAAACCCGCCGCTAGCGCTAGCAACACGGCGAAACGCGGCAGCAGCCGACGGGCGAGCAGGAAACACAGGCACATGGCGAACGTTAGAGTGAATTGGCTTTGCAGCGAAACAAACGCCGCCAGACCAAAACGCAGCAGTATCCCCGCCAGCATCGCCGCCGCAATGCTCTGTGGAATATGCGCCATCAGCCTGGCGAAAAGACCGGTGACGCCGCACAAGAGGATCAGTCCCGAGGCGAAAATAAACACCCCTATTGCCTCCGCCAAAGGCGTGCCCGGCAGGCTGGTGGCCAGCAGGGCCGCCCCGGGCGTTGACCAGGCGGTGAGTATCGGCATTTTGTACCACAGCGACAATCCGAGAGACGTGATGCCGATCCCCAGGCCGAGCATGGTCAGCCAGCCGCCGATTTGCGCCGGCGAAGCGCCGGCCGCCGCCGCTGCCTGAAAAATAATTGCCGCGGTACTGGTGTAGCCCACCAACACCGCGATAAATCCGGCGATAACGGCAGACAAAGAGAGATCGGATAGCCTTGCGCGGGCCGACATAGTATAAGATCTCCAAATTGAGCGCGCGCTCGCACGCCTGGCGTTGAACGGGGCCGTGCGCGCCGGGGTCTCGCGCGTGCCGGCAGGAAGTGAGTTATCGTGCGTTATAACGCACAGCCTGCCGGTGAAGATAGCATCGTGCGCGACAAGGTACAACCGCACTCAGCGCCGCTACGGGTATCCGTCCCGACCTCGAACCAGAAGGAATCCCATGCAAGGAGTAACCGAACAGATCGCCCACACGCTCAAGACCATGCGCAAAGTGCGCGGCTGGAGCCTGGCACATGCCGCGCAACATACCGGGGTGAGCAAAGCGATGCTCGGGCAAATTGAGCGCGGCGAATCCAGCCCCACCGTCGCCACGCTGTGGAAAATTGCCAGCGGAATGAATGTCGCCTTTTCGGCGTTTCTTGAGGATCAGGGGATTGCCGGCTGGGGCGGCCGGCGCAGCGAAGCGCCGGTGTTTCTTGAAACGGGGGGCGGTATGCGCGTGGTGTCGCTGTTTCCCTTCGATCCGGCCTTGGGATTTGAAATGTTCATCGTCGATCTGGCCCCTGGGACGCGCAGCGTGTCGTCACCGCATGCCAGGGGCGTGGTAGAGCATGTTGCGGTAATCGAAGGCGTTCTGGCGTTGACGGTTGACGGCGTGGCGCATCGTTTGACGGCGGGGCAGGGCATACGTTTTGCAGCCGACTGCCAGCATAGCTATCACAACCCGAATGCGGATCGGGTGCGGTTCCATGATTTGATCCATTATCCCGAGCTGGCCTGAGCGGCACACCGCGCCGGACCCGGCACGGGCGCTCGAACCTGCCAACGCGAGAATCGGCAGGCGCTTAACACAACGGCATTGACTGTGGCGGCCGCTCGATCCTGCCAGCGCTTGATCGAGCCGACGCTAAATCCCGCCAATGCCTGACACAGGCCGTTCTCAACCTCCAGGCTGCGCTTTATAACGCTCAATCCAGCCCTGCCGGGCGTTAATTGCTTAGCGGTATAACTTGCGCACCGGCGGGGTCAGCCCGCGGTATTGGCGCCAGTGCGCCAGCGTGATCCGCGTCAGACGGCCGAGTCCCTGATAAAAAGGGTGCACGGTGCCCTCGCAAAGCAGCGTCAGAAAACGCGGCGCCCAAGGCAGAAGATGCTCCTCCAGCAGGGTATCCAGCGAGGACGGGGCGTTTTCCGCCAGCCAGGCGCTGAGCAACAGCAGCAGACCGCAATGATCTTCCGGTTCATTCGTCGCCAGAGCGGGAGCGATCCCTCGCTGTCGTAGCCAGGCCCGCAGCGCCAGCGTGGATTCGCCGTATACTACGCTTTCCTCATCCAGATAAACCGATCCCCATTGGGGAGCGGGTAGCGCGTGCGGCCCGAGAAACAAGCGCTGAAATTCCTGCTCCAGGGTTGCGCGCTGGTCGGCGACCAATCCCTGTTGCATTAACGCCCCTGCCTCGGCCAGCCCCGGCAGCGCCGGCCACTCCTCCAGCCAGGCATCCCCGGCCAGCGCATGCAGCAGCGGTTGCTGCTCCGGCCGTGCGGGGGAGTAATAAAGCAAGGCCCCCAGCGTTCGGCCGGTAAACGCTATCGTGCGGAGCGCCTCCTCTGGTGAAGCGCAAAGTGCGGTTGCCTCGCCGTTGGCGGACGTGCCGCAATGTAGGGCTGCATCGCCGTTGCCGGCAGCGCCGCAAGATGGGGTTGCCTCGCCGTTGGCGGACGTGCCGCAATGTAGGGCTGCTTCGCCGTTGCCGGCAGCGCCGCAAGATGAGGTTCTCACGCCGTTGCCGGCAGCGCCGCTAGATGAGGTTGCCGCGTCGTTGCCGGCAGCGCCGCGATGCGCCGTTGCTCTGCCGCCGCAAGCCGCACCGCAATCCACGGTAACCGCGCCGACGTCGGACGGGCGGCTATCCGCCGACGCCGCGCGAAGATCGCCGTTGCCGCGCTGGCGAACCGCCCCCGGCCGCGGCGAACAATCACGGCGTTGAGCAGGAGAAAAATCAGTCATCATCGACTCCTTGGCAAGGCGGGCAGCCACCGACCGCCCGCGCGCTTAACCGGCAACCGCCATACCGACGGTCATATGCAGGCCGTAAAACACCGCGCGGCCGATGAGTTCGCCGCACAGAACCCATAGCATTCCGAACGCCAGTCCGCCGACCGGCGGCGTTTTACCGCGCAGCAGCGGCAACAGCCAGAACGCTAGACCCAGCACCAGCAGCACCAGACGGCCGGCCATCAGCAGGCCATAATCGGGAATAAGCGTCGCTGCTTGCTGCACCGAGCTGTGGATCGTCGGCAACTGGCTGGCCTGCAAAATCACCACCAACAGGCTCGCCAGCAGGGCAAGGGCGCTCACCCAGGGCAGGTAGCGCAGGGCGGCGTCCGGGATCCCCGCCGCGCGCAGCAGCAGATAGCCGAGCAGCGGCCCGCCTATCAGCACCGTCAGCACAAAGCCGAGCGGCGTAAAGACGCTGTACCAGGTCGGCACGGTATCGATAAAATACACCCGGCCCATGGCATACAGAAATACCAGTCCCGCCAGCGCGATCGCCACCAGCCAGGGTTTATCCAGCCGCAGGGGCAACCGGTTCAGCACCGCCAGCAGCCAGTAAAGCCCCCCCAGGGCGAAAAACAGCGAACCGGTGGCTATCTCATTGCTCAAGGGTGAGGCGCCCAGCCGATTAAGGGCGTTCATAGCGCGCAGCGGCGATCCCAAATGCAGCATCGACGCGGCGAAGCCCACGCCCATCAGCGCCCACAGGAAAAACATCATCCTGCGCACCCGGCGGCCGCTGTCGGCCGACAACCGCCCGCCGAGCAGCAGCGCCGCCATCGCCAAATAGCCGCCGATCACGCACTGGCCGGCCACGGTGAAAAACATCAACGGCCATTCATGCCATCCATTACCCATGCTACACCTCCCGCGGGTTTGCCAAATAACCGGTGGTATCGCCCACCGGCCGGCTATTGCTATTGGCCTTTAACACCAGATTGGGCCGGGTGAAACGTGCCGGCGGCAACGGGGCGACTTCCGCCAGCTGACCGTACTTGGCGCGCAGTTGGTCGATAGGCGCCAGATCCAGCGCCCGTAAGGGGCAAGAGTCAACGCAGATGGGTTTTTGCCCTACCGCCACCCGTTCGTGGCAGCCATCGCACTTGGTCATGTGGCCCTTGTTGGCATCGAACTGCGGCGCGCCATAAGGGCAAGCCATATGGCAATAACGACAGCCGATGCAGATCTCTTCATTGACCACCACAAACCCATCTTCCCCTTTGTGCATGGCGCCGCTTGGGCAGACTTTCACGCAGGCCGGGTCTTCGCAATGGTTACAGGCGATGGAAAGATAGTAGGCGAAGACATTCTGATGATAACTGTCGCCGTCCTGCTGCCAATCGCCGCCGGCATATTCATAAATACGACGAAAACTGACCTGCGGCGACAGGTTTTTATAATCCTTGCAGGCCAGCTCGCAGGTTTTACAGCCGGTGCAACGTTCGGAATCGACATAAAATCCGTATTGAGTACTCATGACCGACTCCCTACGCCTTCTCTATCTGGATAAGATTGGTATGCTGCGGATTGCCCTTCGCCAGCGGCGATGGACGCTGCGTGGTGAGGGTATTAATACAGCCGCCGTGGTCCACCTTATCGCCGTTCATATCCGCCTGATGCCAGGCGCCCTGGCCGATGGCGGTGACGCCGGGTAAAATGCGCGGCGTGACTTTTGCCATAATGCGGACTTCGCCGCGGTCGTTGAACACTCTGACCCAATCGCCGTTTTTGATTTGCCGCGAACGGGCGTCGAGGGGATTTATCCAGATTTCCTGCTGGCAAGCGGCCTGGAGAACATCGATATTGCCGTAGCTGGAGTGCGTTCGCGCTTTATAATGGAATCCCGCCAGTTGCAGGGGGAAACGCGTGCGTAGCGGGTCATCCCAGCCCTCAAAGCTTGAGGCATATTGCGGCAGCGGCGTTATGGTGTCACCCTGTTGCAACTGCCAACGGGCGGCGATATCCGCCAGCTGCGCCGAGTAGATCTCGATTTTCCCCGACGGGGTTTTTAGCGGATGGCCCGCTGGATCCTCGCGGAATTGGCGGTAGGCGACAAAATGGCCGTCGGGATCGCGCCGTTTGTAAATGCCCTGCGCCTTGAGCGTTTCATAGTCGGGCAACTGGGGATCGCGCGCGCGCATTTTATCGTAGAGATAATGCAGCCACTCTGATTGGCTGCGGCCTTCGGTGAACCGCTGCAGGACATCGTCCCCCAGCCGCCGGGCGATCTCGCTGGTCATCCAGTAGAGGGAGCGGCGTTCAAATTTCGCGCTGGTCGCCGGCTGGCCAAAAATCAGATAGCCCATGTTACCGGCATAATCATTCGGCACGATATCTTCCTGCTCGGTGGTCATCAAATCCGGCAGCAGCAGGTCGGCGTACTTCGCCGACGAGGTCATAAAATTTTCAACGACCACGATCATCTCGCAATCCTTATCGTTTTGCAGGATCTCGTGGGTGCGATTGATGTCGGAATGCTGATTCACCAGCGTATTGCCGGCATAATTCCAGATAAACTTAATCGGGACGTCGAGTTTATCTTTGCCCTGTATGCCATCTTTCAGCGCGGTCAATTCCCGGCCGCGGGCGATGGCGTCGGTCCACAAAAACACCGGTATTTTTGTTTTCACCGGGTTGGTGCCCACCGGAAGCCGTTCGATGGTGATGGTGTAGGTGGATTCGCGGGCGCCGCTGTTGCCGCCGTTGATGCCGACATTGCCGGTAAGGATAGGCAGCATGGCGATGGCGCGCGCGGTTTGCTCGCCGTTGGCCTGTCGCTGCGGCCCCCATCCTTGGCAGATATAGGCCGGTTTTGTACTGCCGATTTCCCGCGCCAGCTTGATAATGCGATCGCGCGGGATAGTGGTGATTTTTTCCGCCCAGGCGGGCGTTTTGGCGATGCCATCGTCTCCTTCGCCGAGAATATAGGCTTTGTAATGCCCGTTGGCGGGCGCGCCGGCAGGCAGCGTTTTCTCGTCATAGCCGATGCAGTAAGTATCGAGAAACGCCTGATCCACCAGATTTTCGGTGATGAGAACCCAAGCGATGGCGTTCACCAGCGCGGCGTCGGTGCCGGGACGGATGGGGATCCACTCATCCTCGCGGCCGGCGGCGGTGTCGGTATAGCGTGGGTCGATGACGATCATGCGCGCCTGCGAGCGTTCCCGCGCCTGCTCCAAATGATAGGTAATGCCGGCGCCGCTCATGCGGGTTTCTGCCGGGTTATTACCGAACATCACCACCAATTTGGTGTTGACGATGTCCGAGGTGCTATTGCCTTCATTACTACCGTAGGTATAGGGCATGGCGGCGGCAATTTGCGCGGTGCTGTAGGTACCGTATTGGCCAAGCGATCCGCCATAGCAATTCATCAGCCGGGTGACCAGCGAGCCGGAGGGGGACGACCGGCAAAAGTTGCCGCCGGTAATGCCGGAACTGTAATGAATGAATACCGCTTCGTTGCCGTAATCCTTGACGATCCGCTTTAGATTGGCGCTCAGGGTGTCCAGCGCTTCATCCCAACTGATGCGCTCAAATTTACCTTCGCCACGCTTGCCGACCCGCTTCATCGGATAATTCAGGCGGTCGGGATGATTCATACGGCGGCGTATAGAGCGGCCGCGCAGGCAAGCGCGCACCTGATGATCGCCATACTGGTCGTCGCCGGTGTGATCGGTTTCCACCCAATACACCTCATCATCCCGCACGTGCAGGCGCAGCGCGCAACGGCTGCCGCAGTTTACCGAGCACATGCTCCAGACAACGTTATCTTGCGCGGCGGCGGGCGCGATGGACTCGGCGTGCGCCTGGCGAAAGGGCAGAGGCAGGGCATGGCTGGCCAGCAATAAACCGCCGGCCGCGGTGCCGCCTTTAAGCAGGTTACGCCGGCTGATTGCGACCGGCTCCTGCGGGGAAAAGGAATTGGTTTTCATCGATCACCCATTGATTGCTCACAAAAATTGAACCGTTTAGCGCAAGCTCAGTTAATATGTTATGGAAACTATTGGCTTGCAGGCTAATGATGAACCTATGAACGGATGCGTAACTTGCTTTCACGCAATGTTATTGCGGTTATTCGCCGTCCCTGCCTGAGAATGTGACAGGGATAGCGTTATTGGCGACGTTATCGCGTTATGGCGCGCCGGTGCCAAGTGCCAAGTGCCAAGTGCCAAGTGCCAAGTGCCAAGTGCCAAGTGCCGAGTGCCGAGTGCCGAGTGCCGAGTGCCGAGTGCCAAGCGCCAAGTGCAAGGCGAGATGCTTGCGGGCGCAGCAGGACAGCAGTCCGTAATGCGGCGACACAGGCCAGGAATGAGGGGCGCAATACCCATTCATATCAGTCGCCGCCGGTCCGGCAAGGTCTGTTTTTTTTCCTAAGCACAACGGATATCAAATGATTACACTTCGAGATATGACCGCGGCGGAGTTTGCCGTTTATCTGCCTAGCGCAGTTGAAGAGTACGCGCGCGATCTCAGCGACAACCATGGCTATTCGCTGAATGTTGGGCGCGATAACGCCGCGCGCATAATGCATGATTATCTCCCGGACGGGCATGAAACCGTCGACCATCGATTGTGGTGCATCGTGCGCGATGGCGAGCTGGTGGGCTATCTGTGGGTCAGCTTGCGCGATCGACCGCAGGCTTATATCTGCGATTTCAGTATTCTGCCCCCTTGGCGCCGCCGAGGCTACGGCCGCGCCGCGTTGACGGCGCTGGATAACGAACTTGCGGCCGCGGGATGTACCGAGGTGGCGCTGCGGGTGGCGGCGAATAATCCCCACGCCCGCGCGTTGTATGAAAGCAATGCCTTCCACCTTACCGGCTATACCATGGCCCGCCAGCTGGTACAGCAGTGAGAAGCCAGCGCGTTCGGGCCACTTGCGCCTGATAGCGCTAGCCTGTGCGGCGCGCTGCCGGTTAAGGCGGGTTTACGACGGCGCGATGCGGGTTCACCGCAAACCCATCGGCCCTCGGGAGGCTTAGGATGACTTCAACCCTAATTTCCCGAAGGCGCGGGTGACTTCGACGCCATCGCGCCGGCAAGGCGCAGAATTACTTCAACCCCATGGCATCGCGCAGGGTATAAAACAGATCGGTCTGGTCAGTCAGGCCGGCGACATTGGCCGCGTGGGGACCGTACGCGGCGATGCGCAACTGGGTTCCAGTATGGCCCTGCGATTCAGCGTCCTCTGAATTACCGTAGCTGATGGCCATTACCGCGCCGTCTTTGGTGATAAGCGCCTGTGTCAAACCCGGCGCCTTGGCGTCAGCCTCGATAATCTGGCTGGAATGCGCATGGTCAGCGGTCACCACCACCAGCGTATTGCCGTCGGCGCGGGCAAACGCCAACGCCTGCTGTACCGCCTCATCCAAATCCACCGTTTCGCCGAACTGGCCGCAAGGATTGGCGGCATGATCCTGTTTATCGATGGACGCGCCCTCCACCTGCAGGAAAAAGCCCTGCGGATTGACTTTCAACAAATCAATGGCCTTGCGGGTCATCATCGCCAGCGTCGGCACGCTGGCGCTACGGGACGGATTGTCGACACAGGTGACGGGCTGCCCATCGACATTACCGTGATAGACGGCTTTAGGCCCCTGCCAGCGTACCGGCATGTTGCCCTCGGCAAACAGCCCGAGCAGCGGTTGCTGCTGATTCGCGACGGTGACGGCGTTCAGACTCTCAGCATCGTCCACCAGCCGGTAACCCCGCGCCAAGGCCTGTTCCCGCAGGCTTTTTCCCTGCCACTGGCCGGCCTTCGCCTGCTCGGCAAATGTCTTGCCGCCGCCCCCCAGGGTGACGTCGGCCCGCGCCGCCAGCAATTGCTCCGCAATCGAGCCGCGGCCATTATTTTCCAACGCCTGGGCGCTGCAAAGCTCGCTGGTCTTCTCCGGTCCATAACATTTGCGCGAGCTGACGTGGGCTACCAGCGCCGCCGGCGTGGCATCTTCCAGTTCGGCAGTGGACACGTTACCGGTGGCTTTACCCGCCGCTTTGGCCATTTCCAGAATCGTCGGGCGGTCTTGTCCGCGCACGTCTACGCCCAGCGCACCATTGTATGTTTTGACGCCGGTCGACCAGGCGGTGGCCGATGCGGCGGAATCGGTAACATAACTCGGTTTATGGCTGGTCTTATCCAATGAGTAATGGGTGTACTGACCGGTTATTGGCAGCGCGTCTATGCCCGGAAACATCTTTCCCGCGCCATAAGCATAATTACGCGCGGCGGTGATTTCGGAATCCCCCATGCCGTCGCCAATAAGCAAAATGACGTTTTTAGCCTGGCGGTTGCTTAGCGCGGCGGCCAGCGCGGCGGTCTGATCGCCTTGCAGGCGGCGGGCGCCGCCGGGTTGGGTGATATCGCCGTGGGCCGAGCGATCGGCCAACACATCATCCGCGGCCATCGCCGGCGCGGCAATACCGGCGCCGGCAAGAAGAACGGCGCTTATTACCAGAGAGAGAAGTGAAGCTGAACCAGAGGAATGCGGCATAATAACAGGACTCCCATTGTCATTTTAGTGTCTTAAACCTGACCGGAGTCTACGAAAGCGCGATGACGTTTTTATGACAGCGCCACGCCCGCATTGCTGCGCCGGCGCTACAGCGGGATGCCGTATTTCGGCGGCGTGGTTACTGCTGCGGGCGGCGTGTCGTGGCGGAGTCGGCGCTCTGGGCGGCGTGCGCGACAGGTGCCGGGCGGCAGGTATGGCAGGCGCGGCGGCGCTCTGGCGCACGAGGTAGCTTGGATGCGCCGGCGCTACAGCGGGTGGCGCAGTTGTGTCTTGGGAGCTACGATTATAAGCATGCTTATTTACTGACGTTTAAACGGATATGTCGATGACGACACTTGCTGATATCTCGGCGATGTTAAAACACGCCCGCCGTCACGCCGGTCTATCTCAAGAAATGCTGGCGCAGCGCGCGGGGGTGGCACGTACTACCGTGGCGCGCATGGAGACACAGGCCAACAATGATATGAGCGTCTCCGCGCTGGTGCGTCTGCTGGACGCCGCGGGGTTCGATTTACGCGCCGTCTTGCAGGGCGACTATTCCCTTGAGCGTTTTCTCACCCGGCAGCGACAGGACGAAAATGTCCGCTGATAAGGGCCATAGTGCCGCGCCGCGGCATGACCTAACGCGCGAGGTTGTCTGTTTATTAGGGGTTTGGCGACATGCTTCGAGCTGAAAGTCAGGACGATAATTTGACCACCAGGGTTAACCGGGCCGGTCAGGGCTTTTCGTTCAAGGTCCTGACCATTAACACCCATAAAGGTTTTGCCGCCTTTAATCGGCGCTTTATTCTGCCCGAGCTGCGGGAAGCCGTCCGTACCGTCTCGCCGGACGTGGTGTTTTTGCAGGAGGTGCTGGGCGCCAACGAGAAACACGCCAAGCGTTTTGAGAATTGGCCCGTGGTGCCGCAATATGAATTTCTTGCCGACAGTTTATGGGAGGATTTCGCTTACGGCCGCAACGCGGTCTACCCCGATGGCGATCACGGTAACGCGCTACTCTCCCGTTTTCCCATTCGCCGATATCAGAACGTGGATATCTCGGTGGCGGGAGAGGAGAAGCGCGGTATGCTGCACTGCGAACTGGCGGTACCGGGTTACGCGGGCGCCCCGCTGCATATGATTTGCGTTCATTTAGGGCTGCGCGAGCAGGACAGACAAGCCCAACTGCGGCAGGTGAGCCGTCATGTCAACGCGCTGCCCGGCGATGCGCCGGTGGTGGTAGCGGGGGATTTCAACGACTGGCGCCAGCGCGCCAGCCCGATTCTGCACCGCGCCGCGGGGTTAAAAGAGGTGTTTACCGAAGCCCATGGCCGGCCGGCCCGTACTTTTCCCGCGCGTTTTCCCCTGCTGCGGCTGGATCGCATCTATGTGCGCAACGTCCGTATCAGCCAGCCGACGCTGTTAGCGAAACGTTCCTGGTCTCATTTGTCCGATCACGCGCCGCTGGCGGTGGAGATCCATTTATGAGTAAGCCTGACACCATGAACATGGAGTGGCGCGAAGGCAATCGCATTAAGCTTCTGGAAAACGGCGAAGCGTTTTTTCCGCGCCTGCACGAGCGAATTCACGCCGCCGAAAAAGAAGTGCTGCTGGAAACCTTTATCCTGTTCGAGGATAAAGTCGGCCGCGAACTGCAACAGGTGCTGATTGCCGCTGCGCAGCGCGGCGTGCGCGTGGAATTGACGGTGGACGGTTACGGCTCGCCCGACCTTTCCGACGATTTCGTCGCTGCGATGACCGGCGCCGGCGTCCGTTTTCGCTACTACGATCCCCGACCGGCGTTTATGGGAATGCGCACCAATCTCTTTCGCCGCCTGCACCGTAAAATCGTGGTGGTGGATGCCCATTTGGCGTTCGTCGGCGGCATCAACTTTTCCCATGAGCACTTAAGCGATTATGGCCCGCAGGCCAAACAGGACTATGCGGTGGAGATTGAGGGACCGGTGGTAGAGGATATCCACCGCTACTGCCTGCGTGCCTTGTATAAACGCGACGAGCAGCGCAATTGGTGGGGACGTCGCTCCCGCCCGCCGGCCCCTAACCGCCGGCCCGGTGATGCCCAGGCGCTGTTCGTTTATCGTGATAACGATGAGCATGCAACCGATATCGAGCAGCATTATCTGGAAATGCTGCGCAGCGCCAAGCGCGATGTGATTATCGCCAACGCCTATTTTTTCCCCGGCTATCGCCTGCTAAAAGAGATGCGCAACGCCGCCCGGCGCGGCGTCAATGTTGTACTGATCGTGCAGGGTGAACCGGACATGCCGATAGTCCAGGTGGGCGCGCGCATGCTGTATCACTACCTGGTGCCGGAAGGGGTGAAAATTTATGAATACTGCCGTCGGCCGCTGCATGCCAAAGTGGCGCTGAAAGATGACGCCTGGGCGACCGTGGGATCGAGCAATCTCGACCCATTGAGTCTGGCGCTCAATCTAGAAGCCAACGTCATTATTCACGATCGCGCCTTTAACCGCGAGCTGCGGGATAACCTTGACCGACTTATCGCCAACGACTGCCAATGGGTGGATGAAAGCAAAGTGCCGCGACAGACCTATTGGCATTTAGCGAAAAGCGTGCTGGTGTTTCATTTTCTGCGCCACTTTCCGGCATGGGTCGGCTGGCTGCCGGCGCACACGCCGAAGCTGGCGCTGGTGCCCGCGCCGGTGCAGCCGGAAATGGAAACGCAAGATCGTACCGATACGGAAAATGGGAGCGTGAAACCATGAGCCGCTCCTCCTCCTACCAGCGTCACGGCAGCCGGCGCGGCGACGACGCTAAGCGCGGTTGGCTGACCTGGGGCAAAAGAGTCGTTACCTGGCTGTTTTTAATCGCCGTGATCGTATTGATGGTGGTGTATGCCGGCAAGGTGGACTGGGACGACGTGCTGCATGCGCTGAAGAATTATAGCCCCGGCGCCATGCTGGCGGCGATTGGTTTAGTGGTGGTGAGTTACCTGATTTATGGCGTTTACGACCTGATCGGGCGCGCTTACTGCGGCCACAAACTGGCCAAGCACCAGGTGATGCTGGTGTCGTTCATTTGCTATGCCTTTACCCTCACGCTCAGTACCTGGGTGGGCGGTATCGGCATGCGCTACCGGCTGTATTCGCGGCTGGGGCTGTCCAATAGCGCCATTACTCGCGTTTTTACCCTGAGTATCGCCACCAACTGGCTGGGATATATCCTGCTGGCCGGGCTGGTGTGCGCTTTTGGCGTTATCAAGCTACCGGCCAGCTGGGGTATCGGCGAAGTGGCGCTGCGGCTAATCGGCGTCGGACTGCTGGTATTTATCCTGGCGTATCTGGGCTTGTGCGCCTTCTCCAAGCGCCGCCGCTGGACGGTTCGCGGGCAAAAACTGGTGCTGCCGTCGTTACGTATGGCGGTAGCGCAACTGGGGGTGTCCGTTGCTAATTGGATCGTCATGGCGGGCATCATTTATATTTTGCTGAACGACAAAGTGGGCTTCCCGCTGGTGCTGGGCGTATTGCTGGTAAGCAGTATTGCCGGGGTGATTATCCATATTCCGGCCGGGATTGGCGTGCTGGAAGCGGTATTTGTCGCCATGCTGCACGGCCAGTCTATCTCCCATGGCACGATTATCGCCGCGCTGCTTGCCTACCGCGCCCTCTATTTTATCGCACCGCTGCTGCTGGCGATTGTGCTTTACCTCGGGTTGGAAAGCCGCGCGAAGGCCTTGCGTGCCAAAAACGAGCGCGACCTGCAACAGCAAGCGCCGGACGGTGACGAAGCGCCGCCGGCGTAGCGGGTGGGGCGTGATGTCGAGCAAAGCGCGATGGGGCCGCGATAGGCCTGAACTCTGCGCAGGCCATACAGGCTACAGCGGGTTTGCGCGGCTTAAAGCGTGATGTTTCCCTCGATTAACGTCGCGGAATAGCCGCCAATCCAGGGTTCGGCCCGCAGGTAATCCACAAACACCCGCCCGTCGCGCTGCCTGCAGGTGCCTTGACGTACCCGATAACTTTCGGCGAACGCTGGATTGCCGGCAAAGTCACGCTGCGGCAGCAGCCGCGCAAGACAAGCGTTGGCGCTGCCGGTGACGGGATCTTCCACCAGGCAGCCGTGCTCGATGATAAATGCCCGCATTTCAAAATCGACATCGCCCGCCGGGGCATGCCGACCATAAAAGGCAACGCCGGTGGCGCCGCACTGCGCCAGCAGCTCGGCCAGCGCGGTAACTTGCGGTTGCAGCGCTAAGCAGACGTCGGCGCTGGACACCTCGACCATTAACCAGCGAATGCCCATATCCACCACCGTTGGCGCCCCCTTGCCCGTCGAAGGTTCTCCTCCGGCGGCCGCGGCCAACAATCCATAACTCTGTGCGGAAAGCGGCGTCATTGTCGCCTTGGGCGCCTCGAAAGCCAGCATACCGTCACGGGCGATAGCAATTGTGACGTTACCGATGCCGCACTGCTGCACCAGATGACCGGGGAGTTTCGGTTTAAAGCCGTTTTCCAGCAGTGCATGAGCGGTACCCAGGGTGGGATGGCCGGCAAAAGGCAATTCACCGGCTGGCGAATAGATTTTCACCTGATAATCGGCCTGTGGCTCTGAGGGCGGCAGTACAAAGGTGGTTTCTGACAGATTAGTCCAACGGGCGATAGCCAACATCTGGTCATCAGACAGGCCATCCGCATCCATTACGACCGCCAGCGGGTTGCCATTGAGCGGCACCGCGGAAAAAACATCGACTTGTTTGAAACGTCGTAATTCACTCATAATTTTCCTGGTAATCATCGGGCCAAAAGGATTGCCGCGCGCGGGCTTTCAAGAGTAAGACTACTCCAAGCGGCGTATAATGAGAAAATTCCTGTTACGCCATCCCGCCGGCGTTATTTTTCAGGATCGTCATCCCCATAACGTTGGGCGGTATTATGCCTCTCGATAGAATAACGCCAGCAAGAAAGAATTCGCCGGCAAATAAATAATGTCAGGTAATGGCGGCCCGCGTGAAATTATTAATGACCATTTTAGGCAAATACAGCGAATGGCAGGGTACAAAACGAGCCCGATGCGCGATCATACTCGCTGCGCTTTGGGCGAGCACGGCAACGGCTAAGCGACAGGCGCCGATTAGGCCATAATAGCACTCTGATATAGACGGCTTTTTTTGGCTCGCCAGGGATAAGTGAAATGCTTTGCGCCGCCCGGCACATCGATCGGCAATCCTCCGCAAACCGACGGCGGTATAGATGTATTTTCATTAATCTATCGGCGGAACGGGACCGGCTAATTGCTGCAGCGGTGTAAGACGACTCGCCTGCGGAGGTTAGAGGATGGGACGGAGCGGCTTACGGCGGGAGGCGTGTGCCCGCACTCGCCCACGCCCACCCACGAGAGCGTCTGGACGTCGCGGCCAGCGAAGGGGAGAGTTTGCCTGTCTGCCCCGGTGAGCGGAAGGGACTGGGATGGCCGACGAGCGAAGGGGAATGGGCTGGATCCGCCCGTCGGCGAGAGGGCCTGGACGGGCCGCCACGCGAACGGGATGCAGTTGACGGCGCCGCCGGCGGCCGGAAGACGCAAAGGCCGCCGGCGGGCCCGGTTAACGTGGCGGACCGCCCTGCCAATGCGGACCGCCGCCGCCGGGGCCACCGCCGCCCCAACCGCCACCGCCGCCGGGGGGCGGCCACAGACAACCGCTCAGGGCGGCGCTCAGAAAGACAATGCCGAGAAACATAATTAAATGACGCATGCATTAACTCCATGGATTAATAATTTGATGTATCAAATCATTCACCGGGGAGGTATTTTGATCAATGCTCGACAGAGTAAAGGAATTGTAAAATCAATGACCGCTGTAACAAGCTGCGGATAATTAATACGACCAGCGGAAAAAAAAGAAACGGCGATGATGAACACTATAGGAAGAAGCTGAATAGTCGTCGTTTAATAGAATGGAAATGACAATCAAGAGAAGTCTTAATTTAATCTCGTATCGTTTATTATCGCATTAACTTGCAACTTCCTGTCCGTGTCCCAGGATGGTGATTCCGACTCGCTTTAGGCCAAAAAAAAGACCGCCCTTTGGCGGTCAATCATGCAGACGGCGGTTCCCCGGTTTTGCCGGGTGTGGGTTTAATTATAAATGACGGCGGTGCCGTGCATGTCGCGTTGCCCCGACAGTGAGGTCGGGGGATAGCTTGGGGAGTGGTCTCCGTTCACTTTATCTCCCGGCTCGCCATAAAAGGTGCCCACGCCGCTATGGCTGGAGGTCGCGACCAACGCAATGGGCAGGAGCTCATGTGCCGGAGGCTGAACTGCGGCCAGCGCGCCGGAGGAGAGTAGGCTGAGGGCGGCGGCAATGAACAATATTGGTCTGTTTTTCATCGAATTTTCTCCCGACTACACCGTCAGAAGGATGGCGGTTGAATAAATAGTTAACATTTGATAACTAAATGATAGACCGCAGCGGCTGATGAAGCAAGACAATATTTTAATGATCATTATAATAATGCTTTCCCATGCGCACATAATGCAAAAACTCTCTCGACACCGGGGGGAGTATTTTTTATAATGACCATTAATTTAGTGTATTTTTTCACCATTCGGCAAGAGAGGAACTATGAGCGACCATCAAGCCGCCTGTGTCAAAAAGGGGCGCGGGCGTCCGAAACAATTCGACCGTGAAACCGCCCTGGACCAAGCACTGCAACTGTTTTGGCGCCATGGCTATGAAGCGACTTCCCTTGCCGATCTGGTCGAGGCCACGGGGGCCAAGGCGCCCACGCTGTACGCTGAGTTTGGCAATAAAGAAGGGTTATTCCGTGCCGCGGCGGAGCGTTACGTAACCAAGTTCGCCGAAAAGGGTAAAGCCCTGCTGGCGCGCCCCGGTCTTTCCGTCACGCAAGCCATTGAAGACTTTTACCGCGCCGCCGCGGCGATGTTTACCGATAAAAGTTTACCGTCCGGTTGCTTTATCATTTGTACCTCGGCAGCGCTGGCCGCGTCGTCGGATGAAGTGGCGCAGATCCTGCGCTCGCGCCACCATTTGCAAGAACACACGCTGCTGGATTTTCTGTTGACGCGGCAGCAGCAGGGGGAACTCCCGGCCAGCACCGACTGTGCGGGTCTGGCAAAATATCTCGCCTGCACGCTGCAGGGGATGTCGGTTCAGGCGCGAGACGGCGCCAGCGAAGACGATCTCAACGGCATTGTCAGCACGCTGATGGCGGTCTGGCCGACGTTAAGCCAAACCTGCCGGCATATGAGCGGCGCGCAAGCGGCCACGGCCGAACACGCCTGATAGCCCATCTGATTTCCGTTGAGGCCAGCGCCAGTGCCTATGCTGGCCGCACGAACGAGGGGGCTCCGGGGCAGCCTCGCGCACCGGTAAAGTTCACCCGCGTTCCGCATGATTGATTCCCACGCAATGCCGGTGACATTTTCACCCGCCCCTGCTGCGATGCCCCCCGCATTTCCGTTGGAATTTCCTCGCGCTCCTGCCGTGAGGCCAACGCATTCCCGCTGGCGCTTTCACGCATACCCACTGTGATTTTCATGCGCTGTCGCTGGGACGCCCCCCAGGAAACGGCTGTTCTTTTCCAATGTGCCATCGCGGTAGCGGGTTAACCCCCAAGCGCCGGGCGGTATCCGTTGCGCCCTGCGGATGATAACCCTCGCAGAGGGCGCCCCCGGCGTCGTCCGGAAGCGCCTGGCATCGCTAGGGCGCCGCGGCGTCTTCCGGCGCCTGCCAGCCGCCGCCGAGGGCAACGATCAGTTGAACGCTGGTCACCCACTGCGTGCTTTGCAGCGATAACAGACTCTGCTGCTGAGAAAGACTGGTGTTTTGCGTAGTGGCGACATCGAGGTAATCAATCATCCCCGCTTCATACTGATTATACGTGACCCGTGCCGATTCCTGCGCGGCCTGCGCCGCCCGCTGCCGGGCCGCGATTTCGCTCTCTAGGGTGCGCAACTGCACCAAATAATCCTCCACTTCCTGGAACCCCGCCAGCACCGTTTGGCGATAGCTGGCGACGCTCGCGTCATAGCTGGCCTCCGCTTGTTCCACCTGCGCTTTGGTGGCCCCGAAATCCAGTAGGGTGCCGCTTAATTCCGGCCCCAGCGACCAGGTCCGATTGGGCAGCGACAGCAGATTGTGCAGCGCGGCACTGGTGAAGCCCCCGCTGGCGCTGAGGGTCAAATCGGGATAATAGGCCGCTTTGGCGACGCCGATTGCGGCGTTGGCGGCCGCCACGTTGCGTTCGGCATAGGCGATATCGGGACGGCGCTGCAATAACTGCGACGGCAGCGATGGCGGAATCGCAGGCATGGCGGCGATAAGGGGCGCGGCGGGCAGGCTGAACGCCGACGGCGGTTTGCCCATTAACACCGCGATTGCATGCTCCAACTGGGCGCGCTGCCATTGCACATCGAGCGCCGAGGCGCGGGCGCTCTCAAGGGTCGTTTGCGCCTGCGCCAAGGTATCGCGCCCTTCGCTGCCGGCCTGATATTTATTATTGATGATGCGTACGTAGCGCTCATAAGCGGTAATGCTTTGCTGATACAGCGCCAGTTGCTGATCCATCACCCGCAGTTGGAAGTAGTCCTGTGCCAGCGTTGATTGCGCGCTGAGGGTGATATTGGCCAATTCCGCCTCGCTTGCCTGGGCGCTAGCGCGATTTTCTTCCAGCGTGCGGCGCAGCTTGCCCCACAGATCCAGTTCCCAACTGGCGCTGGCGGTGGCGCTATGGCTATTGCTGGTCGTGCTGCTGTTGCCCGACCGGGTGCTGGAGGCCGTACCGGTGACGCTGGGATAAAGATCGGCGCGCGATTCCCGCGCCAGCGCCAGCGCCTGGCGATACAGTGCCTGATATTGCGCGACGTTTTGATTGGAAATTTGCACTTGGCGTAGCAGGTCGGACAGGACCGGATCCCGATACACCGCCCACCATTCGCCTTTGCTGAGCTGATCCTGCGGCGTTGCCCGGGTCCAACCCTGGGCTTCTTTAAACTGCAACGGCACTTCCGTCGCGGGCCGGTGATAGTCCGGTCCCACGCTACAGCCCGCCAGCGTCAGGGCCAGCGCCAGGGGGAGTAACTTCAGTGCGCGGTGTAAATCATTCATTATGGTGTTTTCACTCTTTTAACGGCTTCATGCCGTGCCGGTTTTACGCAAGCGATGCCAGGCGCGCTGACTATTGCGGCTAAGACGATCGAGGTAGAGATAAACCACCGGCGTTGTAAACAGCGTCAACAGCTGACTCAAGGCCAGCCCGCCGGCGATGGCCATCCCTAGCGGGCTGCGCAGATCCGCGTCGCCGCCGCTGCCGAGCGCCAGCGGCAGCGCGCCAAAAAAGGCCGCCAGCGTGGTCATCATAATCGGCCGGAACCGCATCAGACAGGCCTGGGTGATGGCCTGCTGCGGCGTGAGCCCCTGATTGCGTTCGGCCGCCAGGGCAAAATCGATCATCATGATGGCGTTCTTTTTCACAATCCCTATCAGCAACAAGATGCCGATCAAGGCGATCACCGTCAACTGGGTGCCCGTGACCAGCATCAGCAACAGCGCCCCCAGACCGGCCGAGGGCAGGGTGGATAATATCGTCAGCGGATGAATATAGCTTTCATACAATACGCCGAGCACAATATAGACCGCCGCCAGCGCCGCCAGGATAAGCCAGGGCATTGACGCGGCCAGCGCGGCAAACGCCTTGGCGGTTCCCTGGAAGCCGGCCTGGATGGTGCTGGGCAGGGCGATCTTCACCATCGCGTCCTTAATCGCCGCCTGCGCCTGCTCCAGCGACACGCCATCGGCCAGGTTAAAGGCGACGGTACTGGTGGCGGATTGCCCCTGATGCGCCACCGACAACGCCGCATTGGCGCTGCTAAAAGTAATGAACGCCGATAACGGGATCGATTCGCCGTTGTCGTTCACCACAAACAGTTTTTTCAATACTTCGGCATCGCCGGTATAGGCTTCGTTAAGTCCCATAATCACATGATATTGATTCAGGGTTTTGTATATTGTCGCCACCTGGCGCTGGCTGAAGGAGTTATTGAGCATCGCGTCGAGCATGTCGGCATTCACGCCCAGCCGGGTGGCTTTGTCGCGGTCGATGTTTAACATGATCTCTTGGCCGCCGTTTTCGCTGTCGGCGTCCACGCTGGTCAGCTCGGGGAGCTTTTCCAGCGCCGCCTTCACTTTCGGCGTCCAGACGCGCAACAGATTAAGATCATCGGCCTGCAGGCTGTATTGATAAGAGGCGTTGGCGCTGCGTCCGCCGATATGAAGATCCTGCGCCGCCATGAGAAACAGCTGCATGCCTGCCTCATTGCGGAATTTATTGGTCAGCCGGTTCGCCACCACGGTTGCGCTATCGCTGCGTTTGTCATAATCCTTCAGGCGCACGAAAAATGTACCGCTATTGCGTGATCCGAAAGCGCCGCCGCCGATGGATGACATCACGCCGTCCACCGCCGAGTCCTGCTGGATGAGTTTGGCTATCGCCTCGACTTTGGGCTTCATCGCCTGGAAAGAGATGTTTTGATCGGCGCGCACCATCCCCATTAGCAGGCCGGTATCCTGATTGGGGAAGAAACCTTTTTGCACCACGCCGTATAAAAAAAGATTCAGCATGATAGTCAGCACCAGGCTAAAGAGCGTTAGCCTTTGGTGACGCATCACCCACCCCAGTGCCAGGGCATATCCCGCCAAAAGCCTGGCCAGCCCGCTCTCGATCAGCAAATACAACCGGTTGGGGCGTTTGCTCACCGGCGGTTTGCGCCGCAGCAGACGCGAACACAGCATCGGCGTCAGGCTCAGTGACACCACCATCGAAATCAGCAGCGAGACGGTGAGCGTAACGGCGAATTCCCGAAACAGCCGGCCGACGATACTGCCCATCAGCAGAATGGGAATGAACACCGCCACCAGCGACAGCGTCATCGCCAGGACCGTAAAACCGACTTCCTGCGCACCCTTAATCGAAGCGCGCACCGGCCCCAGGCCTTCTTCGATATAGCGGGTGATGTTTTCCAGAACCACAATGGCGTCATCCACCACAAAGCCGGTGCAGATAATCAGCGCCATCAACGACAGGTTGTCCAGACTGTAATCCAGCAAATACATAACCGCGCAGGTACCGATGAGCGACACCGGCAGCGCCAGCGCCGGAATAATCACCGCCTGCAGATTGCGCAGGAAAATAAACACCACGGCGATCACCAGGAAAATCGCAATCAGCAGCGTCTCCTCGGTGTCGTACAGCGAGGCGCGGATGGTGGGGGAGCGGTCCACGACCTTATGCAGCTCGACATCGCCGGGCAGCTCTGCCTGTAGCGCCGGCAGCGCGGCGTTGATGGCATCAATGGTTTCCAGCATATTCGCGCCGGCCTGGCGGGTGACGCCGATCATCACCGACGGGGTTTGATTATAAAAGCCGATGTTGTATTTATCTTCCACCGAATCGGTGACGGTGGCGACATCGCTTAAACGGATGGCGGTGCCGTTGATATAGGTGATAATCAGCGACCGATAATCCCGCGCCTTGTCCAACTGGCCGTTACCGTCCACCACAAACGAGGTAGTTGCACCCTGCAACATGCCTTTGGGTAAATTGGTGGTGCTATTGGCGATGGCGCTGCGCACCGTATCGAGTGAAATCCCCAGATGGTTTAGCATTTGCGGCTGCAAATCGATACGCACCGCCGGGAGCGCGCTGCCGAGTAGCGACACCTGACCGACCCCCTGCACCTGGGCGATTTTCTGCTGAATGGTGCTTGAGGCCAGATCGTAGAGCTCGCCGCTGGCGCGGGTGTTGGAGGTCAGGGCCAGCATGACGATGGGCGCATCGGACGGATTGGCTTTGCGGTAAGTGGGCAACGACGGCATGCTGCTCGGCAGCAAGCTGCGCGCGGCATTGATGGCCGCCTGCACATCGCGGGCGGCGCCATTGATATCGCGGTCGAGCTCAAACTGCAAAATAATCCGGGTCGATCCCGTGCTGCTGCTGGAGGTCATCTCGGTGACGCCGGCAATCTGGCCCAGCGATCGTTCCAGCGGCGTGGCCACGGTGGCCGCCATGGTTTCCGGGCTGGCGCCCGACAGGCTGGCGCTGACCATGATGGTGGGAAAATCCACCTGCGGTAGCGGCGCCACCGGCAACAGCCGGTAGCCCAGTAGGCCAAGCAGCAAAATGGCCAGCGTGAGCAGCAGCGTCGCCACCGGCCGGAAGATGAACAGCCGCGAGATATTCATGGCGCCGCTTGCCTGCGTTTACGCCGCACGAAGCGCTGGCCACGTTGCGCCAGGCCGTCAAACCACAGATAGATAACGGGCGTCGAGAACAGCGTCAGCACCTGACTGAAGATAAGACCGCCGACAATCACCAGCCCCAGCGGCTGGCGAAGTTCGGCGCCGGAACCGTGGGCCAGCATCAACGGCAGCGCGCCCAGCAGCGCGGCCATGGTGGTCATCAGAATCGGCCGGAAACGCAGCAGGCAAGCCTGATGAATGGCCTCGCGCGGCGTCATGTGGTGCTTGTTTTCCGCCTCCAGCGCGAAGTCGATCATCATGATGGCGTTCTTTTTCACGATGCCTATCAGCAGGATAACGCCGATAAGCGCAATCAGGCTGAATTCGGTGTCGGCGAGCAGCAAGGTCAGCAGCGCGCCTACCGCGGCCGAGGGCAGGGTGGAGAGAATGGTGACCGGATGGATAAAGCTCTCATACAAAATCCCCAGTACCACGTACATGGTGAGCAGCGCCGCCAGAATCAGCCACAGCGTATTACCGGTGGCGCTCTGGAAGGCAGAAGTCTCACCCTGATAGCGCAGGGTAATGCTCGACGGTTGCTCAAGGGACTGGCTGACCTGCGTGATCGCTTTCTGTGCGTCTTCTATTGAATAGCCGTCATTGAGATTAAACGACACGGTTACCGCCGGGAACTGGTTCAGCCTGACATGGACCAGCGATCCTGTCCGGCGGTGCACCGTGGCGATAGAGGTCAGTTTGACCATCGCCGTCGCGCTGCCCGAGCTGGAACTCGAACTCGAACTCGAACTCGAGCTAGAACTGGAGCTGGAACTGGAGCTGGAACTGGAGCTGGAACTGGAACTGGAGCTAGAACTGGAGCTTGAGCTCGTCGCCAAATAAATATCATCCAGCGAGGCCGGCGATTGTTGATATTTGGGCTGAACCTCCAGCACCACCCGGTACTGATTAGATTGGGTAAAAATTGTCGATACCAACCGCTGCCCGAAGGCGTTATACAGCGCGGTGTCCACATCCGCCGCGGTGATGCCGTAGCGCGCCGCGGCGTCGCGATTGAGCTCCACGTACACCGTTTGCCCCTGATCTTGCAGATTGCTCACCACATCGCTGAATTCGGGCTCCTGCTGCAGGCGCGCGACGAGTTTCGGCGTCCAGTTAACCAAATTTTCGCTATCGGCATCATCGAGAGTGAATTGATACTGGCTGGGCGTGACCTGATCGTTGACCGTCAGATCTTGTGAGGATTGCAGATACAGCGTAATGCCCGCGACCTGTTGGGTGGCCTCTTTCAGCTGTTTGATAATGACATCGGCGCGATCGTCGCGATCCGCAAAAGGTTTTAAATTGATTTGCAGGCGGCCGCTGTTCAGGCTGGTATTGTTGCCGTCGATACCGACCGTGGAGGAGACGCTTTCCACCTGTGGATTCTTGAGGATATCGTCCACCAGCGCCTGCTGTCGCCGAGCCATCTCGCCGAAGGAAACGTCCTGCGAGGCAATCGTCACCCCTTGAATCAGACCGGTATCCTGCTGGGGAAAGAAGCCTTTCGGCACCAAAACATAGAGTAACGCGGTCAGCGCCAGCGTCGCCAGCGCCACCAGCAGCGTCAGGCGCTGATGGTCAAGTACGATAATCAGCAGCCGATCGTAGCCGGCGATAAGCCGGTCGAAAATCTCGCCGCCCTTACGGTAAAAACGGCTCTGTTCCGCCTCCGGGATATGGCGCAGCAGATAAGCGCATAGCATTGGGGTGAGGGTGAGCGACACCAGCATCGATACCAGAATCGATACCGCCAGGGTGATGGCGAACTCCCGGAACAGACGGCCGACCACATCGCCCATAAACAGCAGCGGAATTAATACCGCTATTAGCGAGAAGGTCAGCGAAATGATGGTAAAACCTATCTGTCGGGAGCCGTTAAGCGCCGCCTGCATGGGCGTTTCGCCCTCTTCCAGCCGGCGGGAAATATTTTCTACCACCACGATAGCGTCATCAATAACGAACCCGGTGGCGATAGTGAGCGCCATCAACGACAGATTGTTCAGACTGAAACCGGCCAGATACATCACGCCGAAGGTTCCCACCAGCGACAGCGGCACCGCCACGCTAGGGATAAGGGTCGCGGCGATGTTGCGCAGGAAGAGGAACGTCACCATCACTACCAGCGCAATGGACAGCATCAGCTCAAACTGCACGTCGCTGATGGAGGCGCGAATGGTCTGGGTGCGATCGGACAGGATCTGGATCTTGACCCCGTCCGGCAGCGCGGCCTGCAGCGTGGGAAGCTGCGCTTTAATATTATCCACCACTTGAATAACGTTGGCGCCCGGCTGACGCTGGACGCTGATGACAATCGCCGGATTACGGTTGGCCCAGGCGGATTGAAAGGTGTTTTCTTCCGCTTCCTCGATCTGGGCGATATCTTTCAGCCGCAGGGCGGCGCCGTTCTGATAGGTGAGAATGAGATTGCCGTATTCGGCGGCGGTGCGTAGCTGATCGTTGGCGTCGATGGTGATCGAATGATAACGCCCGTCGAAGCCGCCTTTAGCGGTATTGACGTTGCTATTGCCGATAAGCGTATTCACGTCTTCCAACGTCAGATGATGCGCCGCGAGCGCGCGGGGATCCATTCGTACCCGGATCGCCGCCTGATGACCGCCCGCCAGGGTGACCATACCGACGCCTGAGATCTGCGATAATTTTAGCGCCAGACGGGTATTGACCAGATCTTGTACTTGTATCAGCGGCAGCGTATCCGAACTCGCCGCCAGGGTGATGACGGCGGTATCCGCCGGGTTCACCTTTTTATAGGTGGGCGGGTTGGGCAAATCGTTTGGCAGCAGGCTGTTGGCGGCATTGATTGCCGCTTGCACTTCTTGCTCCGCCACATCCAGCGACAGGTCGAGGGAAAATTTCAGCGTGATGACCGATGCTCCGCCTGAACTGGTGGAATACATCTGGCTGAGGCCGGCCATCTGGCCGAGCTGCCGCTCCAGCGGCGCGGTGACCGACGATGCCATCACATCGGGACTGGCGCCGGGGTAAAGCGTAGTCACCTGGATCGTGGGATAATCCACCTGGGGCAGCGCCGAGGTGGAAAGCATTTTGTAGGCGAAAAGCCCGGAAATCAGCACCGCAATCATCAATAAAATGGTGGCGACCGGGCGCTCGATAAAAAGTCTGGAAGGGTTCATTGCGCGGCGCCGTCGTTACCGCCGGTCGTCGAGACGCGCTGCGTCGCCGCGCTGCCGGTGTGGCGGCGGGTGACGCCTGCCGCCTTGCCGTTACCGCCCGAGGAACCCTTCGCCGCGCCATCACCGCCGGTCGTGCCGTCAATTGACTTGGCGCCGCCGTTACCGCCCGTGGCGCCGCTATCCGTTGTGCCGGCGCTGCCCTTGACGCGAGTCGCACTGCCGGGCGCGCCGCTTTCCACGGCACTGCCGCCGCCGGTATCGTTGTCGCTGACGATCGTCACTTTCGCGCCGTTGCTCAACCGGTCAATGCCTTCGGTGACCACCCGTTCGCCCGGCGATACGCCGCTCAGAACGGCCTGTAGCGAGGTGCCGAAGCTCGGTCCCGCTTTGACCTGACGGCGTTCGACGCTGTTATCCTGCTTGATGACATACACGAAATCCCCGTCGCTGCTCAGCTGTAAGGCCTGGGCGGGGATAACCGTCGCGCCCGCCAGTACATTCGTTTGCAAACGCACATTCACAAATTGATTGGGATAGAGTTTTTCATCGTGATTGGCAAACATGGCTTTAAGCTTGATGCTGCCGGTCTCGCTGTCGATTTCGTTGCTGATAAAGTTCAGCTCTCCCTGCGCCAGCTCGGTCGTGCCATCTTGATCCAGCGCGGTGGCGGGCAAGGTTTGGCCGTGATGCAAAGCCTGTAGTAGCGTAGGTAAATTGGCCTGCGGCACGCTGAAAGTGACGGCGATAGGTTGGGTCTGGGTAATGGTCACGATGCCGGTGGTGTCGCTGCTATGCACCATATTGCCGGGATCCACCAGCCGCAGCCCGACCCGGCCGCTGACCGGCGCGGTGATCCGCGCATATTCCAGATCCAATTTCGCGGCGTCAATCTGCGCCTGATAAGATTTGATTGCCCCGGCGTACTGGCCTACGGTGGCGGTCTGGGTTTCTAAATCCTGACGCGACAGGGAATCCTGCGCATAGAGTTTTTGATAACGCGCCAGCGTCAGCTGCGCGCTCTTCAGCAGCGCTTGGTTTTGCGCCAAATCGCCCTGATATTGCTCTAGGCTGGCCTGATAGCTGCGCGGGTCGATCTGCGCCAGTAACTGCCCCTGCTCCACCTTCTGTCCTTCGGTAAAATAGACTTTGAGCAGTTGGCCATCCACCCGGCTGGTTACGGTCACGCTGGCGTTCGCCACCACCGTGCCCAAGGCCGATAAGGTGACGGGAACATCCGCCTGCTTGGCGACACCGCCGTGTACCGCCGTCGGGCCGCCCATGCCCATTCTCATACCGCCCGGCCGACCGGTCGGGGCAGCGCCGCTGCCGCTGTGGTGAGCGAAGAGGTAATAACCGAGGCCGGCAATCAACAACAGTATCAAAACCACCACTAAAACATTACGCCACTTAATCGTCTGCTTTGAATATCTTCTCATGGGATGGGGCTGGCCAGTTCGGGTTAAAATCGTGTTATCTTAACAGATTAAAGTAATTCGGATGCTTATTCTGTAAGCGTTTCGTCAAAAAGCGTTTCATTTGCCGTATCGCCCCCGCCGCCGCGTAACGTGGTGCCAAGACGGGTCGGACGTAGGGATTTCGGCCTCCCATCGCGTCAAAAAGAGAGAAACAGGATGCTGCGCCCGTTTAGGTGCGCAACATCGGTTAGTCCACGGTTAAGCGCTGACGCCTGTCAAGTATAGCGGCTTGGGGCATAAGGGTCAGACGCGGCGGCATGCGTCCGCGCGGTACACGGTGCGCAGTAATACGCATCGGCGGCACGCGTCCGCGCGGATATACGGCGCGCAGTAATACGCACCGGCGGCGTTTGTCCGCGCGGCATACGGCGCGCAGTAATACGCACCGGCGGCGTTTGTCCGCGCGGTACACGGTGCGCAGTAATACGCACCGGCGGCGTTTGTCCGCGCGATACGCTGACGATCTCGAGATAGGGGAGCCGTGTTTCTTGGCCGCCGTGGGTTAAAACCTCAGAATGATCCAAATCGCCGCAGGGCAGGTCGAAGACGAACCGCCTTACGCGCAGGTCATCGTAGTAAGGATTAAATTAATTATTCTAAATATGATTATATTATTTTTATAAACTATATCGGTTATAATTCTGCTCAGCTTTAATTGCACTATTTCTTCACAGGCATGCCGGGTTAATCACTTTTTTAGCGCTCAATTTTCCGTCGGTTTATAGCTTCGTATGTTTATCTTTGGTTTAAGTCAATACTATAACCTTTAATAATTAGATGAGGGTTAATTCGTTAAACCCGAAGATAAATAATCATTATTTTTAGCAGCGAATTAAGGATTGCATTGAAGAATGATGCATTTGCCATGAGCTACGCTGGACACTATTCCGTGCTGAAATAATGAAATGGAAGTTTATCGGGCAACAGGAGATATTAAAGGATGGATATAGCTCTGAAAAAAAATCAGGCGTCTTGCGCATGTACGCCTTTAGCGCCCATCGGCCCGGCTGGCGGAGGCAAAAATACTCTGCCGCCCGTACAGTACGCTTTTGGCGATTTTCTGCTGAACTCCTCCCGCGTGTTGTTTCATAAAGACAAACGGCTCAGCATCTCCCCCAAGGAACTGGGGGTGCTGAGTTTATTACTGGAATCCGCCGGCGAACTGGTGACCAAGGCGCAGATTATTCATGAAGTCTGGTACGGCGGCAATGTCGGCGAAGAATCGCTGACGCGCTGTATCTACGTGCTGCGGCGTATCTTACAAGAGGAGAAAGATCACCGCTATATCGATACGGTTTACGGTAAGGGCTACCGGTTTACGCTGCCGGTCACGCGCATCTTGCCCGCCCGGCCCGGAATGCCGGCGCGCTGCGTGCTGGCGGTATTTCCCTTCCGGCTGGCCGGTGATATCGACACCGTCGGTTTGCAGGATGCCATCGTACAGCAACTGGCGCCCTGCTCGCCGCTGGGATTGCATGTGTTGCCGACCTCGCTGACCATGAACTGTCGCACCACTGACGCCACGCTGCAATTGCTGGACAAAATCCGGCCGGACTATTACCTCACCGGTTACGAGCTGAACCTCGGCGGCGCGCCCTCGCTACGGATTGAGCTGATGCGCGCCGAGGATCATCTGGTGCTGCTGCGTGAACGGGTGGCCAAAGCCCATTTGGGGGGCGAAGGGCGCTTTCTGCGCACGCTGAAGCCTCTGATTTTGGGCGCGCTGCCCGGTATGAAGGCGATGGGACTGGCGGCGGGGAAGACAGCGGAGGGGGAGATCGGTCGGTCAGCTATGCCGGGACAGGAGGAAAGAAAAAAATGAGCCGGTCGCCACGGCCGATGCATTGTAAAGCGCGCCGACGGCGGCGGGCCCAGTAAGCGCCTGCGCGTCGGGCGCATTATTTCGCGGCGTAACCTAAGTCCCGATAAATCGGGTGGTCTCCTCGCCATTGCCTGGAATGAGAGAAAGCGTTTACCACGCGTCAGGCATGCTGTGAGCGTTTAAGCCATGAGAGGCTTCTGCAATTATTTCTCACCCTGAGTCATATTTTCATCATGATTTCTTTGAAAGAGACAGGCAATGTATGGCTATGAATATTAAGCAAAAGCGAACTGAGATAATGATGAGCAAAGAAATCATTGTCTCACCCGCTTCGCTGCTGAATGAATATCATCAGCAGGATATCTCGGAGCCAAAATGCTGGTTGCTGGAAATTCCCGATGGTGATTGCGATATTCATGTTCGCTGGGCGAATGAATCGTCGCGTCTGACATTATCCGCCGGATGGCGCGGCATGCTGTTAATGCAGCGCTTGAATCTGGCTCTGCGCGCCGGTACAGCGCGGCATCAGGAATTACCGCTCTTTGCCCTGGCAAAATTACAGGTATTTATCGACGAGTCCCGCGGCGTGCAGGTGGATTACGCCCAGCAGCAATGGGCGCAGATCGAGTTGCATGATTTTCCGCATATTGGCACCTGCGCCGATATAGAGCAGTGGATGCTGGGGAATTATCAGAGCGCGCCGTCCCAAATGAATGCGCTGGCGGTATTTTTGCGCCAGACGGAGTGTTATTGGTTAATACGATTTCTATTAAATGAGTCTGTCAATAATGGCAAGTTGAACGTTCTCGGCGCGCGTTACGGCCTGTCTTATTCACATTTCCGCCGCCTGTGCCGCAACGCGCTGGGAAACTCGGCTAAAAATGAGCTGCGGGGCTGGCGTATCGCCAGGGCGCTGCTGGATATGGTCGAAGAGCGGCAAAGCCTCACCGAGGTCGCCATGCGCTATGGCTATGCCTCATCCTCGCACCTCTCCAACGATGTCAGAGACGCCTTTGGGGTCTCCCCCCGCGGGATATGGAATATGATCAACAAGAAAGCGGAACAATGAATAACATCGCTCAGATAAGCCGCGGCCTGCTCTGCGTTATGTTGCTCGCCTGCGCCGGCCCGCGCGTCGACGTTCGCGCGGCGGAATTATCCCGGCAAGGCGAAGGTTATGTAGCCAATAAAGACGGCGTGAAAGTCTTTTTCGATGCGCTGTCGGCACGCCTTAATCAACCGGTGATTGTCAGCAAACTGGCGGCGCGCAAGCAGATAAGCGGCGAGTTCGACCTGGCGGATGCGCGGGCGCTTTTGACGCGCATTACCCAACAAATGGGGTTGATGTGGTACAGCGACGGCCAGGCAATCTATATTTATGACGCCAGCGAAATGCGCCATGCGGTGGTGGCGCTGCGCAGCATTTCACCGGCGGCGCTGCGCCATTTTCTCCAGCAGGCCCAATTGCACGATTCGCGCTACCCGCTGCGGGGAGATCCCGGTGGTCACGTCCTTTATCTCTCGGGGCCGCCGGTTTATATCGAGCTGGTGGAGAATGCGGCCCGCCTGCTGGATAAGGAGCCGGACGGCATACACGAGCGCGAGCAGGCCGAGGTTATCCCGCTAAGTTACACCTTTGTCGGCGATCGCCATTACGCATTGCGCGGCGAGAAAGTGACTATTCCCGGTATCGCCACGGTAATCGAGCGGCTGATGAGGCGGGAAGGGCGCCTGCCTGTCGTCGAGCCCCCCAGCCCGCTCACGTCCGCAGAGGCGCTGCTTCCCGCGGTGGACGCGCGCGGGGAACAGGACGTGGAATCGCCGCTGTGGCCGGTGCAGGTTATCGCCAATCCCAGCAACAACAGCCTGCTGGTCAAGGGGAGCGGCCGCCAGGTGCAATTTGTGCGCAATCTAGTGCATTCACTGGATATTCCTAAGCGCCACGTGGAGCTATCGTTATGGATAATCGATCTGGAGAAAAGCGACCTCGATCAGTTCGGCATCAATTGGCAGGGCGGCACCCGCATCGGCCAGCGGGGGGGCGTCACCTTTAATCAAGGATCCTATAGCGCCTTGGACGGTACGCGATTTGTCGCGTCAATATTGGCGCTGGCCAAAAAACACCGCGCCAACATTGTTTCTCGGCCGATTATCCTGACCCAGGAGAACGTGCCGGCGATTTTCGACAATAACCGGACCTTTTATACGCGGCTTCTGGGCGAGCGCAGCGTGGAGCTGCGCGAAGTGACCTACGGCACCATGATAAGCCTCCTGCCGCGGTTTTCCGGCGACGATGAGGTGGAGATGGCGCTGACGATCGAAGACGGCGGCGAAGTCGCCCGGCAGCACAGAAATCCGGGGCCGGATGACCTGCCGGAAGTGGGGCGCACCCATATCAGCACGGTGGCGCGCGTGCCGCGGGGAAAGAGCCTGCTGATTGGCGGCTATACCCGGGATGAGATTCGGGATAACCGCGGGCGATTACCCGGTCTGGGGTCGATACCGCTGATTGGCGGTCTGTTTCGCCATCGCGTCGATAAGCAGGCCAATATGGTCAGAATTTTTCTCATCCAACCGCGGGAAATTTCCGCGCCGCTGCAGCAGGACGCCGCCGCGTTTGCCCGTTCCATCGCCGCACGCAGCCATGAGGGTATATTGAAGGACTGGGCCGATAATTACCTCGCCAGCCAGCAGTAACCGTCCAAATAACACGGCGGCGGGAGATAACAAGGCGGTGAAAATTCTTATTAGCCGAGAAAATGTGCGCCGGTTTACCCGGCGGTGAGCAAATGTGGTTAATATGAGCAAGGTTATCCCGTCCGCTGACACGATATTGTCGCGCGACCTTATCAAGGCCGCGGCGCGGCCGTGATTCCGACCGCCGTCTTTCATTTATCTCCGCGGCTGCGATAATTATTAATCATGCATATAATTTTTCATCATAAAAATAAAAATGCTGTTGGGATCGCGCGGGCGGCCCGGCGCTAGTGCGGTTAACGCGTCGCCGCTCGACGGGAATAACGGGCGGCGGACGTCGCGTCCTTGCTTGATATCTATCTGGCTGAACGAAATGGATCATTCACGTGCTTAATCGATTTTTAAACCACATTCATTCCCGTCCTGAATTACTGATTCTGGTATTGGTGATTACAATCATTGCCATGCTCATAATTCCACTACCGACCTATTTGGTGGATTTTCTTATCGGCCTGAACATTGTCATCGCCATGCTGGTATTCATGGGGGCGTTTTATATCGATCGCATTTTAAGCTTTTCGACGTTTCCCGCGGTGCTGTTAATAACGACCCTGTTCAGACTGGCGCTGACGATAAGCACCAGTCGGCTTATCCTGACCGACGCCGACGCTGGCGAAATTATTGCCACCTTCGGCCAGTTTGTCATCGGCGATAACCTGGTGGTGGGGTTCGTCATTTTTGCCATCGTGACCGTGGTTCAGTTCATCGTCATCACGAAAGGCTCTGAACGTGTCGCCGAAGTGGCCGCGCGCTTTTGTCTGGACGGGATGCCCGGCAAGCAGATGAGTATTGACGCCGACCTGCGCGGCGGCGTGATCGACGCCGAAGGCGCCCGCGAGCGGCGCAGCGTGCTGGAACGTGAAAGTCAGCTCTACGGCGCGTTCGACGGCGCGATGAAGTTTATTAAGGGCGATGCGATCGCCAGCATTATCGTCGCCTTCGTCAACTTTATCGGCGGCATCGCGGTAGGCATGAACCAGCATCACATGGATCTGTCTCAGGCGTTGTCCACGTTTACGCTTTTGACCATCGGCGACGGGCTGGTCGGCCAGATCCCGGCGCTACTGATCTCGATTAGTGCAGGCCTCATCGTCACCCGAGTCAACGGCGATGGCGATAATCTGGGCCGCAATATCATGCAGCAATTGCTGGGAAACCCCTTCGTGCTGCTTGTCACCGCCGTGCTGGCGCTGTCCATTGGTATGCTGCCCGGCTTTCCGCTGCCGGTGTTCGTTATGCTGGCGATGGCGCTCGGGACATTGCTGCTGATGCGCCAGCGGCAAACCCGCACCGTCCCGCTGCCCGCGCCCGCGGACTACGCCGGCGGCATGACGCTGCGCGCCGGAACCGGGGACGGCCAGCCGGCCGGCGGCTATCCGGATCGGATGATGCCCGAGGCGCTGGCGGTGATCCTACAGGTGTCGCGCGCCAATTACGCCCGGCTGGAAAAAGAGCAATTATGCGAACGACTGCGCGGCCAGTTCCTTATCGACTTTGGCGTCACGTTGCCGCCTCTGATGCTACGCCCCTGTGAACATACGGACGATCGGACGGTAGGGGTACTGCTTAATGAAATCCGCGCCGACACCTTCACCATCCACTTCGACATGTTGAGGCGCAGCATACCCGGCGACCGGCCCTGTCCGTCCGACGTGACATTGCATCAGGATCAGGAGGGCGTGTGGGCGTCGCCGGACGATCGGGAGACGCTGCTTGCCGCGGGTTGCGTGCTGCGCCCGGCGGTGGATGAACTCTATCACTGCTTCGCGGTGATGCTGACTCACCACGTCAACGAATTTTTTGGCGTGCAGGAAACCAAGCACTTGCTCGATCAAATGGAAGGCCATGCGCCCGATCTGCTCAAGGAAGTGTTGCGCCACGCTACGGTGCAGCGCATCGCCGAGCTGCTGCAGCGGCTGCTGATGGAGCGCATTTCCATTCGTCATTTGAAGCTGATTATGGAGGCGATGGCCCTGTGGGCGCCGCGGGAAAAAGATGTGTCCGCGCTGGTGGAGCACGTACGCTGCGCGCTGGCGCGCTATATCTGCCACCAATTCGCCACCGATAACCTGCTGCGGGTGGTCATGCTGTCGCCGGAAGTGGAGGAAACCCTTCGCGCCAGTATCCATACCACGTCGGCGGGCACTTTCCTGAATCTCAGTCCGCAGGTGTCGGAAGAATTAATGGCGTTATTTACCGCCGCCCTGGAAAACTTGCCCATCGTCCAGCGCGATATTGTGCTGCTGGCGGCGGCGGATATCCGACGTTTTATCAAATCACTTATTCAACATCGTTTTCGCGATTTGGAAGTGCTGTCATTCGGTGAATTAACGGACAGCGTAACCGTAAATGTCATCAAAACAATTTAAACCAAGAGGAATACGACATGTACGTTGATATTGCGGCATTGGTACGCGAGGCGCTGCTGGACAGCGGCTGCGATCCCAGTTTACTGGGTAATTTCGACAGTCATTCCACGATTGCGCTGGATTTTAATGACATGCCAAGTATTTATATCAGCAGCAGCGATGACGATATCTGGCTGTGGTCGCGCATTGCGGAATATCAGGACACTATCCTTGAGCAATGTTCGTATAACTTATTAAAAGAGTTGCTTGAAGGTGCGGAGTATATTCGCGGGGGGCATTTTTCGCTGGCTGAAAATGAAAGCTATCTTGAGCTTAAGGCGCTGCTGTTGCCTTGGTGTCTGGAGAACAAACAAAATTTCGCCAGTGCATTAAGCGGCTTCTTCGAGCGTTTGGAACGTTTCACTAAGGCGTTACGCTAAATGGAGCGGCCGCTGAGAATGCTGCGACGACAGGCGCTTCCCCTGCGTCTGTCGGGGCCAATTATTGAGGCGGCGCTGCCGGAGGTGGCGGTAGGCGAGATTTGCGAGATCCGCCGTCATTGGCGCTCGGGCGAAGTGATCGCTCATGCGCAGGTGCTGGGGTTTCACCGCGAGCGGACGGTGCTCAGCCTAATCGGCGCCGCCCACGGCCTGTCGCGGGAGATGCTGATCCATCCCACCGGCGGCCCGCTGCGGGTGGCGGTAGGCGACACGCTGCTCGGCACCATCATCCTGCCCTCGGGCCGGCTGAGTGAGCGCCTGGTGCCGCCGCCGCAGGCCGGCGCCGTTGAACTGCGCGCCATTGATGCGCCCGCGCCGGACTATCGTCAACGCGTGGGGGTGCGGCAACCCCTTATCACCGGCATCCGCGCGCTTGATGGGCTGTTGACCTGCGGCATCGGTCAACGCGTGGGTATTTTTTCCTCCGCCGGCTGCGGCAAAACCCTGCTAATGCATCAGCTGATTGCCCACGCCGACGCCGAGGTGTTCGTTATCGGCCTGGTGGGAGAGCGGGGTCGCGAGGTGACCGAATTCGCCGAGGCATTACGCCTTTCTCCCCGCCGACATCAATGCGTACTGGTGTATGCCACCTCCAATTACGCCTCCCTGGAGCGATGCAATGCCGCGCTGGTGGCGACGACGGTGGCGGAATACTTTCGCGATCAAGGCAAGCGGGTGGTGCTGTTCCTGGATTCCTTGACCCGCTTTGCCCGCGCGCTGCGGGATGTGGCCCTGGCCGCGGGCGAAGCGCCGGCCAGACGGGGCTACCCCGCTTCGGTGTTTGACGCGCTGCCGCGTCTTCTGGAGCGGCCGGGGAATACGCATACCGGCAGTATTACGGCATTTTACACGGTGCTGTTGGAAGGCGATGACGAGCCGGATCCCATCGCCGACGAAATCCGCTCGATTCTCGACGGCCATATTTACCTCAGCCGTAAACTGGCGGCGGCGAATCACTATCCGGCTATCGATATCCTGCGCAGCGCCAGCCGCGTGGCGGGGCAGGTGACCGAACCCCGGCAACAGTCGCTGGCCGGCGCCATTCGTGGCCTGATGACCCGGCTGGAGGAGATGCAGACCTTGATCGATTTAGGGGAGTATCGCCCTGGGGATAACGCGGAAAACGACCGGGCGCAGGCTAAAAAACAGGCGCTATGGGACTTCCTTCGCCAAGACGCCGATCGGGCGGAGGATGTCGGCCAGACGCTGAGGCTAATGCATGCCCTTGATACGTGATATCGAACGACTCAGCGCGCGCTGCGAGCTGCGTTGCCGCACGCTGACGGCGACGCTCGCGGCGCTGGCGCGGCAACGGGAAACGCTGACCTCCCGGCTCAAAACGCTGGGGGAGCAGCAGTGGGCCGTCGCGCGGCAAACGGCGCTTGTCCGGCCGCAGGGGGTCGTCGATCGCCGCGCATTGATGTTGCATCAGCAGCGGTTGATGGCCCTGCGCGAAGAAAGCCGGCGGCTGGCGGATCGGCAGCGGCAGATGGAACAGGCGGTGCTAGCGCTGGATAAGCAGCAGCGTGAGGTGCTTGGCCAACGGCGCGCGTGGCAGAGGAAGCGGGAAAAGTACGATGGCTGGCTCGAACGGCAGCGGCACGCCAATCGGTTAATGCAATTGTACCGGCAGGAGACAGAAACAGAGGAGATGATGACATGGAACCGCTCGCAAGGATAAGGGACTGGCCGTCCGCCACGGCGGCATCCCCGGCCATTACGCCGCTGGCGGAGAGAGTTTCCGCCTCATCGCCAGAGAATGTGCATGCAGACTGGCGCGCCGCGCCTTCATCGTGCGGCGGCGGGGAGCGCCAGCAGGTCGCCGTCGCGGAAGACCGCCCGCTGGAGGAGGGGGCATCAGCATGGGGGGAGCAGGCGTCTTCATCATGCTCTTCGTTGCAGGGGCAGTGGCGCAGGGCGGCACCGCTCGGCGCCGGCAAAGGGCGGCGGCACGGCGGTGCATGGTGCGCGGCGCGGACCGCGATATTTTCCCTGCGCGCCAGGGCCGCGGCGCTTCATGGGCCCGGTGCGGGCAGGTTGCGCGCACCGATCGCGCCGCCGGAGCCGCGAGCGTTGGCGGAAGCGCTTCATACGGCGCTGATCAAAGAGATAGAGCAAAGCCAGTGGCTGGCGCTGCAGCGCGCCGCCGATCCGCTGCTGATGTCCACAGCACTGGCCGAGCGCCAGGATCCTTACGCCGGGCGCCATGATGCACCCGGTGCCCGCTACCGGCAGAAACGGCGGGCGCCGCGCCAGCCGGAACCGCAGCCGCTGCCGTCCCCCGCGCCGCAGGAGATGACGGCGGCGACCGCGCAGTGGATCTATCGGTTCCGCGGCGATGAAGGGGATTTTGTGCGGATCCTGGCGGCGATGGATGAGGGGGGATATCGGCTGATCCCGTCCAGCCATCAGGTAAGGGATCGCCTGGCGGCGCATCTTCCGGGCGCGCCTGTGGGCGTTCGCCTGATGAATGTCCCGCCAGCGGCGTCGGCGTCGGCGCCGGGCCTGCCGGAGGCGCCGACGTGAAGGCATTTCGGTTACGCAGGCTGACGCCCGCCGACGTCCGCTGGCGGCGGCTGCAGGCGGCATGGAACGCCCAGGGCATGCCCGCCCGTTTGCGCTCTCCTCCAGAGGGTGTCTATCTGTCCATCGGCGACGATCGCTGGCGGGGAATGATCGATCCGCGTCAGTGGCTGGCCTGGCACAGTCCGCAACTGGCGGCGCTGGCGCGCGAGGCCATCAGCGATCGCCAAATCCAGGCGTTGATAGAGGCCATGCCGCAGCCTTTGTCTTTCGCGCCGGCGGTATTGTCAGGCCAGGCTCTGGAGATCGGCCCGCTGATGCACTATCGCACCGGCGCCGGCCCCTGTCTGTATCTGCCCGCGCAGGAGTGCCCGGTTTGGCTGACGCAATTCAACGCGCCGCTGCCCCCTATCCACGCCGCCGGTTTGCCCTGTCTTTCCGGCGTTCCCCTGGTAGTGGAATGGGTGATTGGCAGCAGTCTTCTTCCGGCGGCGATGCGCGGCCAACTGGCGTCCGGCGATGTCCTGCTTATCTCGCGGCTGACTCGCCAAGTGAAATGCCAAGGGCGTCCGATCGGTTTTTATTTACAACAGGAAGGAAAGATCAGCATGAAGGCCAATGATAACGATGAAGGCACGCTGGCCCCCGGCCATGTTTCTCTAACGCCCGATTTAGCTTTCGCCGCGGCCGATGCTGCCGCGAAGCCCGGTAATGCGCACGCCGCCGGTCAATCCCACAGCGCCTCCCGTAACGTAACGGCTGGCCACCCGCGGGAGTGCGGCAGTTATCCCGCGGCCTCTTCCGGTCTATCGCAGACGCCGGCCGACTCTGGCGCCGCCGGCGTCCCGCATTCCGACGCCGGCGGCGAGGGGCCAGCCCCGGCGGGGCGAACACCGCTTAGCGATGAGGGGGAGGATCCGCTGGCCAATCTGCCGCTGACGCTGGAATTTATTTTGCAGCGCCGTTATCTGTCGTTGGGGGAAATACAGCAGTTTAGTCAGGGAAAGGTACTGGAGCTGGATCCGGAGGGGGAAAAACATATCGAGATACGCGCCAATGGGCATCTGCTGGCGCTCGGCGAATTGGTACAGCTCGAAGGTCGCCTGGGCGTGGAGTTAATGGAGTTGTCGCTGGATAACCGCTATGACCGCTAATTTCGGCCTGCCCAACGAGATGAGCCTTATCGGGATCCTGGCGCTGGCGACGCTGTTGCCCTTTATCATCGCCTCCGGCACTTGTTATATCAAGTTCTCCATCGTCTTCGTTATGGTGCGCAACGCGCTGGGTTTGCAGCAGGTCCCCTCCAACCTCACCCTGAACGGCATCGCGCTGATGCTGGCGATGTTTATTATGGGGCCTATCGCCGGCGATGCCTACCATGCCTACCAGGCGCAGCCGGTAACACTGAGCAGCGCCGCCTCGGTACTGGAGTTTTTGGAAAACAGCATGGAGTCGTACCGGCATTATCTACAGAAATACGCCGATCCGCATCTGACGGCGTTCTTTGACCGGGCGCACGGCGGCGCGCACAACGCCGAGGCGACAGGCCATAACCCCTCGATGCTGGCGCTATTGCCCGCTTATGCGCTGAGTGAAATCAAGGACTCCTTCCGAATCGGCTTTTATCTGTACTTGCCGTTTGTGGTGGTGGACCTGCTTATCTCAAGCGTACTGCTGGCGCTTGGTATGATGATGATGAGCCCGATTACCCTCTCGGTGCCGATAAAGCTGGTGCTGTTTGTGGTGCTTGACGGCTGGACGCTGTTGTCGCAGGGGCTGGTGCTGCAATATCTCGATATGGGCGCCGGCGCGGATATGGCAGGAGGCCCGGGATGAATAATTTGTTGTTTGCCGGTAACAAAGCCCTGTATCTGGTGCTTATTATGGCGGCGGGGCCGATCATTGTGGCAACGCTTGTGGGATTGCTGGTGGGGCTGTGCCAAACCGTGTTGCAATTGCAAGAACAAACGCTGCCGTTCGGCATCAAACTGTTGAGCGTCACCCTGTGCCTTTTTTTGCTATCCGGCTGGTATGGCGAAACGCTGTTGCAGTTTGGCCATGAAGTGATAAGGATGGCGTTAAGCCGCGCCTGACTGATGATCTCGCCTCTGTGGTCTTCCCTGTATGAATGGCTCGTTACCCTGGCGGTGGTGTCGGCACGCATTACGCCGATGTTTTTCCTGTTGCCGTTTTTCAGCGGCAGCATTGTTAGCATTACCGTCCGCACGCCGGTCATTTTTTTCGTCGGCGCCGCCCTGTGGCCTTACTCTTTCGACGCCATGGCCTCCCTTGAGCGCGCGCACATGCTGGAAATCGTGCTGCGCGAGGCGGCGATTGGCCTTCTGCTGGCAATATTATTGGCGCTGCCGTTTTGGGTTATGCATGGTCTGGGGGCGCTGATTGACTATCAGCGCGGCGCCTTGCTCAGCAGCGCCTATGATCCCATCAGCGGCGTCGATACTTCGGAACTGGCCAATTTATTTAATCTCTTTTTTGCCGCGGTGTTTTTGCAGGGGGGCGGTTTGACGCTGCTGCTCGAGGTCTTTGTCGGCAGTTATCAACTGTGCGATCCACTACAGCCCTGCCTGCCGTCGCTTGGCAAAATGACCACTCTGCTAGAGACGATGACGACGCGTATCCTGGTGCTTTCAAGCCCCGTGTTGGCGGCGCTGTTGCTTATTGAGATTTTGCTGGGCCTGCTTTCCCGCTTTGCGCCGCAGATGAATGCCTTCGCCATCGCATTAACGCTTAAGAGCGGCGTGACCTTCCTCATTATTTTGATTTACTTCGCGCCGCTGCTGCCGGACATGTTTCGTCAATATTGGCTGACGCCTCCCCAGCTGGAAGCCTGGCTGAGCGACGACCCATCGAAGGAGAGGGGCAATGAGCAATAAAACCGAAAAGCCGACGCCTAAACGCCTGCGCGACGCCGCGAAAAAAGGGCAAACGTTTAAATCCCGCGATGCCATCATCGCCTGCACGATGCTCTGCGGCGTCGCTTGGCTAACCTCCTTTACCTCGCTGGAGAGCCTAATGGATTTTTATCGCCAACTGGTGGCCGGCAATTTTTCGTTATCTCTGAGCGCCTACCGCAACGCGCTAGTGCTTCTCGCCCTGCGGCTGCTGCTGCCGATCATAGCGATAGGGATTGCGGCGTCGGCGCTGCCGTTGCTGCTGCAAACCGGCTTTCTGCTGGCGACCCGGGCGTTCAAGCTCAATTTCCAGGCCCTCAATCCCGCCCGCGGGATTAAGAAAATATTTAGCCTGCGTACCGCGAAAGACGGCGTAAAAGCGATGCTCTATCTGGGGGGATTCGCTATGGCGCTGGTGATCGTCTGGCGCAGTCAGCGGCAATTACTCTTTGCGCAGCTGTTTGCCAATCCGCAGGACATCGTGACCATCTGGCGACAATTGCTTATGTCGCTGGTACTTACCTGCTTGTTGTGTATCGTCTGCGTAATGATCCTTGACGCTATTGCCGACTACTTTTTGCACCTGCGCGATCTTAAAATGGATAAGCAGGAGATTAAGAGGGAGATGAAAGAGCAGGAAGGAGACCCGGAGATAAAACATCGCCGCCGCGAAGCCCACATGGAGATCTTATCTGAACAGACCCAATCCGATATTAAAGGATCGCAATTGATTATTGCCAATCCCACTCATCTCGCTGTGGGCATTTATCATAATCCAGAACTGACCCCTGTGCCGTTTATCTCGGTGCTGGCGCGTAATCAACGGGCGCTGGCCGTGCGCGCCTATGCGAAAAAGGTCGGCGTGCCGGTAATTGAAGATGTGAAATTGGCCCGACGGATTTACCATACCCATCACCTCTATTCTTTTGTCAAGATTAACGAGCTTGACGAGGTGCTCAGGTTATTAAGCTGGTTACAAGATGTAGAAAATGCCGGGCATTATGATTATGCAAAAGAGAATGATGAATAGATTTTCTTTTGCATAATAACTAAGTGTGTCATTTAACCCCTATTTTACTCTGATAATTTATCTTATTTGATATGGCTATTTTCAGGAGATAAACATGACCGCTGATAATTATATTCAGAAAAAAAATATTGCTGAAACATTATGGAAGGTGGTAAACAGCGGCGCCGGAGAAAGGGCTATGCGCGAGCTACCTGAAGGTTGGCTGACGGATCTTGCCGGCGGTGACGATAATGACGATCTTCATCAGCAGCTGGAAAATGCCGCGGTTTTTTTCCGCTTTCTGTGCATTTACGACTGCCATAACCCGGATTATTATATTGGCCTCGGGGCAGTCTATCAGTTACAAAAGCAGTATCAAAAGGCGGCAGATATTTATGCGGTAGCGTTTTCTATGGCGAAACAGGATTACCGACCGGTTTTTTACAGCGGCCAGTGTCAGGCGCTGATGCATAAAAAAGCCAAAGCGAAGCGCTATTTTCAATTGGTCATTGATCATTGCCAGCAAAACGAGTTGACCCGCTGGGCGCGCCAGAGCCTCGACGAACTGAGTCAATCCGCGGGTCAGGAACAGCATAATGCCGGTCTGGAAGACTGTCCCTGATGGAGGGACCTGTGCCGCTCCCGCGTGAAGAACGCGGGGCGCATCTTGCGCGTGCCTCGTCTGGGCAATAACTTACGATGTTGCGCCGGGGAATAGACGATGTCTCGGGTGGGTGACAATAGGTCCGCTAAAGCGCGATGTTATTGTCAGGTCAAAACCCGATATTGGAACTTGGCGCGCAAGACTCTCGACCACCGCGATGCTTCATTGTGGCAATAGCAAGAGCCTTGAGGGGAAATAATAAATTGCCCCGGTGAAAGCGGGTCACTTTAAGCGTATTATGACGGCGATGATAAGAATTTATTTCTCCAGGCGGCAATAATTCCTCGCGCGCAATAATAATTTATCAGATTTCCATCATGAAGTTTCGCTAATGAACGGGTTATACTTATATTAATTACCTCGCAGGTTACGGTATTGATAGATATTATGGATGATGAATAAAAAAAACGAACTTGGGTTGCTGTGCCGGGACGGTCTCGTATTACGCTTGCTGAACGGTTCGCTTAAAGGATGCGAATATTTCCTTAGCGCACCCATAACGTTATTTGTTGCCGGTGGCGAGGGGCAGACCGGCCCACGTCATGAACCGCCTTCCCTGCCGCCGGAGACCATTTTCATTCCGCGTCATCAGGGCGGCGTCAATTTTGAAATTGTCATTGCTACCGCCGCGCCGCACAAAAGCGTGCTGCGCGTTTTAAAGGATGACGGTATCCGCGAAACACCCCTGGTCGCCAATCGGGTGTTGACCGCCGGCCCGCAGGCGCTGGCGGTCAGAGCGGCGGCGGCGGCGTGGGATGCGGCGATTCTGGACTATTGCGAGACGCCAACGCCGGTCGCGCCGGCGCGATGGCGCCGCAGGGGCGTACTGGCTCTGATGTCGCTGATAGCCCTGCTTGGCGCGGGTTATCTGCTGCGGTACGACATCGTTACGGGTCATGAGGATGTCGCGACCTTGGGCAGGCATCTTGCCGGTGACAACGGTAAGTTCCATCTTTTGCCCGGCAAGGACGGGAGCCTGTATATGCTGGCCGACAGTGAGCGTGATGCCGCCTGGGGCCGCCAGTCGCTGGTGCGCCACACCTCTGCCGCCGCGGTGAAGGTGCTGAGCTGTAACGACGAGCGCAGGCGGGTGCATGCCTGGCTGGAACGGTACTATCCCTGGCTGGGTTTTCATCGCATCCACATCGACGATCCGTCCGCGCCGGAGCTGATTCTCAGCCGACAGCGTGCCGTGCTCTCCCCGGCGGAGCAGGATCGATTGAGCGAGGCGCTATTGGAAATGTTGCCTTATGCGCGGCAGATCTCGTTCGGGCAGTTGGACGACGACGCTGTGGTGCGCGACGCCGAAAACGGCTTGAGACAGCTGGCGATCGGCTATCAGCGCGTCGATCATCCCAACAGCGTCACCTTCGTGATAAACGGTGCGCTGGAGGACGGCGAGCGCCAGCGAATCCGCCGCTATGTGGAGGCCTTCCAGCAGCGGTGGAGCAGCAACTATGTGCAGTTCGCCGTCGACCTTAAGGACGACCCGCTGGCGGGAAAATCTTTTTCCTACGGCCAGCAGAATTTTGTCAAACCCAACGCCGGCCACTGGCATTTCACCCCATCGTCATCCAACAGATAAGGAGATAAAACGTGAACGGTATCGGTAGCCTAAGCCCGAGTGAACAGAGCAGGTACGCTGGCAATCCCAGCCAAGCCGTAAATCACATTGAGTCGATATACGATAGGGCTGCTAATGCGGTAAATCAACAGGATAATATTGATCCCCTGGCGGCATACATGGCGCAGAAAAATGACGCGAATCTTAAAAACGGCTTTCTCAGCCTGACGACCCGATTAAAGATGTTCAGCGATATCGTCTCGGAAATCATTCGCAACTCGCGCTAACGGCAAGGCGGGAAACTTGCCTCACTCTCAAAGGAAACGAGATTATGCACGCAAGCATCAGCCCCGTTCGGCGGGGCAACCCTCTCCAGCACACTTCGACCGTTTCCGTCGCGCGGGAGGGGATCCGCAGCCTGGAGGAGCAATTATTGCACACCCTTGCCGCCGGCGTGGCCGAGAACCACCACGACAAGCTCGCGCTATTGCGGCCGCCGCCCCCGCTAACTCAGCGGCATGACGCGCTGACGGACATGGTGCGGCAGCAAGTCAACGGCATGAAATACACCATGCGCACCTCGCTGATAGCGGCACTGGTCAATAAAGCCACCCTGGCGGTAAAGACCGTGCTAGGCACATGAGCAGCGCCAGCCGCCTGGCCTGCGGCGCCATGTTGATCGCCATGCTGAGCGCCTGTAAAGATGAAGCGTTGCTTAAAAGCCTCGATCAGGTGCAGGCTAACGAGGTCATTGCCACACTGCAACGCAACAATATCGCCGCTGAGAAGAGAGACCACGGCAAAAGTGGTTACAGCATTACCATTAGCAAAGTGGATTTGCCGGCGGCCGTGGATCTGTTGAAAACTTACCAGTTACCTTCGCCGCCCCGCATGGAAATCGCGCGGATGTTTCCCGGCGACTCACTGGTTTCTTCGCCGCGCGCCGAAAAGGCAAGGTTGTATTCGGCTATCGAACAGCGTCTGGAGCAATCATTGCAGGTGCTTGAGGGGGTCGTGAATGCGCGCGTTCACGTCAGCTACGATATCGACGCCGGCGAGAACGGCAGGACGCCTCGACCGGTACACCTTTCCGCGCTTGTGAGCTATGAGCCGGAAAGCGACCCCTCGCTCTTGATAGGCGATGTGAAACGTTTCTTGAAAAACAGCTTCGCCGAGGTGGCCTACGAGCATATTTCAGTCGTCCTCTCCCGCCGGCCGGTGCCGCAGCATCTACCGCCGGTGCGTCAGTCGCCCACCGCGGCGGCATCGCTGAACGGCTGGCGGCTGGGGGGCGTTGGCGCCGGTCTGGCCTTGCTGCTGTCGGCCGGTTTATGGTGGCGAAAAAAGCGGGCCGCGGCCATGCCCGCGCGCGAGATGAGCGATGAGTGTCGTGCCCCTTGATAGCATTATGTACGATCCCCTGACGTGGATCCATCCGGCCCGCTTTGCGCTGCCTGCCAGGCTGGACGGCATCGCGCAGCGCTCGATACTTAACGGTATGCTGATAAGCCTGTACGGGCTCAGTCTTGAGCGTCCGGCGCTGCCCGCGCACTCTTTGCCGCGCCAGTTCGTCGAGGCGTGGCATTTGCTGCCCCAAACGGCGCTGCTGATGGCCTGTCAGCGTCATCGGGCCTCGCTCGCTATAGGCGGGTGCGGTGCCGGTTTGCCCGATTGGTTGCGACAGTTCGCCGCGCTACCGCTGATGGCATCCCGATCATCGCCCACGGAGAGCTTGCCCAGCCCGGCACGGCTGTTAGCGTGGGGGCGATATGAATTGCTGGCGTTTGCGGACGGTTTGCCCCGCGGCCTGCGCCAGCGCTTGGATCTGCTGTTCCCGCCGGAGGAGGGCCGGGATGATTCACATGGATTGTCCCGACCGTCCCCCTGTCGACTATTACTCAAACTTGCCTTTCAACATGCCAAGAGACATCCCGCTACGCCGGATGCCGCCGGTTTACGGCGGTATATTGATCAAACGTGAACACCTCCAGCGCCAGCGTTGCGCGATGGATTTAATCAAACAGGCCCGCCGCGAGGCGGTGAAATGCCTTAAACAGGCCGCCGAAGAGGCGGAGCGCTTGCGAAGCCAGGCCATAAGCGAAGGATACCAGCAGGGGGTGTTGGCCGCGGCGGACGCGGTGGCCGACTATCTTGCCGAGCGGCAGGGTCTGCATCTGTCGCTGCAGCGCGAGGTTGAGGACCACGCCCGCGCGCTGCTTACGGCGGCATTGTCCCATGCTGATTTGCTGCTGGTGCTGCTGGAAGAGTGGCTGGCGCAACAGCCCGAGCCGTCGATTCCGGCGCCGCTGGAGCTGTGGGTGCCAGCGGATCGCCGCGCCGCCGCGCTACGGCTCAAGCGCCAGATAGGCGCGCTGTGGCGCGGCAAATATGACATTATCGCCCACGACGGCGGGAGTTTTATCATGAAATATGGCGATCAGGTCGCGGAATTTGATGCCGAGGCGTTTATCGACGCGGCAACCCGGCAGATGGCCTCTTGCCCTGACTATGGCACCAAAGTCCGCCGGCTCAGTGAACAAGGGCTGCAAGCGCTGTCGGAACGGCTGATGCGGCATTTCGCCGGCGAACATGCTCTGCCGATAAGTGAACCTTAGCGCGCATCGTCAGTCTGTCGTCAGAGCGGCAGTGATTAGTGAAGGCACAATGGGAGCAATGATGACTGAATCTCAACCTCAACGCGGAGGGGATCGCCGCCTTGGCGTCGCCATCGCGCTGGCGGCGGCGCTGGCGTTAAGCGGCTGTGCCTGGGGGCCCGCCGACGACAACCCCGCGCGCGCCTGGCTGGCAAGCGTGGCCGATCCTGGCTGCACGGCTGGCGGCGCCGTAACCCACCGGCAGACGCCGCCGATGCTCTATCGCGCGCTGGCGAGCTGCATTCGCGCGCAGCATTATCAGGACGGCGTGCTGCTGTTTGCTCTCGCGGGCAGCTACAGCTGGTATGACGCGCTGCGGGTGGATAGCGATGAAGCGCGGGAGGCGCATAGCCTGCTGCTGGCGGAAACTCTGAAGAGCGTCGATAAGCGCCGGCGGCAGGCCTTTTGGATGGTGGCGAAAGCGACCCTTGCGGATAAACAGGGGCATCAGGCCATCTGCCAGCGCATTCAGGCGATCGGTAAACCGGTCTATCTGCCTGACTATCTGTCATCGTTCGCCGCCGCCGGCGCCCTTACCCGGCCGATGGACGATGAGGCGATGTGGAAGGCCGCGATCGCGGGCTATATGCATTGCCCTACCGACGTGCTGGTCATCCGCTGATCGGCGCCCACCCGGCTATTTCTTCATCATGGCCTTCAGATTGGCAAAGGGGTTGTGGGTCGCCATCCCCACGTCCCGCTGCGCATCCTCGCCCGCGACCACCGTCGAGCCGTACAGGCTTGCCTCAGTGTATTTCTCATGCTCATGGTCGTGGCAATACAGGCACAACATCTCCCAATTGCTGCCGTCCTCGGGATTGTTGCCGTGGTCGTGATCGATATGATGCACCGTCAGCTCGCGCAAGTTGGAATAGGTAAACTCGCGGCTGCAACGGCCACAAACCCAGGGAAACAGCTTCAACGCTTTTTCACGATAGCCGTTTTCCAGCCGGGCATAATTTTTTGGAATATAAGCCATAAATGACACGCTCTCCGCGCGGTAGAAAACCCCTTGAGAGTGTAGCTTAAATCCCGCCGCTATCGCTATACCCCTTGGCGGCGACGGGACGCCGCCGGGATTTTCCCCGCCGGCGATATAGATGTTTAAGTAACGTTTATCGCTGCGGCACTATGGTAGGAAAAAATTAATTTACCGAAGTACATGAAAAGAGATCAAATTCTTCTGCTTGGCTGGTGTGTCGGCTATGCCATGCTATGGACGGGTGTCACCTTCCTGCTAGATCCCACCGTTCCTTATGATGCTATCGAGGCGCTGAATTGGGCGATGAATGCGGAATGGGGATCGCCCAAAAATCCCTGGCTGGTGGGCCTGGTCATGCGGCCGGCGCTCTGGCTGTCGGCACCCTGGTTGAGCTTTTACTGGTATGCGACGCATTTTCTGGCGGTTGCGCTGGGCATGTTTGGCGTTTGGCAACTTGCCTGGCGCCTAAGCGGCGACAGACGCCTGGCCTGGCTGGCGCTGCTGGCGCTCAACCTCAGCGGCGTCATCAATTTCGATATCATTTCCTTTAACGATAATTATCTGTTGGTCATGCTCTGGCCTTGGCTGTGGGTGTTTTTCCTACGGGCCGCCTTCGATCGCCCCGGTTGGTGGCTGGCGTTCGCCGTGACGGGGGGGCTGGCGTGCATGGCGAAATATTCCAGCCTCTCGTTCATGTTCTCGGCCTGGATGTTAACGCTGCTAATGCCGGCCATCCGTCGGAGTTATCGCCAACCGGCGTTTTATTTGGCCGTTCTGGTATGGCTTATTATTGTGGCGCCAAACGGATGGTGGTTGTGGCAAAACGACTTTGCCGCCGTTAAATGGGTGGATTCGCAGGTCACGCCCGGAGTGACGCTGCACGGGCTAAGCTCGGCAGCGACGGTGTTTTATCCGTTGGCGGTGCTCGCCGCCGTGCTCATCGTACTGCGGGCCCGTCTGGGCTGGCCACCTACCCCGCAGGGCCGGGCGGCCCTGGGAATGATGGTGATCCCGCTGGGACCTATCCTGGTGTGGTTCAGCCTTCACGACGGCGGCCGTATCACCGAATGGCTACAGCCTTACATGATGCCCGCCACGGCGCTGATGATGGCCTGCGTGACGCAACCGCCTAACCGGCCGCTGGCGGGTACGCTGAAAAAGCTGTTGCTGTGGGCGCCGGTGGTGCTGGCGGGTTACAGCGCGGTGATGCTGTTAAACCTGCGCGGTGCCGGCGAAAAATTAGCCGGCATCAAGCCCTTTAGCCAGCAGGTAAACGAACGCTGGCAGCGGCACTATCACCAGCCGGTGCGCTTTGTCGGGGGCGATTATTTATCCCAGTGGCTGACGTTCTACATTGACGACCGTCCGGCGGTGATTACCCCCTGGTCCGTGGAACGGCGGCCGAATATCTACACCCGCTCGTTGCGTCAGGATAGGTTGTTGCACGATGGCGTACTGCTGCTGGGGCCGCGCGGGCAGAACTGCGGCGAAGCGGATTTCAGCGATATACTGGCGCCCTGGCCGGCACTATCCATCGGTTATCGCGAGGAGATGGCGTTTGTGCCCCATCCCGGCGCCGGCGCCGTTCCGATTTGTCTGGCGTTTGTGCCGCCGATGACGCCGGAATGATCTCGCTACACGCCAACTCACCGCGGGGAAGAAATGCTGTGACTACCGCGATTCGCCGCACGGGTTAGACGCTCTGGCGGCCGTATACCGGCGCCGGTATACGGCGCCGTTTTCGCGTCTTGGACGCTGGCCGTCGCGTTTCGGCGTTGGCGACGACCCACTGCTCATGCGTCCCGGCACCCGGCAGGGGGAGAGGGTCAGCTCCGCCAGGCCGAGTGGCGCAGGAACCGGCTAAAGCGATCGGCGCCCTGTTCCAGCTTTTTGCTCGCGCTGGCAATACACCAGCGCAGGCAGCCTTCGCCCGCTTCACCGAATGCGCTGCCTGGCGCCAGCCCGACGCCGGCCTCGGCCACCAGCGCTTTACAAAATGTTAAGCTGTCGTTTAGGCCGTGTACGCGGAAAAAGAGGTACATGGCGCCCTGGGGCAGCGGTACTTCGACTTCCGCCAGCGAGCCGAGCCGCTGATAGAGATAGTCGCGGGAAGCCTGAAAGCGGGCCACCGTCTCCTGGCGCAACGCCTCGCCCTGGTTTACCGCGACCAGGCCGGCTTTTTGCACGAAACCGGGGGCGCAACTGCTGTTATATTCAATCAGTTTGCCTAATTCATGCATCAGCGCCGGCGGCGCGACCACCCAACCCAGCCGCCAGCCGGTCATCAGCCAACTTTTGGAGAAACTATTGATGACCACCAGCCTGTCGTTAGGATCGGCAATATCAAGGAATGACGGCGCGCAGCGATCGGGGGGGCCGTCATACACAATGCGGCTATAGACCTCATCGGAGACGATCCAGATACCGTGCCGCCGACAGTGCGCCAATATCTGCGCCTGTTGCGCCGCCGGCATCACCCAGCCGCTGGGGTTGTTGGGGGAATTGATCACCAGCGCCCGGCAATCGGGCGTCAAGGCGTGCAATAACGTTTCCAGTGAGAGATGCCAACGGGCGATGCCCTGCTCGTCCGGCCGCAGCTCAAGCGCGACCTCCTCCACCTGCACGCCGAGAATGCGCGGGATTTCCACCAGGTTTGGCCATACCGGCGTCACCACCACCACCCGATCCCCGGGGCTATACAGCGCTTGGGCGGTCAGCATCAGCGCGGATACCCCGGAAGAGGTCACAACGATCCGCTCTGCACTGACCGGCTGGTGCAGCCGCGAAAGGGAGTGTGCCAGCGCCTCACGCAAAGCCGGCTCGCCTAAGTTCGGCGTATAAAAGGTGTCGCCGGCGGTCAACGCCGCCTGCGCCGCCGCGCAAATAAATGCCGGCGTCGGCAAATCCGGCTCGCCGAACCAGAACGGCAAAATATCGTCGCGGCCGATGCCGGCGTTGGCGACGTCGCGAATAGCGGAGAAGCGCAAATCGCGCACCGCTTCGCGCGCCAAGGCCGGGTGTCCGGCCTGTAAAGGAAACTCTGACATAGTAACGACAGCCTTTTATTAAACTAGGGGATCCGCTGTGCCCGCCATCCGTTACGCCGCCTGCGGCAAGCGGCGCGGTAAGGATGACTGCGTATCAGCCACCCACTCCCATCAGAGTAACCGATACTTAATTGCCAACAATAGCGATAATTGCTGTCGCAGCGAGGGCGCCTACCGATAATGCCTCTCGCGGCGAACGACCGTAGCGCTTTCGGGAAAATCTTTGGTAGCAACGGCTGTTGCCCGTTGTCGGGCTAGGGGACTGAACGCTGTCGGGAGAATCGGCACCGGAATTGCATGCTTATTTGCCTCACGTCTCTCAAGGAGTTAAGCATGGCCGCCGAACAGTACGACAGTCTGGACGATGACGCGATCGTCCGTCTTGCCCATCAAGCGCTCGCCGCCTTTCCTTGGCTGACGCCACGGCGCGTGAGTCTGTTTTGTCGCTCCGAAAACGCCACATTGCGCGTCATTGATCAGCATAATCAAGGCTATGCGCTGCGCATCCATCGGCCGAATTACCATTCATTAGCGGATATCCGCAGTGAACTCTGCTGGCTGCAAGCGCTACAGGCCGCCGGCATTGCGGTGCCACAGGCCAGGCTGCAACAGGACGGCCTGCCCGTGGTCTCCCTGCGCGCCGCTAACGGGCAGACCCGCTATGCGGTTTTATTTGACTGGATTGAAGGCGCGGTGTTGCAAAGCGATGTCGACAGCGTGCGCGACACCGATTTCGTGGTGCTGGGCGAAATTACCGCCCGCTTGCACCAGCAAAGCCGGCAATGGATGCTGCCGGCCGAATTTAGCCGCCTAACCTGGGATCATGCTTCGATGGTCGGGGCGAAAGGACACTGGGGACACTGGCGATCGGTGCCCGGCCTGCGCCCGGAAGATTGCGCGCTCATTGAGCACTGCATGAGCCGGACGGCGGACGCCCTGCGACGTTACGGGCAATCTCCCGCGCGTTTTGGGCTGATCCACGCCGATTTACGGCTGACCAATGTCATGCGGTACCGGGATGAAACGCGGGTGATTGACTTCGACGACTGTGGCTTCGGCTGGTATTTACACGATCTGGCGGCGGCAGTCAGCTTCGTCGAACACCACCCCGCCGCGCCGGAATGGGTTGCGGGCTGGTTAGAAGGCTATCAACGCCACTGCCCGCTTGGCGAGGAGGATAAGGCGGTGCTGCCGGCGCTGTTCATGCAGCGGCGTATTCAACTGTTGGCGTGGGTAGGCTCCCATGCCGAGACCGAGCAGGCACGCTCCCTGGGGCCGCAATGGGTTGACGAAACGCTGCGTCTATGCCGCCGATATCGGGATAACGCTGGGCTACCGATAGGCGCCGGTTAAACAGGGAAGGGGCGCCCGCCGATTAATGCTCGCGGCGGCGGGGACAGCCCGTCTTACCTCAAGGGAATAGCGGCTTCGATGAGTAAGTAATAAAGAGATTAATAGTAAGTCTACTAATCAATAAATGGAAATTAAATGAATTTCTAGTATTTTTATATCAAAATAATTTTTTTGTGTATAATGATTGACATCACTAATAAGTATTTGAATCTACTTATTGTGAAGTCAGGGTTTCATATTTTAATGGCTTGTGGAGAATGTTATTTAATTGTGCTGAAAGAGGGGTTTTCAGCGCAGTGGGCGTTATGTCCTGAATTATCCCGTCATGCTTAATTATCGCTAATGAATATGTCTGTCGAGACGACCTGCCTGGCTTCGGACCCACTACTAATCTGACTTTGCGTCAAACAGGTGCAACTTATCGTGCTTAAAAAGTATATTATCAATGATATCATTGAATTTAACGCAGATGAATGTGTCCTCGTCTATATCAACACGGGCGATGCGATTCCGCTCACGCTGTCCGCCTCGCGTTTGCTGGAGTATTTCGTCAATTCCGGCGGCATCATTCTTACTCGCGAATCTCTACTGGAAAATGTGTGGAGCAAATACGGCCTCACCGCCTCCGGCAATAACCTGAATCAATATGTCAGCGTACTGCGGCGCACCCTGGCGGGGCTTGGCATCAATAACTTTATTGATACCCTGCCCAAGGTGGGATTCAAATTGAATCCGGCGGTCACCATTAGCCTGCCGCCGGGGGCGGAGATGGAGGGGGAGTCGCCGCCGACCGACATTGACGGGTTCCCTGCTCCCGTCGAACCTGCGCCGCCGCTCGCGGCCGGTCATCAGCGCGGGGCGAAGCGCAATCATCAACGCCATTTGGCCTTATTCGGCGGGCTGGCATTGATGATCATACTTGGCGTGCTGAGCTATTCCTTTTGGTCGACCTCGGGCGCAGTGGCCGCCCATACCATCACGCTTCCCGCCTCGGGAAAATGCCAGATCACCTTTATGCGGGATTTACCTGAGGCGGCTCGCGCCCGCAGGTTGCAAGAAATAAATGCCATTATTAAGGAAAATGACAGGGTTTGTGACAAGGAGAAGCGCGTCTATTTCGTCAGTGAGAAGGACAATGACCCCGCCAGTTTCGGCCGCACGCTGCTCTCGCTATGCCATATCGGCGGTAAGCAGGAAAATATCAGCTGTGAGAATTTCTATTATTACAACCGGAAAACGTCATGAAGTATAAACGCGTTATTGTGATTGCATTGGCGGTCGTTGTTGCCGCCGGCGCACTGTTGCACTTTCTCAGCGCAGGCGAAGACCTTTTTAACCCATCGCGGCAGATTGATTGTAAAGCGTTCACGGTGAATAACCTCGATGATGGTAACCAGCGGTTTAGGTTCTCCCTGAATGTGCGGGCGCGGTTATTCGGTAAAGGGGAGGGCACTTTGTATTATGAAGGGTATGCCAATCATAACGGTAGTGACAGTTATTTCGCCCGCACGGTGTATCTAAGCCATGCGCAGCGGGTGGGGAAAGATACCTACCGTTATCAAATCGACAATGTGGTTAAATCGCCGCTAGACCAAACTCAGGAAGCGGTCTTCGATGAATTTTGGAGTGAGAATACCGCCGACAAAAATGTGCTTTTGTTGTCGGTGACGCCGCTTGCGCCTAACACTTACCTTTTCGGCAGCGCCTTTTCTCCCCAGTTTACCTGCATCGCGCAATAAATAAACGCCGCCCCCGCTGGCATGACCGGCAGGGGACAGGCTACGCAGGCGCGAGCGACCCCCCTGTCGGGTGCACAATGGTCGGCATGAGCGACTCACGATATGCCGGCAGGGCGTTTTCGGTCATAATGTCTCCTTTATAAGCCATTTCGGTAAGAGGCGGGCCGGCACGGTTACCCGTCATGATGAATGAACGGTGCGCGGCCCGATCACGGCGCTGTGCCGGCAATTTTCCTCTGTGCCGGCTCAACGACGGCGCACGGCAAACAAGGAAGCTTATGACCTCAGTTACGATCTACCATAACCCCGCATGCGGCACTTCGCGCAAAACGCTGGCTTTGATCCGCGACAGCGGCATTGAACCGAGCGTGATCCACTATCTGGATCAGCCGCCCTCCCGGGCACAGCTGAAAGAGATGCTCAACGCTCTGGGACTGCGCGCCCGCGATCTATTGCGTAGCAAGGAAGCGCTTTACCGGCAATGGGGGTTGGAAGACGCGCAGCTTAGCGAGGAGGATCTCATAGAGGCGATGCTTAAGGCGCCCATTCTGATGAATCGGCCGATAGTGGTGACGCCCATCGGTACGCGGCTCTGTCGGCCGGCGGAAACGGTACTGGAAATTTTACCTTTGCCGCGCTAACGGGTTTTATCCCCGCGCCGCTTTGTTACACAGCTAACACGGTCAGGGGCGGTCGTTAACGCGCCTTTATAACATCCAGCGGCCTTCCGGTGGTGTACTCATGGTAGTGCGGCAAACGGTCTGCCTATTGCCTTGGACCGGCTCATTGCCGCAATGGCCTGTTTAAACCGGCGCGGGTATTTACCAGCTTATCGTCGCATTGTTGATTAATCAAAAGTCGACCAACATCGGCGTCTATTATTGCATTATCTCGGGAAGCGTCTTTTATCGTGCAGAGGGAAGCCTCATTGCGCCTTTGTCCTGGGTCGATGACGGAGGATATTAATTTATACTCGCGATCGAGCGTTGAATAAATTCGTACGACGATTTGTTCCACGCCTGAGATCGATTTATTCTCAATGGTGCTGGGATGAAATATTTTTTTTATGACTGATGCCGCGGTCGAAATAACCGCAGACCTCTTCTAATAATTTTCAAAGGAGGTCTATATTAACGCACTTAGGGCGCGTGTTTCATGGCATTCTGTCATTAATGTCTTTGCGTGAAAGAGATGATATTTTAAGCTGATTGTGGTGACTATTTGACCTGCGTCGCAGCAGAAAAATAAGTTCACGTCAGGCGCAATGCTAAAAAAAAGATTGTCTATAGGGACGTTGGCCTGATCCTGCCCCGCGCCGTCACAGCCACTTAGCGCGGCGACATTTCTCTCCTGAATCGGCCGTGAGTAACAGCTTTAGCGCCGGCGACAGGGATAGTTTTCGACAATAGCCTTAAGCCGCGGCGGGAAATAAACGAAAATGCAACTTTAGCAACGGCGGCGTAACATTATACTGCGTTAATTAACGCCATTATCCAGGCCGGCAACCTTAATCGCCATAATGCCAGTTGCAGGATTACACATACGGTTACTTTTCATAGGTAAAACCCGACGCTATCTCGACGCTTTCTTAAGCGTCGATAACGCTTGCGGCGCTGAACCCCTCCAGAACGGCTGCGGAGATGTGAAATCGCCTTCGTTTTGCTTAAAAAGTGATCGATATGGATTTAGTGGTGCTTTTATCTAATGATTGAGGCGTTATTGGCATAGTTGACTGCAAAATAAGAAATCATAGAAATATGATCTGCCATAACGCGCCTTTCAGGACTAAATCACTTATTTTAGACTTTTATCAGACGTTTTTTAGCCGATTATCGGTTGAAAAACTGCTTGACTAGAATGTGAAATCTGTTAGATGGCAAGGAAAAAAAGGCTAAAAAGTTCATAAAGTGTGATGTGGATCACGTTTTTGGTAAATCTTTCCACTTCACTGATTGTGTAACAGCCAGATTCAGCGGTAGAGTCAGCCAACTTTCGGATTAATCGTATTATTTGTTACTGAATCTCATGGATGAGTCCTGACGAGCCAGCATTCTCGGCGTCAGCGGCTCTGCTTGTGTTGGCTCAAATTTCGCAGAGGGTAATAACAGCGTGTGCCGCGCGAGTACGCTGGCCACGTGATCACAATTTGGCCAATATCCTGTTCTAATAACCATAGCCTCCTAAACAAAGGAGATTATGATGACCCGACTACACCTGAACATCGTCATTAGGGATGTAAAATGAATACCAGTGAAGTGCTGAAGAATATCTACGGTATCAATCTGTCTTATTTATCACTAGCGCAACGTTTGATTCAAACAGATAAATCTTCCGCGATGTTTCGATTGGGTATTAGTGAATCCATGGCGGAAACATTGCAGAAATTAACCATGGCGCAAATGGTAAAACTGGCAGAAACGAATCAGCTACTTTGCGTGTTTCGTTTTGAAGATCCGAAAGCCATTACACAGCTTACACAGGATTCACGGGTGGAAGATCTTAATCAAATACACGCCAGTATTTTATTGTCCAGTCGATTAAATGAGCAATTAACCACGAAAGCTGGCTCAACGCCTAAAAGAAAGAGTTAAACATGGCCGAAAAAAGTATTGTCCAAGAGGTAAAAGAAATCCAGCTTGCAATGGAGTTAATTTCTCTTGGCGCACGGTTGCAAATGCTGGAAAGCGAAACGCAGCTTAGCCGGGGCCGGTTAATAAAATTGTATAAGGAAATTCGCGGCAACCCGCCCCCGAAGGGGATGTTGCCGTTTTCGACCGATTGGTTTATGACCTGGGAACACAATATTCATTCATCGATGTTTTATAACATTTATCAAGTGCTGCTTAACCACGGCCGTTGCTCATGGGTGGAGGCGGTGATCGGCGCCTATCGCCTCTATCTGGAGCAGTGCCCGGAGCAGGATGGCGATATTCCGTTACTGGCGCTGACCCGCGCCTGGACGCTGGTGAAATTCGTCGACAGCGGCATGCTGCAACTGACGCCTTGCGCCCACTGCCGCGGTCATTTCATCACCTATGCCCACCAACCAAGCCAGAGTTTTGTGTGCAGTCTCTGCCAGCCGCCGTCGCGCGCGGTAAAAAGACGTAAACTTTTGCCGGATGCTGCCGATAATAATCCTATGTTGTCAGATGAGCAGAGAAGCGTCGCGGTATGACGGCCTGCCGCGGCAGGTTGATCCCGCCCTCACCGCAACGGTGAGGGACGCGTGACCCGCCTGTGCCGATCGGGTCGCTTTTGCTTGCCTGCTCTTCGCAGAAGGAGCGCTATCGTGTTAGTCATACTGGGTTACATTGTTGTTATTGCGACCGTCTTGGGTGGCTTTCTGATGGCCGGCGGCCATCTTGGCGCGTTGATACAACCGGCCGAATTTCTGATTATCGGCGGCGCCGGTATCGGCTCCTTCATCGTCGGTAATAACGCGAAGGCCATTAGAGCCACGCTCCGGGCGCTACCGCTGTTATTCCGCAGCGCCAAATATACCAAGGCCCGTTACATGGACCTGATGACGTTGCTGTTCCGGCTGATGGTGAAGTCACGCCAGCAGGGTATGCTCAGCCTGGAACGTGACGTGGAGAATCCCGCCGAAAGCGACATATTCAAGCAGTATCCGCGCATTCTTAACGATCCCTCCCTGCTGGATTTCATCACCGATTATCTGCGGCTAATGATAAGCGGCAACATGAACGCGTTTGAAATCGAAGCGCTGATGGACGTGGAAATCGATACTTTTGAAGAGGAATGCGAGATTCCCGCCAACAGTATCAATTTGCTGGGCGACTCGTTGCCCGCGTTTGGTATTGTGGCGGCGGTGCTGGGCATGGTACACGCCTTGGGAGCCGTTGATCGCCCGGCGGTGGAGCTGGGCGTACTGATAGCACAGGCGATGGTCGGCACCCTGCTCGGCATCCTGTTGTCCTATGCGTTTATTTCGCCGTTGGCCTCGCTGCTGCGTTTAAAGAAAACTGAAACCGTCAAAGTGTTGCAGTGCATCAAAATCACGCTGCTCTCCAATTTGCATGGTTATGCGCCGCAAATCTCCATCGAATTTGGTCGTAAATCGCTGTTTACCACCGAGCGACCCTCGTTCCTTGAGCTGGAGAATCATGTCAAACAAGCGCGAGGACTGAACAAAGCGGCGGCGCAGGATGGGGTGCAAGAAGCGGCGTAATGCAAAAGCCTATTATCATTGTTCGCAAGCGTAAACCCGCGCGTGCCTCGGGTGCGCATGCCGGCAGTTGGAAAATCGTTTTCGCTGATTTTATGACCAGCATGATGGCCTTTTTTTTGGTCATGTGGCTGCTGGCGATCGCCAGCCCGCAGGAGCTGACGCGGCTGGCCGAATACTTCCGCACGCCGCTGGAAGTGGCGCTCAACAAGGGCGAACGCAGCAGCTCGGATTTTAGTCCGATACCGGGCGGCGGGGAAGATCCCACCCGTCAGGAAGGGAATGTGCATAAGGGGCTTGCCCCGTCGGAAGCCGGCCAGGACGCGGTAAAACTGAAGCGGCTGCGGGACGTATTGGAACAATTGATCGCCAACGATCCCCGCCTGCAAAAGCTGCGTCCCCAGCTGCTTATCGATCTGGTGGAAGAAGGCTTGCGGATACAGATTATCGATAACCAGAATCGCCCGATGTTCAGTACCGGCAGCGCGGAAGTCGCTCCCTATATGAGCGTGATCCTGCGCACCATCGCGCCGGTGCTCAATGATATTCCTTACAAGATTTCTATTTCGGGCCATACCGACGCCACGCCTTATGCCAACGGCGGTCACGGTTACAGTAATTGGGAATTATCGGCGGACAGAGCCAACGCGTCGCGGCGGGAATTAGTGCTGGGCGGCCTGGCCGAAAACAAGGTGCTGGGAGTGGTAGGGATGGCGTCCACCATTAATCTGGATAATCAGCATCCCGACGCGGCCATCAACCGTCGCATCAGCCTGCTGGTCTTGAATAAGCGGACCGAGCGGTCTTTGGCTCATGAAAACGGCCAAAATCAGGATGTGCTTGTCGATGGCGCCGACGTGCGCCAGCGGCCGGACCTGCTGCACGACGTTTCCGCCGCGGACGGTGCTGCGCCGACAAAATGAATTTTCCCATCGCAGAGGTGAAGCCGTGAGCATGGATCTGAGCGCTTTTTATCAGACTTTTTTTGATGAAGCCGATGAGCTGTTGGCCGACATGGAGCAGCATTTGCTGCAGCTGGATCCGCAAGTGCCGGACAGCGAGCAACTGAACGCCATTTTCCGGGCTGCGCATTCCATCAAGGGCGGGGCGGGAACCTTCGGTTTCAGCGCATTGCAGGAGACCACGCACTTGCTGGAAAACCTGCTCGATGAGGCGCGCCGCGGTGAGATGTCCCTGAATACCGACAGCGTCGATCTGTTTTTAAAGACCAAGGATATTATGCAGGATCAATTGGACGCCTACAAAATGGCCCAGCAACCCGATGAAGAGAGCTACCGGTATATTTGCGAAGCGCTTCGTGAACTGGCGCTGACGGCAAAAGGCGGCGATGGCGTCGCGTCGGCGCCGGCGGCCGAGGTCAGCGCCGGCGCGGTGGCCGCCGCGACGTCCGCAGACGACGATGTCGCCACGGCGGGCGCAGCGTCGGCGGGCGCCTGTCGTGCCAAGGCGGTTGCGGACGAACCGGTGCATGAGATCGTCTTGACTGGCCTGACCCCGCAGGAAATCACCTTGATGCGCGAGGAACTGGCGAATTTGGGGCACGTCCTCGCCGACAGCGAGAGCGAAAACGGCCTCAGCGTCCGCCTGCAAAGTACCCTGGGCGAGGAGGATATCGTCGCCGTACTGTGTTTCGTGCTGGAGCCGGAACAAATCCGATTTGCCCACGCTGGCGCGCCAATACAAACCGGACAGTGCGCCGACGAGCAGAACGTGGATGACCGGCCGGCGCCGGCCTGCACCCCCGGCGATGCCGCGGCGTCTCCTGCACCCGCCGACGTCACCGCCGCCGGGCAAGCCAGCGTCGGAGAGGTGGACCGCGAGCAGGATTTTGCCGGCGCGCAAGCCGCCATGGCCGCCGATATCAGCGCCGTCGCCGATGTTTCCGCCGCTGCCGATCTCGCCGCCGCAGACGGCGTGCCTGTCGTCGTCGCAGACGGCGTGCCTGTTGTCGCCGCAGACGGCGTGCCTGTTGTCGCCGCAGACGGCGTGCCTGTCGCCGCCGCAGACGGCGTGCCTGTTGTCGCCGCTGACGCCGTACCTGTCGCCGCCGCAGACGGCGTGCCTGTCGCCGGCGATGCACGGGATGTGGCGCCCGCGGGCCGGCAGGCGTCGACCGCCGTCCCCGCTGCTGCGCCAAAAATGGCGGTGAAGAGCACCGACGGCAGCATTCGCGTGGCGGTGGAGAAAGTGGACCAGCTAATAAACCTGGTAGGTGAACTGGTCATCACCCAATCCATGCTCGCGCAGCGTTCCAGCGAACTGGATCCCGCCCACTACAGTGAACTGCTTAACAGCATGGGGCAGCTCGAGCGCAACGCGCGCGATCTGCAAGAGTCGGTAATGTCGATTCGCATGATGCCGATGGAATACGTCTTCAGCCGTTTCCCGCGTCTGGTGCGCGATCTGGCCGCCAAACTCGGTAAAGAGGTGCGCCTGGAGATGCAGGGCAGCTCCACCGAACTGGATAAAAGCCTGATTGAGCGCATTATCGATCCCCTGACCCATCTGGTGCGCAACAGCCTCGATCACGGTCTGGAATCCCCCGCCGCCCGTCTGGCGGCCGGTAAATCTGCCGTCGGCACCCTGGTGCTGGCCGCCGAACACCAGGGGGGCAATATTTGTATCGAAGTGCGTGATGACGGCGCCGGCCTGAACCGGGCGAAAATTCTTGCCAAGGCCAGCGCCCAGGGCATGGCGGTTAGTGAACATCTCAGCGATGAGGACGTCGGCAGGCTGATTTTTGCCCCGGGCTTCTCCACCGCGGAAGCGGTAACCGATGTTTCCGGGCGCGGCGTGGGCATGGATGTGGTGAAGCGCAACATCCAGGCGATGGGCGGCCATGTGGATATTCTGTTTGAAGCGGGCAAAGGCACCACCGTCCGTATTCTGCTGCCGCTGACGCTGGCCATCCTTGACGGAATGTCGGTACGGGTCAGCGATGAAGCGTTTATTTTGCCGCTGAATACCGTCATGGAATCTCTCCAGCCCCAGGCGCAGGATCTCTATCGCATGGGCGGTGATGAACTGGTGCTACAGGTGCGCGGGGAATACCTGCCGCTGGTTGCGCTGCATCATGTGTTCAATGTTCCCGGCGCCAAAACCGATCCCACCGAGGGGATTGCGGTTATTTTGCAAAGCGCGGGACGCCGGTATGCGCTGCTGGTGGACCAGTTGGTCGGCCAGCATCAGATTGTGGTGAAAAATCTGGAAAGCAATTACCGCAAGGTGGCGGGCATTTCGGCCGCGACCATTATGGGGGATGGCAGCGTGGCGCTGATTGTAGACGTTTCCGCTCTACAGCCTTTGAACCGTGACAAATGCCAGGTCAGCGCCGCTTAATCTGATTTTCACTCACGTCTAGTAAAAGGGTAAACCATGGCAGGACTTGCAAATATGACGACATTAGCCGGCGAAAGCGCGGGCGAAGAATTTCTGGTGTTTACCCTGGGAAGCGAAGAGTACGGCATCGATATTCTCAAGGTTCAGGAAATCCGGGGTTACGACCAGGTGACGCGTATCGCCAATACGCCGGCCTTTATCAAAGGGGTCACTAATCTGCGCGGCGTTATTGTACCCATTGTCGATCTACGGATTAAATTTGCGCAAAACGACGTCAGTTACAACGACAATACGGTAGTGATTGTGCTGAACCTCCAGCAGCGGGTGGTGGGTATTGTGGTGGATGGCGTCTCCGATGTCCTGTCCCTGAGCGCCGATCAAATTCGGCCGGCGCCGCAATTTGCGGTCACGCTGGCTACGGAATATTTGACCGGTCTGGGGGCGCTGGAAGACCGCATGCTGATCCTGGTGGATATTGAACGGCTACTCAGCAGCGAAGAGATGGCGCTGGTGGATAGCGTCGCCTAAAGGCACAGGATGGACAACCTAAGGCGGGAGCGGGGCTTCCGCCTTTTTTTCTGCCGCCGGGCATAAAGTTTGGCGGGCCGATGCCGATAAAACAGCATTAGGTGAATCAGGAACAAATACAATGTTAAACAGAATGAAAGTGGTTAACGTTATTTTAATCGCCCTGGTGTGCTATGGCTTGATTCAAATAATTAGCGGCGGATTATTCTATTCGGTCCAGACGCAAGACAGACATCATTTTAACGTTTATCAAAATCTGCATAACCAGCAGGCACAGCTTAGCGCCAGCTGGGTAGCGATCCTCCAGGCGCGCGACGGCTTCAATCAGGCGCGTATTTCGGTACTTAACGGCGCCAGCCCGGAAGATCTGCGCCGGCAAACCACGGCCGCGCTGGAGGCGCTGGGGAATGCGCAGAAAACCTTTAGCCGCTTCGCCGCGATGGTGCAGTCTGATAAGACGACACCCGACAATTTCGCTACCCTGCAAAGCGCCTTTACCCGCCTCCATGAGCAGCTGAAGCAGGCCGCCATATCGCTTCGAGACAGCGGCGACGATACCGTCGACGGCGCAGCGCTACAGGCGCCGCTCACGCAGTTCGACGGCGCCTATCGCCAGTATCTGAACGGTAATGACCGCCAATTCTCGCAGGCGGTGGTGCAAACCGGTCACATTATTTACCGCTCGGTGGCCATCATGCTCGGGATTTTCCTCTGCGCGGTAGCGGTTGGCGTGGTGTTATGGCTCGCCATCAGCCGGGTGCTGATGACGCCGCTGCATCGCATTATCGAACATATTCAGCGTATTGCCGCGGGCGATTTGACGGAGCCTCTGGCCATCGACAGCCACAATGAGATGGGAACGCTGGCGCACAATGTGCGTCAGATGCAGCAGAGCCTCATCGATACCGTACGGGCGGTGCGCGGCAGCGCCGACGGCATTTATCGCGGCACCGGCGATATCGTCGCCGGCAACAACGATCTGTCCGCGCGCACCGAACAGCAGGCGTCGGTGCTGGAAGAGACGGCCGCCAGCATGGAACAGTTGACCGCCACCGTGAAGCAAAACGCCGATAACGCGCGGCAGGCGAAACAGTTGGCGATGAATGCCTCGGACACCGCGCGGCACGGCGGTAAAGTGGTGGATAACGTCGTCCACACCATGCAGGACATTGCCGGCAGTTCGCAGAAAATCGCCGATATTACCGGCGTGATTGACGGCATCGCTTTCCAGACTAATATCCTGGCGCTGAACGCGGCGGTGGAGGCGGCCCGCGCCGGCGAGCAGGGCCGCGGCTTTGCGGTGGTGGCCGGCGAGGTGCGTAATCTGGCCCAGCGCAGCGCGCAGGCCGCCAAGGAGATCAAAACCCTTATCGACGATTCTGTCAGCCGGGTGGAAGAGGGCTCGGTTTTGGTGGAAAGCGCCGGCGAAACCATGCAGGAAATCGTTACGGCGGTGACCCGCGTTACCGACATTATGGGTGAGATCTCCTCCGCGTCCGATGAACAGAGCCGCGGTATCGATCAAGTTGGCCAGGCGGTTATCGATATTGACCGCGCCACATCGCAAAATGCCGCCATGGTGCAGCAATCCGCCGCCGCGGCGGTGAATTTGCAGCAGCAGGCCGAACGGCTTACCCATGCGGTGTCGGTGTTCCATCTGGAAACGACCGCCGCGCCGGCGGACGTCGGGCAGAAACCGACCCCCGCAGCGCAAACCCCCGCCCGCAAACCCGAGGCCGCAACCAGCCGGGCGCCGGCGCGCGCGCCGGTCAGCGCCGCCCTGTCGGCGGACAACTGGGAAAGTTTTTAAGCGTATTGATTTATCTTTTTGTAGCTACGGCAAGGGGTTTTCGATGTTATCGCGTATTAAAATTTCCACCAGTCTGGTGGTGTTGGTGGTGCTGTTTGGCCTGATGCAGGTGGTGGTAGCGGCGGTTTCCTACTACAACCTGCGCAGCGGTACCGAGCTTAATCAGAGCGTGCAACTGGTCAATCAGCAGCGCAACAACCTGAACCAGACCTGGTCCAGTCTGTTGCAAACCCGCAACACCCTGAACCGGGCGGCAACGCGTTATGTTTACCACAGCCCGCTGACGATGATTACGCCGCTGATGGATAGCGCTAAACAAACGCTCGCCGAGGCGGAAAAGCAATTCAAAACTTACAGCACCCTGCCGGCCGGCGACAGTCGCGAACAGCTCCTGCATGAGCGGACCGTCCAGGCATTTAACGGACTGACCGAAAACCTGCAAGGATTAATTGATTTTCTCGATAACGGCAACGTCGATGCCTTTATCGACAGCCCGACCCAGGGATCGCAGGATGTGTTTGAAAACGCGCTGAAGGCCAACTTGTCGTCGCTCGATGCCCGCATTGACGTAGCGGGTAAAGAAATCGTCGATATCAATGTGTACTCCGGCTGGCTTAATGGCGTCTTTGTTTGTGTCGCGCTGGGGCTGGCGGTGCTGGCCCTGTTCTGGCTGAAACGGCTGTTGCTGCAGCCGCTGAGCGAGATGCGCGATCACTTTGACGCTATCGCCCGCGGCAATTTGAGCCGGCATATTCAGGTCCACGGCAGTAATGAAATCAGCCAGCTGTTTCGTCAGTTGCAAATGATGCGCGATGAACTGGCGGGTACGGTTACGGCGGTCCGCAACGGCACCGATGCGATGTTGAGCGGCGTGTCGGAAATTATCGCCAGCAACAATGACCTGTCCTCGCGCACTGAGCAGCAGGCGGCGTCGCTGGAGGAAACCGCCACCAGTATGGAACAGCTCACCTCCACCGTGAAACAGAACGCCGGCAATGCCCATCAGGCGAGCGATCTGGCCAGGGCGGCCTCTTCGGCGGCCAACAAGGGTAATGCCATCACCGGCGATGTGGTGAAACATATGGCCGAAATCAACGCCAGTTCGCTGAAGATAGGCGATATCATCGGCGTGATTGACGGTATCGCTTTCCAGACCAACATCCTGGCGCTGAACGCGGCGGTGGAAGCGGCGCGCGCCGGCGAACAGGGACGGGGGTTTGCGGTGGTGGCCGGCGAGGTGCGCAATCTGGCGCAGCGCAGCGCCCAGGCGGCAAAGCAAATCAAAGGTTTGATCGATGAATCGGTCAGCCGGGTACAGCAGGGATCGCGCATGGTGACCGCCGCCGGCGATACCATGAACGAAATAGTGCGCTCGGTTACCCGCGTGTCGGACATTATGGGCGAGATCGCTTCCGCTTCCGACGAGCAAAGCCGCGGCATCGACCAAGTGGCGACCGTCGTCATCCAGATGGATACCGTTACCCAGCAAAACGCCGCGCTGGTGCAGCAAACCGCTGCCGCTTCGGAAGCGTTGGGCGCGCAGGCGGAAGCGCTGATGCAGAATGTGCAGGTCTTTACGTTGCAATCCGATGCGACCGTGGCGCAAGGGGAGTCCACGCATGCCGGCGGCAGTCCGCAGCCTCTGCAAACGCTGGCCGTCTGACCGGACAACGCCCGCCCGCGCGTAAAGTGAGACCTGTTTATGCCCAACCAAAGACGTGCTTTTTCCCGCAACGTGTTTTCGGCGGAGCGCGTGACGTTATCGGATGCGCAGTTTCAACGCATCAGTCAATTAATTTATCAACGGGCCGGCATTGTGCTGGCCAGCCATAAGCGTGACATGGTGTTCAACCGCCTGGTCAGGCGCCTGCGGGCGCTGGGGTTGCCGGACTTTGCCAGCTATCTGGCCCGTCTGGATGCCGACGCTCGCAGCGGCGAATGGCAGGAATTTATCAATGCGCTCACCACCAATCTGACGCAGTTTTTCCGTGAGGCCCATCACTTTCCGGTGCTGGCCCGCCATGCCCGCGATCGCCCGGCGGGCTACAGCGTCTGGAGCGCCGCGGCCTCGACGGGGGAGGAGCCCTATTCCATCGCCATGACCCTGCAAGAGACGCTGGGGGCGGGTAATCAGGCGCAGATCCTCGGCAGCGACATCAATTCGCGGGTGCTGGAGACGGCGCGCAACGGCATCTACCGCGAAGAAGATCTGCGCGGGTTGAGCCTACTGCAACGTCAGCGTTTTTTCCTGCGCGGCACCGGCCCCCAGCAGGGAATGGCGCGGGTGCGGCCGGAGCTGGTGGCGCGGGTACGTTTTATCGCGCTGAATTTGCTGGCGCCCGAGTGGGAACTTCCCGGGCCGTTTGACGCCATTTTTTGCCGTAATGTCATGATTTACTTCGATAAGCAGACACAAGGGCAAATATTGCGTCGCTTCGTGCCTTTGCTCAAGCCCGGTGGACTGCTGTTTGCCGGCCATTCGGAAAATTTCAGCCAGATCAGCCGCGATTTTACCCTGCGCGGTCAGTCGGTCTATGTTTTGGCGAGGGAGACAGCATGAACAAAATTCGCGTCATGTGCGTGGACGATTCTGCCATGATGCGGCAGCTCATGACCGAAATAGTCAATAGCTTTGCCGATATGGAAATGGTGGCCACCGCGCCGGACCCGCTGATTGCCCGGGATTTGATTAAGCGGTTGAATCCGGCCGTATTGACGCTGGATGTGGAAATGCCGCGCATGGACGGCCTGGATTTCCTGGAAAAACTGATGCGTCTGCGGCCGATGCCGGTGGTGATGGTGTCCTCGCTCACCGGACGGGGCTCGGAAATCACGCTGCGCGCCCTGGAGCTGGGCGCGGTGGATTTCGTGACGAAACCGCAGCTGGGACTACGCGACGGCATGCTGCAATATCGGGAGATTATCGGCGAGAAGATTCGTACCGCGGCCCGCGTCCGCCTACCGCCGCAGCGACCGAAAACGTCGGCGCCGGTGGTCCTGGAGGGGCCGCTGCTCAGCAGCGAAAAGCTGTTCGCCATCGGCGCGTCCACCGGCGGCACCGAGGCCATCCGCCACGTGCTGGAGCCGTTGCCGGTGACCAGTCCGGCGCTGCTGATTACCCAGCATATGCCCGCCGGCTTCACCTGTTCTTTCGCCAACCGGCTTAACAAGCATTGCCAAATCGCGGTGAAAGAGGCGGAGGAAGGGGAACGGGTGCTGCCGGGACACGCCTATATCGCCCCGGGCGCCCGCCATATGGAACTGGCGCGCAGCGGCGCCAATTATCTGATCCGGCTGCACGATGGTTCGCCGGTCAACCGCCACCGTCCCTCGGTGGACGTGCTGTTCCATTCCGTAGCGAAATTCGCCGGCCGCAACGCCGTCGGTGTCATTTTGACCGGGATGGGCAACGATGGCGCGGCGGGTTTGCTGGCGATGCGCCAGGCGGGCGCCTGGACGCTGGCCCAGGACGAGGCGAGCTGCGTGGTCTACGGCATGCCGCGCGAGGCGGTAGCGCTGGGCGCCTGCAATGAAGTGGTGCCGCTGGGGCAGATGAGCCAGCGGATGCTGGCGCAAATCAGTACCGCTCAGGCGTTACGAATCTAGAGCCCGGCCAGGGTACAGACGTTGTAAGGAGGAGTCATGGCAGATAAAGAACTCAGGTTTCTGGTGGTGGACGATTTCTCCACCATGCGGCGCATTGTGCGCAACCTTTTAAAGGAATTGGGATTTAATAATGTTGAAGAGGCCGAGGACGGCGCCGATGCGCTGGTCAAGCTAAAAGCGGCGCCGTTTGATTTCGTGATATCCGACTGGAATATGCCCAACATGGATGGATTGTCTTTGCTACAGGCCATCCGCGCCGACGGCGCTATGGCGGCGATGCCGGTGTTAATGGTCACCGCGGAAGCCAAAAAGGAAAATATCGTCGCGGCGGCGCAGGCGGGCGCCAGCGGCTATGTGGTGAAGCCGTTTACCGCGGCAACCCTTGAGGAAAAACTGAGCAAAATCTTCGATAAGCTGGGCATGTAACCAGGAGCGACCATGACGACCCCAATGGATATCTCAGACGCTAACGGCACGGATATCATCGCCCGTATCGGTCAGTTGACCCGCATGCTGCGCACCAGTCTGCGCGAGCTGGGGCTGGAGCAGGCGATCGCGCAGGCGGCCGAGGCCATCCCCGATGCGCGTGACCGGCTGGATTACGTGGTGCAAATGACCGCCCAGGCGGCCGAACGGGCGCTGAACTGCGTAGAGGCGGCGCAGCCGCGCCAAACCGCGCTTGAGCAGGGCGCGCGCGCGCTCACCGCGCGCTGGGATGCGTGGTTCGCCGAGCCGATGCCGCTAGAGCACGCCCGCGAGCTGGTGGATGAAACGCGCCAGTATCTGGCCGGCGTACCGGCGCATACCGCCTTTACCCACGCTCAGCTGCTGGAAATAATGATGGCGCAGGATTTCCAGGATCTGACCGGCCAGGTGATAAAACGCATGATGGATGTGGTGCAGGAAATTGAAAAACAGCTGCTGATGGTACTGCTGGAAAACATGCCCGAGAAGCCGGCCCAGCCGCGGGATAGCGAGCGGCTGCTTAACGGACCGCAGATGGATCATAGCGCCGCCGGCGTGGTGGCGAATCAGGATCAGGTGGACGACCTGCTCGATAGCCTCGGCTTTTGATCCCCTATTATTAGAACCGGCTCGCCGGCGTCCTGCGGCGCCGGGCTATCCGCTGAATAGCCCGTGGTTTGGCCCTCTGTTCATGCCATAAAAAAGGCGCCTTTTTTGGCATTCTTACGCCCATTATTCCTACCGGCGTTGTGCTAGCGGAATCCTGGATGGCGGAAGAAAGTGATTTAGAAAAAAGCGAGGCGCCCACACAGCACCGGCAGGAGAAAGCCCGTGAAGAGGGACAGATTCCCCGATCGCGCGAGTTGACCTCGATGTTGATGCTGTTGGTGGGCTGCGCCATGCTCTGGCTGGACGGCGCATACCTTGCCCGTCAACTGGCGGCGATGCTCGCCCAGGGCCTGCATTTTGACCACGGCCTGATTGGCAACGATCGTCAGAGTCTGAGCACTGCGGCGCCGTTGCTCAGCCAGACCGTTCTGGCGCTGGTGCCGTTGTTCGCCGGTTTAATCCTGGTGGCCCTGGGCGCGCCGATGTTGCTGGGCGGGATTACCTTCAATCCGTCGTTAATCAAATTTGATATCAAAAAACTTAATCCGCTCAGTGGACTGAAGCGGATGTTCTCCTCGCAGGTGTTGGCGGAGCTGTTCAAAGCGATATTAAAGGCGGTGGTATTCGGCTGCATCACCGGCGGCTTTTTATGGCTCAATTGGCCGCATATGTTGCATTTGGTCATGGAGCCTGCCGTACCGGCGCTGGGCGATGCCATGTGGATCATCACCGCCTGTATGCTGTTTATCATCGTCGGGCTTAGCCCGATCGTCGGTTTCGACGTATTTTGGCAACTCTGGAGCCACCTGAAAAAATTGCGCATGAGCCGCCAGGACATCCGCGATGAATTTAAAAATCAGGAGGGCGATCCCCAGGTGAAAAGCCGGATCCGCCAGCAGCAGCGGGCCATGGCCCGGCGCCGTATGATGGCCGATGTACCCAAGGCGGATGTGGTGATAACCAACCCCACCCATTTTGCGGTGGCGCTGCGCTATGAGGACGGTAAACGCAGCGCGCCGGAAGTGCTGGCCAAAGGCGTCGGCGAAATTGCTTTGCGTATCCGCGCGGTAGCGGCGGAGCACCGTATTCCGCAGCTGGAGGCGCCGCCGCTCGCCCGCGCGTTGTACCGCCATAGCGAAATAGGCCAGACCATTCCCACCGCGCTGTACGCGGCGGTGGCCGAGGTGCTGGCCTGGGTTTACCAGCTACGACGCTGGCAGCGCCAAGGGGGCGGGATGCCGAAAAAACCCGTCGATTTACCAGTGCCTGTCGCGCTGGATTTTGATCCTGAGAAAGAGTGATATGGCTAATCTGGCCGCGCTGCTGCGCTTACCTACCAATATGAACGCCGGTCAGTGGCAAATTCTGACGGGACCGGTGTTGATCCTGATGATCTTGTCGATGATGGTTCTGCCGCTGCCGGCGTTCATCCTTGATCTGCTGTTTACCTTCAATATTGCGCTGTCGATCATTGTGCTGCTGGTGGCGATGTTTACCCGCCGCACGCTGGATTTTGCCGCTTTTCCCAGCCTGCTGCTGTTTTCCACCCTGTTGCGCCTGTCGCTGAACGTTGCCTCTACGCGCATTATCCTGCTACAGGGCCATACCGGCGCCGATGCGGCGGGAAGGGTCGTTGAGGCTTTCGGCCATTTCCTGGTCGGCGGCAATTTCGCTATCGGTATCGTGGTGTTCATTATTCTGGTGGTGATCAATTTCACGGTCATTACCAAGGGGGCGGGGCGTATTGCTGAAGTGGGCGCACGCTTTGTGCTCGACGGTATGCCCGGCAAGCAAATGGCCATCGACGCGGATCTCAATGCCGGTCTTATCGGCGAGGACGAGGCGAAAAGCCGCCGCAGCGAGGTGACCCAGGAAGCCGACTTCTATGGTTCCATGGACGGCGCCAGCAAATTTGTGCGCGGCGATGCCATTGCCGGCATTTTGATTATGGTCATCAACATCGTCGGCGGCCTGATGGTCGGACTGTTGCAGCATGATATGGCGCTGGGCCAGGCCGCGCAAAGCTACACCCTGTTGACCATCGGCGACGGCCTGGTGGCGCAAATTCCGGCGCTGGTGATCTCGACCGCCGCCGGCGTGATCGTGACCCGCGTCGGTACCCATCAGGATGTCGGCCAGCAAATGGTCGATCAGCTGTTCAATAAACCGCAGGTGATGCTGCTCGCCGCCGGCGTGCTGGGGCTGTTGGGGCTGGTGCCCGGGATGCCCAATCTGGTGTTTTTGTTGTTTACCGCACTGTTGCTCGGCTTGGCCTGGTGGCTCAAAGGCCGGCTGGACGCGCCGGCGCCGGCGGCCGCACCGGTGGCCCGACGCGAGGACAGCCCGCAGCTGACGGAAGCCAGCTGGCGCGACGTGCAACTGGAAGATCCGCTGGGCATAGAGGTGGGCTACCGGTTAATTCCGATGGTGGACGCGCTGCAAAACGGTGAATTGCTCGGTCGCATTCGCAGTATCCGCAAGAAATTCGCCCAGGAAATGGGTTTTCTGCCGCCGGTGGTGCATATTCGCGATAATTTGGAAATGCAGCCGGCGGCGTACCGCATTCTGCTTAAAGGCGTGGAAATCGGCCGTGGCGAAGCGTTTCCCGGCCGCTGGATGGCAATCAATCCCGGCAATGCGGAAGGCGCCTTGGTCGGCGATGTGACCCGCGACCCGGCCTTCGGCCTGCCGGCGTTGTGGATTGATAGCGCTTTGAAAGAGCGGGCGCAGATTCAGGGCTATACCGTGGTGGAAGCCAGCAGCGTGGTGGCGACCCATCTGAACCACCTGATTGGCAAATACGCCAGCGATCTGTTGGGTCGGCAGGAAACGCAGCAACTGCTGGAACGCGTTACGCAGGAGATGCCCAAGTTGACCGAGGACTTTATCCCGGCCACCCTGCCGCTCACGCAGTTCCAAAAAGTACTGCGCAACCTGCTGGCGGAAAACATCCCCATTCGCGACATGCGCACCATTATCGAAGTGCTGATTGAACATGCGCCGGTGAAAAAAGACGCCGCCGATCTGACCCAAGTGGTTCGCGTCGCGCTGGGCCGCGCCATTACCCAACACTATTTCCAGGACAGCGAAGAAATCCAGGTGATCGGTCTGGATGTCACGTTGGAACGCGTGTTGCTACAGGCGCTGCAAAATGGCGGCGGGATGGAGCCGGGTATGGCGGACAGGCTGCTGGCGCAGGCGCAGTCCGCGGTGCAGCGTCAGGAGAGCCTGAACGCGCCGCTGGTGTTAATGGTGGCGCCGGCGCTGCGGCCGCTGCTGGCGCGCTTTTTACGCCGTGCGCTGCCGCAGTTGGCGGTGCTTTCCACGCAGGAAATTAGCGATGAACGGCGTTTACGCATGACCGCCGTGATTGGCGGTCTGGAATAATGGGCCTGCAGCGTAGGGCGCCCGGGCCGATGTGGTGGCTCATGGGGCTGCTGGCGATAGCGCCCGCGGCGCGGGCGGCGGACGGCGCCTGGCAGGGTAACGGCACGCAACTGATACTCAGCCAGCGCGGCAGCAGCGTCGCCGGTCCGGCCCTGCGCCCGCACAATTTACTCCCGGCGGGTGCCGTGGTGACCTCCATCGCCTGGCATATTGAGAGCGAACGACCGTTGCCGTCGGGCGTGCGGCTGGCGCTATGCCTGGGAGAACGGTGTTTCTTTCCCGATGGATTGGCGGGCCGTAACCTGGCGTTGGCGGGGCACCCCGCCGGCAATCCGGCGACGCTGAGGCTGAAATGGCCGGGACGCGGGGCGGTCGTGCCGCCGGTGCGCCTGCTTCGCTATTGGGTATTGATAAATTATCGCAGTCCCGGGTCCCGTGCGGCGCCCGGCGACGCGGCCCGCTGAATGTCGCACGGGGTCGCAGGTGGGACCAAGGGATAACGTAACGGTGCACGAGACGCCTGCGGCGCCCGGCGACGCGGCCCGCTGAATGTCGCACGGGGTCGCAGGTGGGACCAAGGGATAGCGTAACGGTGCAGTAGACGCCTGCGCCGGCCGGCGACGCGGCCCGCTGCGTGCCGTTACACGCTGAACTTGGGACCGAGCAGCGCCTGCGCGCTGGCATGCCCGGTGGGATCGTACATTCTGCTCAAGCTGCGCTGCTCGCTCATGGTGGACAAGCCGCGCTGATTCAACTTGAGATGCACATCCAGCAGCAGCCCGTTGCGCTGGTTGCGTTGTTGCAGCGCGCGGGTGTGGTTCAGGATAATTTCCCAGTCAGCATGAAGACCGGCATCGCTTTCATAGGGCGCCTGCAATCCCGTCTCCTGCTCCAGCAATTGGCGCTGATGATTCATATGTTGCAGCGTGCTGAGCTGCTCATCTTTGGTTTCGGTGGTGCGGTGCAAAAGCGGCGCGTTGACCTGGCCGGCGCTCAACAACTGCTGCTCTTGGGCAAGGGTCGCCTCCAATTTGATCAGCAATTCGGCCATGGCGGCCAGCAGTGTTTCCAACGTCTTCATGGCTTATTCATCCAACATCGATTGCGCCTGGCTAATCAGCGCATCGGCGATTTTACCGCTATCCATGGTGAGGGAGCCGTCACGGATGGCGTCTTTGATACGCTCGACCTTGGCGACATCGATATCCTGAGCGTCTTGTTTTTGCAGCTGATCCAGCGTGTCGCTCAGGCTAACGGTGCTTTTATTCTCTTGATTGTCGGCGCTGGCGGTAGTCTTGCTTTTCTGTGCCTGAACGGTATTGCCGTCGATATTTTGCAGCGGTGCCAGGGATTGAACGGGACGGCTACTCTCAATACTCATACAAGCCTCACTTACGTTGAGTTCGGTGATTGAAACGGCGCTATTATCTAACTATCGGCCCCGGGCGCGAAAACTTTAATCATTTATAATACGACGCGCACCTGTCCGGCGGTGGTGACCGTGCCGCTGACCTGTTGGCCGGAATCCATTTTTACCTTGATAGCGTCGTTGGCGGCGCCGTTGCCCAGCGCTTTGCCTGCGCTGTGCAGCGCGAACCCGTCGCCGCCGGCGATGACGGTGACCCTTTGTCCCGAGCGGATGAGCCAGGCGCGCCGCAGCATGGCGGCGGTCAGCGGCTGACCGCTGCCGATAATGCGCTCGCTGACGCTGCCGCTGGCCGCACTCCGATCGCGCAATGGCGGTACCGGCAGCAGATCCAACCGGCCGGTGCGCCAGTCGATGTCGTCATCGGTAAGCGTCTGGCGCGCCGCAATGGGCCGCGCCGCCACCAAATAGCGGTCGGTCACCTGCACCACAACCTGGAGGAAACGCGTCTGGCCGCCGCATACCATGCGTAGACTGAGATTGCCCATCACGCGGGTACGCGAAGGCAGGGAAAAAAGCGGCTCCGCGCAGGTTAGCCGCCGTTCGGCGGGCGTCACCACCTGCACCCGCAGCGACAGCGGCGCCGGACTAAACTGGCGCTGCATAAACGTCGTCAGTCGCGCGGTCAACGCATCTTCGGCGACGGCCTGTGTGGCGCAGAGCAACAGCACGCCGGCCAGCGCGCGTCGCAGCACACGCCGTCGTGGCCTGCCGCGCTGCGCATGCGACAGCGCGGCAGGCTGTGGCGTCACGGCGCTAAGCCTACGCAATGGCATTATCGACTGTCGCAGCCTGTGACCCAGCGCGTGAGGCAACATGGCCGGCAGAGTCGTCGTGCCGCCTGGCGGATGGAACCGCACCGCGCCATCGCACCAGGTCGGCAGAGGGGGGAGGGACGCCATGCCGTAGGGCGTATCTCCGCGTTGTCCTGCGTCGTTCTGACCTTGCGCGCCGGCGCCTGACGTCATGTTCATTGTCACTCATGCCTCATTGTTGTCTGCGTGGTCAGCGGGCCTCAGGCGTCTGTCTCAAGATGCACTCCTGTGGACGCCTGGCGGCGATCTGCTCGCGCCAGACCGGGTGTTTCTGGCTTCCGGCTGGCTATCCATCTCAAGACGGCTTGTTTTGGGCGGGGGCTATCGGTTTCTGGCGCCGCCGCCGTCACTCGCGTTTTAACCTCGTTGCCGTTATCGCCATGGCTGCCGTTATCGCTGTGGCTATTATCGCCGCTATTGCTGCCTTCGCCGCCGCTATCGTCGTTGCCGTCAGCGACCGCTATCACGGGAAAATAGTTTACCTTGCCCCCCACGGGCCAATGGTGAAAATAGCCCTCCTTTTCGCCCTTATTCGGGCGATGGGCCAGGGAGCATTAAGCATAAGCTGTGCCTCATCAATAATTAGCCTTGAAATATTGAACCGACATGCTTGATAAGCTCGATGACCTGATGCGGTTTCAGCAAGAAGCCCTCAATTTACGCGCGCAGCGCCAGAACATCATCGCTGCCAACATTGCCAATGCCGATACCCCAGGCTATCAGGCGCGCGATATCGATTTCTCGGCGGAATTATCCAAAGCGCTGACGCAGGGGCGGGCCAGCGGCGAGACATTATCGCTGACCACCACCTCCAGCCGTCATATTGCCGCGGCCAGCACCACTGAACCCGCAACCGAGCTTCTGTACCGCATTCCCGATCAGCCGGCGATGGACGGCAACACGGTCAATATGGACAGGGAGCGTACGGCTTTTGCGGATAACAGCCTGCAATACCAAACCGGCCTGACCCTGCTGAGCGGTCAGATAAAAGGCATGAATACCGTATTACAGGGGCAATAAGCCATGGGGATGACCTCAATTTTCGCCATCGCCGGTTCCGCGCTCAATGCGCAGTCCGAGCGCATGAACGTGGCCGCCAGCAATCTGGCCAACGCCGACAGCGTCTCCGGCCCTGACGGCCAGCCCTATCGGGCCAAGCAGGTGGTGTTTCAGGTGGCGGCGCCGGCGGGGCAGGTCATAGGCGGCGTTCAGGTCAGCGATGTTCTCGAGTCGACGCAGCCGGATAAATTGGTGTATCAGCCGGGGAATCCGCTGGCGGATGACAAGGGTTATGTCCGCATGCCCAATGTCAATGTGGTGAATGAAATGGTGGACAGCATGTCCGCGTCGCGCAGCTATCAGGCCAATATTGAAGTGCTGAATACCGCCAAAACATTGATGCAAAAAACGCTGACGCTCGGTCAGTAACGGGAGACCGCAATGAGTGTAGCCGTAACGTTAAATGAAACCGCTTCCAGCGCCAGCGCCGCGAGCACCACGTCCAGTAGCGGCAGTGAAAGCAGCGCGGATTTACAGAATAACTTTCTGACCCTGCTGGTGGCGCAGTTGCGTAATCAGGATCCCACCAATCCGCTGGACAACGCCGAACTGACCACCCAATTGGCGCAGATCAGCACTCTGAGCGGCATTGAAAACCTTAATACCACTTTGGGATCGATCTCCGGCCAGCTCACGACCAGCCAAAATTTGCAGGCCACCACCCTGGTAGGGCACGGCGTGATGATCGACGGCAACACCATCCTGGTCGGCAGCGACAGCTCCACCACGCCCTTTGGCGTTGAGCTGGACGCCGCGGCCAGCGATGTGGTGGTCACCATTCAGGATGCCAGCGGTAACACGGTGAAAACCGTCAACCTGGGCAGCCAGACCGCCGGCGCGCACGCTTACAGCTGGGACGGCACCGACGATAGCGGCGCCGCGGTGGCGGAGGGCTCCTATACCTTCACCGTCAGCAGCAGTAGCACTACCGCCACGGCGCTGAAATACGCCGAGGTGTATGGCGTGAGCAACAACGACGGCACCACGCAGCTCAATCTGGGCCTGTCGGGGAATGTGACCCTCGATAAGATCAAACAAATTATTTAACGACTCATCAGGGCGCGCAGGCGATGCCGCGGCCACACCCACAGGAGAGCATCAATGGGTTTTTCACAGGCGGTCAGCGGGTTAAACGCCGCATCAAGCAATCTGGACGTCATCGGCAACAACATCGCCAACGCCGAAACCAGCGGCTTCAAATCCGGCTCGGTCTCGTTTGCCGATGTGTTCTCCAGCTCGAAAGTAGGGCTGGGGGTGAAAGTGGCCTCCGTGACCCAGAATTTCAATGACGGGACGGTGAGCACCACCGATAACGGCCTCGACGTCGCCATTTCCAACAACGGCTTCTTCCGCCTGGTGGACGGCAGCGGCGCCGTTTATTACTCGCGCAACGGCGAATTTTCCCTCAACGCGGATCGTCAACTGGTCAACAGCAGCGGCTATGTGGTGACGGGCTACGCCGCCAGCGGCAACCCTGCCACCATCCAACAGGGCGCCGACCCGGTAGCCCTAACGATACCCAGCCAGGGGCTGTCCGCCAGCGCTACCACCAGCGGCTCGATGGTGATGAGCCTGACCTCCAGCGCGACCTCGGTCGGCACCACCGCTTTCGACCCCAACGATAGCAGCACCTACAGTTTTTCCCAGCCGTTGACGACCTACGACAGCCTGGGCAACCCCCACAACGTCAGTCTGTATTTCGCCAAAACCGAGGATAACACCTGGGAAGTCTACAGCGTAGACAACAGCAACGGCGATGGCACCGTCAATGACGTCGGCACGCTCAATTTTGACACCAACGGGCAGTTGACCGGCACCGATACGTTTTCCATCAATATGGCCGCGCTGAACGGCGCGCCGGCGCAGACTTTCAACCTCTCCTTTGAAGGGACCCGGCAGCAATATGCCAGCAGCAGCAGCGTAAGCAGCCAGACGCAAGACGGCTACAGCGCAGGCGATCTGACCAGCTATACCATCAATGACGACGGGACCATTTCCGGCACCTACTCCAACGGCAAAACTCAGCTCCTGGGCCAGATCGTGCTGGCGAATTTCGCCAACCCGCAGGGGTTGCAGTCCGACGGCAACAACCTGTGGTCCGCGACCTCGGCCTCGGGCCAGGCCATCGTCGGCACCGCCGGCAGCGGCACGTTCGGCACGTTGACCAGCGGCGCGCTGGAGTCGTCTAACGTCGACCTCAGCCAGGAACTGGTGAATATGATCGTCGCCCAGCGTAATTATCAATCCAACGCGCAGACGATCAAAACCCAGGATGCGATTTTGCAAACGCTGGTCAGCCTGCGCTAACCGTAACGGGATAATCCTATGGATCACGCCATCTATACCGCCATGGGCGCAGCCGCGGCGTCGCTGGATCAGCAGGCGGTGATTGCCAACAATCTCGCCAATGCGTCCACCACGGGGTTTCGTGCCCAGCTGTCCGCCGCGCGCGCGGTGCCGGTGGAGGGGGAATCGCTGCCGACCCGCACCCTGAGCGTGGCCTCGACGCCGGGCGCGCTGATGACGCCAGGGCCGATTGAGACCACCGGCCGCTCGCTTGATGTCGCGCTCGGCGGCGATGGATTCCTGGCGGTACAACTGCCCGACGGTCAGGAGGCCTATACCCGCAATGGCAATATACAGCAGGACGCCGACGGCCAATTGACGGTACAGGGCTATCCGCTGATGGGGCAGAACGGCCCGCTGGTGGTGCCGACGCAGGCTTCCCTCACCATCGGCGACGACGGTACCGTCTCGGCGCTGGGCGATGGCGATGCGTTAAATACCGTCGGACCGGTGGGGCAACTGAAACGCGTCACTGCCGAGGCCGGCACGCTGGTGCGCGGCGATGACGGCCTGTTCCACCTCAACGATGACGCGCAGGGCGCGCAGGCGCCGCTGCCGAATGACAATGCCGTCAGCGTTATGTCCGGCATGCTGGAAGGCAGCAATGTCAACACGGCCGAAACGCTGGTGGATATGATTGGCACCGCCCGCCGGTTTGAAATGCAAATGAAGGTGATAGCCAGCGTGGATCAGAATGCCCAGCAGGCCAATCAACTCTTATCCCTCAGCTAATTGCAGGAGAGCCAACGGATGATCCGTTCTCTGTGGATTGCCAAAACCGGTCTGGATGCCCAGCAGACCAATATGGATGTGATATCGAACAACCTGGCCAACGTCAGCACCAACGGCTTTAAGCGCCAGCGCGCGGTGTTTGAGGATTTACTGTATCAAACCGTCCGCCAGCCGGGCGCGCAATCGTCGGAGCAGACCACGCTGCCCTCGGGGCTGCAACTGGGCACCGGGGTGCGTACCGTCAGCACCGAGCGGCTGCATAGCCAGGGCAACCTGGAGCAGACCGACAACAGCAAGGATGTGGCCATTAACGGTAAAGGTTTTTTCCAGGTGCAGATGCCGGATGGCACCACGGCCTATACGCGCGATGGCTCGTTTCAGGTCGATCAAAACGGCCAGATGGTGACCTCTAGCGGTTACCCGATTCAACCGGCTATCACCATTCCCGACAACGCGCTTACCGTGACCATCGCCCGCGACGGCGTGGTGAGCGTCACGGTACAGGGGCAAGCCAACGCCACGCAGGTGGGGCAGTTGACGTTGAGCAACTTTATCAACGAAGCGGGGCTACAAAGTCTGGGGGAGAATCTCTATCAAGAGACCGACAGTTCGGGCGCGCCCAACGAGTCCACTCCCGGGCAAAACGGCGCGGGGCTGCTGAGCCAGGGCTATGTGGAAACCTCGAACGTCAACGTGGCGGAAGAGCTCGTGGATATGATCCAGGTACAGCGCGCCTACGAAATCAACAGCAAGGCGGTCAGCACTTCTGACGCCATGCTGCAAAAACTGACGCAACTTTAACATGATGAACGCGTACGGCGAGGGTATAGCCCGCGCCGCCGGGCCGGGAGGTTTGGCCTGCGCCGGCGGTCCGGCGCTAAACGTTTGGATCGGGACACCCCATCGGTGATGGCAATGACTTTAACATCCGCGTTCGGCCGCCGGCCAGCGCGTTTTGGTTGGCTGGCCGGCGCGAGCGCCCTGTGCCTGGCGGGCTGCGCTTACCTGCCCCATAAAGATTTGGTGGAGGGACCGACCTCCGCCGAGCCGGCTCCCGCGTCGATGCCGGTGGCCAACGGTTCGATTTTTCAGGGCGTCCAGCCGATGAATTACGGCTATCAGCCGCTGTTCGAGGATAGGCGGCCGCGCAATGTGGGGGATATTCTGACCATCACCCTGCAGGAGAACGTCAGCGCCAGCAAAAGTTCGTCGGCCAACGCCACGCGCGAGGGGAGCAATACGCTGGCGTTCGCCACGGTGCCGAAAATGCTTAACGGGCTGATTGGCAACCAGAAAGCGGACCTGGATGCCAAAGGCAGCAACGATTTTGACGGCAAGGGCGGCGCCTCGGCGAAAAATACCTTTACCGGCACCATGACCGTAACGGTGGCGGAAGTCCTGGCCAACGGCAACCTGAAAGTGGTGGGCGAAAAGCAGATCGCCATCAACCAGGGTACCGAATACATCCGTTTCTCAGGCGTGGTCAACCCGCGCACCATCAACGGCGATAACGCGGTGGTGTCCACACAGGTGGCGGACGCCCGCATCGAATATGTGGGCAAAGGTTATATCAACGAAGCGCAGGAAATGGGCTGGCTACAGCGCTTTTTCCTGAACGTACTCCCCTATTAGAGGCCATCATGACCAGGAACCCGACCGCCGCCCGCCGCAGTGGCCTGTTTGCCGCCGCCGCGCTGCTTCTCTTGCTGCTCGGCGCGCCCGCTGCCGCCGAACGCCTGCGGGATTTGGTGGACATACAGGGCGTGCGGGACAACCCGCTTATCGGCTATGGCCTGGTCGTAGGCCTGGACGGCACCGGCGATCAGACCACCCAGACGCCGTTTACCACCCAAAGCCTGAAGAACATGTTATCGCAGTTGGGGATCACCGTGCCGAGCGGTACCAATATGCAACTGAAAAACGTCGCGGCGGTGATGGTGACCGGGAGTTATCCGGCGTTCGCCCGCGCCGGCCAGACGATTGACGTAGTGGTATCGTCGATGGGCTCGGCCAAAAGCCTGCGCGGCGGCACGCTGTTGATGACGCCGCTCAAAGGCGCAGACGGTCAGGTGTATGCGCTGGCGCAGGGCAATCTACTGGTGGGCGGCGCGGGCGCCAGCGCCGGCGGCAGCCGGGTGCAAATCAATCAGCTGTCGGGAGGACGGATAAACAATGGCGCGGTGATTGAGCGGGAATTACCCAGCACCTTCGGCCACAGTCCGCTGTTATCGCTGCAGCTCAAGACGGAAAATTTCAGTTTGTCCCAGCGCATCAGCGACGCCATTAATCGCTTTAACGGCATGGGCGTCGCCCGGGCGCTGGATGCCCGCACCGTCGAAGTCAGCCTACCGGCCGACAATAGCGCGCAGGTTCGTTTTCTGGCGCAAATAGAGGATATCGATATCGCCGTCGGCCAGATGGATGCCAAGGTGATCATCAATTCGCGTACCGGTTCGGTCGTGATGAACAGGAATGTCACCCTGGATAATTGCGCGGTGGCGCAGGGCAATCTTTCCGTGGTGGTGGACAGCCAACTGAACGTAAGTCAGCCGGATACCCCCTTTACCAACGGCAATACCGTGGTGACGCCGCAGACCCAGATTTCCGTGCGGCAAAACGGCGGATCGCTGCAAAAAGTCGAATCCAGCGCCAGCCTCAATAATGTTATCCGCGCGATGAACGCCCTGGGCGCGACGCCGAACGATTTGATGTCGATCCTGCAAGCGATGAAAAGCGCCGGCTGCCTGCAGGCCGAACTGGAGATTATCTGATGCCGCTGATGCAGAGCATGGATCTTTCCCCCGCCTATGACGCCAATGCGCTGAATAAACTGCATCAGCAGGCGGCGGCGCAATCGCCGCAGGCTTTGAAAGCGGTGGCGAAACAGGTCGAGGGTCTGTTCGTACAGATGATGCTGAAAAGCATGCGCGATGCGCTGCCCCAGGAGGGGCTGCTGGATAGCCAGCAAACGCAGCTCTACACCAGCCTGTACGATCAGCAGATAGCCCAGCAGCTCTCCGCCAAAGGGCTGGGGCTGGCGGATATGATGGTGAAGCAACTGAGCCCCGCCCAGGGGGGGGCGGTTACGCCGGACGGCGCGACTACCGCCCAGGGCGGACTGCCGGCGCTGGCCCCCGGCGCCGGCGCCTACATGCCCCCCGCTCTGCTGGGGGAAATGCTGCGGCGCGGTGCGGTGCGGCAAGACGAGGAGGCGACGCCCGCGGCAACGGCATCTGCCGGCGGCGGCAGTTTCACCGACCGGCTCGCTATTCCGGCGATGATCGCCGGCGCCCGCAGCGGCATATCCCATCATTTAATTTTGGCGCAGGCGGCGCTGGAATCCGGCTGGGGTAAGCGTGAAATCCCCACCGCCGACGGCAAACCCAGCCATAACCTGTTCGGGATTAAGGCCACCAACGATTGGCAGGGCGCATCGACCACCGTAATGACCACGGAATATGAAAATGGCCAGGCGGTGAAAGTTCCTCAACGTTTCAAAGTGTACGACTCTTATTTGGCGGCGATTGAAGATTATATTCAATTGCTCACCACCAATCCCCGCTATCGCGAGGTGGTGAACGCCAAACATCCCGAAGAGGGGGCCTATGCGTTACAGCGCGCCGGCTACGCCACCGACCCCGGCTACGGGGAAAAATTGGTACAGATTATCGGCCAATTGAAAGATAGCGCCCACCGGGCGGTAAAAGCCTATGCCCATGATTTAAGCTCACTGTTTTAATAACGCCCGGCGAACTCTTTTTTTTACGCGCTCTAAAGTTTTGCCCCTTGGCGCCGTTATTTTTTTAATTGCCGTAATGATTCGCCGGTTTTTTTTATTCATATACCCGGAATAAAGGAAATGACATGTCCAGCCCATTATACAATATCGCTTCCTCCGGATTAAAAGCCGCGCAGATAGCGTTGGCCACGACCTCAAACAATATTAGTAACGCCTATGTCGACGGCTATAATTTGCAGCGGGTGACGCTGGGCGAGGCCCAGCAAAGCGGGGCGCTGGGAAACGGCGTCACCGTCACCGGCATCAGCCGCGCCTATGACTCGCTGGTGGTAGGGCAGCTACGCGCGGCGTCCACTTCCGCCGCCGCGGCCAGCACCTATTCGGATAATATCAGCCAGATTGATAACCTGCTGTCCGATTCGGATACGGACTTATCCACCCAGATGAGCACCTTTTTCGCCTCGCTACAGGCGTTGTCCTCGGCCGCCAGCGATAGCGCGGCGCGTCAGACGGTGATCGGCAGCGGACAGAATCTGGTTAGCCAGTTCAGTAGCCTGGACAATACGCTACGCGATATGGATAGCGCCATCGATAGCCAGCTCTCCGCCACCGCCGATCAAATCAATACCTACGCGAAACAGATTGCCACTCTTAATGCCCAGATAGCCCGTCAGGGCACCGGTTCAGAGTCCAATGCGCTGCTGGATCAGCGCGACCAACTGGTCAACTCGCTCAATCAATTGGTCGGCGTCAATGTGACGGTGCAAGACGACAGCACCCTGAGCCTGACTATCGGCAGCGGCCTGACCCTGGTGCAGGGCAGCAGCGCCTATTCATTAGCGGTGGTGCCGTCCTCGGCCGATGCGTCGCAAATGGCGCTGGCCTACGATCGCGGCAATGGCACCCTGAGCGAGATCGACCCTGCGACGCTCACGGGCGGCAGCCTGGGCGGTATGCTGAGCTTTCGCGATGGCGCGTTGGCCGACGCCCGCAACCAACTGGGGCAAATCGCGCTGGCGTTCGCCGACAGCTTCAACCAGCAGCATCAGGCCGGGGTAGATCTGAATGGCGATGCCGGCGGCGATTTTTTCACCCTCGGCAGTCCGACTGTCGTGAGCAACACTCGCAATAGCGGCAGCGCGGTGCTGAGCGTGGCGTTTGCCGACAGTACGGCGGTCAAAGCCAGCGACTACACGGCCAAATATACCGCGGACGGCTGGCAAATTACCCGCAATAGCGACGGCGCCAGCGTGGCTTATACCTCCGCGACCGACGAGAGCGGCGCCACCGTTTTGAGCTTCGAGGGCTTGAGCCTTTCTGTGAGCGGCAGCCCGAGCGTCAACGACAGTTATCAATTAAAAACGGTGTCTAACGTTATTCAGGGCCTGAGCGTTGCCATTACCGATCCCGCCCTGATCGCCGCGGGGCAGGCGGACGACGAGAGCGGCGACGGCGATAACCGCAATGCCGAAGCGCTGCTGGCATTACAAAACACCAAACTGGTGGGCGGTAGCGCCACCCTGTCGACCGCCTATGCGTCGTTGGTCAGTAAAGTCGGCACCCAGACCAGCAATGCCAAGATCACCGCCGAAACCCAGGCCAGCATGGTAAGCCAGCTGACCGAAAAGCAGCAGTCGATTTCCGGCGTTAATTTGGATGAGGAGTATGTGGATCTGCAGCGCTATCAGCAGTACTACCAGGCCAATTCCAAGGTCATGACGACCGCCGGTACCATTTTCGACGCTTTATTATCGGCGCTTGGCTAACGCCATCGCTGCCCGTTTGTCATGCCGTAAGGGGAAACCACCATGCGCCTGAGCACCAGTATGATTTACCAGCGTAATTTAGACGCTATCAGCGAGTCCTACAGCAAATGGGAGAATACCGGGCAGCAGTTGGCGACCGGCAAACGGGTCAATGTGCCCTCCGACGATCCTATCGCCGCGTCCCAGGCTATCAAATTGGGCCAAAGCCAGGCCCTCAATAGCCAATACAGCGCGGCGCGCACCAGCGCCACCAACAGTCTGTCGGCGGAAACCACGGTGCTGGAGCAGGTCACCGACGTGATTCAAAGCGCCCAGACGCTGCTGGTGCAGGCGGGCGACGGTACCTTGAGCGATCAGGATCGGCAGTCGCTGGCGACCCAGCTTCAGTCGTATAAAGATCAGCTATTGAACCTGGCCAATAGCCAGGACGGTAACGGCAACTACCTGTTTGCCGGGTATAAAACCAATAGCGCGCCCTTTGTCGCAGCGGAGGACGGCAGCGTCAGTTACAGCGGCGGCGGCCAGGCTATGACCCAGCAGGTCGACGCCAGCCGCAGCATGACCGTCGGCGATACCGGCTCGGCGGTGTTCATGAGCCTTACGGCCGGCTATACCACCGAGCCGGACGGCGGCGACAGCGAAAGCAATATATTCAATACGTTGGATATCGCCCTTAAGGCGCTGACCACGCCTCAGCAGGATGCCGACAGCACCGTCACCGATGACTATACCGCCGCCATCGGTAAAGCCAGCCGCGGTCTGTCCAATTCGCTGGATAATGTGCTGGCGGTGCAAAGTTCGGTGGGCAGCAAGCTGAACGAGCTGGACAATTTGGACAGCCTCGGCACCAGCCGCAGCACGCTTATCAGCGATAATATCAGCGCGCTGGTGGACGTGGACTGGTATCAAGCGATCTCCGACTACAGCCAGCAACAGGTTGCGCTGCAGGCCGCCTACAGCACCTTTACCGCCATGCAATCGATGTCGTTATTTAGCCAGTAACCGACGGGATCCTCAGCGGGCCATGCCGCTGAGGATCTCCGACAGCAGATCGAACACTTCTCCCATCATCTTCTCCCAAGACGGCGCCAGCAGCGGCAGTAACAGGCTGAAGGTCAAAATCCCCACCGTCAGCGTCAGGGGGAAGCCGATAACAAACACCGTCAATTGCGGCGTGATGCGGTTTAGCAATCCCAAGGCGATATTCAGCGTCATTAACATGCAGATAAGCGGCAGCGCCAGCATCATCCCGTTCAAAAAAATAACGCCGCCGGCGCGGGCCAGCGCCATAAACGCATTGGGATTCAGCGGCTGGTTATCCAACGGCAGGGTGTGAAAGCTGTCCGCCAGCAGCGACAATAGCCATAAATGACCGTTGAGGCTGATAAACACCAGCAGGGCAAGCAGGTTAAGCAGCCGCGCCAGCAGCGGGGTATTCAGCCCGCTGGCGGGGTCGAAGAAGGTCGCGAAAGAGAGCCCCATTTGCAGGCCGATGACCTCACCGGCCATGCGCACGGCGGCGAAGGTCAACTGCATCGTCAGGCCGAGAGTGGTGCCTATCAGGATTTGCTTGAGGGCGAGCCAAAAGCCGGCCAACGAAAACAGCGGCGTGTCGACGGCGGGCAGCGAGGGGGCGATAAGCAGGGCGATGAGAATGCCCAGTCCCAGCTTTATCGGCGCGAGAATCGATTTTTCGCTGAACAGCGGGGCGGTACTGATAAGCGCCAGAATCCGCAGCAGCGGCCAAAGCAGTGACGGCAGCAGCGCCGCGAGCTGGCCGCTATCCAAAGGTAGCACGTTAGCCCGCCATGAGCGGCAGATTGGTCAACAGGGCGCGCATGTAGTCTAAAATAAGATTTAGCATCCAGGGGCCGGCGAGGGTGATGGTGGCTACCACCGCCAGAATTTTCGGGATAAACGAGAGTGTCATTTCGTTGACCTGGGTCGCGGCCTGCAGCAAGCTGATGATAAGCCCGCTAAACAGCGCCGCCAACAGCAACGGCGCGGCCAGCGCCAGCGCGATTAACATGCCCTCATGGCCGAGGGCCATTACGGATTCCGGTGTCATGGGTACCGCCTGTAAAGGAACTAGCTATAAAAACTTTGCGCCAGCGAACTGATCAACAGTTGCCAGCCATCCACCAACACGAAAAGCATTATTTTGAACGGTAGAGAGATAGTCGCCGGCGGTACCATCATCATCCCTAGCGCCATGAGCACCGAGGCCACCACCAAATCAATAATCAAAAACGGAATAAATAAGGTAAAACCTATCTGGAAGGCTGTTTTCATTTCGCTGGTGACATAGGCCGGCAGCAGAATGCGCATCGGCACCGCCTCCGGCCCCTCCAGGGGCGGCACGTTGGCTAGGCGGGCGAACAATCCCAGATCCGCTTCCCGCGTCTGGCGCAGCATAAAGGCGCGTAACGGTTGCGAACCTCGTTCCAGCGCGGTCTGCATCGAAATTTTGTTCTCGCTCAGCGGCAGATAGGCGTCGGTGTAAATGGAGTCCAATACCGGCGACATGACAAAAAAGGTTAAAAACAGCGCCAGGCCCAGCAGCACCTGATTAGGGGGCGCCGAGGGCGTGCCGATGGCGCTGCGCAACAGCCCCAGTACAATGATGATGCGGGTGAAACTGGTCATCATTAACAGCGCCGCCGGAATAAAGGTCAGCGAGGTGAGAAACACCAACGTTTGCACCGGCAACGACCAGTTTTGACCGCCGCCGGGCAGCGGCTGGCTGATAATACCGGGCAATTGCGCGCAGCAGGCTGGCGCGAACAACAGCAAAAGCGCGGCGGCGTATGCGGGGCGGAAGCCGCCTGTTATCCCCCAACGGCGTATCATGCGTTACCGCTCCGCTGGCGTATTTGCCGCACTAACCGCTGGCGAAAATCCTCCGGCACGGGGCCGCTATCGCCCCGTTCAGGCTGCGCGGGGGCGGGCAAGGTATGTAGCGTAGTAATGTGCTGCGGCGTGATCCCCAGCACCAGCCAGGTTTCCTCGACCTGCATAATCACCACCTTTTCCCGCGCGCCGATGCTACAGCTGGCCCGGACCATCAGTCGATTGCCGCCGCGCCCGGCCGGCGTCAGCCGCAGGGTTTTCAGCAGCCAGCCGACAATGACGATAAGCAGCAGGATACCGAGCAGCGCGCCGCCAACCTGGGTGAGCGCGCCGCTGGCGCTGAAGGCCGGCGCGGGCGCGGCGGCGAACTCGCTCCCCGGGACGGCAGGGTGTGTCTGGCTCGTCAATGCGGACCGAGCGGTCGCTGCCGGTACGGCGGCGTCATGACCGCTCAGTGCCGGCCGTTCCGCCGGCGCGGGCCGACCGTTCGCAGTCGATGCAGCGGTGTCTTGACCGGTCAGAGCGTACTGTTCCGCCGGCGTCGGCGCCGAGCGCGTCTGGGCGGCGGATGCGGCGGCGCCATCGCCGGCCATCGTGCTGGCGTGGCCGGGGGTGGTCGGCGGAGAGTCGCGTAACGGGGAAGCGATCATTTACCGGCTAAGCCTGCGCATCCGCTCGGACGGCGTGATGATGTCGGTGATGCGAACGCCGTATTTGTCCGCTACCACCACCACTTCGCCTTGAGCGATAAGATAACCGTTGATAAGAATATCCAGCGGTTCCCCCGCCAGACCGTCCAGCGCGACCACCGAGCCTTGCGATAGGCGCAGCAGCTCTTTGATGGTCATTTTGGTGCGCCCCAACTCCACGGTCATCTTGACCGGGATATCCATGATCAAGTCAATATCCTGCAGCGGGCCGCTACCGCCTTCTCCCGCCAGCGGCGAGAAAATACCGTCGGTGGATGCCGCCTGCTCCCGATCGCCACCCTGCTGTGCAAGCGCTTCAGCCCACAGATCGTCCGCGGAAGGGTTCTCATCGGCAGACGGTTTGGTCGGCTCAGTCATTGGGCGATTCCTCATTCTGGGAGTTCAATACGGGATTAATCAGTTGGTCGACACAGAGCGCGTACTGGCCGGCCAGGGTGCCATACTGGCCGGTGAGCACCGGCACGCCATCGACATAGGCGGTGATATGCTCGGGTTTTTCGATGTTTAGCACATCCCCCGGCGCCAGTTTTAAAATTTCCGATAGCCGCAGCGACACGTCGGTAAAATTCGCCACGAGCTCTAACTCGGAGTGCTGGACCTGACGCACCAGGTTTTCACGCCAGCTCTGATCTTCCAGGCGCGAGTTTTCCAGCGGCGGGTTGGCCAGCAATTCCCGCAGCGGCTCGATCATGGAAAACGGAATACAGATATAAAATTCCCCCACCAGCGATCCGATCTCCACATGGAAGGGGGTCGTCACCACGATATCGTTAGGCGATGAGGTGATATTGGTAAACTTCACCTGCATTTCAGCGCGCACGTATTCGATAGTGAGCTGGTAGATGGCCTGCCATGCCTCCTGATACCCTTCCAGCGCCAGGCGCAGCATGCGGCGGATAATGCGCTGTTCGGTATGGGTAAACTCCCGGCCTTCCACCCGGATGGGGAAACGGCCGTCGCCGCCAAACAGGTTATCCACCGCAATAAACACCAGGCTTGGGGAAAACACAAACAGCGCGGTACCGCGCAGCGGCTTCAGGTGAATAAGGTTCAAGTTGGTTGGCACCGGCAAATTGCGGGCAAACTCATGGTAAGGTTGGATCTGAATGGCGCCGACGGTGATGTCAGGGCTGCGGCGCAACAGATTGAACAGCCCCATGCGGAAATGGCGGGCGAAGCGCTCGTTGATAATTTCCAACGCCTGCAATCGCTCGCGCACCACCCGCCGCTGAGTATAAGGATCGTAAGGTTTGATCTCCGGCTCGGCGCCGGGGCTGGCCGGTTGTTCCACGATATCGTCGCCGTTGAGCAACGCATCGATTTCCGCCTGCGATAAGATACTGTCTGCCATAGCGGTTAGCGCAGAATAAAAGCGGTAAACAGCACGTCGTCCACCACCTGCGGCGGTTGGCCGGCAACCAGCGGTTCGGCCAGCGTTTGCTTTATCTTGTCAATAAGTCCTTGTTTGCCCTGCGGGCTGGCCAGCTCGCTGGCCTGCTGACGCGACAGCAATAGCAATAGCCGACTGCGCACCAGCGGCAGATAGTCACTGAATGTCTTGCGCGTCTCTTCATTGGGCAGCCGCAGCGTCAGTCCGACATACAGCACCCGGTCCAAATCGTTATCGGGGTTGGCGACGTTGACGGTAAAGGTTTCCAGTACCATAAAAACCGGCGCGGGGGGCGGCGCCAGGGAGATCGCCGCCGGCTGCGTCGCGGCGGCGCGCAGCTGCCACCAGAAATAGCCCGCCGCGCTACTGGCGGCCAGGAGAATTATCACCAGCAGAGCGATCCAGGGGGCGGAAGTGCGGGCGATGGGACGCGCGGATTCAGACATGACGTGACGATTTCCCTTGAGCATGACGATTGGTACCAGGCCGCGCCTGATAAGCCAATCGGTTAATTGCCGCCAATTATGCCGCCATTTCTCGCCATCAATGGCCGGAATAGAAGAGGTAATTCATGCTTATTTCCACGCGGTGATTAGATATAGGTGTTAATCCGACCGTTGCTGATGGCGGTCGCACCCTGAGCGGTGTGCCCCTGCGGCGCGCTATCCGCAACCGCGCTGAACGCTCGCGGCTGACGGCCGCCGCCGGCGGTCCCGTCGCGGTTCTGACCACCGGAATACGCTTGGCCGCCGACGCTGCTCTGCCCAAGCTGGATCCCGCTTTCCGCCAGCGCCGAGCGTAAATGGGGCAGCGCGGCCTGTAAGGTATCCCGCACCTGGACGTGATCCGACACCATATGGATTTGCAGTTGATTGTCCTGGATATGCAAGGAGATCTGCAGCGAACCGAGATCGGCGGGGTGCAGGCGCAGTTCGGCGTTGCTCTGATTATTGCGGGCGAACATCACCAACTGCTGACCCAGCGCCTGTTGCCATTCATCGCTGCCCAACTGGGCGGCAATCATCGCCGACGGCGGGGTGGCGGTGGCCGCGGTGGCCGCGACCGCACCGCTTAGGGAAGCGGGAAACAGTGCGCCGGCATCGGTTGTCGACGGCGCCGCGGCGGGGGTCGCCGACGCGGCGTCAGAGCCGGTGCTCAGCGGCCGCGGGCTGGAATTGTCGGCGTGGCCATCGTGATCGGCGCCGGCGGCGGTTACCGTGCTCAGCGCACCATCGGCCAGATTGTCCGAGGCCGTTGACGACGCCCCGTCGGCGTTGCCCGCCGCGCCCGGTAGCGCAGCGCTTAACCGGTCGGCCTGAGTGGGCGCCGATTTTTGTCCCGCAGACGGTAATGCCACGGCGCTGCCGGCGGCAAGCGTCGCTGCCTGTTGTAGACCACTGACGCCGGCGGGGATAAGCAGATTGCGGCTTTGCGCCAGTAAACCGGGCAAACCGTCGTCGCTATTATCCGCTGAAGGCACCGTCGGGGGCGAGGTGTCGCCGGCGACGGCCGCGTTCAGCGGGACGGCGGTGGGCTCCACGATGGGCTGCGAAGACGGCGTTATTGTCAGCGTGTCCGACGCCGCGGCTTTGGTCAGCGTTTTTTTGCCGTGGCCGTCGCTTATCGCCTGATCATCAAGGTTGTCGACGGGTGCCGCCGTATCGCGGTCGGCCAGGCCGTCCTCTGGCGCGTTCACCTTCACCGATGGCGGCCGTTTACCGGCGCCTTGACCGACGTCCTGACCGGCATGCGCGGCGGCCCCCTGCGGCTGCGCGGCGTTAGAGACTTTGCCCTGCAGGACGGCGGTAAAATCCAGACTGTCCGCGTCGGCCTGTTGGGACGCGCCGGCGTTGCCCGCTGGGTGAACGGCGGCGACATCGGTCAAGGTAGGTAAGGTCATCATAAGATCCCCGGTGCCCCATGGGCTCGCCGTTAAGAGTTATTCCGCCGTGCGTCGGCCGCGCGGCGGGCGAATTCATCCATTTTTTTCTGATCCAGACGGTTTTCCCGCACCTGCGCCGCCTGCTCCTGACGAGAATGTAATGTACTTAAGGCATTCAACCGTTGCTGCTTATCCTGCCAAAGCGCAATCGCCTGCTGCACTTTTTCCTTCCATTGGTTCAGCGTGTAGCGGTGCTGCGCAATAGCGGTTTCCAGCGTCAAAATGAATTGTTGAAAGTTTTCATAATCGCCGGAGACCATGCCGCGGGCCAGTCCGGATTGCAGCTTCTGCCGATATTCCAGCTCGTACGCCAGTAATTGATCCAGCCTGGCCGCGGCCTGCTGGCAGGCGTGCCGGACCTGCCCGAGCGCCTTGGCCGCCACATCGCTATCTTCGCGGGCGCGGGCGCGCAGAACCTCGAGCGCGGAAGGTATTTTCATCGGGCCTCCCGTCCGGCCGCGGCGTACGGGCGTGCCATAGGTATGGCGCCGGCGTCATTATCACCGGCGCGCGGAATAGCGAGTGCCGAAAGTTTCTTCATAGGTTTTCCCAGCCGGTTGCAGCGCATAGCGATATCATAAGCGTGGCGCTGGCGTCATTTTCACGCGCGGATACGACGGTGAGTTTCAAGATCATACACGCTCTCCGGCCGGGGCGAACAGGGCCTGTAACTGCTGCAGGGCATCGTCATAACCGCACGCCTGATGCATCCCCTGCTGCAAAAAAGCTTCGATCGCGGGATAGAGCGCGATCGCTTGATCCAGCAGGGGATCGCTGCCGGGGGCATAAGCGCCGACGCTTATCAAATCGCGGTTGCGCTGGTAGCGCGATAGCAGCTGTTTCAGTTGGCGCACCTGGTGTTCATGTTCCGGCGTTATCAGCGCGGTCATGACTCGGCTGATAGACGCCTCGATATCGATCGCGGGATAGTGGCCGCTTTCCGCCAAACTCCGCGACAGCACGATATGGCCATCCAGGATCGCCCGCGCGGCGTCGGCAATGGGATCCTGCTGATCGTCCCCTTCGGTGAGCACGGTATAGAAAGCGGTAATCGAGCCGCCGCCGCCGATGCCGTTGCCGGCACGCTCCACCAGGGCAGGCAGTCGGGCGAACACCGAGGGGGGATACCCTTTGGTGGCGGGCGGTTCGCCGATAGCCAGCGCGATCTCCCGCTGCGCCATGGCGTAACGGGTCAGCGAGTCCATGATAAGCAACACGTGCTGACCGCGATCGCGGAAATCCTCGGCGATGCGGGTGGCGTAAGCGGCGCCCTGCATGCGCAGCAGCGGCGAGACATCCGCCGGCGCGGCAATCACCACCGAACGCGCCAGCCCCTCGCTGCCCAGAATATTTTCGATAAAATCTTTGACTTCGCGACCGCGCTCGCCGATGAGCCCGACCACGATGACATCGGCGCGCGTATAGCGGGCCATCATGCCGAGCAGTACGCTCTTACCGACCCCGGAGCCGGCGAACAGCCCGATGCGCTGGCCCCGGCCGATGGTCAGCATGCCGTTGATGGCGCGAACGCCGACATCAAGCACGTCGGTAATGGGGGTACGCTGCAGGGGATTATAAGGTTTGGTGATAAGCGGCGCGCGCGCCAGGGTGTGGGGGGCGGGCAGGCCGTCCAGCGGTCTGGCGCGGCTGTCCAGCACCCGGCCCAGCAGCGCCTGGCCGAGAGGCAATTGCTTGCTGTGGTCCGCCTCGTGGCCGGCGGCAACCACCTCGGCGCCCGGCACAATGCCTTCCACCTCTTCAAGGGGCATCAAAAACAGTCTGTTGCCGTTAAAGCCGACCACCTCGCACTCCACCTCGGCGTTATCATCGCCGCCGGTCCGCGCCACCCGGCAAGCGGCGCCTAACGGTAGCTGCAAACCGCTTGCCTCCATGACCAGTCCGGTAGCGCGCGTCAGACGGCCGCAGCGCCTTACCCGCGGGACCGGCGTCAGCCGTTGCTCCAGCGCATCCAGCGCGCCGAGCCAACGTTTGAGCCGCCCGGTCATCTACAGCACCTCCGGCGCGGCCAGCCGGCAAAGCGCCTGCCAGCGGGTGGCCAGCGACGCGTCCAGCGAACCGTCCGCCGCGCACAGCTTACAGCCCCCCGGGTGCAGTTGCGGATCGGCCTGCAGATGCCAGCCAAACTGGTCGAGCGTGGCGGCCAGATGCTGTTCCACCAGCGGCAGCAGCGCCGGATGGACGCGCAGCTGTAGCGGTCCACTGAAAGCCGGCTCTTGCTGGAGCAAATGCTGTATCGGTGCGGCCATGATGTCGTCCCATTGCGCGGGCAGCGCGCCGAGCACCTGCCGCGCCGCGTGCAGGGCCAATTGCGCCAGCCGGTCGGCGATGACGGTGTCCATGGCATCCAGGCTATGTTGAAATTCGCTGACCAGAGTTTGCAGTTGGGCAATAGCCGGCTGCTGTTCGCGCTGCCCCTGCGCGCGTCCTTCCTCCAGCCCGGCCTGGAGGCCCGCCTGATGTCCTTCCTGTCGCCCCTGCTGGAAACCCTGACGGCGCCCCTCTTCAAAACCCGCCTGCTGGGCCTCTTGCAGCACTTTTTCCCGCATCAACGCCAGCGCGGCCTGCTGATGGCGCTGTTCGCTGATTTCGTGCTCCGGCGCGGGATGTCCGCCCGGCAGCGGCGCGAAATCCGTCAACGACCAGGGACGCCAGGCGGCGTCGCGTACATCAGACATAGGAATCCTCGGCGCCGCTTATCACGATCTCGCCGCTTTCGGCCAGGCGGCGGACGATTTGCAAAATGGCCTTCTGTTCGTTTTCTACCAGCGACATGCGTATCGGTCCGCGATTGGCGAGATCGTCGCGCAGAATATCCGCGGCCCGCTGGGACATATTGGACAAAAACCGTTCGCGCAGGGGCTCGTCGGCGGTTTTGAGGGCGATTATCAACGACTCGCTCTCCACTTCCTGTAGCAGACGCTGGATACTGCGGTCGTCCACCTGCACCAGATTCTCGAACAGGAACATTTCGTCGATGATCTTCTGCGCCAGTTCGCGGTCGAAATCGCGCATGGCATTGATAACCGCCTCTTCCTGCTGGGTTTTCATCAAATTGATAATCTCGGCGGCGGTGCGGATCCCGCCCATTTTGCTGCGCTTGAGATTCTGGCCATCCAGCAGACCGTTGAGTACCTCGGTCAATTCCGCCAGCGCGGCAGGCTGTACTCCGCCAAAGGTGGCGATACGCAGCATCACGTCGTTGCGCAATTTTTCGTCGAACAACACCAGAATGTCGGCGGCCTGGCTGCGGCGCAGATGCACCAGGATGGTGGCGATAATTTGCGGATGCTCATCGCGAATCAAATCGGCGGCGCTCTGTGGCTCCATAAAGTTGAGCGTTTCCATGCCGGTGGTGGTTTCGCGGGTTTCAAAAATGTCTTCCAGCAGGCTGGAAGCGCGCTCTTCACCCAGCGCTTTCACCAGCACCGAACGCAGATAATCGCCGGTATTGACGCTCAGAGCGCTGTACTGATCCGCGGCGACTTCAAATTCCTTCAGCACCTCATTTAATTGCGCCTGAGAAATTTGCCGCAGCCCGGCCATTGCGCTACTCAACTGCTGCACTTCGCGTACGGCGAGATGTTTAAACACCTCCGCCGCGCGATCTTCGCCCAGGGTCAAAAGCAAAATGGCGCTTTTCTCGATACCGGTCATAGTCATATTTCGTTTGCTATCCATTGACGCACCACCAGGGCCACGATGCGCGGATCGCTGTCCGCTAATGTGCGTACCCGCTCGGCCCTGGCTTCAGTGTGATCGCGTTGTGCGGCGCGCTGCTGCGCCTCTTGTTGCTCTTTGCTGAGCTTGACCACCACATCTTCTTCCGCCGCCGCCGCTGCCTGCACTGTAGTCGCCGTTGCCGCGGCCTGCGGTGCCGCGGTTTTACTCGCCACCAGCGGTTTCACCACTTTGCGCCATAACCACCAGGCCGCCAGTAGAACAACCAGCCAACGTCCGGCGCTTAACAGGGCATTGAGCAGCAAAGGCTGTTGCCAGAAGGGCAACGCCGGCTCGCCGTCGCCGCTTTGCATGAACGGCGTATTGATAACGCTTAGCGTGTCGCCGCGCTCGCTGGAATAGCCCATCGCCTCGCGGGTGATGGCTTCGATTTGCCTTAGCGTTTCAGGCGGCAGCGGTTTGCCGGTGGCGTCATCGCTCGTCCCCTGATAATTAACCACCACCGCCACCGATAGCCGCTGGAGCTGCCCCACGTTGCGCCGCACGTGGCGCAACGTGCGATCCAGCTCGTAATTGACGGTCTCATCCTTGCGGGTATTGGACGACTGCGTCGGCGCCCGCCCCGAGGTGGCGTTGGCATTCGCATTGGCGTTAGCGTTTGGCGCCGGCCGCGCCGCGGTTCTTGCCGGGGTGCGGTTGGCGGGTGTTTTATCGATAGGCGCGCTATTGGCCGGCGCGGGCTGATTGGAGAGGGCGCCCGGTACGCCGCCCTGTGCGCCGCCGCCCAGCTGCTCGCTCTCGGACGCCTGACGGGAGCGAATGGCGGCGCTATCGCCACTCCCGTTGGGGCCGTAACGTTCCTCGGTTTGCTCCTGGCTGTCGAAGTCAATTTGCGCCGTGACTTGCGCGTGAACATTGCCGCTGCCTACCACCGGCGCCAGAATGTTTTCGATTCGCCGTTGGAAATTATTTTCCAATTCGTTGCTGAATTTAAGCTGGGTCGCGTTCAGTTCGCGCCCGTTGGGATCGGCCTGGGTCAGTAAATGCCCCTGCTGATCCAAAACCGTGACATTGGCCGGCGGCATACCGGCCACGCTGCTGGCGACCATATAGACAATCGCGCTGACCTGACCGTCATCCAGCACCCGGCCCGGCTGGAGCGTCAGGGTCACCGAGGCGGAGGGGTTTTTCTGCTCCCGGATGAATAGCGACGGCTTGGGGAGCGCCAGGTGCACCCGCGCGGATACCACCGGGCCGAGGGTTTCCATCGTGCGCGCCAGCTCGCCTTCCAATCCGCGCTGGTAGTTGATCTGCTCGCTGAACTGGCTGATGCCGAACTTTTCCTGGTCCAGCAACTCAAACCCCACCGCGCCGCCCTTCGGCAGGCCTTGACCCGCGAGTTTCAGCCGCGTTTCGTGCACCTTATCCGCGGGGATAAGCAGCGCCGTACCCTGCTCCGAAAAGCGATACGGAATGTTCATTTGTGTCAGCTGCGTGACGATATCGCCGCCGTCGCGATCGCTTAAGTTGCTATAAAGTACCCGATAGTCGGGACTTTTGGCCCACAGCGCCAACGCGACAACCAGGGCGATTGCCGCCGCTACCGCCACTGCGGCGGTCAATTTGGGATGAACACGCAACCGCTCCAGATAAGGAGCGAAAGGGTTTTTACCTTGTGTGGCGGAACCGTTTTTAACCGTGCTCATACCTTATTCCTGCCAACAATGGAACGTAACGGGCTCTGTTGCTGATAACAAAACGCTCTCCCTGCCGCGCGCGCATGGGTTTTTCGGTGAACTACATCAAATATGATGGGTATTATTTACTGGGGAAGACAAATTGATGGCTTAAATAGCCGGGTTTTTTAGCGTTAATTACTCGCTTAACCCCTGGCAATTTCTGCTAAGGTGGCGCCAACATCACAAAAAGGAAACTAATGGAATGTCGGTGCAAGGTATAGAGGCGGTAGTGGCGCAGCTCAACGCCACCGCACGCGCGGCGGACGGCATGATAAACACACCGGCTGAGAACCCCGCGGGGTTCGCGCAGCAGCTTGGCGCCGCGCTGGATAAAATCAGCGATACGCAGATCCAGGCGAGCCGCGAGTCACAAGCCTATTCGAGCGGGGAAACCGATCTGCAATTGAACGATGTGATGATTGATTTACAAAAGTCGGCTTTGTCGCTGCAAATGGGCGTTCAAGTCCGTAATAAACTGGTCTCCGCCTATCAGGACGTGATGAATATGTCGGTGTAATACTGTTTTGCGCAGATAACATGAAAGCGTCAGGGCTTTCCCTCTCGAATGCCGTGTCGCCCAATCGACATCACCTTTAACGACTTCACAGAATTTAATTCAAAGACGCTTAGGGTGGCGGCAAACGCCAGCTGCTCCCCCTATTTTGCCGGGATGGGTTATTGGCATCGCTAATGTCTATTTAGACGAGTTGAAAAGACAAAACGGGAAGCGTTAGGGGTTATTCAAACGCCGGCGCCGGCCTGATTTGCCTCGACGCCGACAGCGATAAGCGGTCACCGGCACCCATCAGCTATGTTTATGTTTACCCAACTGCGCGATGCGCTTCTGATCCTCTTCCTCATCGGCATCCGCATCATGGGCCATATGGCACAACGCCATTACTAAAATGGAAAGGGTACAGCCAAACATGCCTCCGGCCAAAAAGACGAGTGCGTAAATCATAATTTCACCTGCCGATATAATGGAGAAAAAAGGGCGGCGAAAGGTGAATTGGCGGCCATCAGCCAAAAATGAAAGTGATTTTTCATTGTATTACCTCTCTACCTTAGCCTGGTGCAAGCGGAAGGTTGTTTATTGACGGCCCCCGTGCGCTGCGGGTGAGTTTGGACCTGCTCCGCGCCAGCCGATGCTCGGGGTAATAAGGCGACTTCCGGCCTGTTACACATTAATCCCGGCGAATTCCTCCACCGGACACTATGTTATCGGCACGCCACGGCAAAACTGTAGGGGCAGATTGTGCGGTGGACCTCTTGTTGCGCCAATCCTGCCGCTGCGGCGACGGAACGCGCGATAGGCGCCGCTCGCGGCGGCCCGTCACGATGATCTTCCCCCCTCTGCGGCAGCGCCTTAAGCGATAAGGCGCGAGTGCCGCAAGGCTATTTAATATCTCCCGGCAGTATAGAGGCGCTATCGGAAAATTTAGAGTAGGCCGCATTGAGCGTATGCTGCTTACTTGACACGCTGATCATGCCGTGAAGCTCGTCGAGCCGTTGCTGCATCAGTCGTTTAACTTCATCTTCATTTTTGATGAGCTGCTGGAAAACCCGCGCGATGCGTTGTTGCTGATCGTCAGATAACATTGTCGTCATCGCTCCGGTTTGCTCAGCGATTTTCGCTACCGCAAAAACATATTTTTTTTCTTGATCTATTAATAAATCCCATTGTCCTTGCTGTGCCATTTCAAGCATCAATTCGCTAAGGGAATCGACCTGCTGATAATATGACAAAAGGGAAGCGAAAGCATCCAACATAACGGTCCTAATAGGCAATATTAACGCGTTTGATATATTCTTTCGATTTCTATTATGCCGCGGCTGCCCGCGATGTGGGCAGCCGCGACAACAATAAAAATGATGAATGCCGTTTTATTTAAACTTGCGGTTGCGGTTGTTCAGACGGAATCTGCTTCCAGCTGTCGGCGATATCCGTCAATAGCGCCCGGACGTGTTTGATCGCAACGGCATCTTTTTTCAAATTGGCCTGCATAAGCTGGCGAATGAAATAATCATATAGCGCTGCCAGATTACGGCTAATTTCGTTGCCTTTTTCCATGTCCAGCGCCATTTTGAGACCGTTGTCGATAATATTAATCGCTTTTGAGATGGCATTGCCTTTTGCCACCATGTTGTTTTGTTCGAGATAAATCTCTGCTTTAATCAATGCGCTTATGGCACCATCGAATAAAAGAACAATCAATTGATGGGGGCTGGCGTTCAGCACACTGCTTTGTAAACCTACGTTAGCGTAGGCCGCGGTACCATACATTTTTACCATGATTTAGCGTCCATATTCACGTCCTCCAGCCCGCACCCCTGTCAATAATCAGGATGAGCTGCTGGTTTTAGAAATAGCTTCAAATTGCTGAGTTAAATAATCACTGGTGCTGTTCAATGACGTTATCAATACATCCAGTTGCGTAAATTGTGATTTGTAGCGTGCAATATTGGAGTCAATGCTGCTCTGGACGCTATCGTATTGTTTAGACAATTTCGTCAGAATGGTATTGATGCTATCGGTCGCGTTATCAATCATGCCATTATCGTCAATATAGCTGCTGGCTAGATTGGTCATTTGGGTTGCTAACCCTGTCGTGCTCCCGTCGCCAATAAAGAAATCCGCCACGGCGGTGGGATTATTGGCCAAGTTTTTCACCAGCGTGCTTTCATCGACGCTCAGCGTGCCGTCTTTATTTAGCGTGACGCCTAAATCGTTAATGACTTGAAAAGTGCTATCGCTCTGCGCCGAACTTAATTGACTTTTTAGCTGATTTTGAATCGTGCGCAGGGTACTGTCGCCAATCAAGGCGCCGTTGCTGTCGCTCTGTTCTTCTCCCGCGCTAACGGCGGTATATTGCGTCAGGCTATTAAAGGTAGAGATCAAACTGTTATAGGCGCTGACCCAATCCTCGATGGCTTTGGCTGAATCGGTAGTGCTCTGACGCAGAATAAGATTTTGCGTGCTGCTGGTGGTGGCGTTCAGCGTCAGCGTCACGCCCTGCGGCACATCGGTAATGGTATTGGAACTGCGTTCAACGCTGATGCCGTTAACCGTCAGCAGGGCGTTTTGTGCCGCGGTGGTTTGCACCATCCCCGTGGTGCTGTCGGTATCGCTGCCGTCATAGCCGATGAGGGCATTCAATTTATCGTCGCCGCTAACCGCGAGCGTCATGGTTGCGTCGCTGCCGGTGCTGTCGGAGGTAATGACCAACTGATAACCGCTGTCACCCGACTGGATGATACTGGCGGTGACGCCGGCATCGGCCTGATTAATGGCGTCACGCAGGCCGCTGAGCGTGGTTTGATCGTCGGTCAAAGGAATGGTGACGGCGTCGCCGCTGCCTACGGTAATGCTCAATTGACGGTTGCTGCTGCCGCTGGTGCCGATAAGGGCCGTCGTGCTGCTAAAGCTGTTGCTGCTGCTGGTTGCCAGCGACTGCGCCGTGGCCAGCTGCGTCACGCTGATGCTATAGCTGCCGCTGACGGCGTCGTCGCCGACTTCAGTACTAAACGCATCATGGCTGCTGGCCACTTTTTGTGTATAGGTGGAACGGGTGGTTAGGGCAGCCGTCGCCTCGTTAAAGCTTTCCAAGGCGCTTTTCAATGTGCCGTAAGCCGTCAATTTCGTATTGTAGCTGTCTTGTTTATCAGTCACCGTGGTGAGACGCGCCTCTTCGGCAGTCTGTAAAGAATCCAATAAGCTGCTCAGATCCAATCCCGAACCGATACCTAATGAACTGATGGTTGACATCGCTTTGCCCTATGGTTGAACGCGGTAGATAAACTGTTATCGGCACGAACGAAAAAAAGTTTACCTGATTCTTGCCGCGGGCAATGGCGCTGAAACGAAGGTTAATAGCGGGTAATTCACGCAATAGAGGCGTAGATGAGGGGAAGGGCATTCCCATTCAAGGGCAATAAATTTCCATTTTAGGCTAAAGATTGGGAAAAGAACGCCGATACCATTGAAGACGGTCATTAAAGCCCCTTAGCAAAATGCCCGGGTTCACCTTTTCTGTCCCTAGGGACGATTATTTAGGAATACTGCAATGGCACAAGTCATCAATACCAACAGCATCTCGCTGATGGCCCAGAACAATTTGAACAAATCGCAATCTGCCCTGGGTACCGCTATTGAGCGTCTGTCTTCCGGCCTGCGCATCAACAGCGCCAAGGACGATGCCGCCGGTCAGGCGATCAGCAACCGTTTTACATCAAACATCAACGGACTGACGCAGGCGTCGCGCAACGCTAACGACGGTATCTCCCTGGCGCAGACCACGGAAGGCGCGCTGGATGAAATCAACGACAACCTGCAGGCAATTCGTACGCTGACCGTGCAGTCACAAACGGGCACCAACTCCACCAGCGACCTGCAATCCATCCAGGATGAAGTGACCCAGCGCCTGGCGGAAATCGATCGTATTTCCCAGCAGACCGACTTCAACGGCGTCAAAGTTTTAAGTACCGATAAGAGCCTGTCCATCCAGGTCGGCGCTAACGATGGTGAAACCATCTCTATCGATTTGAAGAAAATCGATTCCAATTCCCTGAAACTGGGCACCTTTAACGTCAACGGCCCGACCGGCACCCAGACCGGCGTTACCGTTGCGCCGACCACCAATGTCGCCGCCACCGGCAGCGTCTCGGTCAGCTCCGTCACCCTGTCCGCCGGCACGAACGACGCCAAGGCCGATATCGAAGCGGGTAGCCTGGTTAAAAACGACGACGGCTACTTCGTGAAAACCAGCGACGGCGATTACTATGCCGCCACGGTTTCCACCGACGGTACCGGCAAACTGACCGCCACCGTTGCCGATGACGCGGAAGTAGAAGCCGCCGCGCCGACGGACACCACGGCGGTCACTACCGGTAGCGCTATTGCCACCACTTATGATAGCGCCACCGGCATCACCGCCACCGGCAACGCCGACGCCGCCGATATTGCCGCGGGCACGCTGGTGAAAGACGACAACAACAACTACTACGTCAAAACCGATAAAGGCGCTTACAGCGCTACCGTTTCCATCGCCGACGACGGCACCCTGACCGCCACCGTTGCGGCCGATGCCAAAGCCACGACGCCGGGTATCACCGACAGTAACACCGCGTCCACCGTCGACAGCGCCAAAACGTCGCTGGTGCAGGACAAGAACGGTCACTATTTCATTAAAGACGAAACCGCCGGCTCTACGGATGCGACCGTGAAATATTACGCCGCCAAAGTCACCACCGACGATGATGGCAATGTGACCGCCGCCAGCTACGACTCCAGCAAAGCGCTGACCGCCGCTACCAGCGACCCGTTGGCCACCCTGGACGATGCGCTGTCCACCGTTGACACCATGCGTTCTAATTTGGGTGCGGTGCAAAACCGGTTCGAGTCCACCATTAACAACCTGACCAGCAGCACCAGCAACCTGAGCGAAGCACAATCGCGTATTCAGGACGCTGACTATGCCACCGAAGTATCCAATATGAGCAAGGCGCAGATCTTGCAGCAGGCGGGTACCTCAGTACTGGCCCAGGCCAATCAGGTACCGCAGACCGTTCTTTCTCTTCTGCAGTAAGCCTGTAAATTATCCCGGTCGCGCTATCACGACGCACGTTGTTGGCCGCGTCATCACGGCCAGCGACGTTCGCCGCTTACGACGACCGGGCGCGCCACACCTGGCTTCGCTGCCGCTATTGGCAGTCCCACCCCGCTCCGGCGGGGTTTTTTTATTCTCTACCGGCGCGGGGCAAGGAAGAAACTGATAGGTGACTCCTCCATCCGGCGGGTTAGCGATAGGGTAACGCCGTCGATAACGGCGGTATGGGAGGATAAGAGCGGCTTTTTGCTGACTATTCGGTCGATTGATTGGTGAACGAGTACGGATAATCAGCGCAGAACCGGGTGAGAAAGGGTTAAAAGATGAGCGATCTGTATACTGCCGCAGGCGTGATGGATAAACAGTCGCTATGGATGCGTTATATTCCGCTGGTACGCCATGAAGCGCTGCGGCTACAGGTGCGTGTACCCGCAAGCGTCGATCTGGACGATTTGCTACAGGCCGGCAGCATAGGCTTGCTCAGCGCGCTAGATCGTTTCGATGCGGTTCAGGGCGCCGCCTTTACCACCTATGCGGTGCAGCGTATTCGCGGCGCCATGCTCGATGAGTTGCGCGGCCGCGATTGGCTGCCGCGCAGTACCCGGCGTCACGCCCGGGAAGTGGCGCAGGCCATTCAGAAAACCGAGCAGACCTTGGGCAGAACCGCCACCGAGCAGGAGGTGGCGAATACGATGAACATTCCGCTGGCCCAGTATCACCAACTATTGCAGGACACCAACAGCGGTCAGTTGTTTTCCTATGACGAATGGCGCGAAGAACATGGCGACGCTGCGGATAATCTGCTGCCGGAGCACGAAGCGGGCAATAACCCGCTACAGCAATTGCTCGAAAGCGGCCTGCGCGATCGCGTGATTGCGGCCATCGAGGCGCTGCCGGAACGGGAGAAATTGATGCTGACGCTCTATTATCAGGAAGAGCTCAACCTGAAAGAGATAGGCGAGGTCATGGGCATCGGTGAATCGCGGGTCAGCCAGTTGCACAGCCAATCCATCAAACGCCTACGGGCGAAGTTGATGTCTGATTTCTAAACCTTTATTGCACTACCGCCCTGTTTGCCGGCGCCCTGGCCGGCACGCGTTCTTTTCCCTACCCCCCTGACAGACGCCTCGCCGGCAAAGGATGCGGCGGCCAAGGTTTTTTCGCAATGCCTCCCCGACAAACTCGACTTTCCTGCGCGCCCGCTAGCGGCCGTCTTTGCCGTCGCTAGGTCGCCGACGAACCCGAGTTTTATCCCGTGCGGAGGGGGTAAAGATGGCCTGGCAAAGCATTTTGCCCCCGGGCGCGGCTTTTACCGGCACCAGAGGCGTGCCGGTATGGCCCGGTAACGACCGTCGACCATGGGGCGGCCCTTACCCGCTTAGAGGCGGATCAGCCTTCCATTTCCCGTTCCTGATGTTGTCGCTGCGGCGTGTAGTCATCGCCGTGCCAACCGAGCGTAATGTCCGGTTCGGCGAGACCGGTTTCGAGCCCGTCTAGCAACGCTTCCGGCCCGGCGCTGCCGTCGCCGATACTGGGGATCGCCAAATCCAAATTGCGCGCGGACAGCGGCGCGCTGGTGAGTGAGGAAAAAAAGCGGCGGACTTTAGGGTGCAGTAGCGACGCGCCTTCCGCCTCCGTCGCCTCCGCCAGAGGCTCTGGCGCGAGACGTACCGCGGATCCTACCGGGTAAACGCCCACCGCCTTAACGAAGGTAAAAAACACCGATTGATCGAAATGCCCCTTCCAGGCCGCCATATTGCGGATGGCGGCGTCGGGGGTCCAGGCGGCTTTGTAACTGCGGCTGGATGTGAGCGCATCATAGACATCGCACACGGCGGCCATGCGTGCATAGCGCGAGATAGCCGCCCCGCGCAGACCAAAGGGGTAACCGCCGCCGTCGATTTTTTCATGATGGTGCAACAGGATATCCCGTATGGCGGGCGCGGTGGTATCGGGATTCAGCATGGCGATGCCGAGCAGGGGGTGTTGTTTGATGATAGCCGACTCCGCGACGGTAAGACGGCCGGGCTTATTCAGAATGGAAGCCGGGATCAGCGCTTTGCCCAGATCGTGCAACAGTCCGCCCATGCCCAGTAGCCGCAGCGTTTCCGACGGCAGGCGATATTGCAGGCCGAGGGCAACCATCAGCGCGCAGACCGCGACCGAATGCTGATAGGTGTAATTATCGTGGGTCTTGAGCTGCGCCACGCCCAGCAAAGCTATCGGATTGTCCTCAAGGGAGCGGATAACGCTATCCACCAGGGGCAGGGTAACCAGGGGATCGAGGGTTTTACCCAGCCGCGCGTCGCAGAAAATTTGTTTCATCTGCGCGGCGCCGGTCAGACAGATTTGGCGCGCGTTTTCCAACGCGCTGTCGATACCCTCGCCGTCATGGCGCGAGGGCGATGCGGGGATCTGGCTGAGCCAGGGGCGGGCGTTGACGGCGCGCACGCCCTTCAACTCATCAATCCAGACGTGTTTGATTCCGACGCGATGAATAGCGGTAATTTGTGCAGAAGTGGTTAGCAGAAAACCGTCGCGCAACGTGGTGGAGCTGTGGCGTGAGAGCTCCAACCGCTGGATATACATCCCCAGCCGCAACGCGCCGACGCCTAATCGCTTAATCACTGTCTCTCTCCTGAACAGAGGGCTTTAGACGTTAACGGCACGATGCGGGAAAACTTTAGCCCCCGTGCGCCCAAAACCGCATTTTTTTGCGACGGCGGCGGTGAATGCGCCTGAGGGAGCGGAGGCCACCTCAAAAAGAGTCGGGGACAGCGGCGCAGCGGTTCGCCCGCGACTGCCATTGTTTGGGAGACAAGCCATACCAGCGCTGAAAGGCGCGCGATAATGCGCTGGTTTCGGCATAACCCAACCGCGCCGACAGCGTGGATATATTACCCTGATCCTGTTCGAGAAAATCAAGCGCCAACTCACGACGCGTGGTTTCGATTAGCGTTTTAAAAGTTACGCCGCAGTCGACCAGGCGGCGGCGCAGCGTCCAACTGGGCATATTCAGCCGATGCGCCACGTCGTCCAGCCGCGGTTTTCCCTGCGCGAGCAACGCCGGCAAGGCGTGTTTCACTTGTTCGACCACATTGTGACCGATCTTGTCGCGCTGTCCGAGCATCTGCAAACTGTGTTTCGCGAGCGTCATAAGGCGGCGGTCGTAGCCCGGCATGGGCCTGTCCAGCGCCGCGGTGGCAAAAATGAGCGCATGCTGAGGTTGCTTGAAGCGCACGCCGGGGCCAAATAGCTGACGGTGCGCGCTATCGCATGCCGGCGGGCGATGGGCGAAGTGCACCGCCTGGGGCGTCCAGTCGGCACCCAGGGCCTGGCGCAGCAAAGTCTGCCAAACGGCCAATAGGAGTTCGCTAAGATGACGCTGTTGATCGGGGGAACTGTCGGCAGAGTGATAAATAAGGTGACACTGGCCCCGGCTTTGCCGCAGTTGAATGCGCGCGCGTTGCTGATGCAACGCAAAGCCATCGACGAGCTGCGCCAGCGCCGCGCCGAGCGTGGGACAACTGAGCAAAAGGTAGCCCAGCAGGCCCAGCGCCTTCAGGGGGAACTGACGTCCGAAAGCCAGGCCAAAATCGGCATTGCCGGTTTCGTCCGCCGCGACCTGTAGCACGCGGCAATAAAGGGGTAGGGGAATCGGCGCGTTGGGCGTGTCGTCCCAGTGCAGGCGCAGTCCGGCTTGTGCGCTGACCCGCGCGGCCACGCCGCCCTGGAGGGTGATGAAATCCGCCAGCCCGCTGGTCATCGTGGCCAGCAGCGAAGGTTCATCGTCGCGCATGCTTTTCTCGGCGGGAAGCGGCAGGGAGCACCCTTGGCGTTTGCCTACCCCGGCACGGCCGGCTGCCGGTTCGCCGCTTAATTCCGGGCGTCGGGACATAAGGCAGCCAATAACGAACGCAGGGTCGGCAGCGCCGCCATATCGAGCGCGTAGGCAAACACGTCGGCGGCCTGCGCGGCGGTCAGGCTAGCGCTGGCGCAGCGCACAAATTTGTCTGCCAACTGCTGATGGCTCAAACGCCACGCTTTGCTGCCCGGTTCGACGTCGGTCGAACGGAAAAAGGTGTTTCCGTCCACCGTCGTCAGCCGCAGACGGCAGCCCAGCGCGACGCCGCCGGCGCCTTTCGGTAGCGTGTCGTCGCAGAGCGTTAAGACTTTTTGCGCGAACGCCCGCACCTCGTCGCGCCGCACCGTCTCATCGTTAAAGTCCTGTAGCGCGAGTTGGCCCTGAACCACGGCGATGGCCAGGCTGAACGGCAGGCTGAACTTCGCTTCCATGGCGGTTGTCGCCTGCGGATGGATCAAAATGCGCGGCGTGGCGGGATCGACGCTAACCTCAACCCGGGCAATCGCCGTGGCGGAAAGCCGTTCGTCGGCGATAAGGCTCATCAGCAGCGCGATGGCGGCGTGGCTACAGGTGCAGCAAGGGTAGGCTTTGATCGTCACTCCGACGCCCTCCAACGCGAAGGGGCGGGCGAACGGCGCAATGAAGTCCTGTACCGCGACCGGTACGCCGGCGAACATAGACACCATCCCCGCCGGACCCATCAGGCTGCCCGGCGTTGAGGTCATACCGGCGGCAGCCATCTGCGCCGCCATAACGCCATGAGCGGCGGCGAGGCCGGTTTGCAATGGCTTGGCGTCGCTACCAAAGTTGCTGCGCAGGCCGGCCGCCATGGAAGCCGCAAAGCCCAGCGCGTGGCGCAGGCGGTCGGCATCCAGCCCTAATAGCAAACCGCTGGCCGCCGCCGCGCCCACCACGCCAAGCGTACAGGTTGCGTGCCAACCGGCCAGATAATGCCGCGGGTTGACCAGAGGGCCCAGCCGCATAATGGTTTCGACCCCCGTCAAATAAGCCGCCACCAGCGCTGTGCCCGACAAATCCAGCGCATCGCAGAGCGCCAGACAGGCGGCGCCGACCGTTACCGTAGGATGGCTCAGGGATAATAAGGTGTCGTCATCGTCGAAATCATCCACATGCGCGGCAAAGGCGTTGAACAGGGCGGCATGTTGTATGCTGAGGCTTTTGCCCTGGCCGATGGCGCGCGCGCTGGCGCCCGGCGCCGGTACCTGCGCCGGCAGGGTAGCGAGCAGCGCCAGGGTGGAGGGGTGCTGCGCGCCTGCGAGCATCACCCCCAGCAGGTCGGTAAGATGCTCGCCGGCGACGGCTTGCGCCGCCGGCGGTACGGCCGCGCCATAGGAAGCCAGCAGGCATTCGGCCACCGCGCGTTCGTGCTCAAGTAGTTCGCTCATGATTTACCGTCTTGAGAAGAAGGATTCCAAGGGGCGGCACCGTTCGACGGGCCGGCGGGCGCGGCAGGCTGTGCGGGACGGTGCAAATGGCGCGACAAACGTCGCTCCAAAAGCGATCCCGCTCTCGACACCGCGGAACAAATGACAAAGTAGACCATCAACATGAGTCCGTAGACGACGAAGCTGGAGACGCCGCCGGTCGTCGAGGTAGAGCGCTCAATCACTATCTGACCGGTGCGTAATAACTCCACTACCCCGACCACCGATCCCAACGTCGTGGCCTGGATCAGGGTTGCCGCCAATCCGCAAAACGGGGGAAGGATGATGCGCACCACCTGCGCCACCTGCACCAGCACGAAGAACAGCACCGGATGAAAACCCAAGGCGCTGCCGGCTTCTTTTTGCCCCGGGTCGAGCGAGGTCAACCCACCGCGGATGATTTCCGCCCCGTTGGCGCTGCCCCAAAGGGACAGGCTGATAACGGTTGAGGTAAAAGGATCTAACGAGACCGCGACCATCGGCAGTACAAAGTACACCGCCAGCACCAGCACGAAGATAGGGATGGCGCGGACGATTTCTACCAGTACGATAAAGAGCCAGCGCACCGGAGCCAGACGGCAGGTCACGCCGAAGGCCAGCAGAATGGCCCCCAGGGTGGACGCCAGCAACGTGCAAACGGATAACGCGAGAGTGACCGCGATGCTATTGAGGAAAAGAGGGAAATATTCAATTAATAATGGCATCACTTATCCTCTGGCGAAGGGGCGGTTCATGCGGGTTTCCATTAACCTGAGCAGCATGGAAAGTAAAAACACCGTAAGGATATAAATGATCGTGATAGCGCTGAACATCTCGACGGTTTTAAATTCCAAAGACACTTTGTCCACGGCGACAAACGTCAATTCCGCAATACCCACGACCTGCATATAAGAAGAGTTCTTCACCACTCCGATGGCGGTATAAAGCAGCGAGGGAAGGGCAATGCGCAACGCTAATGGCCAGGCCACCAGGACATGATAAAGCAGCGAGGATAACCCCAGCGCCTGGCTTGCCTCATTCAGGCCATGAGGGACTGCCGCCAGACCCGCGCGGAAATTCTCGCTATTAAAGGCGATGGCCCAAAGGGATAACGCCAGGATGCCGGAGTTGAACGGCGATAACTTCAGCCCCACTTCGGGCAGGCCAAAATAGATAAAGAATATTTGCAGCAATAACGGCGTATTGCGAATGAAGGCGACGTATCCTTTAATAAGCGCCGCAATTTTACCGTTCGGCGCCGCCAGTTGCATTGAGGCCAAGATAGCGCCTAATAACATGGAAATGACAATACTGATGAGGCTCAAGCGCAGCGTCATAAGCCAGCCCGCAAACAGATCGGGTAAATTGTCGAGGATATACTGCCAATCAAACTGAGATGCCATTGCCGCCTCTGCTAATACATAAAACCGCCTGGCGCCCTGCGGGCAAGGCCAGGCGGGTTGACCGAAAGAGACCTTTACGCCGTAGCGCCGTTATGATTTCGGCGGCTCCCCTTCATACGTATTGATGGTGAAGGTCCTGATTTGCTCGTTCTGGACATATTTCGCCACTATCGGTTGGTAAAAATGCTGCTGTTTCATTTGGGTCAACGCCGCATCAAGATAGGTTTTCCATTCGGTTTCCCCTTTGCGGATACCGCCGCCGCCCCACTGGACGTCGTATTGTTCGCTGGTGGGAAGCATCCGCAGGTCGGGATGGGTCGGGACCAAAGTAATCAACGACGCGATATCGCCGGTATAAGCCTCCCCTCGCCCCTGGCGCAGACTCTGTAGCGCATCGGCGTTGCTATTCATCCGTATCAGCTGTGCCTGAGGCGCGTTTTTGGTAAGCCAGTTGATTTGGCTGGCCCCTTTGAGAACGATAATTTTTTTATCCAAGATATCGGCGTTTTTCTGATAGGGACTGTCTTTGCGCACCAGAAAACTGCTCGAACCCCAAAAATAGGGGGTAGTGAAATCGATCACTTTCTGTCTTTCGGGGAAAATCCCTAAGGTGGCGAGGATCAGATCGATTTTCCGGCTCATCAGTGCGGCAATCCGGTTTTCCGAGGTCACGCATTGCAAATCGACTTTATCGGGGCTACCGAAGGCAAGCTGGGCGATATGATGCGCCATATCGACTTCAATACCGGTGGGTTTACCATCGCTGCCGAGGAAACCGGCGGGCTGATAATCGCATTTTACGCCGACGCGTAATTTGCCCTGATCGGCGATATATTTTGGCAGCGGCGGCAAGCTGTCCGCATAACTGGCCGGTAGCGCGCCCAACAGGGCAATGACCGCGGTAAGAGACCCTAACAATGTCCCGGAGCGGAAGGTCCGGCGGTTAATTCGTGGCTGCAAATTCATCGATGCTCCCGTTACTGCGAATGAAAAGGGGATGGAAATACTGTTGCCGCGCGCCATAACGCGCGGCGCCGTTGTGCTATCCAGCGCGTGGGACCGTCCGCTGATACCGACCGCCGTCCTGTGATACCGGCCGTCGTCCTTAATATCGACCGCTGTGCGCCATTGCCGACCGCCGTCCGTTTGTGTCGGTCTTCACCGCGGGCGCGGACCGCCACCCATTAATGAAGTAATTGGTTGAAGAAGGCTTTGGTGCGCGCCATGGCCGGGCGGTTGAAAATGGTGTCCGCGTTATTCACTTCGACGATTTCGCCTTGTTCCATAAAAACGACCCGATCGGCCACCCGGCGGGCGAAGCCCATTTCATGTGTCACGCACAGCATGGTCATGCCGCTACCGGCCAGCAACATCATTATTTCCAGTACCTCATTCACCATTTCGGGGTCCAGGGCGGAGGTCGGCTCGTCAAAGAGCATGATTTCCGGCTCCATACACAATGCCCGGGCAATTGCGACGCGCTGTTGCTGCCCACCGGAGAGCTGGCCCGGATATTTATGCGCCTGGGCGGCGATATGTACCCGCTCCAGTTGCGCTAAAGCGCGCTCGCGCGCCTCGGCGTGCCGCATTTTTTTGATCCATACCATGGCCAGCATGCAATTTTGCAGCACCGTTAAATGGGGAAATAAATTGAACTGCTGAAAGACCATGCCCACCTTGCGACGAACGGCATGGACCGCGACACGCTTATCCGCATGCGCAATCCCGTCGATCAAAATTTGACCTTGTTGATAGGGTTCCAACAAATTGATGGTGCGCGCCATCGTGGATTTGCCCGAGCCGGAAGGACCGCAAACCACCACCTTTTCACCGGCTTTGATCGACAGGTTAATGTTTTTCAACACCTGCATTTGGCCGAACCATTTATTCACCCCTTGCAATTGAATGGCATAGGGAATGCTCTCTTTTTCGGTCGATAACATGCTTTCTCCTGCTAATGACGTGCACCGGTTTGCCCAAACGGAGCGCAGGCCTTGCGCCACAAACGCACTCGCTAGAGGAAGGGCAAACCCTTACCATGCAGCCGCCTATCTCACCTCTAGCGTAAGAAAATCATAAAAATGTGGCATGTTCAACATATTTATTGCCCGGCTAAACTGGTTCAAATTATGCACCAAATAAGTGCGAAAAACGCGGCTGAGGGGAAAGTGATTAAGCCGTTAATTCGGCGCTAATTATTAGCGGAGGTGAGGGGGGGTTGCGCTAATTAAGTGTCAAATAACGGCTTTTTATCGTGTAAAATAAATTTTTATGCCCTTTGATAGGGCAGAGGGAACATAAATTAAGCGAAGACGTCAGGCCGTAGGTGGGGTGCTTTTTGCAGAAGCTGACGCGGTCAAAACCAATAAAAAAGTGCCGCTTGTGAGTTGAACTATCCACAAAAAAATGTTGTACTCGCCTCATATTAATCAGGCGAGAAACCGATATGCTTTATGAGGATAGCTTTTTGCAGCGCCTGGAATCGCTGCTGCGCGCGGCGTTGGTGGAGTGGGGGCTGGCGGCAGATAGTGCCATGAAATTGCTAACCATTTCCGAAAATGCGACCTGGCTTGTGACCCATCCCCGCTCAGGGGAACGGGTGGTGATGCGCGTTCATCGGCCTGACTACAGTAGCGAGGCGGAAATACGTTCTGAATTAGCCTGGCTGGAAGCGCTGCGCACCGCCGGCACCGTCAATACCGCGGCGCCGATACGCCGCCGGGACGGGGAGTATATCGGCTGCCTGTGGGATCGGGGCAGCGCTCGCTATGTGGTGGCGTTCACTTTTGTGGCAGGCCACGAACCGGATGCGGGCGCCGATTTGCGGCATTGGTATTCCGAGCTGGGTCGCATAACGGCCGCGCTACACCAGCACAGTCGGCATTGGCGTAAGCCGGCGGGTTTTGTCCGTAAACATTGGGATTATGACAGCATGATCGGGGCTGGCGCATTGTGGGGCGACTGGCGCGCAGCCCCCGGCCTGACGGATGCCGGACGCAATATCATCGCGCAAACGGCCGAGGTCGTGCGCCAGCAGCTGCGCGATTACGGCCAGGACGAGGCGCGCTTTGGCCTGGTGCATTGTGATTTACGGCTGGCCAATCTGCTGGTGGATGGCCGGCGCTTAACGGTTATCGATTTCGATGACTGCGGTAGCTGTTGGTATATGTATGATTTCGCCGCCGCGGTTAGTTTTCTGGAACAGGATCCGCGCGTGGCCGATTTTAAAGCGGCCTGGCTTCAGGGTTACCGCACGCAGACGCCGCTGTCCGCCGCCGACGAAAGTGCGCTGACGATGTTCATGATGTTGCGGCGGATTCAGTTAACCGCCTGGATTACCAGCCATGTCGAAACGCCTACCGCGCAAAATCTGCAACCTGCCGCGTATACCCAGGGCACGGTCGCACTGGCTGCACACTATCTGAGGGAAACCGCATGAATGAGGCAAAACCGATCTTGGCGTTAAACCGCTTCGACGCCCAGGCGGCCGCGCAACTTGATGCGCGGCTAAGTGAACGGGTGGCGCGCCGACATCGCACTCAGGGCAACGCCGCGGTGATTTTCTATCGCCAGCCGCTGGAGATTGTACGCGCCAGCGGCGTTTGGATGTATGATGCCGCGGGCAACGCCTACCTGGATATGTACAATAACGTGCCGTCGGTCGGGCACTGTCATCCGCGTGTGGTGAAAGCCATGAGTGAACAGGCCGCCCGCTTCAACACCAATAGCCGCTATTTGTACGCCATCCTGGATGAGTATGCCGAAACGCTGCTGGCCACGTTTCCCGACCCGCTCAGCAATGTGGTATTGACCTGCACCGGTAGCGAGAGCAACGATATTGCGCTGCGCATCGCCAGCGCCCATACCGGTAAACACGGGTTCATTGTGACCGAGGCGGCTTACCATGGTAATACGGCGGCGGTGATGGCGGTTTCGCCTTCGGCGTACCGCCAGCCCCGCGTTCCGGCGCATGTCCGTACCGTGCCCGCGCCTGACGCTGGCCGTCTGCGCGCGGGTGAGACCTTAGAGAGCGTGTTCGCCAGCCAGGTTCAAGCGGCGATCGATTCTCTAGACGCCGCCGGTATCGGTTGTGCCGGCCTGCTGGTGGACACCATTTTTTCCAGCGACGGGGTTTTTGCCGATCCGCCCGGTTTTCTGCAAAGCGCGGTACGGCGCGTACAGGCCGCCGGCGGCCTGTTTATCGCCGACGAAGTCCAGCCCGGTTTCGGGCGCACCGGGCAAGGATATTGGGGCTTCGCCCGCCATCAGGTCATGCCGGATATCGTCACGCTTGGCAAACCGATGGGCAATGGCTTTCCTATGGCGGGCGTGGTGACCCGACCGGCGCTTTTGGATACCTTTTGCCAGGCGACCGAGTATTTTAATACCTTCGGCGGTAATCCGGTGGCGGCGGCCACCGGGTTGGCGGTGTTAAACGTCATCAAGGAGGAAGGGCTCATCGCCAATGCCGACCGTACCGGCGCCTGGCTGCGTTCGGCCTTGCGCCAGCTGGCCAAACGCTTTCCGCTCATCGGCGATGTCAGGGGCGCGGGGCTGTTTATCGGCGTCGAATTCACCACGCCTGACGGCGCGGCCCCGGATGCGGCGACCGCGGTGGCGATGATCAACGGCCTCAAAGAAGAAGGGGTGTTGATAGGCGCCGCCGGCGCTCACGGCAATAACCTGAAGATCCGCCCGCCGCTGTGTTTTACGCAAGAAAATGCGGCCTGGTTTGTCGACAAATTTGCGACGGTGCTCTCGCGCGTGAGCCAGGAGCGACGCGGGTGAGGCTGTCGCCTTCGGGCGCAAAAAGAGGGTAACGCTTTGCCGCCGTTGCCGAAGTTGATATAAAGGCGTAGTAGACGCCGCGGGCGTATTTTACCCGTGGGCGATGGCATCGATCGCAGCTTTCAAGCCGGTAACCATGTCCAAAACCAAACAAATACGCCAGGCGAAGATCCTGGCGGAAATCAACGATACGCCCAGTTTGCGCATTGCCGAACTGGCGCGGCGACACCATGTTTCCACCGAAACCATCCGTCGTGATCTGGACGCGCTGACGCAGGGCGGACATCTCAGCCGCACTTACGGCGGCGCCATACGGGCGCAAAGCAGCGAACCGTCCATCAGCGAGCGCCACCAGTTGTTTGTAGCCGAGCGCGAGCGTATCGCGCGGGAAACGGTCAAGCAGTTAACGGGTGCGCATATCGTGATGATAGGCTCCGGGGCGACGACGGTCCATGTGGCCCGGCGTATCGCCACCGATATGAAAAATCTTAGCGTCATTACCCACTCTTTCGGGGTCGCCACGGTATTGTCGATGAATCCGACCATTAAAGTCATTATCGCCCCGGGGGAGTATGAATCCTCCGAGGGGTCGGTGGTGGGCGCGCTGACGATAAATTTTCTGCATCAATATTTCGTCGACTATGCCATTTTGGGTGCCAGCGGCGTTTCGGCGGAAGGGCCCAGCGACGCGTTGATCGATTGCGGAACGGTGTATAGCACCATGTCGCAGCGCGCCGCGGCAACGCTGGTCGTGGCCGATCACTCCAAGTTCGGCATGACGTTCCCGTCCCGCTATGCGCTTTGGCCGCAAATCACGCGGCTGATAACCGATAAACAGCCGGACGGGCCGCTGCGGGAGAGTCTTAATAAACATCAAGTGGCTTGCTCTATCGCCTAACGTGAGCCGAACGGGCCGCGGCGGGAAAATTTGCCTGAGCCGTCAGTGGGATTGTACGATCGTATCGCCGAAAGAGCGCCGGATGGGCGGCTGACACAGCGTCCGTTGCATGGCACACTCGCCTACAGACAGCCGGGCGGGCCGCTGGTGGGCTATTTTCATCAGCACCAGGCGGTTTGCACCCGCCCCTTGACGCCGCCGGCAATGGCGCGCCGGCGGCGGCCTGGTCTCAATCTCTCTCTGCCGCCAGCGTTTCCAACGCCGTTTGCAGCGCCTGGGTCGCCGCCGCTTTATGCTGTTGCCGTTCGGTCAGACGCTGCTCGTCGAGCTCAAGTTGCCGCCGCGCCGCCGCCAGCGCCTGCCGAATCGTCGCTGGCGCGGTGCCGCCGCTGTGGGTGCGTCCCCGCACGGCGCGCGCGGGATCCAACGTTTCGCTCACCCACGCATCATCAATGGGCAGCTCGCGCCCCAGCATGTCAACGGCGGCACGGTTAACCGCCTGCGCCGTTATCTGGCTGGCGTCTTTCCCTTCCTCAAGGGCCAAACGCACCACCAATCCGACGAGATGATGCGCTTCGCGGAAAGACAGTTGGTGGTCTTTCACCAGTCTGTCCGCTAATTCGGTGACGGTGCTGAAATTGCCATAGCAGCGCTGTAGCATGAGCTTGGCGCGGGGCTCCACGGTGGCAATCACCTGTGCAAACAGACCCAAATCCTGTGCGGCGCGGGCCAGCGCGGGCCAAAGATCCATCAGTCCTTCGCGGATAGCGTCCAGCGAAACGGTGAAATGGGTACTGCGAATGGCGCTCAACGTGCCGGTAAGGACGCCCACCAGCCGCGCGGATTCGGCGCGCAGGAACTCCAGCGCAAACGGATTTTTCTTCTGCGGCATGATGCTGGATGTCCCCGCCACGCTGTCGGGGAATCCGATAATGGCAAATTCATCGCTGGAAAAAGTGTGAAAATCCTGCGCTACCCGCCCCCAGGTGAGCGAGAGCTGCGTGACGGCATACAGCAGTTCGGTGGCGAAATCCCGCGACGCTACCGTGTCCAGGCTGTTGTGGGTCACGCCCTCCTGGCCCAGCAGGGCGGCGGTACGCTGTCGGTCGATAGGAAAGCTGCTTCCCGCCAGCGCGGCGGCGCCCATACTGCCTTGCACCAAACGCGGCCAAACCTCGGCCAGCCGCTGATAATCGCGCGCCAGCGATTCGGCGTAGCCAGCCAACAGAAAGCCAAAGGTAATCGGCTGCGCGGGCTGTAAATGGGTATAGCCCGGCATGATGACCTCGGCATACTTTTCCGCCTGCGACAGGCACAGCGTCCGCACCCGGTTGAGCGCCGACATGATAGTCAACGCCAGCCGCGCGGCACGCAGGCGGTCCAGGGTGGCGCCGATATCATTGCGGCTGCGCGCCAAATGAAGAAATCCGGCCTCGTGCGCGCCGACCATCCTGCCCAGGCGGAGTTCAAACGCAAAGTAACCGTCTTCGGTGCGGGGATCGATAACTGCCGGATCTTCTTGTCCTTCCGCGGCCATCGACAGCAGCGCTTTGGCAAGCGTAGCGGCACGGGCGGTCGGCATAAGCCGGCAGTCGTGCAGCATCACCAGATGGGCGCCGTTTACCGCGAGCATATCGGCGAAGTCGTCCGGGTTGACGTTTGCCAGCAGCGGAGCATAGATGCAATTCTGGATTTCCGGTAACGGATCCTGCGCCAAACGGGCGCCTATTTTATCGTTGGACATCGGTCATGTTCCTTACATACGGCCATCGTCGCCGGCGACCCGCGCCGGGGGGACAAAAGGGCATAACGGAGAAAACCCTCATTATGTGCCGTCGGGAAAAGAACGTCTTGCCCGACGGGAACAGTTTTTTGACCGATGATGACAGTCGGCGATCGGAATGCCTTAGGCCGTCGCGGCGTTGCTCCGCCTCATCCCTTCATTGCCTGGTTCCGTACCGGCGCGGGCTTGGCGGCTATGCTTCACTATGTGAAGCATTTTTACGGCGTATTTTATGATTACTCTCACGTAATCCCAAGCCGTCATGGCGAAACGGGCGGCGTTCGTCAACACTGACGTCATCCTACAACGCAGTGGCATGACCCTCTGACGCGACACTATCCGATAACGAAAACAGGGCAAATCCTGATTTGCTCAGGAGATCGCATGAATAATTCCAGTCCTCACTACGCCGCGACGTACCCGGGCGCCAATCCGGCCATGTCGTCCCGGCGCACATTTAAAATCATGATGTCCGCGGGTATCGGCCATTTTATTGAATGGTTCGATTTCGGCTTATACGGCACGCTGGCCGTGATTATCGGCGCCAATTTCTTCGCCGGCGGCGATCCGGCCGTGGCGCTGCTTAAGTCGTTTGCGGTATTTGGATCCGGCTTTCTGATGCGCCCCCTGGGCGGCCTGTTTTTTGGCTCGATGGGCGACAGGCTCGGGCGGCGCAAGGTGCTGGTAACGGTGATTATGATCACCTCCATCTCCACCTTTATTATGGGGTTATTGCCGACCTATCATCAGGTGGGCATTCTCGCGCCGGTGTTGCTGGTATTGACCCGGCTATTGCAGGGTTTCGCCGCCGGGGGCGAAAGTTCCGGCGTCATTACCTATCTGGCGGAAAGCGCGGCACCGCACCGCCGGGCCACGCTTACCTGCTGGAGTGAAAACTTCAGTTTTATGGCCTTTGTCGTCGGCACCGGGCTGGTGTTGCTGCTCACGCACCTGCTGGGCGAAACGGCGATGAACGACTGGGGTTGGCGGTTGCCGTTCCTTCTGGCGGCACCGCTGGGATTGGGCGGTTTGTACATGCGCCGGAATATGGAAGATTCCGCCGCTTTTCACGCCTTGCAACAGAGCGGCCATATTGAAACCGCGCCGCTGCGCAAGACCCTGACCTCGTCGAGTAAAGCGTTGCTCTTTTGCGTCGGTTTTGTGGTGGTAAAAGCCGTAAGCAGTTGGGTGTTGCAATCCTTTATGCCCGGCTATTTATCGACCCATCTGCACTATAGCCGCACCGATGCCTATTTAATTACTACGCTGGGGTTATTAAGCGTCGCGGTGTGCATGCCGTTAACCGGCTATTTATCGGACAGAATTGGCCGCCGGCCGGTGATGCTAATGGGCTGCGGCGGCTTCATATTACTGACTTATCCGGCCATGCTGCTGATGACCAAAGATTCGGTAGGCGCCGCCATTGCCGCCATGAGCCTGCTCGGCGTGTTCGTCGCCTTGTTCAACGGCGGCTGCGGCGCGGCGATGGTGGAGCTGTTCCCCACCGCGATCCGCTACGGTGGGATCGCGATTGCCTACAACATGACGGTGGCGGTTTTCGGCGGCGTCACGCCGCTGGCCTCCGCCGCCTTAATTGCCTTTACCGGCGATCCTTTATCCCCGGCCTATTATGTGATGGCCACCGCGCTGATTTCGTTTATTGCCGTATGGCTGGCGAAGGAAACCGCCGGTAAAACGCTGGATTAACCGACCCCGGAGAAGATAATGAAAATTATCGCAGTTGAGTGTTTCCCGCTGAAAATAAAACCTGCGGAAGTGTATTTGGGCGGTCCCGTCGATGACGTGCAGGATGACTATTATTACCGCCCGGAATATCGCTGCGTCTATTCGCGCAAAATGGAAACCTGTCTGGTGAAAATTACCGCCGACGACGGTCATGTTGGATGGGGAGAAGCGTTGGCGCCGGTGATACCGCAGGTTATCGCCGACATTATCACGGCACTCTTTACACCGCTGCTGATGGGAGAAAACCCGTTCAAAAGCCAGGTGCTGAACGCCAAAATGTATAATTCGATGCGGGATCGCGGCCACATCACCGGTTACCACATCGACGCGATCGCGGCGGTGGATATCGCGTTATGGGATCTCAAAGGTCAGATCCTCGGCCTGCCGGTGCATCAATTGCTGGGCGGTAATTTTCGCGATGGGATCCCCTGCTATGTCTCCGGACTGCCGAAACCCACGCTGGAGGAACGCTGCGCGCTGGCGCAGGAATGGCAGGGTAAGGGCTTTCACGCCGTGAAGCTGGCGCTGGGCTATGGCGTCGCGGAGGATGTCGCCAACGTTCGGGCCGTCCGGCAGGCGATCGGTCCCGAAGGCGATATTTTGCTGGACGCGCATTGGAATTACAGCCTGAGCGAGGCGGCCGAGCTGGCCGCAGCGTTGCGTGACTATGGTGTGCGCTTTTTGGAAGCGCCGCTGCTGCCGGAAGATGTGGCCGGCCACGCGGCGCTACGGCAAAAGAGTGCTATTCCGATCGCGCTTGGGGAAACGGAGCGCACCCGTTACCAATTCCGGCCGTTTATCGAACGCCAAGCCGTCGATATTCTGCAACCCGATGTCGGGCGTACCGGCATTACCGAATTGATGCACATCGCCTCCCTGGCCGAAACCTGGAACCTGAAGGTCGCCCCGCATCTCAGCGTCGGTCTGGCGCCCTGCATCGCAGCATCGCTGCAGGTGGCCGCGGCGCTGCCAAATTTATATTTGCTTGAATTCCAGCCGCCGGTGTTTGCGCTGGCGAATAGCCTGCTCAAGACGCCTTTGGTTTGCCGGATGGGAGCGTATCAGCTTCCCTCCGGCCCCGGTCTGGGCATTGAGGTGGATGAACAACGCGTGCGTGAATACTGTGAGGGGAAAGTATGCTAACAGGAAATGTACCTATTCTCGCGACGGCGTTCGATGCGCAGGGCCAGGTGGATCTGGCCTCCATTGAACGCCTCGTCAAATTTTTGCTGCGCCAGGGCATTGATGGGCTGGCGCTGTTTGGCAATGCCTCTGAAGGCTACGCCCTGACGGAGGCGGAAAAGAAGGCCATTTTTGACCGGGTGAAGGCGCTGACCGGCGATCTGCCGCTGGTGGCGGCGGCGGGCGGCGCCTCGAGTCAGGTGGCGATCGAATCCATTAATCGTGTCGCCGCCTGGGGAGCCCAGGTGGCCATGGTGAATCCGCCCGCCGTCGTCAAACCCGGTCCAGAGGAGGCGTATCGCTTTTTCGGCGATCTTAACGCCGCGTGCGATATCGACATCATGGTGCAGGACGCGCCGCTGATGACCGGCGTATCGCTGCCGGTCGCCACCCTGGCGCGGTTATGTCGGGATTTCCCCGCGGTGAAATACATTAAGGTCGAGCAACCGCCCACGACCCTAAAAATTACCGAATTAAAAGACCAGCTACCGGAACGTATCGGACTGTTCGGCGGGTTAAATGCGGGGTTTTTGTATGAAGAGTTAGCGCGCGGAATTGTCGGCACCATGCCCGCCTGCGAATTCCCGGAGGTGATCAACGGCATCTTACAGGCCTGGGGCCGCGACAGGCAACGAGCACAGACGCTGTTTTATCGCTATTTGCCCTTTTTGCGTTATGGCGTACAGCCCGGCATTGGCGTGGCGGTGCATAAGGAAATCCTGTATCGCGCCGGCCTGTTCTCCACCAACGTGGTACGCGATCCCGCGAAGACCCTTGATGCCGTCACTCGCCGGGAGTTGCGTGATTTGACGGACGCGCTGCCGCTGGCGGTGCTGCAGGAGGCACAGGGCGCGGCATAGCAAAGCGGGTCGCGCGCGGCCTAACGCAGCGTAGGGGCAGGCGGCGGCGACCGCGCCGGGATGACTTAGCCGCCGCCGAGTTTTTTCGCCGCCGCCACCAGAAATTTTTGCAGCGTTTCCAATGCCAGCGTATCGCCGCTTAAATTCGACAGCGCTATCGCGGCCTGCATGCCCGGCAAGAGGCAGGCCATGCGCGACTCGCCGTCGGCATAGGTTTTTACCAGCACCTGATGGCGCCGCGCCGCATCGATATCCCCTTTCAGCAGGTGGAAATCATGAACACCGATGAGCTCGACAATTTCCTCATCGCTTTTCGCCGCCAGCAGTTTGATGCCGATAATGGAATCGCGTATCGGTACCGAGTCGTAATTCCCGATTGCTCGGGCGGCGCTTTTGCCTTTACGGGTATGAATGAGATACACCACGTTTTTCCCGCTCAGCACGCCAATGACAATGGAAACGGAGTGATTGCCGATCTCCTCCAACAGGTCGATAGCCGCCGTGTAAAAGGCTGAATGATGAATCGCGCTGGCAGAAAAACGGTGCACCCCCAGGCCGAGCGTGTATTTGCGTTTTTCATTACGAAATACCATTTCCAGCGCTAATAGCGTTTGCATCAGGCGCGTCACTTTGGCGGAATCCAGCGCCAATTCTCGACCGATTTCGCGGATCCCCATCGGCCGGTTGACCGTTACCAGCAAATTCAGACAGCGAAAGGCGTCATAAACGGAACGATTTAACATGGACCTCTTCATCCTGACCGGGTGAACCGGGTGTCATCGGTTGCCATAACTCGACGCTACGCGAAGCCCGCGCCGCCGCGCATGGCCGACAGGCGATACGTCGTTGCTGAGCATACACTATGGCGCCTGCTGTTGTCGTACTCCGGCAGCTTACGTCGAATAAGAGAGCACCGGGATCGTCATTCCCATCGCCGCCGCGGGTTCAGGCTTTGCCGCGGCTGAGGTCATCGCTACCGCCGCCAAGGGGTGAGGTTTTCGCCGTGGCTGGGGTCATTCCCACCGCCGCCGCGTGACCACATGGCGTCGCTATTGCTACCGCTATCACTGCCTCAGGCGGCATTCTCGCGCTCGCCGGCGGGATAGGGCCTTATGGCCTCGGCGGTGCCGCCGGCGTAGGGCACCGGCTTTTGCCGGTCCCCTCGGCAAAAAGCAAAAGCCGCACCGTTGACTGACAACCGGTGCGGCCCTAAAGCGCATGAGTGTAGGTTTACAGAGGTAAGCGCTTATCTTCCGTCGTTGTCTCGTTCCCAGCGCCTTGACGGCAACGCCTGCGAACGGGCGGGGGGAAATAGACCTTGTCGTAAGCGTTTTCGCCCATCACCGCTTATGCCGCCGCGCGGCGGGTGTCAGGCACGCTGCTTCCCGCTTATCGGCGGTTCATTTGCAGCTCGATTTCCTCCAGCGTTTTGCCTTTGGTTTCCGGTACCATCGCTAGTACAAACAGCAGCGCCAGGACCGCGATGCCGGCAAAGATAAAGAAGGTGTTGGCGGCGCTGATATTTTCCACCAGCACCGGGAAAAAGCGGGACACGAAAAAGTTGCCGCCCCACAGGGCAAACGTGGCGATAGACACCGCGATGCCGCGGACCTGAATGGGGAATATTTCCGAAATAATCACATAGGCGACCGTACCGAATGACACCGCAAAAATGGCGACATAGGCCAGAATCAGAATCAGCAACAGCGTGGTATGCGATTCGTTCAGGCGGAATACGCCGCCGATACAGGCGAGCGTTATTGCCATGCCGGCGGCGCCGACGATAAGCAGTGAACGGCGGCCCACTTTATCGATAATCCACATGGATACCAGCGTGGCGGCCACCAGCATCACCCCTATCAGCACGGTGAAAGACATCGCGCCGCTGACGTCCACGCCGGCGGTTTTAAAGATTTCAGGCGCATAATAGAAAATAGCGTTGATACCGGTGATTTGCTGGAACAGCGCGACGCCAAAACCCACCATGAGCGCTTTGCGCAGCCGCGGACTAAACAGATCGCTAACGCGTGATTGACGCTCGTCTCGCAGGGCAAGTTTAACGGCATCAAGCTGTTGCCGGGCGGTGTGTTCATCGGGATTAATTTTCCGCAACACCGCTAGCCCTTGTTCATCGCGGCGTTTACGTATTAGCCAGCGCGGGCTCTCGGGGATCCATAACAATAGCAGCAAAAACACGACGGCCGGAATAATGCCCGTGGCGAAAATAACCCGCCAACCGTGCTCGATATTCCACGCTTCGCTGGCGCGGTTGGCAATGACCGCCGCGACGCTAAACACCGCCAAATTTCCGATACAATTGAACAACTGATTAAACGACACCAACCTGCCGCGAATATGCGCCGGCGAAACTTCGGCGATATACAGCGGGGCGATGGTGGTTTCGACGCCGATGCCGATACCGACCGCGATGCGGAACCAGACCAGCATATCGGCCGACGTGGCCAGCGCTTCGCCCAAAACGCCGAAAATGAAAATCAGCGCGGTCAGCAGTAGGACTTTCTTGCGGCCAATGGCATCGGAAAGCGGGCCGGCTATCGCCACGCCGAGAATACAGCCGATAATGATGGAGGAGGTGACCCAGCCAATACCGTCGGCGCTGAGCGTAAATTTGCTTTGTAGAAACCCGACCGAGCCGGAAATACTGCCGTTATCAAAGCCAAATAGAAAACCGCCCACGGCCGTAACAAAGGTAATCAACAAAACGTTGCGCATATAAGCGCTATTGGCTGCGATGTGTGTGTGCGTGACCATATAACTCTCCGTTATTCGATGGGGGAGTGAGGATCGTTGAGATAAGCGGTCGAAACGGCATGTACCGCGCATTGTTGTTGTAAAACGTCGAGAGCGCTATCCGGCGCCAGACCGGCGGTCAGGCTGGCGGCGTTGGCCGCACCGCACGCCGCCGCGAGCCGGAGATGATCCGTCCACGGGGCTTGGGGATGCGCGCAGAGGCTGGCGATCAACCCGGCGCAGTGCGCATCGCCGGATCCCACGGCGCTGCGCGTGGCGACCCGGGGCGGCGTGATGGCAAACAGGCCATCGGGGGTAAAAGCCACGGTCGGACGGCGGCCGTTAGTGATGATGACGCTGCGTACGCCCTGCGCCAGCCACTGCTGCGGCAGGGCGGCAAGGGAGGTGCCGCTGACCTGTTGTAATTCGTCCCGATTGATCTTGATGATATCCGGTCGGTGCTGCGCGGCCTGTAACAGCGCTTCACCGTGGGTATCCAATAGCGACGGCACCCCCTGCTGCCGGGCCAGGGCTATCCAATCGCCGTACTCCCCAACGGCCATCCCCGCCGGCAGCGAACCGGTGCAGACCAGTGCGCTGGCGCCGGGCAGGATCTGCCCCAGCGCCTGATGCAGCCGTGTCCGCTCCTCTGGCGCAATCGCCGGGCCGCGGGCGTTGTACACCGTGGCGTTGTCTGCATTTTGCCGTTCGATAATGACTTCACAGATGCGGGTAGCGCCGGCGGTGTCGACCCACTGACCCCCAAGATTTTCCTGAGCCAGCAGCGCGCGGCAGAGCATCCCCGTTGCGCCGCCTAAAAAACCGACCAGTTGCGGCGCTGGACAGCTCGGCAGCTCGCCGGCGCGCAGTTGTGACAGCACCCGCGCCACGTTAACGCCTTTTCCCCCCGCCAGCGTCCTGTCGTCTTGCAGGCGGTGGACCTCGCCGGGGCGATGTTGCTCGACCAGCAGCAGCCGCTCGATGGCCGTATTAAGGGACGCTATCACAATCGTCATACCGCCGCCTCCCCGTGCGCCAGCCAGGCTTCGCGGGCGATCATGGCGGCGCCGGTGGCAACCGGTTCCGCCAGTTCGCTGACATACAGCGGCATTTGCCAGCGCGCCTGACGATGCGCGACCATCTCCGGGCGCTGGAACAACGAGCCCATCAGGACTGCGTCCTGCAAGCGGATCGCCCCCAGCTCGCACATGTGTCCCAGCAGGTGGCGCGTACGATCGGCGATGGCATCCAGTACGCCGTATAACACCTGCTGCGGCGTGACGCCGGCGTGCAGATTTTGTAGCGAAAATAACCCCTGATGCTCCTCCTCGCCGAGGGTGACCTGGAGCGCGCCTGGTGCACAGGGCTGCGCCAGATCCTGGAACAGGGGAGCGAAATCGCCGCGGTAAAATAGCTCGGCCAGCGTTTGCATCATTTTGCCGGAAGGCGTGGCGCAGCCCATGACATATTCGCCGTTGCGCCAGGTGCGCTCGATGTCGATACCCAACTGCCAGGCCGTCGGGGTGGGTTGATAGCGGTCGGTCAACACCATTAGGTATTCCGAAGTGCCGATGGAGTCGAACACATCGGTCGGCTGGGTGCTTTGTACCGCATAGGCGGCCATAATCTGGTCGTGGCCGCCGACGAACACCCCGGCGCCGGGGTGGAGCTCGACCTCGGGCAGACTGGCGGGCCGTATCGCGCCGCAGGCGTCGCCGGTACCGGCGATAGGGGCGAACCACTCCGGGCGTAGCGCCAGACGCTCGAGCGTCGGCCTATGGGGACGTAAGGTGTGCAGGTCGAAGCACTGGGAATGGGTAATTTGCGATGCGCTGACCCGCCATTCCCCGGTAAGCCGCCACGCGACATAGCTGCCAAAGTCCGCCCATTTGTCGATGCGGTTAAACAGCGCGGGCTCGTTCCGGCGCAGCCAGGCCAGGCGTTCGGGGCTTTGGTTCGGACGTAGCCGGATACCGGACACCGCGTAATGCTCCGGGGTGTCCAGCCAGGCGCGATCCGCCGCCGACAGTGCGCTGTCCGGGTAATTTTCCCACCAGGCCAGCGAGGGGTAGATCATCTCGCCTGCCCGGTCGACGGCGACCGCTTCCTCCTGGCCAAAGGTGCCGATGGCGATAGCCGCGAGGCCGCCGCAGGGTTTTGCCTCATGGCGGGCATAATGGCTGACCAAATCGCGCACCGCCTGCCATACCGCGCGAGCGTCGTGGAACGTCAGTCCATTAGCCTGTGTGACGGGAGTACGGCATTTTTGCGCCGGGAGCAGCGCGCCGTCTTCAGCGATCCCCATCACTTTGATATGGGTCGTGCCGATATCGATTCCGAGAAACCACATAGCTGTCATCCTCAGTGCGTGGTACGGGGGCGTCAGATCCCAAGCTTGCCAGGGTTAAGAATGCCATTGGGGTCGAGCGCATGCTTAAGCCTGCGCAGCAAGCGATGCGCCGATCCCAGCGAGGCTCTGGCATAGGGGGACCGCACCAGACCGCCGCCGTGGTGGTGAGACAGTTCGGCGCCATGGGCGAGGCAGATCTCCATGGTTACGCGCCAGACGGTCTTAAGTTTGTCCACCGCTAATCGATCTGAGGCTTCGCGGCCAAGCACAATCATGTACATGGAGGTGCCCTGCGGATAAACATGGGAAAAGTGCGATAATACTTCGCCGGCGAGCGGCGTCAGGGCGCGGTTGAGGGCGTGATAAAGACTGTTGATGCCCTCCCAGGTGTGGGCGATCTCGATGGTTTCGGCAAAGCCGCCGTCGCTGTCGAGCAGATTCTCCACGGTGGAAAAATCAAAGCGACGATCCATCCAGCGCAGCGCGCCATCCGGTCCCAGCGTATTACCGCCGTGGCGCTGGGCGATGGTTAAAAACGCCGCCATTTCCGCCCGGGCAATCGCGTCTATCCCCTGCGTGCCGAGAAACATGACCGGTTGGTTTTGCTCAGGGTTTTGCATCGCGTGCCGGGCTTCGGCCGTGTCATAGAGGCGCAATAAAAACGGGCGCAGTCCCGCCATAGCCTGTTCACGCATAATCGCCAGGCCGGCTTCGACATCCGGCAGCGCCAGCGTTTCAAACAGCCGGGTGGGCGGCAGCGGGAACATTTTAAGCTGAACGGCGGTGACAATGCCGAGCGTGCCCTCCGCGCCGATGAACAGCTGCCGCAAATCCGGCCCCATCGCCGCGCGCGGTGAAGCTTTAAGGCGAATTTTTTCGCCGGTCGCCAAAATCACCGTGTAAGCGGTGATCAAATCCTCAATCCCGCCGTAATAGGAGGAAAATTGGCCGGTTGCCAGCGTGGAGAGCCAGCCGCCCACGCTGGACTGGTAAAGCGACTGCGGCGAGTGGCCAAGGGTCCAGCCCATTTGCTGCAGTTCGTCCTCGAGCTTGCCGCCGTTATAGCCGGCGGACACTTCCACCGTCAGATTGGTGGTATTGATGTCCTTTGACGGGGTCATTTTGGTCAGGTCCAGCACAATACCGCCCTGCGTCGGCAGCGGTTGCCCGGTCACCGAGGACGCCAGCGCGCGCGGCGTGACGGGCACATCGTACGCGGTGGCCAGCGCTAGCACCCGCTGGATTTGCGCTTCATCGGTGACCTGGACCACAACATCCGCCTGATAATCATGGCATCCTATTCGTTTGAGTTTGGTGGACAGCGGCCAGGTGTCATGGCTGGACGCCTGGAGGGTATCCGCATCCGACAGCACGCACTCGGCGGGGAGCTGCTCTTTCAAGGCGGTGATGAGTTGGGCAATGGCTGACATAATTTCTCCTGAATGGAACCCGCTTGCGGGGTAAATCAAACGTGAGGCCAAACGGCGCCGCACCGGACTTTATTCGATTGACATCGTCATGGAGGCTAATATACGATCAATTTGCAGAAAGCTGCAAATTGCATTTTATCTTTTTTGTCAACTTTGTGAAGGAGAGCATGATGGATTCCCGAACCGGTAAAGCGATTCGTATGGGGCGCCTGCTACGCCCGGAAACGGGCCACGCCGTGGTGGTGGCGGCGTCTCATGGGGTGATGTCGGGCCCGCCTTCGGGCCTGCGCACCCGCCAGGAGATAGCAAACGTGTTTACCCAGCTGCGCGCCGCGGATGGGGTCATGGTATCGCCGGGAATGATCCCGCTGGTGGAAAACACCTTCATCGGCCGCGACCGGCCGGCGTTTGTGTTGCACCTGGATTGGAAAAACCACGCTCGCAGTATTTACACCCCGGGCAAAGACGGCCGCGGCGAGGGGGTGCTGGCACAGCTGGCGGAGATAGACGAGGTGGCGGCCAGCGGTATCGATGCCGTGATGACCTATCTGTATCTCGGCCAGAAGGACACCGCCCTCGAACAGGCGGAGATCGTGCGCAATACCCGCATTGCCCGGGACTGCGAACGTCACGGTATCGCCCTCATCATCGAGCCGCGCTCCGCGCTGGAAGGGGTTGACCCGGACGCCCTGAGCGCAAAAGTGATGAGCCTTTATTGCCGGATCGCGGCGGATTTGGGCGCCGATCTGGTGAAAGCGCTCTGGCCGGGGTCGGTTGAGGCTTTTGGTCAGATAACCGACACATGTTATACTCCGATTTTGCTGGCCGGGGGCGCCGGGGGCGACGATCCCCTGTCCACATTACAACTGGCCTCGGACGCGATGCAGGCGGGCGCCAAAGGGGTGATGTTCGGCCGCCGGGTGTTTCGCGCCGAGCAACCAGCGCAAGTCCTGTCTGCGTTGGCGGCCGTGGTGCATGACAATCAGAGCGTGGAGCAGGCGTCGCGGCTTCTGGAACGGTAAGGACTGATGACACGATGACGGTTAAGGCGCAGGGGCTGGAGCATCTCTCTCCGGTCGCGTTTATCGCCCGCAGTATTCTTCAGCTCGGCCTGGGTGGGCGACTGCTCACCACCTCGCAGTATCAGGAGCGTCTCGGCATTGGGTCGGGCACGGTGCAAAAGGCGCTGTTGGAGCTGAAAAAAGCGGGGGCCGTCACGCTGGTCTCGCGCGGCCATCAGGGGACTTTTGTCGTCGCCTGGGATTTTCCCCGCCTGTGGGATGCGGCGCGGCTGCCGCCGGTGCACATTCTGCTGCCGCCGCGGGGCTCTTTGGAAGCCACGCTGGTCGCTTCGGCGATGGCGCGGCAATGCGAGGAATGGGGCGTTGTTGTCACCATCGGCTATCTGCGCGGCGCCCGCTCCCGCCTCGCGGCCTTTGCCGCCGGTGAAGCGGACATTGTGCTGCTCTCCGCCGGCTCCGCCCAGGTGCTGTTGCCTGAGGACGATGCGGCGGCGGGTTATACCCTGCTTAATGTGGGCGAAGGGACCTATTACCGACCCGGCAGTTTGGTGGTGGTCGAGAAATTGGGCAATCTTTGGGCGGGCAGGCCGCGGGTGGGTATCGATTTTCACTCCAGTGACCACCAACGTCTGACGCGCGCGCAATTTCCCGCCGCCGATTATGATTACGTGGAAACGGATTTTACCCTGCTGCCGCGGGCGGTGTTTCTCGGTGAAATCGATACCGGCGTCTGGCATCAGGAAGCGTCGCTTATCCCCCTTGACGGCGTCGGGCTTGCGGTGACGCCCCGGCTGCGGCCGCAGGCGCAGCGGCTGGCGAACGACATATCTTCAGCGGTGCTGGTGGCGCAGTCCGACACCCCCGTGGCCCGGTTAATGTCCCTGTTGGATACTTGCCGTATCGCGCAGGATATTCATCTGCAGGATGAGACTAACGCGCTCGCCCTTTCCTCCCGTTTGCCTATTCGGTTTCCCTGAGTCCGGCGGCGCGCAGTGCTGAACCCTAAACACTGGCCCCTGCAGCCGGATCTCCCTCCCTCAACTCCCTCATATCCGCCCCTCATCATACTGCCGGCTCTGTTAACCGCCGGAGGGAGCACGACGCGCAATTAACGTTACGCACGCCGGTCGCGCTGTTCATGAATAAGTTCGATCAACGCTTTCAGTCCGGCCGGTACATGGCGTCGGCCGGGATAATAGAGCTGCAATCCGCCGAACGGCGGGCACCACTCCTCAAGAACGCTGATTAATCTGCCATTGGTAAGTTCGGCGTGGATAAACCATTGCGCCATAAATGCCAGACCGATGCCGCTACAGACCGCCTGATGGATAGCGGGCATTTCATTCAGTACCAGGCGCGTCGGCATATTTACCACGTGCTTTTGCCCATGGCGCTCAAGCTCCCAATGGTATATCCCGCCATGGGACAGGCGCATGCCGATGGCCTGATGATGGACGAGACAGTCCGGTGTCCGGGGTTTACCGTGGCGGGTAAAATAGGCCGGACTGCCGACAATCAGCATACGCGCCTCTCCGGTCAGGGGAACGGCAATCATATCCTGCGGCACGAATTCCGCCAGCCGAATGCCGGCGTCGAAGCCCTCCGCGACGATATCCACCCTGCGCGGCTCGGTGGCGATATCGACGCGCATCGCGGGATAACGCTGCAAATAGTCCCGCAGCAGCGGTTCAAACAGTAGCGTGGCGCATTCTGGCGGGGCGTTGATGCGCAGCGTCCCCGACGGCGCCGCCGTCTGGCTGCTGATTTCGTCCGAGGCGCGCTGTATTTCGGCCAGCGCCGGAGCAATGCGGGCGATATAACGTCGGCCGGCGTCGGTCAGCGCCACGCTGCGGGTTGAACGATTGAAAATACGCACGTTCAGCCGCGCTTCCAGACCCGCCACCGCGCGGCTTACCGCCGTGGCGGACATGCCCAGCTCCCGTGCAGCGCCTCGAAAGCTCTGCCGGTGGGCCACGGCAAGGATCACATCCAACTCTGTCAGTCCGGTACGGTGCATGGATTATCCCGATTTTCGCAACAGACCATGCAGCATATACCGACTTATCGGCGCCGCATAGCCTCTCTATACTTGGCCTCACCTGACCCCTATTGGCTTCCTAACCCGGCGGAGACCCTCATGCAGCACATCGACAAAATCTATATTAACGGCGGCTTCGTCACGCCGCACGGCACGGAAATCTTTCACACCATCAACCCAGCAACGGAAGAGGCGATCGGCACGGTGCGGTTAGCCGATGAAATCGACGCGCGGCGGGCGATAGCGGCGGCGAAAGCCGCGTTCCCCGCGTGGTCGCAGACGTCGACCGCGGAACGCGTTGCCGCGCTCACGCGTCTGCACCACGCGGTGGCCGCCCGCGAGAGTCAACTGATGGCGGCAATTATCGCCGAATATGGCGCGCCCATCGCGCGTTCACGGTGGATGGCACGCTACCCCGCGGAGGTGATTGCGCAGGCCATCGATACCTTGGCGTCATTTGCCTTCGAGGAACCGGCCGGCGCCGCGCGCGTCAGTCTGTGTCCGGTGGGCGTGGCGGGATTGATTACGCCCTGGAACAGCAATGCGGGATTTATTTGCAATAAGCTTGCCACGGCGCTAGCGGCGGGGTGTAGCGCGGTCATCAAGCCCAGCGAATTAAGCGCGCAGCAAACGCAGATAGTGACCGAAGCGCTGCATGAAGCGGGCCTGCCGCCGGGCGTGGTGAATATCGTTACCGGCCGCGGCGAGGTGGCGGGAGCGGAAATCAGCCGCCACCCGGATATCGCCAAGATTTCGTTTACCGGATCCACCGCCGTGGGCAAAGACATTGTGGCCGCCAGCGCCGGCAATCTGAAACGGGTGACGCTGGAATTGGGCGGCAAATCGCCGACGCTTATCCTCGACGATGCCGATTTGGATCTAGCGATACCCATGGCGTTGACGGCGGGGTTTATGAACAGCGGGCAGGCCTGTATTGCCGGGACGCGGATATTGGTACCGCAGCACCGTCTCAAGGTGTGCGAAGCCGCTGTGGTGCAGGCGTTGGCGCACTTTCGCTCGGGCCGTCCAGGGGATCCGGAAACCGCGATCGGGCCGATGGTGAGCCGTAAGCAGTGGCAACGCGTACAGAACTACATACGTCTCGGTGTACAGGAAGGGGCGACTCTGCTGGCGGGCGGAGAAGGGCGCCCGGCCGGACTGGACAAGGGCTGGTTTGTTAAACCTACGGTCTTTACCGGCGTTGATAATGCGATGCGTATTGCCCGCGAAGAGATCTTCGGCCCGGTGTTGACGTTAATGGCTTATCGCGATGACGCCGATGCCGTGGCGATAGCCAACGACAGCGACTATGGTTTAAGCGCGCTGATATTGGGCCACGACCGCCGTCGTGCGCAGGCGCTGGCGCGGCAAATTGAGTGCGGCCGTGTGTTGATTAATACGCTTGATCACGAGCCGCAGGCGCCGTTCGGCGGTATGAAACAATCGGGTCTGGGGCGCGAGATGGGGAAATGGGGCATGCTGGCCTACCTAGAGCCGAAAGCGGTATTGGCGGGCTGAACATCGCGCCAGCGTCGTTCCGCGCGCGGCATCCGCCGGCAGATCCCTTTCGGCAACACGGCCGCGGACGCTTTCCTCGCGCGCGGCATCCGCCGGCAGATCCCTTTCGGCAACACGGCCGCGGACGCTTTCCTCGCGCGCGGCATCCGCCGGCAGATCCCTTTCAGCAATGCGGGCGCGGGCGTTTAACCCAGCGCGGCATCCGCCGGCAGATCCCTTTCGGCAATGCGGCCGCGGGCGCTTAACCCAGCGCGGCATCCGCCGGCAGATCCCTTTCGGCAATACGGCCGCGGGCGCTTAACCCGCCCGCGCATAGCCCAGCATTTGCGACAATCGTCCTGCCGCCTGTACCACCAGCGCGGCCCAGGTGTCGATATTGTCTTTCACCACCCGCGCCGCCGGCGCCGAGATACTCATGGTGGCCACCACCCGCTGCTCGGCGGCAAACACCGGCGCGGAGATGGACAGCAAATCATCGCTCACTTCGCCGCGGCTGACGTTGTAATGCTGCTGGCGGATGTCGGCCAGACGCGCGCGCAGCGTGCTCTGATCGGTCAGGGTATTGGCGGTATAGGCCGCCAACGCCGTGGACAAATACCGCTCGCGCTCCTCCTCCGGCATAAACGCCAGAAAAATCTTGCTTGAGCCGGTATGTAAGGGGCGTCGACGGCCGATAATGGCATTGACGCGGATTTCTCGCTCCGGCTCCCAACTGGCGATACACATCGTTTCCAGCCCGTCGCGGATGCGGAGCTGCACGGTTTCAGCCACCTGTAATCCCACCTCACGTAAAATCGGTTCAGCCAAACACACTAAATCGATCTGCGCACGGGCGGCATTACCGATAAGCAGCGATTGATAGCCGAGATGAAACGTTTTGCCGTCCCGGCTCCGTTCAATCATGCCGCGGGCCTCGAGATTGCGCAGCATGCGGAAAATGCGCTGTCGGCTGGCGCCCAACTTGCGGGCAATCTCGGAAAGACCGAGATGGGGGTCGCTTGAGACGATCATCAACACATCCAGCGCGCAGTCTACGGCGTCAATGCGGTAGCTGGCCTCTGCCTCGGTTTCTTTCTGACTCACGTTTCACCTTATTCTGTGTGAAATGGCGCGCTACAGCACGGCGGCGGCGGCCTGCTGCCGCCGTTACGGCGAAATTTATCGTCTCATCATAGCGATTATTAATGGTTATGCACCAGGCCGTTGCTCACCTGGCGCAGCTGTTAGGCGCTGTTGCTAAAGCCGGTCGCGGCGCGCGGATGGCGGGCCTGCGCGGCGCATCTTCGGCCTAGGGCCTGCGAATAGCGGAATTTCCGCTGCCGTGATTTTGTCTAACGCACTGAATAGAAATAATAAATAGCCTCAATATGCCAAGGTTTTGCCGCCGGGCCGCAGGGCAGGCGATGAGCGGCTTGATGCGGCCCTGCCGCCACGCTGAGCAGAATGCATCGCTGACGCCGGCGCAATAAATTTTACTTATTTATTTTGTCACACTGTGAGTGACGTCGTTTTATCTATGTTGACACAAGAGTTTTATTGCATAAGTATGCTCAGAAAACAACCGTTGGGAAAGTGTGCAGCCGGCGCTGCAGGCGAACCGACCCAGGGTGAAGGAGCAAAAGGAAAGTGAACCAGACGACACCGGTAGCGGAAAATGGGGTGTTAAGCGCGCTCAAGGCGCAAATTGACGGCGGCCGGATGATGGCGACGCTCGGCGAACTGGCGCGCTGGATCAAACTGTCCGGCTCGCCCGAAGAGCGCGAAAGCCTGGACTTTGTTCGGGCGCAGATGGCGGCGCTCGGTTTTGACACCGAGATCATTCTGCATGATGCCTTCATCAGCCTGCCCGGTGCGGCGTCGCTGCGCATCGGCGCGCGTGACGTTACCTGCATTACCCATTCGATGTCGCCTGCCACCGGCGCGCAGCCGGTAGTGGGCGATGTTATTGATTTGGGCACGGGATCGGACGCGGATTTTGCCGCGCAAAACGTGGCCGGCAAGCTGTTGCTGATAACGGGCATCGCCACGCCGGGGGTCGCCGAGCGTGCCAGCCGCGCCTGCGCGCTCGGCGTTATCCAGACCAGCCCGCATCGGCATATTCATGAGATGTGTATCTCGCCGGTATGGGGGAATCCGTCGCTGGAAACGGTGGCTAATTTGCCGCGCTGTCCTTTCGTTTCGGTGTCGCAGGCGGACGGCGATGCCATTCGCGCCGACCTGGCCCGGGGACCGTTAACCGCAACCATGACCACCGCGGTGGATACCGGCTGGCGCAAAACACCGATTTTAGTCGCGCAGATGGACGTGGCGGAGGATAACGAACCGTTTGTCCTGTTCTCCGGCCATCATGACACCTGGCATTACGGCGTGATGGACAACGGCTCCGCCAACGCCACTATGATCGAAGTGGCGCGCGTCTGCGCCCAGGAACGCCATCTGTGGCGGCGCGGCTTGCGTATTTGTTTTTGGTCCGGCCATTCCCACGGTCGTTACTCCGGCTCCGCCTGGTATGCGGATGAACATTGGCACGAGCTCAATCGCCGCTGCGTGGCGCATGTCAATATTGACAGCCCGGGGGGCGTCGGCGCCGGCAATCTGGCGAATACCGGCGTGATGACCGAACTGCGTCCGCTGGCGGCCGGCGCCATTATGGCCGAGGCGGGGCAGGCTCTGGCCGGCAAGCGCAAGGCCCGCTCGGCGGATGAATCTTTTCAGGGTATCGGTATTCCCTCGCTGTTTGGCTCTCTCAGCGGACAAACCGCGCTAGAGCCGGGAATGCGCAACGCGCTGGGCTGGTGGTGGCATACCCCCGATGACCTACTGGACAAAATTGACGAGGCCAATTTGTGCCGCGACGCCCGCGTGGTGCTTGAGGTGCTGTGGCGTCTTCTGAGCGATGAGGTCTTGCCCCTTGACGAGGCGGGTAAAGCGGCGGAACTGCATACGCAACTGGCAACGCTTACGACCGAGCTGAACTACCGCTTCTCTTTGCAGGACCTGACGGCGCAGGCGCAGCATTTAGTGCAGTCGCTACTGACGCTACAGGACCCGCAACATGCGCTGCCGCCCGGCCAGATCAATGCCGCGCTGATGGCGGTATCGCGCGTACTGGTTCCCCTCGATTACACCTACGGCAACCGTTTCGCGCACGATCCGGCGACGCAGGTGCCGGCCTGGCCGTTATTGGCGCCGCTGCGCCGTTTGGCGGCCGCCGACCATCAAGGGCAGGACCACCGCTGGCATCTGGCGCGGGTCAGCGCCGTGCGGGCGCGGAATCAACTCGCTTATCAATTGGCGCAGGCGCAGGCGGCCGTGGACGACGCGCTCAATGGCTAAACAACGCGACGGGATGGAAAAAGGGACCCTGATGAAAAGAGCTATGACGAGTGTCGCGGCGCTGGTGCTGTTGTGGGGCGCCGCCGCCCGCGCCGACGATCTGGTCATCGGTATGAAAGCCGCGGTGGACAATGCCGATCCGCACCAGCTGTTTACGCCTAATCGCAATGTCGATTTGCAGGTTTACGAGCCGCTTATCTATCAAGATCGCTACCTCAAACCGCAGCCGTGGCTGGCGACCGCGTGGAAAAATATTGACCCCGTCACCTGGGAGCTTACCCTGCGTGAAGGCGTGAAATTCAGCAACGGCCAGCCTTTTACCGCCGAAGATGTCGTGTTTTCCCTGCGCCGCGGCTTAACGTTGGACGGATTGCGCACCTACCGCGGTTATCTGAAAGATATTGTCAAGGTAGAGGCGCTGGACGCGCATCGGATCAGGATCACCACCCGGCAGCCGACATCGTTGCTGCCCTGGAATTTGACCTCCATCGGCATGGTATCCGCGGCGGCGGCGAAAGGGGCGACGGCGGCGGATTTTAACGGCGGCCGCGCGGCGGTGGGCACCGGCCCCTATCGCTGGGTGAAATGGACGCCGGGCCAGGAGGTCGTGCTGGCGAAGAATCCCGACTACTGGCAGGGTGCCGAGCCCTGGGATAAGGTGACCTACCGCTTTATTCCCAACGATAGCGCCCGGGTGGCGGCGCTGTTATCCGGCGATGTGGACGTTATCGACCAGGTGCCGGGCAATCTGAGCAAGCGTATCACCGCGAATCAAGGCACCGCGCTGGTAGAGGACACTTCGGTGTTCAACGCGTTTCTGGCGCCGGACCGTTACTACGACGTTTCTCCGTTTATTACCGCCAACGACGGTTCGCCGCTGCCGGGTAATCCGTTTAAAAACCCGCAGGTGCGGCAGGCCCTGACGCTGGCCATCAACCGCGACGGACTGGCGAGCCGGATTATGCAGGGCGCGGCCACCCCTACCGGCCAGCTGGCGCCGGAAGGGATGAAAGGTTATGACCCAGGCATCGCTCTGCCGCGCTATGATCCCGCCCGCGCGCGGCAATTGCTCAAGGACGCCGGTTATCCGCAGGGCTTCCGGTTGACCCTCCATTGCTATAACGATCGGTTCGCCGGCGACGCACAGACCTGTCAGGCGGTAGCGGCGATGCTAACGGCGGTGGGCATCACCACACGCGTGGAAACCATGCCCAGCTCGGTCTTCTTTAAGCGCGCCACCAGCGGCGGCGCAAACGGCGGGCCGGGTTTCTCGATGTACATGGCGCTGTACGGCACGCCCACCGGCAACAGCACCAATTTCCTTATCACCACCGTTGAGACCTATGACAAAGCCAAAGGCCTTGGCATCAATAACCGCGGCCAGTACGCCAATCCGGCTATCGATAAGGTGATCGATGCTTCGCAAACCACTTTTGATGATGCCGAAAACGAGAAATTACTGCTGCAGGCCACCCGGATGACCCTTGAGGACCAGGCGGTGATCCCGCTGTTTTTCCTCAAATCCTCCTGGGGCATTCGCGCCGGCTTAACGCTTGAGCCGCGCCGCGATGGCTTCACCATGGCGCGCAATATCCGCCGTCGTTAAGGCGCGAACACCTATCCATTCATCCCCGGCGTCTGACGGCGCCGGCACTTATGGCAATCAGAGGGGAGCGTTATGTTTGACAAACCACTGCAGCGGCGGACAGTACTGAAGGGCGCCCTGGCCGGACTGGCATCGTTATCTCTGGTCAGCCTGCCCGGCCGATTATGGGCGGCGCCCGGCAAAACGCTGCGCATCGCGCTGTCGGCCGCGCCGACCACCGTCGACCCGCATTTGCAAAGTAACGCGCCCAATAATGCCCTGGCGACCCACATTTTCGACTCGCTGGTGGTTAACGACGCCAAGTCCCAGTCGGTGCCCGGTCTGGCGTCCTCCTGGAGAATCGTGGACGATACCCACTGGGTATTCCAATTGCGTCCCGATGTGACCTTTTCCGACGGCGCGCCGTTAACGGCAGACGATATTATCGCCTCCATTAACCGGGCCACCAACCTGCCGAGCACCGCCTCCTTTCGCACCTACACCCAGACCATTAAATCCATGGCCGCCGGGGAAAACAACCAACTGCTGATTGAAACCCGCGCGCCGGATCCGCTGCTGCCGAATTCCCTGAGCCGCATTCGCATCATCGCCGCGAAGTATAAGGACGCGCCGAGCAGCGATTTCAACAACGGTAAGGCCGCCATCGGTACCGGGCCGTTTGTGCTGGTGGAGTATGTGCCCGGCAATAAGGTGGTGCTGAAACGCAACGAGCCCTATTGGGGCGACGCCTTCCCGTATGAGCACGTCGAACTCCAGGTGATCTCCGATGAGGCGGCCCGCTTGGCGGCTTTGCTATCCGGCAGTTTCGATTTGATTGAGGAGATGCCCTATCACGGCATCAAGCAGGTCGAGTCCTCCGGCCGCTTTCATATCCAGCGCGGTATTTCCAGCCGGGTGGTCTATCTGGCGATGGATCAACAGCGCGAGGTGACGCCGTTTATCAAAAGCCAAGCCGGCCAGCCGCTGGAGAAAAACCCGCTGAAAGATCCCCGCGTGCGCCGCGCGCTGTCGCTGGCCATCAACCGGGCCGGGATTGTCAAACAGGTGATGGATGGTAATGCCCAGCCAGCGGCGCAGTTTTTGCCGAACGGCGCCCCTGGCACCTCGCCGGACATTCAGGTGGATAGCTATGATCCGGCCGCGGCTAAGGCGCTGTTGGCGGAGGCCGGCTATCCCGAGGGTTTCCAGCTCACGCTACACGGCTCTAACGACCGCTATATCAACGACGCCAAAATCGTCCAGGCGATTGCGCAGATGTTCAGCCGTATCGGGGTAAAGACGCAGGTGGATGTGATGCCCTGGTCGGTTTATTCCGGGCACAGCAGCAAGGCGGAATTTAGCGTGTCGCTGGCGTCCTGGGGGGTGAATACCGGCGAAACGTCCAATCCGATCACCGCCACGGTCGCCACTTACGACAAGTCAAAGGGCATGGGCAGCAGTAATTACGGCCGTTACTCCAATCCAGCGGTGGACGAAAAGCTGCTCATCGCCAAAGCCACCATGGACGACGGCAAGCGCAATGCGCTGCTGGCCGAGATTTCGCACCTGCTGTTTACCGATCACGCCATTTTGCCGCTGCATTTCGAGGCGGTGGTGGTGGGGGCGCGCAAGGGAGTCAATTACACCCCGCGCGCGGATCAATATACGTTGGCCATGGGAGTGAGTGAAGCATGAAACCCGATCTGCTTGAGGGCGCTGCCGCGCGCGCCGCCGCCATCTACGACCTGGGACAGACCGCGATATTTTCCGCCCGCGCCGATCCCCGTTTTCAATACTGCCTGTATGTGCCGCCGTGCGTCGCCGACGGCACGCCGGTGGAGTTGCTGGTGGCGGTACACGGTACCGGCCGGACTTCGTTTCTCGATTTCCGCGATGGTTTTGCCGAGTTTGGCCGCTGGAACCGCTGCGCGGTACTGTGCCCGATCTTCCCGGTAGGGGTATGCGGCGACGGCGCGCGCAGCGGTTACAAATATCTTATTGAAGGCGATATTCGCTACGACCTGCTGTTGTTGGCGATGGTGGCGGAGGTGGCGGAAAAATACCGCCAGGACTGGCGGCAGTTCGCCATTTTCGGTTTCTCCGGCGGCGGCCATTTCAGCCACCGCTTCACGCTGTTACATCCGCAGCGCCTGTGGGCGGCGTCCATCGGTGCGCCGGGATCGGTGACGCTGCTGGATCCCGACCGGGACTGGTGGGTCGGCATCCGCAATCTGCCGGCGCTGTTCGGTGTGACCTTCGATGCCGCCGCGCTGGCCGCCGTGCCGGTGCAAATGGTGGTGGGCGGTGCCGATTTGGAAACCTGGGAGATTACCCATAAAGAGGGATCGCGGCATTATATGCCCGGCGCCAACGACGCCGGCGCCACGCGGCCGGAGCGATTAGGCGCGCTGCGCGACTCGTTTGCGCAGGCGGGCGTTAGCGTGCGCTTCGATCTGGTGCCCGGCGTCGCGCACGATCGCATCAAAGTGCTCGACAGGGTGAAAGATTTTCTCGCCGACGCGCTGTTGCAGCGGCGTCAACAGCAGAAGGCGGCGCGCGCATGAAACTGGATAATGCCATGATCGTGGCGGCCCAGCCCGAAGCGGCCGAAGTGGGTGCTGAGATACTCGCGCGCGGGGGTAACGCTATCGACGCCGCTATCGCCTGCGCCTTGGTACAAGGGGTGGTCGATCCGCAGATGAGCGGCCTCGGCGGCTTCGGCCACATGCAGGTGTATATGCCCGATCGGGGCGTGCATGAGGTGCTGGAATTCTATGCCCGCGCCGGCTCGGCGGTTACCGAAGACATGTGGCTGCCGTTAATGAGCGGCCAGTCCCGCGATGGTTTCGCTTTCTTGCTTGACGACCATCGTAATGAAATCGGCTATCAGGCGGTGTGTACGCCGGGCAGCGTGAAGGGTTATGCCCAGGCGCTCAGCCGTTACGGCACCTTTGACTGGCGGGATGTGATTGCGCCGGCGATAGACCAGGCGCGCCGCGGTTTTATGGTGCGCCCGCACGTGTACAGCTATTGGTGCCTGGATCAGCAGGCCGCCGGTCAGGTGAACACCCGCGACAAACTTGCGCTGACCGCCACCGGCCGCCGGGTTTATTTCAATACGGACGGGTCGTTGAAAAAACCCGGTCAAATCATTACTAACCCCGATCTGACCCGCACGCTGGAGCGTCTGGCCGAGGAGGGGCCGGAATCGTTTTACACCGGTGCAATCGCCCGCGAGATCGCCTCGGATATGGCGGCGCAGGGCGGGTTTATCACCTTGCAAGACCTTGCCGATTATCGCGTGGAGGTCACGCAGCCGTTGTGGGGCAGTTACCGTGGCTACACTATCGCGACGACGCCGCCGCCCTCCAGCGGATTAGCCATGCTGGAGCTGCTGCATATTCTGGAGAATTTTCCGTTGGGCACGCTGCGCCACGGCAGCGTGGAACATCTGCGCCTACTGGCGGAAGCGATGAAGCGTATGACCATCGACAAAGATCGCTACATGGGCGATCCGGCCTATGTCGAGGTGCCGGTCAAGATGTTGGTCGGGAAAGCCTATGCCGCGCAGCAGGCGGACGCGATCCGCGCCGGTCAACGCGCCACCGTCATCCGCCCGGACAACGGCACCTGTCGCGATACTACCCATGTTTCGGTAGTGGACCGCGACGGCAACGCGGTGGCCCTGACCCACACGCTGGGCAGTCCGTCCGGCGCCATTACCGAGGGACTCGGCTTTATGTATAACGGCACCATGAGCCGTTTCGACCCGCGTCCCGGCCGCGCGGCCTCTATTGCGCCGGGTAAACGGCGGGCCAGCTCCGCTGCGCCGACCATCGTGTTCCGCGAGGGCAAACCCTTTGTGGTGATAGGCGCGCCGGGGGGCAGTTATATCGCACCGTCCATGGCGCAGGGGATCATGAACATCATCGATTTCAACATGTCCATGCTCGAGGCGGTGAGCGCGCCGCGGGTGGTGGCGGTGTCCGACGCGCTGGATGTGTCCAACCGTATATTGCGTTCGGTGACCGATGCGCTGACGCAGGAGGGCTACGATGTGCGCCGCGCCTGGCAAAGCTACGCCTTCGCCGCGCTGCACGGTATCCGCATCGACGGCGGCCGCTGTAACGGCGGCGCCGATCCGCAGCGGGACGGCATGGCCATTTCGGTGTAACCCTGGCGGACGTAACGCTAGCCCGGCCGGAGTATCGGCGATGACGGATGAGGAAAAGCTATGTGGGTATGGTTAACCAAGCGCCTGTTTCAGGCGCTACTGGTCATCGTGGCGATGACCATTATCGTCTTTATCGGCGTCAATATGATCGGCAACCCGGTGGACATCCTGATTTCGCCGGATGCCGACCAGGCCGAGCGGCTGAGAGTTATTCATCAATTGGGGCTGGACCAGCCGCTATGGCGGCAGTATTTGGCGTTCGTCAACGGCGCGCTGCACGGCAATCTGGGCGATAGCTATGTCTACAGTCAACCGGCGCTGCAGGTGATTTTGCAGCGTTTTCCCGCCACCTTTGAGCTGGCGGTCACCGCCATGGTTTTTTCGGTGATTATCGGTATCCCTCTCGGGCTGTACGCCGGGCTGCGGCCCCACAGCCCGCTGGCGAAGCTGTTGATGGCCGGCAGCATTCTCGGTTTTTCGCTGCCGACATTCTGGGTTGGCCTGATGCTGATTATGGTGTTCGCCGTCCAGCTCGGCTGGCTGCCGTCCAGCGGCCGCGGCGCGACGGTGACGTTGCTGCACGCCCAGTGGTCATTTCTCACCCTGGACGGCTGGCAACACCTCATCCTGCCGGCGATCAATTTGTCGCTATTCAAGTTGTCGCTGGTGATGCGCTTGACCCGCGCCGGCGTGCAGGAAGTGCTGCCGCAGGATTATATCCGCTATGCCCGCGCGCGCGGGCTGACGGAAACCCGGGTCATTGGCGTACATGTTCTGAAAAATATCATGATCCCGGTGGTGACGGTGGTCGGTCTGGAGTTCGGTTCGCTCATCGCCTTTTCGGTGGTGACGGAGAGCATTTTCGCCTGGCCCGGTATGGGCAAGCTCATCATCGACAGTATTAACGTACTGGATAGACCGATCATGGTGGCTTATCTGATGATGATCGTGCTGGTGTTTATCGGCATCAATTTGCTGGTGGACATCATCTATTCGCTGCTCGATCCGCGCGTGCGGCTCAGCGCCAAAGGAAACCTGTAATGGCTACTCTTTTTGAACCTGAAAGCGGCGCCGTACCGCCTGGGGTCGATCGGCCGTGGCGGCGTTTACTGCGGGATTTCGCCCGCTCGAAGCTGGCATTGACCGCGCTGGTGGTGCTGATAGTGATTGTACTGATTGCGGTGCTGGCGCCGCTGCTGGCGCCGCAGAATCCGTACGACCTGATGCAACTGGATATCATGGACGGTCTGTTGCCGCCCGACAGCCCGGCGGGATCGGGTGGACGCACCTATTGGTTGGGCTCGGACGATCAGGGCCGGGATATGCTGTCGGCCATCATGTACGGTCTGCGTATCTCACTGAGCGTCGGCGTCATGTCGGCGCTGGTGGCGGCGTTCATTGGCGTCTCCCTTGGCCTGTTCGCCGCCTACCGCGGCGGGCGCGTTGAGAGTCTTATTATGCGACTGGTGGATTTGCAGCTCTCTTTCCCGTCGATTCTGGTGGCGCTGATGATTCTGGCTTTCCTCGGCAAGGGCATCGCTAATGTGGTGCTGGCGCTGATTATCGTCGAGTGGGCGACCTACGCCCGCGCCGCGCGCGGAACGGCGCTGGTGGAAAGCCGCCGCGAGTATATCGAGGCCGCCGCCTGCCTCGGTGTGCCGCTGCATCGTATTATTTTCCGTCATCTACTGCCCAATTGCCTGCCGCCGTTCATCGTGATTGCCACCGTGCAGGTCGCGCGCGCCATCGCGCTGGAAGCGACGCTGTCGTTCCTCGGGCTGGGGGTGCCGGTCACCGAGCCCAGCCTGGGGCTGCTTATCGCCAACGGCTACCAGTTCATGCTGTCGGGGCAATATTGGATGAGTTTTTATCCCGGTATTGCGCTGCTTATTACCATCGTCGCCATCAATCTGGTGGGCGATCATTTACGCGATATTTTAAATCCCAGGGGGCGAGCCTGATGAATAACACGATGACGGCATCCCTTCCCACGGCGGAAGCGCCGCCGGCAACTGATGCGCCATTGCTGGCGCTGCGCAGTCTGCGCACTTCGTTTTTGCGCGACGGTCAGTGGCTGCCGGTGGTGCGCGACGTCTCGTTTGATATCGGACGGCGCGAAACGCTGGCGGTGGTCGGGGAGTCCGGCTCCGGTAAAAGCGTCACGTCGATGTCGATTATGCGGCTGTTGCCGCCGGCGACCAGCCGGATAGAGGGTCGGATCGATTTTGACGGTCGCGATCTGCTGACGCTGCCGGCGGACGCGATGCGCCAAATCCGCGGCAACGATATCGCCATGATATTCCAGGAAACCAGTCTCAATCCGGTATATACCGTTGGCCAGCATATGGTGGAAACCCTGCGCCAGCACCGGCAGATGTCGCGGGCGCAGGCGCGTTCGGAGGCCATCGCGCTGTTGGATAAAGTCCGTATCCCGTCGGCGGCCAAGCGGCTCGACGACTACGCCCATCAATTTTCCGGCGGTATGCGCCAGCGCGTGATGATCGCCATCGCGCTCGCCTGTAAACCCCGCCTGTTGATTGCCGATGAGCCCACAACCGCGCTCGACGTCACCATTCAGGCGCAGATTTTGGCGTTAATTAAATCGTTGCAGGAAGAGGAGCAGATGTCGGTGCTGTTTATCACCCATGATATGGGGGTGGTGGCGGAGATCGCCGATCGCACCGTGGTGATGTATCAGGGGAATGCGGTGGAGGAGGGACCCACGTCGCGCATTTTCAGCCAGGCGACGCATCCTTATACCCGCGCGCTGCTGGCGGCGGTACCGCGGTTGGGGGCGATGAACGGCACCGAGCAGCCGCGGCATTTCCCGGTGGTGGATAAAACCACCGGTCTGGCGACGGCGGCGCAAGAGACGGCCACCACGGTGGATCCCACCGCGTTGCCGTTGCTGCAGGTCAGCAATCTGACCACGCGTTTCCCGATCCACGGCGGCACCTTCGGCGGTCTGACCGGTCGGGTGCATGCCGTGGAAAACGTCTCCTTCGCCATTCGCGAAGGGGAAACGCTATCGCTGGTGGGGGAATCCGGCTGCGGCAAGTCCACCACCGGCTGCGGCAAGTCCACCACCGGCCGTTCCATCATGGGTCTGACGACGCCGACCGCCGGCCGTATCATGATAGGCGACACCGATGTGGTCAGCCTGGGACGTGCCGGCCTGCGCGAGATGCGCAAAAACGTGCAAATGATTTTCCAGGATCCCATCTCCAGCCTGAACGCCCGCATGACCATTGGCGACGCTATCGCCGAACCCTTCCTGGTGCATAAGCTCGGCGATCGCCGCCAGGCGCGGGAAAAGGCCGCGGATTTATTGATAAAAGTCGGGTTACGGGCCGATATGGCCGGCCGCTATCCGCACGAATTCTCCGGCGGCCAGCGTCAGCGTATCAGTATGGCGCGGGCGCTGATCCTCGATCCCCGGCTGATTATCGCCGACGAGTCGGTGTCGGCGCTGGATGTGTCGGTGAAAGCGCAGGTGATCAACCTGATGTTGGATCTACAGGCCAGTCTCAAGCTGGCTTATCTGTTTATTTCCCACGATATGGCGGTGGTGGAACGCATCAGCCACCGGGTGGCGGTGATGTATTTGGGGGAGATAGTCGAGATTGGCCCGCGCGCGGCGATTTTTGGCCAACCTGCGCACCCCTATACGCGCAAATTGATCGCCGCGGTGCCGGTGGCCGATCCCGCGCGCCGAGCCGAACGGCGCGCGTTGGCCGTCGACGAAATCCAAAGTCCGATCCGGCCCCGGGATTATGTAGCGCCGCTGCGGCGCTATCGGGAGGTCAGCGCCGATCATTTCGTCATGGTCAATGGTGATGAATGATCAATGGGCGCGGCGCTGAACGGGCGGGCCGCCTGCTCGTCGTCGCCGGCGGGAGCGCGGGATCCGCGACGGCGGGCTGAGGTCGGGGCGCGCGTGGGGATCCGCTCAAGCGGACTGAGGTCGGCGCGCGCGTGGAGATCCCTTCATGGGGACCTGGGTCCGGCTGCCGGGTCGCCGAAATAAAACCATCATAGCCGCGGCGTTAACGCGGCAATAAGCCACTTGGAAAATCTGAGGAGCGAGGCCATGGGCAAAATGCGTATCGCATTAAACGCGGCGGGGCTGGTGATAATGCTATTGTGCGGCGGGCGGCTGCTGGCGGCGGAGCTCACCATTGGCCGGGCAACCGAGCCGTCCACGCTGGATCCGCAATTTGCCAGGACCGGCAACAATCATGCCACGGCACAGGATATTTTTGACCGTCTGGTGGAAACCGACGCCCATCTGCAAATCAAACCGTCGCTGGCGCTGAGTTGGGAAAATCGAGACCCGCTGACTTGGGACATTCATTTGCGCCCGGGCGTGAAATTCCAAGACGGTAGCGCATTTACCGCCGATGATGTGATGTTTTCCCTGGAACGGGTTAAAACCATCCCAAAGAGCCCGGCGCCGTTTAGCGGCTATTTGCAGACTATTGATCATTACACCGTCGTCGATCCTCTGACGCTGCGGGTGACCACCCGGGTGCCGAACCCGTCGCTGATTGAGGATCTAGGGCAGATCTACATCCTGTCCCGCCATGCCGCGGCGCAGGCGACGCAGGCGAATTTCACCTCCGGTAAAGCGGTGGTCGGCACCGGGCCGTATAAATTCGTGCGCTGGTTGCCCAACGATCGGCTGTTGCTGGCGCGCAACGACGATTACTGGGGAGCAAAACCGCCGTTTGACAAGGTTACGGTGCGCTTTATCGCCAATAACGCGGCGCGGGTCTCGGCTTTCCTGGCCGGGGCGGTGGATATCATCGACGCGGTCCCGGCGACGGATCTGGCAAGATTGCGCCAGCGCCAGGACGTCAATATTTACACCATTGATTCGGGTCGCCTGATTTATCTGGGGCTCAACCAGCGTCCGGGCGCCGTGCCCTTTATCACCGACACCGCCGGTAAAGCGCTGGCCGCCAACCCGTTGCAGCACGTTGAGGTGCGCCAAGCCCTTTCGCGCATGATTGACCGCCAGGCCATTGTCCAGCGACTACTGAAAGGCGAAGGGACGCCGGCCGCGCAACTGGTGCCGGAGGGGCTGGGTGGCTATGAACCGGCGCTGCGTCCCGATACGCCCGACGCGGCCGCCGCCCGCGCGCTGCTCGCCAAAGCCGGCTATCCGCAGGGGTTCGGTATTACGCTGCACTCCTCTAACGACCGCTTCGCCGGCGATAACGCGCTGGCTCAGGCGTTAGGCCAAATGCTGGCGCGCGGCGGATTGAAAGTGAACGGTGTCAGCACTTTGCCCTATAACGTCTATGCCGGCGCCGCCACGCGCGGGGATTACAGCGTCTACCTGTTTTCTCTCGGCACCACCCGCTCGAATGCCGGCAGTAACCTGAAATCTTTGCTGCAAACCTGGGATGCCGCAAAAGGTACCGGCAATTTTAACCGCATGCGCTACAGCAACCCGGCGTTTGATGCCAAGCTGGACCAGGCGCTATCGCAATTTGACCCCGCGCGCCGCGACGCACTACTGCGAGAGGCGATGGCTCTCGCCATTCATGATGTTGCCATTATTCCGCTCTATTTCCAGAAAGTGACCTGGGCAACGCGAAAAGGGATTACCTATACCGCCAATATGAGTGAATTTACCACCGCCAAAGACGCAGGAGTCGAATAATGACCAACACGGAGCAGGGCCAGGCCATCCGCGACGATGTGAGGGTGTATCGCAATATTATGGTGACAATGCGCGACGGGGTGCGATTGGCCACCGACATTTACCTACCGGCGGACGACATCGCCCGGCCGGTGATCCTCGAGCGCACTCCCTATGACAAGAGCGGCACGCCGCGCACGGAATATTCGGCCGCCCGGCCGACGCCGATGACCCGGGAGGAACTGGCGGTGTATTTCGTCCGCGCCGGCTATGCGGTGGTGTGGCAGGATTGCCGCGGCCGCTATGGCTCGGAAGGGGAATTCACCAAATATCTCGCCGAAGCGGAGGACGGCTATGACACCCAGTCCTGGCTGGTGCGCCAGGCGTGGTGCGATGGCCGTATCGCCACCACAGGACTGTCTTACGGCGCGCATACGCAAATGGCGGCGGCCTGTCTGAACCCGCCCGGGCTGGCCTGTATGGCGCTGGATTCCGGCGGTTTTGCCAGCGCCTATCACTGCGGCATCCGCCAGGGGGGCGCTTTTGAGTTGAAACAGGCGACCTGGGCGTATAATAAAGGCGCGGAGAGTAAACTGGCGCAGACCGATCCTCACGTACGGAACGCCATGGCGCATGAAGATTTGGCGGCCTGGTTCACCGCCATGCCCTGGAGCAAAAACCGCTCGCCGGTACGCTGGGATCCCAATTATGAAGCCTATCTACTGGAGCAGTGGCAGCGCGGCACGTTCGATGCCTTTTGGCAGAAAGTGGGCATTTACGCCGCCGGCTACTACCCAACGCTGCCTGCTATCCCGATGATTCTCATGTCCAGTTGGTATGATGCCTATGTCGCCAGCACGCTGCAAAATTACCAGGGCCTGAAAGACGCCCGGCCACTGACGCTGATAATGGGGCCCTGGACCCACGGCAACCGTGTCGCCCGCGTCTTCGGCGATGTCGATTTCGGCCCGGCGGCGATCTTTGACGGCCAGGTTGGCGAGGATTGGCTGTCTTATCGCCGGGCGTTTTTCGACCGCTGCCTGCGGCCGGACGTTGCCGCCGAAACGCCACAAGAGAACGTCCATGTGTTTTTGATGGGCGGCGGCGACGGCAAAAAGAGCGCCGAGGGCAAATTACAACACGGCGGCCGCTGGCTGCACGCCCGCGAATGGCCGTTGCCCAACACCGCGCCGTTGGCGCTTTATCTGCGCGACGATATGAGCCTGTCGGCGCAGCCGCCTGCAGAACCCTCCCGCCTCAGCTACCGGTTTGATCCGACCCGACCGGTGCCGACCATCGGCGGGTCTCTAACCAGCGGTGAACCTATCTTCACCGGCGGCGCGTTTGACCAGCGTGAGGATCCGCGCTTTTTCGGCTGTCGCCATCCCGGACTGCCGCTTACCGCCCGCCAGGATGTGTTGTCGTTCGAGACGCCGCCGCTTGCGCAGGATTTGGCGGTGATTGGCGAGGTGTTAATTGAGCTGGTGGTGTCGACGGATGCACCGGATACCGATTTCACCGCCAAGCTGGTGGACGTCTACCCGCCAAGTGAAGATTACCCGACCGGTTTCGCCATGAACATTACCGACGGTATTTTCCGCTGCCGCTATCGCCACGGTTATGAAAATCCGCAGCTTATTACGTCCGAGGAACCCTTTACCCTCCGTATTACGCCGTTCGCCACCGCGAACTTATTCAAAGCGGGCCACCGTCTCCGCCTGGATATTTCCTCCAGTAACTTTCCGAAATACGATGTCAATCCCAACAGCGGCGAGCCTGAAGGGAGCGGGCGCTGTCCGCGTAGCGCATACAATACGGTGCATTTAGCGCCGCACGTTTGCAGCCGTCTGCTGCTGCAAACCTTGCCGTCCGTTGCGCGGGATTACCCTGAACGCTGAGGCGCGATATCGTCGCGGCTTGATGCGCCCTGCACCGTCCGTCGCGGTGCTCTAGGTCAACCGCGGCAGCCGTTGTCGGTCGCGGCATGTGGGGTTAATCGCGGCAGCCGTGGTCGGTCACGGCTTTTGGGGTTAATCGCGGCAGCCGTTGTCGGTCACGGCATTTGTGGTTAATCGCGGCAGTCGTTACCGGATGAGGCGCTCATCGTCGGTTGCGGTAACTGCAACCGGTCGCGGCGCCTATTAACGATCCAAGGGGCATGCTATCTACGCCCGCGATCCTCTCCTTTTTCCAGGCAGCGCCACCCATCAGCTGACAACTCCACCGTTTGTCACCGGCGACTTGCCGCGTTCTGACAGTCATTGTCTGGCGTTTGGAGCAGGATACAACCACCGGGCATAAATGAGTGTAATTCCTGTGCCCGCAAAGAATATCAAATTTCAATCATGCTGCTAAATGTTTAGTGGGGGGTAATAGATTTTGCGGTTATTTATGCCAAGGTGCTAAGGAGGTATTCTATTCTTTTTCTATGTTTGGTGCTTTTTCTTTTATCGTGCACAAAATCATTGTTTATTTATAATAATTCACGACTAAGTGGTGATTATTTCGATTGGCGATGCTGGTTTTATTTAATATTACCCCTCTTGCAATCCCATTATGGCTTGGCTATATTTCGCCTGACAAAAGTGTCAGCAAATACACGAATGATTATTTAATTAGTCAATTGATTAATAATGGAGGATTCATGATAGATTCGTTATTGTTACCCGAAATAAGAGTCGGTAATTTAAAGGATGAAGGCTTTCCTTCAGTGCAGAAAGGGAAAGGTGAAAATGAAATGGGTTGCCGATATTCATGCATAATGCGAAATTTGAAAAATGAGTTATATGAAATCATTGAAAAGCATCGTGACCTGGGAAATGAGTTTACGGCGGGTGCAGGCACGCCTGCTCACTCTGTATCCTCAGCGGTTTCAGCGATGGACGCCCTGCTACAAAAGCTGGACGGTCGCCGATTGGCAGAATGTCCTGCTGTCGCGGCGGACGGCAGTAATCTGGAGGAGGTCAAAACAGCACTTACTGAATCTGCGCAAGCGACGTATGAGGTAGTTGATCAGGTAAAAGACCTGTTACGTAAGGAGAGTCTTACGCGTGCGGCTAAATTAACTCAATTACAAAGAAATATCGATCAGGTTGCGGCCAAGCCTGAGTTACGTCAAAGTTCCTGCGAGGCGACGCAGGATGAAAAACGATCGTCGAGGTATCGCGAGTTCTGGAACGCCATAGCCTGCGATATTAAATCGATTAAAAAGGAGTACGTTGATTTTTATTCTACATTAACGTTAAAATATGCTGATTTTTACCAAAAATACATAGAGTTACAAGCCGCGGCGGCAAAAGCCGTGAAGGAAGGAGATGATGGTAACCACGTGAAATGGGACGCCAAAGACTTCCAGAAAAAGTTTAAAGCGTTCAAGGATTATGTGGCAGAAACTGAGGTTTGTGACATTCCAGAATCGTCTGAATGGAAAAAAATAAACGGTATAGTTGATGACAAGGAAAGAGAAAAGGCCATCAACGATCTTGAAAAATCATTAGGATTAAAGCCCGCCTTTGAACTTGAACGCATAAAAGATGAATCGGGTAAGGTAATAAGAATAACAGGTAAAATTAAATTCAATAGAACGGCAATAGACAGTTGTCCGAATCAGCCATCAGGTATTGTAGAAAGCATTATCCCTGATTGGACTAACAACGGTCAAAGCACAGATATGGCAAGTTATAATGCCTGGCTTGCCGCGTTTAATTCAATGGGAAATACTTTTCAAAGTAACATGCAAACGGCTTCGCAACGTTATAGTCAAGCCAACAGTACTTTTGACAATCTCAACAAAGTACTGAGCAGCTCTATAACGGCATTGCTGGAATGCGCAAAATCCTTCCTGGTCGGGTAACGCTTGCGTTTGAGTTCATACTGTTTGCTCAGTGACAAGCTGCTGATGCCGAACTTCACCTTATGGCGACGACGATGACCGATGCTGCTAAATTGCAGCTTACAGGAAAATGTCGGCAGGATGACCTATGCCGGCAGAGTTCTTTTGGTTACGCAATGGGGCTTATAACGTGGTGTTGTGGTTTCCCGCACGCTACAGCGTAGGTGGAAGGCAATCATCACCACGCTGACAAAATCTGTCCCGTTGCCCAACGCTGTTTAGTAATTCATTTTGTGGCTTATGTTTACCAGGCGCAGCGGCTAGAGAAGGATCTACCGGCGGTAAATTTATATACCGAGTTTACTCGACGTTCTCATCCCCTTTTTTCAGGTGAATCATTGATCCCTAATTTCCCCATCAGCTCTACACTTTTTTAGCCGTTCTCGTACCTGCCATGTGTCAAGGTAGGTTAAGAAATAATAGCGTCAGATGCAATGTGCGTGTTCCTCAATGGTATTGATATTAACCTAGCGCACCACCCGCAACAGATTGGAATCAATAAGTGGTTGGTAACACTATCTGGGATCTATTTTATATACAGAATGATTAATAAAGATTATTAAAATGAAGGAGTGATGATGAATTTTAAAGTGGATGTCAATCGTTATGCCCAATTTTTGGATGCCAGTATAGGCATCAATGGAATAGACAAGAAAAAAGCCACTTCACCGGAAAGCTTACTTGAACGCGTCATCAATTTTGTCACGTTGGGGGCGCTGCACAAACGATTTTCGGCTGAGTATGATAACTTTAAAGCAGCGCTCACTCAGGCCATTGAAGAAAGAACGCAGGATATCGGTGGCTATACTCTTCCCGATGACCTCACCCTGGTCTATGAAGGTCATCGGGTCACTTTCACTCCCGAGCCCCATGGGGCGAAAGACGCTCCGCAAATGCGAGTGGAAGTTGAAGGTACCCTGGGGGAGAGAATAAGCGGGAAACGCTTCAACAATTTCTGCACCATGCAACTGCTAATGAAAAATACTCCCCTATGTGAAGCGGATATCTCATTAACTGAGCAGGGCATGCTTGATCTTAAACGTGCCAATCTTTCCGCTCTCCCGCTGACGGGGATCGATTTGAGCTACGCGGACCTGAGAGAGGCCAATTTCGCTAACGCCGATCTCAAAGGGGCCAACTTACAGGGAGCGTGGTGTCAAGAGGCCAAATTCAATGGCGCCAACCTGCAGGAAGCGTTCTGTCAGGAGGCGAAATTCAATGGTGCCAATATGGTAAACGTCGATTTCAAGGGCGCCAACCTGCAACGGGCATTGTGTCAGCAGGCAAAATTAAATGGCGCCAATTTACAGGGGACATTGTGCCAGGGAGCCGAATTACAGGGTACCAACTTGCAAGGCGCTTTGTGCCAGAAAGACGATATGGCGGAGGCAGATTTGCGTGACATCGAAATTGCCGAGACGGATTGCCTCCTCAAGCAGATCAAAGAGACGGCTGATAAAAAGCTTACCGAGGATATTAGCGCGCTATGCGATAAAATCAAAAAGGCCTATGAAAAAAAGAGTAATGGAAAAGTCAGTCCCGACGGCAATGGACTGTTCAGGGTCCCGCCCGAGAAGGCTAAACTGAACGAGGCCGAAGCTTCTCTTCATAGTCATAGATTAGATATTGAAAACGTTGATTTAAAAATTGCCGGCGAGCTAATAAAAAGGGAGTTCAAGGCGTCTAAACCCTTAGACCAACAAGCATTCAATCAACTTATGTCACACCCTGCGCGGGCACTACAATTACTTCTCGATAGATTTGATAACATGCCGGCGGAAATGGGGACAAGATGTCGAATGATATTGAGCGCTTTTGCTGATGCGTACAACAATGCAGACGATGATGATGTTAGCCAATTTAATAAAGAAACCGTCTTGAGCTGCGCGGCCGATACCTCAATATTCAGTGAGTTTTTCGCATTCACCAAGGAGAATTCTACCACCACTCGCCACATCAGCGAGAGGATCTTAAACGACGTTATCCAATATCAACGTACGCACCCGAATCGCCATCATAGCGAATTGGCTGGACCGGTCTCTTCTGCTTTGGAAAGCCGATTTTTGACCACCGCGCGTGTTGATGAGGCCATTGATAAACATCGGGCAACGCTTGCGAAATCACTTAACGCCGATGAAGACGCCGATCTACCTGCGCCACGCGCAAATATCTTATCGAAGGGCGCCGGGGATATCTTAGCGCAGGACCGGCGCGCTGATGAGGGCGCCTCGTCTGCGCCGCCGCAGACGAGCGCATTCTTCACCGAGGTCGTATCTCTGCCAGTGAAGATGAAAAGCGTGGAGCAGGACCAGGGGGCAATTCCTGCGCGAACTGAGGCAAAAAAAAAACGCGGCAACAATCTGCCTAGTGCAATGATTGATACACAGGCGGTTCAGAAGGTAAAAGAGCTAACGGCGTTTTTTGAAGGATTGGCCTATAAGGCGGGGTAATGAGGATTCATTGACGAGCCATCAACCCTCGCCGTCCCCTCGAGAGGGAATGCTCCAAACCGTTAGCGTATATTTGCAGAGGATAAAAGGTATCTTGATGCGGACAAGCGCATACTGCCTGCCGGCATTATTGCTTCTCCAGTTGGGTATTCCGTCTGAAAAGGGCATTACTCTAGCGACCCTGCTACTATCCTAACCTATAACGGATGGCGCACGCTGCGGCTTTGATGAGATGCGGCCGTTAGCCGCTCTGTTTAACGCAGCCCTTTAAACCATGCCCGGTACCCGCCTAAGACCGGCACAGGGCCTTCTCCCGCCTATTGCGATAAACTTTGCGCGGCCTGCTCAATCAGCGCCGCAACCTTTTCCGGTTGTGAAGCGTAGACCGCATGGCTACCCTTGATTTCGACGGTGTGGCTTTCGGCGCGTTTAGCCATAAACCGCTCCAGATCCGGGTTGATCGAGCGGTCCTCCGTTGCGACTATTGCCCAACTCGGTTTGGTTTTCCAGGCGGGGGCAGCGGCCGGGGTACCGAAAATAGCCGCGGACGGCATAACCTGGGAACGAGCCAACAAGTCGGTTTGTGCTTCCGGTAAATCCGCCGCGAAATCAGCATGGAACGCCTCGGGTTTGAGGTAAAGGAAATGGTCGGGGGTTTCAGCTATCCCTTTACCGGCGGCTGGGGTTTTACTGGCCAAACCCATTAATGATTCTCCTTTCTCCGGCTGGAACGCAGCGACATACACCAAGCCCGCCACGGACGGGTCTTTACCCGCTTCACTGATAATAAAACCGCCGTAACTATGGCCTACCAACAGGGAACGCCCTTGTTGCAGATTGACAATACGGCGGGTGGCCGCGACGTCATCCGCCAATGACGTTTGCGGCTCCTGAACAATGGAAACATGGTAGCCGGCTTTATCAAGGATACGGGTGACGGGTTCCCAACCTGAACCGTCCACAAAAGCACCGTGCACCAACACGATATTTTTGACCTGTGCGGCCATCGCGCTGCTCTGCGCGGCGAAGGTTAAAGCGATGCCAGTGGCGAGTATGGCGAGGGTTTTCTTCAACATAGCAATGTCCTCTTGAGTGATATAGGGAGACAGAGATAACTTGATATCGCGATAACTATTATCGCGGTAAGTATTGTTACGGTCAGTTTCTTTGTCAAGCGATTTATTATCGCGATATCTATTATTGCCTGTTTATGTTACTATCAGGGGCAAGAGAACCGTTAAAGGAGAGCGTCACATGTCGGATCGTCCACGCCTTGGCGAGCAGCTATGTTATTCAATTTACTCCACTTCGCTGGCCATCAAGCGCCTGTATAAGCCCCTGCTGGATGAAATGGGCGTTACCTATCCGCAATATCTGGTGCTGAATGTGCTTTGGGAGCATGACAAACAGACGATAGGCCATATTGGCGATACGCTGTCTTTGGAAACCAGCACGTTAACGCCGTTGCTAAAGCGGCTGGAAAGTGAAGGATTCATCCGCCGCGAACGCAGCCCGGAGGATGAACGAAAAGTCGTCATCAGCCTATTGGATAAAGGCAAAGCGCTAGAGGCAAAATCGTTATGCCTCTCCGATACGCTGCTGTGCAGCTCCGGTTTGGCGCTTAAAGCTATTCAGCGGCTTAATCAGGAAATCATTGCGTTACGTACAAATATTGTTCAGCGCGCGCAGGATGAGCAATAATTCGCGCTCGAGATCCTTGTGGAGGACCGCCTTGGCACGGGCGGTTAGCTGCCTGTCGCGGTTACCATGTCTCGCGCCGTCATTATGCCGGCGACCGGTGGGACGTTTGCATCATCGGCCGTGTTTATTCGAGCTCATTTGCTGTCGTTGAGAAAAGCGATACTGTCGGGAAAGACGATATGGTCGGGGCCGATAGATACCGGCACCGGGAAGGTGGGAAGATTCGGCGACAAGAGAGGGTGTCTGCGCTCCGCGCTTCACGGGCGATAGGACTGGCTTAACCCCTGGGCTAATGCGCGCAAATGCCGCTTCAGCTCACCATAATCACCGGGCACATGATCAAAATAGGGACAGGTAATCACCGCCTCCGCCCGCCCATCCGGCCTCAGTACCGGGAAGGAAATCGATGTCAGGCCGATTATTCTGTCATGTTTGATTTCACAGAATCCCTCTGTAGCAATAGCCGTTAACCGTTGATGCAGGTTGGCCCGCAGTTCCGGGCCGAGCGGATAATGCCGTATCAGCCGCAGGGCTGCCTGGTCAGAGGCCAGTGCCAGAAATAATAGCGCCGAACTGGATTTGAGCGCATTCAATGTGGATCCTTCTCGCGCACCGATAGCCGGCGAAAATTCAGGATAGGCATGGGCCAGCACGACGAAATTGTCCTCATGCAGAGAAGCTAAGTGACAGGATTGATTGGTTTGCCAGACGAAGTCGCGCATTAAAGACTGACATTGTGGCGAAACGGCAAAGCGTTGGATTGGGCTTACGGCATATTTGACCTCAATCTTATCGGTCAGCGAGTAAAGCCGCGCCTTATCCTGATACAGATAGCCCTCAGCCAACAGGCAATGCACGATACGATAAATTTGATTGAACGTCAGCCCCAGTTCAGACGCCAATTGTCCCATACTCTTAGGGGTCCCATCCTTGGCGAAGTGTTCGATAATTCTCAGCCCGCGGCTGAGCGCCGGCGCTTTATATTCCGGGCGGGAGGGGATCATGACGGCTTCATTCAACTTGAGCAAAGGATAAGCTCTACCATAAGTAATGCCGCTGACGCTGTCAAAAAAGAGTGCGGGGGTTGAGATCATACCCCAGGCTGTTGCGGCGAACGACATGTGCGCTGTCATCCTAGCGGGAATACGTTGCCGCTAAGCGGCTTGCAACCGATAAACGAGCGAGCGGATTCAACCGTGTTTTTGCCCCTCATTAACACGATTATGAATGTCCGGATGATGCGGTTATCGCTTTGCACAGACCGTCTATTAATTTTAATTGTCGTGATACCTAAAGAGATTGTATGGCTCATTATTATGATATTCAGAATCAAGGTAAATTTGAATAGATCCGGTTGTGTAATCGTTGTCCGATTATAGTTATCTCGCTATAGTGGGGGGGTATTAACGGCAAAAAAAGAGACTAACGGGGAATATTATGCATCCAGATGAATTAGAAGTTAATACTTTATCAAATAATCTTTTAATTTCGTTCATGAAAACCAGTAGAGATCACTGGTCTATAAAAGATTTGGACTCACGTTATGTTTTTATGAATGAACCTGCGTTGAAATTTATGCGCTGCCCAAAGGGATACGATGTCATAGGGAAGTTAGAGAGTGAAGTTAAATTACCCAGCAGTATGGAGTACTGGCCAGAGTTTATCGCCCTGGACCGCAAGACCATTGAAAGCCGAAAGATCGTGACTAATATCGATGTCCATTATTATGGAGAGAATAATATCGATACACCAGTAGCGCACCTGTGCCAAAGAACGCCACTGTACGACGGCGAGAATAACTGTCTGGGTATCGTCTGCCACGGGATGCCTATTGACTCACCGGCGCTGCTCTATTATATGAATAAACTTAATCGAACTACGGCGCAGTTTGATGTGCCGAGTGAAATATTTACCCCAAAGGAAATGGAAATCATCTTTTGGGCAAGACAAAAACTCGCGGCGAAAGACATTGCCAGGCGATTGAATCTTTCCTATAGAACGATAGAAAATCGTTTGAGAATTATCTATCAAAAAATAGGCGTACATAGCTTAAACGAACTCATTGACTATTGCTACGCCGCTGGTCTTGATAATTACATTCCTTCTAATTTTATTCGCAAGGGGGTTCAACTACTGGCTTAAGACGAGAGAGTATGCTGAATTGCAACATGATTCGACCAATATTAGGGTCTGTAAGCCCATCGGCCCTTTTCTTTTCAATAGCCGGCTGCTTAATGTCATCGAAACAAAAAATTGTGGATACCAATGCAGGTGTTTTGCTGTTTTTCATGCTGATCTTTGTCCTGTCGTTGCCGGGAATGATCGCCATTTTGCGCAGAAGCGCAGTCTTAGGCGGCTGCAAACATATGTCGCAATGGAGGTAACCGGGGTTATAATAAAGATAAATTCCTGTATCGATGAGATGCCGGCTTTCCGTTCCTTGGCGTAACGAGCGCACGCCTCTCGATATAACCTTCTGCCCAGGGAAGATCGCCCCGCGGGTCACAATATATTTCATGTAATTTATAATCAGCTAACTATATCGTCTTATGATAAAGGTTGTTAGGTTTTAATCCGTAATTTATATTATATTATAAAGGTAGATATTTTAATGCAACAAAACAATCATTCGTTATCAGAGCCGATTTCTGTTCCGTTGAAGAAAATCGGAAAGAATCTGGTTTACCTCATGAAAAAACGGGAAATTGATGCGCAACACTTAAGCGCACTCACCGGTATTGGCATTGCCACTATCAACAATCTCAGAAGAGGCGTTGGCAATCCCACTATCACTACGCTTTCCGCGATATCAGATTTCTTTGGTGTCAAGATGGGGAATTTGACCGACATGATTTTAGAGGATGACAAAAACCAACTTGGGAATGTCAAAAATATTCCGCTAATAAAATATAACGATCTGGGTAATTATTATCATGGTAAAATTGATATCACCAAAAGTTATACGGTAGAAGTGGAGGATTTTTCTGATGATTCATTGATAGCAATTGAAATAGCGAATAATGCATTATCCCCTTTTTTTGAGAGCGGTACGATATGTGTTGTTTCAGAACAAGAGCGTTTCAACGACGGTGATGTGGTGCTGGTGAAAATAAAAGATTACCCCCTTTGTTTTAGGCGTGTTTTTGTCGGCGACGACGTGCTTTATTTTTCCAAAACGGCAATAGAATCGGATGGGGACACCATTGAGTTAAAAAGCTATACCCTTATAGGTGTATTGATAAAAACAATCAGGAAGTTAAAATAGAAATAGGGGTTCCTATGCGTTTTCTGGATGCGGTCAAACAGATATTTAATCCTAAACATATATATACGTTAGATTATACTTCAATCGATAGCGAGACAAAACTTTATACTTTTAAAGAGTATGGAACACATTCCTATGTCAAAAAGAGTTATCATCAAATTCTTGAAACGAATTTTATCTATTTGATAAACCCCAAGGATATCCTTTATATTAGTAAGCTTGAGGAGAAAAAAGCGATGTTTGATGATGTCTACTTTATCCATGAAGAAAGAAGAGAAGGGATATATAAATTATCCAACGCCACTGACACGTTATTGCTCTCTGGCAATGAGGTTATCAAAAACAGAGAGCTCGTTGATAAAATTGATAATAACGATGTCGCTAAGATAGCATACTTAACCGGTGTACTCACGGGTAGAAAAATTTCAGAGATGCTGAGCCAAAAAACACCTTTGAAGAAAAAAGCCGAAAAAAGCTTTAGGCTTATCAAATGAAATAGGTTTGTATGTGAACAGGATCAGCAAAGCAAATAACGTTGAATCCGCTGCAGTTAAAGATACTGATATTCTCCGTTCCGTTTCGCCATTGATAGCAGATGGCGGGCGAGACGGAAATCAGAATATCTTCCCACTTTGTCTGGAAAGGCGTATGCGCATGCCCTGTACCGATAAACTTGACACCATAATCTTTGCATAAGGCCAGAAAACTATCGGCATTTCTCAAATTGCAAACGTCAACCAGCGGCGTTCCGACCGGCAATATATGATGATGAAGAAACACGGCTTTGTTTTTGTGCTTTTTCAATTTCAGGCATTCCTCAAACGTCACGAGCGCGTCGTCATCAAGCACACCATAATCCTCCCCGTTAACCACGCTATCTAGAGATAAAAAGTACCAGTCATCGCCGCCTAATTCAGAAATGTGGCGCAAATACTCCATTCCTGCTGCGCACTTTACGAATTCTTGTTGATTGTCATGGTTACCCATAAGCAGTGAGAAAGGCAATTTTAGTTGCGCCAGTCCTTCAAGGAAAGATGCATAAGACGCTTCACTGCCGTCATGGGAGATGTCCCCCGTAACAATAATGCTATCAATTTGCAATTGCTGTTGGTTTTCGACAATAAACTGCAAGGTATCAAGATACCGTTGGTACACGGGAACGGACAGAAGAAGCGAGTCCTTCTCTTGCAATAAGTGAGTATCTGAAATTTGTAACACTTTCATTTCTCTTTCCTCCTTGATTTCTCGTCGGAAAATACCGAGAGGGGATTGTATGACGTCCCCCAGTCATAATGATCTGTCCCCTCAATTTTTTTTACCCTCTCAGAAAGATAGATCGCTACGGGCAATAGAAAAACAGAGATGATGACTTTATAGCTCCATGTGGTTGTGATAATATTAATAACCTCGCTTGAGGTATATTTACTGGATAGGCTGATTGGATATGCCGTTAGTAATAATGCAGCTTGGGTAGTCATGGATGCCGTAATATATCTGACAAAAAACAGTTTACCCCTAAAATGAGTTTTCATTCTCGATATCACGTATCCATTTAAGAAATAAGACACCGGAACGGATATCCATGTACCTACCATGACCCGCCAGAATTCGTAGTACAACGTATAGTAGTTTCTCGATATGTCGCTGTTATCTGCTTGAATGACGGCAGCCAGGTTAAGCAGCACCACATATATAGATTGACAGAACACCATTATCCACACGGCCCTGACGCTAAGCTTATAGCCATAGACCTCTGTCAAGATGGTGGAAAACAAAAAACATAGGGAGAATATTATACCGCTTGCCGTTATTTTCAAGCCATAGATATCCAGCGTTTTATAAACTAACGTGTCACACGTTATCATGATAGTTACCGTTAACCCGACAAATAATCCATAAAGTTTATAATTAGTCATAAATTCATCCTTAAAGTTATTATTACCATGTACTAATTCATCAGCAAAATTATAAAGATATCAAAACGGCTACGCCGTGAATATCGGGACGACAAAGAAATTGGATGTATTGTATTTGAAATACTCCCCCGTTGCCACAGGGGTGTATTTCTACCGTAAAATTATTGCACCGATAATGTTATCTTGCTGAAGGGCAGGCTGCGGGCGGAATTATGCCCGCGCTGGTCAGCCATAATGACTACGGCCACGGAGGTATCACCACCGTGGCCGCTAAAGACTGATGATCACGGCCGCGGAGCGTTAACCTCCCTATCCTGGCCGTGGTATGACACGCTCGTCGTTAAACCTCGCTTTCTTCCGGCGCGGTTTTTTTCTTGGCGAAAACGTTATAGATCACCAGCAATACGAATACGCCGGTAATCACCATGGTGATCGTCCCTTTATTCAGAAAACCCGCCATATTACCCAGCAATATCCCCACCACACCGAAATCGGTATCCGAGAAGGTCGTATTGGTCAGCCCCATCGCGCCGAGTACGGGCAACAGCGCTACGGGCAGGAAGGTAATCAGCACGCCGTGAGCGAAGGCGCCGACCATAGCGCCGCGCCTGCCGCCGGTCGCGTTACCGAAGACGCCGGCGGTGGCGCCGCAGAAGAAGTGCGGTACGACACCCGGTAAAATTAATACCCAATTGAGCTGCCCGAGGACAAAAAGCCCGACCAGGCCACCGATAAAGCTGAATATGAAGCCCAGTAATACGGCGTTGGGGGCATAAGGATAGACGATCGGGCAGTCCAGCGCCGGCCGGGCGTCCGGTACCAGCTTTTCCGAAAAACCGGTAAACGCCGGCACGATTTCCGCCAAAATTAACCGCACGCCCTGCAGGATGATGAACACGCCGGCGGCAAAGGTGATGGCTTGAACAAATGAATACACCAGATAATTTTGCCCCTGGCTAAACTGACTTTCTACGTACTCTTTTCCCGCCGAGAGCGACAAAATAAAATAGATAATCATCATGGTCAGGGAGATGGAGATGGTGCTGTCGCGCAAAAAACTCAGGTTTTTTGGCATGTTCATCTCTTCGGTCGACTTCGATCCTTTGCCTACCAAAGATCCAATCCAACCGGATAGGACATATCCCACCGTACCGGTATGGGCTAGCGCCACCTGGTCATTGCCGATGATTTTGCGCATATAGGGCTGGGCGATGGCCGGGAAAAACGCCATCAGCAGGCCTAACGCCAACGAGCCGGTATAGATAAGTTGGATACCTTCAAAGCCGGCCACCGACAGAATAATCGCCACCATACAGGCCATATAGAAAGTGACATGACCTGAGAGATAGATAAATTTAAGCCGGGTAAAGCGCGCGACTATGATATTGGCCACCATGCCAAACGCCATGATAAGCGTGGTGGGGGCGCCGTATTTCGCCAGGGCAATAGATACCATGGCTTCATTGTTGGGGATAATCCCTTGGACATTGAAGGCATGTTTGAAAATATCGCCGAGCGGGGTCAATGAGCCTACCAGCACCGCCGCCCCACCGGCCAATACCAGGAACCCCAGGATGGTTTTAACCGTCCCCTTTATCACATCCGGAAAAGGCTTCTTCTGCGCGACCAGACCGAATAACGCCACCAGCCCGACTAAAATTGAGGGCACCTTTAGTATATCGACCACGACCGATAAAAGGTTTTGTATAAACATGATAACCTCAGCGATAAGATTTATTATTTTTTCTGAAAGTAGTCGCTAATCTTTGTTTCAAGCTCTTTGATGTCGATGATGCTGTTGACAACGATGAGCTTACTTTCAGGTAAGTTGGCGCTATAGGCAATATCTCTGCCCATGACAAATACGTCCGCCGCGTCCGGCGTGACCGAACCCAGGTCAGAATGTTCAACATCCGCAGTAATATTAAGATTCTTGAGGACTTTCTTAATATTCATTTCCATCATAAAGCTGCTGCCTAAACCGGCGCCGCAAACCGCCATAATTTTCATGATTCACCTCATTGGTCGTAGTAAAAACAATCGCCGATAGTTAGCTAAAATCGTTGACGATTTTGCTTAATTCCGGTTGACTCTGCGCCTTGAATACCTTGTCCATGACGGCGTCATCCGACAAAAATTCTGCCAATGTAGAAATGAGCTCCACGTGGCTATCTTTATCCGGCGCGGCAAACATCACAATCACATCGACCGGATCGTTTTCCTGCGAACCGAATGAGACGCTGTCGCGCAGTTTAAGTAATGATAGACCCAATTTGTTGGCGCCTTCTTCAGGCCGCGCATGAGGCATGGCAATGCGAGGCGCGATGACGAAATAGGGGCCGACAGCCTGCCGTTGTTTAATAATGTTGGCCACGTAATCAGCCGTAATGGTGCCATCGTCCAATAACGGACGTGCAACCAGCGCCAACGCCGCCTGCCAATCGTCGACGGCGTTGACATATTGAATACGATTTTCATTTAACCACGTTGATAGCGCTGACATATCTCACCCATAAAGTCATTGACGTTGAATGCCGCCAAAGGTGCTCTCGCGCGGCATTGGTCTGGCGCATGCGTGCGCCGATTAATTTTCCAGCAAGCCGCGGGCGGTCGACAGGGCGTTCTCTTGCGTGAAGCCAAAATGCCCGAACAACACCGCCGCCGGCGCGGATTCGCCAAAGCTGCGCATGCCGATGACGTTACCGTCCAGCCCCGCATAACCGCGCCAGAAACCCTCGATGCTGGCCTCGATCACCAAGCGTTTACGCACGGCGGCGGGCAGGACGCTTTCGCGCCAGGCGGCATCCTGTTTTTCAAAGCGTTCGGTGCAGGGCATGGAAACAACGCGCACCCGTTTCCCCTCTTCGTCAAGCTGTGCGGCAGCATAGACGGCCAGCTCAATTTCCGAGCCGCTCGAAATAATGATAAGTTCAGGCGTTCCCTCACAATCGCGCAATATATAGCCGCCCCGGGCGATACTCTCCAACTGCCGCGCGCTGCGGGGCTGCTGTTGCAAAGGTTGCCGCGTAAAGATCAACGCGCTAGGGCCGTCTGTTCGCTCAATGGCCTGCTGCCAGGAGACGGCGGCTTCGACCCGGTCGCAGCCGCGCCAGGTTTCCATATTGGGCGTCAGGCGTAAGGCGGCAAGCTGCTCGACGGGTTGGTGCGTGGGGCCGTCTTCCCCCAGCCCAATGGAATCATGGGTGTAAACGAAGATGCTGCGGATCTTCATTAACGCGGCCATGCGCACCGCATTGCGGGCGTATTCCATAAACATCAGGAAGGTGCCGCCATAGGGAATAAACCCGCCGTGCAACGCCACCCCGTTCATAATAGCGGACATGCCGAATTCCCGAACGCCGTAGGAAATATAATTGCCTGATGCGTTCGCGGGCGTGATATCACGGGCATTAGCGTGGCGGGTCAAATTCGAGGGCGAAAGGTCCGCCGAGCCGCCGAGCAGCTCCGGCAACCACTGAACAAAGTGGTTAAGCGTCTGTTGGCTGGCCTGGCGCGTCGCCAGCGCTGCCGGTTCATCCTGCAGCCCGCGAATATAGTCCTGGCTGTTTTGCCGCCAGTCGTCGGGTAACGCTTTCAGGCTGCGCCGCAGCAGTTCGGCCGCTTCCCTCGGATAGGCCGACCGATATTCGGCAAAAAGTGTCTCCCAGCCGGCCTGGGCGGCGGCACCTTTGGCGCGCGCGTCCCATTGGGCATAGATTTCTGACGGAATGTCGAAGGGGGCATGGGGCCATGCCAACGCTTCCCTGACCAGCGCCACTTCCTCTTGACCTAACGGGGAGCCATGGCTGTCATGGCTATCCGCTTTATTGGGCGAACCGTAACCGATGGTGGTTTTACAGCAAAGCAGGGTGGGTTTGTCCTGCCGACTGCGGGCGCTGTCCAACGCCGCGGCGACCTGCTTTGCATCCTGGCCATCGATATTATCAATCACGTGCCAGCCATAGGCGCGAAAACGGGCCGGGGTATCATCGGCGAACCAACCGTCGACGTGTCCGTCTATGGAAATATTGTTGTCATCCCACAGCGCAATCAGTTTTCCCAATTTCAGGGTACCGGCAAGGGAGCAGGCCTCGTGGGAAATCCCCTCCATCAAACAGCCATCACCGAGAAAAGCATAGGTGTAATGAGAGACGACCGGATAACCTTCGCGGTTAAACTCCGCTGCCAGGACTTTCTCCGCCAGCGCCATGCCGACCGCATTGGCGATGCCTTGCCCAAGCGGCCCGGAGGTGGTTTCCACGCCGGGCGTATAGCCATATTCGGGGTGGCCGGGCGTTTTCGAGTGCAGCTGGCGGAAATTCTGTAAATCCTCGATGCTCAGGTCATAACCGGTTAAATGCAGCAAAGCGTACAGCAGCATCGAGCTGTGGCCGTTGGACAATACGAAACGGTCGCGATTGATCCAGTTGGGATCCGCCGGGTTGTGCTGCAAAAAATCCCGCCATAACACGGTCGCCATATCCGCCATGCCCAGCGGAGCGCCGGGGTGGCCGGAGTTGGCCTTTTGCACGGCATCGATACTTAAAAAACGTATGGCGTTAGCGAGCGACTGATGTTCCACGGTGGTCCCCTATTGGCAAAGAGGCGGCTGACGCGTTCGCTGCGTGCTGCCGTCGTTAATCCTCAATTCACTACGTTTGGTAGTGGTATGTACATATTAAATTTGTATAGTCATCTTAAGAATGCACCTAGACGTGACTATACACAAGAGGTAGGATTAGAAAGATGAGCAGACAGCAGGGCTGAACCGTAAAGCTGTTAACTAGATCACATTTATGACGCGCATCGCGCCGGTGCGTAGCCACCTTTTCCTCTGTCCAGTAGACAGGCCTTGGCATGAACAACCTGATAACGCGGCGGTAGATAACGAGATGACCGACAATGTAACCGAAAAACAAAAAGAGGTTATCGACTATATCCTCGGGAAAATTAAGGAAAAAAAACTGCAACCCGGCGATAAACTGGACACTGAAATCGCTATCGCCAAGGCGCTGAATATTACCCGCGCTACGGTGCGTGAAGCGACGCGTATCTTGATTGATCAACGGCGGATATATCGCATCAAGGGTTCGGGTATCTTTATTGGCTCTATTGGTAAAAATAATCAATCGGGACGATTCCACGCGCTGTCCCCATTTGACTATCAGGCCCAGAAAGGGGGCCATCGCGCCGGCCGTAAAGTGATTTCCGCCAGTATTGTGACCGTGCCTGACGCTGCAATGGCACAGGCCTTAAGGATAAAAAACAGCGATCAGGTGTATAAAATTTTGCGCCTTATGAGTTTCGACGATATTCCCGTTTCTCTGGAATATATTCACTTCCCGGTGTCGTTGTTCAAATCCATCGAATTCAAGGAGCTGGAGAATTCAAAATATTCTTATATCGAGCGCATCACCGGCAAGAAGGTCTACAAACGCGATCAGAATTTCCATGCGTTCAACGCCACCGATGCCGAGATGATGAAATATATGAATATCGCTGACAATGCCGCCATGATGGAGCTTTATGAAGTGGTCTATCTCGACGACGGCACGCCGTTTGAAGTGAATATCGCCATTGTAAACACCAACATGCTGCACTTGAGCCAGGTCTCTGTGCGCGGTGAATGACGATACTTATTATGGGCTCGGCGCCCGAGCGGGCTATCGCTCCGGCGCCCGGGCGTGAGAGCAGCTTTAGCCGATAGCGCGTGCATGGCCGGCGGACCGGCGGCGTCATTTATTTCTCTAACGCGTTATCCTTACTGGGCAATGCTTGCCTGCGGACCGACTGATGAAACCGCCGTTTCCGCCAGCAGGATCGCGGTTAATTCCTCCGGTTTGTCCAGCATGATGGCGTGGCCGCACGCCAGCGCGTATACCTGCCATTGCGGATCATCTTTGACGCGGGCGTAGGTCGATGCCAACCAATCACCGCCGTTGGCGGTGGCAAAGATATAGGTCCGCTGGGTCACCGTCACAGATTCCACCCCCACCCCCTGGACGAACGTGGCCAGCGGCTGCGGTACCGACATGGCATCGACCCAAGGGGCATCAGACGCGTTCACGTTAAATAACGCCGCCGGGATCGGCGGCAGCATGCCGCCGTGTTCATTGGCCTGGTCAAGAAAAGCGTGCGCAATATCCGCCCCCGTGATGCTAAACAGAGACTGACCGGCCTGGGGCGCATAAGCGTCAATGTAGCAGAGCGAACGGATCCGCTCGCCGATGGCGTTGGCAACGCCCGTAATGACCATCCCGCCATAGGAGTGGCCGCACAGTATCGCCTCGGTAATGTTTTCATAGTTGAATACGTTGATGATGTCCTGAATGTGCGTATCCAGATTAATGCCGCAATGGACTAAATGCGCGCGTTCGCCGAGGCCGGTTAACGTCGGTATATAGACCTCGTGACCGGCGGCGCGCAGTTGACGGGCGACCCGCGCGTATACCCAGGCGCCCTGATAAGCACCGTGGACGAGAACGAAATTTGCCACTTTTTTACTCCTTGATGGATTGATAAGGGTTTTGCCGGCCGGGATGGCGTCAGCGACGACGGCGTAGGCCCGATAGCGGCAGCAAAGGCGACAGGCCGTTACTTGCCCGCGGGCGATCGGCGGCGCAGGATCGCTGCCAGCGCAGGCCCCGCCAGCAGAAGGGCTATCCCGGCGGTAACGAGGCAGGCGCTTATCATCTCCTTCGACGTGGGCGTTTGCCCCAACACCAAGACCTCAAGCCCCAGCGTGACGACGGGCATCAACGCGGGCAAGCTTGTTGCCGCTACCGAGCCCAACAGTTCCGCCGAACGGTTAAAGGCATACACCGCGACGGTGGTGACCAGAAAGCCCTGGAAGAAGGCCTGCAAAAGCAGATCCGGTAACGGCGTCGCCGCGATCTGTTTCGGCAACGCCACGGCGTAAACGGGCAGGTAAAGCACGGCGGAACCCACTGCGACCAGGGCGGTGGCGTTGAGCGCCGGCAGGCGTGTGGCGCGGATAACGGCGGCATATCCCGCCCACATCACCCCGGTCGCCATTAACACCCTATGCCCGGCGCTAATGCCCCCTCCCGTCAAGACAAACCCGCTAACGCCGAGGGCGGTCAGCGCGATACCTGCGCGCCGCGCCGGGGTGAGGGGCTGGCGCTCGCTGACTCGGGCAATAATGACCGCGGCTATCGCCATCACGCCGGGGTTGAGGGCGCCCGTGGCGGCGGCGGGGGCCGTCTTGACCGCCAGCGATAACATCAGGACATAGGGCGCACCGAACAATGCGATCAGCACAAGAGCAGGGATCCAGCCGGGAGGATGAACGCTGATGCCTTGCCGGAGGATGACCGGCAGCAGGATCGCCGCCGCTACCCCGAACCGCAGGGCGGTCAGATCATAAGCCGTCAGACCGGTGGAGACGCCCAGGCGCAACAGGATAAGTGAGCCAGACCAGATGAAGATTGCCGTGGCGGCCCATAACAGGCCGGGGAACAGGTGTCGCGATGCAGATGTCATAGCCGTGCTTGTCGGTGGTCCATGGGTTGACAAAAGGGTAAGGGACGATCAAGGATTAGTAAAACGAGATTAAGTCGCCTAATGAATCAGGAAAACTCAACGATGGACGACGTTATACCGATGCGCACCCTGAATCTTGATGCGTTGCGCAGTTTTGTCGCGATTCACGACACCGGCTCATTTCGGCAGGCGGCGGCGAGCGTTCACCTATCGCCCTCGGCGGTCAGCCTGCAAATTGGCAAGCTTGAAGAGCAGCTGGGCCAGAGATTGCTTGAGCGCAATGCGCGGCGGGTGGAACTGACCGAGCAAGGCGATGTGCTGCTGTACCAAGCCCGTAAACTGCTGTCCCTTAACGACGAGACCGTGGCCCTGTTTCGCGGATCCACGCTCACGGGGGGATTGGTGCTGGCGGCAGCCCACGATTTGGGTATCTCACTGGTGCCGGGCCTGTTGCGGCGGCTGGCGGAGCGTTATCCGCGCATCCGCGTCGACGTGCGGCTTGGCGCATCGTCGGACGTCCAGCGAGGTTTTTCGGCGGGACAGAGCAATGTGTTGCTGTTTAATGATGTGGGCGAACCCGCTTTTCCTTCACAAAAAATCTGGTCGGAACCGCTGGTGTGGCTGATGGCGCGCGGCGGGCGCGCGTCCTCCCACGATCCTCTGCCGCTGGCCGTGGCGGCGACGGGCTGCGCCTGGCGCGAGGTTGCTCTGAAGGCATTAAACGCATCGGGACGGGCATACCGCATCGCATACGGCAGCGATACGCTTATCGGACAGGCCGCCGCGCTGCGCGCCGATCTTGCCGTAGCCGCACTGCCTCTGTCCTTATCGCTGGCGCATAACGAGCTGATCGAGGTGCCGGACACGGCACGCCTGCCCGCGCTGCCGCAGACCCATATCCGCATATCCCATGATCACAGCGAGCTGGCAAGCGCGGTAGTGGCGATGGCGGTGGAGCTCGCGAGGACGCGGCAGTTGCCCGTTACGGATCCCGCCAGCGCGGGATAAACGCTCCGGGGTAATTATCGCGACGCCTGCCGGTTTCACGAATCGCCGTCGACAAACGCTTTTGGCAACATAAAGTTCCATATTAACTGGGTTTTGGCAACGGTGTGGCGATCGTGGCGCCGCTTTTGGCCTGCGATCGCCAGCCTTGTATGCCGATTACGGTGCGCAATGACGCTTAAAGGGAGTCTTATTGACAATTAATGGAAATGTGATTATATAACCCGTTATGCAACTACGGGAGACCACGCATGGATATTCTTTCGCAGCATCCTTACGCTTTCCTCGGCAGCCGCCTCAAGCGCTTGGCCGAGCAGTTGCAAACCGACGCCAGTCTGCTTGCCGAACGGACCGGTACCTATGTGACGCCCGGGCTTTTTCCCATATTGGCGTTACTTGAAGGTAAATCCCATCTCACCGTGGGGGAGCTGTCGCGGGCAATTAACATTAGCCAACCCGCCATGACCAAAAGCGTCGCCAAACTGGCGGAAGCCGGCCTGGTTTTAATAAGGAAGGACGATGCCGATAAACGGCAATCGCTGGTCGCGCTGACCGATGCCGGTAAAACCGCCGTGGCACAGGGGCAAAAAGTGGTGTGGCCGCTGCTGGATAGCCTCCTGCGCGAGCTGATCGGCGACGTGCCCGGATTCTTCATCGATCACATCGAGGCCTTGGAGCATCGCTTGGCCGAACAGTCGCTGACCGAGCGGGCCGCGCGCCGCCGCGCCCTCGACCTGCGGCCGGTGGCGGAGGCGGATGTATCGGCCGTAGTATCGCTGCTGAACCGGGCCTATCGCGGCCATGGCGCGGAGGCGGGCTGGACAACGGAAGCCGGTCTCATTGACGGCGAGCGGATAAGCGAGGCGACGCTGCGCCAGGAAATACAGGACAAGCCCCATGCGACGCTACTGGTCTGGCAGCCGAAAGATCAGATTGAAGGTTGCGTCTGGCTGGAGCCGGGCGCCGAGGATACGTGGTACCTCGGTTCGCTGGCGATCGCGCCGCAGCGGCAGAATCAGCAATTCGGCCGCCGACTTTTGGCCGCGGCGGAAGGCTGGATCCTGGCACGCGGCGGCCGTACGGTGAAAATGACGGTCATAGAGGCGCGCGACACCCTGCTCGACTGGTATGAGCGTCGCGGTTATCGTCGCACCGGTGAGACTGAACCTTTTCCCGTCTCCGACACGCGGTTCGGCATCCCGACGCAGCCCGGACTCACCTTTGCCGTTCTGAAAAAAGCCCTCGTGGAATGACCGCGCAAACGCCGGGCCAACGGCCGGGGGGATCAGTACGGCGCGGCGTGACAGGGGAGGTGACGGCGGCGGGCAGCTAGCTTCGATAGCTCATCAGGAGAGGCCGCGGTCGCGGGCCAGTTTGCCCGGCGCATTGCAACGCGCCGCGGCCACGACAAAGAAAATAATCACGCCTGACGATGTGTGGCGACCCGGCGATAGGGTTGTTTGACCTGTTTAGGCTTCTCATCGGTGAGAAGCGTTTCCAGGGGTAGGGTGATGGGCTTAAACGGCTTGACGAAGGTCCGTCTTTGCTCCGGGGGGGAACGCCGCCCTAAGCGCCTGGGTGAAGCATCTGATTTTGACCGTTTGTTTTCTTGCCGCCGGCACGAGCACATGCATCGGGCGTGATGGGCCGTCATAATCAGGCAGCACTCTGACCAAATTGCCCTTATTGATTTCATCTTTCAGCACGTCCTCCGGGCCAAGCGTGACCCCGTACCCGGCGACCGCCGCCTGCATCAGGGCTTTCCAATCGTTCGATCGAAAACGGCCTTCGGGTCTCACTTCCTCTTGCCGGCCGTCTTGGGAAAAAATCCAGCGACAGGGTAGGGATGCCGACCAGAATCCGTAGACCAGACAGTCATGATGATGGAGGTCGGCCGGTATTTGGGGCGATCCTCGCCGAGCGAGATAAGCGGGGGAGGCGCAGGCGATGATCTTATACGACGAAAGCGGCCAGGCCACCATGGCGCTGTCCGTCAGCTCGCCTATCCGAATAATGACTTCAACGTTTTCCTCGGCGGGATTGACGATGCGATCGCTTAACGTCAATTCCACCTCAACCTCGGGATAATCGCCAAGATAACGCGTGATGAAAGGCGAAAGCGCATGGGTGCCGAACGTCACGGGCGCATTCACCCGGATAATGCCGGCGGGGGTGGCTTTCATGTCCAGTACAATGGCATCCGCTTCTTCCACCTCGGTGAGGACAATTTGGCATCGATCGTAATACATGCGTCCAATATCCGTCAGGTGTTGACGACGGGTGGTGCGGTGGATCAAGGGCGTACCGAGGTGGGACTCAAGCGCCGCGACATGCTTGGCGACCATTTGCGGTGACAGCCCCAGCGCGTCGGCCACGGCGGCAAAGGAGCCTAGCTGTGCGGCTTTAACAAATATTCTCATGCTGACCAGTCTATCCACCATTCGCTCCTATGAGTTGTTTTTAAAACAACAATACTACGATTTATCTTCATTTAGGAGCGAATCATAGTAAGTTCTCTTTGGTGAGATTTCTAAGAGGTGACAAATGAATATTGGCATCATCGGCGCCGGCTTTGTCGGCCGGGCCATCGCCAAACTGGCCATCGGCCAGGGGCATCGCGTTATGCTGAGTAATTCGCGCGGGCCGCAGACCCTTTTCAGCCTGCGCGCCATGATTGGCTGCGAGACAGGCACGGCGGAGGACGCCGCCCGCTTTGGCGATATCGTCGTGATCGCTGTCCCGCTGTCCGCGTTGGGTTCGCTGCCGGTGGCTTATCTTAAAGGAAAATGGATTTTTGACGCGGTGAACTATTATCCCGAACGGGATGGAAAAGTGGCGGCGCTGGAGGGCCGGCAGACAACGACCAGCGAGCTTTTGGCCAGCTATTTACCTGAGGCGAAAATCATTAAGGCGTTCAATGCTATTCCCATGACGGATCTCGAAAGCGACGGCCTGCCGGCAGGTGCGCTGGATCGGCGCGCATTACCCCTGGCAGGGGATGAAGAAGAAGGTAAAAGGCTGGCCGCATCGCTTTACGACGCCTTCGGCTTTGACACCGTTGATGCCGGCCCGCTGTCCGAAGGGTGGCGTTTTGAGCGGGGAATGCCGGCGTATTGTGTGCCGTTGACCAAAGAGGCGTTACAGGTGGCATTAATGGCGGCCAAAAGGGATGAGTGATGTAAATAAATGAGATGGTTAATCAAGAGGCGCAGTTAAGCTATGCCGCCTGAGGTTGTTTCAGCAGAAGGACACTACGGTTTTAGTAAGATGCTGGTTCATGCGCTGTCCAAAGATGCTGGGAAATTTCATCTGAAGGTAGGGTGTGAACTTCCATCAATTTACTTGGAAATGTGATGGAGACTTTCCACGAGTTGAAAGCGAATTCACCCTAAAATCGTTTAATTATCTTCAAGTATTTAGTGGCGGAAGTTTGCTTGCTAACTGTGGTTTTTACTCCCACATGATGGTAAGAAAGCCCTAACCGAAAATAATTAACGGCAGAGCTTTAACCAAAAAAATGCCAATTTAATCAATCGGATCGCGGTCTGATACGTGTGCGCGTCTTTGTATATCGTTTAGGGCAGGAAGCAGTAAGCTAATGGCAGTTAACCCATGTCATAACGGGCATAAGCTCTCAGGCGTAGATTCGCATATATCGTTAACTGCTGGCAACAAGTGCCTCGCCAATAAAATGTAGACAGTGACAAAGTCCGGCACCCGTTTCGCCGGAGTATTCTGCGACCAACAAAAATACGTCATCATCCATGCTTGAGAGATCTAAATGAGCAAGCGCAGCATTCATGGCGGAATAAAGACACTCGCAATTCGGCAGTGATTGGTAATGCATTCCCGTGTTACTACCTATGTCAGCTAAAGCATTAATCTTCTAAATGTTGTGGTCATAAGCCCGGTTAGTGTTCCTAGCACTGCTGAGCTTTGCTTTTTTACAGTTGCAAAATGGCATGTCATTGCGATGTAATTACATTCACACCCTATGAGGATTTTGTAATTACGATATCAATCAAAAAGTTGAAAACAGACCGGTATCAAACACGACTTTCCCACGAGTTGCGAGCGCAGTTAGAAGAACAAGCCACAAAGACGGTGACAAAACACTGGCCACATGGATAAAGCGTGTGCTACGCAAAGAACTTCAGACACGATAAATTGTGCCTAGAGGTTGGACGGTGATTGATGTCAGTTAGTTTTGTTGGTTGAAGGTGGTATGCACAGGGAGGGGCGAAGTTGTTAACAGCTAAAACCTATAACAGACTAGTCAATTGTGAAGTTTTCGCTCTTTATCGATAACCCCACATTTAAAAATCGGGTGCCACATCCCCTTGGCAATTGACGTCGAAATAATCTTTGAATGACTACATCGTCCTTCACAAAGGTTTCCTTGTATTCGCCCTTATACATATGCGGTACGCATGTCGAAGCGTTATTAACCGGTGATTATTGGCTCAATGACATCAATTTATACGTAATGACAAACTCAATACTGTATGCTTTACCAAGATTTCATGGCCGTAAACTTTGGTTTCGTGTCATAAATAAGATATTAAGCGTTTAGTGGTTGTGCAATCATTGGATCGTTTAACGCATGAGCGGCATGCAAAACAAATGGTGATTCGCCGTAAATTCTTTAGTCTGTCTCCAGCAGGATCCTGCTGCTGTGATACAGGCAGTGAACAGCCTTGGCATGATGAACCACTGGTATCACCTTATAAGCCGCCTAGCAGAAGTGAACTTTCAAATCTTTCGAGCCAAACGTTGCCATAATTTCTAAGCTGCCGCGTAGGCAGTCAACGTTATACCGGCATTTGATGTCCATCATACAGATTTTAGCTGCCGCATAACGAGTGAACGCGAGCCATTGTCGCAGGCTGGACGAGGCTAAAGCGCCCTTATTTTCCGATGCCCATTTAGCCAGGGTGACCAGGGTAGCACTCATCTTTCTTTGCGACCTGCTGGACTCGGCAGCCGGTCTCCTGCAATTTGAGCGTCCAGCTTTCAGGCAGGTTCTGGTCGGTGATGACGTCCATTTCATCATTCAGACGCGCGACTTTATAGGTGGAGCGCTGGCCGAATTTGCTGGAATCCACCAGCAGGGTAACTTTGGTCGCGCGAGACAGCATTTTTTCGTTAAGACGCGCTTCCTCTTCGTCCTGAGTATAAACACAATTATCCTCGGCGATAGCGCCGGCTCCCATAAATAGCTGCTCGAAGCGCAGGCGGTCAAGGGCGGCCTCCGCCAGGCTACCGACCATGGAAGCGTTTTCCGGCCGCAGCCGGCCGCCTAGCAGGGTAATTTTCAGTTCACCGACATCCATGAGCAACTGGGCGAGCGTCACACAATTGGTGAAAATGGACAACGGCAGAGGATTCAAGCGGATCCGGCGCGCCAATTGCAATACGGTGGTGCCGGCATCCAGGAAAATGGCGCTACCGGGCTTTAGCCGCGCAAAGGCCGCTTCGGCAATATCGCGTTTAGCCGCCAAGTTATGCTGTTCGCGGATGGCGAATGCGACTTCGCCGCCGGCATCTTCGGCTATTTGCGCGCCGCCGTGGTTACGAGAGATGAACCCCTGCTGTTCCAGCACCAAAAGATCTCGGCGGATGGTGGCCGGGGATGCGCTAACCGCGTAAGCGATCTCCTGAATGGTGCTGTAGCCGCTTTTGTACAAATGCTGCCGTATGGCAGAAAAGCGATCGTTTTTCACTGTCATGCAAAGGCCTTTACCGGCATCGTGGCGAGCGCGATGTGACTAAAGGCAGTCCATTACCTGATTAATAATGCGTAATTGATCGCGGTTGCCAGATGATTTTACTCATTAATGGACGGCAAACATGCCAGAAAAAAACCAGACTGGCAATGGTATTTGGCTGAGCGCGGGCCGCCGCGGCTCAATTTATCTTTTCCGGCAACACCCGCAGGCCGGAACCGGTTTCAAACAGATGCTCGCAATGCGGTTTAGGCATTAGGAACACGCGCTCTCCCGGGCGCAGGTTACGGCGTTCGTGCAGCACCATGCAAAAGGGGGTGTCGCTAAGTTCATTGGCGCTTAGCATCACGATGGTTTCCGAACCGGTGGGCTCCACCACGGTCACCTGTGCTGCGATACCGGTATCGGCCGGCATGAGATGCTCGGGACGGATGCCAAATATCACCGGCCCCCCGTCGCGCTGGGGATAGCGACGAGAAAGCGGCACAACCGCACCGTCGCCAAAACGGATCTCACCGCCATCGTTTTGCAGTATACCGGACAGGAAATTCATTGCCGGCGAGCCGAGAAAGCCGGCAACAAACTGATTGGCGGGAAAGTCATACAGCGATAGCGGATCGCCCGCCTGCTCGATGACGCCATCGCGCATCACCACCACCAGGTCGCCCATGGTCATGGCTTCCACCTGATCATGGGTCACATAGACGGTGGTGGTGTGCAGACGCTGGTGCAGCTGCTTTATTTCCGAACGCATCTGCACGCGCAATTTGGCGTCCAGATTGGATAGGGGTTCATCAAACAAGAAAACCTGCGGCTGACGCACCACCGAGCGGCCCATGGCCACGCGTTGGCGCTGGCCGCCGGAAAGCTGGCGCGGGTAGCGCGACAACAGCGACGATAACCCCAGACTTTGGGCGACCTGCTCGACGCGCTGGTTGATTTCCGACGCCCGGACATTGCGCAGCTTAAGGGAGAAAGCCATATTATCCCGCACCGTCATGTGGGGGTAGAGCGCATAGTTTTGAAACACCATAGCAATATCGCGCTCTTTGGGCGGTAAATCGTTTACCACCCGTTCGTTGATGGCGATGTGGCCGCTGCTGATCTCTTCCAGCCCGGCAATCATGCGCAATAACGTCGATTTACCGCAGCCGGAAGGGCCGACCAACACCACAAACTGGCCGTCCTCGATGTCCAGATCGATCCCCCGCAGTACCTGCGCGGCGCCGTAGGTTTTTTGCAGTTCGCGAATTTTCACTGTCGACATGCCGGATCCGCCGCTTAGTTGAAGGTGGGTAACTGGGTGCCGTGGGCGGCGATCATCTCATCCACCAGCGCCACAATCTGATCCGGCGACAGCTCAGCCGCCGTGTGGGGGTCGACCATGGCGGATTGGTAAATATAATGCTTTTTGCCGGTCAGTGCCGCCAGTACGGTAAGTTCCTGCACGTTGATGCTCATGCGTATCACCGCGGCCAGCTCGGCCGGGATCTCGCCCACGGCGATGGGTTGAACACCGTTACGGTCTACGTGGCAGGGCACTTCGACGACGCAGTTGTCGGGCAGGTTTTTTATCAGGCCGTTATTGCGTACGTTGCCATAAATGACTCTGGACTGGCCGGTCACCATCGAGTGCAGAATGCCGGCTGCATATTCATCACTCCGACAGACTTCAATGGGCGTGTCGCCTTCTAATTGCTTACGCAGGCTGTGCCAGCCCGCCATCCGCGTTTCGCAACGGCGCGGGTATTCATCCAGCGGGATATTGAGTTCGCTGAGCAACTGCGGGTGACCGCTTTTGATGTACCACGGGACATATTCGGAGAAGTGTTCGCTGGATTCGGTAACGAAGTAACCGAAGCGTTGCAACATATCAAAGCGTACGCGATCGTCATCGGGCACCCGACCGCTGGCGGCCAGGGCCTGCAAGCGCGGGTAGAGGTCTTCCCGGGAGCCATTGGCCCGGCGTTTGGCATACTTCAGAAAGAAGGCCACGTGATTGATGCCGGCGGAGAGATAGTCAATATCTTCTATTTTCTCTTCCAGGCAATCCGCCAAATGCTGCGCGGTATGCTGCACGCTGTGGCACAGGCCGACCATATTGATTTGTGGCGCCAGCGTGCTGATGGCCCAGCAGTTCATCGCCATGGGGTTGACATAATTAAGCAACAGCGCGTCGGGACACAGTTCCGCTATGTCGTCGCAAATGGATTTGATTACCGGGATGGTCCGCAGCGCACGGAAAATACCGCCGATCCCCAGCGTGTCGCCGATGGTTTGGCGCAGGCCGAATCGGGTGGGTATTTCAAAGTCGATAACGGTGGAGGGGCGATACCCGCCCACCTGCATCATCAGAAACACAAAATGCGCGCCTTTAAGCGCGGCGCGCCGGTCCAGGGTGGCCTCCACTGTGACATCAGGCAGTGAAAGGGCTTCGCAAATACGGCGCGTCACGATCTCTGAGGTGCGCAACCGGTCGCTGTCGATATCCTGCAAGCTGATGGTGCAGTGACTGAACTCGGGGTTGCTCAGGATATCGCCGAGGATATTCTGCGCGAAGACGGTACTGCCGGCGCCGATAAGGGTAATCTTGCTCAAGATCTTTCTCCTCTCAAAGCGATGAATATTACTTGCCCGCGCCGGCCATCAGCCCGCGCATCAGGTAACGGTTGAGGAATATCACCACCGCGGCGGGGGGGATCATCGCTAATACCCCCGCGGCGTTGATAAGCCCATAATCGATATAGTTCTTGGTGGCGAATTCGGGGATAAGGACGGTCAGGGGTTTGGTATCGATGGTCGGCGCAAACACCAACGGCACCGAGAATTGCCCCCAGGCGCCGAGAAAAGTGAGGATCGCGGCGGCGATAAGCCCCGGCGCCGCGAGGGGCAGCACAATGCGGACCAGGGTATACAGACGGCCCGCGCCATCGATCCAGGCGGCCTCTTCGACGGAAACCGGCAGCGACTCATATACGCTGCGCATCAGCCACATGGCCAGCGGCAGAAATGCCGAGACGTAAATCAGAATGATACCGGTATAGGTGTCCACCAGACCCAGGCTCACCATCAGCCGGTACAGCGGGATAAGCACCGTATAGCCGGGCACCGCCATGGTGGATATGATGAGGATAAACACCAGGTTGCGCCCTGGGAAGCGCAGACGTACCGCCGCATAGGCGGAGAACGCCGCGGCGGCCACGGTAATTAAGGTCGCCCCCAGCGCCAGGACCGCGCTATTGACCATCGAGCGGGAAAAATCGCGCCAGATATCGTTATCGATCACGCCGAACAGGCCGCCGAGCAATTTTTTATAATGTTCCAGGGTCAGCACGGGCGGCACCAGACTTATCGGGCTGGTGGCGAGATCGGTCGGCCGCATCAGGCTGGTGGCCAGGGACCAGTAGAGAGGACCCAGCGTCCAGACCATCAATACACACAGGCCCAGCCAAAAGGCTAACCGGCGTGGAAAAGAGAGGTTCATTAGTCATACCTCGTGGCGCGATACACACGACGCACATACAGCGCCGAAACGATAATCGATACCAGCATTACGGTGATCGACATCGCCATCCCGTAGGAGAAATTAAGATTCTGAAACGCCGTCATATAGATCTGCGACTGTATCGGGCGGGTGGCCGCGCTGGAGCCGGTCAGGATCCACGCTTCGTCGAACAGGTTGAAAGCGGTGATCGTCGACTGCGTTAGCGCGATACCGAAGGCGCCACCAATCAGGGGCAGGGTGATCATGCGAAAAGTGCGCAGCGGGCTGGCGCCGTCGACTTTTGCCGCCTCGTACAGCTCATTGGGGATGGTTTGCAGCGCGGCCAGGATGATCACCGCATTGAGCGGCATCATGCGCCAAACGTGCACCAGCACGATAAGAAACAGCGCGGTGGCGCGATCGTTAAGCCAGACGTGACTCTGCTCGATAAGCCCCGTCTTCAGCAATAGCCCATTGAGCAAACCGTAATGCGGATTGTAAATCCACGACCAGATAATGGCGTTGACCACCGGCGGTAACGCCCAGGGCAGGATCACTGCGGCCAGCAGCCAGCGCCGACCGGTTTTGACCTTGTTCAACAGCAGCGCGGCACCCAGCCCGCCAAGGATTTCGATCACTACCGCCAAAATGACGTAAATCCAGGTGTTGATCCACGCCGAATGCACTTGGCCGTCTTTGAACATCTGAACGTAATTTTTGATGCCCACAAACGGGGTGCCCGGTAGCATGGGATTGACCCGATGAAAGCTTTCCCACAAGGTCACGACAAAGGGGACGAACACCAGCGCCAGCATCAGCACCACGACCGGCGACGATAGCGCCAGGCCCAGCGCCGCCTCACCTCCCAATAATCGGCGGAGTTGGCTTTTTCGGGACGGCTTTGCCGCGACGTTCGCTTCGATACTCATCGCCATTGCGCATCCTCCGCCCGAAAATTAATTGCCCGACATCGCGTTTTGCGCGGCTTCAGCGATGGTCTTGTTCGCCTCATCGACGCTTATCTGGCCTTTAGCCAGGGCATTGATGGCGGAAGCGGCGCCGTTACTGAAGGCGGGATACCAGGGCGGCGTGCCGCCGGCGAACAGCGGACCGATACCGCTTATTTGGGCGAGAATCGCTTCTCCGCTGAGCAGCTTGCCTTCTTTATTTAGCGCGGCCAGCGCCGGTGTGCTGGTCGGCAAAGTCCCCGCCTCGGTGTAAATCCGGCTTTGGTGCTGTGGGTCCATCATCCAGTTGATGAACGTCTGGGCCGCCGGTTGCTGTTTTGCCGCTTTGGGGATCGCCAGCGCCTCCGGCAGGCCATAGGTCCGGCTCTTGCCGGTTATATTCGGCACCACCGCCGCCAACGCGTCGCCGGCTACTTTCGATTGAGTTTTGTCGTTATAGGTGGCCAGCGGCCCCGGCCCGTCGGACAAGATAATGCTGCTATCGCCGGCCTTGAACATGGCGCGGACTTCTTCATTGCCGTAATTGGTGGCGGCGGGGTCGATAAGCCCTGCGTCCATGGCTTGCTTGATAAACGCCAACGCCTGATAGCCGCCGGAATGCTTATCGGTAAACGCCGGCTTCATATCTGCGGTGAACAGATCGCCATTGTGCATCATGGTTAACAAAAACCAGGCGGTGGACGTCGCTTCGCCGACGCTCAACGGCAGGCCGAAGGGGTATTTCACACCCGCCTTTTCTTTTAGCGCCTTGCCGTCGGCCAGCAATTGATCGAGAGTCGCGGGCGGCTCGGTAATTCCCGCTTTGGCAAATTGCGCTTTGTTGTACACCATCATTTTGAAATCGTTATTGTACGGCGCGCCCAGCAGTTTTCCCTGGTATTGGAAAATAGGCGTGATAGCAATATTTTTCAGCCGGGCGGCGTCAAGTTTACCGTCGAGAGGCGCCAGCCAGGCGGCGGCGCCGAACTGGCCCACCCACGACCAGTCCAGTTCGATAACATCCGCCGGCGCCGTGCCGGCAACCAGCGCGGTAACGATGCGGGTGCGCAACTGATCCCAGGCCAGGGTTTGCTGATCGACATGGATACCGGTTTCCTGTTCAAAACGTTTGATTTGATCCGGCGGATATCCCGGGCTTGGCAGCAAAACGGTGATGGTTTTACCGCTCAGCGCACCGCTGTCGGCAGCGCTGGCGGCGGACAGCCCGCCTGGGGTCGTTGCCATCAAGGCCAGCAATGCCGTTGCGAGGAGCGATTTCATGACTCTGGTTTTTATGCGCTTCATCGAACACTCCAAAAAATAATGGCCGTTATTCATCGCCCGCATATGCCTTGCTGGGCAATGCCGACGAAACATTTTTAATGAGTGACGTAATGCGTTTTCATCCTTGCGGCAATATTAATCATAGTCAATATTGTTTTTGATGTTTTGTGATTATTTGCAGAGAGAAATGAACAACAATGTTGATTTTTTCCAGCGGGCGCGCGCTTTTGCCCGCGGTGAAAAGAGCCATATGAAATAGTTATTGTTGTTGATTAAGCTGCCGGGCAAGCCGGTCGATCCAGCCGTCATCCACTTGCCAACCTGCCTGAAGCGCGGCGCGCAGCAGGGCGCCCCCCACCGGCGGCAGGCGCGGCGGCGCGGGCGGCCGACCAACGCTCTCACTGACGGCGTTACGCATTAGCGAGCTGTTAAATACCCCGCCGGCGTAGCTCCAGCGCGGAGGACCGGGCAAATCAAGCCGCCCCCAGGCCGCCAGCAGCTGCTCCGCGAGCTGAGCGGCAGCTTGGTGCAGTAGCGTTTGCGCCGCGACGTCCCCCGCTTCGGCCAGCGCCGCCACCGGGCGCGCCAGGCTGGCAACGCGCTCGCGTCGTTGCATGCCGAGACCAAAAAACCAGGTAATGAGTTGATCTGGAACGATGTCGAAATGCTGACAGAGGGTCTGGCAAAGGGCGGGGGCGTCAGTCCGCCCGTCCAGATGCCGGCAGACAGCGGTAATGGCCTGTAGGCCAATCCAATAAGCGCTACCTTCATCGCCAATGTCCTCACCCCATCCCCCTACGCGATAATGGCGATCCCGGGGGCGGTTACGGCTACTCCAGGCCATCGAGCCCGTGCCGGCGAGGATCAGCACGCCGGCTTCGCCTCCCAAGGCGCCGTCGAAGGCGATGCGTACGTCATTATCAACCTGCGCCGGTACGCTGATTAACCGCGCGATGACCTGTTCCTGCCGTCGGGAGTCCTCTTCCATTTCGCCGTGGCGCGGCAGACCGAACGAGGCTGCCGCCAGCCGGGGCAGCAGGGGGGCTGCCTGTCGGAGCAGATGGTCAAGGGCCGTGTCCCAATGGGGATCCGCGGCCGGGTCGAGGGTTTTTCCCTGCCAATACCCTGCCAGGTCGCCCTGCCTATTCGCCAGCGCCAATAAGGTTTTGGTACCGCCGCTGTCCACGCCCATGACCAAATTCATTGGAAACTCCCGCCTAACGCTGTGAGGTCGCAGGCATTGCTGAGCCCTGCGCGAAGATGACTCATTGAGGCCATAGTGTCATAAAAAATGCAATATTTGATTTATTTTGGAAAGCTTTATAGCGTCCATCTCAATGAAGCCAATGCGGCTTATCTCGATTTATGCCGGTCTATTGCCAATAAATGTGGGCTGTAGTTCAGGGATGTTGCAAAATAGATCAAAAAAGTGATTGATATAAGTTTTTATTGCGGGGTAGATTGCGTTTATATGATTTACGATGGCGCTTGTGTCGCGGCGTTGAGTTTTGCGAGAGAGAACCTAAACCATGCAAGCGTTGCTAAACCTGATCAAAAGGCATAAAGCCGGCGAGTCGGTCGGTGTGTTTTCCGTTTGCTCCGCGCATCCCTGGGTGCTCGACGCTGCCGTCCGTCATGCGGCGACAGCGCAAACGACGGTGTTGATCGAGGCCACCTCAAATCAGGTGAACCAATTCGGCGGTTACACCGGGCTGCGACCGGCGGATTTTCGCGATCGGGTTTGGCAGATGGCCGCCAACAACGGCTTACCGCGTGAGAACGTCTGGCTGGGCGGCGATCATCTGGGCCCCAACGCCTGGCAGGACCGACCCGTGGAGGAAGCCATGATCCTGGCGGAACAGATGATTGCCGAGTATGTGCAGGCCGGCTTTCGCAAAATCCATCTTGATTGCTCGATGTCCTGTGCTGACGACCCCAACCCGCTGGGGGATGACGAGGTCGCGCGCCGGGCGGCGAGGCTCTGTGCAATTGCCGAAGCGGCCTGGCGGACGGCAGGCGGGGAAGCGCCGGTGTATGTGATTGGTACTGAAGTCCCGGTGCCGGGCGGGGCGCAGGAGACGTTGCACGATGTGCCGCCTACGACGACGCAGGCGGCGGCCGCCACCCTGGCGGCGCATCGCGACGCTTGGCGCCAAGCCGGGCTGGATACCGTCTGGGCCAGGGTTATTGCGCTGGTGGTACAACCGGGGGTGGAATTCGATCATCAAAGCGTGGTGCATTATCTTGCGGCGTCGGCTGCGCCGTTAAGCCAGTACATTGAACATCAGCCCGGTTTGGTGTTTGAGGCGCACTCTACCGATTATCAAACTGCGGATGCGCTGCGGCAATTGGTGCGGGATCATTTCGCCATCCTCAAAGTTGGCCCCGCGCTGACCTTTGCCTTGCGCGAGGCGCTGTTCGCGCTGGCGCATATCGAGATGGCGTGGACCGACGAGCCAGCCCGCTCCGGGTTGATGGCGCGACTGGACGATGTCATGTGCCGACAGCCGGCAATGTGGCAACGTTATTATCATGGCGACGCGCGGCAACAGCAGCTGTTGCGTCAATACAGTTTGAGCGATCGGGTGCGTTATTACTGGCCGCAGCACGAGATTGAACAGGCGGTTGACCGACTGATAGCCAACCTGCGTCATCGCCCGGCCCCGTTGGGTTTACTGAGCCAGTATCTGCCGGAGCAGGCGCGTTTGTGTCTGGCCGGCGCGCTGTCGTCCGACCCGCAAGAGTGGGTCTATCACGCTATCGATAGGGTTCTGTGTGATTACGCTCAAGCCTGCCGGTCGGAGCACTAAGGAGTAAACCGATGGATAATTTTCTCGATTATGATGACAACTGGTTAACGCAGCACAAGGCCCGATTCACGGCGATGGAGATTTGGCAGCAGCCGGATTTGTGGGAGGCTTTGGGTGATGAACTGGCCCTGACGCAGCCGATTTGGCAGGCTTTCCTCACTCCGCTGCTTGCCCAACCCGGGCTACGCATCATTCTCAGCGGCGCGGGCAGCTCGGCTTTTGTCGGCCGGGCTTTAGCGCCATGGCTTCGTGAGCAGTCCGGTTATGATGTGCATGCCTGGGGCACCACGGATATCGTGGCCACGCCGCATAAGTACCTCGATACGACCCGTCCAACTTTGCTTATCTCGTTTGGCCGCTCCGGCGACAGCCCGGAAAGCGTCGCCGCCGTAGAGCTGGCATCTCAGATGGTCCCTGACTGCCATCATCTCATTATTGCCTGTAACCCCGACAGTCAGTTAGGGCGTTACGCGCAACGGAATACGCAACGGGCGTTAATGTTAACCATGCCCGAAGGCAGTCATGATCAAAGCTTTGCTATGACATCCAGTTTTAGCTGCATGCTGCTGGCCGGCGCTTTAGTGCTCGGCGGAATGCGGCGGCCGGCATGGCGCGAGGAACTGCACGGCATGACCGCGCGCTGCCGTACGCTACGTACCTCGTTGCAGCAACAGGTAAAAGCGTTGGCGCGCAGTGGCTTTCAGCGTTACATCACCCTGGGCAGCGGCGAATTCGCCGGTATCGCCGAAGAGGGGGCGTTGAAAATGCTGGAACTGACGGCGGGCCAGGTGGCGACGCGTTTTGATACCCCGCTGGGCCTGCGCCATGGTCCCAAATTCATGATAGACGACAAGACATTGGTGATCCTGATGTCCTCCCCCGAAGAATACGCGCGCCGGTATGAACAGGATTTATGGCGCGAACTACAGCGTGACGGACGCGCCCAGCGGGTCGTGGTATTGAGTCAACGCCAGGAGCCGCAGGCGCTGGCCCTGTACGATACCCCCCATCCTTTGTGGTTGATGTTTCCGTATCTGCTGTTTTTGCAGATGCTGGCTTTTGAAACCTCGCTGGCGCATGAGATGACGCCGGATAACCCCAGTCCGCAGGGGGAAGTTAATCGGGTAGTCAAAGGCGTCACCATTTATCCTTTTTCGGCTGACCATGTCGTCGGCGCAGAAGATTAATCCCGCCTGCGCTGTCGTATCCTGGGGCGTTAGGGCAGGCGCAGCGGTCGAGCTTCGCCGTGCCGGTGCGCAACGGTCCTAACCGCAAAGCGGTGCAAAGGGTGTTGCCAAAAACGGCATCGGCTTATGAAATGCCAAAAGGCGTGAAGCCGTATTTCGTCAGGAGGCCCTGAAGCGGGAGAAAACATTTGGGTTAAGCGTAGTGGCGACGGAATAAGCAGAAAGGTGTTACAGCGTTGAACGTTTTATTGCTGTGCAAGATGAGAAACGAATAAGTGGAAAGGGTGCTTGGACTCGGTAACATTCGATTTTCTATTAAGATGATATTGTTAATAAAAGCGATTTAGCGGTATGACTAAATTCGGAAGAGACTAAAATATGCTCGAAGGGCCAATATCGTCCGCGTCCGGCTGAAAGCGATTTCAAACCGTCGATGCCCTTAAGGGGAAACCCGTATATCCAGCGACCGACAGATGAACGAGCGCAGCAGAGCGTTCTGGCAACATCGCTGACACGGTCCCCACATGCAACATCAGCATGGCAATAATTCTGCGGGCATGATGTTTATCACGCGTTTTATGGGCAGTTTTTTTCATCAGGCGTCATTCGGTACCAGGTATTGGTGCTAGGATCGTCATCGCTCAGTCCGGTTGGTGATTTGGGATATGCCGCGGTTGAATAGATCGCACTCATGGCTGAGTTCTTTCGTTGTAACGCTTATTCCACACAGCTATTCATTAACAAGTCTATGTCCTGTTTTAGAAACGAGTCCGCTAGTAAAATAAAATATAGCGATTGTCTTGTCAGAACTGCGCCGTAAAAAGTCACACGAATAATTATGCGAAAACATAATGGATTGGGTATGGTTTAATTATGAAAGTATGATAAACGTTTGCTGCATATATATTGCCAATTTATTGCGTTTTAGGTTGCCTGATTTTTTGTGAAAAGAATTAAGACCAACGAAATGGTTAAGTTGAACGATTATTGGCGTACTGTGCTTAACGCAAGATTAAGTGAAGAAAACATTTCAATTGGCCTCAAAAAAAGAAAATTAATTACCCTATCTGATAAATATTATATTGAAAGTACTCTACTTACTCTGGCTCCTCCATGAGGGATCCATCGGAAATTTTGGCATCGCACCGCTGTTATTACCGCTGTTATTACCGCTGTTACCTATGTGGGAAGGATTCATCGGAATCTGAGGCATGCGGACATTGACTGGCCCGTGATCTATCAGTCGAAGCGCCACATTTTGAACTGCCGCGCCTCCGGCGCCAAACATTGCCCCAGGGAGGCCAGCTTTTGCCGCTCCCCCTACGGCTCCCATTGCCATGTCACGTCCTATAGAGCATGCCATTTGTTTATTCTCAGAACCTGATGTACATCTAAACATAGATTAATTCCTTTTTTTAATGAATCGATATATCAATAATATAAATATTGCGCTTATCATGGTGATGAACGAAGAGTATATAAAGCTATATACTTCGCCCCTAGAGATATTATCAAAACTGAACCCTCTTTCACATAAATAAATATAAATATTGGCCAGGAAGGGGCCGAATATTATTGTGTAAAATTCTTGCTTCCTTGCTCTATTATTCGTTAGATCGATAAATAAAGCTATAAGTACATATGTTAAAGGGGTTATGATATTAAATTCCATAATTCACCATGCTATGTAGTTCAGGTCTGACATTAATATACTTTGAATGATTGAAAAATACAATTTACTAAATAATTATATGCAATAACTTAACCGAATTATTTATGAATTACGTTAAACAGAATGATGTTTATTATATGATAGTCGGGAAGCCGTGACAAAAGTAATCGATATTGGTGAGTGTCAACATCGTGAATTAGAGGCCCCTTTGGGGTACGGTCTTTTCCGTTATCCCCTATTTAGCGTCTTAATGTCCGCTCATTTTCGCGGCATTTGAGGTATTCTTTGCGAAAAACATTCTTAATTTGTCAGTAACTACCACCCGTATGTAGAATCGCTGTTCAGGAAGCTGAAACATGTTCCGGCGCGGCCGTCATTGGGCTTCGTTGTCCTGAATAAGGCAAGAAGGTGGGTTAAAGGTTTTAGCCGGTGGTACAACGACGAACAACGGCACGGCGCTATCGGCTTTGTGACGCCGGAACAACGTCATAAGGGGTAGGACATTGCCTAATGGCCAACCGAAAACCTTACAGGTAGCAGCCCAAAGGGCCAACCCGGAACGGTGGTCAAAACATTGTCGTTAATGGCAACATGTTGGGGGGGGTGATGTTGAACCCGGACAAACCAGAAAAAGCGCGGGAAATGCAGCATAAAAAATGATGAAGGATGCCAACATTCTTGAAAGTTGCCGATCACCCGCTTCCGTGATTTTGCTAGTTCGGCGGAATCCTTTGCTTTAGCATTTCAAAAAAAAAACGACGGTGGTCCGGCATTTTTTCGATATGAATCGCCTCGAGCAATTTAGGCACTTTTCAGCTGTTGAGAATGCCGCCGTTATAGATCAAGAGTCACTACGTGTGCATCGGTGAGTTTGTAGAATTTTGCAGCGCGGATTTTACTGTCAGTCAAAGCCATGTGCGGGTCACTCCATTCATCGAACTGAATGGTTCACAATTCGACCCTACATTTTCCGGATACCGAAGGATAAATCGAAACGCATCGGAAAGTGTTTTATGCTAACCCATTGAATATCAATGATATGATGATTTATGAGAACGCATAAAAAAAGAAGAAATGGTGCCCGGACTCGGAATCGAACCAAGGACACGGGGATTTTCAATCCCCTGCTCTACCGACTGAGCTATCCGGGCAACGGGGCGCATTAAACCGTATTGACCGCATGGCGTCAACGCCTAATTTGCCCGCGCGGCGCGTTTGCTGCCTTTTCAGGCAGCCGAGAGCGCATCCGTGGCGCGCGAGTGCCTGCCGGGCCTGGGTGCCGGCGACGTGCCCGCTGGCCATTAAGTTATTTCATAATTTGACTATTTATAATTTTATTCTTAATTATCATAATATTAATCAAATCCATGATTATAGCGACGTGGGGTTTTTTGCTTGAACCCGATGGGAAAACATGCAATTATTGCGCAAATTTTTAATCACTTCTTATTACGCAGAAGATCACAGGAGACCGCCGCTATGCATCCAGCACTGTCGCCGCGTCTGGTCACGGGGCAGCTTTGTCCGGTGACGCGGATATCCTGCCCGCATTTTCTCTTTCGCGCGTATTCGTTCGCTATCACCATGCGGTGAGGGCACGCCGGCTCACTGTTAGGCATTAGTAAAATCAGACGTCCGGCTCTGCTTTTACTGATGTCTATTGGCTGCTGCTGATTCCCAGGCTTTCCATTATGTTGCGCTTTCCCATGCGGGGAAAGAACGGCCGGCATCGGGTGCGGGAGGCGTTTGCTCTCCCATTGTGTGCTCTGGCACATCGACTCATCCTTACCTCAGGGCATCGGTGATATGACTTTATTGAAAATAGCCGCCAGCACGGCGCTGGCCCACCGTCTGCACACCGAGCGCGCGCTTGTGCCGCTGGATCAGACTGATTTTACGGATGTCGCCGCGCTGGTGATTTCCGTAGAGGATGCCCGTTCGGGCATGCTGGCCGTGCTGCGCCATACCGGTTTTGCCATTCCGGCCTTCGTCGGCGTTGACGCCGCATGCCGGGAGGACGCCGTCGCGCTGCCGGCGGGCGCCGACGTGCTGTGGCTCGATGACGCGGCGCCCCATGCTGCGGCCGCACAATTGGAAGCCGCGGCGGAGAGTTACCAACAGGCGCTGCTGCCGCCGTTTTTTGATACGCTGACGCGCTATGTCGCCATGGGCAACAGCACCTTTGCCTGCCCGGGTCATCAGGGCGGCCAATTCTTTCGCAAGCACCCCGCCGGCCGGGCGTTTTTTGATTTCTTCGGCGAGAATGTATTCCGGGCGGATATGTGCAATGCCGACGTTAAACTCGGCGATCTGCTCATTCATGAGGGCTCGGCGAAAGAAGCGCAAAAATTTGCCGCCAAGGTGTTCAACGCCGATAAAACCTACTTTGTGCTTAACGGAACCTCTTCGGCTAATAAAGTCGTGACCAATGCCTTGCTGACCCGCGGCGATTTGGTGCTTTTCGACCGTAATAATCACAAGTCGGTGCATCATGGCGCGCTGCTGCAGGCCGGGGCAACGCCGGTGTATCTGGAAACGGCGCGCAATCCCTTCGGTTTGATTGGCGGTATCGATGCCCGCTGTTTTGATGACGCCTACCTGCGCCAGCGGGTGGCAGAGGTCGCGCCGCAGCGGGCGGCCGACGAAAGGCCGTTCCGGTTGGCGGTTATTCAACTAGGCACCTATGACGGCACTATTTATAACGCCCGGCAAGTGGTGGATAAAATCGGCCATCTGTGCGATTACATTTTGTTCGATTCCGCCTGGGTGGGGTATGAACAATTTATTCCCATGATGGAGCAATGTTCACCGCTGTTGCTGACGTTGAATGAAAACGATCCGGGGATCTTCGTCACCCAATCGGTACACAAACAGCAGGCGGGTTTTTCGCAAACCTCGCAAATTCACAAAAAAGACACCCACATTAAAGGGCAAAAGCGGTTTTGCAATCATAAGCGTTTCAACAATGCCTATATGCTGCATGCCTCCACCAGTCCGTTTTATCCGTTATTCGCGGCCCTTGAGATCAACGCCAAGATCCACGAAGGGTCCAGCGGCCGCCGGATGTGGATGGACTGCGTCAAACTGGGTATTGAAACCCGCAAGCTTTTGCTGGCGGAGTGCCGCCTCGTCAGGCCGTTCGTGCCGGACCGCGTGGATGGCCGGCTTTGGCAGGATCATGCCACCGAGGACATGGCCCATGAGAAGCGTTTTTTCAATTTCGTGCCCGGCGAGCGCTGGCATGGCTTCGACGGTTATACCCGCGATCAGTACTTTGTCGACCCCTGTAAACTGCTGCTGACCACGCCGGGAATCGATGCCGTCAGCGGCCGCTATACTGCGTTCGGTATTCCGGCCACGATTTTGGCGACCTATTTGCGTGAGAACGGCATTGTGCCGGAGAAATGCGATCTCAATTCCATCCTGTTCCTGCTCACCCCCGCCGAGGATGCGGTGAAGATGCGCCGGCTGGTGGACGCGCTGGTGCAGTTTGAGCGCTACATCGAGGAAGATGCGCCGCTGGAAACGGTCTTGCCCAGTATTTGCGAGAAATATCCCGGGCGCTATCAAGGCTACACCCTGCGCCGGTTGTGTCAGGAAATGCATGACTTGTATGTCAGTTTTGACGCCAAGCAATTGCAGCGTGAGATGTTCCGCCAGTGTTATTTGCCGCGTATGGCGATGAATCCGCAGGAGGCCAATATGGCCTTTGTGCGCGGCGAGATAGAGCTGCTTCCCCTGTCCCAGGCGGAGGGACGTATCGCCGCCGAAGGCGCGTTGCCTTATCCGCCAGGGGTGCTGTGCGTGGTGCCTGGCGAGGTATGGGGCGGGCCGGCCTGGCGTTATTTCTTGGCGCTGGAGGAGGGACTGAACCAATTGCCGGGCTTCCAGCCGGAGTTGCAGGGGGTCTATATCCAGCAGGACGCATGCGGCACCCGGCGGCTGTATGGCCATGTGGTCTGCCGGTGAGGGGGCTGGTTTCTCTACCGTAACCGGCTGAGGCAACGGTGCGCGTGATTGCCGCAACGCTCGCGCCCTTGGCCGCGGATCCCGCCTGCGCGGTAGGCCTTAAGGCATTGAGGTGGCGACACCCGCGCGCGATGCGCAATAGCCGGCAACTGTGCCGGCCCTGGCCGCGGATCGCTCCTACGCGTTGATCCTTATGGCGTTGAGATGGCGACATCAGCGCGCCGCGCGCCGATGCCGTCTACCGCCGTCAGCGCCGGTAGTTTTTCTGCAGATTATTCACTTTATACAGGTAGCGGCGCGATTCCGCCGACGGATGCTGCGTGGACAACGTTTGATAAACCTCGTCCGGCTGCATGCCGTTGATTATCTGGAACGCCCGGTTCTGGTCGCGTGAGAAAACCCGTAGCACACTGCCGGCGCCGCCGTTATAGGCGGTGATCACCGCATAGCGCCGCGACGTTGGATTAACAATCCCGCCCAAATAGCTGTTTTGCAGCATCGCCAGATAGGCGGTGCCGGTATCGATATTGTTTTCCGGATCGAATAGATAGCTGCGGCTCGGCTGGCCCCATTTGCCCTTCATTTTGAACACGTCGCGTCCGGCGCTGTGCTGCACCACCTGCATCAGGCCCAAGGCGTCGGCGTGGCTCACCGCATAAGGGTTGAAGCTCGATTCCGTCTGCATAATCGCCAGGATCAGTGACTGATCGACGCCGTATTGCTGCGAGGCTTTGCGCACCATGCCCAGGTATTTATGGGCGCGTTTGTCCACATGGTTCGGCACCAGTTGGATAGTGATGGACCATATTTGCCGCAGGCCGGTGGTGCGGGTTTGCAAACGGGTCTGCAGCAGATAATCGGCGAAATGGGCGGCGCGCCACTCCCAGCGAATCGGTTCGCCGTTATTATCCAGCACCTGCCCATAGAGGAAAGGCTCTTTGCTGATGGGAATATCGTCCGCATCCGAATAAAGATCGATATTGCCGGGATCGTTACCCATTAACAGGGTGCTGATAATCGCCTGACGCAGATGCGCGCTCGGATTATCGCCCGCGATGGTTTCGACGGTAATGGTACCGGCATCAAAGTTGATATGGCTGCGGGTTTCGTACTGATCGGTGTATTTGACGTAGTCTTTCGGCCCGGCAATCAGAACTTCATTCAGCCCCCAGAGATTTTCAATGTTATGGGCAAACTGGCCCATCAAAATATCGAAACCGTTGGTGTCTTTTATATAGGCTTCATTTTCGGCATTGTTTTTACTGCTGGAACAGGAGATCAATAACGGGGCAATGATCACTAAAGGTAATATTTTCTTCATGTTACGGGCCGTGTCAGGACTGGAGATTTCCGGGGCTCAATGCGCCCCGAAAAGGCGTTATTCGCTCGGCGGGGTATACCCCTGGATATGCACATCCTGACCTTCAAACAGGAAATTGATCATCTCCTGCTCCAACACTTTACGATCGGCGACGTTCATCATGCTGAGTTTCTTTTCGTTAATCAGCATCGTTTGCTTGGTCTGCCACTGCGACCAGGCTTCTTTAGAAATCGAGTCATAAATGCGCTTACCCAGTTCACCCGGATAAATTTGATAATCCTGCCCTTCGGCTTCACGCTTGAGAAAAGTACAGTAAATCGTTCTGCTCATCATTGTTCCTCTTTGTTGGCAGCCGCGGGCAATAAGGTAGTCTGTCGAGGCTGGCTCAATTGCAATAGCAAGCGCTCGACCGGCGCCGCCAGTCCGACCGCCGGCGGCTGGGCTAAGTTATACCAGAGTCCGCTGCCTTCATCCATGCAGCGTTGAATCGTGCCAACCTTTTGCCACATCGGTACGATATCCAAATGGAAATGGCTGAAGGTATGACGGAACGCCGTCAGTTGTTCACATTGGCCGTTAGGCAAACCGCGCTGAGACAGCCAGAGCGACAATGCCTGCGGGTCGGCAAACTGCGGAAAACAAAACAGCCCGCCCCAGAGGCCCACCGCCGGGCGCTGCTCAAGCCACACGCGGTTGCCGTCCTGTAGCAGCAGAAACCAGGCGGTTTTTTCCGGCAAGGTCTGCTTCGGTTTTTTGCCGGGATAGCTGGCCCAGCTATGGGAGGCGTAGGCCTGGCAACCCCGGTGCAGCGGGCAGAGTTCGCATTTCGGCCGCGAGCGGGTGCATACCATCGCGCCCAAATCCATCATGGCCTGATTGAATTGCGCCACGCCCCGCGCCGGCGTAACTTGCTCGCTGTGCCGCCACAGCCGCTGTTCCACCTCTTTTTTCCCGGGCCAGCCGGCAACGGCGTAGTAGCGGGCGAGTACCCGTTTCACGTTGCCGTCAAGAATAGGATAGTGCCTGTCCAGCGCTAACGACAATATGGCGCCCGCGGTGGAGCGGCCAATCCCGGGCAGGGCGCAGATGGCGTCAAAGTCTTCAGGAAATTCGCCGCCGTGGCGCTCGCTAATGAGCTTGGCCGCTTTATGCAAATTGCGCGCGCGGGCGTAATAGCCGAGGCCGGTCCACAAATGCAACACCTCGTCTAACGGCGCCGCAGCGAGTTGGCCGACGGTAGGGAATTTGGCCATGAAGCGTTGAAAATAGGGGATGACGGTCATCACCTGCGTTTGTTGCAGCATGACTTCCGATAACCAGACTTTGTACGGCGTTTTTTCCAACTGCCAGGGCAGCGTTTTGCGGCCGAACCGCTGGTACCAGTCCAGCACGAGTTGCGCGAACGGTGGCGCTTGCGTCATTGGGAAACCATTACCTGTGGGCGAAGATCCGCGTCGTTATCCTAATGCGCGATTGCAGCATAGTGCGCACAGGCTGTAAACAGGAACTTTCCTCTGTTGCGCGCTTGCTAAACAGCGCTATCTTTGCATAATGCGCGTTTGCCAACCCTTTTCACATTGCGGAATTTTATGAGCAACAATGTCATCTCCCCCGAATTCGATGAGCAGGGACGCGCGCTGCGGCGGATCCGCAGTTTCGTCCGGCGCCAGGGCCGGCTGACCAAGGGGCAGCAGCATGCGCTGGATACGCTATGGCCGGCGATGGGAACCGACTATCAGGCGCAGCCGCTCGATCTTGAAGCGTTGTTCGGCCGCGCGGCGCCGGTGACGCTGGAAATCGGTTTTGGCATGGGGGCGTCCTTGGTGACCATGGCGGCGGCGCATCCCGAGCAGAATTTCATCGGTATTGAGGTCCACTTGCCGGGCGTCGGCGCCTGCCTTGCCAGCGCGCAGGAAGCCGGCGTCAGTAATTTGCGCGTGATGTGTCATGATGCGGTGGAAGTGCTGGAGCAGATGATCCCGGAGGCGTCTTTGGCGCTGGTGCAGCTGTTTTTCCCTGATCCCTGGCATAAAGCGCGACACAATAAACGCCGTATTATACAGGCGCCGTTTGTCGAGCTGGTCGGGCGCAAACTCGCCGCCGGCGGGGTGTTCCATATGGCGACCGACTGGCAACCTTATGCCGAACATATGCTGGCGGTGATGTCGGCTGCCGATGCTTTCCGTAACCTTTCCTCCGCCGGAGACTATGTGCCGCGGCCGGCGAGCCGCCCGTTGACCAAGTTTGAACAGCGCGGTCAGCGGTTGGGCCATGGCGTTTGGGATTTAATGTTTGAAAAAGGGGTCTGAGCAACAGGCAGGAGCAATTCTGGTTTTCTTCACGCAGGTCAATATCAGGAGAAGGTATGTTGCGCAAAGCAATGCTCGGATTATTGCTGATGACCGCCTGGCAGGCGCAGGCGGATTATCAATGCCCGGTCAAACCCCAGGACGATATCATCATTGCCCCGCAGACGGTACAGGTGATAGGCCAAAGCGGCACGTTGACCATCACCCCGGCGGGGGAGGTGCAGCGTAACGGTACGCCGGTGCCTCTTGACGCCGGGCAGCGCCAGCAGGCCCAGGCTTATCAAAGCGCTCTGCGGCGGGATTTACCCTGGATTGACGAGGGCGCCCGCGCCCATCTGGAAAAAGGGCGCCAGGCGCTGGATAAGATTATCGTGCAGCAGCTCGGCCGCGACAGTAACGTGCGCAATCGGCTCACGACGTTGGATGGCCAGCTGAAACAGCAAATGAACCGCATTATCGAACACCGCAGCGACGGGCTCACTTTCCATCATCAGGCCATTAGCCAGGTCGAGCAGGACGGCCGGCAAATCGTGGAACAGAGCATGGGCGGCGTGGTGCAGGACAGCCTTAATGAGCTGGGCGTGCGCCAGGCGGTTAACGGCAGTAATCCATTGCAGTCGGTGATGGGCAGCCTGGGCGGCCTGCAGCAGGCGCTACAGACCGAATGGAATAATCAAGAGCAGGATTTTCAACAGTTCGGACGGCAAGTGTGCCAGCGGGTAACCGACCTTGAGCAGCAGCGCCAGACGCTGGTGGAGGCGCTGCCCTGATCTGAGCCGGTGCAGCGGTAAAGGTGAACCTTGCCGTAGCGCGGCTAACGCCTTAGGCGCCGCCGAGAGCTGCGGGGCTTGGAGCGGACAGGGAGAGGAACAGACGACTAGCCTGGTCGCGCGCCCTGACGGCGATAGGCACTATGATAAGGGGCAACGCGTTTACCGCGGCTTGCGCCTGCACCAGCGTCGCGATCTTACATAAACAGCTCGAGCAGGGAGTTGAGAAACAGCTTTCCTTTGTCCGTGACCTGCCAATGACTATCGCTTTCGCTGATGTACCCGCCGGCCAGCGCCTGATCCAGCGCGGGGCGCACCGTGGTTTCCGCCAGCCCGGTAAAAGAGGTGAATTCCACGCGCGGCGCCGCTTCCAACAGTCGGAAACGGTTCATGAAATATTCAAACGGCAAATCAGCCGGCGCGACCGGATAGCGTTTTGCCAGATAATTGCCCTGCATATAACCGCGCGGATGGCGGGTTTTCACCGTGCGCAAAACCGTGCCGTCCGGCTGGGTCAGCTTGCCGTGGGCGCCGCAGCCGATGCCAAGATAATCGCCAAAGCGCCAATAGTTGAGATTATGACGGCATTGAAAGCCGGGCTGGGCGTAGGCGGAGGTTTCATACTGGCGGTAACCCGCCGCGGTGAGCAGCTTGTCGCCGTGCTGGTAAATGTCCCAAAGCGCATCATCATCCGGCAGCGTCGGCGGCCGCGAGCCAAATAACGTATTCGGCTCGATGGTCAATTGATACCAGGACAAATGCGGCGGCGCCAGGGCGATGGCCTGGGCCAAATCATCAAGCGCGCCCGCAAGCGACTGGTCCGGCAGGCCATGCATCAAGTCAAGATTAAAACTGCGCAGGCCGAGCGAGGCCGCCAACCGCGCCGCGCGCCGGGCCTCCTCTGCGCCATGAATACGGCCGAGACGGGCGAGCTTCTCCGCCTCGAAGCTCTGTACCCCAATGGAAATGCGATTGATACCCGCTTGCTGATAAGCCGCGAAACGATCCGCCTCGACGGTTCCCGGATTGGCTTCCATGGTAATTTCGGCGTCCGGGGCCAGCGGCAGCCGCTGGCGCACGCCGTCGAGCAGCGACCGCATGGCGCTGGACGAAAGCAGGCTGGGGGTGCCGCCGCCGATGAACAGGGTATTGACGGCGCGGCCCGACGTCAGCGGTAGGTCATGACTCAAATCCGCCAGCAGGTGATCGACATAGTCTTGGTGCGGCACTTCACCCTTCAGCGTATGGGAATTGAAATCGCAGTAAGGGCATTTTTGCACGCACCAGGGAATATGCAGATACAGGCTGAGCGGCGGTAAATTAGCCATGGCGCAGGGCGTCCAGCAGGCAGGCCAGCGCCTGACCGCGGTGGGAGAGCGCCTGCTTTTCTTCCGCGTTAAGGTCGGCGGCGGTGCGGCCTTGCTCAGTCAGCAGGAAAACGGGATCGTAGCCGAAACCGCCGGCGCCGGACGGCTGGCGCGCAATCTCGCCGGACCAACTGCCGTGACATACCAGCGGTGTTGGATCGTCGGCATGGCGCAGATAAACCAGGACACAGTGAAATTGGGCGCCACGCTGACCGTCCGGCACCGAGGCCAGCGCCGCCAGCAACTTATCCACATTCTGCCGGTCGCTGGCGTCTTCGCCGGCATAACGAGCCGAATAGATGCCCGGCGCGCCGGCGAGCGCATCCACCGCTAAGCCTGAATCGTCGGCGATGGCCGGCAGACCGGTAACCCGCGCCGCGTGCCGGGCCTTGATAAGCGCGTTCTCAATAAACGTCAGGCCGGTTTCCTCCACCGACGCCACGCCCAGCTCACTCTGCGCCACTATCGCCATACCGAAATCCGCCAGCGCGCCGGCAAGCTCGCGCACTTTACCGGCGTTGCCGGTGGCCAATACTACTTTTTGCATAGGAATAACCATCATTATCGTGTGCCGCGCGGCGAGCCGCGGGCAATGATTAAGGGGGCTCAGGCAGCGTCCAATAGACGTGCGATGGGTTCGGGAATTTGCCGGGGCTGGTCGATCCGGATCTGTTTATGGCGCCCCAATTCCCCTTTCTCAAGTATCACGCGGCTTTTCGCCACGCCAAATTCCTTCGCTAGGAAACGAATCAAATGGCTGTTCGCCTGGCCGTCCACCGGCGGCGCCGTGATGGCGACCTTGATTTCATCGCCGTGGGCGCCGGCGATATGGTCGTTGCTGGCCCTGGGCTGGATATAGAGCCGCAGCACCAGCGTATCGCCCTCGTGCCAAACGCCGATCATAGGCGTTACCAAATTCCCGGGAACAGACTCATACCAAGATAATTCAAGGCATAAAGGATGAGGATTACCACCATTGCCGAGAAATCGATGCCGCCCATAGCCGGCAGAAAGCGGCGAATCGGATACATTAGCGGTTCAGTTAATTGATAAAGCACCACATCCATCGGGCTGCGGCCTTGGCTGACCCAACTGAGCAAGGAACGGATAATCACCACCCAGAACACCAGTTCGCCGGCTGCTTTCAGTAGCGCCAGCAGGCCGACCAGCAAAAAAATGGGATCGAGGATCAGCACGTGCACCTCGATGAGCATCAGCAGCGGGAATTTGATCATCGCCAAAATTAACGCCAGCAACAGCGAGGCGCTGTCCAGCGGCCCGAGGGCGGGAATAACTCGGCGCAGCGGCCCGATCACCGGCTGGGTGATTTTGACAATCAGTTGCGAAAACGGATTATAGAAATCGCAGCGCGTCCACTGCATCCAAATGCGCAGCAGCAGCACCATAATATAAAGATCGATTAGCGTTTTGAACAAAGCCGTCGGCATAAGAGGTAAATGTCCTTAATCAGGTTAACAAGCGCCGCGTCGGCGACAATCATCAGAATAATTTTTCCATCTCTTCGGCGCGCGCGACCGCCGCCTGCATCGCGCTGGCGACGGTGCGGGGCAGCTCCTGCTGCGCAAAGACCTGGAGCGCCGCGGCGGTGGTGCCCCCTTTCGAGGTCACGTTTTGCCGCAGGGTGGCGAAAGGGGTATCGCCCGCGTCCGCGGCCAGCGCGGCGGCGCCGGCGGCGGCCTGCAGCACCAGGGTACGGGCAGTGGTTTCATCGAAACCCAGCGCCTGTGCCTGCTGCTGCATGGCTTCCATAAACAGGAAAAAATAGGCCGGCGCGCTGCCGGCGGCGGCGATAACGCCGTTAATATCGCTTTCCTGCTCCAGCCAACACAGTTTCCCCACCGCGCCCATTAATTGAGCGCTGAAGGTTCTGTCCTCCTCGCGAGTCTGTGGGGGTGCGTACAGGCCGCTCATCCCTTTGCCCACGAGACAGGGCGTGTTGGGCATCACCCGCACAATGGCGATATCTTCGCCCAGCAGCGCATAAAACCGGCTCACGGTAACACCTGCGGCAATAGAAAGCACCAGTTTGCCGGAAAAATCTACCTCTGGGCGCAGCGATTCGCAGACCTGGGCGATAAGCTGCGGCTTCACCGCCAGTACCATCACATCCGCCTCGCGCGCGCCGCGCAGATTATCGCCGCTGCTTTGTACGCCGTAACGCTCGGCCAACGCGTCGCGATGCGTGGCGGAGGGAGCGCAAACCGTGATCAAATGCGCGGGATAGCCGTTATCCACCAGACCGGCGATGATGGCCTGCGCCATATTACCAGCGCCGATAAAGGTGATTTTACGCTGTTGCATGCAGTTCCTCGTTAAGCTGTTTAGGGAGATGCGTAACCCTAGTCTCTGGCGCCGAAAATGGCGGTGCCGATACGCACCAGCGTACTGCCGGCGGCGATAGCCGCAGGCATATCGTCCGTCATGCCCAGCGATAGCGTGTCGACGCCGGGGTGAACGCGTTGTATGGCTTCATACAAGTCGGACATGCGCTTAAACACCGCCAATTGCCGCTGGAAGTCGCTCTCCGGCGCCGGGATCGCCATCAAACCGCGCAACCGCAGATGTGGACACTCCGCGATGAGCGCCGCAAGGGACAACATGTCCTCGGGCGCGATACCGGCTTTCGTCGGTTCGTCACTGATGTTGATTTGGATTAGCACATTGAGCGGCGCGCGTTGCGCCGGCCGCTGATCGTTTAGCCGCCTGGCCAACTGCGGGCGATCCAGGGTATGGCACCAATCGAAATTTTCCGCAACCAGACGGCTTTTATTGGACTGTAGCGGACCGATAAAGTGCCAAATCAGCCCCGTGCCCTCAGACCGCTCCCGGAACCAGCCTATTTTTTCCACGCCCTCTTGCACATAATTTTCCCCAAAGGCCCGCTGACCGGCTGCGATGGCGGCTTCGATCGCCGTCACAGGTTTGGTTTTACTGACGGCGAGCAAGGTTATCTGCCGGGGATCGCGGCCGCAATCCTGCGCAGCCGTGCGGATTTGCTGATGAACGCGCTGTAGATTCTGCTCGATAGTGCTCATGGTTTCAGGAGGTCATATGGAATTGGATAAACTGGTGGGCCATAGTGTAAAGCATAATGCCTCCGATCTGCACCTTTGTCCCGGTCAGCCGCCGATAATTCGCGTGGATGGCCTGCTGCGGCCGCTGGAGACGCCGGCCTTGGCAGAGAGCGACATCGCCGGCTGCGCCCGGCGCTATCTTGACGCGCGCCAGCAAGACCTGCTGGCGCGCGGCGGTCAGGGGGACGCGGCCCTGACGCTAACCGGCGGCCAGCGGGTGCGCGCCCACTTCTTTTTGCAGCAGGGCGGCCTGGCCTTAAGCCTGCGTCTTATCCCTTCCCGGCCGCCGCGCATGGCGGAGCTGGGGCTGCCGGCGGCAGCGGGGGAGCTGCTGGCGCAGCCGCGGGGGCTGGTGCTGGTGACCGGGCCGGCGGGCAGCGGGAAATCGAGTTCGCTGGCGGCGATGGTCAATGAGCTCAACGACAGCCGGGCGCTGCACATCATTACCCTCGAGGATCCTATTGAGCATCTGCATGCCTCAAGGCATTGTCTTATCCATCAGCGGGAAATAGGGCGTCACTGCAGCGGGTTCCGCGCGGGGCTGCGCGCCGCCCTGCGCGAGGATCCCGACGTTATCCTGCTTGGCGAGCTGCGCGATTGCGCCACTATTGCCCTGGCGCTTACCGCCGCGGAAACCGGCCATCTTCTGCTGTGTACGCTGCACGCCCGCAGCGCCAGCCAGGCGGTCGACAGGCTGGTGGACGCCTTTCCCGCCGCGCAGCAGAGTTTCGCCCGCGCGCTGCTCGCCGGCAGCCTGCTGGGGGTGATGGCGCAGCAATTGGTCAGGCGCCCCGCGGGCGGGCGGATGGGGCTCTTTGAACTGTTGACCATGACGCCCGCGGTGCGTCACCTCATCCGCGAAGGGAAAACCCATCTGCTGCCGGGGCTACAGATGGGCTGTCGGCGTTCGGGAAGCCGGCATTCGCCCGCTGCGTCCTGAAAAAACGCGACATTGCTGCATACGTACCGCTTTTCTTGCGCCCTCGTGGGCATGACGCAACGCGCTCCCGGCGTCGTGACGCTGGGCACCGGGCAGCGATTTATTGCTACGTGAACATCACTTTGGCCACGGATTGTTTTGCCTCTTGTCATGCCGTCTCGTATGCTGCTGCTGTTCCTCGGCGCTGACCCGCGCCGAAGGAGCGGGCGGCGGTATCGTGCTTCACTACAAGGAAAGACAACTAGATGAAAATCAAGCAAATGCTTTTAGCCGCGGCGTGTTTGGTGGCGCCGTTCGCCGGCGTTGCCGGCCAGGCCCATGTTTGCCATTCAACCACCGTAAAAATCGATTTAAGCAAAGGCCCCGGCAGTCATGAATTATCCGACAGCACGGTGTTTAATTGCCCTGACATTGGCAGCAAAACCATTCCGGCGCTGGCACAGGACGGCTGGAAAATGGTCTCGGTGACCGAGCAGGGCGGACCTGATGACGATCCGGACGTCACCAATCTGTATTTTGAACTGTTAATCCAAAAGGATTAAACGTTCTCCACCGGCGGCGGCCATTCAGGTTAGCCGCCGTAATTTACGCCCGCCATGATGTTATCCGTTTGTGACCGCGCTCACTATCAGGTTGCTGATATTGCCACACTGGCAAAAAAGATGGCAATGATCCGAAGGCGTTACGCCCGGCAAGATCCCTACACTGACCTCCGCGTTTATTGACCGTATTCCTCCATCACCGCTTCCTCGCAGTTCGACGCCGGCGGCGATCTCACTTTGCAGACAGGAGCTTGTCCATGGGTAGTTCTATCGTGCTGGGGATCTTCTGGCATTTCATCGGCGCCGCCAGCGCCGCCTGTTTTTATGCCCCGTTCAAAAAAGTTCGTCACTGGAGCTGGGAAACCATGTGGTCCCTTGGCGGTTTCTTCTCCTGGGTCATTCTGCCCTGGGTCATCAGTTGGATGCTGCTACCGGACTTCTGGGCCTACTACCGCAGTTTTCCCTGGGGTACGCTGCTGCCGGTCTTCCTGTTCGGCGCGATGTGGGGTGTCGGCAATATTAACTACGGCTTGACGATGCGCTACCTGGGGATGTCGATGGGAATCGGTATTGCCATCGGTATTACGCTTATTGTCGGCACATTATTAACGCCTCTCCTCCAGGGGAAATTCGGCGTTCTGCTCAACACCACCGGCGGACGGATTACCCTGGTCGGGGTGCTGGTGGCGGTCATCGGGGTGGGTATTGTCAGCTATGCCGGCCTGTTAAAAGAACGGGCCCAGGGGATCCGGGCGGAAGAATTCAACCTGAAGAAAGGGTTATTGCTGGCGATCGTTTGCGGCTTCTTCTCGGCGGGCATGTCGTTTGCTATGGACGCGGCGGTACCGATGCATGAAGCGGCGAAAAACGCCGGAATTAGCCCGCTTTACGTTGCGCTGCCCAGCTATGTGGTAATTATGGGCGGCGGCGCTATTGTCAACCTGGGCTACTGCTTTATCCGGCTCGCTACGCGCCGGGAAATCTCCCTGAAGGCCGATCTCTCGGTCGGGAAATCGCTGCTGATAGCCAATGCGCTGTTTTCAATTCTTGCCGGCGTCATGTGGTATCTGCAATTCTTTTTCTACGCCTGGGGCCATGCCAATATTCCATCCCAGTACGCGTTCGTTAGCTGGATGCTGCATATGAGCAGCTATGTGCTGTGCGGCAGCATCGTCGGACTGGTGCTGAGAGAGTGGCTGGGCGTTGGCAAAAAACCCGTAAGCTGGTTATGTATCGGCGCGCTGGTGATTATCCTGGCCGCCAATATCGTAGGCTTGGGGATGGCCTCCTGAGCTCCGCGGGGTAAACGGCGGTCGGCTGACCGTCTCGCGGCCCGATCGGCGGAAAGAAGAAGGCAGGTGAAATCAGAGAGTGGATCGGCGGAGGCCAGAGGTTCTCGTGGCCTGACCGGCATATGCGCCGAAGAGAGTAGGGGCGGGTTGAACCAGCGGCTTAAACGGCGGTCGAGTGACGGTTGCGGCATTAATCGGCGTGGACGTGCTATAGGCCTCGGGTGCCGCCGGCGCAAGCGCGCCATAGGTGCGGCCTAGCGGCGTGATCCACCGTCAACCGGGGCTGAGGACCTTCTGAAAGCGCTGGCGGTATTGGCGCGGCGACAGCCCGTAAGCCTGGTTGAACACCACTGAAAAGTAGTTGCTGTCGTCGAAGCCGCACAGCGAGGCGACATCGCCTATCGCCTGCTGACCGTGGCGCAGCAGGTCCATCGCCTTGCACAGGCGTAACTGACGCAAATAATGATGTATACCCATACCGGTATGGTTTTTGAACATCACCCGCAACGTGCGGGCGTTAAGGCCGTACTGGCGGCAAAAATCATCCAGGCGGAAAGGCGCGCTGATATTGACGCGCAGCGCCATCAGCAGCAGATCCAGCTGTTCGGCGTCGGAGATAAAGGGGCTGTCCGGGGCATGACGGAAACGTTTAGTCCTCAGCGCCAACTGCAAAAACAGAGTTTCACTCAGCAGCAGCGATAGCGCATCGGATTTCATGCACTCCTGCGCCAGCGCATCGACGCTCTGGCGCAAAATGGCCATGCCGGGCGTGCTTAAACGCCAATACTGTCGCGCCTGCGTCCCCGAAGCATAGCCGGGAAGCAGATCCTGCCAGTTTACGTTGAGGGTAAGCAGTTCGCGCCGGTATAGAACGTTGTCCAGCTCTAAATCGTTGACCGATTCATAACCGTGGCGGTCACGGGCGTTGATATAGAAAAGATCGCCACAGGTGATGGGATAGGGCACTTCATTAAGAATATGCAGGCCGTTGCCGCGCCAGACAAAGACGATTTCGTCAAACTCATGACTATGCTGTGGAAAGGCGGGCTGTGGTCGACGATCGGCAACGGTGACCGCGTTTTTGTCGGTCAGGAAATAGTCGGAAACCTGCAGCTTAAGGCCATTCATGCCGTCATCCCCTAAGCTAAAAAGCAATTGAGAATAATGACATAATTTTGTAAATAATTATCTGATGATCGTTGCAAAACGCATTTTTTGTCGCGGCGGAAGGAGGGGCGGTGATGGCCGGATAACCGCCCGTCGCGTGCGGCACCTACAACAGATCGGGATAGCCCTGGCGCAGCATTTTCGGCGAATGAGAAAACTCACGCCGGAACTGGGTGGAGAAATGATTGCTATCGCTAAAACCACAGGCGTGGGCAATTTCCGTGATCGTTTTATCGGACTGTTTTAACTGCTTGCGCGCCTCCAGTAGGCGTAACCGGTTCAAATAGCGCTGAGGCGTCATCCCGGTTTGCTGCTTTAGCTGACGATGTAGCGTGCGCAGCGGCAACTGAAATTGATCGGCGAGGGTCAGCCAGTCGACATTGTCACTGAAATTATGCTGTAGCCAGCGTAACAGATCTTGCAGACGCTGCTCGCGGTTGCCGTCGCTGTGGGCCTGGAAACAGCCCTGGCGCAGCACGATAAGCAATTGCAGAAATTGCCCTTCGCTGGCGGCAATATTCTCCGGCGACAGATCGCCGCTCAGCGCGTCGAGAGTGTGAATCAATTGCTTGGCCTGCTGCAGCGCCGCGTGATTGACTTGCCAGTGAACCTGTCGCTCGCCTGGCCCTTCGCCCGGCAGAAATGGAGCGATATTCTGCAAAAAACGAAATCCGTTGGGCGCGCGGTACAGCACGTTGATCATATTCAGACGATCCACGCTTTCAAACAGGTGGTGGTCATCGGCCCGGACAAAACAGACGGTGCCGCTACACAGCGTGTGGGGTTGATCGTTGAAGACATGTATGCCCGATCCGTTTTCCACCAGCACTATCTCCCAGAAATCGTGATAATGCTCGGGAAAATCCCACTGCGGCAGGCGGGGTTCGATGGCAACCGTAGCGTCTGGGGAAACAAAAAAATCATCACCGTACAGTAACGTCATTTCAGGCACCTCAGCATGATACAGGGACCTTATCTTATGCCGCGATAATGCGGAGCGCCTTCAATTCCCGACCGTCAAACGCCGCATTGCGGTTTTTTTTTCAAGTTTTGCGGCCCCCGTGATGGATTTTGCGGCGAAGATCACAGGCGGCCGGAGGGGGGCGCGGCGACAAACGGAGGTGATATTGCTTTTGTGATCGGATTCACATTCATCTTGACGATTTTGCCAGCCCGCTAGCGCCGGTGGCAGCCACCGGAAGGTGGCGTCGCCTGTTCCTGCTTACACTGCCAACCAGAGCAGCAAAGAGGACAACGACTATGGCGACGCGAAATATCATAGCGGTCGATCTGGGTGCCACCAGCGGCCGAGTGATGCTGGCGACCTGGGACGGCGCCGCGCAGCAGATAAGCCTGCGGGAAGTTCACCGCTTCGCTAACGGCTTCGTTAAGCAGCAGGGGGCGGATTGTTGGGACTTGGACCGCCTCGAGCAGGAAATCCTTACCGGCATCGGTCAGTTGGATCGCGACGGCACACTTCTAGACAGCATCGGTATTGATACTTGGGGCGTGGATTATGTGTTACTTGACCAGGCGGGGGCGCGCGTCGCGCCGGCGGTCAGTTACCGCGACCATCGCACCGATGGCGTCATGGCGCAGGTGAGCGCCGAACTGGGCCGGGAGGACATCTACCGGCGTACCGGGATCCAATTTCTGCCGTTTAACACCCTTTATCAGTTGCAAGCCTGGCGCCAACGGCAGCCGGAGGCTGCGGCAAACGTCGCGCATCTGCTGTTGATCCCCGATTACTTTCATTACCGGCTGACCGGCGCGCTTAACTGGGAATATACCAACGCCAGTACCACGCAACTGCTTAATCTGGCGACGAATGATTGGGATCACGCCCTATTGGACTATCTGGGGGTCCCCCGCCATTGGTTCGGTACCCCTCGCCCGCCGGGCAATACGCCCGGTTATTGGATTAGCCCGTCAGGACAACGGGTGGCGGTTATCGCCGTGGCGACTCATGATACCGCCAGCGCGGTGGTCGCCTCGCCCCTGCAAGACGAAAGCTGTGCCTACCTGAGCTCCGGTACCTGGTCGTTAATGGGCGTGGAAAGCCACAATCCGTTTTGTGACGGCCGCGCCCTGGCGCTGAATATTACCAATGAAGGCGGCGTGAACGGCCGCTACCGGGTGCTTAAAAATATTATGGGCCTGTGGTTACTGAACCGCATCACCCAGGAGCTGGGGATTGCGAGTCTGCCGGCGCTGCTGGAGGAGGCCGCCGCGCTGCCGCCCTTTACCCGTTTGATCAATCCCAACGATGAGCGCTTTATCAATCCCCCCTCGATGGCGGACGCCATCCGCGAGGCCTGCCGCGAACAGGGGCAGCCGGTACCGCAGGAAGCTGCGGCGCTGGCGCGCTGTATTCTTGACAGTCTGGCGATGCTCTACCGTCGGGTACTGCTGGAGCTGAGCGCCCTGCGCGGCATTGCGCCGGCGCGGCTGCATATCGTCGGCGGCGGCAGCCAAAACCGCTGGCTTAACCAGCTTACCGCCGATTGCTGCCAGTTGCCGGTGTCCGCGGGGCCGGTGGAAGCGTCGACGCTTGGCAACGTGGGGTGCCAGCTCATGGCGCTTAACGACGTGGCGGACGTAGCGGCCTGGCGCCGGATCGTCACGCGCAGTTTTCCGCTGGCGCACTACCTGCCCAGCCCGATAGCCGATTTTGCCCATCATTGGCAACGCTTTCAGGCGCTTTGCCATCCGCAAGAGGAAATCCTGTTATGAACTCATCCCTTGAACAAGCCTGGCAACTGGCCAAACAGCGCTACGCCGATAGTGATGTCAACGTGGAGCAGGCGCTGGCGCTGCTGGATACGCTGCCCGTTTCGATGCATTGCTGGCAGGGCGACGATGTTGCCGGTTTTGAGAACCCCACCGGCACCTTGACCGGGGGGATTCAGGCCACCGGTAATTATCCCGGTAAAGCCACCAATGCTCAGCAACTGCGCGCCGATCTGGAGCAGGCGTTTAGCCTGATCCCGGGACCGAAGCGGCTCAATCTGCACGCCATTTATCTGGAGGCGGAGCAACCGGTAGAGCGCAACGCCATCGAGCCGGCGCATTTCGCCCGCTGGGTCGCCTGGGCGCGGGATCAGCATCTGGGACTGGACTTTAATCCTACCTGCTTTTCCCATCCGTTGAGCGCTGATGGCTTCACCCTTTCCCATGCCGATGACAAGATTCGTCAATTTTGGATTGAGCACTGCCAGGCCAGCCGTCGCATTTCCGCCTATTTCGGCCGTGAATTGGGAACGGCGTCGGTGATGAATATTTGGGTACCGGACGGGATGAAAGATCTCACCATTGATCGGCTGGCGCCGCGCGAGCGGCTGATGGCGGCGCTGGATACGGTTTTGGCGGAAAAACTGGATCCGCGCCATCATATCGACGCGGTGGAAAGTAAATTATTCGGCATCGGCGCGGAAAGCTATACCGTCGGTTCGGCGGAATTCTACCTCGCCTACGCCACCAGCCGCGGTACCGCGCTGTGCATGGACGCCGGTCACTTCCATCCCACCGAGGTCATCTCAGATAAAATTTCCAGCGCCAGCCTGTTTGTCCCGCGTTTGCTGCTGCACGTTAGCCGGCCGGTGCGCTGGGATAGCGATCATGTGGTTCTGCTGGACGATGAAACGCAGGCGATCGCCAGCGAGATCGTGCGGCAAAAACTGTTCAACCGGGTCCATATCGGCCTGGACTTCTTTGATGCCTCCATTAACCGTATCGCCGCCTGGGTTATCGGCACCCGTAATATGAAAAAAGCGCTGCTGCGCGCGCTGCTGGAGCCCACGGACACGTTGCGTCGCTTGGAACAGGATGGCGATTATACGGCGCGTCTGGCGCTGCTGGAGGAGCAAAAATCGCTGCCGTGGCAGGCGGTGTGGGATCGTTATTGCCAACAACATCAGGTACCGGTGGGCAGCGATTGGCTGTCGTCGGTGCGCGAATATGAACAAACCGTGTTAAGTCAACGCTGAGGATACCTGGTTATGCAATCATTACTTTCTTCCTGGTTCGTTCAGGGCATGGTCAAGGCGACCAGCGATATGTGGCTCAAAGGCTGGGACGAACGCAACGGCGGTAACGTAAGCCTGCGCCTGACGCCAGAGGATGTCGCCCCCTACCGGGCAGAGTTTAACCCGCAGCCGCGCAGCGAAACATTGTCGGCACCGGTGCCGGCGCTGGCCGGCAGTTATTTTCTGGTCACCGGCTCCGGCAAATTTTTTCGCAACGTGCAGCTCTCTCCCGCCGACAGTTTAACGCTGTTGCAGCTCAATGAGGACGGCACCGGTTACCGTATCCTGTGGGGGCTTATCGCCGGTGGACTGCCCACTTCCGAGCTGGCCACGCACCTGCAGTCCCATGCCGTGCGTAAACAAGTGACGGGAGGCGGCGATCGGGTCATCATGCACTGCCACGCCACCAATCTCATCGCCTTAAGCTATGTGCTGGAGCTGGATACCGCCCGCTTTACCCGCGAGCTGTGGGAAGGCAGCACCGAATGTCTGGTGGTGTTCCCCGACGGGGTAGGCATCATTCCCTGGATGGTCCCCGGGACCGACGGTATTGGCGCCGCTACCTCGGAAAAAATGCACGCGCATTCGCTGGTGCTCTGGCCTTTTCACGGTATTTTCGCCAGCGGTCCCTCGTTGGATGACGCTTTCGGCCTGATCGATACCGCGGAAAAATCCGCCGAGGTGATGGTGAAAGTCCGCTCGATGGGGGGCAAAAAGCAGACCATCAGTCGCGCTGAACTCGTCGCGCTCGGCGAGCGTTTCGGCGTGACGCCGATGGCGGCGGCGCTGGACGTTGAGTCGCGTTGAACGGGGAAATATGATGATAAGAAAAGCCTTTGTTATGCAGCTCAATCCCGAAGCGCATCAAGAGTATGAACGGCGGCACAATCCGATCTGGCCTGAGCTGGCGCAGACTCTAAAGCAGCACGGCGCCCATCACTACAGTATTTTTCTTGATGAACAGCGCCATCTACTGTTCGCCTATGTAGAGATGGAATCCGAAGCGCGTTGGGATGCGGTAGCGGAGACGGAAGTGTGCCAGCGCTGGTGGCGCCATATGACCGACGTCATGCCCGCCAACGCCGATAACAGCCCGGTAAGCGCAACCCTGCGCCCGGTGTTTTATCTGGAATAACTCGGCCCGTGGCAGCGGCAAGAGAGACGCGCCGTTGCCCTGCGTTATGCTATCGCCACTGTTGCGGGCCGGGAGACCGTCCTGCGAGCTGTGGCAGTGCCGCTGCGCGGCGTGTAGGTCGCTTCTGCCGGCGATGACGCCGCAGGCGACCGACGATGGTGCCGTAGCGTTACTCGGGAAATTGTTCGAGCCAGCTTTCCAAAATGATGACCGCCGACCCTGCGTCCACATTGCCTTTCTCCAGCGCGCGATAGCCGCCGCGCGCAAACAGACCCGCGCGGGCTTCGACGGTGCTGAGGCGTTCATCGTGCAGCACTACCTGTACGCCAAAGCGACCGTGCAGCCGGTTGGCGAACTTGCGCGCCCGGGCGGTCAGCGGCTGTTCGCTGCCGTCCATATTCAGCGGTAACCCCACCACTACCGTATCCGGCCGCCATTCATTGAGCAGTTTTTCGATCTGCTGCCAGTCGGGCACGCCGTCACGGGCCTTGAACGCCGTCAGCGGTCGGGCGGTACAGGTAACGCGTTGACCAATGGCCACGCCGATGCTGCGCGTACCAAAATCGAATGCCATGATGCTGCCGGCGCCGGCCATTAGGCATGACCCGCCTGGTTGGCGATATTATGAATATCGATGCCGAGGGTTTTGGCCGCTTCGCGCCAGCGGGCGGCGATGGGGGTATGGAACAGAATTTCGCTGTCGGCGGGGGTGGTAAGCCAGGCATTTTCCAGCAGCTCGCGTTCCAGCTGGCCCTGCTCCCAGCCGGAGTAGCCGAGCGCGACCAGCACATCCTCAGGCTGATCGGCGGTGCCGAGCGTCTCCAGCACATCCTTGGAGGTGGTTATCATCGTTTGCGGCGAAATGCCGATGCTGGATCCGAAACCCTCGCGCGGCGTATGCAGGATAAAGCCGCGGTCATCCGCCAGCGGACCGCCGGCAAACACCGGTTTGTCCAGCCGAATGGCCGGATCGCGGTCGGCGGGCATAATTTTAAGCTTGTGCAGCACGTTTTCGACGGTGAATTGCTCGACGGGCTTGTTGATGACGATACCCATGGCGCCGTCACTGTTATGCTCGCAGATGTAGACCACCGAACGCTTGAACAGCGGATCCTGCAACGAGGGCATGGCGATAAGAAAATGGTGCTGTAAATTCATGCTTTAAATAGGCAACATCAGTAAGTTTAAAAAATAGACGGCGTCCAGTATGCGGGCAAAATGGTGATAAGTCACTGGCCGCAAGCGAAATCAGATTGCGGCCACGTCACACACATCAGCGTTGTTGCGCCGCCAAGCGTTTTTCTATTGCGTCCATCAACATACCGGTGATGGAAATAGGGAAAGCCGCTTCGATCTCCCGTATGCAGGTGGGACTGGTGACGTTAATCTCCGTCAGGCGGTCGCCAATGATATCCAGACCGACGAAAATCAGCCCTTTCTTCTTCAGTACCGGCGCCACGTCGCGGGCGATTTTCCAGTCGCTGTCGCTGAGCGGGCGGGCCTCGCCGCGGCCGCCGGCGGCCAGATTGCCGCGGGTTTCCCCGCTTTTGGGAATACGCGCCAGGCAATAGGGAACCGGTTCGCCATCTACCACCAGCACCCGTTTATCGCCGTCTTTGATGGCCGGCAGATAATTTTGCGCCATACAGAAATGGCGGCCGTAGCCGGTCAAGGTCTCAACAATGACCGTCAGATTGGGATCGTCTTGCTTGACGCGAAAAATCGACGTACCGCCCATGCCGTCCAGCGGTTTCAGGATGATGTCGCCGTGCTCCTGCCAGAAGGCACGGATGTGGTCGTCGCGGCGGCTTACCAGCGTATCCGGCGTGTGGCGCGCGAACCAGGCGGTGAACAATTTCTCGTTGCAGTCCCGCAGGCTCTGCGGTTTGTTGACGATAAGTGCCCCTTCATCTTCCGCACGTTCCAGAATGTAGGTGGCATAGATAAATTCGGTATCGAAGGGCGGATCCTTGCGCATCAGGATCACATCCAGTTCGCCCAGGTTGATATCCTGTTCGCCGTTAAAGCTGTACCAGGCGTCATAATCCTGTTTTACCGACAGCAGACGGGTGGTGGCCCGCGCCTCGCCGCCGCGCAGATACAGGGAGCTCATTTCCATATAGTGAATTTCATAGCCGCGGCGCTGCGCTTCCAGCAGCATGGCGAAGCTGCTGTCTTTTTTGATATTGATGGAGGAAATCGGATCCATCACGATGCCAAGCTTAATCATAGTCTTCTCCTTTACCCCAAATCGCCGAAACGCACCTGCAGGGCGGTGATGGCGGTGAGTGCGGTGGTCTCGGTACGTAACACGCGTGGCCCCAGCAGAATATCGGTAAATCCATAACGGGCGGTCAATGCAATTTCCTCCGCCGACAGGCCGCCTTCCGGCCCGATCAGCAGGCGAATATCGTCCGCCGGCAGCGGCAGCGTATTGATGCGCTGTTCGGCGCGGGGATGCAAATTAAGTTTTAACCCCGCGTGCTGCTCCGCACACCAAGCCTCAAGCGTCATCGCGGGGCGGATCTCCGCCAGGCGATTGCGGCCACATTGTTCACAGGCGCCGATGGCGATTTTGCGCCACTGCTGCAGCTTCTTTTCCAGCCGCTCGCCCTCCAGCTTGACGCCACAGCGTGCCGAAAACAATGGCGTGATCACATTTACCCCCAATTCAATGGATTTCTGGATAGTGAATTCCATTTTTTCCCCGCGAGACATCACCTGCCCCAGGTGCAAATGCAGCGGCGATTCGCGATCTTCCGTGCGTACCGACAGCACTCTGGCCTCGACGGTTTTTTTGTCCACTCGGCTCAACCGGGCGCTAAAAACCTGATTACTGCCGTCAAACAGCTCAAGCGGCGCGTCGGTGGTCATGCGCAGCACCCGACTTAAATGATGCGCCGCGTCTTCGCTAACGTCGAGGACGTCGCCGACGGCCAGCGGCGCCGGGTGATATATACGAGGTATTCGCATAAGGCGTGGTTATGTTCCTGGTTGTCTGGCCGCCCGGGGCGGATTTAACCCTGCCGGCATAACGGCGGGGCCACTCTAGTGTAGAGCAGCGCTTTTATTGGCCGCAAGCCCGCGTGATATAAGGATTGAGATTGCCCTGCACCGCGGCGATACGCTGATTGCGTTTGCATTCCCACTCGGTCACCGGATAAGTACGGTCCCATACGTCAAATAACTGCGTTTGCGCCCGGGAAAGACGAAGCTGGTAACGATCGCGCATGTAGAAGTAAGTCCGGGCGATGGCGCCGCGCGCGCGGGCCGGCGGCTCCGCCTGCTTGTTTTTGAAATCCACCTTCATTTCACAGCGGCCGTACTGGCCTTCGCCGCCGCGCCATTGACTGTATTGATAGTTGCCGCGATCGCCGTTCACTTCGCCGATCGCGGGTTGCAGGTTATGCAGGTCGGTTTCGATTTGCCGATAAACCGCATCTTTGGCGCAGTTTTTACGACCGCCGTTTTGCCAGCATTGGCGCTGATGGCCGAACTCCCAAGCCGGTACCACATGCTCCCATTCGATGCGGTTGGCGCGCAGCTCGCTTTTACGCACCTGATAGCCGCAGGACGCCAGATCCGGGATGCCCTTTTTGCCCTGCCAGCGGATGGCACAACCGCAGTAAAAGGTGCCGGGTGCGTCGCGATTGATTTTCACCGCCGCCGCTTTCGCCTGGTTGAAATTGGTAATCTGCTGCACTTTGGCCGCGGTGGAAAAGGAAAGGAACAAGAGGGCAGCGGCCAGCAGGCCGGAAGTTTTATGCAGCATCATCAGCGTGTTCAATTTGGAAAAGCGCAGGTTACCTAATTGCGCAGCGACAGGCAAATTGAACGCGCGGTGCGTCGAATGACGGAAATGATGGAAAGCGGGCGAGGAGTCTTAACGTCCCGCCGTAGTTGTCTCGGGCTGTAATAGGTCGCCGCAGCGTCTGCAGCGGTATTGGGCTTCGCCGCGCAGAACGCGGTTATGCCGGCGTACGGTCAGAGCATGCTGCTGACAGCCGCAGCGATAGGGGAAGGTATTGGGTCTCACGACCGTCAGGTCAAATTCGTGGGTCCGGCGGGCAGGGGTTTGCAGCACGTGACTCATCATCCAGCGCCACTCCCGTCCGTGGGGCGCCACCCGGCCAAACTGGCGAAACACCAGCAGATGCGCCAGTTCGTGCGGAATCACTTCATCAATAAAGGTTTGCTGATTTTCCAGCAGCAACTGCGGATTCAGGCGAATTTCCCACTGCTCCAGCCAGGCGGTGCCGGCGGAGGTGCCACGCTGTTGGTAGGTGAGGGTGGGTTCGGGAAAAGTACAGTCAAAATACGCCTCGGCCTGTGCGAGCTTGGCCCGCAGGCACTGCATGACGCCCTGATGCAGGGCTATTGGAATACGTAACGGTTTCATATTTGTCAGCCTAACCGGCGGCGCAACAGGATGCAACCGCGTCAGCACGGCGTGCGGCACCGTCCAACCGTGCACAGGCCAACGCTTCGCTGCCGCAGATGGGCATTATCATCCGAGCGCCCCAGCGCGCGACCCTCCGCCGCTCGGGGCGTCGTTGTCGTTAAGGGGGGGACTTGGGCTGTATTCGCGCCCGGCGCCCCTGGATAAGTATGGAAATAAAAACACCGCCACGCCCAGCCATCGAGCAGGCTGCTAAGGCGAGCCTTTGCGGCCTACCTCGGTGCATAAAAAACGCCGCCGTCCAGCGGGACGGCGGCGCAGGTCTACGCAAAGGGGAGCGTTTAGTCCCGCGCGCCAATTTCGCGCAGCGGCTTGCCGGTCATCAAATTACGTTCGATATGCTCAAGGGAAACGTTTTTGGTTTCCGGAATCAGCATAATGGTCAATATGATAAAGATGACGTTCAACGCGCCGTACACCCAGAAAGTGTTGGCGTTGCCCAGCGTTTCCAGCATGGTCAGGAAGGTCGCGCCGACGATCATGTTGGCAATCCAGTTGGTAGCGGTGGACACGGTGATACCGAAGTCGCGCCCTTTCAGCGGCTGAATTTCAGAACACAGTACCCAAATCAGCGGGCCGGCGCTCATCGCGAAGCCGACGATAAACAGCATCAGCATGATGATGGCGAAGTATTTTTGGAATTCGGTGTCGATCCCCAAGTGCAGCAGCGTACCCAGCACGCCCATGCCGACCGCCATGACCAGGAAGCCCAGTTTCAGGGTCGGTTTACGGCCCCAGCGATCCACCAGACCGATAGCGATAAACGTCGCCAGCACGTTGACCAACCCGACAATCACCGTTCCCCACATCTGGTTGGCGGTGCTGGTAAAACCGGCAATCCCGAAGATTTTCGGCGCGTAGTACATAATCACGTTCATGCCGGTGAATTGCTGCATCACCTGTAGCAGGACGCCGAGAAAGACCGCGCGGCGAAAATTACTGTTGTCTTTGAACAGCGCCCAGCCGCTTTGTTTGATTTTCAAACTTTCGCGGATTTCTTCTAGTTCTTTGCGTACCTGTTCGCTGGAGCTGCGCAGCATATCCAGCACTTTTTGTGCTTCATGGTAACGCCCTCGGGCCGCCAGCCAGCGCGGGCTGCCCGGCAGAAACAGCACGCCGATGAATAGCAATACCGCTGGGATGGTGATGATGCCCAGCATCCAGCGCCAGGAGCCGCTATAGCTGAAAGCGGTATCAGAGAGATAGGCCGCGAGGATCCCGATGGTGATCATCAACTGATACATGGAAATCATCGAACCGCGGATCTTTTCCGGCGCGATTTCCGACAGGTAAAGCGGGGCAGTATAAGAGGCAATCCCGACCGCCAGCCCCAGCAGAATACGAGCGATGATTAGCGATTCCACATTGGGGGATAGCGCCGACCACAGCGAACCGATGATGAACAACACGGCGCCGGTAAGCAGGCTGAATTTCCGCCCCAGTTTGGCTGACATCCAGCCGGCGGCAAGCGCGCCCACCGCGGCGCCAAACATCATGGAGCTAACCACCCATTCCTGTTGCCGGTTATCGATGTGCAGATCAGTCGACAGGAAAGGCAGCGCGCCGGCGATGACGCCAATATCCAGTCCAAATAGCAGGCCGGCCAACGCCGCCATAAAACAAACGAAAAAAGTAAAACGAGCATGGGATCTGCCGGGTCTATGTGTGGCAGTACTCATAATGCCTCCATGTACTACGTAAATTAATAATTATGAATGTTATGTAAATGTATGCTGACAAAGTGTGAAGTCGATCACAAGTATGTAATCGGTTACATACACTTATCCCTGTCTGTCAGCATATTCATCCGTAGCAAAAAGCGTTGCCCCGCTAATATAGGGTATTCAGAGCGGTTGTCATCGGGAATAATCCGGATGTGGTAGCCTTTTTGTAACAAATAAGAAATGAAGTATTTATTGTATGCCATAATCATATTAACCTAATGATAATTATGATTTAATTTTCTGTAATCGGTTTCAAAAAAGATCGAATTCTCTTCGATGTGGCGGCGTGTTTTAGTTTAGATGAAACAAAAAATTTCGCTGAATAAGTTTCATCGCACTGCTCGGGGCGACTAGACAGTATCAACGGCGTCGATAAACGTCGCAGCTCTGCAACGTCAGGCGAAATGGCACTAGCCGGTATGCGTCCGCCTGGTAAATATCTCGTATCACCCCGCGTGATGACGGGCCGCGGGCAGCTGGAGGATACGGGCCGCGGGCAGCTGGAGGATAATGCTAGGCTAGACCGCAACAGCGGGAAAGGGGCGCGCCAGGCTAGGCCGTAACAGCGGGGAGGGTAGCGCCAGACCAGACCGCAAGAGCTGGGGAGGGTAGCGCTAGGCCAGATCGCAATAGGGGCGGCCAGCGCCGGACCCGATCGCATTAGGGGAGTGTGAAAGCAGCGACAGGGTGGTTGCGCGCTCGGCTTAGGCGGACTCTATCGGCAGGCGAATACCGGCGGGACACCCGTCCCGCAGGCAAAAAAACGGCGATCGTCTCGATCGCCGTTTCGGTGTCGCGGCAGTACGTCCGCCGCGCGTTATAGCGCGTTATTTTAGGCCGGCGGCGTCCCGCAGCAGTTCGGCTTTATCGGTCTTTTCCCAGGGGAAATGTTCGCGTCCGAAATGGCCGTAGGCGGCGGTTTCGCGGTAGATCGGCTGCAGCAGATCCAGCATGGTGATGAGCCCATAAGGACGCAGGTCGAAGAATTCGCGCACCAGCGCCGTCAGGTTTTCCGCCGGGATCTTTTCGGTGCCGAAGGTTTCGATGGTGATGGAGGTCGGTTCCGCCACGCCGATGGCGTAGGACACCTGAATTTCGCAGCGATCGGCCAGACCGGCGGCGACGATGTTTTTGGCCACGTAGCGCGCGGCATATGCCGCCGAACGGTCAACCTTGGACGGATCCTTGCCGGAGAAGGCGCCACCGCCGTGACGGGCCATGCCGCCGTAGGTGTCGACGATGATTTTACGGCCGGTCAGCCCACAGTCGCCCATTGGCCCGCCGATAACGAAACGGCCGGTCGGGTTGATAAAATAGTTGGTCTGAGGGGAGAGCCATTCCGCGGGCAGAACCGGTTTGATGATCTCTTCCATCACCGCTTCTTTCAGCTGCGGCAGGGCGATGTCTTCCGCATGCTGCGTGGACAGCACCACGGCATCGATGCCCACCACTTTGCCGTTGTCGTAGGCGAAAGTGACCTGACTTTTGGCGTCCGGACGCAGCCAGGGCAGGGTGCCGTTTTTACGGACCTGGGACTGGCGGGCCACCAAACGGTGCGCGTAGGTGATCGGCGCCGGCATCAGCACATCGGTTTCATTGGTGGCGTAACCGAACATCAGCCCTTGGTCGCCCGCGCCCTGTTCCAGCGGATCGGTACGATCCACGCCCTGGTTAATATCCGGAGACTGCTTACCAATGGCGCTCAGCACGGCACAAGAGTTGGCGTCAAACCCCATATCCGAATGAATGTAACCGATCTCGCGGATAGTGCTGCGCGTCAATTCTTCAATATCCACCCAGGCGCTGGTGGTGATCTCGCCACCCACCAGAACCATACCAGTTTTAACATAGGTTTCGCAGGCGACGCGCGCCTTGGGATCCTGCGCCAGAATCGCGTCCAGCACGGCGTCGGAAATCTGGTCCGCGATTTTATCAGGATGCCCCTCTGAAACAGATTCAGATGTAAATAGGTGTTTAGCCATTGGTCTTTTTACCTTTGGATACGGGTTGGAAATGACTGCGTAGCGCTGGGGACGGGGCACCCGCAATACGCGATGCCCAGATGATGACGGTACGCGTCATGCTGCCTCCCCCGGAAACTGTCGTTCAGCAGTAAAACAGTTAATCAGTATAGATGGATTAACTTCTGGATGGCTATTTTAGGGTAGGGTCTCGGTTGAATGCCAGTAATTTTTTGGCTGAAATATATCAGCTAGTTTCAAGGGAGGACAAAAAAGCGTCAATAAAGTGACATAGGCCAATTTCATTTTGCTTTTTTCCCCATTGAGCGGTATAAAATCGCGCGCGTTTACATCAGGTAACGTAAAAGTTAACCGAACGGGCGCTAAAAAATTTTACACTTATCCCCCGGCGCCCGGTTGAGGGCCTTATTTTTTCAGGAGACAGGGTTCATGACGCGTGTGATGTCTCTCGTTTCTGCATCCCGTTTCCGACGCGCGGCGCGTCAGGCCGCCTTTGCCCACGACGCCTCGCTCATCCTTTCTTGTCGAAGTCGCCGCCCCACAGGAGCGGCTCAGGACGCCCGGGCGGGCTAGCCGCGGGGTTCTGATTTCGGGCCACACGGCCTTTCATGCAATCCTAATTGATGGTGTTCCGCCATCCTGTAGCACGGAGTTCACCAAGGTGTTTTACAATTACTGTCTGGATAGACCGGACGCCGGCGGCGTCCGGCAGCGTTTCTTGCCGCATTCGTTGCGCGCGGGCGGGCTGAATGCCCTAACCGGCGTGAGCGCTGAACCGACGGTAGCCGGCAATCAAGCGTCGCGCCCGGGAGACCGCCGCCATGACTGATTCACGACTGGACCAGGAACCGCGCCGCGCGGCTCGACAAGACACTTTGCGCTCAATGCAGGAGGTAGCCATGAACGACAGCGACGCCAGCAAAATGCTGAGAACCTACAATGTCACGTACTGGGGCAATAACTACTACGACGTCAATGAGTTGGGTCATATCAGCGTTTGCCCGGATCCTGACTTTCCCGAGGCGTGCGTCGATCTGGCGGAACTGGTAAAACAGCGCCAGACCGAAGGCCAGCGTCTGCCGGCGCTGTTCTGCTTCCCGCAGATCTTGCAGCACCGCTTGCGCTCCATTAACGCCGCTTTTCAGCGGGCGCGCGATTCCTTTGGCTACCAGGGCGGCTATTTCCTGGTTTACCCCATTAAGGTCAACCAGCACCGCCGCGTTATCGAATCGCTGGTCAACTCCGGCGAGCCCCTGGGCCTGGAGGCCGGTTCCAAAGCGGAACTGATGGCGGTACTCGCCCATGCCGGCATGACCCGCACGGTGATCGTCTGTAACGGCTACAAAGACCGGGAATATATTCGCCTGGCGCTCATCGGCGAAAAGATCGGCCATAAAGTCTACCTGGTAATTGAAAAACTCTCCGAAATCACGCTGGTGCTGGAGGAGGCGGAACGGCTGAATGTGGTGCCGCGCCTCGGCGTGCGCGCCCGCCTGGCCTCGCAGGGCTCCGGCAAATGGCAATCGAGCGGCGGCGAGAAGTCCAAATTTGGCCTGGCGGCGGCGCAGGTGCTGCAACTGGTCGATCTGCTGCGTGTGAAAGGGCGGTTGGACAGCCTGCAATTACTGCACTTCCACTTGGGTTCCCAATTATCGAATATTCGCGATATTGCTTCCGGCGTGCGTGAATCGGCGCGTTTTTATGTCGAATTGCATAAATTGGGCGTCCATATTGAATGTTTTGACGTCGGCGGCGGTCTGGGGGTCGATTACGAAGGCACCCGTTCGCAATCCGACGGATCGGCCAATTATGGCCTGAACGAATATGCCAACAACGTCATCTGGGGTATCGGCGATGCCTGTAATGAATACGGTCTGCCGCACCCAACGGTTATTACCGAGTCCGGCCGGGCGGTAACGGCGCACCATACGGTGCTGGTGTCCAATGTCATCGGCGTGGAGCGCAATGAATTCAGCGAGCCGCATCCGCCGGAGACGGACGCCCCGCGCGCGTTGGAAAGCCTGTGGCAGACTTGGCAGGAAATGCAGGAGCCGCGCAATCGTCGTTCGTTGCGCGAATGGCTGCACGACAGCCAAATGGATTTGCATGATGTCCATACGCAATATACTCACGGTATGCTGGATCTGACGCAGCGCGCCTGGGCCGAGCAGTTGTATCTCAGCATCTGTCGCTTGATTCAGACCCAGCTCGATCCGAGCAATCGCGCCCACCGGCCGATAATCGATGAATTACAAGAGCGTATGGCGGATAAGCTGTACGTCAACTTCTCGCTGTTCCAGTCGATGCCGGATGCCTGGGGGATAGACCAACTGTTCCCGGTTCTGCCGCTGGCGGGGCTGGATAAGCCGCCGGAGGGGCGCGCGGTGCTGCTTGACATAACCTGTGACTCTGATGGCACCATTGATCATTACATTGACGGCGATGGTATCGCCACTACCATGCCGATGCCGCCTTACGATGCCGATAATCCGCCGGCCCTCGGCTTTTTTATGGTGGGCGCCTATCAGGAAATCCTCGGCAACATGCATAACTTGTTCGGCGATACCGCCACGGTGGATGTGTATGTGTTCAAGGACGGCAGCCTGGAGATGAACGAGTCTGACGAAGGTGATACCGTTGCCGATATGCTGCGCTATGTGCAGCTCGATCCCGATGTGCTGCTGACCCGTTTCCGTGACCAGGTGAAAGACACCGATCTGGATGCCGGGCTGCAAAGCGAATTCCTGGAGGAGTTCGAGGCGGGCCTGTACGGTTACACTTACCTGGAAGATGAATAACGTTAAGTAAGGAATGATGATGAGTACCCTGGGTCATAATTACGATAATTCGCTGGTGTCGAACGCTTTCGGTTTCCTGCGCCTGCCGCTGGAATTCAATCCGTATCACACGGACGCAGACTGGGTGATCACCGGTATTCCCTTCGACATGGCGACCTCCGGGCGTGCCGGCTGCCGGCACGGGCCCGCCGCGATCCGCCAGGTTTCCACCAACCTCGCTTGGGAAGGCTGCCGCTGGCCGTGGGATTTCGACGTGCGTAAGCGTCTCAAGGTGGTGGACTGCGGCGATCTGGTGTATGAATTCGGCGATGCGCAGGATTTTTGCGACAAATTGCAGGACCATGCCGAGCGGCTCCTGGCGGCCGGCAAACGGATGCTGTCGTTTGGCGGCGATCACTTCGTCACGCTGCCGTTATTGCGCGCTCACGCCAAACACTTCGGCAAAATGGCGCTAGTGCACTTCGACGCTCATACCGATACCTACGCCAACGGCAGCAAGTTCGATCACGGCACCATGTTTTATCATGCGCCCAACGAAGGATTAATCGATCCCGCCCACTCGGTGCAGATAGGCATCCGTACCGAATTCGAGCGCGATAACGGGTTCACCGTGCTCGACGCGGGGCAGGTTAACGACCGCAGCGTTGACGATGTTTTGGCGCAGGTGAAGCAGATTGTGGGTGACCTGCCGGTCTATCTCACCTTCGATATCGATTGTCTGGATCCCTCCGCGGCCCCCGGCACCGGTACGCCGGTCATCGGCGGCCTGACCAGCGATCGGGCGTTGAAGCTGCTGCGCGGGCTGCAACCGCTGAATATCGTCGGTATGGACATCGTCGAAGTGGCACCAGCCTATGACCAGGCGCAGATCACCGCGCTGGCTGCCGCCACGCTGGCGCTGGAAATGCTTTACATCCAGGGCGCCAAGCGGGGCGACGACTGACGGGGAAAGCGGTGTGCCGGCGGCCCCCTGGGATATTGCCAGCACGCTCCAAGGGGGCGTCAGACGCATGATAAGCGTGGCGTCCGCTTCTGCGCCCGCAGTGGCAAACGGTATGGTCTGTCCGCTCTCGCCCGCGGCGCGAGCCGTGACGTTTGCCCGCGGCTAAGGTCTAGTTCAATAACAACAGACACGACAGGTCGTCGCCATAATTCAGTTTGTCGATCAGCGCATCAAGCTGGGGCCGGAAATGGGCGGAGTGCATCGTCACGGTGGCGTAATGACTAAAGGTAAGCTGAACCGCTTCTTCCGATACCGCGTGGCCGCGAGCCGACTGCACCGATAGCAGGGTTTTCAGGTAGAAAAAATCGATAAAATAGTAATATAACGTCCTTAAGCTATGGGTAAGATCCTTCAAGCCGAATGTCGAGTGATGGAACTGATACAAGAAATAGTTTTTAAGGACGTGCGGCGGGGCCAGGCAACTGTCATGAAGCAGTTTTCTCCATTCATCATCCAATAGTTGCCAATTCTCGGGCATATTCGCTTGCAACGTTTCGTCTTGCAGACCAAAAAATTGCATGGTATCGCCAACCGAGGAGAGTAAGTGTTGACGCGATCGCCCCGTGGTGGTGAAAAAACGCAGCATCACTACCAGCAAAGAGAATTTGAAGTGGTGTCTGGCCGGTGTGGTGATAGCCTTTCTTTTTTGATAAATCTGGCCGTCGGTCAACTCCTTGACCAGCGAGGTAAACAGACTTTCCACCCGCGGGTAATTCTCCTCCACCCGATAATTCAGCGATTGTAAGAAGATCATAAACTGTACTAGGGCATACAGATTGTCTTCGATAAAGGGGCTGTGTGCCATAATCAAATGACGGCAGAATAACTGAATAATCTGTTGCTCCTGGGTAACCTCTTCTCGCCGAGCGCTGCCGACGGACTCGGTGATTTTAGTGCGTTTTACACTGGTTTTTTCCTCATACTTCAATGCATCGGGATGGAACAATACGAGGCGTACCGCTTCCGGACACGAGAAACTTAATGAATGCTGGCGATAACTCTGGATGGACGTTTCAATGCGTGGATAGGTTTGGCAGGTTTGACTCATTGCACTCGGACCCAGCGTCAGGTAGATGTTGCACAGTTTTTGTTGGTTGAGAAAAGGGCAATTGCCATCCTCTTTCAACGCGATATAGGCGTAGCGATGAGCATGCTGTTCTGAGCTGTTAGGTATCAGATATTTTTCTGTAATATCTTTTATTTCAATTTGATGAGCAGACTTATAGGTCTTATAGGTTTTTTTATCGATATGAATCGCCCACCCGCGGCAGCAGTGGGAGAGGCATTGCTCGCCTCGGCATTTGAAATTTTTATAGAAAACAGGCGTGATCTCACGATGCAGTTTCATGCATTAGACTCTGGCAGTGGGGGAAGTAGGGGGCACGTTATCAGCTGAGGTCGCCCGGCAATCGCCATAAGACCGCGACAAAAGCACGCCGTTTTACGACCGCCGGCAGACGCAGCATCCGCCAGCGTTTTGGCCGGGCGTTCAGGCTTGCCCGTTCCCGGCATTTGGCATCCGGTATTGCAGCATCCCGGCACGGCTACTCCAGCAGCACCTTGGCATCGTGGCGACCGCCATCTCGGCAACTCAGCCGGTCCCCCCAGCCCTCGGCACCCAGCACCCCATACTCAGCACCCTACACCCAGCACCCCACACTCAGCACCCTACACCCAGCACCCTACACCCAGCACCCTACACCCAGCATCCCACACTCAGCACCCTACACCCAGCACCCACATTCAGCACCCCACACTCAGCACCTTACCCTCAGCACCCCACACTCAGCACCCCACACTCAGCACCCCACACTCGGCACCCCACACTCAGCACCCCACACTCAGCACCCACATTCAGCACCTCACGCTCAGCACCTCACACTCAGCCCCTCACACTCAGCACCTCACACCCTGCACCCTGCACCCTGCACCCACCGCCACCCACCCCAGCATTCTCGTCTCCCGCTCGTGACGGCTCACTAAGCACGCGGGGAGAATAGGCTGTTGGCAGGTAGACCGAATCGGCGCAATTGTCATGGCCCAGGCGCGATAATTTTGCGTCATTAAGAAGATCTGCATCACAAAATCAGTAAAATTATTCCTGCCGAGTGCAGATTTGATTATTCTAGCTGAAGCGATTCAGTCAGCGACCGGATGATCGCGGCGGGCGTAACCCCGGCAAGGGATGTTGCGTGCGGTCTCACCTTCCGAGCGGATGGCAAAAGCGGGCACGGGCGTTATTTCGTGATATAGTTGATAACAGAGAATTATTAGTCAGGCTGGCATCCATTGCCCGCCGCCCGCCGGGGTGAGCGGCCGCGGGGCAACGTTTCATCCCCTGACGTGTCAAAGATTCAGGCCTGGCCCATAGACGTTGGATGGACGGGGCCGCGAGCGACTACTGGTCCGGTGTGAGGAAGCCTTTCCCCGCCGCTCAGGCAATTTAGCAAGCATCAAACAAGAGGGTTCACCATGGCTGTAATTAAGATGACCGATTTGGATCTGGCTGGTAAACGTGTTTTTATCCGTTCCGATCTGAACGTGCCGGTTAAAGACGGGAAAGTGACTTCCGATGCGCGCATCCGCGCCTCTCTACCCACTATCGAAGCCGCATTGAAACAGGGCGCGCGCGTCATGGTGACCTCCCATCTCGGCCGTCCGACCGAAGGGGAATACAACGCCGAGTTTTCTTTGCAGCCGGTGGTGGATTATCTGAAAGGCAAATTGTCCTCTCCGGTCCGTCTGGCCAAAGATTACCTCGATGGTGTGGATATCGCCGAAGGGGAACTGGTGGTGCTGGAAAACGTGCGCTTTAACAAGGGCGAAAAGAAAGATGACGAAGCCCTGGCGAAGAAATACGCCGCGCTGTGCGACGTGTTCGTCATGGATGCTTTCGGTACCGCTCACCGCGCCCAGGCTTCTACTCACGGCGTAGGTAAATTTGCCCCCGTTGCGTGCGCCGGTCCGCTGCTGTTTAATGAACTTGAGGCGCTGGGCAAGGCGCTGGATAACCCGGCCCGGCCGATGGTGGCCATCGTTGGCGGTTCAAAAGTCTCTACCAAGCTGACCGTACTGGACTCGTTGTCGAAAATCGCCGATCAGCTCATCGTCGGCGGCGGCATTGCCAATACCTTCGTGGCGGCCCAGGGACATAATGTCGGCAAATCGCTTTACGAGGCCGATCTGATCCCGGAAGCCAAACGTCTGCTGGAAAGCAGCGATATCCCCGTGCCGACCGATGTCCGCGTCGCCACCGAGTTTTCCGAAACCGCGACCGCCACCTTGAAATCCGCCAGCGACATTCAGGACAATGAGCAGATTCTGGACTTGGGCGATGTTTCCGCCGCCCGTCTGGCGGAAATTCTGAAAAACGCCAAGACCATTTTGTGGAATGGCCCGGTCGGCGTGTTTGAGTTCGCCAATTTCCGTAAAGGCACCGAAGTAGTGGCGCGCGCCATCGCCGACAGCGAGGCGTTCTCTATCGCCGGCGGCGGTGACACCCTGGCGGCCATCGACCTGTTTGGCATTGCCGATCAGATCTCCTATATTTCTACTGGCGGCGGCGCTTTCCTTGAATTCGTCGAAGGTAAAAAACTTCCCGCGGTAGTCATGCTGGAAGAGCGCGCGAAACAGTAAATATTCAGCGGGCGGACGCTTTCGGCGTTCGTCGTCGCCGCGGCTGGTTCACAGGCTCGGGCCGCGGCGATAAGTTACCTTTTATCAATGGCCTACAAAACAGGACAAAGTAATATGTCTAAGATTTTCGATTTTGTGAAACCAGGTGTCATCACCGGTGATGACGTTCAGAAAGTGTTCGCTGTCGCGAAAGAAAACAACTTTGCTCTGCCCGCCGTCAACTGTGTAGGCACCGATTCCATTAATGCGGCGCTGGAAGCGGCCGCAAAAGTGCGTGCGCCGATTATCGTGCAGTTCTCCAACGGCGGCGCCGCTTTTATTGCCGGCAAAGGCTTGAAAGCCGAAGGCCAGACCGCTGCGGTGCTGGGCGCGGTGTCCGGCGCGCTGCACGTGCATCATATGGCCGAGCATTACGGTATCCCCGTTATTCTGCATACCGACCATTGCGCCAAGAAATTGCTGCCGTGGCTTGACGGACTGCTGGACGCTGGCGAGAAGCATTATGCCGCCACCGGCAAGCCGCTGTTCTCATCCCATATGATCGACCTCTCTGAAGAGTCGCTGGAAGAGAACATTGAAATCAGCGCCAAGTATCTGACGCGTATGGCGAAAATGGATATGACGCTGGAAATCGAGCTGGGCTGCACCGGCGGCGAAGAAGACGGCGTCGACAATAGCCATCTGGACAACTCCGCGCTCTACACCCAGCCGGAAGATGTCGCCTATGCCTATGAAAAACTGCATGCCATCAGCCCGCGTTTCACCATTGCGGCCGCTTTCGGTAATGTTCACGGCGTGTACAAGCCTGGCAACGTGCAGCTGACGCCAAAAATCCTTGATAACTCCCAGAAATACGTTTCAGAAAAATTTGGTCTCCCGGCCAAATCTTTGAATCTGGTCTTCCACGGTGGATCGGGCTCTACGCCGGAAGAAATTAAGGAAGCCGTCAGCTACGGCGTGGTCAAGATGAACATTGATACCGATACCCAGTGGGCAACGTGGGAAGGTATTCTGAAATATTATCAGAAAAACGAAGGTTATCTGCAGGCTCAGCTGGGCAATCCCGAAGGCGCCGATAAACCCAACAAGAAGTTCTACGATCCGCGCGTATGGATCCGCGCCGGTCAGGCATCCATGGCAACGCGCCTGGAGCTGGCCTTCAAAGAACTGAACGCTATCGACGTACTGTAATCGTCCGGCGGTACCCTCGCGCGCCGCGCGGAGTGCCGCTTGCCTGCTTCCCGCCGTAGCGCGGGAGCGGGGGATATCCACCGCGCAATCCAACGGAAAGTCGTCTCTCCCTCGGATGGCGCGGTTTTTTGTGCCCGTGGCGGGGCATGGCAATATTTCGCCTAAGCGGGACACGCGACAGCGCGACAGCGGCGCTTAAAACGGTCTGGATCCTGATTAACCTAATGAATCATCGGGCATTTTTCTGCCGACTTGGCCAATTCCGTTGGCGTGATGAGGCGTTGCGGTATAGGCTTAATACTGTCTTGTCATCGGCCCCGGGCCGAGGGACCTTTGTTATACACCAGAGCGGGAAACTATATGGAAGATATAGACGTTGTAGATAAAATCAATCATGCCGGTAACTGGCTGGTCAATAATCAACAATTGCTGATTCATTACGCGGTGAATATCGTCGCCGCCATTATCATCCTGTTTATCGGTCTGCTGGTCGCGCGAATTATCGCCCGTACCCTGAATCGGATGATGAAGGCGCGGCACATTGACGCCACGGTGGCCGATTTTGTCTCGGCGATTTTGCGCTACGGCATAGTGATCTTCACCCTTATCGCCGCCCTAAACCGGATAGGCGTGCAGACCGCCTCGGTGATTGCCGTCATCGGTGCCGCCGGTTTGGCCATCGGTCTTGCCCTGCAAGGCTCCTTGTCGAACTTTGCGGCAGGGGTACTGCTGGTCACCTTCCGCCACTTCCACGCCGGCGACTATGTGGATTTTGCCGGCACCTCGGGCACGGTGTTGGTGGTGCAAATTTTCTCTACCACGCTGAAAACCTACGATGGCAAGATTGTGGTGGTGCCCAACAGCAAAATCCTGTCCGGTAATATCACCAACTTCTCTCAAGAGCCAAATCGTTTAATCGATACCATCATCAGCGTCAGCTATGATGCCGACATTGATGAGGTGAAGAAGATCATCACCGATATCCTGGTCGCCGATAGCCGCGTGATCCAGGACATGGGTCTGACCGTGCGGTTAAACGCGCTGGGCCCGTCCTCGCTGGATTTCATGGTGCGGGCCTGGGTGCCGCGCAGCGATCAGCAAAACGCCACTTTCGACCTGCTAGAGAAAGCTAAGGTGGCGCTGGATGCGCACAATATTGGCATTCCGTATCCGCAGATGGATGTGCATTTATACCGGACGCCGAAGCCACAGCCCGAGCAGGAACAGCAATCCGCCACTGCCGCGACGTCTTCGGACGCCTCCCGGGATGCCGAGGAGAGTCAGCAGGTGCAATCGCAGCCGGACGCCGATACTGGTAAGCCGGCCTGACGATATGATGCGCGCGGTCACGGCAGAATAACGGGCCAGGGCTGCGCGCCGCCGCTGCACGCCCGATGACCGACAGCGGGTGCCTTGCCTTACCGCGTTAAATTCTCATTGCCCCGAGGCGGTTAGGGGCGTTTCTACAGGCGCGCCGTGCCGGCGCGGTCGCTCATTAACGCCGCTTATCGGGGATAAGATCATTCCATTTCAACCGTCGCCGGACGGCCGATAAACTGCCCGCCACAATCGGTAATCGACGGGACGGTATATGTGGCGTTTTTTCTTACAAGGATTTTTTCTCGGCATGGCCCTGATTGTACCCATCGGGCCGCAAAACGTGATGGTGATGAATCAGGGGATACGCCGGCAGTATTTTTTGCTGGCAGCCACGCTGTGCTTTATTAGCGACCTGTTACTTATCTGCGCGGGGGTGTTCGGCGGCGCGGCGCTCGTCACCCGTTCACCGTGGCTATTGCTGGCCATCACCTTGGCCGGCGTGTTGTTCCTCGGCGGCTATGGTTTTTGCGCCTTGCGCAACGGCTGGCGCGGCGCGCTGGCGCAGGGCGATACCCGGGCCACCGCCGGCGGCAGCCGTCGTCGGGTGCTGTTGACCATTCTGGCGGTCACCTGGCTTAATCCTCATGTCTATCTGGACACGGTAGTGATCCTCGGCAGCGTCGCCGGCCAATTGGCCCCGGCGGGGCGCGGCTGGTTTGCCGGCGGCACCATCAGCGCCTCCCTGGTCTGGTTTTACGGCCTGGCGCTTATTGCCGTACGGCTGGCGCCCTGGTTGATACAGCCGCGCGTGCAGCGCGCCATTCAGTGGCTCGTGGGTATCGTGATGTGGTGCGTGGCATTGCAGCTGCTTCATCAGGGCTGGCGTATGTTCAGAGCGTTGGCCGCGTTATAGGCAATCCGTGCCGCACTCCCCTTATTCAGAACTTATCCTATGTTTTCGGTCCCAGACGACGGGATATGCTGGCAACCGGTATAAACGTAACGGTAAAAAACTGCAAATAACATTGTCCCCCGGGGGAAAAGGGGGATGATATACTCAGTTACGTATCTTAATTAGCGAGTCATATTTCCCGGGAGGAACCGTGAAGGTAAAAGCACTGGTATTAACCGCTATCGTAGGGCTGGGAGCCTCTATCATGCCGGCAGTGGCGGCCGAGTTGCCCCAGGGGCCGCATGTCGTCACCTCAGGGACCTCTTCCGTCGATGCGACGCCGGATATTGCCACGCTATCTATCGAGGTGTCCATTTCCTCCAAAGACGCGGCGGATGCGAAAAAACAGGCGGATACCCGCGTTGCGCAATATTTCGATTTTTTGAAAAAGAACGGCATCGCCAGCAAAGATATCAATGCCGCCAATTTGCGTACCCAGCCGGAATATGACTATCTTAAAACCGGTGAATCGGTGCTGAAAGGTTACAAAGCGGTGCGGCAAGTGCAGGTCACCCTGCATCAGCTGGATAAACTCAACGAACTGCTGGACGGTGCGCTAAAAGCCGGCTTGAACGAAATCCGCTCGGTGGATCTGGGCGTGGCGAATCCAGAACAATATCGTGCCCAAGCCCGGCAGAAGGCGATAGATGACGCCACCTCGCAGGCGCGCGCGCTGGCGGAAGGCTTCCACGCCTCGCTGGGGCCGGTGTACAGCATCCGCTACCATGTCGCCAATTACCAGCCGATGCCGGCGGTGCGCATGTTCAAAGCCACTAGCGCTTCTGCCCAGGCCGATGCCGATCAAACCTACGCCCAGCAGTCGATTCATTTCGACGATCAGGTGGATGTCGTGTTTGAAATGAAGCCGCAGCCTTAACCTTTTCGCCGCGCGGCGGGACAGCATCCTCGCCGCGGGTTCGGCAAGCGTTAAACCGGCGGGGCAGCATCCTCGCCGCGGGTTCGGCAAGCGTTAAACCGGCGGGGCAGCATTCTCGCCGCGGGTTCGGCAAGCGTTAAACCGGCGGGACAGCATTCTCGCCGCGGGTTCGGCAAGCGTTAACCGGCGGGGCAGCGTTCTCGCCGCGGGTTCGGCAAACGTTAAACCGGCGGGCAGCGTTCGGCAAGCGTGGAGCCGTTATCAATCCTGGCGCAGTACCTGATGACCGTGGTCTAGCAAGGCGTCGGTCACTTTACGCATCATACGGCTTTCCGGCGCAAATCGGTGCCAGTACAGCATGCGGCGCTGGTACAAGCCTGGCGTGAGATCGATAAGCTCCCGCTGCGCCAGTTCGCGCTCGATTTGCAAATGGGGGATCATGCAGCAGGTGGTGCCTTGACGCGCCAGCTGAACAAAGGCTTCCGAGGAATTCACGATATGGCACGGCACGCTGCCGGGTGAGAGATCGAAATTCTGCTGTAGGAAAGTCTGGTGCATATCGTCGAGATGATCGAACGCCACCGCGGGCGCCTTGAGCAGGGCGCTGCGGGTCACTCCGTTGGGAAAGTAACGGGCGGCGAACGACGGCGACGCGACGAACAGATAATCAAGCGCCCCCAGGCGGTCTACCAGACAGCTCGGCAGCGGCTGAGGCTGGATACTGACCGCACCCACTACCTCGCCACGGCGCAGCCGCTCCTGGGTGCGGGTTTCGTCTTCCACCTGCATATTCAACCGGATGGGGGAATCGCTCAGCACCGGCTTGAGCGCCGGCAGCAGCCAGGTTGCGAGACTATCGGCGTTGACCGCCAGCGACAGCAGCAGCGGGGTATCGCTGCCGGTATCGTTGCCCAGCCACTCTTCTTCCAGCAGCTCCACCTGATGCAGCAACGCCAAGAGTTTCTGCCCCTGCTCGGTGGGGCGGGGCGGGATGGTCCGCACCAGCAGCGGCTGGCCAAACAGGTTTTCCAACTGTTTTATACGCTGCGACACGGCCGACTGGGTAATACACAGTTTCTGTGCGGCGCGTTCAAAACCGCGCTCTCGTATTACGGCGTCAAGCGCCTGGAGCGTCCGATAATCCGGGCGTTTCATTCATCTTCCCCTGTCAGCATCATATCCCTGCACTATGCCATAGTTTTACACTATTGCGTGTGCAAAGTCTCGACCCTGCCGTACGGCCGTTCTTGGCCGAGGTTGTGGCAATATTCACGCCATTGCCGTCGAGTTTGCTTTATACTGGCCGCCACACAGGGTTACACAGGGCAGAAATAGACCATGACGCAGGATGAACTGAAAAAAGCGGTGGGCTGGGCCGCGCTGAAATATGTCCGGCCCGGCACGATCGTAGGCGTGGGGACCGGCTCTACCGCGGCGCATTTTATTGACGCGCTGGGGGCCGTCAGTCATCAAATCGAGGGGGCGGTTTCCAGCTCCGAGGCGTCGTCCGCTAAATTGAAGAGCCTGGGTATTCCTTTATTTGACCTTAACGATGTCGACGCTCTGGACATTTATGTCGATGGCGCCGATGAGATTAACGGCAGCATGCAGATGATCAAAGGCGGTGGCGCCGCGCTGACCCGCGAAAAAATCATCGCCGCCGTGGCACGCAAGTTCATCTGTATCGCCGATGCCAGTAAGCTGGTGGACGTGCTCGGCACGTTTCCGCTTCCGGTTGAGGTGATCCCCATGGCCCGCGGCTGGGTCGCCCGCGAACTGGTACGCCTGGGTGGTCAGCCGGTTTATCGCCAGGGCGTGGTGACCGATAACGGCAATATCATCCTGGATGTGCACAATCTGGCGATCCTGGATGCGGTGGCGCTTGAAGAGCAAATCAATAACATCCCCGGGGTCGTCACCGTTGGCCTGTTTGCGCGCCGCGGCGCTGATGTGGCGCTTATCGGCAGCGAACAGGGCGTCAAAATCATCGGCTAAACCGAAGGTCGGCGCGCGGTCTATCCGGTCGCCGCCGATGTTAATAAAAAACCGATAATATGTTTTATTTTTCTACCCTGAATTTAGTGATTAATTTCACATTTTTCACGCTTGCCTGCCGGAAATCTTCGCCTAATCCCCCCTGCTAGACGATTTATCCATAACGCGCCCTTATGGCTGTGTCTTATGCTGCACCTCCTGCGCCTATGCCGGTTGCCGCACCGGTAAATTTTGTTATTTTGTCGGAGTGCTGCGTGTCGCAGCCGCATCGTGAGCATCTTAAAGGGTCGGGAAATGGCAAAAGTATCGCTGGAAAAAGATAAGATTAAGTTTCTGTTGGTGGAAGGGGTACACCCCTCGGCGCTGGAAAATCTGCAACGCGCCGGTTACACCAATATTGAGTATCACAAAGGCGCATTGGACACCGAAACGCTGAAACACGCGATCCGCGACGCTCACTTTGTCGGCATTCGTTCCCGCACCCATCTGACGGAAGACGTTTTCGCCGTGGCAGAGAAACTGGTGGCGGTGGGGTGTTTTTGTATCGGCACCAATCAAGTGGATCTGCCGGCCGCGATGAAGCGTGGCGTCCCGGTCTTCAATGCGCCTTTCTCCAACACGCGCTCCGTGGCAGAAATGGTATTGGGGGAAATGCTGCTCATGATGCGTGGCATCCCTGAAGCTAACGCCCGGGCACACCGCGGTCAATGGAACAAACAGGCGCAGGGTAGCTACGAAGCGCGCGGTAAAAAACTGGGGATTGTCGGCTATGGCCATATCGGTACCCAACTAAGCATTCTTGCGGAAAGCCTGGGCATGCAGGTGTTCTTCTACGATATCGAAAGCAAGCTAACGCTGGGTAATGCCCAGCAGGTCGCTACGCTGGCCGAACTGCTGGGGATGAGCGATGTGGTGAGTCTGCATGTGCCGGATACGCTGTCGACGCGCAACATGATGGGCAAAACCGAGCTCGCGCAAATGAAAGCCGGCGCGCTGTTGATTAACGCCTCGCGTGGGACGGTGGTGGACATAGCGGCGCTGTGCGAGACGCTGGCCAGCAAGCATCTGGCCGGCGCGGCGATCGACGTTTTCCCGCAGGAGCCGGCGACCAATAGCGATCCGTTCACGTCGCCGCTGTGTGAATTTGACAATGTGATCCTGACGCCGCACATCGGCGGGTCAACTCAAGAAGCCCAAGAGAATATCGGCATCGAAGTGGCCGGCAAACTGGTGAAGTATTCCGATAACGGTTCCACTTTGTCGGCGGTCAATTTCCCCGAGGTGTCGCTGCCGGAGCACGGCGAACGCGTGAGCCGTTTGCTGCATATCCATGAAAATCGCCCCGGCGTGTTGACTCGGATCAACCAGATTTTCGCCGAGCAGGGGATCAACATCGCCGCGCAATATTTGCAGACGACGCCGGAAATCGGTTATGTGGTCATCGATGTGGAAACGGCGGCGGAAGATACCGCGCTGCAGCTGATGAAAGCGATACCGGGCACCATACGCGCCCGCTTGCTCTACTGAGGGCCGACAGGAATGCGCGGCGCGCGATGGCCCTCACCGCCGTGGGCGAAAGTCAGGTAAGCCCGGCGCAGGCAATGGCGGACACCGCCGGCGGCGGGAGTGGAGTAAGGTAAACCCGGCGCCTGCCCCTGTAGTCTCTCCTCGCCGGCGCCCATGTCGCGGGCGTGGCGCAGGCTTCAGCGCCACGGCCGATCTGGGTAACGAAGGGCAAAAACGGCGTCAGCCGGTTTTTTTCGCCCCGGCGTCATGCCAGCGCCAGTGGTGGGAGGGGGTAATAATTTCCGGAAGTCCAATATCCCACTCTTCCACCGGCAGCGGATCCGCTACCTGCTGACAATCGTGCGCCAGCCCGATAGGGTAAAAGCCCGCCAGTGGCCGCCAGTGCTGTAGCGTGCGGTCATAAAAGCCACCGCCCATGCCCAGGCGCTGCCCCTGCGCATCGAACGCCACCAGCGGCGTGAACAGCACATCCAGGCCGGCCAGCGGCAGTAGCGTAGTGATATCCAGCCGGGGCTCGCGGATGCGCAACCGGTTCAACACTAGCGGGGTGGTGGCGCTATAGCGCATAAACAGCAAGTGACCGGGGGTGAAAGGATGCAGTACCGGCAGATAAACCTGCTTGCCGGCGGCCCATAGGGCATCGATCAGCGGACGGGTATCCAGCTCGCCATCGAACGAAAGAAAAACGGCCAGGGTGCGGGCGCTACGGATACGCGCGTCGTTCATGACGCGGCTGACGACGCGCAGGGCGGCGTCCGATTGTTCTTGGGACGACAGCGCGCGACGCCGCAGGCGGATATGATTGCGCAGCGACTGCCGCAGCAGTGATTTTTCCATTGACGAGGTCATAGGGAAACGGTGCTTAACTAGGGGATCTCCGAGATGCCGCCGCAGGCTGTAACCCTTGAACCCTTGGTTCAAGGTGAACGCAGCGTCGAGACCTTAAGGCTTCTCGGACGAGCCGAGCATGCGCACCGGTCAGGAATCGCCACATTCTTGTGGTATGAAATATCGGCTCAGGGGACTGACCCGCTGGCGAACACCTCAGAGAAATTTGGTTTTCAGCCCGCGGGTATCGGTATCGGCCCCGCGGTGCGTACGTCGTTATTCGAACTGGTTTCCCGGTCGTTCCGTTATGCGGCCCTGTTCTACCAGCGCCTGCTCAATCGTTTGCTGCAATAAACGAATGCGCTGTTCCATGTTGGCTGCATAATCCCGGGTTTTCAACCTTTCCTGCGCCAATTCGTGACAGACGTTCAGGGCGGCGATGAAAACAAGTTGTTCCGTATTGGTGACTCTAGTTCGAACTTTCAGATCTTGCAACCGCTGATTAAGATCTTCCGCCGCCTGGTTCAACGCTTCCTGTTGCTCCGGGGGGCAATTGACCCGTAATGTACGGCCAAAAATTTGAATATCTACCGGTTGTGCGGACATACCACCTTCCTGCCTTTGTTACCGCGCCAACCCCGCCACTGCCGCGTAATATCGGCGAGGCGCGAAGGGGCGCAACTATAATCTATCTAAAACAGAAGTTACAAGCCCTTTCTGGTATAGCGACGGACCTTGGTGGTAGCATAACACGAACTTATCCCGCCAACATTGATGAAAGCGCATGTCTAAACAAAATACATTCCCCGATTACGAAAATTTGAACCGGCTTTTGGCAGCGCAGGCGGTGGCTTTAACCGCTGCGGAGATGCATGGGCTGCTGAGCGGGATAGTGTGTGGCGGTAACCATAACGACAGTTGGCAGGTGTTAGTGCATGAGTTGACCAACGACGGGTTGGCGTTCAGCCAAACGCTCGCCGGGCCGCTGCGCGACCTGCACCAGGCCACCGCCAGCGCGCTGGCGGATGCGTCATTCCAATTTCAGCTATTGCTGCCGGCGGACGACGACGAAGGGAATGCGCTATTCGCGCGAGTGGAGGCCCTGGCCGGCTGGGTCAACCATTTTCTGCTCGGTCTGGGGGTGGTCCAGCCGCAGTTGGACAAGGTGCGGGGCGATGTGCGCGAGGCGATAGACGATTTGCGCAATATCGCTCAGTTGGGGTATGACGAGGACGAAGATCGCGAGGCGTTGGCGCAATCGCTGGAGGAAGTGATTGAGTATGTCCGTATGGCCGCCATCCTTTGCCATAATGATTTCACCCGTCCGGATGACGACGCGGCGCCCACGCCGGCCGGTCCGGTATTACATTAACATTAACGCCGGCCTTGCGTCGGCGTATTGGCCACGGCAAAGGAGCCGAGCATGTTAACCAGGCTGGAGGGAGCGATGACACCACTAGAATATAGCCGGCGTCGTCAAGGATTGCTGGCGAAAATGGCCCCGGGAAGCGCCGCGCTGATCTTTGCCGCCCCCGAGGCGACGCGCAGCGCCGATAGCGAGTATCCCTATCGGCAAAACAGTGATTTCTGGTATTTCACCGGCTTTAACGAGCCGCAGGCGCTGTTGATTCTGGTCAAAAGCGACCAAAGCCATCATCACAGCGTATTATTTAATCGGGTACGCGATAAAACCGCCGAAATCTGGACCGGCCGCCGCCTGGGTCAGGAGGCGGCGCCGGAGCGCCTAGGGGTTTCCCGAGCGCTCCCCTGGGACGATATCGGCAGCCAATTGCATCTGCTGCTCAACGGCCTGGACGTGGTTTATCATGCGCAAGGCGAATACGACTTTGCCGACACATTGCTGTTCAGCGCGCTGGATAAATTGCGCCGCGGCGCGCGTCAGCAATGGCAGGCGCCGGCCACGCTGGTGGATTGGCGGCCCTGGGTGCACGACATGCGGCTGATAAAATCCGAAGAGGAGCTGGCGGTGATGCGCCGCGCCTGTGAAATCACCGCTTTGGCGCATACCCGCGCCATGCAGCAATGCCGGCCCGGCATGTACGAATATCAGTTGGAAGGCGAGATCCAGCATGAATTCAATCGCCACGGCGCGCGCTTCCCGTCTTACAACACCATCGTCGGCAGCGGCGAAAACGGCTGCATTTTGCACTACACCGAAAACGCCTCCAGGATGAAAAGCGGCGATCTGGTGTTGATCGACGCCGGCTGTGAATATCAGGGCTACGCCGGGGATATCACCCGCACCTTTCCGGTCAATGGCCGCTTCTCGCCGGAACAGCGCGCGATTTATGACCTGGTCCTGGCAATGCTTAACCGCGCCCTTGAGCTTTATGGCCCGGGGCGCAGTATTCAGGAGGTGGGTGAAGAGGCGGTGCGCATTATGGTCACCGGTCTGGTGCAACTGGGCGTCATGAAGGGAGAGGTCGAGGCGCTCATCGCCGAACAGGCGCACCGGCAATTCTTTATGCATGGCCTGAGCCACTGGCTGGGGCTTGACGTTCACGACGTCGGTAATTATGGCTCCTCAGAGCGTAGCCGGGCGCTGGAGCCGGGTATGGTGCTGACCATCGAGCCGGGTATCTATATTGCCAGCGACGCCGATGTGCCCCCCGCCTACCGCGGTATCGGCATTCGCATTGAGGACAACATCGTGATTACCGCCGCGGGTAATGAAAACCTCACCGCCTCGGTCGTCAAAGAGGCCGAGGCGATTGAAGCCCTTATGGCGGCGGCGCGCAAAGGATGAGTGTCACCATTATCGGCGGCGGCATGGCCGGCGCGACGTTGGCGCTGGCGCTTTCGCATCTGAGCCGCGGCACGCTGCAAATCGACCTGGTGGAGGCGCGGACGCCGGAAAGCCGCGATCATCCCGGCTTCGACGCCCGCGCTATCGCGCTGGCGCAGGGGACCTGCCGCGAGCTGACCGCCATCGGCGTCTGGCCGGCGCTGGCATCCTGCGCCACCGCCATTACCCGGGTGGAGGTGAGCGACAAAGGGCACCTGGGTAAAGTTCAGATTGCGGCCGACGACTATCAGTTGCCGGCGCTGGGCTATGTCGTGGAGCTGCACGCGGCCGGTAAACGGCTATTCGATTTGCTGCGCCAGGCCCCCGGCGTGCGGCTGCATTGTCCGGCGACGCTCACGCGCCTCAGGCGCGAGCGCGAGGAGACGATCATTACCTTGGATAATGGCGTCGAGCTCAACGCGCAACTGGTGGTGGCGGCGGACGGCTCGCGCTCGCCGCTGGCGGCGCAATGCGGCATGCGCTGGCGGCAGCGGGATTATCAGCAAATTGCGGTTATCGCCAATATCAGCACCGCCGTGCCGCACGGCGGTGACGCTTTCGAGCGGTTTACCCCCCAGGGCCCGCTGGCGTTGCTGCCCATGTCCGGCGCGCGCAGTTCGCTGGTTTGGTGCCTGCCGGCTGCGCATGAACAGGACATTGCCGACTGGGACGAGGGGCGTTTTTGCCAAGCGTTGCAGCAGGCGTTTGGCTGGCGGCTCGGCCGGATTACCGCCGCCGGCGAGCGCCAGTGTTACCCGCTGCGGCTGCGCACGGCCGAGCGGCATATTGCCCACCGCCTGGCGCTGGTGGGTAATGCCGCGCAAACGCTGCACCCCATTGCCGGCCAGGGGTTTAACCTGGGGCTGCGCGATGTGATGACGCTGGCGGAAACGCTGGCGCAGGCTGCGGCGCAGGGAGAGGATATCGGCGATTACGCCGTGCTATCCCGCTACCAGCGTCGTCGGCAGCCGGACCAGGCCGGTACCGTTGGCATCACCGACGGGCTGATTCATCTGTTCGCCAACCGTCACCTGCCGTTAGTGGTGGGCCGAAATCTTGGGCTGCTGGCCATGGCCCATATTCCGTCGCTGCGCGATGCGCTGGCGCGTAAAACGCTGGGCTGGGTGGCCCGTTGACCCCGACCCGCAAGCAAGGATCCATTAAGCTATGCAAGCATTTGATATCGTGATTAGCGGCGGCGGCATGGTCGGCCTGGCGCTGGCCTGCGGCCTGCAGGGGACCGGATTGCGCGTGGCGGTCATCGAGCGCCAGGGGCCGGAGGCGATTCCTCCTGCCGAACAGCCGGCGTTGCGGGTTTCCGCCATCAATGCCGCCAGCCGGCGTTTGTTGCAGCATGTGCAGGTCTGGGAGGCCATCACCGCGCAGCGCGCCAATCCTTATCGGGGCATGGAAGTCTGGGAGCGGGACAGCTTCGGGCGTATCGCTTTCGACGGTGCCGGGCTGGGCTATCCGGAGCTGGGGCATATCATTGAAAATCCGGTCATTCAGCAGGCATTATGGCGCCGCGCGGAGCAATTGGCCGAGGTAACGCTGATAGCCCCTGCCACGCTGCGCCAGGTGGCCTGGGGTGAAAATGAAGCCTTTATCACCCTTGACGACGACCGGATGCTGACCGCCCGCCTGGTCGTGGCGGCGGACGGCGCGCGCTCTTGGCTGCGGACCCATGCCGATATCCCGCTGACTTTTTGGGACTACCAGCATCATGCGTTGGTGGCAACCGTGCGCACCGCCCGGCCTCATGGCAATATCGCCCGACAAACGTTTCACGGTGACGGCATTCTGGCGTTTTTGCCGCTAAGCGACCCGCATTTAAGCTCTATCGTCTGGTCGCTGCCGCCGTCGGTGGCGCAAGAGCGCCTGACGGCGCCCGCCGAAGCGTTCAACGCCGCGCTGGCCATGAACTTCAGTCTGGCGCTGGGGTTATGCGAGCTGCAGGGCGAACGGCAAACTTTCCCGCTCACCGGCCGCTATGCGCGTAATTTTGCCGCTCACCGCCTGGTGCTGGTAGGGGATGCCGCGCATACCGTCCATCCGCTGGCGGGGCAGGGCGTCAACCTGGGGTTCATGGATGTCGCGGAACTGTTGGGAGAAGTGCGGCGCCTGCGAAAAGCCGGCAAGGATATCGGCCATTACCCCTATCTGCGGCGCTACGAGCGCAGCCGCAAACACAGCGCCGCGCTGATGCTGGCGGGCATGCAGGGGTTTCGCGAGCTTTTCGCCGGCCAACAGCCGCTAAAAAAATGGGTCCGCGACGCCGGTTTGCGGCTGGCGGATACGCTACCCGGCGTTAAGCCCCGCTTCATCAAACAGGCGATGGGATTGAACGATTTACCTGCCTGGTTGGCAGCCGAGCCCTTCGACTGAATTATTCTAATTTTACCGAAGCTTTTGGATTATATTTTCTAATCCGATGCCTAAACCCCGCCGGGATTAAAAAAGCAGTGGCGGGGTTTTTTGTGATTAAACTTTCCTTTTACCCGTTGCGATGCCTGTTTCGTGCGCCGAAATCCGTTTTTAGGCAGCATAATATCGCGCCTGGCTTTCCTTACCTTTCACGTGGCTTTTCCTTCGGTTGATAATTTAAGTTATGGTTTCCACCGCCGTTCAATGGTAAGTTCTGCCTAAAGGTATCGTTTGCGTCAGCCCTCTTTACCCGCCCGGGCAGAGGCTTGGAGCGCTTCGGTAGTTATCTGTCTTCCCATTGAGTAAGAGAGAAAAGATGGCTCAGCAGACCCCGCTGTATGAAGAGCACCTCGCGTGCGGCGCCAAAATGGTGGATTTCCACGGCTGGATGATGCCGCTCCACTACGGTTCCCAACTGGATGAACATCATCAGGTGCGGCGCGATGCCGGCATGTTCGACGTGTCCCATATGACCATTGTCGACTTAGCGGGGCCGCGCACCCGTGATTTTCTGCGCCATCTGCTGGCCAATGATGTCGCCAAGCTGACGGTGCCCGGTAAAGCGCTTTACACCGGCATGCTCAACGCTTCCGGCGGGGTGATAGACGATCTTATCGTCTATTTCCTTTCCGAAACCGAGTTCCGCCTGGTGGTGAATTCCGCCACCCGTGACAAAGACGTTGAGTGGGTCACTCGTCACGCCGAACGCTACCAGGTGGCGGTAACCGTGCGCGACGATCTCGCCCTGATTGCGGTGCAGGGGCCGCAGGCGCAAAACAAAACGCAGACGCTGTTCACCCCGCAACAGCGTCAGGCGGTGGCCGGAATGAAACCGTTTTTCGGCGTGCAGGCCGGTGATTTGTTCATCGCTACCACCGGCTATACTGGCGAGGCGGGCTATGAGATTGCGTTACCCGCCACGCAGGCCGCGGATTTCTGGCGGCGGCTGCTGGCGGCCGGCGTGAAGCCCTGTGGACTGGGCGCGCGCGATACTTTGCGCCTGGAGGCGGGAATGAACCTTTACGGCCAGGAAATGGACGAAGGCATTTCTCCGCTTGCGGCCAATATGGGTTGGACCATTACCTGGCAGCCTGAGGACCGCGATTTCATCGGCCGCGAGGCGCTGGAGGCCCAGCGCGCCGCCGGCGACGGCGAGCAATTGGTCGGATTGGTGATGTCCGAAAAAGGCGTATTGCGCAATGGCCTGCCGGTCCATTTCACCGACGCCTCCGGCAACATGCAGCAAGGCATCATCACCAGCGGCTCGTTTTCGCCCACTTTGGGCGTCAGCATTGCGCTGGCGCGAGTGCCGGCCGGTATCGGCCAGCAGGCGATAGTGTTAATCCGTAACCGCGAAATGCCGGTTAAGGTCACCAAACCCGGTTTTGTGCGCGCCGGCAAAGCGGTTGCGCAATAACTAACTTTGTCATAGTGAGGATGGCGATGAGCAATGTGCCGACAGAATTAAAATATACCGCATCCCATGAGTGGGTGTTAAACGAAGGCGACGGCGTTTATTGTGTCGGGATTACCGAACATGCGCAGGAGCTGCTGGGCGATATGGTGTTCATGGATCTGCCGGAAGTGGGCGCCTCGTTCTCCGCCGGCGAAGATTGCGCCGTGGCGGAATCGGTAAAAGCTGCGTCGGATATCTATGCGCCCATCAGCGGCGAAATTGTGGCGGTGAACGACGATCTCGACGGATCGCCGGAGCTGGTCAACAGCGCGCCTTATACCGATGGCTGGCTGTTTAAGATCAAAGCCGCCGATGAAAGCGAAGTGAACGAATTGCTCGACGCCGCCGCTTATCAGGCCGCCATCGACGAAGAAGACGAATAACGCTGACGCCCCGGCCGCGACCGCCGGGGCGCCTTTTGCGATTACCCTTTTCCGGTCCCATGCCCGATGCAGGAATTGTTGTCCATGACCCAGACTCTCAGCCAGCTTGAACATCATGACGCCTTCATAGCCCGTCATATCGGCCCTTCCGCGCCGCAACAGGCAGCTATGCTTGCCGCCGTGGGCAGCGATTCCCTGGCGGGGCTTATTGCCCAAATCGTGCCGGCGGACATTCAGCTTGCCGCGGCGCCCGCCGTGGGCGAGCCGGCGACGGAAGCGCAGGCGCTGGCCGAGCTAAAGGCTATCGCCAGTCAGAACCAGCGCTACAAATCCTTTATCGGCATGGGCTATAGCGCGGTGGTAACGCCGCCCGTTATTCTGCGCAATATGCTGGAAAACCCGGGCTGGTACACCGCCTACACCCCCTATCAGCCCGAGGTATCCCAGGGCCGGCTTGAAGCGCTGCTCAATTTTCAACAGTTGACGCTGGATCTGACGGGTCTGGACATCGCTTCCGCCTCGCTGCTGGATGAAGCGACTGCGGCGGCCGAAGCCATGGCGCTTGCCAAGCGCGCCAGCAAGTTGAAACAGGCCAACCGCTTTTTCGTCGCCGACGATGTGCATCCGCAAACCCTGGATGTCGTGCGCACCCGCGCCGGCACCTTCGGCTTTGAGCTGGTGATCGATAAGGCAGAGGCGGCGCTGGAGCATCCCGATCTCTTCGGCGTGTTGTTACAGCAGGTGGGCACCACCGGCGAGCTGCATGACTACCGCGCGCTCATTGCCGAGCTCAACAGCCGCAAAATCATCAGCTGCGTGGCGGCGGATATGCTCTCACTGGTGCTGCTGGCCGCGCCCGGCGCGCAGGGGGCCGATGTGGTATTCGGTTCGTCGCAGCGTTTCGGCGTGCCGATGGGATACGGCGGCCCGCACGCGGCGTTTTTCGCCGCCCGCGATGAGATGAAGCGCGCCATGCCGGGGCGGATTATCGGTGTTTCCCGCGACGCCGCCGGCGATATCGCACTGCGCATGGCGATGCAGACGCGCGAGCAGCATATTCGCCGCGAGAAAGCGAACTCGAACATTTGTACTTCACAAGTATTGTTGGCCAATATCGCCGGCCTGTATGCGGTCTATCACGGTCCGCAGGGGCTGCAACGCATCGCGGGGCGTATTCACCGGCTGACAAAGATTCTGGCGCAGGGGCTGCGCGACGCCGGCCTGACGCTCAGGCACGATTGCTGGTTCGATACCCTGACCGTCGAGGTGGCCGATAAAGCGGGCGTGCTGGCGCGCGCCGATGCCGCCGGCATCAATTTGCGCAGCGACATCCACGGCGCGGTGGGCATCACCCTTGACGAAACAACCGTGCGTGAAGATGTGCAAACCCTCTGGCAGGTGTTGACGGGCGCCACGGGCACTCTGGCAATCGATGCGCTAGACGCCGGCTGCGGCGACGTGATCCCGCAGGAGCTGCTGCGCACTACGCCAATCCTGACCCACGAGGTGTTTAACCGCTACCATAGCGAAACGGAAATGATGCGCTATATGCACCGGCTGGAGCGCAAGGATCTGGCGCTGAACCAGGCGATGATCCCGCTCGGATCCTGCACGATGAAGCTTAACGCCGCCGCCGAAATGATCCCTATCACCTGGCCGGAATTCGCCGAGCTGCATCCGTTCTGCCCCCCGGAGCAGGCGGCGGGCTACCAGCAGATGATCGCCCAACTGTCGCGCTGGCTTATCCAACTGACCGGCTACGACGCCCTGTGCATGCAGCCGAACTCCGGCGCCCAGGGCGAATATGCCGGCCTGCTGGCGATTCGTCGTTATCATGAGAGCCGTAATCAAGGCGAGCGCCATATTTGTCTTATTCCGAGCTCGGCCCACGGTACCAACCCGGCGTCGGCGCAGATGGCCGGCATGTCGGTCACCGTGGTGGCCTGCGATAAGAATGGCAACATTGATTTGCACGATCTGCGCGCCAAGGCCGAGCAGGCAGGCGAGCAACTGTCTTGCATTATGGTGACCTATCCCTCGACCCACGGCGTCTATGAAGAAACCATCCGTGAAGTGTGCCAGATTGTCCATCAGTACGGCGGGCAGGTCTATCTGGACGGCGCCAACATGAATGCGCAGGTGGGGATCACGTCGCCGGGCTATATCGGCGCCGATGTATCGCATCTCAATTTACATAAAACCTTCTGCATTCCCCACGGCGGCGGCGGCCCGGGCATGGGCCCCATCGGTGTGAAGGCGCATCTGGCTCCGTTCGTCCCCGGTCATTCGGTGGTGGAACTGGACGGCGTTTTAACCCGCCAGGGTGCCGTCAGCGCCGCGCCGTTCGGCAGCGCATCGATCTTGCCCATCAGTTGGATGTATATCCGTATGATGGGCGCGGAAGGATTAAAACAGGCCAGCCAGGTGGCGATTCTGAACGCCAATTATATCGCCAGCCGGTTGCAGCAGGCTTATCCGGTGCTGTATACCGGACGCGACGGCCGCGTGGCCCACGAATGTATCCTGGATCTTCGACCGCTGAAAGAGGCCACCGGCATCAGCGAAATGGATATCGCCAAACGCCTGATCGACTATGGTTTCCACGCTCCTACCATGTCTTTCCCGGTGGCCGGTACGCTGATGGTCGAGCCCACCGAGTCGGAAAGCCAGCTGGAGCTCGATCGCTTCATTGAGGCGATGCTGGCCATCCGCGCCGAAATCCAGCAGGTGGCGGACGGCATCTGGCCGGCGGACGATAACCCGCTGGTGAACGCGCCCCATACCCAGCGTGAGCTGGCCGGCGAGTGGCGCCATCCGTACGATCGGCAGGTTGCGGCGTTCCCGGCCGGATATGGCGATAAATACTGGCCGGCGGTGAAGCGGTTGGACGATGTTTATGGCGACCGCAATCTGTTTTGCTCCTGCGTGCCCATCGGCGATTATGCCTAAGCGTCACGGCTAGGCGCCGACGGGCGCCGCGCGCAAACCTGCCGGCATAGTGCGATTAACGTTACGCCTGTGGCCGCACCGTTTAGGCCCGCCGTAAACACCGTCAAGCGGCGCTCTGGCGGTGCGCAAACCTGCCGGCATGCTGGGTCTAACGTTACGCCCGTGGCCGCACCGTCCAGGTCCGCCGGAAACACCGTCAAGCGGCGCCCTGCGGTCGGTATGCCGCCGATAAACAGTGTCCCGGCGAGGATGTCGTCGGTCGCTGCGTTATTTTAGCCAGCCTTGCTGCTGCGCCTGCTGCAGGTGCCGGCTGAGATGCGTCCACAGCGCCGGATAGACGTCGGCGATAAACGCGTTGCGCGTCAGCACCTGTTCGAGGGTAATGCCGTTCTCGACCCAGCTCTGCCCCTGGTTGTGCAGGTTCATCAGCACCGGCATGAGCCTATCGATCATCAGGGCGAAACGGGCGCTAGGGGTTTCGCCCGCCTCATACTCCAGCCACAATTCATGAAACTGGCGACGCTGCGGCGTCGGCAGCAGCCCGAACAGCCGCTGTGCCGCCTTTGCTTCCATCGCGTGAACCGCCTCGCGGCCCGCGAGATCGTAAACCAGCACGTCGCCGGCGTCGATTTCGACGATGTCGTGAACCAGCGCCATCTGCGTCACGCGAGTGATATCGACGCCGTCGTCGGCATAGGGGGCCAGGGCCATCACCGCGACCGCAAAGTGCCAACTGTGCTCCGCGGTGTTCTCCTGTCGTTGGGTACCAAGTACTTTGGTGCGGCGTTGTATGCTTTTAAGCTTATCAATTTCGATTAAGAAAGCGACGACTTCGGTCAGTTCGCCGAAAGCCAGCGCGGGTGGTGTTGCAGCCATCAGAATCCCCGGCATAATCCAATTGAGCGGCCTAGTGTAGGCCAAATCACCCGTGAATTCGACCGGAATAGCCGCGCCCTGGACGGCGCGCCTTTACAATTTCTCACGGTTTATTTCAGCGTACACATGTACACCGAATAGACTGTCGATTACCCTATACACTGCGCGCGCACGGACGAACGCATCATCAAGCGGAGGTAAGATAATTTATGAGAAACAAACCATTAGCCAAAAGCTACTCCTTGGCGGAAGAGATAGCCAATAGCGTCAGTCACGGCGTGGGGGTAATCTTTGGTATTGTCGGTCTGGTTCTCATGCTTAATCAGGCCGGCGAAGCCGGAGCCACCGCGCTCGCGGTGACCAGCTACAGCCTTTACGGCGGCAGTATGATCCTGCTGTATCTGGCTTCGACGCTTTACCACGCCATCCCCCATCCACCGGCAAAACGCTGGCTGAAGAAGGTCGACCACTGCGCGATTTACCTGTTGATCGCCGGCACCTATACGCCGTTTTTATTGATAGGCCTGGCCTCGCCGCTGGCCAAATGGCTGATGGTGGTCATCTGGGTGATGGCGGCGGTGGGCGTCCTGTTCAAACTGGTGTTTGCGCATCGCTTTCGCGCTATCTCCATCATCACGTATTTAACCATGGGCTGGTTATCGCTGGTGGTCATTTATCAGCTGGTGCAACGTTTACCCGCGGGTGGGGTGGCGTTACTGGCGGCGGGAGGCGTGGTTTACTCGCTGGGCGTGGTATTTTACGTCTGGGATCGGATACCGTTTAACCATGCGATATGGCATGGCTTTGTGTTGGGAGGAACCGTTTGTCACTTTCTGGCCATCTATTTGTTTGTTGCCTGACCCGCCGCGTTTTCCGGCCGGCAGCCCGTTGCCGGCCATATCTGTTCACCCGCCGCGCAGGTTACCGGAGCCGCTTTCCCCGGTCGGGCGCCTCAGCGGCGCGCGGCAGCTCACTCGCCGATAACGTACGGCAGCGGACGCACGGCCAACGCGCCAGCGGCGTCGTCGCGTACCCGTAGCTGGCTGTCAGGCGGCAGATCGTTATTCAGCACCGCCTGTATCCAGACGCTGCTATCTTCCAGCTGGCAGGCCGCCAGCACCGTACCGGTTCGCCGCCAATTGTCGCCCAGTTTGAGTTCCAAATCGTCGCCGGCGACGGGAAGATGGCCGGCTTTGCCCGCCAGCCAGTACAGGGCGCGCTTATTGGCGCCGCGATATTTGGCGCGCGCCACCATTTCCTGCCCGGCATAGCAGCCTTTATTAAAGCTAATGCCGTCCAACGCCTGGACGTTGGCCGCCTGCGGGATGAACTGCGCGCCGTTGGCGCTGTCGATAACCGGATAGCCTGCCTCGATATCCAGCGCCAGCCATTGCCGACTGTCGTTTAGCTGGGCCTGTCCCTCCAGCTTGTGTTGCAGCGCGTCGCGCACCGCCGGCGTGGTGATAAGCAGAAAGCGCGGCGCCGGCAAATTGAAAAAGAGCAGCGTTGTGTCCTGGTGATGCGCCACCGGATGCGCCGCATCGGGGATGCTAGCGAAAAGCCCGCCAAGCGCCGCCTGCGCTTGAAAACCCGCTACGCCGAGTAATACCGCCTCGTCATCGGCGGCAATGGTGGTTTTGGAAAAAACGGCATACTTTTTTAATTCCGCGAGCTGGCTATCGCGCACGCTGCGCCGTTCGATTAAGGCCATGCCCTCCTGGTGATGAAAGACGCACAGGTGGCTGAACATTTTGCCCTTGGCATCGCAATGGGCGGCAAAGCTGAAGCGATCGGCCTCCAACGAGGCCACATCGCAGGTCAGCTGGCCCTGTAAATATTTAACGCTGTCCGGCCCATTAAGGGTGATCAGCGCCCAATCCTCCAGTGAAATGAGCGTCAGCGGCAGATGGCTGGAGGGCGACGGCAAACGCGGAGGGAAAGGAACTTGAGATGACATGGAACGGTCCTATCAGTAGTCTGACAATAGCCTAATGGTAAAAGACCGCCTGGGGTTTGCAAGCGGATCTTGCCTTAGGTTTTTGGCGATACGTGCCCGGTGCGGAATAAAGCGCGCAGAACATGTCGAAATGTGTCGTTTTATCTCATGTGGCAGGACAAAACGGGGTAAACTAGCCGCAGTACGTAGGGTTTATGAGGGTAAAGTAAAACATGGATATCACCAATAAAGCGCGGATCCATTGGGCCTGCCGACGCGGCATGCGCGAGCTGGATATCGCCATTATGCCGTTCTTTGAACAGGATTTTGACGCTCTGGATGACCAGGACAAGCGGCGCTTTGTCCGGCTGCTGGAGTGTGACGATCCCGATCTGTTTAACTGGTTGATGAATCACGGCCAGCCTGACGATCGCGAATTGCAGCAAATTATCTCAATGATACAAACGCGAAACAAAGCCCGTGGCCCTTTGGCGATGTGATATTCGGGTCTCTTGGCGCACTCAGCTTTGCTCGCTGGCGTTTTACGGGATCCTGATAATGCTGATTCTGCTTTCTCCCTGGCCGGAGAATTACGGGCTGGTGTGGTTGACGTTAGTGCTGGTAGTGGTGTTTGAGTGCATCCGCAGCCAGCGCAATATCATGTCCTGCCGTGGCGAGCTGGTGCTGATGAGCGACAGCAGTATTCAATGGCATCGCGAGGAGTGGACCTTTACCCGCAAAGCCTGGATGCTCAAGGGCGGCGTATTGCTCAGCCTGCGTAAAGCCGGCGGCACGCGGCGCCGGCGTCTGTGGCTGGCGGCGGACAGCATGGACGGCCGGGAATTCCGCCACCTGCGCCAGCTGCTGGCGCGACAGACCGGGTTTTAGCGTGGAGGCGGGGGCGGCAAACCCTCCGCTGTCGCGGGGTTACAGCAGCGCCGCCATTTCTGTCAGGATCTGCTCACACCACTGTTGCAGCCGCTGTTCGCTCAAATCGTATTGATTCACTTCATCCAGCGCCAGGCCGACAAAATGGTTGCCGTCGGGGGTGACGGCTTTCTGGCTGGTGAACTCGTAGCCGTCGGTGGGCCAGTAGCCGATGAAGCTGGCGCCCAGCGGTTGCAGAACATCGTGAAGGTAGCCCAGCGCATCCAAAAACCATTCGCCGTAACCCAATTGATCCCCCATACCGTAGAGCGCGATAATTTTACCGCGCAGGTCGAGGGTTGAGAGCTGCGGCCAGACGGCCTCCCAGTCTTCCTGGATCTCGCCGAAGTCCCAGGTGGGGATGCCAAGAATCAAGACAGTATAGTCCGCCATGCGCTGCACCGGGACATCTTTTAGGTTATGCAGATCTACCAGCTCCGCTCCGAGAATATCGCGGATTTTCTCGGCGGCCATCTCGGTATAGCAGGTGCTGGAGCCATAAAATAAACCGACTTTCATCTCTCATGTTACTCTTGCAAACAACCTAATGGCGTCAAGTGTACCAGATTTGACGGTATGTCAGGCATAATGTCGTCTGCCGCCCCATACAGGAGTCAGATATGGAACAACCGGATGACGTCATTATTGAGCAGTTTCTTGATGCCCTATGGCTGGAACGCAATCTGGCGGAAAACACGCTGGCCTCCTATCGTCTCGACCTGCAGGCGCTGGCGGCCTGGCTACGGCGTCAGCAGCGCGACTGCCTAAGCGCGAGCGCGGTGGATTTGCAGGCCTTTCTTGCCGATCGCCTCGATCATGGCTATAAGGCCACCAGCTCCGCCAGGCTACTTAGCGCCACGCGCCGGTTTTTTCAGTATCTGTACCGGGAAAAGCTGCGCACCGACGATCCCAGCGCCGGTATTTCGGCGCCCAAATTGCCGCAGCGCTTGCCTAAGGATCTCAGCGAGGCGCAGGTCGGCGATTTACTGGCGGCGCCGACCATTGCCGATCCCGTCGAGCTCCGCGATAAGGCCATGCTGGAGGTGCTCTATGCCACCGGTTTGCGGGTGTCCGAGCTGGTGGGGTTGACTCTGTCGGACGTGAGTCTGCGACAGGGCGTGGTGCGGGTGATTGGTAAAGGGGATAAGGAGCGGCTGGTACCATTGGGGGAAGAGGCGGTATACTGGATTGAGTATTATCTGGAACATGGCCGTCCGGCGCTGACCCATGGTCAAAGTCTGGACATTTTGTTCCCCAGCAACCGCAGCCGCAAAATGACCCGCCAGACGTTCTGGCATCGCATCAAACATTATGCCATCCTGGCGGGCATTGACAGCGAGCGGCTCTCCCCCCATGTTTTGCGGCACGCCTTTGCGACCCATTTACTGAACCACGGGGCGGATTTGCGCGTGGTGCAGTTGCTGCTGGGACATAGCGATCTTTCGACGACGCAGATCTACACCCATGTCGCCACCGAGCGGCTGAAGATTATCCATCAGCAGCATCATCCCCGCGCCTGAGCGGTGGAATTGAAACGAATTTCAGGCGTATGAATGCGCCGGCCCCGACCCGGGTGTTTAGATAAGGATTAAACTGTGAACAAAAGCCTGGTACTGTTTTCTGTTATGGCGCTGGCCCTGGTGCCCCTGGCCCACGCTGACGATGCGGCCATTAAGCATTCGCTCTCGCGCCTCGGCATTCACAGCGCCGATATTCAGCCGTCGCCGGTTGCCGGACTGAAAACCGTATTGACCGAAAGCGGCGTGTTGTATGTTTCCGATGACGGTCGCCACGTCATCCAGGGTCCGCTGTATGACGTCGGTAGCGATCACCCCGTCAATGTCACAAATCAGCTCCTCGGCAAGCGATTGAATGCCCTGCAAAAAGAGATGATCATCTTCAAAGCGCCGCAGGAAAAACATGTGGTAACCGTGTTCACCGACATCACCTGCGGCTATTGCCACAAGCTGCACGAACAGATCAAAGACTATAATGCGCTGGGGATAACCATCCGCTATTTGGCGTTTCCGCGCCAGGGTCTGAATTCCCAGACGGAACGGGATATGGCGTCGGTATGGTGCAGCGCTAATCCCAAAGACGCCTTCACCCAGGCGATGAACGGCGGCAACGTTCAACCCGCCACCTGCGATATCGATATCAGTAAACATTATACGCTTGGCGTCCAGTACGGTATTCAGGGCACGCCGGCGCTGCTGCTCGATAACGGTACCCTGATCCCCGGTTATCAAAGTCCGAAAGAGCTGGCCGCCATCTTGGATCAGCAAGGAACTGGCCAGGCATCAGGCGGTTAATACGGCAGTGAACATGACAACGGAACTACGCCGGCGTCCGCTGGGCGATATCGCTTTGCTGGCGGAGGCGGATATCCCGCCGCTGCTGAAACGTTTGTACGTGCAACGCGGCGTTTGCGCGGTCGATGAGCTGGAACGGGGCGCGCGTGGGTTGCTGGCCTATCATTCACTGACCGGTGTCGAGCAGGCGGTGGATTTGCTGGTCGGCGCCCTGGCGGATCAGCGCAGATTAATGGTGGTCGGCGATTTCGACGCCGACGGCGCGACCAGTACCGCGCTTACCGTGCTGGCGCTGCGGCAAATGGGCGCGCAGACGATAGAATTTCTGGTGCCGAATCGCTTTGATGACGGCTACGGCCTCAGCCCCGAGGTGGTGGAGCAGGCGGCGGCGCGCGGCGCGCAGGTTATCGTGACGGTGGACAATGGCATCTCTTCCCATGCCGGCGTCACCCTGGCGCATGAGAAAGGCATCCCGGTGCTCATAACCGATCATCATCTCCCAGGTGATACCCTGCCGGCCGCCGATGCCATCGTTAATCCCAATTTACGCGGCTGCGCCTTCGCCTCGAAATCTCTGGCGGGCGTCGGCGTGGCGTTTTATCTGATGCTGGCGCTGCGCGCGCGCCTTAACGACAGCGGCTGGTTTACGCAGCAGGGCATTGCGGCCCCCAAACTGGCCGAGCTGCTGGATTTGGTCGCGCTAGGCACCGTGGCGGACGTAGTGCCGCTGGACGCCAATAATCGTATTCTGGTGCATCAGGGGTTAAGCCGCATCCGCGCCGGCCGCTGCCGTCCCGGCATCCGCGCGCTGGCGGAGGTGGCTAACCGCGACCTCGTTCGGCTGTGCGCCAGCGATCTGGGCTTTGCGCTGGGTCCGCGGCTGAACGCCGCCGGCCGGCTGGACGATATGTCGGTCGGGGTTGCGCTGCTGTTGACGGACGATCTGTCGCAGGCGCGCATGCTGGCGGCGGAGCTGGATGCTCTCAATCAAACCCGGCGTGAAATCGAACAGGGTATGGAAGCCGAAGCGTTGGCGCTGTGCCAGGCGATGGCGCGCGACGAGCAGCCGATGCCCTTTGGTCTGGCTATCTATCACGCGCAGTGGCATCAGGGGGTGGTGGGCATTCTGGCGTCGCGGATAAAAGAGCGTTTTCACCGGCCGGTTATCGCCTTTGCGCCCGCTGGGGATGGCGTATTGAAAGGCTCCGGGCGATCGGTGGCCGGCTTGCATATGCGCGATCTGCTCGAACGGCTGGACACATTACATCCCGGTTTAATGCTGAAATTTGGCGGCCATGCTATGGCGGCCGGTTTGACGCTGGAGCAGACGCAATTTGACCGATTCCGCCAGCGTTTCGCTGAACTGGTCGATGAGTGGCTCGATCCCGCGATGCTCGAAGGCGTGATTTGGTCGGACGGCGAGCTGGCCGGCCCGGAGCTGTCGCTGACCACCGCCGAGCTGCTGCGCGACGGCGGCCCCTGGGGACAGGCGTTTCCCGATCCGCTGTTTGACGGGCGGTTTCGCGTGCTAAATCAGCGGCTGGTGGGGGAGAAACATCTGAAGCTGCTGCTAGAACCGCTGGCCGGCGGCCCAATGCTGGATGGCATCGCGTTCAATATTGACCCGCGCCTGTGGCCGGACAATAGCGTGCATACCGTCGAATTGGCCTACAAGCTGGAGGTTAACGAGTTTCGCGGCAATCGCAGCCTACAGCTATTAATTCAGCATATTTGGCCGCTGTAATGGACCGCCGCCGTTGCCAATACGATGGCGACGGCTACTACCGCCCGGGGCGCTGATCCGTTACAATAGCGGGTTAACACGCATTCCTTCTCGTCAATGAGCACATTAATCCATGTTTGAAATAAATCCGGTAAAAAACCGTATTCAGGACCTGTCGGAAAGGACAGCCGTTCTGAGGGGGTATCTTTGACTACGATCTCAAGAAAGAACGCCTCGAAGAAGTAAACGCCGAGCTCGAACAGCCGGACGTCTGGAATGAGCCCGAACGCGCGCAGGCGTTGGGTAAAGAGCGCTCGTCGCTGGAGGCTATCGTTGAAACTATCGACAAGCTAACCCAGGGTGTGGAGGACGTCTCCGGCCTGTTGGAGCTGGCGGTGGAAGAGGACGACGAAGAGACCTTCCTCGAAACCCAAAGCGAACTGGATGGTCTGGAGGCCAAACTGGGCCAGCTGGAATTCCGTCGCATGTTTTCCGGCGAGTACGACAGCGCCGATTGCTATGTGGATATCCAGGCCGGTTCCGGCGGCACCGAAGCGCAGGATTGGGCCAGCATGTTGCTCAGAATGTATTTGCGCTGGGCGGAATCGCGCGGTTTCAAAACCGAAATTATCGAAGAGTCGGAAGGGGAAGTGGCCGGCATCAAATCGGTGACCGTCAAAGTCATCGGTGACTACGCCTATGGCTGGCTTCGTACCGAAACCGGCGTGCACCGCCTGGTGCGCAAGAGCCCGTTCGACTCCGGCGGCCGGCGGCACACCTCATTCAGCTCCGCTTTTGTTTATCCGGAAGTGGACGATGATATCGATATCGAGATTAACCCGGCGGATCTGCGGATCGATGTTTACCGCGCCTCCGGCGCCGGCGGCCAGCACGTTAACCGGACCGAATCCGCGGTGCGTATTACCCACTTGCCGACCAATATCGTCACCCAGTGCCAGAACGACCGCTCGCAGCATAAAAATAAAGATCAGGCGATGAAACAGCTGAAAGCCAAGCTGTATGAATTCGAGCTGCAGAAAAAGAACGCCGAAAAGCAGGCGCTGGAAGATACCAAGTCCGATATCGGCTGGGGCAGCCAGATTCGCTCCTATGTGCTGGACGATTCCCGCATTAAGGATCTGCGTACCGGCGTGGAAACCCGTAATACCCAGTCGGTGCTGGATGGCGATCTGGACAAATTTATCGAAGCCAGTCTTAAAGCAGGGCTATGAGGAACCCATATGTCTGAATCACACTCACAGGACGGTGCCCCTCAGGCGCTGGATCTCAATAACGAGCTGCGTTCGCGGCGGGAAAAGCTTAGCCAATTGCGCCAGCAGGGCATCGCTTTTCCCAACGATTTCCGCCGGGACGCGGTTTCCGACCAGCTGCACGCCCGCTATGGCGAGAAAAGTAACGAAGAGCTGGAAGCGTTAAATATCGAAGTCAGCATCGCCGGGCGCATGATGACCCGCCGCATCATGGGCAAAGCCTCCTTTGCCACCCTGCAGGACGTGGGGGGGAAAATCCAGCTGTACGTCGCCCGCGACGATCTCCCCGAAGGCCAGTACAACGAGCAGTTCAAAAAATGGGACCTCGGAGACATTCTCGGCGCGCGCGGCAAATTATTCAAAACCCGCACCGGCGAGCTGTCTATTCACTGTAGCGAAATTCGTCTGCTGACCAAGGCGATGCGCCCGCTGCCGGATAAGTTTCACGGTCTGGCCGATCAGGAAACCCGCTATCGCCAGCGTTATCTCGACTTGATCGCCAATGACGAATCGCGCCAAACCTTCAAGGTTCGTTCGCGCATCATGGCGGAAATTCGTCGATTTATGCTGGACCACGACTTTATGGAAGTGGAAACGCCGATGATGCAGACCATCCCCGGCGGCGCCGCGGCGCGTCCGTTTATTACCCACCATAATGCGCTGGATATCGACATGTATCTGCGCATCGCGCCCGAGCTTTATCTCAAGCGGCTGGTGGTGGGCGGTTTTGAGCGGGTATTTGAAATCAACCGCAACTTCCGCAACGAAGGACTGTCGCCGCGCCATAATCCAGAGTTTACCATGATGGAACTCTATATGGCCTACGCGGATTACCGCGACCTGATTGTGCTGGTGGAGGATTTGTTCCGCACCCTGACCCAGCGGGTATTGGGCAGCAGCGTGGTGCAATATGGCGACCAGACCTTTGATTTCGGCAAGCCGTTTACCCAGATGACCATGAAAGAGGCCATTTGCCATTATCGCCCGGAAACCCGGCCAGAAGCGCTGGACGATATGGCCTCCGCGACCGCCATTGCCGAGTCGTTGGGCATTAAGGTAGACAAAGGCTGGGGCCTGGGTCGGGTGCAGACCGAAATTTTTGAAGAGACGGCGGAAAGCCATCTGATCCAGCCGACGTTCATTACCGCCTACCCGGCGGAAGTTTCGCCGCTGGCGCGCCGCAATGATGAAAATCCGTTCTTCACCGATCGTTTTGAATTCTTTATCGGCGGGCGTGAAATTGGTAACGGCTTTTCGGAGCTTAACGATGCCGAAGATCAGGCCGCGCGCTTTGCCGAGCAGGTTCAGGCTAAAGACGCCGGCGATGATGAAGCCATGTTCTATGATGAAGACTATGTCACCGCCTTGGAACACGGCCTGCCGCCGACCGCGGGTCTGGGAATTGGTATCGATCGCCTGATGATGCTGCTGACCAACAGTCACACCATTCGCGATGTGATCCTGTTCCCGGCGCTGCGTCCGCAAAAATAGTCCCGGAAACGGCGGGCTAATATGCGCCCGCCGTCCTGGCGCGTCCGTTGCACCATTGCGGGCCATCACGCCGCATGATGGTGCTTGCGACGCGCCAGGGCCGATGGCTGCCGGTCAGGGCTTGCGATGGTGCGCGCTAACATGCTGTCGCTAACGCCCGTCCGCTGGCGTTCGCTTTAGCCGTCAACGCCACCCGCGGCAATGCCCCCGGTGCGAGGGGCGTCAGCGCCACCCGCGGCGATGCCCCTGGGTGCGAGGGTCGTCAGCGCCACTCGCGGCAATCCCCTTTGGCAGCTAGGGTCGTCAGCGCCACCCGCAGCGATGCCCCTGGGTGCGAGGGTCGCCAGCGCCACCCGCGGCAATGCCCCTGGGTGCGAGGGTCGTCAGTGCCGTCCGCGGCGATGTCCTTTGGCAGCTAGGGTGGTCAACGCCGCAGTGGGTGATACTCTTTACCGCGGCCGACGGCCGTTCAAGGGCGTTCTCACCGCGGTGATAACCACCAGAGCGGCAGGTCACGCGTCTGCGCCGCCGCCGGGCCCCCTCTTGTTTTTTCCCCCGTTTAACTTTACGTCCCCTTTGTCACGACGAACGCTGATGATCTTATGGCACGCACCATTATTGTGCTAATTATTATTGCTTTGCACTATTTTGGTTCATTCTGATGACGGTTTACCGTTACTCGCTGCGTGAGATCCCCTGAGCGCGCGCTTGCCGCAGCCGGTATGTTTGGCCTGCATCTTGCTAGTTGTTACAACAATTTCCCTTCATTTGTTTCAGAGGTCACCAGGTAATGAGTATGGACGCCAGCACCCCGGTATCTACCCCATCAACCGCACAGCCGGACAGCCGCACGCTGGAAGAAATCTGGTCGCTCATCGAAGCCAGCCGCGCGCAATTTTGCGCGCTAAGCGACAGCATCTGGGCCACACCCGAACTGAATTACGCCGAGGTGCAATCGTCGGCGCAGATCGCGGCAATGCTGGAACAGCAGGGGTTCCGTATCGAACGCGGTATTGCGGGTATCCCTACCGCCATGGTCGGGGAAGCCGGTGAGGGCGGCCCGGTCATTGCAATATTGGGTGAGTATGATGCGCTACCGGGGCTCAGCCAGCAGGCGGATGTGGCGGAACCCCGGCCGGTGACAGCGGGCGGCAACGGTCACGGCTGCGGCCATCATTTGCTGGGCAGTGCGGCGTTACAGGCCGCCAGCGCGGTCAAAGACTTTCTAGCCGCCCGGAATCTGCCGGGGCGGGTGCGATTCTACGGCTGTCCGGCGGAAGAGGGCGGCTCCGCCAAAGGATTTATGGTGCGCGCGGGGGTGTTCGATGATGTGGACATCGCCATCAGTTGGCACCCCAACGCCTTCAGCGGGGTAATAGAAGCGAATTCCCTGGCCTGTAATGAAATTAACTACCACTTCAGCGGTCGGGCCGCCCATGCCTCCGCCAGCCCGCACCTGGGCCGCAGCGCGCTGGATGCGGTCGAACTGATGAACGTCGGCGTCAATTATATGCGCGAGCATATGCCCAGCTCGGCGCGTATCCATTATGCGGTTACCGATACCGGCGGTCATTCGCCCAATGTCGTGCAGGCGCGGGCAACGGTACGCTATTTGATCCGCGCGCGCGAACTGCCGGCGTTGCAGCAATTGGTCAAGCGAGTCGACAACATTGCCGCCGGCGCGGCGCTGATGAGCGAAACCACCGTTACCAGCCAGGTGCTGAGCGGCGATGCGAATCTTATCGGCAATAGCCTGCTGGAAGAGCGCATGCAGGCGCACCTGGAATTGTTGGGACCGCCGCCTTTCTCTGAAGCGGAGCGCGATTATGCCGCGCGTTTCCAGCAGACCCTCAGTCAGGACGATCTGAAAAGCGCCTATGACCGCTATGGCCTGCCGGTGGATTATCACCGACCGCTGTGCGATTTCGTCTTGCCGCTGCGCCGTCCCTATAGCGACATGGTTGGCTCCACCGATGTGGGTAGCGTGAGCTGGGTGGTGCCGACCGTGCAGGTTTATGGCGCCACCTACGCCATCGGCACGCCGGGGCATTCTTGGCAATTGGTGGCGCAGGGCAAAGCCGCCGCGGCCCATAAAGGAATGATCCATGCCGCCAAGATTATGGCCAGCACCGCCGTCGATCTGCTACAGCACCCTGAATTAATTGCGCAGGCGAAAGCGGAACATCGCGCCAGGCTTAATGGCGTTGAGTTTATTAACCCGATCCCCGAGGGCGTGGCGCCGCCGTTCCCCGACAATGACTGATGGGCCTCACCCGCTGCGGGCTTAATGGACAATGACATGCAAACGATCAACTTTTGGCAATTGGTAAGCTTCGGCGAACACGGCTGGGGCGCCATGCTGCTGTCGGGCATGGCGGTGACCATTGCGCTTTCACTGTGCGGCTTCGTGCTCAGTGCGGTCATCGGCGCGCTGGTGGCCTGGGCCAAAATCGCCGGAAACGCGCCGCTGCGTATTGCGGGCGACATCTATACCACGGTACTGCGCGGTATTCCCGACCTGCTGGTGATTTATCTGTTTTACTTTGGCGGCAGCAGCCTGCTTAGCGCCCTCGGTGGGCTTTTCCACGCGGATGGTTTCATCGCCTTTCCCGGCTTTCTGGCCGGTATGCTGGCGGTCGGCATCACCGCCGGCGCCCAGCAAACCGAAGTTTTCCGCGGCGCCTACCGGGCCATCTCCCCCGGCGAACTGGAGGCGGCGGTGGCCTGCGGTATGGTGCGCGCGACCCGGCTGCGACGCATTATCGCGCCGCTTACGCTGCGCTTCGCGCTACCGGCCATGGGAAACGTTTGGCAACTGGTGTTAAAGGAATCGGCGCTTATCTCGGTGACCGGCGTCGCCGAACTGCTGACCCAGGCGCAAACCGGTTCCGGATCCACCGGCCGGCCGTTTGATTTTTACATCGCCGCCGCGCTGTTGTATCTGCTTATCTCCGCACTGTCCGGCTGGTCCCTGCGTAAGGCGGAACATCACTACTCACGGGGTGCGACACGCTGATGGATTTTGAATTTTTACGCGACACGCTGATGCAGCTCTTGCCCGGCGTCCCGTTGACGCTTGAACTGGCGATCGGCTCGGTGGCGCTGGGATTTTTCCTTGCCCTACTGTTGGCGCTGATGCGTCTGAGCGGCGTGTGGATCCTGGACACCATCGCCCGCCTTTACGTCTTCGCCTTTCGCGGCTCGCCGCTGCTGGTACAGATGTTTCTCATATATTATGGCCTGGGGCAGTTCCCCGCCGTGCGCGAAAGCGTGCTCTGGCCCATCCTGCGTGAGCCCTACTGGTGCGCGCTGCTCTCGCTAACCCTGTGCACCGCCGCTTACGCCAGCGAAATTATCCGCGGCGGCCTGCTGTCGGTGCCGGGGGGACACATTGAAGCCGCCTATGCCTGCGGTATGACCCGGCAAAAGGTGTTCCGCCGCATTATTTTGCCGGTGGCGATGCGCCAGGCGCTGCCCGCCTACGGTAACGAAATGATTTCCATGGTTAAATCCACCTCGTTGGCCTCAATCATTACCCTGATGGAGATAACCGGCATCGCCGCCGGCATCATCGCTGAAACCTACCGCGCGCTCGAAGTGTTTTTGGTGGCGGGGGCGCTGTATTTGGCGATTAATCTGGTGCTGACTCGTTTGCTGCAATGGTTGGAATACCGGCTGACGCCGCATTTACGACCGCAACAGAACCTCTCTTACGTAAAAAATACGCGGCATGCTTCCTGATGTCGGCAAGACATTATTTAACATCGCTCCGGCGATATTTCCGTTGGCATTTTTCACCAGAGGTAGACTTAGAATGAAATTATCCACGATGGTTTGCGCGCTGTGTATGACGGCGACGCTGTTGGGCAGCGTTAGCGCACAGGCCGCGGAAGGGAAAAAATGGACCACGGTGCGCATTGGCACCGAAGGGGCATTCCGACCGTTTAATTTTACCAAACCGGATGGCACGCTTGATGGTTTTGAAATTGATTTGTATAAGGTGCTCTGCAAATCGATGCAGGTGACATGTGAGATTGTCGTCCAGCCCTTTACTGGCATGATCCCGGCGCTGCAGGCCGGCAAATTCGACGCGATTATGTCCGGGATGTCGGCGACCGACAAGCGTCGGCAGGTGATTGATTTTTCGGTGCCCTACAGCAATTCGGGCCAGACCTTCGCCACCCTGAAAAACAGTCCGCTGGCCAAATTACCGGATACCGGCATGCGTTTTTCGCTGACCAAAGATGAAGCGGGGGCGATAAAGGAGCTGGATAAAATCAAACCCGCTTTGCAGGATAAGGTCATCGGTGTTCAGACCGCCTCGATTGCCGCCACTTTTCTGAATAAATATCTGCAGGGCGTGGTGAAGGTGCGGGAATATAAAACCACCGAAGAGCACGATCTGGACCTGGCCGCCGGCCGCGTAGATCTGGTTATCGCCTCCGTGACCTATTTAAATGGCGCGCGGGAAAAACCCGGCAACGCCAATATGGTCCTGGCAGGGCCGCAATTTATTGGCGGCCTGCTGGGCAGCGGTTCGGCTATCGGCCTGCGTAAATCCGATCCTGAACTGAAGAAAATGTTTGACGATGCCATCATGAAGGCCAAGCAGGATGGTACTCTGAAGACGCTAGGTCTGAAGTGGTTTGGCCAGGATATTACGCCGCAATAAACGCGCGGTAACGTGGGGCGCAAGCTGCTCTGATTGCTCAAAATAACGACGGTCAGGGGCGCGCCCCCTTGTCAGTGGGTGCCATAAGGTTATAATGCCTCGCGCCTATCGAAGCGGGTGTAGTTCAATGGTAGAACGGCAGCTTCCCAAGCTGCATACGAGGGTTCGATTCCCTTCACCCGCTCCAAACACACCTCTACAGTAGCGCATTCGCGAATTGGAAATAGAGCACTTGCGTGCGAAGCAAAAAAACCGTGCCGAAGTGGCGCGGGTTACATTGGCGTGGGTGGACTGGTATAACACTGGAACGACTGGGTTATCTCCCGCCGCCAGAAGTAGAACAGGCATATTACACTTCCATCGGGCTTAAGGATCTGGCAGCCTGAGCTCGCAGACTTAACACTTTCCCGCAGAATCGGAGCGGTTCAATAGTGTTGCCGGTAATGAAATCCTCAAAACATCTCTGCATATTTGTGTTGTGATGACATATCCATTTTTCTTCCGAAAAAATCTTATGATGAATCGTCGTCGGTTTATTACATTGTCTTCATCAGCCCTGATGGCAATGCGTACCGGGAACGCTTTGGCCCGTAAGCACTTTGTTGTCGGGGCATTTCCACCTGAGAATACGCCTTTCGGTCAAGGGACCGATATTGCATTATGGCATGGAAAACCACCCGGGGGCGGAGGTCCCGTTGGAAGTGAATTGCTTACCGTCAGAGGGAGCCTGAGCAATGTGGTAAATCCTTCTTTGCGGATATTTCAGCCCAAACGACCGGCAGGTAAGGCTGTATTGATAGCGGCGGGGGGCGGTTATAAACGCATTGAAATGGGAAAGGAAGCCTGGCTAGCCGCCCGTTGGCTGACTAGGATCGGTTACACGGCTTATGTACTGACCTATCGTTTGCCTGCAGAGAACTGGCATGATGGCAGTGTGGTCGCTCTGCAGGATGCCCAGCGCGCGTTACGTATCGTGCGCAGTCGCGAAAAACACGTCAGCGTTCTGGGTTTTTCAGCCGGCGGGCACCTGATGGGCATGGCGGTGACCCGTGCAAATTTCCGATCCTATCCAGAGCATGACGCACTGGACAGAACCCACGCTTATGCAGACCGTGCAGCACTGATCTATCCGGTGATTACTCTTGAGCGCCCCTACACCCACACCTCAACGCACAAAGTACTGGTTGGTCCACATGCGAGTGAGCAGGAAAATGCTAAATGGTCCGTACAGAATTTTGTCACTTCACGTACCCCCCCTATATTCTTGGTTCAGGCAGAAGATGATCCTGTATCTGATCCACATAATACGCAGATCATGGCGGCAGCCTGCAAACGTGAACACGTGCCCGTGGAGATGCACAAATACTCTTCTGGAGGCCATGGTTTTGGCCTAGGTAGACCTGGAACCCCTACGGTTGAGTGGCCCGCGCATTACCAGAGATGGCTTGGTGAAGTGTAAAAAGCACTGCGGCATAGCTCCATTTTCCTGAAATGAGGGGGGATCGACCTCCCGGCTGGCTTACAAAATCTGCCAGTTAAATGGTGGGCGTCAATAAGGTTTGTAGGTGACGCTGACGATAGACGCGGTGGACGGCGTTCTGATGGGATAGATCATGGTGGTTATTAGGCGCCACTCTGGACAAGTTGGATCGGGTAGATAATAACCCGCCTTCAGGAACGCGCAGGGGGAAGTCGATACGTCAAATGGAAAGGATAGTCAACGCAGGTAACGCGCCAGCCGTTGATACCGCTCAGCCTTCATCACTATCCGGCTTGCCAGGTCAGGCGACAAAAACCGTCAAAGAAGTGATTGCCCAGAGGGTCAATGCGGCAAATTTACTGAGCTTTCTATCCAGTGATAAGCGCATTGCACAGCGGCTGAATGAGTTGGGTTTGCGCCCGTCCAGCTATGTACACTTGACCACCAGCGGCGTCGATAACATTAAGCGTCGGCTTAAGATGCGATAAAGCCCGCGACAGGGACGAGGCGGGAGGGCGATGGAGATTCTTTTATAGTGAGGCGTGCATCTTAACTAAGTGGAGCGGCTGGATCGGTGTGCTGAATCGAGCATTGAGTGTATACTGTTTACTTCCCTTTTTGGTTTCTGTAGCAGCTGTCACATAAATGTGTTTAACCACCATAAGCGGGGAAGATCCTTTTTTACACAGTATTGAAGGTTGTTTGGAGGATGTGCGAAAAGAACTCATTATCTCCTGCGTCCGGGGGGCCTTTCTTAAGGGCGCACTTGCCTTTAGCTTGTACGGGGCGTGCAATAAGTAATGATGTTCTTATTTTGACTACAATGAGTATATCGCCGCGTTCAGCGCCTTATTGCTTGTCATTTCTGTTTTATTTGTAAATTCCATTTAATAAATAATAAAGCTGCTTGTTTACGACCTGCTTATTCGCCTTTTCATGCGCAGATCGTTCAGCAGGATAATCGCATTTTACCTACTTAGTAAAATACCTCACGCCATTTCTTCAACCCTAGACGCTAAAAGATCTCGAAACCACGCACTTTCCGCTCGATGGTGCCTGGCACAATATTTACTTGCTGCTTAAGTCGCTTTCTTCAGGTCGTTGATGTTTTGTATATAGTGTTATAAAGAGTAATGTGGTTATTAATAAATCTCACTTCAATTCAGTGAGGGATGTAGGTATGAAAATTAATATACAGCCAAGAGAAAGTATCGAGGACAGTGTTGTAAACGGAAGCGGCGTTTTGTCGGAGGTCATAACCAGCGATGAGCAACGCCTATTCAAGCTTGAAGAGCCCGATATCATCAGGGCTATTACTGCCCTGAATGGGAGGGAACCCAATGATGTGTTTGTCCGCAGTCCTACACCCTGGGGGGACCTGTACAGCAGCTATCGCTGGCGGCAGGTTCACAAAAACACGGAGATTTTCAGCGCCAAATTTCTACAATTTAGTTCAGCGCCAGAGATCGTTTCGGAAACCGAATTGGTCAATAACAGTAAGGTGGCGGGTGAATTCAACGTCAATTTATTAACCGAAGTTCTTAATACCGTTTCCTCCGGATGGAAGGTGGAGGATGGGATTTCCGTTGGGCAAAAAGTCACTTACGGCGTAGATTGGCTCAAAGGCGAAACCTCTTTTGAGTATACTCACGGCTGGGGGGTGAATGGTGAAGTGTCGGAGTCTGTCACCCTTACGACCGGCGCCGGGGTGACGGTCTTGCTGGCCCCCGGTCAGGCAGTCGTTGCGCAGATGATTGCAAGCCGGGGCCGGGCCAGAGTCGAAGTGGAATATCTTTCTCACCTCGATGGTCTCGTCGCAATGAACTATGAGCCTCCGTATAAGGAACATCATTTTTGGGGGCGAGATGTCGCGTCTATATTGAGACAAAATTCGACGCCTAACGCATGTCGTTCAACTGAAGTTATAGAAATTGCCATGTATTCCAAGGCGCGAGTAGAGTTACGGGATAAAGCAAACAAAGATTTACTGAAAACGGTTTGGCTGAATGAGGAGGCAAAACCTATCGGCAATAGCGTCGCCTCGGCAGAACTTTGCAGAGAGTAGACCATTGATTACGCAATATCTTCCCTGGGACAAGGTGAACATCAGCGAACCGCTTCATTCCCGGTGGGAGAATGAAAATAACCAAAATAACAATGCCCCGGTTTTATGCTGACGGGGCATTGTCTTTGCAATAACAGGGAACAGCCAAAGGGAAAGGCAGGATTATTCATCGCCAATTACCGCGTCATAAAGCCCCTGTAGCCGCAGACGTAAAAACAGCACCGCCTGATGCTTACGCGAAAGTAACGTTTCCACGGCGATGCCGGTTTCGTCGGCCAATGCTTTGAAGGAATACCCCTGTAGTTCGGTCTTTGCAAACGCTTCGCGCTGTTGGGGCGACATATCCGCCAGCGCCAGCTCCAACTCTGTCAAAATCAACTGACGTAAATAGTGATTTTCGGCGTCATCTTGTGAATCGAATAACACTTCCGCCAGCTCGTCACCCTCGGGCCAGTCGCTATCGAATTCGTCGGAGAATAACCGTTCGCGCTTTTTGCGCGACCGGTCGATAAGCTCATTGCGGGCGGCGCGAAACAGCCAGGCGGCGACCTGCTCGATCGGGTGCAGATAGCTATCGGCTTTGATTAATTGATAGGTTATTTCCTGATAAACATCTTCCGCATCGGCGATATTGCTGGTACGTCCGGCGATGAACGCCCGCAGCCGATGCTGGCAGCCGCGTAGCGCAGCCACCAGATCACGGCGCCGTTCCGCGGCCTTAGTCATTACGCCTGACTATTATCGTCGGTGTGAGGACGGGCGGCATTGTCATGATTATGGTCCTTGTGATGACAGCGTCCATGCCAAGGGCCATGACTATGGCGACGGCCCATGCCGCGTTGATGGATAAAAGCTTCGCGCTGCTCGGGGCTCATCATCATCCAGCGCTCGCGTAATTCTCGGCCATGGCGTCCAAACATGCCGCGGCCGCCGAAGCTGCCAAAGAGAATTTTACTGAGAATAAGGAGTCCCAGCGCCTGAAGAAAGCCGATGGTTTTTACGCCAAAGATGTCCGGCAACAGCGCATTCCACAATAGCATTACCAACGCGCTAACGGCGCAGATTGCTACCGCCGCCATCGCTATTCGCCATAATTTACGATCTCTCATAGTGTCTACTCCTTAGTGGTCAGTTAATGAGGTAGACGAATCGGGGGCAAAAATATTTGCCCCGGCGGGTTTTATTTTTGCTTTAACGATCGCACGCCGTCGGTTAACGATGGTATTGCACCGCAAGCGCCATCGCCGTTTTTCCTTCCTGATGCCATAAAAGAAGACGGCCCTAAACGGGATGCGGCGCCTGCAATCTGCTCTGCGCAAGCGCTTTAACCGAGCGCTACGGCGGGGATTACGCGGCGCCCAACAGGGCCTTAGCGTTACATCACTTAGAAGAAGGTTGTCATCTGTACGCCAAAACTTCACTCCCCGCCCGAGGCGAAATCATTTTGCCCCAATATGTCGTTCGGGCTGTCATTATCCAGCGCGTTATCCCAGTTCATCCAGGTGGCAAACAGATGCAATTTTGGACGGGTAAAGAACGGCGAAATATTGCTGGCGCGGAAGGTCGGCGCAAAGGTCAGTTTATAAAAATTGCCGTGTCCTTTTTGGTATTCCTGATAGCCGTTAGGATCGAGATCCCTGTATTGCCAGGACGCTGCATAAGCTAAGACAACATTATCGTTAATGTCCTGCATCAGTCGGGCATTGATCGTGAGCCAGCGGTAATCATCGCCCCCTATATCGGTCTGCGCTGTGCTGCGCCAGCAGCGAGGGCGCGAAATCCCAGTTGGGCGCCACGTTGACCATGCCATAACTGGCCAGGCGCCGCGTTTTGGCCTGAGAGAGTAATGCGGGATCGGCACCAATATTTTTCACCTCCGCCCCCAAACGTTGTCCCCAGGATTAAGGCGCTGAGGGTTTCGCCGGCGGCGAACATTTTTTTCATCTTGGCCAGCGTAGTGACTCTACCGGAAACGTTAACCCGACAAGGCGCTTGACTATTCGCTTTGAGAAGTCGCACATCGTCTACCGTGGCGGCGCAGCCGCCTTGGCCCCAGCCGCTGGATTGGTTTGACCCAGTCAATGCCGGTCTCTCAGGCGAATCGGGTGGCCTTGATTTCCTCTTTTCCTCCGTGATAAAACCGAATTCCAGCATGGCCTTAACCTTTATCATGATGACTGGGAGATCGATAAATTCATGCATTATTGCCAGGTCAGTAAATCCCAGTTATATCGTCTATTTCAAACTACGTTTAACCAAAGCCCGCTAAAATGGCAAAAAAATTATCGGCTTTCACAGGCACGCCGCCTTCGAGTGGAAACGGATAAATCCATCGCCCGCATCGCGGGGCAGGTGGGCTACAACGATCCGCTGCATTTTTCCCGGGACTTTCACCGTGCCGTCGGCGTTGCGCCGACGGTGTTTCGTCGCCGGGAGAAATTCCACAAAGAATAAGGGCGATAATCCATGGCAGGCGGTCATGGCCGTCACCGCCAGCGGGAAAGTTCACGCGCCCGGCGATTGCATTGTTCAGTGTCCATACCGGGTAAAACAGATTGATAATGAATTGAGGCGGAAAGCGATAAATTATGGCGGGATTAGATGTTCCTTTGGAAAAGGTGCGCCTGCGCCTAGAAGCGGTACGCACGCTGCTGACGCCCACCGAGCGCAAACTGGCGTCGTTCATTTTACAACATGCCGACGATGTTATTCATCAAACGATTTCTGAATTGGCGGCGGCGGCGCAGGTGAGTATCGCCACCGTCACGCGCCTGGCGCAAAACAGCGGTTATAGCGGTTATACCCAGCTACGGGTATTGCTGGCGAAGGATTTGACGCTACTGCCGGTGTCGAGTTTGGACAGCGAGTTGCAGGTCAGTGACGAGGTGAGCGCCATTCGCGACAAGCTGGTGTTGGCCACCTGCTACTCCCTGCAGGATACGCAAAAAATGATCGATGCGGAGAGGCTGCTGGCGGCGGCGAAGATGATTGCCGCGGCGGGGCGCATCGATATCTACGGTATCGGAGGGAGTGCCACCGTGGCGATTGATTTACGCCATAAGCTGCTCAAACTGGGACGGGCCGTGGCGACCTATGCGGATAATGACCTGATGATGATCTCCTCATCCTCGCTGAGAGCCTGCGACCTGGCGGTGGGCATCAGCCATACGGGGCGATCCGAACCGGTCGTGGCCGCCCTGGTGAATGCAGCCCAAACCGGTGCACAAACGCTTGCGCTAACGCATGACGCGCTCTCGCCGCTGGCAAAAGCGGCGACCTTAACGCTCAGCTATTCGGCGCGCACCACGGTTTTCTCCAGCGATTCGATGACCGGCAGGATGGCACAGTTGATGCTTGCCGATATTTTATACACCATTATCGGGTTTTCCCATTTTGAACAGTCCGCCTCGCGGGTACAGCACGTCGACAGCCAGGCGGTGAAGCGGCGGCTCAATAACTGAGCATTGCCGCTTATCGCCGCTGATGCAACATCGCCACGCATAGCTGATGCAACATCGCCACGCATAATAGAGCATGGCGCACGGCCGCTTAAGGCAGAAAAGGACCCGTGACGGCCTATTCCAACTCCTCCAGGCGCCGTTTTAACGTCTGAATAATCGCATTATCGTAATCGAGTTGCCGCCGTTTGGCCTGTTGATAGATTTCATGCGCCCGTAGATCGGGCTCAACCACGCGCGCTATCGGGGATGCGATGCTGCGGATATCAATGTATTTTTCTAACACCAGCAACGCCGCGCCTCTCAGTGAACCTTCTTCGATGGCGGATACCGATAACGGTTCTCCCAGGCAATCGGCCACGATCTGCGCCCAGATACGCGATTGCAAAAATCCTCCGCCGGTGGCGATCAATTGGCGCTGCCCCGGCCAGGCGCTGTCCAGCCGCTGTTTTAGGCTGGCAAAGCGTAACCCGACGCTCTCAAGCGTGGCGCGGTAAATCTCCGCGGGCCCGGTGGCCGCCGTGATGCCGAGGATCGCGGCGGTGCGCCCCTCCGACCATTCCGGGCTGCGGGCGCCCAGGAAATAGGGCAGCACCGTAAGCCCGTGTGCGGCGGGCGCCATGGCCGCCGCCTGTCTGTCGAGATCCTCGTCGGCCGCGGCGGTAAGAAAACGCCGCGCCCAGGCGGCGGCATTGCCGCCTTCCGACAAGGCCATGCCTCCCGCGAAGCGTTGACCATCTATTCGGTAGCACCAAAGACCGCCGTCGGACAGCATCATTTTTTCGCCCCGCCACACCCGACGCAGAGATCCGCTGGTGCCCAACATCAGCACCAGCGCTTGCGCATCGTGGGCGCCGGCGCCGATATTGGAACAGGCGCCGTCACCCCAAGCGGGATACCACGGAATAGCGGCAAACGCGGGCCAGCGCGCCGCCCAAGGCGAACGCAGCCCCTGACACGGGGCATCGCTAATGTCCGGCAGGCGTTCCACCTTGATATGCGCCAGCGACATCGCCAGCGGCGACCAGCAACGCCGGTTGCTATCCAGCAGCCCGGTGCCGGACGCCATGGATAACGAGGTGGACAGCGTTCCAAACAGGCGCAGAAAGAGCAGATCGGATAACGACAGCCAGTGACGGGTGCGGGCGAATGCCGCCTGTTGCTCGTTTGCCAGCCAGCGCAGACGCGCCGGCCAGAAACTGGAGTGAACGGGGCAGCCCGTTAGCGCGTGCAAATGCCGGGCGACGCCTGAGTATTTCAACGCCGCCGCTTCATGGGCCGCGCGGCTATCGGCCCAGGTAATGATGGGCAAGGTCGTTTCCTGCTGCGCGTCGATCCCCGTCAGACTATGCCAGAAGGTGCTAATGCCGACCGCTTTGACGCGGCGATGGGCCGCTAAACCCGCATGAACCTCATCCAGCGCGGAAAACAGGTAAGCGAAAATCCGCTCGGCGTCTAGCGTGGCTTCTCCATTCGGTGCGGTGTCCAGCGCATAGTGCCGCCGTACGCACTCTCCCAGCGGCTCCCCCTGTGCCGTGAACAGACCTACGCGTAGCGAGGACGAGCCGATATCGATGGCAAGGACGCAAAATGGCTCAGACATGGACATGCCCTATTTTTTCACCGGCGGTTTGAATGCCGCCAGCATTACCGCACCAATGATAAATGAGGCGCACAAAAACAGCAGACCCGCGCGGGATGTGCCGGTGAAATTAACCAGCATACCGACGATTAAAGGGCCAAAGAATCCGCCCAGGTTTCCCACGGAATTGATAGCGGCAAGCCCCACGGCGGCGGAGAGCCCGGTCAGGAATGAGGTTGGAATGGTCCACCACACGCCAATATAGCCGTAGGCGGCTACGGCAATCAGACAGAGCCACAGCATAGACAACCAGGTGTTAGTGGTGATAGCGAGTAAAAACATCCCTACCGCGCCAATTAACACCACGGTAATCACATGCCATTTTCGCTCCATGGTCTTATCTGAATGCCAGCCGTTAATAAGCATAGCCAACCCGCCGACCAGCGTGGGTATCACCACCAAAAAGCCAATGACGGTATTGGAAAAATGATTTTGAAACCCTTTGATAATGGTTGGCATCCAGAACGTAATGCCGTAAATCGCCATAACGATCCAGACATAGGTTATCGCCAAGTAAAGCACGTGGCGATTTGCCAATATTTTCCACCAACGCATTTCGGGCGCGGGTGAATGGCGGTTTTCGTCTTCCAGCGCTTCGCGCACCCAGCGTTTTTCGTCCTGACTCAGCCATTTTACATCCTGAGGTCCGTCGCGCAGCACGATAAGGGTCGCGAAGCCGAGGACGATCGCGGGAAAGCCTTCCAGCAGGATCATCCAGCGCCAGCCGGCCATACCCAGAGCGCTGACATTGTCCATAATCCAGCCGCTTAGCGGTGCGCCGAGACAGGTACAAAGAATTTGCGCCAGAAAAAAGGTCGCCATGGCCCCCGCACGGTGTTTGCGGGGAAACCAGTAGGTAAGATAAAATGCGATGCCGGGGAAGAATCCCGCTTCGGCGGCGCCGAGCAAAAAGCGCAATAGATAAATGTGGCTAACGTGGGTCACAAAGGCGGTGCCCACCGCTACGATGCCCCAGGTAACCAAAATACGCGCTATCCATTTGCGCGCGCCAAATTTATGCAAGGCAATATTGCTTGGGACCTCAAAAAGAAAATACCCAATAAAAAAGATACTGGCGAGCATGCCAAATTGAGCTGGATTAATACCCAGCTCTTTATTCATCTCCAACGCGGCATAGCTGATGTTGGTCCTGTCCAAATAGGCAATGGCGTATAAAAGCAACAAATAAGGGATCAGCCGCAGCCGCATTTTTTTAATTGCCGAGGTCTCGCTGTCGGGAATATCTGTTTGAGGTGTGTTTTTTATAATATCCTGGTTCATAACTTCCTCTGATATTTATATTGTGAAGCAATGAACCTGAGCGGAAGACGCTCAGGTGTGTAGGGTGCGATGGGTAGCGTTTAAGACTATTGCAGGTTAGCGTGCCGTTTATCCAATTCCGCGTCGCTTTGCGTGCGGAGGTGCTGGAGTTTCCAGGCGATAGCATCGCCGGTGATTAATAAAGATTGTTCAAATAAAGATCCCGCGTGCTGATCGGTGGCGACCTCCTTGCGCGCCGGCAGGGAGACATAGTGGTCCACCTGTAACGCCGGCGTCGGCGACGAACTGATAAGCGCCACCGCGGCCCCTGCCTGCCGGGCTGCCGCAATGTGGGAAAGGGTTACCGGCGTTTTGGCGGAGGAAGTGACGGCAATCAGCAAATCACCCGCCGCAATGGCCGGCGTATTGCTTTCGCCGGCAACATACACCGCAAGACCGATATGCATGAGACGGATGGCGATGGCTTTCACCATCAAACCCGAGCGGCCCTGGCCGCTTAAAAACACCCGCGGCGTGCGGTTGATGGCCTCGGCAAGCTGTGATAACTGCTCATCGTTAATCGCTTGCGCCATCTTGCTAAGCTCGCGGGCGACTTGTTGCAGGCGCTGCGTTAGTGAAACTGTGCTCATGGGTTATCCTCGCGGCGTTTCACCGCATGGCCGCCGATTGTCCCCCGCAGGGCGGCGATGCTTTTCAGGGTGGGAGAGTCGTCCTGCTGTGAGCGGAAACGCGCCTGAAGAGCCGCGCTGATGGCCGGCGTGGGCACGCGTAGGCGGATGGCTTCCTCCACCGTCCAGCGCCCCATGCCGGAATCCGCCGCGTAGCCCTTTACACCGGCCAGCGACACATCGGGCGCCAGGGCTTCAATCAGTTTTTCCAGTAAATGCGAACGTATGGAACAGCCGTTTTGCCAGGCGTTCAGCGTGGCCAGCAGGTCGACATCTATGTCAGACGCTAACAGTAACTCATATCCCTCGCCATAAGCCTGCATCAGCGCGTATTCGACGCCGTTATGCACCGCTTTGGCAAAATGTCCTGCGCCGCTGTCGCCCACGCGCGCCCACGCCCCTTTGGCCGCCAGTGCGTCAAACAGCGGGGCGAGCCATTCGACGATCGGGGTCGCTGCGCCGATAAGAAGCCCGCATCCTTCCCGTGCGCCTTGTGTTCCACCGCTAACGCCCGCGTCTACCAGCGTTATCCCTTTCTCCCGCAGCCTGGCCGAGCGACGAAGCGTATCGCGAAAATCCGAGTTACCGCCGTCAACGACGATATCACCGCTGGTAAGCAGCGTCGCTAATTCTGCAATAGCGTGTTCCGTTGCCTCACCCGGTGGCGTCATCAGCCAGAACGTCCGCGGCGCCGGCAGCATGGCCGCCGCCGCTCGACAATCCGCGGCGACATTGATGCCTTGCTGCGCCGCCGCGTCCCGTGCATAACTATTTTTGTCAACGGCGATCACTTCATGGCCAGCATTTTTAAGGCGTGTAGCCATGGCGGCGCCCATTTTTCCCAAGCCGATGAAACCTACTTTCATAATACATTCCTAGGTGAGGTTGATTCGTTTTTTTTAAAGTAAGACGTCACCCCAAGAAAAGTAAAGAAGTAAATAAATTACATCTCTCACCGCTTGCAGAAAATAATTATCAGGCGCCGTGGGTGGGCGAATTCTATTTTATTGCTGCGGCTTACGTCAGAAATATAGAGATTTTTTCCCGTTGATAAACCATGTGCTCGCCCTCATCGCGGGCGCCGTACCGATGAATAAAAAGGGACGGCCGTTGGCGGGTGAATTGGCATTATTTCATAAGTCAATTAAGCCGGGGGCCTAGGGTTCAATGGGTAAATAACAAAACTATTTATGCTGGGTGATTCTGGCGTGATCGGCGAGTGGTATTGGCTTGCCTACCGCGGTGGTCAGCGGCACGGTCAGGATAACGTCTACCCAAGCCTGCCGTCCCGTGAGGTGGCCCGGTCAGGCCCAATGCTAGGGGTAGGGGCTCTGAGTTAGGCCTCGTACGGCAGCATCGGGGCGTCGGGCGAATTAACGGTTGCCGATGTGATGGCGGACAGCGCTTGCGGCCGGTTTAAGGCCGGCGATGAGAGGAAAACGTGATCGCACGGTTGTGCCAAATTCATGACAACAGGCATCGGTTGCTTCAATAACCTCCGGCGCTCAAGATAAATCAAGCTAATTAAGTGGGATGACTATCACGATACGATTATTGGAACCTTGAACAGATAGGGTGCAGTAGGGATTTCTGGTCGAGCCCGCGAAGGTATTATCAATCTGCGAGTAGCGCGATCCGGTGCTGATAGAGAAAACCCTCAGTCAATTTCAGGACGTTAGCGAGCATAACGTGGGCAATCAAGCTTGCTCCGCGCACAAAATACGCCAAGTGAGAAGAAAACGGCGCAGTACCCTCACTGTGTTGCCAACCGTTTAATGCAATAGATTGATAGTACGCCGGTAATTATGACGTCTGCATTAAGCGAAGTCGACTATAACAGCTCATGAAGAGCGAACCTCATTATAAGGAGTCATGCCAATGTCTGAGCCGCTAACGGGCAGCGACCTTGCCTCCGCACTTGTAAAAGGCGCTATGCTGATAAGCGTATTTGGGCCACAGAACGGGCCCACCGTTATCGGTGCCTTCGCCGGCGCGGCGATTTTTGTGGCAATCAGCAGGGGATTTTGGTCTGTTGTGGCGATTATTTCTCGGCAGTCTGTCCTTTGCCGTAGGACTGGTCGCAGCCCCTTTCACCACCAGTTTGCTGGATTCATTTCTGCCGGCCGGTACAGCGATTGATTTACCAATAGGTGCACTTGTTGCTTCGGCTGCGGCGGTGCGTATTTTGATGGGGCTATGCAGTAAAGACGGTCTCTCACTATTTTCACGATTCCGTGGAGGGCGGCAGTAATGAGCCAGCAAGTGATGCTTCACGCGAATGCCTTTATTTGCGCGGCGGCCTGCCTGCGGCTGATGACCTATCGCCGGGGGGAGGCTGAATTTAACCGGTTTATGGCGTTTGTTGCCTGGCTGCTCACCGTCGCAATGGGGGCGGTGGTTATTCGCGTGGTGATGGGCGGCTATGTCTATATTGACTGGTCGGAATTGATGATTAACGCCGTACTTTGCAGCATGTTATACCGCGCACGGGGTAACGTTGGTCATCTTTTCAAAATAACCAAATAGGCATAAAACCTGTCGTCGGCGGTGATTAGGGGCGTGTTTGAATTACGGTATTGCCGACCAAGGCGAGTCACGGCTTTAGCTTCAAGGGATGAGTAAACTACGCGACGTGTTGTCTGTAGCAAAACAATATCGCGCCATGGGCAGGCCGTGTGCAAGCCGGCAACGTTGAGAAACTCAATATGATCAAACTTGCGTCAATAATTTTCAAAGTCGGCGGAGTGGTGCTGCTGGGGGCAACTGTCGGCGTATTTTCCCACTGGCGATATACCGCCGGCAAAGAAAGCGCCAATACCGTTTGGCAGAGCCGATGGGACAAGCGCAATATCGCCGATGTAGAGCTTATGGCGCGCTATCAGCGAGAAGCGCGTGAGGAAGAACAACGCCGAATCAAGGCCATTATTCAGGTTAATGAAGATGCCAACCTCCAACTTAATGCCGCGCGTGCTGATGCCGCTCGCGCTAAGTCTGTTATTATCAGCCTGCGGAACACGGTACGATACATGCAGCAAAAGCTCGCCGCAGATAACGCCGCCGGCGTTTCCGCCACTGTCGGAAAACGCCAGGCAGGAGGCGATTCCCACCTATTGCTGGCCGACATGTTCGCAGAATCTCTCAAAAGAAATCAGCAGCTGGCGGCCTACGCTGACCGGGCACGAATAAGAGGCCGTGCCTGCGAACGGGCTTATGATGCAATAACCCAATCAGCCGCTGGCGCAGTGAAAACTTCCTATAATATAGAGCGTTGATTACGGCTTGATGAATGGCCGCCAAACGGATGATTTATGTATTCCGCCACTTCAGCGGCGGTAGTAAGGGCTGTCGATATTACCACCCCAGGCAGCTCCGACGACTGAATCTGATGTGCTCCTCTCCTTTCTAACGGGTCATGCACCGACACGCCAGGCGGCTTAATAACCGCCATTCGCACCTGAACACGCTTCTATCAATCAAACATCTGCGATAACGATCGCACAATGTTCTGAATTTATCTCATTGTTTCTCAGGCAAAAGTGTTTTCAGGTTTATAACCTATGGGCTGCGTCAAGAAAAATGCTTAAATGGAGGCCGGAAAAAATTGAACGTCCATCCATTGTTGAAATATCTGTGCAGAATGGTATGGGCAAATAAAGTGCCAATATGATGCCGTTAAGTTACGCCATCATTTTTTTTTAGTGCCAATAGGCTTTGGCCAACGTTTTATGATTATTTTTTTCTAAAAATAAACAACCGCTAAGGATGGTTATGAATCTGACTGATAAAAACATGGCTCCGCAATGCGCTACATTGATTAATTGTAATAATTACCTTCGGATAAGCGATGTAGATAATAAAGAGCGCAAGGTTCTCGCTTCAAAAATCACTGAGGTAAACAATAAGCCGCTGCCTGCAAAACTAAACCTCACCATGAACGTGGCTTGTGGGGGACACAATAATGTGACAAGTTCGGATAAAGGCAGAGAAGTGCCTAATAAAGAAGTATATAATGTTGCAAATGTATCGAACTTTATAACAAATAAGAATAAGTATGATGCAATCAGCCAATCTGATGTTGAGATAACTGATAGCAAATCCGGGTCTGCGATTGTTTCGCCGGTAACCCCGTTGGCTACAACTCTTTTTTTAACGCGGAAATTCACTGTTTCTGAGGAAAATTTAGATATTACTAAATTGATACGCTTTATAAATGGATATGCTCAATCCGCAGGCGAAAAAAATTGGCGTCATAAATTGATTAAAAGAAAAGACAGATTAGAAAAAATAGAAGAGGATATTAAAGGATCTGAAATTCTAAAGAAATATATCATCATTGAGGGTGATACCATAAAGCCTATTCATCAGGACTGTAAAGCGTCAAGACGTGTTTTTTTCTTGATCTGTAATGAATTTCTAAAGAAGCATGCGGACGGACACACATTTGCAGGGGAATTAAATAATTTGGTCGATTTGAAATATGATTTTAAGGAATCCACAATGACCAATTATATTATTAGCGAGGATGAGGCGAAAAAGGCGGCTCAACTCTGTCGGGAATGGATTTCTGACCAATGTAATCAGGGTTATTTCACTCGGGAATTGAGGAAATTACTTAACGATAAAGCGATGAGAGGAGTATTGACAGAAATTTGTTCTGATGGTTTAGAAGTGCAGAGGAAAAAGCTTGTTAGCGTTTCCTCGCAAGATAAAAAACTCATTGACTACTCCGAAGCAGAAAATCAGATAAATGTTAGCTTGAACAATATGCTTGATCATGACCGTCTAGATAGAGCTAAGAAAGAATATGTCTATAACATGATGGACGCAATCAATGATAGCATGATTGATATTACTAAAGAAAGTACTCCAAAGAAAACGGGTGTCAAACAGAGAGATGCTCGATCAATTTGGCAAGGTTGTGACGAAAAGACAATAAATGACAAATTAACGACCATGTACGGCGAATTAAATAAAGAATTGGTGCTGTCCGTCCTGGGTTATGTATTTACGTCTGATGATGAGTTGATAAAAAATATTTGTAAACAATTGAATGCGACAGAGGTATATGATAAAAAGCCTTTGCAAGCTAAAACGGGGAAGGGCTTGCGAGAATACGCTAATGAGATTACCGGCTTTAGTAAGCTGGTTGATAAAGTCATTGTCAAAATTAATACAAGAAAGGACAAACTTATTGGATTTAATCACGAAGTGTCTCTCCAGACCGACATAATATCTAAAGAATTAGATGAAAAAATCAATACCTATACTTTAGAAAAAATTAATTTAGTTTTTAACGCGGCGGTAAATGCGCTTAAGACAAACCAAATAAAGCACAAAACGAGAGAAATACGAGGTGAGATTGATAAGAAAAATCAAGAAACGTTAGATGATTCGCAAAAAGGGAAAGAATTACTTACATTGATCAATGGCTACGCAAGTGAGTTGTTGCAGTTAAAGTCGTCAGCAAAGCATTTGCAGGGTATAGAAAAAAAGTACCCTCTGATTTCAGACGATCTGCAGCCACTCACTAAAACACTAATGTCAAAAGAAATAAACGATGAGGTGAGCGAGCTAATCGACAAAGCCTATCAATCTGTGCCAAAACCCAACTCCAAGTGGCATTATATGAAATTGTTTTATAGTAAAAATCGAAAAGAGCTGATGGTAAAAGTGGGCGCCTCACACGCGGTTGGCGCGGCTATGCAACTGATTGGTAAGCTCTTTAGTTCCACCCCGGTCAAATCTGTCGGTTACGTCGCTCATGGGGTAGGGGTGTTTCAAATGATAAAAAGTATTTACGATGCATGGTGTTTTGCCAGAAAAGAACGACATGATCTCAAAGAGATTCACAAGGAGTTTGCAAGCCTGAAGCAACAGTGGCAGAAAATTATATCATAATTGGAATATTGATTTTTGCGCTATTTAATAGAACGGTAGTTGGTGTGCCTTCTGGCTATAAGCACCGCTAGGCGTGCTTACTAAGATAACACCTTACTCCAACAGGTGTGGACAGGGGCGTTAGCGGTCGTCGTAAATAAAAGTTTTGCCCCGGAGCAAAAAAAATACATCGCTAGATGAAGGGCTTATTTCCTTCTTTGCAGGGATCGAACCAGTAGCTTTACAGGGATCGGGCCAGCAGCTGCCTACCCTCACGGATGAAATCAGCCGCTATAGCGTCACCGAGTTACGCCACCCGGTTACCATCGAGAAATCGATTAAAATTGCCCACGCCATGCAAAACGGGAGCCCGATAGCCCGCGCCGGTTGATATCGCCCCTCAGTGCATGCGTATAACAAGATCACAGGGCGGCGGCGGCGACATCAAGCGACGGGCGGTCGGTTAGCTCTTTCCACGGCGTCACGGGATACACTCTGCGGTAACGCCGGTGTCTGCAACGCAAACAGACGAAACGGAGTGCGGCACAAGGTGAGCAAACCCTGATAAAACTGCGACGGCGACAGTCGGACGTCAGGATAGGCGGTGAAGAATTTTTCCGCCAGCGTCTGGGGAAGGAGGCCGGGCTCGCTCCAGGCCAACAGCCGGCTAAGTTGGTGATGATTGAACACCGTCGATAACCCTTTGTCCGCTAGGCGTAACCGTTTCCTGGGCTCTTCGGTGATGCAATCCTCAGCCTGTCCGTAATGCACTACCGCCGGGCGCCGTTCACCGGCATCAAACCACAGATGGTCATGACGCAGCGTGACTTTCGGCCGAACGCTTCGCGGGCCGATGCCGCCGCCCTGGTTGATGTCATAGCGGATCGTACCAGAGAGGCTGCGCAGCCGATGCCGTCGATAGTACTCGGTGGCATTGTCGGCGTCCTTGCCCGGCTGGCAGCCGGATTTACAGGCGTAAAGCTCCAGCAGCGGCTCGCTCAGTAAGCTGCCAAGATGAGCGCGTGCGGCGCTGCCCAGGCGTTGGACCTGCTGACACAGTGTGGGATCATCCAGCAGGGTGCCGGGATCAAACCCGTCCGGCTGTTTCCAGCGCCATAAACGCAGGCCGGCGCGGTCGAGGGCCGCCAGTAGGCCCGGAACGTCATAATAATGCTCGCGAGGATTGCTGATAAAATCCGCCAGCTCGCGGGCAAACCCCGGACGCTGCCGGACATATTTCAGCACTCGCGCCAACTCGGGGGGCGCTTTGGCGCGCGTATTGAGCGCGCGCAGAAGCCTTAGCGCCAGCGCGAACCGGCCTTCGCTGTCCAGGGATTGCGCGGGATCCAAAATCGACAGTATCGCGCGCATTTTGATGGAGTAATGGCGGTTATAACGATCATACACCATCAGTTCCAGCAGTCCGTTCGCCGCCAGCGCGCGCTCCAGCACGCGTAAGCCTTCGTCGGGGCGGGGGAGATGATGCACTACTCCCACGCAACTGATGAAATCGAAGCATTGGCGGTATGGCGCCCGCAGTAAATCTTCCTGGCGGAAAGTGATGTTAGCTACAGCCAAACCGGCGGCCAGACGCTGTTGAAACGCCAGGCTGGCGGCGCTGATATCGCTTGCGACGATGTTGCAATCGCGAAACTGTAGGGCGATCATTACCGCCCAGCGGGTGCCGCAGCCTGGAACCCAAATCCGGCTGCCGGGCTTCAGCGCGGCACGGGGCCCCAACCCGAGATCGAGATTGAAACTTTCACGCAGATCACGCCGAGGATCCTCTTGCTCTATCTTATACACCGGCGGAAACGGGAATGTCTCATACTGCCCGGCGATCTGTTCGCAGCTCGCTTGCCCGCCGGAGAGCTGCGGTATACCGTGAGCCGGTTTTTTCATCGTCATTGCTGCTCCTTACTGGGTGAAGGAGGCGCTTGCGTCCGCCGCCAAAAGCGCCAATCGCCCGCGCCGTTATTGATATACCGGGCGGTCCGGGTGATCGGCGTCGAGGAAATGCGCCAGCAGCGGCGGGCAGTAACGCTCCAAATCCAGTGAATAGGGCTGGCGCGGCTCCTCAGGGTAAATTTCATGATAAATCTGCTTGCATAGCGCGCGCACGGCGGTGACTTTCTCGCGCCCATCGGCGTACTGGGCGGTGGCGCACTGAATGATACGGTCAATCAGCGGCGCGTATTCCCCTAGCGCCCGCGTCGGATCCGCCAGTTTATGCAAGATGCCCTGGGTATAGAGATCGGGAAACATATGGTTAAGCAGAGAGGTAACATAATCGGGACGCCGAAAACGCAGGCGCACCGCCATGCTATCCTCAATGTAGTCCGCATAATGCCAATACAGCGCCGGGACATATACCGCCTCCCCGGCCGCCAGTACCACTTCGTAACCGCCGGTAAAGCGCAAAAACTCTCGGCGTTCCTGGTCGGAGAAGTTTTGCAGTTTCCAACCGGACGTTTGGGTCAGGGGGAGCAATTTCTTGCCGGCGGCGTGGGGAAACAGGATGAAACGCTTGCGGCCGAATACCTGATACAGCAAGCCATGATGTCCCGCTTTATCAAAATGGATATTGGCCACGTTGCCCTGGTTGCCGACGAAACATTGCTGCACCAACGTGTTGCTTTCGCCGGGGCGCGGATAGCACAGCTCCGGGATAATGTAGCTCTCGCGGACCGGCTGCGGCGTGGCGAATTCAATACACATTTTCTTTTCGCCAGGCTGCTCGCGAATGTAACGGAAATAGTCGGCGAGGGTCATCGTCATCATGTCGTCCAGCGATGCGTCCTTATCTTTCAGCGTGCTTTTGCCCTGTGTGGAGGCTTCGTAGGTTTTGAGGTACTCATCCTGTACCGGTATTCTGACATCGCCCCAATGCGCGCTCACCTGTTGCGGCGTGTTGATGTTGCGTATGCGATTGCCGCGGAACAGATCCGTTATCACTACCGGGGTAACGCTGTGCATATACTGGTGTTCAAACTCGCGAGCATCGGGCAGGGGGATCCTGCGCAGTGTCGATGGCTGGTTTTCCATTTGTTTCTCCTTAACTCGTCAAGATGCCATTAACGAAAGCGGGGGCGGCGTGCATCGGACCAATCCAAATACTCCGCAAGCGGTGAGGGAATATAACGCTCAAGATCCCAGGCCAGGCGGTCGCAGCCCGGCCCGCCGTCGCGATCTTGCAACAACCGGGCGATGCGCCGACGGATATAGCGGGTTTTTTGCCTTCCGTCGCGAAAAGGCCGCCGCGTTAGCCGGGCCAGCTCGGTGAGGATGTCCTGCTCCGTCTCCGGCGCCAGCGTGGTCGACAGCAACAGCACGCCCAGCGCCTGACAATCGCTGTCCGGGAATGCGCAATTAAGCAATGCGGTAATGCTATCTTTACGGCGAAAACGCAGATTCAACGCCCAGCAATCGTCGAGGTAATCGGCGAAGTGCCAGGCGAAAGGCGGGAAGTAGATCGCCTCCCCCGGCTGAAGGATGACCTCCTCGCCGCCGGTCCAGGTCAAAAAAGCCTGGCGGTCGCGTTCGGTGAAGTTTTGCAACGCCCAGCCGCTGAATTGAGTGAAGGGCAGCAATTTCTCGCGGGCGGTGTGAGGGAACACAATAAAACGCTTGCGGCCAAAGATGGCGTATAGAAAGGCGTGCAGGCCATCTTTATCAAAATGGATGGCGGAAAAACTCCCTTTCACGCCAATGAAGTTCTGATTCAGGACCGCCGTGCTCTCGCCTTGTCGCGGGCGGCACACCTCGGGCACGGTAAAAGCGCGCTGCAGCTGATGGCAAGTAGCGAATGCCACCCTGAGCATATGGCGATTATGCGGCGATTCGATCAGGGTGAAATAATCCTTTAAAGAAACCGTTTTATCTCGCCAGGCAGGCAAGTCAGGGGTCTCGCCGGTTTTGTAATGCAGCGGCAGACGGCTGGCGAGATGCTCGCGGATATCGTTTATCCGGATTGCGTCATCATAAACGTCTTGGAGCGGCAGGGAGATAGCGCCAAAGGCATTGATAGCGTCAGCCTTGCTGCGTACGGCGCCCAGCGGCTGACCGTTGAAGAGGTCGGTGATGACAACCGGCCGCTGCCGGCACATATACTGCTGATAAAAACGTTCCGCGGTGGGAAGGGGGATCCTGTCAATGCCCATGCTGCTCTCTCCTCTGTGGCGGGTGGCGGGCGCGCCGGGACGGGGGTGGCTATTCGCCCTGACTCACTTGTAGGGTGTAAGCCGTGACATCCAGCGCGATGACGCCTGGCAGAGGGGCAATTAGCGCCCGCAGCGCCGCCAGGATGCGCGATCCGTGGCGGGGATCGGCACAATCGAGTATCACGATACGCTGCCTGTCTTCATGGTCTTCATGTTCGCCAAACAGCCGCCAGCCGAGTTGGACAGCATTAGCCGACGGCGAGAATCGCTGGCGCAGCATCGCCGCCAGATCAGGCGCATCACCTTGCTCTGTTGGTAGCACCAGCCTGGCGACCACCAGACCGTGGCTGCGATCGCTATCGCCGCCGCTGGCAAGGGGACGTACGATTTTGCGCGCCTCCAGCCGCAATTTTTCCTCCACCTGCCGGGCCAGCGCCGTGGGGGGCGTCTGGTTTTGCGCCAGGTAAGCCTGGCTTGCCAGCGCCTGCGGCGTACTAAGCCGGTAGCGGCAGAAGTAACGTGCGTTGCAGGCGCTGACATAGCGCTCAGCGCTGAGAACGCCCGGTAACGTCAGGCGCTGCGGAATATGTTCTTGACTGTGCCAGCGTTCAAACAGGCTTTTCCCGCTGGCCGCCATGCGCAGCCAAAGTAACAGAGCGCTTTCCTGCGAACTCTCCATAATTTAGGTTCCTCCAACGATGGTGCGGATGGCGGCGCAGAACCTGTCGATATCCTGCCGAGTCATATTGGCTCGTCCCATGACGCGTATGCCCGGTCGATCCCGGGCGACGATGGGAAAGAACACCGCGGAACAATAAAAGCCTTTTAGGTAGAGGTGGCGCGACGCCGACAGGGCATCGCTGATAGAAGCCAGGTCGAACACGCGTATCGGAAGTCCGTTACCGGCGTTAGCGCTGGGCACGGCATCGTCAAGGCAGCGCATCACATCGCGCAGGCGCTGCTGCAGGCGGGGAAGTTCATCGCCGAGATGGATTTTTGCCGCCGCCCTGATGGCGCCCAGTCCTGCCGTACTGACCATTTGCGACCAGCCCAGAGGACCGCCGCAATAGACGATCATCTCTCGCTGGCGGCGGCTGGAGAGCATGATGAGCCCGCCGGTGGCGCCAAAGGCCTTTGCCAGCGATGCGACGATGATGGTCCGATCGTTGAGTTGTTCAAAATGAGCGCGCGCCAGGCCGCATCCTCGTGGACCGGAGACGGAAAGGGAATGGGAATCGTCGATAAACAAAAACAGGCCGTAGCGCTGCTGTAGCCGGGTCAGTTCCGCCAACGGCGCATTATCGCCCATGCTGTAGGCGCCGTCGCAAATATAGGCGACGCGGGCGTGGGTCTGACAGGCCCGTTCGATAAAGGCGCAGTCGTTATGCGGCGAGGTGACGACCTCGGTTTCGTCAGCGCAGCAGGCTTTTTGGATCTGCATCGAAAAATGGCAGCGGCCGTCGAAGATCATTAATGGCTTCGCGCCGTCGGTAAATTGCCCGCTGGCCAGCAGCGGCAGCACCGAGGCAGAAGCGATAAAGCAGGAAGGCGCCACGAGCGTATCGCAGCGGAAAACCTCCCTAAGCAGGGCCTCCGTCTCGTCCAACAGCCGCGGCGCAATCCTGGCTCGCGATACCGAGGTGCTTATCATGCCCTCTTGCTCAAGCGCTTGAATAGCGCCGGCGGTGATGGCCGGATGCAGATTCAGCCCCAAATAGGAGCAGGAACACATATTAATGAAACGGTGCCCGTCGGCGGCGGTGAGCGAGTTCCCTTCTCCCGGCACGGTCCGAATTCCGGTGAGTCCTTCGGCATGGGCGGCCTGCCAGTTGGGCAGGCTGGCCGTGACCATTTTGGCGATGTTGGCGAAGTGGTTCATGTCTTGTCTCCCTGTCAATGTGGTTGGCCGGGTAACGGGTTGCCGCCATGCCGGGGCGCCAGTCGTTTGTCGACAATCGGCGGTATTTTCCTTTTGCAGGCCTGGGCGAAATAGCTGAAATCCACCAGACGTACCCGCGGGGGCGGCAGATGCTGGCGCTGCACTTCCGCCGCGATGGCGGGAGCCACGTTTTCCCACGCCATCAGTACACGACGTTCCAAATCCGCCGGCGGTGCGGCCAGACCGTATAGGGACAGTGCAATGGTGACCTGTGGCCGGTCGCCGCAGCCGGTGATCTCCAACCACAGCATCAGCAGCGGCAGGTGGGGCAGTAGCCCTTTGATTAACGCGCCGACCTGGCGGGAGTTGAGCTCGGCCGCGGCCAACGGATAGCGGTTGACAAAGCGGCGTCCACAGAGCGCGAAACGCGCGCCGGGCGCGTCGGGCGGATCGCGCCAAAGTGCGTTGTCGCCAGTATCCATGCGAATGGCGGGCGCCTGCAGGCGGACATAGCTGGTCACCACCAGCGCGCCTTTGACGTCGGGGCGACGGATAACATCGCCGCTGGTCGAATCAACAATTTCCACCGTACAAATTTCGCTGAACGGCTGGTAGGCGTTTTGCTCGGTCGGCGCCGCGCTCCAAGCCACCTGACCCACTTCGGTGGTGCCGTAGAGAAACGGATAGAGGGTCGCGTTGGGAAAAGCCTCGCGCAGCAGCGCCGGCTGCAGTCCCATTAGATGCTGACCGCCGCCGAGCAGGCGGGTAATGCGCGGATCCGGCCCCTGAGTTGCCAGCAGCCGGTGCGCCAGCCCGAGAAAAGTCGGGTTCATGCCGGTAATTACGTTGGCGTTAAACGCCTGGTAATGGGCGATAATGTCGTCATAATCGCGATCGCAGCCCAGGGGAATTTCGGCGCAGCGACCGGCGAAGAGATCGACCACACGATGGACCGCCATGAACGATGCGCTGCCGGGTTCGGATAAATTCAGCACCACGTCGCCATCGCGCAACAGGCCATTGCGCCAATGGGTCATGGCCAGCAGCCGGTTGATGGTGCGCCACTCCTCACGGCCGAACAGCGTGGCTTTCGGCCGACCGGTGGTGCCGGAGGTGGTATAAAACATACCGCTGAGCCGTTCGCGGGTGAACAGCGAACGGAAATCCGCATGTACCGCGCGCATCACGTCCTCGAAACGGGCGATCGGCAAAGTTTCCAGCTGGAATGTCGGCCCGAGATTCCGATAGAGCCGGCGATAGAACGGGGAGGCGTGTCGCGCTATCGCCACAAGTTGCGGCAGGGAATAGACAATCATGCCGTCGCCTCCCTGACGCTTGCGCCCGGACCGCCGCAAACGCGCCTGTCGCGTAGTACGAAGGCCACGGTCAGCAAATCCAGATAGCCGTGGCCGGTGGAGCTGAACACGCTCAGCCGCGCTTTGACGTCGGCGGACGGCAGGCTGAGCAGCTGCGCGAATTCCAGCGCGCCGGCATGTATCTCCCCGGCCTCGTTAACCGCGGTCTGGCGATCCTCGACCACCACCAGCGCCCGCGCCAGAAGCGCCGGGGGTATCTCACGGCTGTCGGGGGTGTGGGCCCCCATGCAATTAATATGCGCATGGGGCGCCACGACCTCCGGTGGAAATAGCGGCGTGGCGCAGGTGGTGGCGGTGCAGACAATATCCGCGCCGCGTACCGCCTGCGCGGCGCTCCCCGGGCAGACCAAGGTCAAATGACCCGGCCAGCGTTGTCTGACCCGGTTTGCGAAATCCGCCACGTGGGCGCCGTTGGGTGAAAAGAGGCGCAGTTCGGCGATAGCGCGCACCGCCATTACCGCCCGCACCTGCTGCCAGGCCTGGACGCCGCTGCCGATCACCGCCAGCACCCGCGCGTTATCCACGGCGCAAAAATCGGTGACCATGGCGCTTATCGCCGCGCATTTATAGTTGGTTAATTGTGTGCCTTCGAGTAGGGTGAGCGGCTGCCCGCTCACGCCGTCAAAGACGCAGAGAATGGCGTTGACCGCCGGGCCGGCGCCGTTACCTGGCGCAAATGTCGCCACTTTAGCGGTGAACAACCGATGATGGGGGCAGAAGGCGGGCATTACGCCAAAGGCGGCAAACGGGGCCTGCCGGAGAATAAGACCGCGCGGCGGCACCTGCGCCCGCGCGCGATGCGGCCCACGATAGTGTTCGCGTAAGAATGCCGCCAGCGGCAAAATATCGTCCCCAAGCGGTAGCAGCGGCAAATGAAAAGCCCCGCGGGCGGAGGGAGGGATCATGGGGTCCCCCCGGCGGCTGTCGGCACCAGGAAACTGCGCTGCCAGCGCAGCACTTCAGCCCCGCGCTGATTCAGGCCCCGTGTCATGACGGTGACCACGCCCTGACCTATACGGCTGCGGGAGCGTCTTTTGCTGAGCACCGTCGATTCCGCATACAGGGTATCGCCGACAAAAACCGGATTGGACAGAATCACCTCTTTCCACCCCAAATTAGCGATGGCTCGGCCGCTGGTGCTGGCCAGGCTCAAGCCGCCGATAATGGAAAACGTCACTAAGCTTGAGATCACCGGGCGCCCGAATTCCGTGGTGCTGGCAAAATGGTAATCGCTGTGCAGAGGGTGATTGTTGGAGTTGATAAGCGACTGCCAGATATTGTCGGCGTCGGTAATGGTGCGGCCGGGCTTATGTTCATAGATATCCCCGACCTCGAAGTCGTCATAATAAAGACCATGGCTTTCCCGATAACGTTGCGCCCCCACGGGCTGCAACCTGCTGATGGCTTTCGTTTTCATGACTTATGTTTCCTTACGTTAGTCAGGCGATGACCCGGCGTGAGGACTATTTCTGCGCGAGGATGTGCCTGGCATATCTCAAATGCGGCGGACCGAGCATCGCTTGGGCGTCGGTGGTAATCCCCGGGACCTTATCCAGCATTGACATCACGCGCCGCGCGCGGGCGCGACACGTTTCGTTGGTAGTAAACCCCTGGTTAATGGGGCCGATTTGCGCCGGATGGATGGCGATCTTGCCGCTGAATCCCTGTTTGCGCGCCTGCACGATCTCACTTTGCAGCAGCGCCTGCTGGTGTGGGAAGAAACAGGGGGAATCGATTGCGCGCAGCCCGAGCCGCCTGGCGTTCAGACAGATCTCCGCTTTGATGGGTCGCAACTGCTGAGCGGCACGCAGCGGATCGAGCGCCATCTCGACGGCAAAATCGGCGGCGCCGAAGATGATGCCGGCCAGACCGGCGGGGGCGACGGATAATTGGCGTAGCTCGAAATAGCTGTCGAGGGTTTCAATAACGGCGAAAATAGAGCTGTCGGGAAAAATGGCGCTGACCAGCGATACGTCGCGCGCGAGCTGCGCTTTGGGGAGGATGATGATAGTCGGCAGCAACCTGAATTCGGTGAGAAACAGCACATCCCGCAGCCCTTCAAGCGTGGCGAGTCGGTTGATCCTGACGGCGACCGGCAATGGGTGCTGGGGTGGAAAAGCCGCCTTCAGACCCGCGCGGGCGATCGCTTTTTTCCCTGGCGGCACGGCGTCCTCCAAATCAAAATGAATGACATCCGCGGAATAGGTTTCACATTTTTCAACCAGTTTTTCTTTCAAAGGTGATGCGCATAACCAGCTTCTCAATTTCATCGCTACTATCCCTCCCTGTAAGACGCATTATAAAAAAATAATTAAATGTTATGATGTTCATTATTAATTAAGTATTATTTTTAATAATAGAATAGACTGCGTTACGTAATCGGGAATAAGCCTACGAAATATGTAATAATAAAAAGCGTTATGCGCCATCAAAAAATTAAATATTGAATAGAAATGTGATTCGCATCACAAAAATATTTCAATAATTAGATGATGTTGGTTTATTAAATAATTTAAGTTTATCACTATAGATTGTGAACGAAAAAAATAGCCATGGCGGTCATTTTACTCATCGCTTGCTATCGCTTTTATTAGCTGTCCGTTTTATTATTGGTTAGGGTGATGAATGAATTGAAAAAATCGTTAAATGTCGTAAAGGCGGCTTATTGATAATAGGCGAAAGAGTAAAGCGTCATTATCATTTCATTGCCGTTATTGATTGAAAATTAATATCGCACACATTAACATGAGAACCCCCTGCGGCCAGCGCAATGCATAGAGCCTTATGCGTTACGGGATCGATTAACAGGGCCTGGCAGCAAACGATTCAGTTAATAGGCTAATTATATTTACTGTGCCTTTAATGGTGCTGATAGCGTCAGCGTCTATAATGATGTTCATTGGGGGGCGGCTCCCTTCATTTGCCAATTTTGATACCAATATGATGAAAAAGAAATTAATCACCAGCGCTCTGCCCTACATAAATGGTGTAAAGCACCTCGGCAATTTGGTGGGGTCGATTCTACCGGCCGATATTTTTGCCCGATATTCCCGTCAGCAGGGCGAAACGGTGTTATTTATTTGCGGTACCGATGAACACGGCGCGCCGGCCGAGCTCGGCGCCGCGGCCAGTGGAATGTCGATAGAGGCGTACTGTCAACACAATCATCAGCTGCAAAAAGATATTTACCAGGCCTTCAACATCAGCTTTGATCATTTCGGCCGAACCTCTTCGCCAGCCAATCATCGCCTCACGCAACGCGTTTTTGCCGCCATTGACCAGCACGGTTTTATCTTTTCCGATACCCTACAGCAATTTTATTCCGTGGACGATAAGCGTTTCTTGCCCGATCGCTATATTGAGGGAACATGCCCGCTATGCGGCTTTCCCGATGCCCGCGGCGATCAGTGCGACGGTTGCGGCGCGTTGCTTAATCCATCGGAGTTACGCTGTCCGCGCTCGGCAATCTCTCCCGGCAGTGCGCTGCAATTAATGGAAAGTCGGCATCTTTTTCTCGATCTCGCCAAGCTCGAGCCGGCGGTGCGTAGCTGGTTGGACAGCCATCCCCACTGGCCGGCGACGGTCAGGGGGATCGCGCGCAAATGGCTGCAGGAAGGGCTGCGGCCGCGCTGTATTACCCGCGATCTGGCCTGGGGCATCGGCGTTCCCAAAGCGGGTTTTGAAGATAAGGTGTTTTATGTTTGGTTCGATGCGCCGCTGGGCTATATCAGCATGACGCAAGAATGGGCGGCGGCGCAGGGCCGGCCCGAGTGCTGGCGCGACTGGTGGCAGCGGCCGGAGGAGGTCGAGCTGGTGCAGTTCATGGCCAAGGACAATGTGCCGTTCCATACGGTGTTCTGGCCGGCGATGATGATAGCCACCGCTGAAACATGGACCTTGCCTACGTTTATCAAAGGGGTGAACTGGTTGACCTATGAAGGCGACAAATTCTCCACCAGCCGCCAGCGTGGCGTGTTCACCGGCGAAGCGCTGACGCTTTTTCCCGCCGATTATTGGCGTTATACCCTGTTTTGCATGATGCCTGAAACCAGCGACACCGATTTTTCCTTTAGCGCTATGGCGCAGATAATCAATAAAGATCTGGCGGACAATTTGGGCAATTTTATCAACCGGTTGGTGACGCTTATCGTGAGCAACTTTAACGGCGCGCTGCCGGCCGGCTACAGCCCCGATCCGGCGCTGAACCAGGCGTTGTCGCAGGACGTAAGCGAATACGAGCATCACATGCGTCAGTTGGAGTACCGTAAGGCGGGCGTGGCGATGCGGCGCATGTGGACGCGCGGCAATGAATATATCACCCACCAGCAGCCTTGGCGCCAGGTGAAAACCGATCCATTGGCATCGGCGCAGGTATTGAAAAATTGTCTGGGGCTGCTGTGGGTATACAGCTGCGTGCTGGCGCCGGTCGCGCCCGGTATTGCCGAGCGTATCCGCGCGATTTTGCCCGTCGACGGCGCGCGTTGGCCGAGCGCGAAAGCGGCGCTGCAGCAGGATTGGCTGCAGCCTGTGCTGGCTATTACTTCACCGGCAGAAACCCTGATTCGCAAAATCAGCGAGGGGGAGGTGGAGGCGTTGACGCAGCGGTTCGCGGGCAAGACGCCGCCGCCCGCCGATCTTTAACTCCCCAGTTTGCCCCGGCGGATCGGCTTTGCGGAGGCGTGCGCCCTGCGGCAAGCGCGGTGCGCAGAACGGGCACGGGAGGGCAAGATGACGACGAGCAATCAAGGCGCAGACTGCGGGCAGGCGGACGGGCGCAGCGGAAACGACGTTAGGCAACCAACGTGGGGAGCCAGGGACAGACGAACGGGCACGGGAGAGCAAGACGACGACGGACAACCAAGGCGCAGACTGCGGGCAGGCGGACGGGCGCAGCGGAAACGACGTTAGGCAACCAACGCGGGGAGCCAGGGACAGACGAACGGGCACGGGAGGGCAAGATGACCACAGGCAACAAACGCAGGGCGTTGGTGACCGGCGCGACGGAAGGTATCGGTTTGGCATGCGCCAGCGCGCTGGTTCGTGTAGGCGTTCAGGTGCTGCTGGTAGGGCGTAGCACGGCCAAAGGCGAGCGGGCCATGGCCGCTGCGCCCTTTGCCGCCAGCGATAGCCGGTTTTATGCCGCCGATTTGGCGCAGGCCGACGATCTGCGGCGCCTGTTTGATGAGATCGACACCCGCTGGGGCAGGTTGGATATTGCCATCAATAATGCCGGTATCGATGGCGCCTCGTTTACCCCATTGACCGACTATCCCGACGAAGCCTGGCATCAGGTAATGGCGCTGAATCTTACCGGCGTCTATCTCTGTATGAAGCGGGAGATCCCTTTGATGATGTCGTCCGGCGGCGCTATTGTAAATGTTGCTTCTATCGCCGGGCTACGTGCAAGTTACACCGGCGGCTGTGCCTACACCGCCAGCAAACACGGCCTGTTGGGGTTGACTAAATCCGCCGCGCTGGAATATGCCCGACACGGTATCCGTATCAATGCCGTCTGTCCCGGTCTGGTCAGGACCGCCATGTCCGAGGCGGTGTTTGGCGATAAACTTGACGAGCACGGCGACCTGCACCCCCTAGGACGCCTTTGCGAGGCCGACGAGGTCGCTGCCGCTGCGCTTTGGCTGGTCAGCCCGGCGGCCAGCTTCATTACCGGCGTCAGCCTGCCGGTGGACGGTGGCATCATGGCCGGATGACGGCAAGGGAAAAGGGCTGTCATTGCGCGCGGCGGCGGGCATGCTGAGGGGTTTTGATGAGCGCGCGATGGCGAGGCTCGGTGTTGCGGGCTATGGCGGCCCCGGCGTTTCGGCGAGCGTCGGCAACGGGGCCAGGCGGCCAGGGTCGATGAGGTCGGCGCTCGCGGTGAAATGACATAAGGCCGAAAAGCTAACGCAGGATCATTGTTCCGCATTAATTTCTCGGCTACAGTTGCGCTTTCTCTCGTTGGGCATGACATGATGAATGATACGCGCCCTTTAAACGCGCTATTTGCGATCACACTATTGCTGTTCGTTCTGTCCCGACTGTTTGCCGATGCGGCCAGCTGGCATTTGCCCGTCTGGCAAGATGCGGGCAGCCCGCGGCAAATGAAGCAGAACCAGATCGCGCAGCAAACCCTGCGGCGTGCAGGCTACCACTGTCCGTCGCCCAGCCAGCTGCGTATGGACTGGGATGGGGATTTACTGATTTCCTGCGGCGATAACAGACTAATTTATAAAGTGAAGGGTGTAATGAACGGCAAAAGACTCAAGGTCCAGACCGTCCGAGAAAACGATTAAGCCGCGCTATCGCTTATGTCCCCCGCTGCGCGAGAAGTTATGCTGGACGGCGTTCTGGCCTGCGCGCTTAGGGCCACCTTAACCCAGGTTTTTCATCCGCTTTACACCGCGTTTCCTTCCTGCATCCCAATAGGGCGTAGATTTGTTATCCTATCCTGCACCTGTTCCCGGACTTATGCCTATGCTAAACGCCAATTGGGTGGATATCGCCAGGGATGATGATAGCCAGACTGAAACCCTTCGCGCCCATTTCACCGGCCATGCCTTTGATGCACACTGGCACGACAGTTATCTCATCGGCGTTACCGAAGCCGGCGTGCAACAATTTCATTCGGGGCGCATGAAACATCAAAGCACGCCAGGTAAAGTGTTTATGCTGGCGCCGGGCGAAATCCATGACGGCGATGCGGTGGATGGCGCCGGCTTCACCTACCGCATGCTTTATCTACCGGTACCGCTGATGCGTCAAACCCTGCCGGCCCTTTTTGCCGAGGCGCCGGACCGGTTTGAGCTGGTCTTTCCGCAAACGCTGGTAAACGATCCGCTTCTTGCCGGCGCTACCTGGGAGGCGTTTAACGCCTTGCATCATCAGGCGCCGCGTATGGTGCGAGACCATGCCCTACAGCATCTGCTCGTCCGTCTGACCCACGGCTATCCCTGGCGAAAGAAAAGCGCGCCGGCCAATGTCAGTCGCCTCGCCCTGAATCGCGCCCGCGATTATTTGCAGGCGCATTATCATGAGGAGATCGGTCTGGATGCGTTGGCCCATGTTGCCGGCATGGACCGTTTCCGGCTTAATCGCGAATTTCGCGCGGCGTTCGGGTTGCCGCCCCATGCCTGGCTGGTGCAGTTGCGTTTGGTGCAGGCCCGCCGCCTGCTGATGCAGGGCGTTTCCCCCGCCCTGGCCGCCGCACAGGTCGGATTCGCCGATCAGAGCCATCTGGGGCGTTGGTTCCGTCGTGCCTATCATATGACGCCCGCTCGCTATCGGTATTGGTGCACAAACGTTCCAGACAGCGAATGAATCCCTTTCTACTCTAACCGCCTTGGTCAATAACAGGAGCGTAGAGATGAACGAAATGGAGCAACAGGTGAGCGCGGTGCCGGAACGCTGTGTGGTGATAGTCAGTCAGGCGCTGGACGCCGGCCGCGCGGCAAATGCGGCGGCGGTGATGGCATTAACCCTTGGCCAGCGCCACCCCGGTCTGGTGGGGGAGGCGTTGGTCGACGCCCGACAACGCGCGTGGCCGGGGCTTATCCCCATCGGTATTCCGGTGCTTGCCGCCAATACGCGGCACCTGCAACGCCTGTGGCAGGAGGGGGCGAGTCAGGGGCTGGATGTGGTGCTGTTTCCGGTAGAAGGTCAAGCCACCACCGACTATACGCAATTTCGCGCCGCGCTCGCTGGTCAGAACAGCGAGTCGTTTCAATTAATTGGCATCGCCATCGCCGGCGATAAAAAGCGCGTGCGCAAGCTGACGTCGGGGCTGGCGTTATATGGCGGGCCGGTCGGCGGCGCTTGAAAGCGCCACGGTCGGTCTGCAATTGCGCTGAGGCGAAACGGTCCGCCCAGCGCTGAACGCTGCACCTGCCGCCCATCCCGCTGGCGTATGGGGTTCGCAGCGGGCAAAGGGGGACCCATACGCCGCTGTTCACGCTCCACCGTTTTCTTTTAAGCCCCGTCTGTCGGTATTTCCCTCGTTTATCCACGCTTTTTCCGGGCGATTCCCGCCAGCGTCATACTGTTTTCTTATTTTACCCGAAATTAAGGCATTTTCGCCGCAGATGGCGGCTTTTAGCTGGCTTGGCTAGATGACATCGGTGGTGTGTAAGTGGTATACAAATAGCATACCGGCGGCATAATCGTGGAAAAACAAACACAGGAGAAGGGCGTTGAGCGCGATAGCACCCCAGCAAGTGACCGAGCGGTCTTTAACCGAGCAAGCCTTTGAAGCGGTATTAAACATGATTAAATCGGGCGCGCTGGTGAACGGTGAGGTCATCAGCGAGCGCCGGCTGGCGGAGCTGCTGGGGTTGTCGCGTACGCCGATACGTGAGGCCCTCGGCCGTTTGGAGAGTAAGCATTTCCTGCGCCGTTCTGGACGCACCCTGTTGGTCAACGGCGTTGAATTGGCCGAAATCCTTGAAATTATGGCGGTACGTAAATTGCTCGAAGCCGATGCGGCTCGCCAGGCGGCGGGTCGCATGTCTCCCGGTAAGATCGCCGACATTCGCGCACGTTTATTGCAAATGACTTCACCCGCCACGGTGACGGCTGACTATCACTGGGAGGTCGACGATTTATTGCATCTCAGTATCGCCGACACCGGCGGCAATCGATTATTGCAGCGCCTCATTGCTGAGCTGCGTGTGCGCACCCGTTTATTTGGTAAAGAAACCGTGCCGGGCCGCTTTGCTCCCGGGCGAGAAGAGCATCTGGCCATTCTGGCCGCGATCGAAGCCGGTGACGGCGAGGCCGCCGCCGCGGCAATGGTGCGGCATATCGAAGGCGCGCGTCAGGCTATTGTGCAGTCGGTGACCGGCTTGCCCCCGAGTTGACGGCCGGCTAGCGCATTCGCCATTTTCCCTTTCGTTCATTACCCAAACGGGGTTTTTCATGCAACGCAAACGATTGCTGTATCTGCATAACGGTCGTTCCACCACCACCGTCGCCCGGCTTGACGACCGATTTGAACACTGGGGGCTGGAGGTGGATCGATTTTGGGCGTTCAACAATGAATTTCCGCAGGATTTGGCGGGTTATGACGGCATTTTCCTCTCGGGCAGCCCCCACGGCGCCTACGAAGACGTGCCGTTTATCCTGCAGGAACACCGGCTGATCCAGGAAGCGTCGCGGCGGCGTATTCCAATGCTTGGCGTTTGTTTCGGTAGTCAGATATTGGCCTCGGCGCTGTGCGGCCGCGATCAGGTCTTTCGGCGTCCCTATTGCGAAATAGGGAATAAATGGCTGAGCGCCACTCCCGCCGCGGCCAGCGATCCTATTGCCGCCGGTATTGTACCGCGGGCGTATATGTTCGTTTGGCACAACGACGAAGTGCGCGCCGATCATCCCGCGATGACGGTGTTGGCCGGCAGCGATCAATGCCCGAACCAAATATGGCGTTACCGGGATCAGCCGGTCTGGGGCATCCAGGGCCACCCGGAAATCACGCTGGCGCAGGCGCCGGTCTGGTTTGAACAAAACCGGCAGCGCATGGAGCTGGACGGGGGAAATATCGACCATTTGATTGCCACCGCCGATGAGGCGCTGGCGGCGAAAACCATGCTGACCCGTTTTGCGGCGCTGGTGCAATCCTCGCCGTCGGTACCCCCTGAAAGCGTCAATCTTTAATGCAGTTATCAACGGGAGAGCAACGGGATGACAACCTTACGCAGTAAGTGGATAACCGCCGGGGTGCTGGCGGCGGTGTGCCTCGCCTCTACGGCCCGTGCGGCCGATGAGATGATGTTCGCCAGCTGGGGCGGCGCTTATCAAGACGGTATCCGCGCGGCCTGGATCAAACCCTTCAGCGAGCAGACCGGCATTGACGTGCAAGAAGACACCAATCCCGTCATCGCCCGCATCAAAGCCATGGTGGATACCCATCGCGTCGAATGGGATGTCGTGACCGCCGGCGGCGCCAGCCTGATGCAGGGAGCGCAAAGCGGTCTGTTTGAGAAGATAACTCCCGCCATGGTGGATGAAAGCAAGGTGCTGCCCCAGGCGCGCAATGATTATGGGGTGCCGTCGGAGATTTTTTCTACGGTAATTGGCTATTCGACGCAGGCCTTTCCTCAGGGCGGTCCGAAAACCTTTGCCGACTTTTTTGATGTGAAAAAATTCCCCGGTAAGCGCTCGCTACCGGCAAAACCAGACACGGTATTGGAGGCGGCGTTGATGGCCGACGGTGTCGCGGCCAAGGATGTGTATAAAACGTTGAGCACCGAAGCGGGTATGACGCGTGCGCTCAATAAGATCCGCCAAATCAAACCTGATGTCGCCATGTGGTGGTCTTCAGGCGCTCAACCGGTACAGGCGTTGGCCAGCGGCGAAGTGGTGATGGCGCTTGGCTGGAACGGCCGCTTTCAATCCGGTATTGATGAAGGTCAGCCCATCGCCATGAGCTGGGGCCAATCGGTGGCGCAGGTCGGCTATTTTATGATTGTAAAAGGGGCGCCCAATAAGGCTGCGGCGGTGAAATTTCTCAATTACATCATTAAGCCCGAGGTGCAGGCTCGCTTCAGCCACTATGTTGCCTATGGGCCGGTGACGCCCGCCTCGATTGCGCTTATCGATCCCGCCCGCACCGAACGGCTGCCGTCCACGCCAGAACGGTTGGCGAATGCACTTTTTCTCGATATTGGCTGGTGGGCGGACCATTCTCTGGCCGCCGGGGAAGCCTACAACGCGATGATGCAGGAATAGTCCGAGACGCGGCGGCGCCCGGCGCTTGCCGTACGATCGTTGCTCAATGAAGGTGTGGGAAATGGTTGAAAAAAACTATTGGTTCGAGAAAGAAGAATACGACCGACGGTTGGCGCGGGTACAGGCCCAACTGGTGGCGCAGGGCCACGACGCGCTGTTGGCTTTCATGCCGGAAAGCGTTACCTGGCTGACGGGGTTTTTTACCCGCGCCTACTCCTCTTTCCAGTTCGCGATTATTCCGGCCAGCGGCGCGCCGACGGTTGTCTGTCGCGATGTGGAGGCGTACTACCTCGACAGTACCTGCTGCTATCCTGACCGCGTCATGTGGCGCGATAGCGACGATAAAGACGCGGTAGCCGTCAACGCCATCCGCACCCGGCTCGGCGAGGCGCCGAGCGTGGCGGTGGAAATGGCCGCCTGGCCGCTGACCGTGGCGCGCTTCAACGCGATTTGCGCCGGGCTGCCGCGCGCGCGCTTCGCCGACGCCGGTCCGCTGGTCACCCAAATGCGGTTTATCAAATCCGCCGCCGAAATTGCCTATCAGCGCGGCGCGGCGCGGGCGGCCGAGGCGGGTATGCAGGCCGCTATCGACTCAGCCCAGGCCGGCGTGAGTGAACGGGAGATGGCGGCACAGATCTGCGCGGCCATGATCCGGGCCGGCAGCGACCTGCCGGGGCCGGGGGTGATGTCTTCGGGGGAGCGGGCGTTTCATTTGCACGGCGGCTACAGCGATCGGGTGCTGGCCCACGGGGACATTGTACAGATAGAGACCACGCCGAATGTGCGTCACTACCATGCGCGTTTCATGCGGCCGATTCGCGTGGGCGAGGCCAGCGACGACGACCGGCGCACGGTGGAACGGTTGATAGCGATTCAAGATGCCGCCCTGGCGACCGTCGGCCCGGGCGTGCCGGCCACCGTGCCGGACGCTATTTACCGCGACGGCGTATTATCCGCCGGACTGCGCGAAAGCTATACCAACAAAACTTTCTACTCCGTGGGCCTATTGCTGGCGCCCAACGGCGGGGAGCCGCTGGAAGCGGCACCGGGCTGCGGCTGGTCATTCGCGCCCGGCATGACGCTGCATACCTATGTCCTGGCGCGCGGTTTCGGTATGTCGGAAACCCTATTGATTACCGAAAGCGGCTATGAGCGGCTTACGCAGTTTCCACGCCAGCTGTTCGTCAGTTAACGCCAACCGAATTCTACGGCGCAAGAGTTTGGAGATGCTATGTCCGCCATTATAAGTACGACATTATCACGGCCGGCAGGTCGGCGGCGGCGCTATTCCCCGCTCATGCTGTTGATTCTGCCGCTGGTACTCTTTTTGGGACTGTTTTTCGTCTGGCCGATCCTGGGGCTGCTTAAACAGGGATTTTATGTGCACGGGGTAGTGTCCGCCGATAACTATCGGCATCTGCTGACGACGCCGATTTACCGTATCGTGCTGCAAAATACCTTTATCATCGCGCTGGCGGTAACCGGCTGCTGCGTGGTGATGAGTTATCCCCTGGCTTACTTGATGGCGACGGTCCGGCCGGCGTTGGCGAAACTGCTGTTTTTCGCCGTCCTGCTGCCGTTCTGGTCCAGCGCGCTGGTGCGGACCTCGGCCTGGATAGCGCTGTTGCAGCAAAATGGCCCGTTGAACAGGCTGTTGGTCAACTTAAGCCTCATCGACCATCCCATCGCCTTTTTATATAACTTCAACGGCGTGCTGATCGGGATGACCCATGTGCTGATGCCGTTTGTGGTGCTGCCGCTCTATGCTTCCTTCCGCTCAATGGACGGGGCGCTGATTCTGGCGGCGAAAAGCCTTGGCGCGGACGCGTTCGGCGTGCTGTTCAAAGTGGTATTGCCGGTGACCCGCCCCGGTATGGTCGCCGGAGCCATCATGGTGTTTATGAACGCGGTGGGGTATTACATCACGCCGTCGCTCATGGGGGGGCCAGGCCAGCGCATGATAGCCGAACTGATCTCCCACAACATCACCGATGAGCTGAACTGGGGCATTGCCGCGGCGCTGGCGGGAGTATTGTTGTTCATCACGCTGTGCGCACTCTGGGTGTTTAACCGGTTGTTCGGCCTCGGCCGTCTGATGGCGCCGCCGGCCGGTAAAGGCAGCGCGTCGGCGGTGCAGCGCCGCGGCGTCGGGGGAGGGCTCTGCGTGGTGGCCGGCGGCGTTTGCGCGCTGTTTCTAATCCTGCCGATTCTGGTGGTGATCCCCATGAGTTTCGGCACCGGCAGCTTTCCGACGTTCCCGCCGCCGGAATATGGCCTGCGCTGGTATCTCAATTTCTTTGCGCAGCGCAAATGGATGGCGGCGCTGTGGCAAAGCGTCCAGGTGGCGTCGATGGTGACGCTGTTGGCGATGGTGCTTGGCGCCACGGCGGCGCTGGGTATGCATAAATTGCGTAGCGCGCATCAAGGTTGGCTGGACGCCCTGTTTATCATTCCCATGTCGGTACCGGCGATCATTACCGCCGTGGCGCTCTATTATTTGTGCGGCCCGCTGGGGCTGATGGCGAACTCGGCGGCGCTGGTCATCGGCCATACGGTATTGGCGGTGCCGTATTGCTATCTGACGCTGCGCGCGGCATTGCAGGGGTTCGACGCCAACCTGGAGCTGGCCGCGCGGAGCCTCGGCGCCGGCTGGCGGCAGCTGTGGGTTCGCATCATGCTGCCGGCGCTGTTGCCCGGCCTGGTGGGCGGCGCGGTATTTGCCTTCATCACCTCCTTTGATGATGTGGTGATGGCGCTGTTCTTGACCACGTTGCGCAACCGCACGCTACCGAAACTGATGTATGAGGGGCTGGCGATGGATTTCGATCCGACGGTGATCGCCGCCTCTTGCCTGCTCATTGCCCTCACCGCCGCGATCCTTATTGCCCACTCTGTGTTGAGCCGTAAAGGAGCCAAACATGCAACCGTTACAAGGTAAAGATGTCACGCTGGTCGGCATCCGCAAAAGCTACGGCGCAACCGTTGCGCTACCCGGTATTGATTTAGCGGTACGGCGCGGGGAATTTTGTACGCTGCTGGGCGCTTCCGGATCCGGTAAAACCACTTTGTTGAAAATCATCGCCGGCTTTGAGTCACCCGATGCGGGGACGGTACACATCGCCGGCAAGGATATGGGCCGGGTGTCTATTGCCGATCGCAACATCGGTATGGTGTTTCAGAACTACGCGCTGTTTCCCCATATGTCGGTCTATGAAAATGTCGCCTTTCCGTTGCGGATGCGCAAATTGGCGCGGGAGGATATCGAGCGCAAGGTTAACGAAGCGCTGGCGCTGGTCAGTCTGGCGCCCTACCGCCAGCGACTGCCGACGGAGCTGTCGGGGGGGCAGCAGCAGCGGACGGCGCTGGCGCGAGCGCTGGTATTTAATCCCGATATTTTATTGATGGATGAGCCGCTTGGCGCGTTGGATAAGAATTTACGCCAGAGCCTGCAATTGCAGATTAAACAGTTACATCAGGAGCTCGGTCTGACGGTGGTCTTCGTTACCCACGATCAGGAAGAGGCGATGAACCTGTCCGACACCATTGTCATTATGGATCAGGGCAAGATTATTGACGCGGGGCGGCCGGAGCACCTTTATCGGCGGCCGGGGGGGCGATTTGTCGCCGGTTTTCTCGGCGAGTGCAATTTTATTCAGCCGCCGTCTGGACCGGTCATTGGCGTACGTCCCGAACATATCCGCATCGGCGAGCCGGGTCGCCAGCCGCCGGCGCCGGTGCGGGGAGAAGTGACGATGGCGACCTTTTGCGGCCTGTACTGGAAAGTGTTTATCGCCAGCCGTGGGCAGACGATCGTCGCCTACGCGCCTCCCGGCATCGGCGCACGTGAGCGGACGCCGGGACAGGTCATCGAATGGGGTTTTGCGCCGCAGGACGCCATGGTTTTTGCACGGGATGAAACGGACCCGAGTCCAACAACGCGCACAGCGAAGGGGGTATCATGAGCGCAAAAATGAGCGAGCAAAGCCGCGGCGTTTATATTATCGCCGCCACGCCGTTTGATCAGGACGGCGAATTGGATTTGAACAGTACCGATACGCTTATCGATTTTTATCTGGAGAAAGGCGTCAGCGGTATTACCATCCTGGGCATGATGGGGGAAGCGCCCAAGCTGACCAGCGACGAATCGCTGTTATTCATGCGCCGGGTGATGACCCGCGTCAATGGCCGGGTGCCGGTGGTGGTGGGTATAAGCCATCCTGCCCATCGTCAGGTGGCGCTGCTGGCAAAAAGCGCGATGTCGCTCGGCGCCGCCGGAGTGATGCTGGCGCCGGTAGCCAACTTAAAAACCGAAGAGCAGGTCGTGAACTACTATCTGTCGGTGGCGGCGCTGCTAGGCGACGATATCCCGCTGTGCCTACAGGATTTCCCACAGTCGACCGGCGTACATTGTTCGGTCGAGACGATTTTGCGCTTGGTGGAGGCGCTGCCGCAACTGGTGATGCTCAAACATGAAGATTTGCCCGGGCTGCGTAAACTGAGCCAGGTGCGCCACCAGAGCGAAGCGCGTGGCCTGCGAAGGATCAGTATCCTGGCCGGCAACGGCGGTCTGTTCTTGCCCCAGGAGATGCGCCGGGGCGCCGATGGCGCGATGACCGGCTTCGCTTATCCCGAAATGCTGGTTCAGATGTGCCGGCTGTTTGATGAGGGGCGGGACGACGAGGCGGAGGAGGTGTTTGATTGTTATTTACCGCTCTTGCGCCATGAATTTCAATACGGGATCGGTTTGGCGCTGCGCAAAGAGACGCTGCGCCGCCGCGGGGCGATCCGCTGCGCCGCGCTGCGCCAGCCTGGCCCCCGGCTGGATCGGGAGGATTTGCTGGAGCTTGACGCGTTAATATCCCGTTTGGAGCGACGATTGGCCGCCCTTAACGGATAAAACGGCGTGCAGAGCCGGCGGCGCGGCCCTGCACGGTGATTAGCTCGTCGATCCCCGCACACACCACACAATGGACAGAAAGGGAAATGCCGCTGGGCTATGCTATAACCCTGTTCCTCGCCGCGGCGCGTTTATCGGCTGCCGGAACGGGCGGCATTTTCCCTTTTTTTACTAAGGATCCGATCATGAATACGTCTTCTCTCCCTGACCGTATGCAGATTATTGAGATTAACCAGCCGGGCGGACCGGAGCAGTTGGTGTTGTCGCAACGGCCGGTTCCACGCCCGGCGCCGGGATATTTACTCGTGCGGGTGGCGGCCGCGGGCGTCAACCGTCCCGACGTGATGCAGCGACAGGGGCATTATCCGCCGCCGCCGGGCGCTTCTGATATCCCCGGCCTGGAAATCGCCGGTGAAGTCGTGGCCGTCGGCGCAGACGTCAGCCGCTTCGTCAACGGCGACAGGGTTTGCGCCCTCATTGCCGGCGGCGGCTACGCCGAATACTGCGTGGTGCATGAAACGAATGCATTACCGGTGCCGGGCGCGTTGTCCTGGAACGAAGCCGCCGCGATACCGGAAACGTTTTTCACCGTCTGGACCAATGTGTTTCAGCGCGGCAGACTGACCGCCGGCGAGACGCTGCTGGTTCATGGCGGCACCTCCGGTATCGGTACCGTCGCGGTGATGCTCGGTAAAGCGTTTGGCGCCAGGGTGATCGCCACCGCCGGGTCGGCGGCAAAATGCCAAGCGGTGATGACGCTGGGCGCCGACGCCGCCATTAATTACCGTGAACAGGATTTCGTGGCGGAGGTAAAACGGCTGACCGACGGTCGGGGCGCCGATGTGATCGTCGATTTGATTGCCGGTGATTATGTGGCGCGTAATTATGAGGCAGCGGCGCTGGACGGCAGGATTGTGCAAATTGGCGTGCAGCAGGGCGCGGCCAAAGCGCTGAATTTGATGCCCATGCTGGCCAAACGGTTGACGCATACCGGGTCTACCCTGCGCCCGCGCAGCGTGGAAGAAAAAGCGGTCATCGCCGCCGAATTGCAGCAGCAGGTCTGGCCGCTGCTCGCCGACGGCAACGTGCGGCCGCTGATTGATAAGGTCTTTACGCTGGGCGACGCCGCCGAGGCGCACCGCTTGATGGAAAGTAGCGGCCATATCGGCAAAATCGTATTAGTCATGCCGGCGTTCGCTGGTTAACGACGCGGCTCGTTAGCGGCGAGCGGCGCTGCGGTCTTCACTCCCGGTTGACGCTGCTCCCCTTTACGGGCGGGCAGCGCGGCGGCCCTTCACTGCCGGTTAATGCCGTTCCCCTTCACTGGGGGGCAACGCTGCATTCTTCACTGCCGGTTAGCGTCATGGCCCTCAGCGGCGGGCAGCGCTGCGGCCTTCACTGCCGGTTAACGCTGTTCCCCTTCACTGGGGGGCAACGCTGCATTCTTCACTGCCGGTTAACGCATCGTCCCTTAAGCGGCAGGCAGCGCCGCGGGACTTGGCTATACTTGATCGAGATATTTCAAGAACGGCAACGGAGGACCCGAGTATGAGCAGACAATATAAAATCGCCTATGAATGGCAAGAAGGGGGCCACCACCGCTCGCAGGAAGTTATCGTCGAAAGCGATAACGAGCTTACCACCGCCAGCGCCGAGGTGACGGAGGCCGTCAAAAATGCGGCGGCACACTCCGCTAATCAGCCGCAGGCGGGGGTGACTATACTGTCCATCGTGCCTTATCCCTGAAACCATGCGTAAGCGGTATCTTTACTTCTGTCGGCGTCCGTTTCATTATCGCTGCTGCGGTCGGTTTGAATGAACGTTGAGCGGTGAATGAAACGGAAATGGCATGCGGGCGTTATGGCCCTGGTACTGCATACGGCGGCCGCGCACGCGGCGGCCAGCGATGAACAGATCGCGGCGGATTGTGGCAAGCTAAACGATTTTGCTCGTTCAGGGGAGGCCGCGTTTTCCCAGGGCGACCTGCATCAGGCGGTGGAGCACTACACCGCCCAGGCCGCATGGGGTGAATTTTGTCATGTACCGCCGGCGGCGCTGGCCGACGCTTATCACCATATCGCGCTGGCGCTTATGGCGGAGGGTGAGCCCCTTAAGGCGCGCGCCTGGTTGCAGCGGATGCCGGACGGCGATGAGCGCCGCCAAGCGCTATTGGCGATCCAGCCGGTGCTCGATCAGCTCCAGCCGGCCCTGGCCGCCAGCCCGATGGGAAGGTATTGGCGCTATGCCGGCAAAGGCGTCTGGAGCACGCTGACGGTGATGCCGGAGGCGGGCCGCTGGCGCATTCGTTTTTCCGGCTATTATATGCCGTTGATGGGATTGTATTACGGACCGAATATGGGTCAGTTTTCAACCCTCACCGATATTGAGCAACAACACGCGATCTGGCAGTCGCCGCCGGACGGCAACGACCCCGGCTGCCGGGTAACGATGACGTTCCATCCCGACAGCGCCGATTTGGCCACGGTGGCGGGGGATTGCGGATTCGGAATGAACGTGCGCGCAAGCGGCAATTTCACCCGGGTATCGCTTTACTGAGGCGTTTGCGCACCGCGCGGCGCCCTCGGCATAACAACGATAATTTAAGGCCCTGCCTCTGACTCTGCCAACACACCCTTATTAATAATAAACCGTGCCCGCACTGCGGGGACGAAACGCTATTGGAGTTTGCTATGCCCATCGCATTGCTGGCGCTGGCGCTGAGCGCTTTTGCTATCGGCACCACCGAATTTGTCATTATGGGATTATTGCCGGAGGTCGCAGGGGACCTCGCGGTCAGTTTGCCGGACGCCGGCTGGCTGATTAGCGGCTATGCGCTGGGCGTAGCTATCGGCGCACCGATTATGGCGATAGCCACCGCGCGTTTGCCGCGCAAAACCTGTCTGGCGCTGCTGATGGTGATCTTTATCATCGGTAATGTGCTTTGCGCGCTGGCCTATAGCTATGGGCTGCTGATGATAGCGCGGGTGGTGACGGCTCTTTGTCACGGTGCGTTTTTCGGTATCGGGGCGGTGGTGGCCGCCGGATTGGTGCCCGCCAACCGCGGCGCCTCGGCGGTGGCGCTGATGTTTACCGGTCTGACGCTCGCCAATGTGCTCGGCGTCCCCGCCGGAACCTGGTTGGGGCAGCTGTTCGGCTGGCGCGCGACGTTCTGGTGCGTCTCCTTACTGGGGGCGGCGGCGCTGCTGGCGCTGCTGGTCAGTCTGCCGGCACAGCGCAACGCCGCGCCGGCCAATCTGGCGCGGGAAATGTCCGCCTTGCGTAACGGGCGGCTGCTGCTTTCGCTATTGATGACGGTATTTTTCGCCGCGGCCATGTTTACTTTATTCAGTTATATCGCGCCGCTGCTGTTGCAGGTGACGCATATCAGCGATCGGGGCGTGAGCTGGACGCTGTTTTTGATTGGCGCCGGTTTAACGGTGGGCAATTTGCTGGGGGGGCGGCTCGCCGATTGGCGGGTGTCGGTGGCGCTTATCCTGAGTTTCGCGCTGATAGCGCTGTTTTCGGTGCTGTTCCGCTGGACCAGCGGTACGCTGTGGCCGGCGGAAATCACGCTGTTTTTCTGGGCAATGGCGACATTCTGTACCGTGCCGGCGCTGCAATTCAATGTCGTGGCGCACGGCAATGATGCGCCGAATCTGGTGTCGACGCTGAATATTTCGGCGTTCAACATCGGCAACGCTCTCGGGGCATGGGTGGGTGGTCAGGTCATTGATGCCGGCCTGGGGCTGACCATGGTGCCGCTGGCCGCCGGCGGGTTAGCGCTGGGTGGGTTGCTTATCTGCCTGGTGACCTTTTCCCGTCCGCCGCGCCGGCCGTTGACCGCATAAGGCCGACAGAGGTGCGGCTACGTCCGCGACGTGGCGACGGGCGACCGTGCCTAAGCGGCTCGTCGGCGGTAGGAGCGTACGCCGGCAGGTCCGTGGCGGCAGAGACGCCGACGCGCCAGCGTAGCCTCAGCGCGCCTGCATTACGCGGGCAAGTCGATCGGGCACCTCGGCGGCGAAGCGCTGTAGGAAGCCGCTGATCTCATTCACCAGCGCGGAGGCCGGCCGGTGCAGCGGACGGATCAGGCTCACGGTGAAGGGGACCGCGATACTAAAGGGTCGGATGAGGACGCCGCTGGCCGCATAATCCAGCGCCGTTAGCGGATTGACAATCGAAAGCCCGACCCCGGCGCGCACCATGGCGCAAACCGAAGCGGCGCTATGGGTCTCCACTACCCCCTGTCGTTCCACTCCCGCCTGCTGAAAATGCCTATCCAGCCAATGCCGGTAACTGTCGGTCGCGGAAAGGCTAATGTACGGCAGGGCACGGAAATCTTCCGGCGTTAACAGGGATTTGGCGCCGAGGGGATGGCCGGGCGGCAGCACGCAAACTTCATTGAGAGTCATCAGGGTTTCGCGGCGAGTGCCCGCTGGCGCCGTCGGGTTTTCCGTCAGACCCAAATCAAAACGCTGGGCGGAAAGCCACTCCTCCAGCAGCGGCGACTCCTGCGGGATAATATTCAGGCTGATTTCCGGGTGCGCGGCGAAGAAAGCGCGACACACTTCCGGCAGCAGCGACTGGGAAAATACCGGCAGGCAGGCGACAGACAGTTGCGCCTGGCGATATTCCCGAATAGCGCGCGCCGCGCCGAGGATCCGGTCCATGCCGTAGTACGAGCGCTGGACTTCCTCGAATAGCCGCAACCCTTCATGGGTCGGCTTCAGACGGCCTTTGATTCTCTCAAACAGCGTCAACTGCAACAGCTGTTCCAGCCGCGCCAGTTCACGGCTCACGGTAGGCTGAGACGTGTGCAGCAGCCCCGCCGCCTCGGTCAGATTCCCCGTGGTCATGACCGCGTGAAAAATATCAATCTGCCGTGAACTTACCGCCGCCATCTTCCGCCTCGCCTTAAAAGCAATATCATAAATGAATAGATAGGGACAAAAAAGATATTTTATTAATAGGCGCCGATGCATTACAAAGAAGAGTCCCCAGCCCACGCCGGCGCTGCCGGGATCGCCCCATCGCCTACGAGGACCACCATGCCGCACGATCTTTTCACCACGGAACGCGCTCTGAACGCCGCTAACTTATTGCCGTTGCACCAGCAGTATGGCGGCCCGGTCTGGGTATATGAAGCGGAAACCATCAGCGCGCGCATTGCGCAACTACGCCGTTTCGATACCGTCCGTTTCGCCCAGAAAGCCTGCTCCAATATCCATCTGCTGCGCCTGATGCGCAGCCATGGCGCCAAAGTGGACTCGGTGTCGCTCGGGGAGATTGAGCGTGCGTTACTGGCCGGTTTTCAGCCGGGGACCGCCAGCCATGACATCGTTTTTACCGCCGATTTACTGGATGAGCCGACGCTGGCGCGGGTCATTGAGCTTGGCATCCCGGTCAATGCCGGCTCGGCGGATATGCTGGCGCAGCTTGGCGCCCGCTCGCCGGGGCACGAGGTCTGGCTGCGGGTCAATCCCGGTTTTGGCCATGGCCACAGCCAAAAAACCAATACCGGCGGTGAAAACAGCAAACACGGGATTTGGCATGAAGAGTTGCCGCAGGCCGCGGCGCTTATCCGTCGCTACGGCCTGCGGCTTATCGGCATACATATGCACATTGGTTCGGGTGTGGATTACGCCCATCTCGCGCAGGTTTGCGACGCCATGGTGCAGCAGGTCATCGCCAGCGGACTGGATCTCGCGGCCATTTCCGCGGGCGGCGGGTTATCGGTACCTTATCGTTCGGGTGAGGAGGCGATTGATACCGATCACTACTTTGGCCTGTGGGATGCTGCCCGCCGGCGGATTAGCGCGCATCTTGGGCATCCGGTGGCGCTTGAAATAGAACCGGGCCGGTTTTTGGTGGCGGAAGCGGGCGTACTGGTGGCGCAGGTCAGGGCGGTCAAAGCGATGGGCAGCCGCCATTTCGTGCTGGTGGATGCCGGGTTTAACGATTTAATGCGCCCGGCGATGTACGGTAGCTATCACGCTATCTCGCTGCTGCCGGCGGACGGTCGCGATCGCGGCGCGCAACCGCTGCGCGATACCGTGGTGGGGGGACCGCTGTGCGAGTCCGGCGATGTCTTTACCCAAACCGCCGGCGGCGGCGTCGCGCCGCGCCGTTTGCCGCCGGCCCAGGTGGGGGATTATCTGGTCTTTCACGATACCGGCGCTTATGGCGCGTCCATGTCCTCGAATTACAATAGCCGCCCGCTTCTGCCGGAGGTCTTGTTTGAACGGGGTCAGGCGCGGCAAATTCGCCGCCGGCAGCCGCTGCAGGCGCTGTTTGACCTGGAGATATCGCCGTTCTGAAACAGGCGTTGGGTTGAGCTTGCTCCCTGCGGCGTGCGGCGCGCATCGCCGGCGCGATGGCGCCCACAGTGCCGTCTAAACGCTGCGGGGGAGGGCAGGTGAGTCGATACCTCACCGTGCGCCGCCGCGGCCAAACGCTAGAGGTCGCCAGGGGATGTTCATGGTGAAAGATTTAGCTCCAGCGCAATGTCATCGCCCTCAAGCCCGACGAAGCGAATTTGCCGCCAGTCGCGAATGTGGCCGCGAATGCGGGGGCCGGGCTGCGGCGCGCCGCCAACCTGGATGACGCTGCAGCCTGCCGCCAGCGCGCTGTGGATGCCGGCGGGGGCGTCTTCAAACACCAGGCAGTCGCTGGTCGCGATGCCGAGTAATTTCGCGCCCAGCCGATAGGGCTCGGCATCGGGTTTACCGCGGGTCACCTCATTGGCGCCCACCATCAGCGCGGGCAACGGCAGTCGGCAGCAGGTCATCCTGTGCCGAGCTACCCGCTGGCTGGCGGAAGTCACCACGGCCCAGGGGACGTCGCCGAGAGAACTGAGGAAGTGGCCGGCGCCCGGGATTTCCCGCGCTTTGCCGCTAAATTCAATCTCCAGCCCGTCAAGCACCGCGGCCTGTTCTTCCAGCGGTAAATGGGGGGCGACCCGATGAATGACGTCGCGCGAACGAACCCCATGACAAATGCTGAGTACCTGCTGGGGCGCAATATGATTGATACGACACCAGTGACGCCAGATAAATTCAACCTGATGCGTGGAGTGGACTAATGTTCCGTCCATATCAAACAGCAAAGCTTTAGATTTAATTAATTTCATTATCATTCCTTAATTATCTCATCGCTGGTTGGAAAGGGTGATAGCCAAACTATGACTTCCGCTGGTTTTTTCCCGGCGGAAGACCGGTAGGGTCTGAATCGGTACAGGTTGTTATATGAATAGAAGGCGAAAATTGTGTGCACTCTTGGGTAAATCGCGCTTATTAACACCGCCGGCAACACTCCCGCCCCGGTGGTGCGGACGTCGGGCCAGAGGGGGGAATGCAACAGTTTGGTGTCATGTATTTAGGCGATGAATAATAGATATTTTTATATTGTTTTGTCGCATATGTTTATTTTTGCTTATTTTAAGTCGCTGCTCTTTTTTATTTGCCGATAATGCGCGAGGATTTATACATAATGAAAGGCCCCTGCAGATTAATTATTCATGACAGTTCAACATGAAAGGGGTAATTTGTATAATTGAAAAAAGTTAATTGGCGATAGGAGTTTGGAATGGACATTCGGCAACTCCGGGCGTTTGTCACTCTGGCTGAGTGCCTGAGCTATCGGGAAGCGGCGGAAAGATTGTGGCTGACACAGCCCACGCTGACCAAACAGATCAAAATGCTGGAGGCGGAAATCAATTTGGTCCTGTTTTTGCGCGATAATCACGGTACCCAGCTCAGCCGACATGGTCAGCAACTTTATCAGGACGCGAAAAAATTAATCGGTCAGTTCAACGCGTTCAAGACGCTGTGCCAGCAGTTGACCAATGGCAAGCGCGGCGCGTTGTCGTTGGGGTTTATTTCTTCGGCGACGCCGGTGATGCCGGCCATTATCACCGCCTTTCAGAATGCCTTTCCCGACATCCATCTTGGGCTACAGGATATCTCTTCGCCGGTGCAGCAAGAGCGCATCCTGAGTGGTCAACTGCAGGCGGGTTTTATGCGTATCCCGGTGTCGCCGCCGCTGGCGTTCCGTAAAACCGGCTCGGACTGCTTAACGCTTATCTTTCATAAGAGCTGCCGGCACCAGCAGGAACCGCTGCATCAGCTTTGGCGTCGCTGCACGCTCTTTACCGTGAATGCGGAAACCTGTCCTGGTTCGGCGCTGCAAATCAATAATTTCATCGCTGCGCACGGCATCGACGCCCGCAAGATGCAATGTATCAGCGACACCCGTACCTTGATGACCATGGTGGAATCCCGCATGGGGGTGGCAATTTTACCGCAAAGCGCGGTGACGGTGCCGCACCAGGACATAATCTGCCAGCCGCTGCACGGTGAATTCGCCCGCTGGGATATCGGCCTGGTGTGGAACGAAAAGATTGCCGATCCGGTGCGTGACAGTTTTATCAGCCAGGTTACCGCCATGCTGGCGCCGGCCTGAGGATGCCGGCTGGGTTAGCGCGCCGGCGAGGACTCGATAACGTGCTGGCTGCGCACACGCCCGGTGGGGAGATGATGACATGTTGGCGCGCCGACCAGTGGCGGGAGGGAAACAAGGCGGCGCTAAGCGGGCGCTCGGGGCGAAGTTGCTGAGCGGTAGCAGCGAAGACGCGCGCGCGATCGGCACGTAAGGGCGGCAGGCCAAAGGCCGCGTTCGGCTTTCGGCCATGCGCAAAGGAGGGCGGGGCCGCGCAGCGACCCCGCCCCCGCCCTCGCCGTCAGGCGTGGGACTGACCGCCCAGCGGCCGGTAGGCGATAAAGTAAATCAGCGCGACAAAGATGCCGCCCCCTACCGCATTACCGAGGAAGACCGGCGGAAAATTGATCACGTAGTCGTGCCAGGTAGCCTGGCCGGCGAAAATCGCCGCCGGGATGACGAACATATTCGCGACGACGTGCTGGAAGCCCAAATCGACAAACGCCATGATGGGAAACCAAATGCCCAGGATTTTGCCCGCCATGTCTTTGGCGGCATACGCCAACCAGACCGCCAAACTGACCAGCCAGTTACAGCCGATAGCCGAGATAAACGCGTGGGTGAAGTCGGCGGAAATCTTGGCGTGCGCGGTGGCGACGGTCTTCGCCAAAAACGCCCCTTCGGTCATACCGAGAATATGGCCGAAGAACCAGGCTATCATCAGGCTGCCGATAAAGTTGGCGAGCGTAACCCAAAACCAGTTACGGATAAGCGCCAGCACGCCGATTTGCCGGCTGAACAGCGCCATGGGCAACGTCATCATATTGCCGGTCAGCAGCTCGCCGCCCGCTAATACCGTCAGAACCAGGCCGACCGGAAACACCGACGCGCCGAGGAACACGCCAAACGATCCCCACGCCGGCGGCAGGCTGGAAATGACGTGGATATCCAGCAGAAAGCCCAGGGCGATAAACGCGCCCGCCATGACGCCCAGGACCAGCAGTACCGGTAGGGAGGCTTGACTTTTCGCGACGCCGGTATGCATGGCAATTGCGGCGACTTCTTTGGGTGAATAAAACGACATGTGATTCGCATGTTAATAGAATGATAAGGTGCCACGCATAGTAGCTTCTCACTCCGGCGAAGCCAACACTAAATCAGACGAGTCAGGGTAAAAAAGTGTTAACGTCCCCGCTCTGCCTCTGCCCCGTTGCGGCTGCGTCGTCAACGCCGCTGCCGGGCAAACCGGCCGTTTTCCGGTACGGTGGCCTCCATGCCGCGGCCAGTGACCGGCACAGCATTGCGGGGAGGGAGGTGATGGCGCTGCGGGGTTACTGTTGCTGGTATTCACCGCTGCCGCGCCGTTGGCCGCAATAAATACCAACAATGTCGTGAGAGGCGCTACGCCGCCGGCGGCGCCACGGAATGGCGACGCACCAGCGTCGGACTGAACATATTGGTTACCTCCGGCAGCGGCTCACCGTTGGCCAGCGCGAGCGCGAGCTGCGCCGCCTGAGTGGCCATGGCCACCACCGGGTAGCGGATGGTGGTCAAACGGGGCCGCAGGTAGCGCGATATCAGCACATCATCGAAGCCGACCAGCGACATATCCTGCGGCACCTCAATGCCGTTATCGCTCAGTACCGCCATCGCGCCGGCGGCTGTCGAGTCGTTATAGCAGGCAATGGCGGTAAAATTGCGGCCGCGGCCCAGAAGTTCGGTCATCGCCTGTTCCCCGCCCACCTCATCCGGCTCGCCATAGGCAATCAGCTTTTCATCCAGTTCAATGTGAAATTCCTCCAGCGCGTCCCGGTACCCCCGCAGGCGGTCGACGCTGTCGGGAATGCTGTGGCTGGAGCAGATAAAAGCGATGCGTTGATGCCCCATCTGGATAAGATGGCGCGTGGCCAACCAAGCGCCGTAGCGATCGTCCAGCGCCACGCAGCGATCGGCGTAATCGGGCAAGATACGGTTGATAAGCACCATGCCCGGCATATGCGCCATCAGCGTATTGAGCTCGTCAGCCGGGATCATTTGCGCATGCACCACCAGCGCGGCGCAGCGGTGGCGGATCAACTGCTCAATCGCCTGGCGCTCTTTATCCAGAATATGATAACCGTTGCCGATAAGCAGAAAATTGCCGGTCTGGTAAGCGACCTGTTCCACCGCCTTGACCATGGCGCCGAAAAACGGATCCGACACATCGGCGACGATAAGCCCCAAGGTTTCCGTGGACTGCTGCGCCAGCGCGCGGGCGTTGGCGTTGGGGTGGTATTGCAACTGCTCCATCGCCTGCATGACCGCCTGACGCGATCCATCGCTGGTTTTCGGCGAGTGGTTAATCACACGCGAGACGGTGGCGACTGAAACGCCCGCCAGTCTGGCGACATCCTTTATGGTGGCCATGAGCACATTTCCGACGTCGGGAAGTCATCGTTTACATTCGCTAGTTTCACGGAAAATAACTTTAACCGCAAGAAGTTAGCATGATGCGGTAAAAATTAACCGCCGCGGCGGCTATTTCCGGTCATTGGTCGGGCGAAGTATTTTGGCGCCGCCAAAGAAGAAATGGTATTTTCCCGCCAGGTTAACCGGCATTGAAGAGAGCAGGGTATGGCGATTTCACGTTTTCCGCAATTGGCGCACTGGGGCGCTTTTACCGCAGTCGTAGAGGATGGCACGTTGCTGCGCTGCGAGCCTTTTAAGCACGACCCGCACCCCTCGCCGATGCTGGCGTCTATCGCGCCCATGCTCTATTCCGACCAGCGCATCCGTAAACCGGCGGTACGCCGCTCCTGGTTAACGGCGCGGGAAAACAGCGATCGCGGCTTGCGCGGCCGTGACGAGTTCGTCGAAGTCGGCTGGGATCGCGCGCTGGATCTCATCGCACAAGAGAATCGCCGGGTGCGGGATCGTTTTGGCGCCGAAGGTATTTTTACCGGCTCTTATGGCTGGTCCTCCGCCGGCCGGGTCCATCACGCCCGCTCGCTGGTGCGGCGTTTTCATTTCGCCGGCGGCGGTGCGGTGGATCAGGCGGGTAATTACAGTTGGGGGGCGGCCCAGTTCTTTTTACCGCATATTATCGGCAGTTATAGCCCGTTAACCGGTAGGGTGACTAGTTGGCCGAGCGTCATTGCCCATTGTGGGTTGTTTATCGCCTTCGGCGGGCTGGCGTTAAAAAACGCCCAGGTTTCGTCCGGCGGCGCCGGCGAACATTCGCTCCAGACCTGGTTGGAAAAGTTGGCCGCCAAAGGGACGCCGGTTATCAATATCAGCCCAACGCGGGACGACTGTCCCGCCTTTCTTAACGCGGAATGGATCCCTATCCGGCCGAATACCGATACGGCACTGATGCTGGCGCTGGCTTGGGAAATCCAGCACCACGGCGCGCAGGACCAGACGTTTCTTGAGCGTTATTGCGTCGGCTGGCCGCAGTTGGCCGCCTATTTGCGCGGCGCAGGGGACGGTTTAGCCAAAACCCCGCAATGGGCCAGCGCGATTACCGGCATCCCCGCCGAGCGTATTCGGCGGTTGGCGCGGCAATTGATGGCGGCGCCCCGCAGCATGATGACCTGTGCCTATGCGCTTCAGCGCGCCCATCGCGGCGAGCAACCCTATTGGATGGTGATTGCGCTAGCGGCAATGCTCGGGCAGATAGGCCTGCCGGGAGGCGGTTTCGCCTTCGGTCACGGCTCAATGAACGGCGTGGGTAATCCACGGCTGGACGCCTTGGCCCCCAGTTTGCCGTTAGGCGTCAACCCGGCCGCCGACCTGACCATACCGGTCGCGCGCATTGCCGATATGCTGCTGCATCCCGGCGGTGAGTACAGCTTTCAGGGGCAGCAGCGGCGTTATCCCGCTATTGACATGATTTACTGGGCGGGTGGCAACCCCTTCCATCATCATCAGCAACTGAACCGGCTGTTGGCGGGCTGGCGCAAGCCGGCCACCGTCGTCGTGCAGGATATCTGGTGGACGCCGGCCGCCAAGCTGGCCGATATTGTGCTGCCGGTCACGACCTCGCTGGAGCGCAACGATATCGGCGGTTCATCGCGCGATCGCTATGTCCTGGCGATGCAACAGGCGGTGGCGCCGCTGCATCAGGCGCGCAATGACTTCACCATTTTCGCTGAACTCGCGGAGCGTCTCGGTTATCGGGAAGCCTTTACCGGCGGGCGCGACGAACGTGGCTGGATCGAGACGTTATATCAGCAAAGCGCGCTATCCCATGCCGCCGCTGGCCATTGCTGGCCGTCTTTCGACACTTTTTGGCGGCAAGGTTATCTGGAGGTGCCTGCTCCCGCGGAAGACTATGTGTTTATGGCGGACTTTCGCCAGGATCCGCAGCGGCATCCGTTGCATACCCCGAGCGGCCGTATCGAACTTTTCAGCGAAACCATTGCCGGTTTTGCCTACAAAGATTTTGGGCCGCTGCCGGAATGGCGTCCGCCGGCGGAATGGCTGGGGGACGATCGTGCAGCGCGCTATCCGCTGCATCTTATCACCGTCCAGCCCCACGATCGGCTGCACAGTCAATTAGACCCGGCGCCGCTGGCGCAGGCCAACAAAACCGCCGGGCGCGAGACGCTCTACCTGCATCCCGCGGACGCCGCACGGCGCGGCATCGCCGATGGCGAGCAGGTCAGCGTGTATAACGATCGCGGCCGTTTGCTGGCGGGTGCCAGGCTTAGCGATGGCGTGGCGCCGGGGGTCACGCTGATGGCGACCGGCGCCTGGTTTACCCCAACCTGGCGGGAGGACGACTTGCCCGCCACGGAACAGTCCGGCAATCCCAATGTGCTGACGCTGGATATCGGCACCTCGCCGCTGACCCAGGGACCGAACGCCATGAGCTGTCTGGTGGAGGTCAGCCGCTGTCCGCCCGAGGCGACCTAGCGGGAGGGCATGAGGCGGGGGCGGCATCTCACCGCGCGTGCCAGGGGCAGCGCTATGAGCTGTCTCCTAGGGTTCCGCCGCTGTTTGCCTGTCACTCCTAATATTTGACGATGTCCGTCGTCGCCGGCTGGCCTGCCAGCGGTCGCCGCCTTTCCCGCGGCGGTGGCGAAAGCGGCCCTGACGGGCGAGATGTTTATAATCCTGGGACAATTTTTACAGTTGGTTTCACTTCGAGCGGTAATCTTGCGATTGTTCGGTAGTGATGAGGCGTCAGGGGCATTAGAGTGTGTACTCCCAGAGGTATTGATTGGTGAGAAATCAACATACTCTGTATGTTGAAACCATTTCAGTTGCACCAACCTACGCGGACGCGTAGGTTTTTTTTTGCCCGCGATCCCTCTCTTTTCCCCGCTTTGCGCCGGACGCGCGCTTTCCCCACGCGGGTCTGCTAGTATTCCTGCCGCCGATGAAAACCTTTACGGCCCGTCCTGCGTGGCCCTCGCCGGAGATAACCGCCTATGCCTGCTTATAATGAGTATGACCAACCGATTGGTGACGCCCTGTGCGCCTGGCAAGCGCGCCCCCAACCGCAGCGCGTGGTGCTGACCGGCCGCAGCTGCCGGCTGGAGCCGCTGACGGCGGCGCACTTTGATACGTTATACGACGCCTGGGCACAGGCGGAAGACGGCCGTGACTGGACTTACCTGCCGGTGGAGCGCCCCGCGAGCCGGCAGGCGTGCCGCGTCTGGCTGACGGCGCTGGCCGCCAGCGAAGATCCGCTTTTCTTCACCGTGGTGGACCGCGATGGCGATCGGGCGGTGGGAACGGTGGCGTTGATGCGTATTGCACCGGCGCACGGCGTGGCGGAAATCGGCTGGGTGAACTGGTCGCGGGGAATGCGGCGTTCGCGCATGGGTACCGAAGCCATCGCGCTGCTGCTGGCGTATCTGTTCGATACCCTCGGCTACCGGCGCTGCGAATGGAAATGCGATAGCCTGAACGCACCGTCGCGCCAGGCCGCGCGCAGGCTGGGATTTTGCTACGAAGGCACTTTCCGCCAAGCGATCGTCACCAAGGGCCGCAATCGCGACACCAGCTGGTTTGCCATCGTTGACGCGGACTGGCCGGCTATCCGGGCCGCCTATACCGCCTGGCTGGCGAATGACAACGTCGACGCCAATGGCGGACAGCGGCGCGCCCTTGGCGAATTCATGCCGGCCTAGCGTCGTCCGCGCGGCGTTGCCGGTGCGGTATGTCTTTAACCTGCTAAGATTAATCGACATAATGATGAGGCAGGATCCGTTCATCGGCCCGGCGAGCGAGCCGCTCCCCGCGGACGGATGACCGGCGCGCCGGCGTTGCCATGTCGGCCCCCGCCAGAAGAGATACATAAGGAGATGGCATGCTTTTTAAGGTTTTGCGTCTGCTGTTCAGGCTGATGTACCGGGTCGAAATCATTGGCGATACCCGCCTGTTGACGCAACCCCGGGTCATGTTGACCCCTAATCACGTCTCGTTTCTCGATGGCATTCTACTGGCGGTGTTTTTACCGGTAAAGCCGGTGTTCGCGATTTATACCACCTTGGACAATGCCTGGTTTATGCCCCTGATTCGGCGCTATGCCGATATTATTTCGCTTAACCCCACCCGGCCGCACAGCATCAAACAACTGATCAAGGCCGTCGGTCAAGGCCGGCCGGTGGTGGTATTTCCAGAGGGGCGGCTGACCGTTACCGGCGCGCTGATGAAGGTGTATGACGGCGCGGCGTTCGTCGCGGCGCGCGCTGATGCGCTGGTGGTGCCGATGTGGATAGACGGTCCCGAGTTTACCCCTTTTAGCCGCATGGGAGGGATTTTCCGCCGCCGCTGGTTTCCCAAAATTACCCTGACGCTGCTGGCGCCGACGCCGCTACCGATGCCGGAAGGCCGCCGCGCGCGCGATCGCCGCCGCGCCGCCGGCGAACGGCTGCGGACAATCATGATGAACGCGCGTATGGCTTCCCGTCCTGCGCTGACGCTGTATGACGGTTTACTGCAGGCGATGCGGCGCTATGGCGACAGCAAGCCCTGCATGACCGACATGACGCTGAAAACCGATAGCTATCATGTTTTGCTGAAAAAAAGCCTGGGGGTCAGCCGGATTTTGCAGCGCCTGGCCGCGCCGGGTGAACATGTGGGTCTGTTGCTGCCGAACGCCACCATCACCGCCGCCGCGGTTATCGGTGCGCTGATCCGCGGCAGGGTGCCCGCCATGCTGAACTATACCGCCGGCGTCGGCGCCCTGAACCACGCGGTGGACGCCGCCGGGCTGAAAATCATTGTCAGCTCCCGTCAGTTTCTCGATAAAGCGCGTTTAACGGATTTGCCTACGCAGGTGACCGGCGCGCGCTGGGTATTCCTGGAGGATCTGCGCCACAGCTTGACGCTGTACGACAAGCTGTGGACCCTATGTCATCTGTTGGCGCCGGCGCGGGCCGCGCGGGCGCAGCGTCCTGACGATAGCGCGCTGATTCTGTTTACGTCCGGATCCGAAGGCACGCCGAAAGCGGTCGTGCATTCCCACCGCAGCATCATGGCCAATATAGAGCAGATACGTACCGTGGCCGACTTTACCCCGCGGGACAAATTCATGTCGGCGCTTCCGCTGTTCCACGCCTTCGGTCTGACGGTGGGGCTGTTTACGCCGCTGATGACCGGCGCCCAGGTACTGCTTTATCCCAGTCCGCTGCATTACCGGATTATCCCGGAACTGGTATATGACCAGAACTGCACCGTGTTGTTCGGCACCTCTACGTTCCTTGGCCATTATGGGCGTTTCGCCCACCCGTACGACTTTGCCCGTCTGCGCTATGTGGTGTCGGGGGCGGAAAAACTGTCCGATGCCACCCGCCAACTGTGGCAGGAGCGATTCGGGCTGCGTATTTTGGAGGGCTATGGCGTCACCGAATGCGCGCCGGTGGTGGCGATCAATGTCCCGATGGCGGCCAAGCCGCATAGCGTCGGCCAGATCTTGCCCGCCATGGATGCCCGGCTGATCGCGGTGGCGGGTATCGAGCATGGGGGGAGGTTGCAACTGCGCGGGCCGAATATCATGAAAGGCTACCTGCGCGTCGGCAGCGGCGGCGCGGTGGAGCCGCCCGCCGCCGAGAACACCGACGGGCAGAGCGAGCCGGGCTGGTATGACACTGGGGATATCGTCACGCTGGACGAGCAGGGTTTTTGTACTATTCAAGGGCGGGTAAAACGCTTCGCAAAACTGGCGGGAGAAATGGTGTCGCTGGAGAGCGTCGAACAATTGGCGCTCAGCGTATCGCCGGACGCCCGGCACGGCGCCACCACCCGCAGCGATAATGCGCGCGGGGAGGGACTGGTGCTTTTCACCACCGACGCCGGCCTGACGCGGGATAAGTTGTTACAGCAGGCGCGTAAGCAGGGCGCGGCGGAAATTACCGTACCGCGCGACATCCGGCATATCGCGTCGCTGCCGCTGCTGGGCAGCGGTAAACCCGATTATGTCACCCTCGGCGAAATGGCGGCTCAGCCGGAGTCTGATGCATGATGTCTTCCCATGACGGGGCCCCGGCGGGCGGGCTGTGGTCACGATCGATGATGGCGGTGATGGTGGCGCAGTTTTTCTCGGCGTTCGGCGACAACGCGCTCCTGTTCGCCACGCTGGCGCTAATGAAAACGCTGCACTATCCCGACTGGAGCCAGCCGATACTGCAAATGCTGTTTGTCGGCGCCTATATCGTCCTGGCGCCGTTCGTCGGTCATTTCGCCGATGGTTTCCCCAAAGGTCGGGTCATGATGGTGGCCAACGGCGTGAAGTTGGTCGGCACGCTACTCGTCTGTTTCGGCGGCGATCCGTTCCTGGGCTATTGTCTGGTGGGCGTCGGCGCCGCGGCTTACTCCCCGGCCAAATACGGCATTCTCGGCGAGCTGACCACCGGTGACCAATTGGTGCGGGCCAATGGGTTGATGGAAGGCTCTACCATTGCCGCCATCCTCATCGGGTCGGTGGCCGGCGGTGTGCTGGCGGATTGGCATGTTGCCGGCGCGCTGGCGATTTGCGCGCTGACGTATGGATTAGCGATGCTGGCCAATCTGTTTATTCCTCGGCTGACGGCGGCGCGCACCCGCCCTCACCACCGGCCGCTGGAGATGATGCGCGCTTTTTACGATCACTGCCGTCTGCTGGGACGGGACGGTCAGACCCGCTTCGCCATTATCGGCACCAGTTTGTTCTGGGGGGCGGGCGTGACGCTGCGTTTCCTGCTGGTGCTCTGGGTCCCGGTGGCGCTGGGCATTACGGATAACACGACGCCGACCACCCTGAACGCCATGGTGGCGGTGGGCATTGTTTTTGGCGCCGCCGCCGCCGCCCGGTTTATCCGGCTGGAAACGGTACGCCGCTGCATGCCGGCGGGAATAGTGTTGGGCGGCGCGGTGGTGATGTTCAGCGTGCAGCATCACCTGCTGCCCGCTTATGGGCTGCTGGCCGTTATCGGTATGCTGGGCGGTTTCTTCATCGTACCGCTTAACGCCCTGTTACAGCACCGTGGACAGCAGAGCGTCGGTGCCGGCAACGCTATCGCCGTGCAAAATTTCGCCGAAAATATTGCCATGCTGCTGATGCTGGGGCTGTATACGCTGGTGGTGTCATTACAGGTAGCGGCGGCGGCGATAGGGGTAGGCTTCGGTCTGCTGTTCGCGCTGGCGATCGCCGTGCTCTGGTGGTTTAGCCGCGGGGAGGCGCGCGGCAGCCAACGGTAGCGCCAGGGCAAGCCTTGCGCCTCCCTTGCCGGCGCTGCGCTCCCCGCCCGGCGCGCCGTTTTTTAGGGCGCGGGGAAGGTGTAGCGGCCGTGAATCTCTTCGAGTGAAGCCAGCAGCGTCTCGTCGAGATCCAGCGTCAGGCTGTCAAGGTTGCTTTGCAACTGTTCGAGGGTGGTTGCGCCAAGCAGCGTCGAGGCGACGAACGGCTGACGACGAACGAACGCCAGCGCCATCTGCGCCGGATCCAGCCCGTGGCGGTTCGCCAGCGCGACATACTCGGCGATCGCCGCCTGGGTATGCGGAGCGCTATAGCGAGTAAAGCGGCTAAAGAGCGTATTCCGCGCGCCGGCCGGCCGGGCGCCGTGCAGATATTTGCCGCTCAGGGTGCCGAACGCCAGGCTGGAGTAGGCCAAAAGCTCCAGTCCCTCAAACTGGCTTATTTCCGCCATTCCCACCTCAAAACTGCGGTTGAGCAAACTATAGGGATTTTGCACCGTGACAATGCGCGGTAGCCCGTGCTTTTCCGCCAACTGCAGATAGCGCATCGCCCCCCAAGGGGTTTCATTGGAAATGCCGATATAGCGAATTTTCCCGGCACGGACCTGCTCATTCAGGGCCTCCAGCGTTTCCAGCAGCGTGACCGGCAGTTTCTCATCGGTGTAACGATAGTTTAATTTGCCGAAGCAGTTGGTGCTGCGCTGCGGCCAATGCACCTGATATAAATCCAGATAATCGGTGTTCAGGCGCCGCAGGCTGTCTTCCAGCGCCTGACGGATGTTTTTGCGATCCAGCATTTGCTGCGGCCGGACCTCCAAATCGTTGCCGCGCGCCGGGCCGAGCACTTTACTGGCCAAAACGATCTTTTCGCGCTGACCGCGGCGCTTTAACCAGCTACCGATATAGCGCTCCGTCAGCCCCTGGGTTTCAGGACGGGGCGGTACGGGGTACATTTCCGCGGTGTCAATTAAGTTAACGCCGCTGGCGAGAGCGAGATCGAGTTGGTCATGGGCTTGCGCTTCGCTGTTTTGTTCGCCGAAAGTCATGGTACCCAGGCCGAGCACGCTGACTTCCAAAGAACTATGGGGAATACGGTGATAAAACATCAGGGCAGGTTCCTCAGTGACGTAAACGTACAGGCGTGATCGCACCGCCTTGACTGACTATAACCAAGCCGAGGCGGGGGGAGAAGGGGAAAATTAAACCTGCGGCGCGCTGCCGGGCGCGGGGATCATCTTTCGATGATCTGCGAAACATCGTTGCCGTTGATTTGCCTTTCGTTGCCACGTTCGTCGGTATAACGGATTAGACCGGTGGTTTTATCGATTTCAGGCTTGCCGTCGGTCAATATCATCTGGCCATCTTTGGTCGCCATGACGTAATCACTGGTGCAGCCGGCAAGCAGCGCGACGCCGAATAACGCCGGCATCAGCAGAAAGCGTGTTTTCATTATCGTTTTCCATCCATTAAGAGACCTATATCGTTAACATCATAGGCAAAAAACATCGCCTGCACTAGCGATGCGGGCGAAAATTCCCGCGCCCTTTTCCATTGCGTGTCGAGGCGCGTTCAGGCATCGGGGCCGGAAGGCCGCTGACCGGCTTTTTTATTGCGTAAGAGATTCAGCGTTTCCACCGCCAGCGAGAAAAACATGGCGAAATAGATATACCCTTTCGGCACGTCGATAGCCGCACTTTCCAGAATCAGCGCGCCGCCAACCAAAATCAAAAACGCCAGCGCCAGCATTTTGACCGACGGGTGTCTATCGACAAATTCGCCTATCGGCCGGGCGGCAAAGAGCATTATCGCCACCGCGATGATGACCGCCGCCATCATGATAAACAAATGGGAGGACAGGCCTACCGCGGTGATGACCGAGTCCAGACTGAGAATAATATCGAGCATCATGATCTGAGTTATGGCGCCGAGATAGGATTGGACCGTGCTGTCCTCGCCGCCAGCGCTGCCGTGGAACGATTCCATTATCTCCCGGCACGATTTCCAGATAAGAAAAATGCCGCCGAAAAACAAAATCAGATCCCGGGCGGAAATAGGGTGTTCCAGTAGATAAAACAGCGGTTTGACCAGATGGCTGACCCAGGCGATCGCGGCCAGCAGGCCGAGTCGCATCACCATGGCGCCAAACAGACCCAGGCGGCGGGCGCTGCTTTGCTGTGAGGGAGGAAGTTTGGCGACGACCACGGACAGGAAAACAATATTATCAATACCCAGGACGATTTCCAGAAGGGTCAGGGTTCCCAACGCCAGCCATGCGTCCGGATCGGCAATCCAATCAAACATTACACACATTCACCTAAACGAAACATAAACGATAATTATACGCGGTGTTGTCGGTGGGCTGGCAAGAGAAAACGCAGTCATAACAGGAAATGGCGCGCCAGCAGCTGGGCGGTGAAGTTTTTTTTCAAGTAGAAACCGCGCGGCAGCGTTAAGATCGGCTGGCCAAATTCACCGACGGCGGCGGTCAGCGCCCGTCCGTTGGCGGCTTTTGGCCGCAGCTGTAACACTTCGCCGTGGCGGGCGGTGATGCGTTCCACCTTGCCCAGCACGATGAGATCCATCAGCTCTTCCCAGTCGCGTCGCAGCTGTAGCTCTTCCTCCGCATTCGGACTCCACAAGAGCGGCGCGCCGATGCGGCGTCGCGCCAGCGGGATCGTCCGTAGGCCCTCGACCGGGATCCAAAGCACCCGCGCCAGCTTATAACGCACGTGGCTGGTTTCCCAGGTCACTCCGCTATTGCCGGTCAGCGGCGCCACGCAGACAAAGGTGGTCTCCAACGGTTGTCCGCCGCTGTCTACCGGAATGGTTTTCAACTCAACGCCGATGGCGGCAAAATCCTGCTCGGGCTTACTGCCGGCGCTGGCGCCCAGATAGCGTTCCAATAGGACGCCGATCCAGCCTTTGTCGCGCTTAAGATTGGCGGGGATCGGCAGACCGGCCTGGGCAGATAACTCCCCCAAGGTATAACCCGCCAGCGCATCGGCGCGACGCAGCAGTTCCCTTTCATCGGCGGGGGGATGGGATGCAAGGGAAAGCGGAATCGGGCTGTTCATTTCGCGGTCCTGAACTGAATAAAAACTAAGCACCTGCGGCACATCCGCGCCGCTAACGCGGGTGGCGGCGGAAGAAAAAATAATAATAGCATGATTTTAAGCTCTTTTTTAATGACCTTGACGGGCAGGACGTAAGCCTGATTGCAGTTGTACACCCGCTACGGCCAACAATGAACAGGATCTTACACCAGGTTATCCACAGATTTGCGGGATAACCCGGTCAATCGACGAGTACTGTTTCTATTTACAGCCTTGACGTCGCCATTTTTAGCCTATTTGTCCATTTATTTGCGACGTCGATCCGTTTTTCTGTGGATAAAATCAGCGATGGTTGTTTTTTATCCATGCCCGGTGAAGAGATTTTTCACCGCCGCGGCGGCGCGCCTTTCGTGACGAGGGTAAACGTTTTAGTCTGTTGATCTTCTTCTCTATTTTTTTGTTTTTTATCCCCCGCACGGGCGTTTGGCGAAAAGTTTTACCCATCTAATCCAGCGTTGCACACAAACCTATCCACAGAAAAAGTGCATAAAGTGGCGCCCGCTCGCCGATAACTGTTTATAACTCGGCGCCATTAAGCGCCCCGAAGAGGGTTATTCACCGGCGATTAGTGAAAAGCAGTGGTTTACCGTTCAGAGCGAGTATGAAACAATCGGAACATCTTACATTTTATGTAATCGAGGTAGTCCGGTGATCGATGATGATGGCTACCGCCCGAATGTTGGTATTGTAATCTGTAATCTCGACGGGCAGGTGCTGTGGGCCAGGCGATACGGACAGCATTCCTGGCAGTTCCCCCAGGGCGGCATCAACGCTGGCGAGACCGCGGAGCAGGCGATGTACCGCGAGCTGTTCGAGGAGGTCGGTCTGAGCCGCAAAGATGTGCGTATCCTGGCTTCGACGCGTAACTGGCTGCGTTATAAACTTCCCAAGCGGCTGGTCCGCTGGGACACCAAGCCGGTGTGTATTGGTCAGAAGCAAAAATGGTTTCTGCTACAGCTCATGTGTCCGGATGCGGATATCAATATGCAGCGCGGGGGGATCCCTGAATTTGACGGCTGGCGCTGGGTCAGCTTCTGGTACCCGGTACGCCAGGTCGTTTCCTTTAAACGGGACGTGTACCGCCGGGTAATGAAGGAATTTTCCGGCGTCGTGATGCCGCTGCAGGAAACTGCGGCGCAGCGTTCCGCGCCGGCACACAGACGGAAAAGAGGCTAAGTCACGCAGATTATGCTCACGCGTTTGCGGGAAATCGTTGAAAAGGTCGCAGCCGCGCCGCGTCTGTCGGATTCACTTGACATTCTGGTGAATGAAACCTGTCAAGCGATGAATACCGAAGTCTGTTCGGTTTATTTGGCCGATAACGATCGTCGCTGCTATTACCTGATGGCGACGCGCGGTTTGAATAAACCGCGCGGGCGCACGATCACGCTGGCATTCGACCAAGGAATTGTTGGCCTGGTCGGACGGCTGGCTGAGCCGATTAACCTGGCGGACGCCCATACCCATCCCAGTTTTAAATACATTCCGGCGGTGAAAGAGGAGCGTTTTCGTTCCTTTCTCGGCGTGCCGATTATTCATCGCCGTCAGTTGCTCGGCGTACTGGTGGTGCAGCAGCGCGAGCACCGGCAGTTCGACGAGAGCGAAGAATCGTTTATGGTCACGCTGGCCACGCAGATGGCCGGCATACTATCCCAGTCGCAGCTCAACGCGCTGTTCAGCCAATACCGGCAAACCCGGATCCGCGCCCTGGCGGCCGCGCCGGGGGTGGCCATCGCTCAGGGCTGGGTGGATAGCAGTCAGCCCTCCCTTGATCAGGTTTATCAGGCATCGTCGCTGGACAGCGGCCACGAGCGCGAACGGCTGACGCTGGCGCTGAACGAATCCGTCGCCGAATTCCGCCGTCTGAGCAAGCGGTTTACCGCCAGCGCGCAGAAAGACAGCGCGGCGGTGTTCGACCTGTACAGTCATTTGCTCAATGATGCGCGTCTGAAACGCGATCTGTTTGCGGAAATCGACGGCGGCGCGGTGGCTGAGTGGGCGGTAAAGCTGGTGATTGAACGTTTCGCCGAGCAATTCGCGCTGCTAAGCGACAGCTATTTGCGCGAGCGCGCCGGCGATTTGCGCGCGCTCGGCCAGCGACTGCTGTTCCATCTTGATGACAGCGCCCGCAATGTTGTTCAGTGGCCGTCACGTTTCGTGCTGGTGGCCGACGAGTTGAGCGCCGCGCTTCTGGCCGAAGTGCCGCAGGATAAGCTGGTGGGGGTGGTGGTGCGCGACGGTGCCGCCAATTCCCACGCCGCGATCCTGGTGCGGGCGATGGGGATCCCGACGGTGATGGGCGCCGATATTCAGCCGCTGCTGCTTAATCAGCGCTTGCTGATCGTCGACGGCTACCGCGGTGAACTGCTGGTGGATCCCGAGCCGGTGCTGGTGCAGGAGTATCAACGGCTGGTGAGCGAAGAGCGTGAACTCACCCGGCTGGCGGAAGATGATGTGGAGCAGCCGGCGGCGCTGAAAAGCGGCGAACGCATCCAGGTGATGCTCAACGCCGGTTTGAGCGCGGAACATGAGCAGCGCCTCGATAATCGGGTGGACGGCATCGGCCTGTACCGCACGGAAATTCCCTTCATGTTGCAAAACGGCTTTCCCTCGGAGGAGGAGCAGGTGGCGCAATATCAAGGGATGTTGCAATTGTTCCCCGGTAAATCGGTGACGCTGCGCACTCTCGACGTCGGCGCCGATAAACAGCTGCCCTATATGCCGATAAGCGAGGAAAATCCCTGCCTGGGCTGGCGCGGTATTCGTATTACCCTTGACCAGCCCGAGATTTTTCTTATTCAGGTGCGCGCGATGCTGCGCGCCAACGCCGCTACCGGCAATTTAAGTATTCTGCTGCCGATGATAACCAGCGTCGATGAGATTGACGAAGCGCGCCGGCTCATCGACCGCGCCGGACGCGAAGTTGAAGACGTGCTGGGCTATGCGCTGCCCAAGCCGCGCATCGGTATTATGGTGGAAGTGCCGGCCATGGTGTTTATGCTGCCGGCGCTGGTGAACCGGGTGGATTTTCTGTCGGTCGGCACCAACGACCTGACGCAGTATTTGTTGGCGGTGGATCGCAATAATACCCGGGTGGCGGCGTTGTACGATAGTCTGCATCCGGCTATGTTGCAGGTGCTGCAAAAAATCATTAGCGAGTCGGCGCGGCTGGGGCTGGCATGTAGCCTGTGTGGCGAAATGGCCGGCGATCCGATGGGCGCGTTGTTGCTGGCGGGCATGGGCTATCGTACGCTGAGCATGAACGGCCGTAGCGTGGCGCGCATCAAGTATTTACTGCGCAATGTGGCGCTGAACGAGGCGCAGGGATTGGCGGAGCGGGTCATTGGCGCGCAAAACAGCATCGAAGTCCGCCATCAGGTGGCGGCGTTCATGGAGCGGCGCGGCCTGGGCGGCCTGATTCGGGGCGGGCGCTGAGCAGGAATCGTTACACCTGCCGGCGGTTATTTACATCCCCTGACTCTCGCCGCCGCGCCGCTATGCTATGATACGCGACTTCACGCCGCGCAGGGAAAGCGCCTGCGCGGCATGTACAGCGGCCGCCGCGGCATCCGGCGGCCGGATAACAAAAACGACGACGTTGTGGTGATGAATGACGACCCATTATCTGGCCTTTCCTCAGTTTGACCCGGTGATCTTTTCCCTGGGCCCGGTTTCCCTGCACTGGTACGGTCTGATGTATCTGGTGGGCTTCGTCTTTGCCATGTGGCTGGCGGTACGGCGCGCGAATCGCCCCGGCAGCGGCTGGCGCAAAGAAGAAGTCGAGAATCTTCTCTATGCCGGTTTTCTCGGGGTATTTCTCGGCGGCCGTATCGGTTATGTGCTGTTTTATAATCTGCCGCTGTTTCTCGATAATCCCCTTTACCTATTTAAGGTCTGGGACGGCGGCATGTCGTTCCACGGCGGCTTAATAGGCGTCATCGTCGTGATGCTGTGGTTCGCACATCGCACCCGCCGCCATTTTTTCCAGGTGGCCGATTTTGTCGCGCCGATGGTACCCTTCGGCCTGGGCGCCGGCCGTTTGGGGAATTTTATCAACGGCGAGCTGTGGGGTCGGGTCACCACCGATACGCCCTGGGCAATGCTGTTTCCCGGTTCCCGAGAGGAAGATTTGGCGCTGCTGCCGGCCAATCCGCAGTGGCAAGCGCTGTTTGAGCGCTACGGCGTGCTGCCTCGCCATCCGTCGCAGATTTACGAGATGCTGCTGGAAGGCGTGGTGCTGTTTATTATTCTCAATCTGTTTATCCGTAAGCCGCGGCCTATCGGCAGCGTCTCCGGTTTGTTCCTGATTTGCTACGGCGCCTTTCGGATTCTGGTGGAATTTTTCCGCCAGCCGGATGCTCAACTGGGCCTGTTTAGCGGCGTCATCAGCATGGGGCAGATTTTATCGCTGCCGATGATACTGGCCGGCGTGATTATGATGGTCTGGGCGTACCGCCGCCGTCCCCTGCAACCTATGTCCTGAGGTATTATGAAACAGTATTTGGATTTGATGCGTAGGGTGCGCGCGCAGGGTACGCCAAAAGCGGATCGTACCGGCACCGGCACCCTGTCGGTGTTCGGCCATCAAATGCGCTTCGATTTGCGCCAGGGGTTCCCGCTGGTGACCACCAAACGCTGCCATTTGCGATCGATTATCCATGAGCTGCTGTGGTTCCTTAACGGCGATACCAATATTGCCTATTTGCAGCAGAATAACGTTTCCATCTGGGATGAGTGGGCGGATGAAAACGGCGATTTGGGGCCGGTGTACGGCCGCCAGTGGCGCGCCTGGGGGACCGGCGACGGACGACAGATAGATCAATTGGCCGAAGTGGTGCGCCAGCTCAAGCAAGATCCCGATTCCCGCCGCATTATCGTCTCCGCCTGGAACGTCGGCGAGCTGGACAAAATGGCCCTGGCGCCCTGCCATGCGCTATTTCAGTTCTACGTTGCCAACGGCACCTTATCGTGTCAGCTCTACCAGCGTTCGTGCGATATTTTCCTCGGCCTGCCGTTCAATATCGCCAGCTATGCCCTGCTGGTACATATGCTGGCGCAGCAGTGCGATTTGCAGGTCGGAGATTTCGTCTGGACCGGCGGCGATACCCATCTCTACAGTAACCATTTGCAGCAGGCGGACCTGCAGCTGACACGCGATCCGCGGCCGCTGCCGCAGCTGCTGATTAAGCGCCGTCCGGCAACCTTGTTCGATTACCGCTTCGAGGATTTTGAGCTGACGGGCTATGACCCGCATCCGGCAATCAAAGCGCCGGTCGCGGTATAATTCGTCCGTGCGAGGGCGGTGGTCGTCTGCGCATAAACATGAAATGCGGGCGGCGGGCCGTTTTGTGCATAATTGCGAATGCGCCTGCCGCGATCCTCTCGTGCTCAAGTGCGATGATGCCTGCAGCGGTCTTCTCGTGCACAAAAGCGGTGACGCGCACGGCGGTCCAGTCGCGTCTACGCGCGATGGCGCTTGCGGCGGTCCGTTCGCGTATAAAAGGTTCATGCACGGGCGGCGATGTGCCTACACCTGTTCGTGATGGCGCTCACGCCGCCGCTGTATCACTTGCTGCTCGCCGCTCAATGATTGCATCACACGCTACATAACCCAATCTCGCCGCTGGCCCATCGCCGCGCGCCGCGCCACACTGCGGCAATGAATGATTCCCTTAACAATACCGACCGCGATAGCGGCTATACCTTACCTGAGCTGCTTCTGACGCTGGCGTTGACCGCGCTGTTGATCCTGGCGGGAAGTTATGGTTGGCGCCAGCATCAGTCCGCCCGGCAACTGGCGAGCAGCGCACACCAACTGATGGAGTTTATCGTGCGCCAGCAGTGGCATGCCGCTTGGGGTAACCGCCGCTGCCGGATCACTGCGGTCGTCGGCGAACGCTGGCAGCTGTGGGGCGATCCGCTATGCGGCTTAGGCCGCGCTTCACCGGGCGCCAGGCGCGAACCCGCGCGTTGCGCTGCTCCCTATACGGGTGTTCGCCTGTCGTTGTCGACGGCGGGCGAGCTGAGTCTGGGCGGGCTGCGCCACACCGCCAGCGCGGCGCACTTCGTCCTCAGCAATCGGGCGGGGCGTCTGCGGGTGGTGGTTTCCGGCCGCGGCCGGGTCCGGCTATGCAGCGAGCGGGGGCGCTGGGCGGGGATCCCGTCATGCTAACCGGGTGGGCGGGCGGCACGGGCGCCGCGGTGGTGCAACTTCCTGCTGTAACGCTTCCCGCTGTGGCCGACGCCGAGGCCGCGCCCGCGTCGGCTGGCGAGGACTGCGCCGGCTTTAGCCTGCCGGAATTGCTGGCCGCCCTGGCAGCGTACAGCGTGCTGTTGACGGTGGCGCTGCACCTTTTTCCCGCACTGCATCGTGGTGCCGAAGGGGCGATACGGCAGTTGCAGTTGATGCGCCAGCTTGATCTCTATGCGCTGAACATGGTCAAGGATCTGCGTCGCGCCGGCTTTTCGCCGCAGGGCAAGGCGGGGCGAGCGCTGTGGATCGGCAGGTATCTGAGGGAGCCAGCCGGCTCCTGTCTCGTGGTCGGTTATGCCTATTACGCGCGCAGCGATGCATCCGGGCATCTCGTCACCGCCACCTTCGGCTATCGCCTGCGTCGGGGGGCGCTGGAGACCCAGCGTGATGTAAGTGATTGCCAGGGGGGTGGCTGGGAAAAGGTGTTCAACAGCGATGAGCTGACGGTGACCCGGCTGCAATTCACCGCTCTCGCGGGTGGTGCGTTGCGCATACATCTTGCCGCGACCGCCCGTCGCCGGCCGGATATCGGCTACGCCGTGACGCAGGTCGTGGCGCGGCGTAATTTATGAGTCGGGAACGGGGTAGCGGCAGTGTTCTAGCGCTGGCGCTCCTCAGCGGCTTTTGCCTGCTGGCGATGTTGAGTTGGCAGCGAGCGCTCCAGGTTTCGCTGGAGCTGGCGCGGGCGCAGCGTCATTATTTGCAGGCTTTTCACCAGGCGGAATCGTCTCTCGCTTGGGGGCTAAGCCAGCATTGGCCTGCCCGGCACGGCGAATGCCGACAGCATCCCACCGCGCCATTGCGGGTTTGCCTACAGGTCAGCGGGCGGGGATATGGCTGGCTGCTGCGTGGGGAAGGAGGCGGCACAATGCTGGCGCCGCCGCTGCGGCATTATCGGCGCGTCACGCTGCATTTGGCCGTGGCGCCAGCCGCGGAGGATCCTGTTGCAGCAGCTTGCCCGACGGCACCGAGGGATCCCGCGGGTGTGGAGCCCCCGCCGGCGCCGGCGGCTTCCCTCGCGGAAGGCGCATCGCCGGACCGGGTGCGGGGGTATTTTCTGCGGGCGCGGCACGACGGCTGGCTTGATTTTGACCCGGGCTAAGGCTGCGGCAGGCGTGGCTAATGGCGCAATAGCGTAGGTAAGGGCGCGCGGAGGGGCACGATGACGACAATGCGGCAACGGCGCAGCGGCCGTCCCAAGCAATGCGGCGTGACGCCGAATCGGCGAGGAGACGGGATATCAAGCAAACGACGAAGCGCGACGTTGGCGCGGCGGGTCGGGACGCGAGAGGGATGGCGGAGCATGATACTGGCGCGGCGTCGGGATGGGATGCGAGAGGGATGGCGGAGCATGATACTGGCGCGGCGGCGGGATGGGATGCGAGAGGAATGGCGGAGCATGATACTGGCGCGGCGGCGGGATGGGATGCGAGAGGGATGGCGAGGCATGATACTGGCGCGGCGGCGAGATGGGATGCGAGAGGGATGGCGAGGCATGATACTGGCGCGGCGGCGAGATGGGATGCGAGACCGACAGCGACGCAGGAGGCCAGATCCACAGCGGGGCGCCGGTCTGGCGGAGGCGCTGCTGGCGACGGCGCTGCTCGCCCTCACCGCGCTGGGGTTGCTGGATTATCGTCAGCGGCTGGCGGTGTTCCAGCGGCGGTTACAGGATGTCTCGCTGGCGCTGAGTTTATGCCATCAGCGCCTGGAGCTGCTGCGGCAGCCAACGGCCCCAGGCGCGCTATCTCAGCCGCTCGGCTGGCGGATTAGCGTGATTGAAATATCCTGCGACGCGGCCTGCCGGCGCGTTACCGCCATGGTTACCCTGCCGACCGGCGAGCGCGTCAGCCTTAACGAATGGGTTTGCCAGAATCCGGCCGACATAACAGGTACGTGATTGCTTGTGTTCCGGGCAAATCGCGTTAGAGTGGGCGCAGGCATCGTAACAAGTCTTGGGCAGAAGGCGCGCATGGCGAGGAGTTTATGTTTACCGTTTATCATTCCAACCAGCTGGATCTGCTTAAGACCCTTACCGCCGCGCTGATTGCGGGCAGGCCGCTGCGCGATCCCTTCCAGCCGGAAGTGATTCTGGTGCAAAGCAACGGTATGGCGCAGTGGATGCAGATGGAGTTGGCGGCACACTTCGGCATTGCGGCCAACATTGACTTTCCTCTGCCGGCCAGCTTTATCTGGCAGATGTTCACCCGCGTCCTGCCCGATATTCCTGACGAAAGCGCATTTGCCAAATCGGCGATGACCTGGCGGCTGATGACGCTGCTGCCGCGTCTGTGCCAGCAGGCGGATTTTGCGGCGATAAGCGAGTATCTGCGCGATGACGATGATAAGCGTAAAGTGTTCCAGTTTGCTGCCCGGGTGGCGGATCTCTTCGACCAATATTTGGTATATCGTCCCGACTGGCTGGAAAGCTGGCAGCGGGGTGAAACGATCGACGATTTAGGCGAGGCCCAGCGCTGGCAGGCCCCCTTGTGGCGGGCGCTGATGGCGGAGACGGAACGGGCGGGGCAGCCGCTGTGGCACCGCGCCAATCTCTATCAGCGTTTTATCCAGACCTTGACGCAAAGCCAGACGCGGCCGCCTGGCTTGCCCGATAGAGTGTTCATCTGCGGCATCTCAGCGCTGCCCCCCACTTACCTGCAGGCGCTTCAGGCGTTGGGGCGCCATATCGACATCCATCTGCTGTTCACCAATCCCTGCCGCTATTACTGGGGGGATATCCGCGATCGCGCTTTTCTGGCGCGGCTGCTGCACCGCCGTCGCCGACATTATCAGCAGCAGACGGAGCAGGCGCTGTTTCGGCGCCCCGAACAGGCCGCCGCGCTATTCGACGCGCTGGGGGAGCAGCAAACAGGCAACCCGCTGCTGGCCTCCTGGGGCAAACAGGGGCGCGATAATCTTTACCTGCTGGCCCAGATGGACGGCATTGCCGAGGTAAATGCATTTGTTGAGCCGGCGGGTGATAACCTGCTAAGCCTGGTGCAGCGCGATATCCTGGCCCTTGAGGATCACGCGGTGATTGGCATGGACGGTGAAACGCTCACCCAGGGCGGCGGTAAGCGGCCGCTGCGGCTGGATGACCGCTCGCTGAGCCTGCATGTCTGCCATAGTCCGCAGCGGGAAGTGGAAGTGCTGCACGACAGCCTGCTGGCGATGATAGCGGAAGACCCGACGCTGCGCCCGCGCGACGTGATTGTCATGGTGGCCGATATCGACCGTTATACGCCGGCAATCCAGGCGGTGTTCGGCAGTGCCGGCGGCGAGCGCTACCTGCCGTTTGCCATTTCCGACAGGCGCGCGCGGCATCTCCATCCTGTTTTGCCGGCGTTTCTCAGCCTGCTGGAATTACCGCGCAGCCGCTTTGCCGCCGAGCAGGTGCTGGCGTTGCTGGAAGTGCCGGCGCTGGCGGCCCGCTTCGCCATTGATGAGCAGGGGCTTCAACTGCTGCGCCTATGGGTGGCGGAGTCCGGCATTCGCTGGGGGCTGGACGATGATACGCTGCGCGAACTGATGCTGCCCGCCACCGGCCAGCATACTTGGCAATTTGGTTTGACCCGCATGCTGCTGGGCTATGCGATGGACAGCGAGAGCGGCGATTGGCAGGGCATTTTGCCCTACGACGAATCCAGCGGCTTGATAGCCGGTCTGGTCGGCCAACTGGCTGAGCTGTTGATGCGGCTGCGCCATTGGCGCGACCGACTTGCCCAGCCCCGCGCCCTTGACGCCTGGCTTGGCTGCGCCCGCGAAATGATCGAGGATTTCTTTGCCCCCGACGCCGAGGCGGAAGCGGCGCTGGCGCTGCTGGAAAATCAATGGCAGCAGGTGCTGCAATGCGGTTTGCAGGTGGGATATGACCAGCCGGTGCCGGTGACGCTGCTGCAAGACGAGCTGGCCGCGCGGCTGGATCAGGAGCGGGTCAGCCAGCGCTTTCTGGCCGGCACCATCAACTTTTGTACGCTGATGCCAATGCGCTCAATTCCGTTTCGGGTGGTCTGCCTGCTGGGTATGAACGACGGCGTTTATCCGCGCACGCTGCCGCCGGCGGGGTTCGACCTGATGGCGCAGCAGCCACAGCGCGGCGATCGCAGCCGGCGCGACGATGACCGCTATCTGTTCCTGGAGGCGCTGTTATCCGCGCAGCAGCGGTTGTATATCAGTTTTATCGGCCGTGCCATTCAGGATAATACGCCGCGTTATCCGTCGGTGCTGGTAAGCGAGTTGAGCGATTATATTGCGCAAAGCTTCCATTTACCCGGCGACGAGCATGCCGATGCCGAGAGTAGCGCTGACCGGGTGCGCGCGCATCTGTGGCAGTGGCATAGCCGCATGCCTTTCGCGCCGGAGAATTTTCTGCCCGGCAGCGAGTCCCAAAGCTTCGCCGACGAGTGGCTGCCGGCCGCCGGCGCCGAGGGCGAGCCGCAGCCGGATTTTGTCGCGCCGTTGACGGCGCCGCCCTGCGAAGCGCTGGCGCTGGATGAGCTGCTGCGCTTTTATCGCCACCCGGTGCGCGCCTGGTTTGTGCAGCGCCTGGCAGTCTCCTTTCACCAAACCTCCCTTGAGCTGGCGGCTGATGAACCCTTTGTCATCGACGGTCTGACCCGCTATCAGCTCAATGACCGGCTGGTGAATGCCCTTATCGACGGGGACAGCACCGATCGGCTGTTCCGCCAGGTGCGCGCCGCCGGCCTGTTGCCTTATGGCGCGTTCGGCGAGCTGTATTGGGCCAAGCAGTGCCAGGAGATGACCGCGCTCTCTGAGCAGGTGCGGACGTGGCGATTGCCGGAAACGCACAGTGTTGAGGTCTTTTTGACGCTGGACGCGGTGACGCTCTCCGGCTGGCTGCCGCGGGTCCAGGCGAATGGCTTGCTGCGCTGGCGTCCCGGCACGCTGTCGGCCCGGGACGGGCTGCTGCTGTGGGTAGAGCACCTGGCCTACTGCGCCATGGGCGGCGAAGGCGAGAGCCGGATGTTCGGTACGCGCGGCGAGTGGCATTTCGCGCCGCTGCCCGCCTGCCGGGCGAAAGCGTTTTTACTTTCGCTGGTTTCCGGCTACTGTCAGGGTATGGCGTCGCCGCTGCTGCTGTTACCCCGCGCGGGTGGCGCATGGCTAAGCCAGTGTTACGACCCGGTAACGCAGAGCATCGACCGCGACGAGAGCCGGCAGCGGCAGGCCCGTGATAAACTTATCCAGGCTTGGCAGGGGAATGGCCATGTTCCCGGCGAAGGCGAGGATCCGTATCTGCAGCGGTTGATGCGTCAGCTGGAGGAACAACATATTGAGGCGATTATATCGGCCGCTGAACGGTATTTGCTGCCACCCTTTATGTTCAATCTGGCGCAGAGCGAGCCGGCGAAACGCGAAAAGAAAGCCTGAGGCAAGCGTCCGGTGCGCCGCCTCGGCGACGGCGGCAAGCGCAGTGATGTGGTTATCTTGCACGTATGTGTCACTTAAAAAAAGACTGTGGTCAGGAACGGCCCGGAAGGCAGCTATCGGAGAGTGGAATGTTGAAACTGGTTAACGGGTTATTGGGTTTCGCACTGTTTTTTTTGAGCACGGCGGCGCCAGGATGGGCGCAAAGCGGATGGCAACCGGTGCCAGAAGCCATCCACAAGAGCAGTCAAGATCCCCGCCACTATCAGGCCATCCGGCTGGATAACGGCATGACGGTGCTGTTGGTGAGCGATAAAGAAGCGGTCAAGTCGCTTGCGGCGGTGGCCGTGCCGGTAGGGTCACTGGAGAATCCGCACAATCAGCTTGGCCTGGCCCACTATCTGGAGCATATGATCCTGATGGGGTCGCGCCATTATCCAGAGCCGGAAAATCTTTCGGAATTCCTGAAAAAGCACGGCGGCGATCATAATGCCAGCACCGCGTCCTACAGAACGGCCTTTTATTTGGAGGTGGAAAACGATGCGCTGCAGCCGGCCATCGACCGGCTGGCGGACGCTATCGCCGCACCGCGGCTGGATCCGGTTTACGCCGATAAGGAGCGCCATGCGGTGGATGCCGAGCTCAGAATGGCGCGCGCCAGCGACGGCCTGCGCATGGCGCAGATCCGGTCTGAAACCATGAATCCGGCTCACCCGGGTTCGCGCTTCTCAGGCGGCAATCTTGACACCTTGAGCGATAAGCCAGACAGCAAATTGCACGATGCGCTCCAGCATTTCTACAAACGTTATTATTCGGCCAACTTGATGGTAGCGGTCATTTACAGCAATCAACCGCTGCCCGACATGGCGAAGCTGGCGGCCGCTACCTTTGGGCACATCGCCAACCACCGGGCGTCGGTGCCGCCCATCACCGTACCGGCGGTGACCGCCGCGCAAACCGGTATTGTTATCCATTACCAGCCGGTCCAGCCGCGAAAGATGTTGCGCATCGAGTTTCCCATTGCCAACAACAGCGCCGCGTTTCGCAGCAAAACCGATACTTACATCAGCTATCTCATCGGCAACCGCAGCCCGGGAACCCTGGCGGACTGGCTGCAAAAAGAGGGGCTGGCGGACGCTATCGACGCCGGCGCCGATCCCATGGTTAATCGCAACGGCGGGGTTTTCGCCATCGCCGCCTCCCTTTCCGACAAAGGGTATGCGCAGCGCGACCGGGTGGTGGCGGCCATTTTTGCCTATCTTTCATTGCTGCGGCATCAGGGGATTCAGCGCCACTATTTTGACGAGATAGCCCATGTGCTGGACCAGGATTTCCGTTTCCCGGTGATGACCCGCAATATGGACTATATCGAATGGCTGGTGGATTCCATGCTGCGGGTGCCGGTGCAACATGTGCTGGATGCCTCCTATCTGGCCGACCGCTACGATCCGGCCGCCATCGGCGCGCGCCTCGACGCCATGAAGCCGCAGCATGCCCGCGTCTGGTTCATCAGCCCGGACGCGCCGCACGACAAGACCGCCTACTTTGTCGATGCCCCTTATCAAGTGAGTAAAATGACGCCGGTACAAATCGCCCGCTGGCGACACCTGGAGCGGGCCATCACGCTTTCGCTGCCGGCGCTTAATCCTTATATCGCCAACGATTTCAGCCTGATCCGCAGCGCGAATCATCCCGAACACCCTGAAACCCTCATCGACGAGCCGGGGCTACGGTTGCACTATATGCCGAGCCGCGCGTTTGCCGACGAGCCGCGTGCGGATATTACGTTGAATTTTCGCAATGCCGCGGCCATGGGCAGTGCACGTAATCAGGTGCTGTATTCGTTAAACGACTATCTTTCCAATCTTGAACTGGCGGAGCTGAGCAATCAGGCCTATGTGGGCGGCATCAGCTTTTCCTCTTACGTCAACAACGGTCTGACCATCAAGGCCAGCGGCTACACCCAGCGCTTGGTGCCGCTGGTGAATGCGCTGCTGGACCGCTATCTGGCGATAGCCCCGACGGCGCAGCAGCTACAGCAGGCCAAGACCTGGTATCGCCAGCAGTTGGACGGTACGGATAAGAGCAAAGCCTACTCCCAAGCGATCATTCCGGCCAAGGTCCTCTCCGACATTCCCTATGTCGAGCGCGACGCGCGACGGGCGCTTATCGACGGCATTACGCTACAAGAGGTGATGGATTATCGCGCAACGCTTATCAAACCCACCGCGCTGGACGTGCTGGTGGTGGGGAATCTGACCCCCGAGCGGGCGGAAACGCTGGCGCGTGGGCTGAAGGAACGCCTGGGGCTGACCGGCACCGACTGGCGGCGGGCCGATAAGGCCACCGTTAATGCTCCGCTGCGGGCGCTTATCCAGAAGCGGCTCGATAGCACCGATTCCGCCCTGGCGGCGGTCTATGTTCCCCTCGGTTATGACCGTATCGAAGGAATGGCGTGCAGTTATCTGCTGTCGCAGATTGTCGAATCCTGGTTTTACAAGCAATTGCGTACCCAGGAGCAGCTGGGCTATGCCGTGTTTATGCTGCCTATTTTCGTCGGCGATCGGGCAGGCGTCGGGTTTGTACTGCAAAGCGGCCGCTATCAGCCGGCCTATCTTTACCAGCGCTATCTGGCGTTTTTCACTCAGGCCGGCCAGCGGCTGAACACGCTGGACCCGACGGATTTCGAGCAATACAAGCAAGGCGTAATAGCCCAGCTACAGCAGAAGCCCCAGACGCTGGGCGAAGAGGTGGATCTCTATACCGGCGATCTGGATCGCGATAATATGCGCTTTGATACGCGCGCTCGTCTGATTGCCCGTTTGCGGACGCTGACCCAGCCGCAGCTGAGCGATTATTTCCAGCGGGCGGTTATCAAGCAGCAGGGGCTGGCCCTGCTGTCGCAAATTTCCGGCGTCGGCGCGGGTAACGATACCGCCGATTACGCTCACCCCACCGGCTGGGATCTGTTTTCCGATGCGTCAGCGCTGCAACAGGCGCTGCCGGTGCAACCAAAGGAAGCCGATGGCGCTGATGACCGCCGAGAGCCTTAACCCTCTCACGTTACCGCTACAGGGCGCCCGTCTCATCGAAGCGTCGGCGGGAACGGGAAAAACCTATACCCTGGCGGCGCTTTACCTGCGGCTGCTGCTTGGGCTGGGCGGCGAGGCGGCGTACCCGCGGCCCTTGAGCGTGGAAGAAATATTGGTGGTGACCTTTACCGAGGCCGCCACCGAGGAGCTGCGCGGCCGTATCCGCGACAATATTCATCGGCTGCGGCTGGCCTGCGTGCGGGGTAAGAGTGAGGATCCGCTACTGGCGGCGCTGCTGGCGCAGCTCGGCTGTCTGCGGCTGGCCGCATTGCATCTGCTGGCGGCGGAGCGGCAGATGGACGAGGCGGCAATTTATACCATCCATGGCTTCTGCCAGCGCATGCTGAATCACAATGCTGTCGAATCCGGCATGTTATTTCAGCAAACCTTGCTGGAGGATGAATCGTTATTGCGCCAGCAGGTGAGCGCTGATTTCTGGCGCCGCCACTGCTATCCGTTGCCGCTGGACGTTGCGCGCATGGTGCAGCAGCACTGGGAGGGGCCGGAAAATCTGCTGGCGGAACTGCTGCCTTATCTTCAGGGCGAGCCGCCGGTGGTGCGTGATCCGCCCGATCTCAACGAGTCTATCCTGGCGCGTCATGGGCGCATCATTGCCGGCATTGAAGCGCTCAAGGCACACTGGCGCGCGGCGTCAGCGACGCTTAGGACGATGCTCGACGAGCATAAACTCGACCGTCGGGTGTATAGCAGCAAAAATCTGCCGACCTGGCTTGCGAAAGTCGACCGCTGGGCGCGTGAGCCCACCGTGGATTATCAGGTGCCGGATGAGCTGGCGCGGTTTAAAAGCTCGGTGCTGGCGGAAAAAACGACCGCCGGGGAGCCGCCTCGACATGAACTGTTTGCCGCAGTGGAGGCCTTTTATCAGCAGAGGCTGTCGCTGCGCGAGCTGATTTTCGTCATGGCGCTGGCGGAAATGCGTCAGGCGCTGGAGCAGGAAAAAAGGCGGCGCGCGGAGATGGGGTTCGACGATTTGCTGAGTCGCCTGGACCGGGCGCTGGCCGGCGGTGGCGGTGAAGCCCTGGCCGCGTCGGTGCGCACGCGCTATCCGGTGGCGATGATCGATGAGTTTCAGGATACCGACCCGCAGCAGTACCGTATTTTCCGCCAAATTTACGGCGATCGGCCCTGCTGCGGCCTGCTGTTGATAGGCGACCCGAAACAGGCTATCTATGCATTTCGCGGCGCGGATATTTTCACCTATATGCGCGCCCGCAGTGAAGTGGATGCTCACTATACCCTTGATAACAACTGGCGTTCCGCGCCGGGGATGATCAATGCGGTCAATCAACTGTTCCAAAGCTTGCCGGCGCCGTTTATTTTCAATGATATTCCCTTTTTGCCGGTGGCGTCTGCCGCGGGCAATGCCGACCTGCGGCTGGTGGTGCGGCATCAGCCTCAGCCGGCGCTGCGCGTCTGGCTACAGCCGGGCGCCGGTGTAGGCATAAGCGAGTACCAACAATGCATGGCGCGCCAGTGTGCCGCCACCATTCGCGACTGGCTTTACGCCGCGCGCCAAGGCGAAGCCTGGCTTGAAGGGCGTCGGGGCCGTCAGCCGCTGCAGGCGTCGGATATTACGGTACTGGTGCGCAACCGCAACGAAGCGGCGCTGATACGCGACGCGCTGGCGGCGCTGATGATCCCGGCGGTGTATCTCTCCAACCGGGACAGCGTTTTCGAGACGCCCGAGGCGCGCGAACTGCAATGGATCCTCCAGGCGGTGTTGACGCCGGAGAAGGATACCGCGCTGCGCCGCGCGCTGGCCACCGGGCTGCTGGGTTTTGATGCCGCGACTATTGATGCGCTGAATAACGATGAACGCCGCTGGGAGCAGCGGGTTGAAGAGTTTGCCGACTATCGCCAGCGCTGGCAAAAAACCGGCGTACTCCCGATGCTGCGTCAAATGATGATAAACCATCGCATCGCGGAAAACCTGTTGGCAAGTCAGGGGGGCGAACGCCGGCTGACTGACGTACTGCATTTGGGAGAACTGCTACAGGAAGCCTCGACGCAACTGGAGAACGAATTTGCGCTGGTCCGCTGGCTGGCGCTGCAAGTGGAATCCCCTAATCCACAGGCGACGAATCAGCAATTGCGGCTGGAAAGCGATCGTCATCTGGTGCAAATCATTACGGTGCATAAATCCAAAGGTCTGGAGTTCCCGCTGGTGTTCCTGCCGTTCGCGGCCGATTTTCGCGTGCAAAAGCGGCCGCTGTTTCACGATCGCCAGGCGTACGGAGCCTGGCTGGATCTCAGCGCGGCGCAAGAGAGTTTACGGCTGGCGGAGGAAGAGCGGCTGGCGGAAGATTTGCGTCTGTTTTACGTGGCGCTAACGCGTTCTATCTACCATTGCAGTCTGGGCATCGCACCGTTGTATCGCGGCAGCCGCAAAAAAACCGGCGCCAGCGATCTGCATTTGAGCGCACCCGGTTACCTGATTCAGCAGGGGCAGGATGGCGATGCGGATGAGCTGCACGATCGGCTGGTAGCGCTGGTGGCGCGCGCCGACGGCGATATTGCCCTGTGCGAGGCGCAGGCCGAACCGGCGCAACCGCTGAGACCCGCCCCCGAGCCCGCTCCCGCGCTAAGCGCCCGCAACTGGCCCGCGCCGCCGCGCGATCCCTGGCGGGTCACGAGCTATTCCGGTCTGCAACGGCACGGCAGCTCGGCGGTGATGGAGCTGCAACCGCGGTTGGACGTAGATGCCGCGGGGGAGGGCGGGCAGCAGGAAAGGCTACAGTTGACGCCGCATACCTTTCCGCGCGGCGCGTCGCCGGGGACGTTTTTGCACGGTCTATTTGAAACGTTGGATTTCAACCGGCCGTTGGACCCGCAGTGCCTGAGCGAGCAGTTGGCGCAGCAGGGCATCGACGCCGTTTGGCTGCCGGTGCTAACGCACTGGATGGAGAGCATTATCGCCATGCCGCTGGATGGCGGGTCGCTTTCTCTCGCGCATCTGGCGCCCGACAGCCGCCTTGCTGAATTGCCGTTTTATCTGCCTATCGATGCGGTGGTGCAGGCGCGCGATCTGGATCTGCTCTGCAAGCGCTACGATCCGCTTTCGGCACGCTGCCCACCGCTGGATTTTCCGCAGGTCAAAGGGATGCTGAAAGGATTTATCGACCTGGTTTTCCGCTGGCAAGGCCGTTATTACCTGCTGGACTATAAATCCAACTGGTTGGGGGAGGAGAGTGCCGCCTACACCTTGCCGGCGATGGAGCAGGCGATGATCGCCCATCGTTATGAGTTGCAGTACCAGCTTTATACGCTGGCGCTGCATCGCTTTTTGCGCCACCGCCTGGTGGATTATGATTACCAGCGCGATTTCGGCGGGGTATATTATCTGTTTCTGCGCGGCATCGACGCAGCGCAACCGGGTAATGGCGTGTTCCATTGCCGGCCGGACATGGCCTTAATCGACGGACTAGACCGCTTATTTACCGGCGAAACGCGGCCGGCGGCGCAAAGCGGCTGACGAAGGAAGCTTGTCGATGGAAAACATTGTTGCCGAGGCGCTACGGTTGCTCAGCGCCGACGCGCGGTCGGCGGCGGCGCAAAGCGGCTAACGAAAGAAGCTTGTCGATGGAAAACATTGTTGCCGAGGCGCTACGGTTGCTCAGCGCCGAAGCGTGGTCGGCGGCGGCGCAAAGCGGCTGACGAAGGAAGCTTGTCGATGGAAAACATTGTTGCCGAGGCGCTACGGTTGCTCAGCGCCGACGCGCGGTCGGCGGCGGTGCAAAGCGGCTAACGCAGGAGACTTTATAGATGGAAGAGATTCTTGCCGAAGCGCAACGGTTGCGTTTGTTCCGGCCGCTGGACGTCCAATTCGCCCGTATGCTGGCCACGCCCGCCGAGCCCGCGCTGATGTTGGCCAGCGCCTGCCTCAGCGCCGATGCCGGCGCCGGCCATGTTTGCCTGCCGCTGGCGCTATTAACGCCGGCGAAGCTGTTTGACGGCCGGATGCCGACGCTGGCGCAGCAGGCCTGGCTGCGGGCCGGTAGCCCCTCTCTTGACGACTGGCAGCAGCACCTGCTGGCGTCCAACGCGGTGAGCGACGGTTCACGTCCAACACCGCTGGTGCTGGATAACCAGCGCCTGTATTTACAGCGCATGTGGCGGCATGAATGCGCGGTGGCACAGTTCTTCAACCGGCCGCGACCGCCGGTAGCCGGCGACGAAACCGCCCTCGCTGCGGTGCTGGCGCGCTACTTTCCCGGCGACGGCGCGGGAATCGACTGGCAAAAAATCGCCGCGGCGGTCGCGATAACGCACCCGGTGGCGCTAATATCGGGCGGGCCGGGCACCGGCAAGACCTCCACGGTGGCGAAGCTCCTGGCGGCCCTGTTGCAGTTGAGCGACGGCGGCCGTGCGCGCATGTTAATGGCGGCCCCCACCGGAAAAGCGGCAGCGCGCCTGAGCGAATCCCTCGGCCTGGCCCTACAGCGTCTGGAGCTGGATGAAGAGCAGAAACAGCGATTGCCGCGCGAGGCGATAACGCTGCACCGCTTGCTCGGGGCGCAGCCCAATAGCCAGCGGATGCGCTATCACCGTGGAAACCCGCTGCATGTGGATATTCTCATCATTGATGAAGCATCAATGGTTGATTTGCCGATGATGGCCAATGTGATTGCGGCGCTGCCGCCGCAAGCGCGGGTGATCTTCCTGGGGGATCGATGTCAGCTATCCTCGGTGGAGGCGGGAGCGGTGCTGGGCGATATCTGCCAGTTCGCCGAGGCCGGTTACAGCCCCGCGCGCCGCGCGGAGCTGATGCGGCTAACGGGCTTTACGCTGCCGGCGGGTACGGGCGGCGGCGGTTATGGCGTTGCCGATAGTTTATGTCTGCTGCGTAAAAGCTACCGCTTCGATGAAGGGTCCGGCATTGGCCGGCTGGCAAATGCTATCAACGCCGGCGACGCCAAGGATGCGCTGGCGCTGCTTAACGCCGGCACCGCGGCGGATGTCGTCTACACGCCGCTGCGTGAGACGGCGGATTATCAGCGTATGCTGGACGACTGCGTCGAGGGCTATCGGGACTATTTGGCGCGGGTGCGCAATCATGAGGCGCCGGCCGCGATTCTGGACGCCTTTAACCGTTTCCGCCTGCTGTGCGCGCTGCGGGAAGGGCCTTTTGGCGTCGCCGGTCTGAACGACCGTATTGAGCTGGCCTTGAGCCGGGCGGGGCTGCTTGCCCTCGGCAATGCCGGGCGCAGCTACGCGGGGCGGCCGGTGATGATCGTACGCAATGCGCCGTCGCTGGGGCTGTATAACGGCGATATTGGGATCTTGCTCTGGGATGGCGAACAGACGTTGCGCGTGCATTTCTCCCTGCCGGACGGCGGTGTCAAAGCGGTGCCGCTAAGCCGACTGCCGGAGCATGAGACGGCATTCGCGATGACCGTGCATAAATCCCAGGGGTCGGAATTCCACCATACCGCGCTGGCGTTACCCAATCAGATCTTGCCGGTGTTAACGCGAGAATTGCTGTATACCGCGGTCACGCGCGCGCGTGCGCGGTTGTCCCTGTACGCGACCGACGAGGTATTGCAACACGCCATGGCAACCAAAACCCAGCGGCGCAGCGGCCTAATCGAGCGGCTGGCTGCGGGCCAGGCGGTACCGCCGCAGCCAGCCGATGACCGCTGACGCGCGCGGCGATGTTTTTCGCCTGGCCCGCCGGTCCCACGGTATCAGGCTCAACGGCCGTCCCGCGTGCTGGCCGTTAGGATTGCCTCACCGCACCGTGGCCGTCCTGTCACTTCGCCGTTTCGATCGCTTTATCGTTTAACGGCCGTCCCGCGTCTCAAGGTCGGCCACCAGAATTTTAGATCGGCGCTGGTAGTTATACAGCGCTTTTTTTTGGTTCGGCAGTATATCCACTTCCGCCGGGGTGAAGCCGCGCTCTTGAAACCAGTGAATGCTGCGGGTAGTGAGTACAAACAGTTTCTTCAGCCCCATTCGACGCGCCTGTTGCGCGATGCGCGTCAACAGCATCTCGCCGCGTGACGAACTGCGATAATCGGGATGCACCGCCACGCAGGCCATTTCCCCTATCTGCTCATCGGGAAAGGGATAAAGCGCCGCGCAGGCGATGGTCATGTTGTCCCGTTCGATTATGGTAAATTTGTCGATTTCCATCTCCAACTGCTCGCGAGAGCGGCGCACCAAAATCCCCTGCTGCTCCAGCGGACGAATGAGCGCCAGAATGCCGCCGATATCGTTGATGGTGGCCCGCCGCACCTGCTCGGCGCTTTCCATCACAATCTGCGTGCCGATGCCGTCGCGGGAAAAAAGCTCTTGCACCAGCGCGCCATCTTCTTGATAACTAATAAGATGGCAGCGCCGCACGCCACTGCGGCAGGCTTTTACCGCACCCCGCAGAAAGCGCACGGTGCCGGAATGGTAATCGCCGCGCGCTTCCAACTGTTCGATGCGCCGCTGGGCGTCGTTGGGGAACAGTTCGGAAATAATATCGTCGTCTTCGCCAATCACGCCCTGCGACGAGCAAAAGCCGATAATCTTTTCTGCTTTCAGCTTGATAGCCAGCTGCGTCGCCACCTCTTCGGAGGTGAGATTAAAACTTTCGCCGGTGACCGAAACCGCCACCGGGCCGAGAAGGACGATGGCACCGCCGTCCAACTGGCGGTGAATCGCCTCATCATCGATACGGCGGATGCGGCCGCTGTGGCAATAGTCCACGCCATCATCCACGCCCAAGGGCTGGGCAATAATAAAATTGCCGCTCACCACATTGATGTGCGCGCCCTGCAGCGGCGTATTATTCAAGCTCATCGACAGTCGGGCGGTGATATCCAGCTGTAGCTGGCCGGCGGCCTGCTTCACCCGTTCGAGGGTGGGGGCGTCGGTGACGCGGGTATGTTTGTGGTAAATCGGCTCAAGATGATGTACCGCCAGATTGGCGTCGATTTGCGGCCGGGCGCCGTACACCAGCACCAGGCGGATACCCAGGCTGTGCAACAGGCCGATGTCATTAACAATACTGGCGAAATTTTCATGCTCGATGGCTTCGCCGCCCAGCATAACGACAAAGGTTTTGCCACGGTGTGCATTGATATAAGGAACCGTATGGCGAAAACCCTGAACCAATTCTGTACTGCGTTCCTTCACGGCCTACCCTCTGTGAATGATTATTCTGATTTTGTGTATTTTTATTCTTTTAACCCCCGCTTGGCAAGTCCCGATTTACAGTAGCCCACTTTGTAAAGATGCGCAAAGTCCGCTCCGCACCGCCCATGTCTGGCCTTTTCGGGATGACAGCGGCCGGCGGTTTGGTTAAAGTTTCCGCCGTTAACGATAAACGATTGGTTTTTCAGATAATGCACATGTTATTACCGGGGCGTTATGCCTGATTCAGAACACAACCGCGCGCGCCGACATTTGTTGCAGGGCGTGGCCGCCACCTGGTTGCTAAGCGTCAGCCGGGTTGGCTTCGCCGCCACCCCAACCATTGTGGCGGTGCGCATTTGGCCCGCCTCTAGCTATACCCGCGTGACGCTGGAATCGAACGTCACCTTGAAATACCGCACCTTCACCTTGAGCGGCCCGGAGAGGCTGGTGCTGGATATCGAAGGGCTGCGGCTCAATTCGATGCTCAGCCAGCTCAGCGGCAAGGTGCGGCCGGAAGACCCCTATATTAGCCAGGTGCGGGTCGGCCAGTTCGATGGCCAAACCGTGCGGCTGGTGCTGGAGCTGAAACAGAAAGTGGCGCCGCGTTTTCTGACGCTGGCGCCGGCCCACGGCTTCCGCCACCGGCTGGTGCTGGATCTTTACCCGCACCAGGGCAGCCGTTCCGCGGTGCAGGACGACCCGCTACTGGCGCTGCTGGAAGATTATAACAAGGGCGATCTGGCGCGCACCCTGCCGCCGGAATCCCAGGCGCCGCAGGCCGGGAAGGCCGGGCGCGATCGACCGGTGGTGGTGATGCTCGATCCGGGCCACGGCGGCGAAGATCCCGGCGCTATCGGCAAATATAAAACCCGTGAAAAGGATATTGTTCTACAGATAGCCCGCCGCCTGAGCGCGCTGATTAAACGCGAGCCGAATATGCAGGTCTACATGACCCGTAATGAGGATGTGTTTATCCCGCTGAAGGTGCGGGTAGCCAAGGCGCGTAAGCAGCGGGCGGATTTGTTCGTTTCAATACACGCCGATGCATTTACCCGCCGCACCGCCCACGGCGCCTCGGTATTCGCGTTATCCACTAAAGGGGCCACCAGCGCCGCGGCCCGCTATCTGGCCCAAACGCAAAACGCCGCCGATGAGATAGGCGGCGTGAGCAAAAGCGGCGATCGCTATTTGGATCATACGATTTTCGATTTGATGCAGACCGCTACCATCAACGACAGCCTAAAATTCGGTAAACATGTGTTAAATCATGTGGGCAAGATCACCCAATTGCATAAAAAGAGCGTCGATCAGGCGGGTTTTGCGGTTTTGAAAGCGCCGGATATTCCCTCGATTCTGGTGGAGACGGCATTCATCAGCAATATTCAAGAAGAACGGCGGCTGCGTACCGCCCGGTATCAGCAACAGATGGCGGAAGCGATTTTGGCGGGTATCAAAGCCTATTTTGCCGCCGGAGGCGTACTGGCGCGGCGCTAAAACGCCGCGCTTGGAAATGGCTGCCTGATGTGGCTGCTTCTCACCTCCGCGCTCCAGGCCGGCCTGCGCGAGCGCCGGAGCCGGGTTTGGCCCATGTGTTGCGAACTCCGACGATAACGGAGCCGCGCGGGCACCCTATCAAGGCAGATCCGGCGTCAGGTCCATTTTGCTCCATTTCTGCGACAGCTGGCGGATCACGCCATCGTGCGCGGCGGCGGTGATAGCCGCGTCAAAGGTGGCTTTCAGACGGGTATCCCCTTTGCGCATGCCCATTGCGACATCGGTGGCGAGCATCGCGCCTTTGAGATCCGGTCCGGCATTAATAAGCGTGTCGTTGCCGGGTTTCGCCATCACCGACCGGGCATACACTCCGCTATCAAAACCGGCGTCGATACGGCCTGCCTTGAGATCCAGATCCCGCTCCGCCGAACTGCGATAGGTGCGTACCGTGACGTCATCGCCGAAGTAAGTTTTCATCAGTTGCTCGTGGCTGGTGGATTGCACTACCCCGACCGTTTTGCCTTTCAGCATAGCGCCAAGCGTCGCCATCACCGGATCCGCGCGGGTTTTATCGTTAAGGTTTAGCCGTTCGCCACGCATCGGCATCGACGCCAACGGCCCGTTTTTCAGCACCAGAAAACTGGCGACGCCGCTGGCGTAAGGCACGGTGAAATCCACCACTTTTTTACGTTTTTCATTGATGCCCAGCGTCATCACCAAATCATATTTACCCACGTTAAGGCCCGGTACCAGCGTGGCCCAGGCGCCACTTTCCAATTGACATTCCACTTTGGCCCGCCTGCACAGATCGTGGATAAGATCCACGTCAAATCCTTGCAACTGACCGTGGGAGTCGAGGGCGTTCCAGGGAGGAAACGCACCTTCGATCGCGACGCGCACCCGTTGCCCGTCCTGGGCATCGGCGGCGAATGTCGTGAAGGCGAGGGCGACTGCCAACGCGGCGGCGATAACGCTAGGCTGTTTCATAGACGAGTTCCGGTTACAGAGGATAACGGCCGGCGCGCCGGCCACGGCAATGCACCCGCCCTGAATCAGGAGGGGTGCGCAATAGCCGCTGCCAGCGCGGCGTGGGCTTCGCGCAGCGCATGCGCGGCCAGATTGCGGCTCTGGCGCGCGGGAGCGGCGTAAAACGGCTGTTCTTCGCTGTCGGCCGGCAGCGCGGCCAGTTCCCGCAAGCCGCCTAGCGACGGCCAGGCCGGATGCGGCAAAGCGCTATCGTGGCAAAAACGATTACCGGCGGTGTAATTGAGCGGAACCAGCAGACGAGAAGCGCGCATCAGCGCATGGTTCAAACGCTGGGCCTGCTCGCCGCGGGCGCTTAATGCCAGTTGATTAACCGCCGCCGCCGCTTGCCGCAGATCCTGGACCCGCTGGCGCAATAGGCCGAGATCCAGACGATCCCCCAGCGCAGCTTGCAGGTTGACCAGCTCGGCGTCCAGCGAGACGCAGAAGGCGGTATAATCCAGCGGCACCACGGGCGAACTGAGCAAGCGCCACAGCACCCGCAGTACGATGGCGGTGTCGCGTTCCAGATTGGCGGGATCGATATGCTCAAGGGTATCGTGCGGCGTATGCCACCACCAGCCGAGGGCGGTCAGCATTTTGACCGGGCCCGGCGGTTGATGGCTTAGGCTGCCGAACATTGACGGGATGCCCACGCCCCAAAAAGACTGATCGGCGGCCCGGCCGTGCCGGCGGCCGAGGTGCTGCTGGCCGCTGACGGCCGCCACCGCTTCGGCGGCGACGCCTTTGAGTTCGTCAATCACCGACGAATTCGTCAGGACGCTGGCGTTTTCACCGCCGGTGGAATCCACGTTAACGTGGGCGACGCAGCGCCTATCAAGTTCATCCCAGTATTCATCCGCATACCAGGCGGAGCCGGAGTAGCGGCCGTGGGAATGGCCGGACCAGAAACACAGACGCAGGCCGCGCTGCCAGCCTTCGCGCGCTTCGGCCAGCAACCGCGCCGCTTCCAACATCGTGGCATTGGCGCTACCGTTATCCATGACGCCGTAATGCCAAGTATCGTGATGGCCGGCGAACAGGACAAAGGGCGTCTCATCGCCGCCGGGGGAGAGCTCGGCCACTAAAATCGGGGTTTTGCGCCAGCGGGTGTCGACCTGAGCGTACAGGGTGACCTGCGGTGATTCGCCGTTGCGGCAGCGGTTGCGCAGCGGCGCGCCGTCGTCGCGGCTGATGGTACAAATAACCGTAGTGGGCAATTGCTGGCGGGTGTGCTGCGAGGGGCTACCCCAGACCGGCGAGACGCACATCTCGTAAAGATGCTCCGTCGGGCTGATATGCAACTGGCCCACGGCGCCATAGCGCTTGGCCAGCGCCGCCTCCTCCTCGGTGGTGATGCCGTCTATCAGCACGATTTTGCCGGCAACGTCGGCCGCGGCGAAATCCGCCTCATGCCCGGCGCCGATATAGGTAAGCGGGGCGGTGATCCCCGCCTCAACCGTGGAGAGCGACATGGAGTGGGTAATGCAGGGAATGGGCTCACCGTCCACCGTCACCCGCGCCTCGCCTGGCAGACTAATCCAGGCATCGTGCGACAACAGTTCGGTGCGATAGCCGTAGGATTGCATCTGTTGCTGTAAATAGTGGAAGCTCTCCAGCTCGGGCGCCGTGCCGGACAACTTGACGCGTTTGGCGAATTCGGCCAGATGCGCCATCAGGCGCGGCCGATCCGGCGAAGCGGTGAGCTTAGACATGGGCGTTCTCCGGTAACGGCGGATCCACATCGTCAGGGATGGGATTGATAAACGGACGATCGGCCAGGCGCCGGGCGAAGTCTTCTTGCGCGCGGGCGATAAGCGCCGGGTCCTGTAAGAGATCCAGCGCGGTGGCGGCCATCGCCTTAGCGGCATGGGTCATCCCTTTATGGGCGGCGGGCAATTTCCCTTGCGCAACCAACTGCCAGGAGTGTCCCGGCGTACCGATGGCATAAGTGGCGCCGCGCAGCTGGACCGTCGGCACCACCCAGCTTACGGTACCGACATCGGTGGAGCCGACCAGGGTGCCGTCGCCGCTTTCCGGCGCAAACACCACATCGCATAGGGGGACATCGTTACGCACCGGCAGGCCAAATCGGCCAAAGGAAGCGGCGATATCGTCCGCACTGAAGGTTTGCTGAAACTCGGCGGCGATGCGACGATCCGCCTCGTCGAACGGCGGCGGACCCAGCCGCTCGATATGCCGATGCATGAGCTGTTCGAGCGGGGTGTTGCCCACCAGGTTGGCGTCACCGCTAAGCACTTCGTGGCTTAACGTGGTTTCCGTCATCAGGGCGGCGCCGCGCGCCACGTTCTTCACGCGCTCCACCAGCGCCAGCAGGTCCGGCAGCGTGCGCGAGCGGATCAAATAGCGCACCGTTGCTTTTGCCTGGACCACGTTCGGCGAATGGCCGCCGGTATCGGTGACCGCGTAATGGATACGGGCCGTTGACGGCATATGCTCGCGCAGATAGTTAACGCCGACGTTCATCAGTTCGACCGCATCCAGCGCCGAGCGGCCCAGATGGGGGGAGGCGGAGGCATGGGCGGCGCGGCCGCTGAAATGGAAATTCAGTTCATTGCAGGCCAACGAAATGGGGTTGTTCACGCCGGTGAACGCCGCCGGGTGCCAGGATATGGCGATATCCACATCATCGAATACCCCGGCGCGCACCATAAACCCTTTTGACGAGCCGCCTTCCTCCGCCGGGCAGCCGTAATAGCGTACTCGGCCCTTAATACCGAGCGCGGCCAGCGTATCCTTCACCGCCGTCGCCGCCAGCAGCGAGCCGGCGCCCAGTAAATTATGGCCGCAGCCGTGGCCGTTGCCGCCGTTGACCTGCGGACGCGGTTCGGCGATGCCGGCCTGCTGACTGAGACCGGGCAGCGCGTCGAATTCGCCGAGTATAGCGATAACCGGTCCGCCTTCACCCGCTTCTCCCATCACCGCCGTCGGCAGGCCGGCCAGGCCGGTCTGAACCCGGAAGCCCTCTTTTTCCAACAGGGCTTTATGGGCGGCCGCCGATTGGTATTCCAGATAATTGGTCTCGGGGGTGTCCCAAACCAGATCGCTTAACGCGCAGAAGGCGGCCTGTTTCGCGGCGATTTGCGCGTCCAGCTGGTCGTTGACGGAAGTAGACATGACGCGGTTCCAAAATGTTTACCAAAATTGGCACCAATTTACGTCGCCTGGTTTGATTGTGCAACGTTTAACCGCGCCTATAAGAGAAAGCTATGACCAGCGCGTTGGCGATAAGGTGGCAATAGGCGCGGCGCGGTGGCAGAATGCGCCGATAAACCGTGAGAAATCCTTTATGCCTAAGCAGAAACGACCGGCGTCGTCGGCGATAATGACCGATAAGGTCACCGAATTGATCCTGCACGATATCCAGACCGGCTTACTGGCGCCCGGCGCCTGGTTGAAACAAATCGATCTGGAACAGCGTTATCGCTGCGGCCGACCGGAAGTGCGTCGCGCCTTGGACCGGCTGGCGCAAAAGCGGCTGGTGGCCCATGTCCCCAACCGCGGTTACCATGTCTATCGACCCGACGGCCGGCAGGAAGGTGAGGTGGCGGAGATCCGTATTTTGCTGGAAACCGGCGTTGCCGGCCGTATCGTCACCGCCGCCACGGCGACGGATATCGCGCTGCTTGAGCGGCTGGCGGCGGAATTCGCCCGGTTGATGGCCGACGGCACCACCCTGGAGCTATACGAGGCCAATCTGGCGTTTCATCATCATCTTTTATCGCTGTGCGGCAATCAGGAATTGGTGGCGCTGGTGGCGGAAATACGCCAGCGCACCAGCGCCGCGCCGGTGCATCAGTGGACCACCCGGGCGCGGATTGCACAATCCGCCCGCGAGCACGACGAGATGATCGACGCGGTGCGCCAGGGCGACGGAGAGCGACTGCGGACGGTCATGACGCGGCATATCCGCCAGCAGGATCGCTAATGGCCGTCAGCCCGCCAACGAGCGTAGAATCGCTAATGGCCGTTTGCTCGCCCAGAGCGTAGAATCGCTAATGGCCGTTGGCTCGCCCAGAGCGTAGAATCGCTAATGGCCGCCAGCTCGCCCACGAGCGTAGAATTGCTAATGGCCGCCAGCTCGCCAACGAGCGTAGAATTGCTAATGGCCGTCAGCCGCTAACAAGCGTAAATCCGTAAGCGCGCGCGGTCGCGGTCGCGTTAATGGCAGGAGAGCGACTCACGCCGGCATGCCTGCCAACTGGCCGAGGTAGCACATTTGCCGACGTGTGGCGCGGCGCCGGGAGGCGCCCGCTTCACCACCCCCGCGATCGAGAGACAAAAAAAAACGCTTTATTGCTTTGTGTCATGAGAGAAATGAACAAAGCGATAAAGCGTTATTGACCACGGGCGAATTGGTTGCGGGGGCCGGATTTGAACCGACGACCTTCGGGTTATGAGCCCGACGAGCTACCAGGCTGCTCCACCCCGCGTCCGATTGATTTGCCCCCGAGCAGTGGGGACGGTCTTGCTAATGCCCGCGTACGGCGGTTTGATTGGTTGCGGGGGCCGGATTTGAACCGACGACCTTCGGGTTATGAGCCCGACGAGCTACCAGGCTGCTCCACCCCGCGTCCGTGGATGCGCACTATACTCTGTAGCGGTTTCGATGCAACCCCTTTTTGCTAAATAGCCTCTATTCTCCTGATATTTGTTCAATTTCACCCCGTTGTGCTGCTTTTATCAACAACTCATTGATTGGGTATCATAATAATGCATTTAATTATGATACCGCCTCTGCTATCGTTCGCCGTTAGAATGAAACGGCGCGAGAACGTTATGAGTAAACAGTGGGCAAACTATGTGATCGGCGGCGTTATAATCGCCATTCTTGCCGGGTGCCAATCCCGACCCACCGATCGCGGGCAGCAGTACAAAGATGGTCAACTTACCCAGCCGCTGGCGCTGGTCAACGCGCCCAACGCCCGCGGCAAGCCGGTTAATGCCGGGGACTATGCCGATCAGGTACTTGAAACCCAATACGCCGCCGCCGCCTTATTTCAACGCAATCAGACCGATTTTGCCGCTATCCAGCGCTGGGCGCAGGCCGGCGGCGATACCCGTCAATTAAGCCAGTTCGGCATCAAAGCCTATCAAATGGAAGGCGCGGATAATTACGGCAATGTGCAGTTTACCGGTTATTACACCCCGGTAGTGCAGGCGCGCTACACGCCCCAGGGCGAGTTTCGTTATCCGCTGTACCGCATGCCGCCGCGCGGTAAGAATCGCCGCCTGCCGGACCGCGCAGCTATCTACAGCGGTGCGCTGAGCAGTGGTCTGGCTATCGCCTGGACCAATTCGCTGATGGATAATTTCATGATGGAAGTCCAGGGCAGCGGCTACGTGGATTACGGCGACGGCCGGCCGCTGATGTTTTTCGCCTACGCCGGTAAAAATGGCCACGCCTACCGCAGCATCGGCAAAGTGTTAATCGACCGCGGCGAAGTGGCGCGGGAGGATATGTCGATGCAGGCGATACGCCACTGGGCTGACACCCACAGCGAAGCTGAAGTGCGTGAGCTGCTTGAGCAAAATCCATCGTTTGTGTTCTTTAAACCGGTTCCTTTTGCGCCGGTGAAGGGGGCCAGCGCCGTGCCGCTGGTGGCGAAAGCGGCCGTGGCCTCCGACCGTTCGCTTATCCCCGCCGGTACCACGATCTTGGCGGAAGTCCCGCTGCTGGACAATAGAGGTAAATTCACGGGAAAATATGAGCTCCGTTTGATGGTGGCCCTGGATGTCGGCGGTGCGATTAAAGGCCAGCATTTCGATATGTATCAAGGGATTGGCCCGGAAGCGGGACACTCCGCCGGCTATTACAACCATTACGGCCGGGTCTGGGTGCTGAAAAACGCGGGAAACACCGGTCCGCTGTTTACCGCCTATAATAGCGGCGGCAGCCAAGCCGGTGGCGCGGAGAGCAGCTCCAGCGGTGTGATGGGCGGCACCACCGGCAATCTGACGGGCGGTAGCTCCAGCGGTGTAATGGGCGGCACCACCGGCAATCTGACGGGCGGTACCGCCGGCGGTTTAATGGGCGGTACCTCTGGTGGTCTGATGGGCGGCAGCTCCGGCGGTTTAACCGGCGCCCAGCCTGCCGCGCGGCCGGCGCCCAATACCCTGCAGGTGATTTACGACAACTGACCGCCGGCGGAGGTTTCACCCGTTCATCAAGCGGCCTGCGGGCCGTTTTTGTTAACTGAGGCATAAACAGTATGAAAGATCACCTATCAGACGCCTGGTTGCAGCGTTTTGGCGGCACCGCTCGGCTGTATGGCCGGGATGCGCTGGCGGTATTCGCCGCCGCCCACGTCTGCGTGATCGGTATAGGCGGGGTCGGGTCCTGGGCGGCGGAAGCGCTGGCCCGAACCGGTATCGGCGCGATAACCCTGATTGATATGGACGACGTCTGCGTCACCAATACCAACCGGCAAATTCACGCCCTGCGCGATCGCGTGGGGCAGCCGAAAATTGCGGTGATGGCCGAGCGCATCGCGGCCATTAATCCCGAATGCCGGGTAACCGCTATCGATGATTTTGTCACCGCTGATAACGTGGCGCAGAGGCTGAACGGCGACTTTGACTATGTCATTGATGCTATCGACAGCGTGCGGGCCAAAGCGGCGCTGCTGGCGTACTGCCGGCGCTATAAAATACCGGTGGTCTGCGTCGGCGGCGCAGGCGGCCAGACCGATCCCACCCGTATTCAGGTGGCGGATCTGGCGAAAACCATCCAAGATCCGTTGGCGGCCAAAGTCCGCGATCGCTTGAAGCAGGGGTTTCAGGTGGTGAAGAACAGCAAAGGCAAGTTGGGCATTGATTGCGTTTTTTCCAGCGAACAACTGGTCTATCCCCAGCCCGACGGCTCGGTCTGCGCGTCCCCCGCCACGGCGCAAGGGCCTAAGCGCATGGACTGCGCGTCGGGTTTTGGCGCCGCGACCATGGTGACCGCGACCTTTGGCTTCGTCGCCGTTGCGCACGCGCTGAAAAAAATGCTTGCCAAAGCACGGCGGCAGTACGTCACGCCCCCCGCCGTCTGAAAAATGTGCCCGCGGGCGTAGTGCTGGCCCGCGGGGCAGCTCGCGGCGGAGGCCGGCGAAATTGCACCGTGACCCCGAGCGGACCGGTTGTGACGGCAAAGAGTGGCGCGCGTCCAGGGTCGGGACCGTGCGACCGCGGACCGCGCCGGCAGCCCCGGGGCGGTCGTCAGCCGCCGGCGGCGATATGGGCGATGCGGTTGCCGATTGCCGCCAGACCGTCAGCGCGGCTGGCGCCCAGTTCCGCTTCCAGCCCAAGCTGACGAAACAGCGCCAGCGGATCCGTTTGGCGCAGCTCAAGCGCGTTCTTGCCCTCCACGGCCGTCAGCACGATGGCGAGCAGGCCCTTAACGATGCGGCCGTCGCTGTCGGCATAAAAATGCAGCGTGCCGTCCGGCAGCGATTGATGCCCCAACCAGACCCGGCTTTCGCAGCCCGCGAGGAGTGTCGCGGGGGTCTTCAGGCTGTCCGGCAGCGGCGGCAGCGCCCTGGCAAGCGTAATCACTTGTCGCAGTCTATCCTCCCACTGTCGGCAGTCGGCAAAGCGTCGGGCCAGTTCAGCGGCGGTAATGTCTGTGCCGAAGGGGTGCGGGCCGTTAAGGGGTAACGCCTCTTTTGTCATAGCGGGCTCCGTTATTCGCTGAAAAGGGCCAGAGCGGCGGCGGTGGCTTCTACCAGCCGATCCACATCCGCGCAGGCGTTATAAGGGGCGAAAGAGGCACGCACGGTACCGGGGACGCCCAGGGCGGCCATCAGCGGCTGGGCGCAATGCTGACCGGCGCGCACCGCCACGCCGGATTGCGCCAGAACCTGAGCGATATCCTGATGATGAATACCGTCGAAGGCGAAAGACAGCAGGGGCGATCCCGGACAGCGGAAAGCGCGAAACCCCGCCAGCCGCGACAGCCGCTGGTGGGCGTCGTCCGCCAGCGAGACGGACCAGGCCTCGGCCGCCGTCATATCCTGCTGCGCCAGCCAGCCGAGCGCGGCGTCCAAACCGACAACCCCGGCGATATTCGGCGTACCCGCTTCAAAACGGTGCGGCGGCGGCGCGGGGACCACCTTATCGAACGACACCGTGCTGAGCATTTTCCCGCCGCCCTGCCACGGAGGCATCGCCGCCAGCAGCTCGGTTTTACCGTACAGCACGCCAATACCGGTGGGGCCGTACAGTTTATGGCCGGAGAAAGCATAAAAGTCGATATCCAGCGCCGCCACATCCGGTCTGCCGTGTACTGCCCCCTGCGCGCCATCCACCACCACCACCGCCGGCGTCCGCCGCACCTGGGCGATAATGTCCGGCAAATCCGGGCAACCGCCGGTGACGTTGGACATTTGGCTCAACGCCACGATCCGCGTGCGTTCACTCAGCAGGGCGGAAAGCTGTCGTTTGTCGGGCAGCAAATCGGCGCCAATGGGCCATTTCACCACGCGAGCCCCGGTCTGCTGCGCCACCATAAGCCAGGGAACCAAATTGGCGTGATGTTCGCTTTCCGCTACCACGATGTCGTCGCCGGGCCGCAGGCGCGGCCGTGCATAGCTTTGGGCGACCAGGTTGAGCGACTCGGTGGTGCCGCGTGTCCAGACAATATCTTCCGCCCGCGGTGCGCCCAGCCAGCGGGCCATATGCTGACGCGCCAGCTCGTAACGGCCGGTTAACGATTGCGCCTGCCGGTAGCTGCTGCGGTGAACATTGCCCTGTGCCAGGCGATAGACATCTTCGGTTGCCGTCAGTACCGGCTGCGGTTTCAGGGCGGTGGCCGCGCTATCCAAATAGGTCTCCCCGGCCGAGAGGGCCGGAAAATGCTGGCGGAAAGCCTTGCTGTCAAACTGTGTCACGGAACTCCTCTGGGGACAACGGCCGGCGCGCGCGGTAGCTAAGTCGCCGAATTACCTGTCATTTTCTGGCAAAATCGTGAAAGCCGGTTATGCTTATTACTATCGGGTAATGCCAATACCCAAAGCGAAAACGGATTAATACTGTAATTTACTCTGCGAGGAATGATCAATGAAGAAAACAGCCGCAGTCATTACCGCCTGTGCCTTAGCCTTTACGCTGAGCGCCTGCTCAAGCAATTATGTCATGCATACCAACGATGGCCGGACTATTGTAACCTCTGGCAAGCCGAAAGTGGATGAAGATACCGGCATGATAAGCTATCAGGATGCGTCGGGCACCCAGCAACAAATCAACCGCGCCGACGTGAAAGAGATGATGGAAGCGCAATAAAGCCCGTGATAGGGCCTGTTACTTACGGCCGGTCGCGGTCGCGCCCGTCCTCGCTCACCGCCGGTAACGGGCGCGAACGGCCCCTTCCGGTTGGTCATCTTTAGCGCCCGACCAGCGTGCCTGGATGGGCCACGCGCTTCCTGTAGCAACGGGCTGAGGGCGGGGGGCGCGCGCTGGCGCCTCCGTCGGTAAGCGACGGGCAAAAAAAAGCACCGCAGGCGCGGTGCTACTTTTCTCTATGGACAGACAGAAAAAGGTATCCTAAAACGGATTTAAACGTTAAGCGGCCCGCATTCGCGGTCCAATCTGCAAACACAACATCACATCACTCGCCAAAAGCGCTTTGAAAACATTAGCTTCCCAAGTGCTTTTCGTTCCGGCTTGCGAATGGCCACAACTATAGGTATTTGCTGGCGCATCATCAACGGACAAATTATAATGCCTCGGATAAAAAAAACTAATAGATGAAATGCCTATGTTGGCCCTACTCATAATTCTCAGCCCAGAAAAAGCGCTTGCCTATGTCCAAACGACTCCCTCCGCTTAATGCCCTGCGGGTGTTCGACGCGGCGGCGCGCCACCTGAGCTTTACCAAAGCGGCGGACGAGTTGTTCGTCACGCAGGCCGCCGTCAGCCACCAGATCAAATCGCTGGAGGACTTTCTCGGCCTAAAACTGTTCCGCCGCCGTAATCGTTCGCTGCTGCTGACCGAAGAAGGTCAAAGCTATTACCTCGACATCAAAGAGATTTTCTCCGCGCTGGCGGAAGCAACGCGCAAACTGCAATCGCGCAGCGCCAAGGGCGCGCTTACGGTCAGCCTGCTGCCGAGTTTCGCCATTCAGTGGCTGGTACCGCGGCTGTCGAGCTTTAACGCCGCCTGGCCAGGCATTGATGTTCTGATCCAGGCGGTGGACCGTGAAGAGGACAAGCTGGCGGATGACGTGGACGTGGCCATTTTCTATGGCCGCGGGAATTGGCCCGGGTTGCGGGTGGAAAAGTTATATGCCGAATATCTGTTGCCGGTTTGCGCGCCCGCGCTATTGACCGGCGTCCATCCGCTGAAAACGCCGGCGGATTTGATTTATCATACCCTGTTGCATGACGCCTCGCGGCGGGAGTGGCTGGCCTACAGCCGGCAATTGGGTTTAAACCAGCTCAATGTGCAGCAGGGACCGATTTTCAGCCACAGCGCCATGGTGCTGCAGGCGGCGATCCATGGTCAGGGGGTGGCGCTGGCCAATAACGTCATGGCGCAAACGGAAATCGAGGCCGGGCGGCTGGCGTGCCCGTTCAATGAGGTGCTGGAAAGCAAAAACGCATTTTACCTGGTGTGCCATGACAGTCAGGCGGAAGTGGGTAAAATCGCCGCCTTTCGTCAATGGATCCTGGCGCGCGCGGCCAGCGAACAGGAGACGTTCCGTTTTCGTTACGGCGCGACACAGCCTATGGCGCCGCTGCACGGCACACTCCATCAATAATTATCGGAATCGAGAAACATGCGTAGTCGTGGAATGCTGATTTTCGCCGCCCTGAGTGGATTCTTATTCGTGGCTATCGGCGCTTTCGCCGCTCATAGCCTGCGTCTGTCGCTTGGGGAGCTGGAAATGGCCTGGTTAAGAACCGGTTTGGAGTATCAGGCCTTTCATACGCTGGCGATTATGGCTCTAAGCACGGTGATGATGCGCAATCCCAACCTGTGGTTTTACTGGAGCGGCGTGCTGCTGGCTATCGGTATCGTGCTGTTTTCCGGCAGTTTATACTGCCTTGCGCTGTCGCACCTGCGCCTGTGGGTGTATATCACCCCCATCGGCGGCGTTTGTTTCCTGGCGGGCTGGGTGCTGCTGCTGATTGGCGCGCTGCGCCTGAAAAAAAAGGCGGAACGCCGTGAATAACGTTATCTTGTATTGCCGCCCCGGCTTTGAGAAAGAGTGCGCCGCTGAAATGACCGAGAAGGCCGCCGAACGGGAGCTCTATGGCTTTGCGCGCGTGAAGGAAAATAGCGGCTACGTGGTCTTTGTCTGTTACCAGCATGAAGAGGCGGATCGATTGATCCGCACTTTACCGCTGCGCAGTCTGATTTTTGCGCGTCAGATGATTCTGGCGGGCGACCTGCTGCGCGATTTGCCTACCGACGATCGCATTACGCCGATAGTGGGTATGCTGACGGGCGCCGTCGCCGAGGCGGGGGAGCTGCGGGTCGAAGTCCCCGATACCAATGAAAGCAAAGAGCTGATGAAGTTCTGCCGCAAATTCACCGTGCCGTTACGCGCCGCCCTGCGCGCGCAACGCATCCTCCGGAGGGATGAACGCACCTCGCAGCAGGTCATCCATGTGCTGTTTATCGCGCCGGGATGCTGCTACGTGGGCTACGCCTATCGGCATAATCATTCCCCCTTCTACATGGGCATTCCCCGGCTGCGATTTCCGCCGGATGCGCCCAGCCGCTCCACGCTAAAACTGGAAGAGGCTTTCCATGTCTTTGTTCCGGCGGATGAGTGGGATGAGCGTCTCGGCAGCGGCATGTACGCGGTGGATTTGGGCGCTTGTCCCGGCGGTTGGACCTATCAGTTGGTTAAGCGCAGCATGATGGTGCATGCGGTGGATAATGGCACGATGGACGAGGCGCTGATGGCCACCGGGCAGGTGATCCATCATCGCGCCGACGGCTTTCGCTTCGAGCCGCCGCGCAATAATGTGTACTGGCTGGTGTGCGATATGGTGGAGAAGCCGTCGCGCGTGGCGCAATTAGCCGCGGATTGGTTGGTAAAGGGGTGGTGTCGCGAGGCGATTTTCAACCTGAAGCTGCCGATGAAAAAGCGCTATGAAGAGGTCAACCAGAATTTACGCCTGCTTTGCGACCAGTTGGCGGCGAACGGGGTGCATGCGGAAGTACACGCCAAGCAGCTGTACCACGATCGGGAGGAAGTCACGGTGCACGCCCGCCGGTTCTGGAGCGCGGTGCCGGGACGGCGCGATGAGCGTTGAGGGGGCGCCGCGGCGTTAAAGCCGCGTGCCGTTGTCTGTGAACGGGGAAGGGCCGGCGCAGTGACAGCGCTCGGCCGCCGCCGGGCAGGACCTCGCGCAGCGTCAGCCGTTGAGACCGAAGCCGCGTGGATAGCGGATATCGGTTATCGCCCCCTGCGGGTCGACATTATAGATATTCACCGGCAGCTTACCGCTGGGCTTTAGATCCCCTACCAGCGCCCGCGCGGCGGCAAACAGCGATTCGCCGCGACGTACGCCGTTGTCCAGACCGTAATAGGCATAGGTGGCTACTATGGCGTCGGTCTTACCATCAAAGTGGATAATGTCGTAGGGCGAACGCATCAGCAACAGCACGATTTTCTTCTGCTGGCGGTGGGCATAATCGATAATGGCGGCAATGTGCGCCGTATCGCCCGTGCCGTTCGCTCCGCTGGCTTGGCCGTTGTTTTCCACCGGGCTGACGCCGACCGCCTGACTGCCGACAATCACGATATCGCAGCGATCGATTTCCTGACGCTGTGCCTGCCAGGCGATCTCGTCGATTTTATGGCTGCTGACGTCATGAAAACCCTTTTGTTGCAACACCTGCCGCACGGCATGGCCCTGTTCGCCCCAGGGCGTGAAAATGGCGATCCTGCGGCTGACGTCCCGCAGCGGCAGCAACTGATGATTTTGCAATAGCGTAATCGATTGATCGGCAATAGCGCTTTCCACCTCTTTCGCCAGGCGCCGCTCGGTCTCGCCGATCGCGGCGGAAGCCGCCTGGCCCGCCAGGATGTTTTTTGCCCGTTTGAGCGTTAGGATCCGCGCTACCGAGACATCGATCTCTTCGCAGTCTATCTCACCACGCTCCACCTGCGCGACGATGTAGTCGATAAGCTCGCGCAGTTTATCTTCCTCATCCGCCGCCTGTACGCTGACCGGCATCAGGGCAATATCAACACCGGCGTTAAATACTCGCTTAACCACATCACGCGGGTCGAAATGGTCGCTGATGGCCTTCATATCCAGCGCATCGGTTATGGTCACGCCGCGATAGCCCATCTCCTGGCGCAATAGGTGGTGCTGGATCCTACGCGACAGCGTGGCGGGAACAATAATGTCCTCGCCGTCGAGCCGGGTTATCAGGCTGTCGTCAAGGGCGGGGTATTGGATGTGGGCGGTCATAATCATGTCCGGCGCGTCGTTATCGGCGATAGCGGCGATATAAGGCGCCAGATCAACGGCGAAGGCCTGCTCGCGGTTGCGGTCCACCCGCGGCAAATTCAGGTGGGAATCGGTATGGGTATCGCCATGGCCTGGAAAGTGTTTGTAGCAGGTGACTATCTGCGCACTGCCTTTAACCATCTGGCGCGCCAGTCTGTCGACCTGTGCCGGGCAGTCGCCGAACGCGCGTACATTAATCACCGGATTGGCCTGATTGCTGTTCACGTCCACCACCGGCGCAAAATTGAGGTTAAGACCCAGGCTGCACAGTTCCTGCGCCATGATTTTGCCCTGCAAGTAGGGAAGCGCGCTTTCGCCGTGGCCTTCGTACAGCGCCCCGAGCGCCATATTGCCCGCAAACGCGGTGTAGTCGCCGCGCGGCAGGCGAAAAACATTACCGCCCTCGTTGTCGGTACCGATCAGCAAACCGATGCCGTGGGTCTGGGGAACGGCGGCGAGTTGCCCGGTCAGGCGGCGGATCTGGTCGGCATCTTTCAGGTTGTTGGCAAACAGAATGACGCCGCCGATGTGGTAATCGCGCAGGATGTTTTCGATGCAAGCGTTAAGCGCCACGGTGTCCCGCGCCGCGCCGCTAGCGCTATCCCGGCCCCAGTAGCGAAAATCGAGCATGATTTTCTGACCGATTTTTTCTCTAAGGGTCATACCGGCCAGAACGGATTGACTGTTGTCGGCGCGCGTCAACGCCTGGCCAAGCGCGTTGGCGCGAGGCGTCTGCGTCGTTACGGCGGCGACGCCGGTCACGCGTGTTGGAGGGATGGTGTTCATCATGTGCTCTCTCGCTCGGGGTAAACAGGGGGCGGTCATCATTGCCCGTCGCCGGCAACGCAGCGGGATCCCAACGTGTCAGAGGAATATCCTTACCGTTCCGGTAGGTAGCGCACGCCAGCACGGCGACACTATCATGCCAGCGGCGGACGAAACAGTAAATTGCCACATGGCGGCGGAGCGGGCATCCGGTGGATAGCCGCCCATTGACCACAGGACATTGACGCTCGGCCGTCGCTTGTTGCGGCGCAGTATCCAATTTCGCCGACGCAGGCTGGCCGGCCGCCGATGGCTGTGGCAAGGTTTGGCCAAGCAAGCGGGACGGTGCCGTTTTGCAAGCCTGGAAGGCGCACCTCGCTGGTCGTACGTCATAGATCGCAAGTCGTGGGTCACCCGTCGCAGGTTGTAGGTTGCGCGTCACCCGTCACCCGTCACGGGTTGTGGGTCGCACGTCACAGGTTACAAGTTACAAGTTACAAGTCGCAGGTCGCAGGTTGAACCTCACCCGTCACCTATCGCAGAGCCGCCGCTGGCAAGCGTTGATACGGCAACGGCTGATGTGCGTGGGCGCGCTGACGCTCACGCCGCGCGTGCAAGAGGGAATCGACGATGGCATCGTTAAATGTCGCCATGATGGCGCTTTGGTCCTCCTTAGGGACGGAACGGCGCGACGCATGGCGGGGCTGGGAAACGTTAGGGGTCGCCGGACCTGCGGCGGGAACGCCGGTAGAAAGAGCCTTATTTTTCGTTTGTTCGCCACCGCTTTGGCAACTGCTACTGCTGTTGCTCGGTTTGACGGCGGGGCTGGCGCTGCATTTCGCGCTATTGCAGTTGTTGGGCAACCTTCCCCGTCGGCGCGTCGGGCGCCTGGGAAATTGCCGTTTGTGCCGCTGGCCGCTGGCGCTGAGCGCCGGTGTGCTGTTTCTGCTGGCCGCCCTACGTTTCGCACCCGGCGCCGCGCTGGCGGGGGCGATACTGTTGTCTAGCGCGCTGCTGCTGCTGGCGGTGGTGGACGCCGCTACCCTGCGGTTGCCGGACGTTGTCACTCAGCCGCTGCTGTGGTTAGGGCTGCTGTTTAACCTCGGCGCCACTTTTGTGCCCCTGTCGGATGCGGTGTGTGGCGCTGTGATCGGTTATCTGATGCTATGGGGCGTCAACGGGGGTTACCGGCTGGTGTACCGCCGGCACGGGCTTGGGGCTGGGGATTTCAAACTACTGGCGGCGCTAGGCGCCTGGTTGGGCTGGCGTGCGTTGCCGCCGCTGCTGCTGCTGGCGGCGACGGGAGGGCTAATGTGTGTTGTATGCGTGCGACGGTGGCGCGGCGCGGACCTGGCGGCGCCGCTGGCGTTTGGTCCCTGGCTCGCGCTGGCGGGGGCGCTGCTGCTATTCTGGAACGGCGGGTAAGGAAGCCCTACCCGCTATATTCAGACGGCGGCTAATGCTGTTCCAGCGGCTATGCTCAAGCGGCGGCTGATGTCGCTCCAGCGGCGATGCTCAAGGGGTGGCTAATGCTTCTCCAGCGGCTATGCTCAAGCGGCGGCTGATGTCGCTCCAGCGGCTATGCCCAAGCGGCGGCTAATGTCGCCCCAGCGGCGATGCTCAAGGGGTGGCTAATGCTGCTCCAGCGGCTAGGCTCAAGGGGTGGCTAATGCTTCTCCAGCGGCTATGCTCAAGCGGCGGCTACCCGAGCTCCGCTCCTGCGGCACTTTTCATGCAGCGGCTAACGTAACCGCAACTGCTGTAAATTTCCCTGTAGCGTCACGGCGGTGTCCAGCGTAGCCACCCGACGGCAGAGAAACGCCAGATCACGGTCACGTTCCAGCTTGTGCCGCCATTTTTCCGGCAATCGCTCAAGCTGCTGGTAGAGAGCGTCCAGCGTGCCTGCCTCGGTTATCAGCTGCGCGGCGCTTTTGGGGCCGATACCGGCAACGCCCGGGATTTTGCTGCTGCTGATTCCCGCTAACCCCCAAAAATCGGTCAACTGCTGCGGCTGTACGCCGAAATGACGCGCCACGAAGGGCATATCCAGCCAGCGCTTTTGAAAGTAGTCCCGAATTTGTATCGACGGCGAAAGCAGCTGGCAATAGCCCTTATCGGTGGAGACCAGTGTCACCTGATGGCCGCCCGCCGCCACCTTGAACGCCAGCGTCGCGGCAATATCGTCCGCCTCATAGCCGCTGGCGTGCCAGCAGGGGACGGACTCGCGGTTGAATTCGGCGCGAATGGCCGGCATCAGCGCCTGCAGATCTTCCGGCATCGGCGCGCGCCCGCTTTTATATTGCGGCAATTGCTGATGGCGCCAGCTTTCGTGGCGCTCGTCGTCGTCAAACACCGCCACCGCGTGGCTGGGGTGGCAGTGCAGAATAAGCTGGCGCAGGGCGTGTCCGCAGGCGGCAAGGCAGGAAGCCCCCTGTACCGCATGAATGCGGCGGATAAGATTCAGCGCGTCAACTATCAACAAATGTACCGACATGGAGTGCCATCCTGATTATCCATTAGGCGGGACAAGCGGCCCCGCACGCGGTGAAAGCGCTGGCGCCGGCTTCCCGCCGGCGCCGGTAAGCGTTAAAGACGGATTTCGTAGCAGGGGAGGTAGGCGCTGCCGGGCAGCTTCATCCGGTGCTGGGCAACGAAACCCTGCAGTAGCGTATCCATATGCCGCATGATTTCCACATCGCCATGCAGTTGGTAAGGCCCGTACTGCTCGATAGCGTGAATGCCATACTCCTTTACGTTGCCGGCGACGATGCCGGAGAAGGCACGGCGCAGCGCGGCCGCCAGGCGTTCGGCCGGCTGTTCGCGGTGCAGATTGAGGTTGGCCATATTTTCATGGCTGGGCTCGAAGGGATGCTGCAAATCATGGGCGATGCGCAACGACCAGTTAAAGCCGTAAGCATCGCCGCTGCGGCGGCGGTTTTCTTGGACCTCCGGCATCGCCTTTTTCATGCGGCGGGCCACTTCAGCGGCATCATCGATGATTATGGAATAATAGCGGCGGGCCTGGGGGCCAAGCGTGCTAACGATAAATTCATCCAGCACGCGGAAATAGTCGGCGCTCTCCTCCGGTCCGGTAAGCACCAGCGGCAGCATCTGATCGGCGTTTTCCGGATCCATCATGATGCCCAGCAGATACAGGAACTCTTCCGCGGTGCCGACGCCGCCGGGGAAAATGATGATACCGTGGCCAAGGCGCACGAAAGCTTCGAGGCGTTTTTCAATATCCGGCATGATCACCAGCTCATTCACCAGGCCGTTGGGCGGTTCGGCGGCGATAATGGAGGGTTCGGTCATCCCGATAAACCGCCCCTCTTTATAGTGCTGCTGGGCATGGCCCACCGCGGCGCCCTTCATGGGGGCTTCCATCGCGCCCGGCCCGCAGCCGGTGCAAATGTTGAGCTCGCGCAGGCCAAGCTGATTGCCGACGGCGCGGGCATAACGATATTCGTTTTCGTTGATGGAATGCCCGCCCCAGCAGACAATCATATTTGGCGCTTCGCCCACGTGCAGCGCGCGGGCGTTGCGCAGGATGGAAAATACCAGATTGGTGATATGGGATGCGTTGGCCAGATTGAGATGTTGATGCCGCCCGGCGCTGGCGATTTGACCGTTAACAAACAGGATATCCCGCAATACGGCAAACAGGTTGGCCTGCAGCGAGCGAATGATGCGGCCATCGACAAACGCTTCTTCCGGCGGGTTCACCAGCTCCAACTTCACGCCGCGCTCGCGGCGCAGCACGTTAATATCAAAATCCTGAAAGCGCTCAAGCAGCTCTTTACTGCTGTCGGTCTGGATCCCGGAATTGAGCACCGCCAGCGAACAGTTGCGAAACAGCCGGTAGAGATCGCTGCTGGCGGTACGTTTGAGCATGTCCACTTCGAGTTGTGACAATAAATCCATGGAGCCCAGCGGGCTGATATGCGTAATCAAAATAGCTCCTTGTCATGCCGGTACATACAACAAAATGAGAATCCCATTCTGGCCTGGCGCTGGGGAACTGCGGCGCATAACCGCTGGCACAATGACCCAACGGCCCAACGGCCCGTCAGACCCGTTCTCGCTAAAAGTAAGGCCGGTAGGGCAGTTTTACCACCCTCGCCGCCGGGCGCGGGGCAATTTTGCGCGCCGCAATGCATTATTGCCGTGCAAGCCGCCCGGTTGCCGGCGAAAAGTGCGTATTACTACGCCAGGGATTGATATCCAATCCACCGCGGCGGGTATAGCGCGCATACACCGATAGGGTATCCGGGCGGCAAAATTGCATCAGATCGCAGAAGATGCGCTCCACGCACTGCTCATGGAATTCGTTATGCTGACGGAAAGACACGAGATAGCGCAGCAGCGCCTCGCGGTCGATGCGCGCCCCCCGGTAGCGGATTTGCACCGATCCCCAGTCCGGCTGATGGGTGATAAGACAATTGGATTTCAGCAGATGGCTGACCAGCGTTTCGCTCACCCAGGGTCCGCCGGCGGCGCCCTCAAGCCAACGGTTGCTAAAGGTATAGTCGTCGATGCGGATAGGTTGATCGTCGATGCACTCGCCGTCAAAACCCAGCACCGGGCTGCCGGTAAACTCGTCGAGCGCGCGCAGCGTGACCGCCACCTCGCCGTCGGCGCAGCGGGAGAGATCCTCGGCGAGAAGGTCGCGCACCGCTTCGCGTGAGGGAAAGCGGGTTTGGTTAAAACTGTTCAGATACAGTTTAAAACTTTTGGATTCGATAAGATTGACGCTGGTGGCGTTAAGGGCGACTTCGCCAATCGCCACCTGCGGCAAGCCCGCATCGTTGAGCCAGGAGAGCTCGTACAGGGTCCAGATATCGGCGCCATGAAAGGGGAGCGCCGCCGCCTGCAGCCCCAGCGGATCGCGGTTGAGGGCACGCGGTACCGCCTGGAGCAGCGAGGGATCGTAGCGCTCGCGGTACGGGGTGGGTTTCCCCAGCGTCAGCGATTGCAAAGCGTGATGTTGGTCATAATGCGTCATGGTGTTTACCTTGGGGCCTTACTGATACACTAGGCGTAGTGTACCGCACGGAGCCGTAAAATGAGAGAGAATAGGGACCCGGCCGCTGCCCTGGCGCTGGCGGATTTTACCGCGCGCTATGTAGAGTACTGGCGACAAACGACCGGCGGTTTACCCGTCAGCCATGGAGTATCCGATATACCGTCGCCCTGCGTCGTCGGAGGCGATGGCGACGCGGTGTACTGGCAGCCCCGGCCGGCGGCGCCGGATCAGACGCTGGCGGGCGTCGAGCGGGCGCTTGCCCTGCGGTTACAGCCGGCGGCGCAGGCCTATTATTGCAGCCAGTACGCCGGTGATATGCCGGCCGCCTTTGAGGGAGAGCCTCTCGAACTGGTGCAGGTTTGGAGCGAGTCCGATTTCGTGCGCGTGCAGGAAAACCTGATAGGGCATCTGCTGATGCAGCAGCGGCTGCGCCAGACGCCGACGCTATTTATTGGCACGACCGCGTCCGAACTGACTATAATTTCATTATGCAACCTGAGCGGGCAAGTACTGCGTGAGCAGGTGGGCGGCAAACGGCGCGAGGTGCTAGCGGCCGATCTGGCCGGCTTCCTCACCCGGCTGGCGCCGCGGCTGCCGGGGTAAATTTCACACCTTTTTATGCAAATTCTTGTAAGAGATGTCTTACAAGAACTGTAGGAAATAACTGTGTTTCAAAAGATTAAATTTAGCTAAAAATTTAATTATTCCAGCAAGATCAACGCAATATAACGACTCGTTAACATTTCGTTTAATCTGTCGCTTTATAAATACATATCACTACTCTTGTTTAGAACGAAAGATTAAGCGATCTTATCAATCAAATCAGTAAAGCAGGGACCGCCCACTGACCAGGATTGCGCCGCAAGGACAGCGCGAGGAGGGTGAGCGTAGGACCGGCCTCAGGAAGAAGCCCGCAAGTTTCAGGATGATACCCAGGACACCTCCAGGATGGAGAATGTGAGCCGGTAATGGAACACCGGCGAGGCATGGAGTGCTTAAGGACATACGTTTGATAACGTAGGCGTTGCGCAAGGACGGGTACTGCCGACACGGATTGTTGCAATGTTATCTTGTATAACAAGCGTCATGGAGGTAGGCAGGGAGCATAAATGTAGCGGGATTGCTATAAAACGAACCGGGGGTACTGTGTAAACAGTACCCCCTTTTCTTTGACGCAGACCCGCTCCGGCGTGAAAAAAGGCCCGATATTAACCGTTGCCGTAGCGTTATCCCGGCGCGAAGGAGGTCTGCCGTTGCGGGACGAGGGTGCCCGTTTTCTGTCGCACAGAAATTATCACTCTTGACAATAAAATCGTTTGCGCAACGCAGCCGTTAATGCCTCAATTGTCCGTTTTACGCCCATAATTAGCACTGGCCCCGCTCTGATGTTATTCTTTGCGGTTTTGCATGGACGGCGCCGACGGGTCGCGCGGCGCGGGAGGATCAGATGACGTTACATCAACAGGTTCGTCAGCGGCTGTTCGATATCGAGCAGGCCATGCGCGACGCCGAGATTTGGCAGCCGCAGCCGCCGGCGCGCGCGGCCTTCGACAGCGTAGAGCCGTTCTGCATTGACACGATGGAAGCGCAACAGTGGTTGCAGTGGATCTTGCTGCCGCGTATGCATGCGCTCCTGGATCGCGACGCGCCATTACCGCAACGCTTCGCCTTGGCGCCCTATTTTGAAGAGGCGCTGCCCGAAGCGCAGGCGTTATTGCAGCAATTACGCCGGTTGGATAGCCTGCTTGGCGGTGAAGCGCATGATTGAACTATGTTACCAGGATCAATACCTGGTGGCGGTCAATAAACCGGCAGGCTGGCTGGTGCACCGCAGTTGGCTGGATCGCAAGGAAAAAGTGGTGGTCATGCAAACGGTGCGCGACATGCTGGGGCAACACGTGTTCACGGTGCACCGATTGGATCGCCCGACCTCCGGCGTCCTGTTGCTGGCGTTGTCAAGCGACGTGGCCCACAGGCTGGCACAGCAATTCGAGCGCCATCAGGTGAAAAAACACTATCTGGCGGTCACGCGCGGCTATCTGGAAGGCGAAGGGCTTATCGACTATGCATTGACGCCGGAACTGGATAAAATTGCCGACAAATTCGCCCATCCCGAGAAAGCGCCGCAGCCGGCGCAGAGCCATTATCACGCATTGGCGCGGGTGGAGATGCCGGTTGCCGTTGGCCGTTATCCCAGTAGCCGCTACAGCCTGATGGCCCTCTCTCCCCTGACCGGCCGCAAACATCAGCTGCGCCGCCATATGGCGCATTTGCGCCATCCGATTATCGGCGATACCACCCATGGCGATCTGCGCCACAACCGCGGCTTCGCCGCCGCCTTCGACTGTCGCCGTCTGATGCTGCACGCTTGCCGATTGGCGCTGTCGCATCCGGTCACCGGCGTACCGCTGGTCATTGATGCCCGTTGGGACAACAGTTGGCAACAATTGACGCGCCAATTCGGCTGGCACGGCCTTCTCCCTGCATATGAAAGGGTTGAGTTTGCCGGGCCTTCAGGTCAGGATAAGGCCTTTGATCAAGCGTAGTAGGCTAGGGGAGTCGAGCGCCATGGCGCAAATAGGTATTTTTGTCGGTACGGTTTACGGTAATGCCCTGTTAACCGCTGAAGAGGTGGAGTCGGTGCTAACAGAGCAGGGGCATCAGGTAACCCTGTTCGAGGACGGTGGCTTAGAGCAATGGCAGGCGTATGCTGAACGGGTAATCCTCATCATCACCTCCACCACCGGACAAGGGGGGCTACCGGATAATATCGTGCCGCTGTTCCAGCAGGTGAAAGATAAACTGGGGCATCAGCCGGCGCTACGCTATGGCGTTATCGCGCTGGGCGACAGCAGTTATGATACCTTTTGTGGCGCGGGGCACGCTTTCGACGCGTTATTGCAGGAGCAGGGGGCTACGCGGGTCGGTGATCTGCTGGAAATCGATGCCGTGGAGCATCCCGAGCCGGAAACGCTGGCCTGCCCCTGGGCGGCGCAGTGGGGCGCTCTATTATAGTTTAGGCGCAGCGCGCGACCGACTAGGCTTGCCGCCGCGCGCTAACCGGCGGGGTGGCTGCCCTGCCGCAGGGGTTAGCCGGGTGGGTTAGCCATCGCCGCGTCTTCGCCGGGGGGGGCGATTGCCGCCGCGCTCGCGGCCGGATACAGCCCACCGAACGGAACGCAGCCTGCCCGCCCCGCCCGGCGTGGAGTGGCGTCGGGCGGGGCCGGGCTAAGGCGTGGCCGTCTTCGGTCTTTGCGCGGTCGCGCGGTTATTTCTGCCGGGTCAATTTTTCCAGATCCGCTTCGATCTCGGCGATTTTATTGGCCACCACGCTTTCCAGGTGGCGTAAGTCATCTAAAATTTTGTGCTTTAAATCCACCTCGGTCTGATCACGCAGGCAGATTTGATCCAGCTCATCGATCACATAGCGCAGATTGGGGCTGATTTCGTTGATTTCCCGATAGCCTTCCGCCGCATTATCCGACACCACGGTCTTACGTTGACGGGGGTATTTGAATTTAACGCTTTTGGCGAAAAACTCGCCTTTGTCACGGCGAAAATAAATCTTGAGAATATCGTTATTGGCCTCCTGGCGCAGGCTGTAGCGATCGATATCGTCCGGATGATTAACGCCAAGGCTTTTCAGATTATCGTACATGGTCGTCCCCTGGTGATGTGCGGTATAGGTAAAATTATGACGCCTGGCGGCGTCATAAGCTGTGACTTACGGCCGGATTTGCCGCCGTACTGACCGGGCGCGAACGCTGCCGCCGTGGATAATATTAGTCGATGGTGCGTAATAACTCATTGATACCCACCTTGCCGCGGGTTTTGGCGTCGACTTTTTTCACAATCACCGCGCAATAGAGGCTATAGCGTCCGTCTTTGGAGGGTAAATTGCCGGACACCACCACCGACCCTGCCGGTACGCGGCCGTAATGCACTTCGCCGGTTTCACGATCGAAGATTTTGGTGCTCTGGCCGATAAACACCCCCATGGAAATGACCGAGCCCTCCTCGACGATCACCCCTTCGACGACTTCGGAACGGGCGCCGATAAAACAGTTGTCCTCGATGATGGTCGGATTGGCCTGCAGCGGCTCCAGCACGCCGCCGATACCGACGCCGCCGGACAGATGGACGTTTTTGCCGATCTGCGCGCAGGAGCCGACGGTGGCCCAGGTGTCTACCATGGTGCCTTCATCCACATAGGCGCCGATATTGACATAAGAGGGCATCAGCACCGTATTGCGGGCGATATAGGCGCCCTGGCGCACGCTGGCCGGCGGCACCACGCGGAACCCTTCGCGCTGGAAGCGCTCGCTGTCCCAGCCGGCGAACTTCATCGGCACTTTATCGAAAAAGCGCGTTTCGCCGCCCTCGATCAGCTGATTGTCGGCGATGCGAAACGAGAGCAGTACCGCTTTTTTCAGCCATTGATGGGTCACCCATGCGCCATTGATTTTTTCCGCTACGCGCAGCGCGCCGCTGTCGAGGGAAGCGATAACGTGATTAATCGCGTCGCGGGTGGCGCCATCGACGTTAGCCGGCGTGATGGCGGCGCGTTGTTCAAAGGCGGTTTCAATAATCTGCTGTAATGACTGCATCCTGTCGTGTCCTGTCTGTCGGCTTAATGGGAATTCATAACGTTACTTGTATCACATTTTATCGTTTGGATTGAGCGCCTCTGTCAAGCGCCGCCGCAATTCCGCCTGCATTGCCGGGCTGAGGGCGCGGCGGTCGCCGCCCGCCAGAATGAATAAATCCTCCACCCGCTCGCCGATGGTTGAGATGCGTGCGCCGTGCAGCGAAATACCCAAATCGACAAAGACCTCGCTGACGCGAGCCAATAGTCCCGGCTGGTCGAGCGCCGTCAGCTCCAAATAACTGCGCCGCTCGGTCGGTGATGGTAGAAACACTACCGAGGTGTCCACATTGAAATGGCGTAGCTTGGGAGAAGGGCGGCGCACCCGCGGATGGCGGTAATCCCCGGGCTGTAGGATTTGCAGCAGCGCCTGGCGGATGACGGGATGGCGGTCCGGCGACAGCGGGCTGCCGTCCGGCTCGAGCACCACGAAGGTATCCATCGCCATGCCGTCCCGGTTGGTGAAAATCTGCGCGTCGTGCACGCTCAGATTACGGCGATCCAGCTCGCCCGTCACCGCGGCGAACAAATAGGGACGGTCCTGATTACGAATGAAAATCTCGGTGCCGCCGCGGGTGGCCTGTGGGCTAATCAGCACCAGCGGTTCGTCGCGGCCGTGCAGTACCATATGGCGCGCATGCCAGGCCAGCTGATTGGGGGTATGGCGCAGGAAATAGTCGGCGCGGCACCGGTTCCAAATTTCCTGCAGGCGGTGTTCGTCGACCCCTTCCATGCGCAGTAGCGCCAGCGCCTGGCGGCGGTTGTGCCGCACCCGCGCCCGAACATCCGGCGTGACATGCATACCGCGACGCAACTGCTTTTCGGTGGCGAAAAACAGCTCGCGCAGCAGGCTTTGTTTCCAACTGTTCCACAGCGTTTCGTTGGTGGCGCAAATATCCGCCACCGTCAGGCACAGCAAATAGTGCAGGCGGCTCTCGCTTTGCATTTCGCCGGCGAACTGCACCAGTACGTCCGGGTCCTGAATATCCCGCCGCTGGGCGGTGACCGACATGACGAGATGGCTTTCCACCAGCCAGGCCACCAGTTGAGCATCCTCGGCGGGCAAATCGTGCAGCGCCGCGAATTCCAGCACGTCGCGGGCGCCGAGCTGGGAATGATCGCCGCCGCGCCCTTTGGCGATGTCGTGAAATAGCGCCGCCACCAGCAATAAGTGCCGCTGGCCCAGGCGCGGAAACAGCTCAACGCACAGCGGATGGTACGGCCGCTGGCTGTCGTCGGCGAAACTTTCCAGCTTCAGCAATACCCGAATGGTATGTTCATCGACGGTGTAGGCATGGAACAGGTCAAATTGCATCTGACCGACGATATTGCTCCACTGCGGCATATAGGCCCACAGCACGCTGTGTCGATGCATCGGCAGCAGGGCGTGTTTCACCGCGCCCGGTTGATGCAAAATCTGCATGAACAGCGCGCGCGCCTCCGGGATCGTGCACAGCGGCGCCTTGAGATGACGGCGGGCATAGCGCAGCTGGCGCAGGGTGGCCGAATAGATCCCTTCGATATGTTGATTACGCACCATCTGCCAGAACAGGCGCAAAATGGCCTGCGGCTGTCGGCTGAACAGCGTCTCGTCGCGTAAATCAATGAGATTGCCGCGCAGCTGAAACTCGTCGTCCAGCGGCTGCGGCTTTTCATCGGGCGCCAGCGCCAGGATAGCTTCATCAAACAGCTGCAGCAGCATTTGATTCAGCTCGCTGACGCGGCGGGTGACGCGAAAGAAATCTTTCATCATCCGCTCAACCGGCAGGTTGCCTTCTCCCTGGTAGCGCAACAGTTGCGCCACGCTCTGCTGGCGGTCGAACAGCAGGCGGTTATCGTAGCGGTTCAGCACCAGGTGCAGGGCGAAACGGATGCGCCAGAGGAAGCTTTGGCACTCGTTGAGTTCATCCCGCTCGGCGCGGGTAATGAAGCCGAAGCCCACCATTTCATCCATCGAGGTGGCGCCGAAATGGCGGTGCGCGACCCAGAGCAGCGTATGGATATCCCGCAGACCGCCGGGACTGCTTTTAATGTCCGGCTCCAGATTGTAGCTGGTGCCGTGATAGCGCAAATGACGTTCCTGCTGTTCCGCCAATTTAGCGGGGAAAAACGCCCGCGAAGGCCAAAAGTCATCGCTGAATATCTGCTTTTGCAGGGTAAGAAACAGCGCCAAATCGCCGCAGATCAAGCGCGACTCAATCAGGTTGGTCGCAACGGTGAGATCGGCGCGGCCCTCTTCCAGGCACTCGGCAATACTGCGTACGCTGTGGCCAACCTCCAGCTTCAAATCCCACAACAGCGTCAGCAGTTCGCTAATATGCTGTTGCAACGGCGGCGTCAGCGGCGCCTGGCTCAAAACCAGCACATCGATATCGGACAGCGGATGCAGTTCGCCGCGGCCGTATCCCCCCACCGCCACCAGCGCGGTGTGAGGCGCATGGGCAAACCCGTGGTAATACCACAACTGCCGTAATAACTGATCGATATACAGCGTGCGGGCATCCACCAGCGTTTCCGCCGTCTCGCCCGCATCGAAGGCATCGGCCAGCCAGCGGTGGAACTCGTCCAGCCGCTCTTTTAAAAAAGGGCGGTTGAGGGCGTCATCCGGCCAGGTGAGGGGAGAGGACGGTTTAACCGGCGGCCGGCGCGGCGCCGGCGGGCTGGTATATTGAAGGATCTGGTCCGGCATCGGGTCGCCCTGCATAGTGCGGCAGCCCGGCGCGAAAGCGGTCTTACCGGGGCTGGCGCGGAATTGACGCTTGCCGCCGTCCGGCATGGGGCCGGGGGCTGTAAGCGGTATCAGGCCGGGTGGTGGATCACCGTCGGCAGCGAGTCATCGGTACGCAGCGTCATGATTTCGCAGCCGTCATCGGTCACCACGATCGTATGCTCGTACTGCGCCGACAGACTGCGATCTTTGGTTTTCACCGTCCAACCGTCTTTCATGGTGCGGATGCGGTAGTCGCCGGCGTTGACCATGGGCTCAATGGTGAACGCCATGCCCGGCTGCAATACCACGCCGCCGTCGTCGGCGTCATAATGTAATACCTGCGGCTCTTCATGAAAGCCTTCGCCGATGCCGTGGCCGCAATACTCGCGTACCACCGAGAAGCTTTCCGCCTCGACGAATTGTTGAATCGCTTTGCCGAGGGTGCGCAGGCGGATGCCCGGCCGGACCATGCGGATAGCCAGATAAAGGCTCTCTTTCGTTATCCGGCACAGCCGTTCGCCGAGAATGGTCGGTTTGCCGACGATGAACATCTTCGAGGTATCGCCGTGAAACCCGTCTTTAATGACCGTGACGTCAATATTCAGAATGTCGCCCTCTTTGAGCTTTTTCTCATCGCTCGGAATACCGTGGCACACCACTTCATTCACCGAAATGCAGACCGATTTCGGAAAACCGTGGTAGCCGAGCGACGCGGAAACGGCATGCTGCTTTTCGGTAATGTGCTGGTGGCATAAACGATCCAGTTCGCCGGTGCTTACGCCGGGTTTAATATAAGGTTCAATCATTTCCAGCACCTCGGCGGCCAGCCGGCCGGCAACGCGCATCTTAGCGATATCGTCTGATGTTTTAATAGGAATGGCCATGTAGAGATCCACAGTCGGCGCCAGGGTCGACAATAATATATGATAAATTAGCGAGTGGCATTAATGGTATCAGTACGGCTCGGCACTGCCAAATTATCATTTTTCCCGCCGCGCGAGGAAAACATTTGGTGGAGTCCGGGCGTGGTTTATGGTATAAAGCGCGCCGACGATAGGCGCCAGGTTTTTTAGCCGCGCGCCGTTCGTCGCAACGAAACTCAATTGTGTTATTACACACACGTATCGGCACATGCGCCGGGGTGCTCTGACCGCAAGGCCGGGGTCGGCCGTATGGGATACGTGGAGGCATAACCCCAAACTTACTTAGAGGTTTAACATGGCAACTGTTTCCATGCGTGACATGCTCCAGGCCGGTGTCCATTTCGGTCACCAAACCCGTTATTGGAACCCGAAAATGAAGCCTTTCATCTTCGGCGCCCGTAACAAAGTTCACATCATCAACCTGGAACAAACCGTACCGATGTTCAACGAGGCTTTGGCCGAGCTGAACAAAATCGCCTCGCGCAAAGGTAAAATCCTGTTTGTCGGCACCAAGCGCGCCGCAAGCGAAGCGGTAAAAGAAGCGGCCAACAGCTGCGATCAATTCTTCGTCAACCATCGCTGGTTAGGTGGGATGTTGACCAACTGGAAAACGGTTCGTCAGTCCATCAAGCGTTTAAAAGACCTGGAAACCCAGTCTCAGGACGGTACTTTCGAGAAGCTGACCAAGAAAGAGGCGCTGATGCGCACTCGTGAACTGGACAAGCTGGAAAACAGCCTGGGCGGTATCAAAGATATGGGCGGTCTGCCGGACGCGCTGTTTGTTATCGATGCGGAACACGAACACATCGCTATCAAAGAAGCCAACAATTTGGGCATTCCGGTTTTCGCTATCGTTGACACCAACTCCGATCCGGACGGCGTAGATTTCATTATCCCGGGTAATGACGACGCCATCCGCGCTATCAACCTGTACCTGACCGCCGTTGCGACTACCGTGCGCGAAGGCCGTTCTCAGGATCTGGCGGAACAGGCTGAAGAAAGCTTTGTGGAAGCTGAATAATAAGGCATGCTCTCAGGAGCCCTTATTAACCAAGTTTTAAATATGTTGGTTAGAGGGCCTGTCTTCAGGCCCTCTTTTTTACCTATCTCCAACACGGAATAACGAGGAACAGATAATGGCTGATATTACCGCCGCCCTGGTTAAAGAACTGCGTGAACGTACCGGCGCAGGCATGATGGAATGCAAAAAAGCCCTGGTTGAAGCGCAGGGCGATATCGAACTGGCTATCGACAACATGCGTAAGTCCGGCCAGGCGAAAGCCGCCAAGAAAGCGGGCCGCGTCGCGGCTGAAGGCGTCATCCTGACCAAAATCGCGCAGGACGGGAAATACGGCGTCATCATCGAGCTGAACTGTGAAACCGATTTCGTTGCCAAAGACGGCGGCTTCAAAGCCTTTGGCGACGAGGTCATCACCGCGGCGCTGAACGAACGCATCGCTGATGTTGAGGCCCTGAAGGCCAAATTTGAAGAAAAGCGCACCGCGCTGGTGGCTAAAATTGGTGAAAACATCAATATCCGCCGCCTGGGCGTTCTGGAAGGCGACGTGCTCGGCTCTTACCTGCACGGCGCGCGCATCGGCGTCATGGTTTCCGCCGCCGGCGCGGACGAGGAACTGGTGAAGCACGTCGCGATGCATATCGCCGCCAGCAAACCGGAATATGTCAACGCGGATGATGTGCCGGCCGACGTCGTGGCCCGTGAGCATCAAATTCAGCTGGACATCGCCATGCAGTCCGGCAAGCCGCGTGAAATCGCCGAGAAAATGGTGGAAGGCCGTATGCGCAAGTTCACCGGCGAGATTTCTCTGACCGGCCAGCACTTCGTGATGGATCCGAGCAAGACCGTCGGCCAGCTGTTGGGCGAACACGGTGCCAAAGTTAACAACTTCATCCGTTTTGAAGTGGGCGAGGGCATTGAGAAAGCCGAAGTCGATTTCGCCGCCGAAGTGGCCGCGATGGGTAAGCAGTTTTAATTAAGTTGTTCGGAACCGCCTGCAGGCGGTTCCGCTTTAATGAGCCGGAATAATGTCAGACGACGTGTGCCGCACTCATCAGCCGGGCGCGGCACCAGGTCAATTCCATCCCATGAAATCGCTCTCAAGGAACAGATCAAATGGCAACCAACGCAAAACCCATTTACCAGCGTATCCTGCTCAAATTGAGCGGTGAAGCCCTGCAGGGCGCCGAAGGTTTCGGTATTGACGCCAGCGTACTGGATCGCATGGCCCAGGAAGTAAAAGAACTGGTGGAGTTGGGTATCCAGGTGGGCGTGGTCATCGGCGGCGGCAACTTGTTCCGCGGTGCGGGGCTGGCGAAGGCCGGCATGAACCGCGTGGTGGGCGATCATATGGGTATGTTGGCGACCGTCATGAACGGTCTGGCGATGCGCGACGCCCTGCATCGCGCCTATGTCAATGCCCGTCTGATGTCGGCGATTCCGCTGAACGGCGTCTGCGACAACTACAGCTGGGCCGAAGCCATCAGCCTGCTGCGCAATAATCGCGTGGTCATTTTTGCCGCCGGTACCGGCAATCCCTTCTTTACCACCGATTCCGCCGCCTGTCTGCGCGGTATTGAAATTGAAGCCGAGGCCGTGCTGAAAGCGACGAAAGTGGATGGCGTCTTTTCCGCCGATCCGGTAAAACATCCGGATGCTACACTTTACGATCAATTAAGCTATCAGGATGTGCTGGAGCAAGAATTGAAAGTCATGGATCTGGCCGCCTTTACCCTGGCGCGGGATCACAATCTGCCGATTCGCGTGTTCAATATGAACAAGCCTGGCGCGCTGCGGCGGGTGGTAATGGGTGATAAAGAAGGCACCTTGATTACCAAGTAATGCATAACGGGGCCTGGCTACCCACCGCCACGGTCCGCCCGGATAACCAAGTCTCAAGGGTTCGCAACGTGATTAATGAAATCCGTAAAGATGCCGAGAATCGCATGGAAAAATGCGTCGACGCGTTCAAAAACCACATCAGCAAAGTCCGCACGGGCCGCGCTTCCCCGAGCCTGCTTGACGGTATTCAGATCGAATATTATGGCACGCTGACGCCGCTGCGCCAGCTGGCCAATATTGTCGCCGAGGATTCCCGCACTCTGGCTATCACCGTCTTTGACCGCGCGCTGGCGCCGGCGGTGGAAAAAGCCATTATGGCCTCCGATCTGGGGCTCAATCCCTCTTCCGCCGGTACGGTTATTCGCGTGCCGCTGCCGCCGCTGACCGAAGAGCGCCGCCGCGATCTGATAAAAGTGGTGCGCGCCGAAGCGGAGCAGGGTCGGGTGTCGGTGCGCAACGTCCGTCGCGATGCCAACGATAAAGTGAAGGCGCTGCTGAAAGACAAAACCATCGGTGAAGACGAAGACCGCCGTTCGCAAGACGAGATCCAAAAGCTGACCGATGCCTGGATCAAAAAGCTCGATAGCGCTTTAGCGGAAAAAGAAGCGGAATTAATGGAAATTTAATCCGCTGGCGAAGTAAAACGCCGCAGCGGCGCCTCCCTGGCGGGGTGCTGTCGCTGCGGTGTTTTTTTTTGTTTGAGCCGCCATAGACAAAATGGCGCCATCGTCTCAGACTAGATGTTTCCTTCATAATTCCAACGCGGTATAAAAAGTAACTTCATGCGGCATTTGACGATTCTTGGCAGTACCGGCTCCATTGGCGCCAGTACCCTGGCGGTGGTAAAGCACAATCCCGACCAATTCACCGTGCGCGCGCTGGTGGCCGGTAACAACGTTGCCCTGATGACCGAGCAGTGTCTGGCCTTTCGTCCCGACTACGCCTGTATGGCGGACGCCGCCGCGGCGCGGGCGCTCAAAGCCAACCTCGACGCGGCGGGTGCCACCACCGCGGTGCTGTCGGGCGCGCAGGCCGCCTGTGAGCTGGCGGCGCTCAATGAGGTGGATACGGTCATGGCTGCGATTGTCGGCGCCGCCGGGCTGTCGGCGACGCTGGCGGCGCTACGCGCCGGCAAGCGGGTATTGCTGGCCAATAAGGAGTCGCTGGTCACCTGCGGCCGGCTGTTCATGAACGAGGCGCGCCGCCATCACGCCCTGTTGCTGCCGGTAGACAGCGAACATAACGCGATTTTTCAGAGTTTACCTGAACCACTTCAGCGCGGGTTGGGTTACGCTTCCCTGATGGAACATGGCGTGTCGCGCATTATCTTGACCGGCTCCGGCGGCCCCTTTCGCCAGACATCGCTAGCCGAACTGGCCATGATGACGCCGGAGCAGGCCTGCGCCCACCCCAATTGGTCGATGGGACGTAAAATATCGGTGGATTCCGCCACCATGATGAACAAGGGATTGGAATATATCGAAGCGCGCTGGTTGTTCAATGCCGCGGCCGAGCAGATGGAAGTGCTGCTGCATCCCCAGTCCATCATCCACTCCATGGTACGCTATACCGACGGCAGCGTGCTGGCGCAATTGGGGTCGCCGGACATGCGTACGCCGATCGCGCACGCCATGGCCTATCCCGAGCGTGTGCCCTCAGGGGTCGCGCCGCTGGATTTTTTACGCCTCGGCACGCTGAGCTTCGAGCCGCCGGACGCCGCCCGTTATCCCTGTCTGCAGCTGGCGGTCGACGCCAGTCAGTGCGGCCAAGCGGCGACTACTGCGCTTAATGCCGCTAATGAAATCGCGGTAGCGGCGTTTTTGCGTGGCGATATCCGCTTTACCAATATTGCCGCCGTTAATCGGCGGGTGCTGGAGCAGGCCAACCAGCCCGAACCGGACAGCGTGGAAGCGGTGCTGGCCATCGACGGCCAGGCGCGGGAAATGGCGCGCCAAAGCGTCAGATTTTACGGGCGGTGACGCGACTTAGCGCCGCGACGGCTGATTTGTTCGTTGACCGGCAAAATGATATAGTCTGCGCCACTCATCCCGTCGATGAAGGCCAGCCGGGTAAAAACAGTGACAGGCCGTGTACGCACACGGCTTTTTTGCGCGTTCGGGGCCCTTCGTTCCGGTAAGACGGTGGTATTCTTAGTGAGGAAATACGTAAGCGTGATGTCGTCCGAAAATCAGCAAAAGCCAAAAGCGTTGCCTCCCTCCTCACCACGCCATGTGGCTATTATTATGGATGGCAACGGCCGCTGGGCGAAAAGCCGGGGGAAATTACGTATCTTCGGTCACCAAGCCGGCGTCAAGTCGGTCCGCCGCGCGGTAAGCTTTGCCGTCAGCCATCATTTCGACGCGTTGACGCTGTACGCGTTCAGCAGCGAAAACTGGAATCGCCCCAGCCAGGAAGTGTCCGCGCTAATGGAGCTGTTCGTGCGGGCGCTGGACAGCGAAGTGAAAAGCCTGCACAAGCATAACGTCCGGCTGCGCATTATCGGCGACACCTCGCGCTTCGGTATGCGGTTGCAGGAACGTATCCGCCGCTCCGAGGCGCTGACCTGCAATAATGACGGGTTGACCCTGAATATTGCCGCGAATTATGGTGGACGTTGGGATATCATTCAGGGGGTGCGGCAACTTGCCGCCCGGGTGCAAGAGGGCATCCTGCGTCCCGATCAGATAGATGAGGACGCCTTATGCCAGGTGGTCTGCATGAACGAGCTGGCCCCGGTGGATCTGGTGATCCGCACCGGAGGGGAACATCGCATCAGTAATTTCCTGCTGTGGCAGATAGCCTATGCAGAGCTGTTTTTTACCGACGTGTTATGGCCGGATTTTGACGACGCTGTTTTTGAAGGTGCGCTGAATGCTTTTGCTCAACGCGAGCGGCGCTTCGGTGGAACTACACCTAATGATGCCAACGCATCCTAGGGGGGATTTTTGCTGAAGTATCGCCTGATTACTGCTTTTGTCCTGATACCCATTGTTATCGCCGCACTGTTTTTGTTGCCGCCGGTTGGATTCGCCCTGGTTACCCTCGCGGTGTGTATGCTGAGCGCCTGGGAATGGGGGCAACTTGCGGGACTGGCCTCCCGCAGCCAGCGCATCTGGCTTGCCATACTCTGTGGCCTGCTGCTGGCGCTAATGATGCTCACCGTACCGGCCTACCGGCCGTTCGTGACCGTCTGGCAGGCGCAATATGCCCTATGGGCCGCCCTGGTCTGGTGGCTGGCGGCGCTGTTGTTGGTGTTGTGCTATCCCCGTTCCGCCACGCTTTGGCGCGACTCCCGATTACTGCGGCTGGCGTTCGGTATCCTGACCATTTTGCCCTTTTTCTGGGGCATGCTGGCGCTGCGTCAGCACCATTATGATATTAACCACTTTACCGGTGCCTGGTGGCTATTGTATGTCATGGTGCTGGTCTGGGGCGCAGATTCCGGCGCCTACATGTTCGGGCGCGCGCTCGGTCGTCACAAGCTGGCGCCGAAGGTCTCGCCCGGCAAAACCTGGGAGGGGCTGGTGGGCGGTCTGGTCACTTCCGCGGTGATAGCCTGGCTGTTCGGCAAATATGCGCCCCTTGACGCGGCCCCGCTTACGCTGCTGATTTGCTCGGTTGTCGCGGCGCTGGCGTCGGTGCTGGGTGATTTAACCGAAAGTATGTTCAAACGGGAGGCCGGTATCAAGGACAGCGGCCATTTAATCCCCGGCCATGGCGGCATTTTAGATCGTATAGACAGTTTGACCGCCGCGGTGCCGGTGTTCGCTTGTCTGATGCTGCTGGTCTTTAACGCTATCTGAGTCGGGACTGGGAGCGCTTATGCTGCACTTTTTCTGGAGTCTTGCCGCGTTCATCGTCGCGCTGGGCGTATTGATCACGGTGCATGAGTTCGGCCATTTTTGGGTGGCCCGCCGCTGCGGCGTGACGGTGGAACGGTTTTCCATCGGCTTCGGGCGTGCGCTGTGGCGCCGGCGTGACAAACGCGGCACGGAGTATGTTATCGCCGCCATTCCCCTGGGCGGCTACGTCAAAATGCTGGACGAGCGGGTAGACACCGTTGCGCCCGAGCGTCGTCATGAAGCATTCAATCATAAGACCGTCTGGCAGCGCGCCGCGATTATCGCCGCCGGGCCGGTATTCAACTTCCTGTTCGCCATTTTCGCCTATTGGCTGGTGTTTCTAATAGGCGTGCCGAGCTACCGGCCGGTTATTGGCGATATTGCCCCCCATTCCATCGCGGCGCAGGCCGAAATTTCTCCCGGTATGGAACTTAAGTCGGTTGACGGTATCGAAACGCCTGATTGGGATTCGGTTCGCCTGCAGCTTATCGATAAGATTGGCGACGGCGAAACCACCCTTGGCGTCGCGCCGTTTGGCGCCGCGCAGAGCGAGCGGAAAACGCTGGATTTGCGCGGCTGGCAATTCGAGCCGAACAAGCAAGACGCCATCGTTGCCCTGGGCATTATTCCCCTCGGTCCGCGCATTGAGCCGGTGCTTGCCGAAGTCCAGCAGGGGTCGGCCGCGATGAAAGCCGGTTTGCAAGCCGGCGACAGGATCGTTAAAGTCGATGGTCAGCCGGTCGCCGCATGGCAGCTGTTCGTGACCCAGGTACGCGATAATCCCGGCCGGCCGCTGCAAGTCGGCATTGAACGGCAGGGCAGCGCACTGGATATCACCCTGCGGCCCGACAGCAAGCCGGTGGGCAAAGGGGAAGTGGAAGGGTTCGCGGGCGTCGTGCCGAAGATAATCCCGCTGCCGGCGGAATACAAAACCGTGCGGCAGTACGGTCCGCTCCCGGCCCTGGCCCAGGCCGGCGAAAAAACCTGGCAGCTGATGCGGCTTACGGTCAGTATGTTAGGCAAATTGGTAACCGGGGATGTTAAGCTGAACAATCTGAGCGGGCCGATTTCCATCGCCCAGGGTGCAGGGATGTCAGCGGAATACGGTTTGATTTATTACCTAATGTTTCTGGCGCTGATCAGCGTCAATTTAGGGATTATCAATCTGTTCCCGTTACCGGTGTTAGATGGTGGCCATTTGCTCTTCCTGGCGATAGAAAAGCTCAAGGGAGGGCCGGTGTCCGAACGAGTGCAGGACTTTAGTTATCGTATCGGCTCGATTTTGCTGGTGCTGCTAATGGGTCTGGCCCTTTTCAATGATTTCTCCAGGCTATGATAGCCTGAGATTATGTTAGGAAGAACGCATAACCACGATGGCGATGAAAAAGTTGCTCATAGCGTCGCTGCTTCTTAGCAGCGCCACCGTATACGGTGCAGACGGGTTCGTAGTGAAGGACATTCATTTCGAAGGACTGCAACGGGTCGCCGTCGGTGCGGCGTTACTCAGTATGCCGATCCGTGTCGGCGACACGGCGACCGATGAAGATATCGGCAATACTATCCGCGCTCTCTTCGCTACCGGAAACTTTGAGGATGTCCGGGTGCTGCGTGACGGAGATTCACTGGTTGTACAGGTCAAGGAGCGCCCGACCATTGCCAGCATTACCTTCTCCGGCAACAAAGCGGTGAAGGAGGAGATGCTCAAGCAAAACCTGGATGCCCAGGGCGTTCGGGTCGGCGAGGCCCTTGACCGCACCACCATTTCCAATATCGAAAAAGGCCTTGAGGACTTCTACTACAGCGCCGGTAAATACAGCGCCACGGTGAAGGCGGTGGTCACGCCGCTGCCGCGCAACCGCGTCGATCTGAAGCTGGTGTTTACCGAAGGCGTCTCGGCCAAGATTCAGCAAATCAACATTGTCGGCAACCATGCTTTCACCACCGATGAGCTGATTTCACGCTTCCAACTGCGCGATGAAGTGCCGTGGTGGAACGTGGTGGGCGATCGTAAATACCAAAAACAAAAGCTGGCCGGCGATCTCGAAACCCTGCGCAGCTTTTATCTCGATCGCGGCTATGCCCGCTTCAATATCGATTCTACGCAGGTCAGCCTGACGCCGGACAAAAAGGGCATCTACATCACCCTGAACATCACCGAAGGCGCGCAATACAAGCTGTCTGGCACGGTGGTCAACGGCAACATGGCCGGCCACTCCGCCGAAATCGAGCAGTTGGCCAAGGTGCAGCCGGGCGAGCTGTACAACGGCGCCAAGGTCACCAAGATGGAGAACGACATCAAGCAATTGCTGGGTCGTTACGGCTATGCCTATCCGCGCGTGGCAACACAGCCGGAAATCAACGACGCGGACAAAACGGTCAAGCTGCACATCAGCGTCGATGCCGGCAACCGGTTCTACGTGCGCCACGTACGCTTTGAAGGCAACGACATCACCAAGGACTCGGTGCTGCGCCGCGAAATGCGCCAGATGGAAGGCGCCTGGCTCGGCAGTAATCTGGTCGATCAGGGTAAAGAGCGCCTCAATCGTCTGGGCTACTTTGAAACCGTGGATACCGAAACCCAGCGCGTGCCCGGTTCGCCGGACCAGGTAGACGTGGTCTACAAAGTGAAAGAGCGCAACACCGGCAGCATCAACGTCGGCGTCGGCTTCGGGACCGAGAGCGGCGTCAGCTTCCAGTTCGGTATCCAGCAGGATAACTGGCTGGGGACCGGTAACTCCGTCGGCTTTAGCGGCACCAAGAACGACTACCAGACCTATGCCGAGCTGTCGATGACCGATCCGTACTTTACGGTCGATGGCGTCAGCTTGGGCGGTAAGATCTTCTACAACGACTTCAGCGCCGACGACGCGGATCTGTCCGATTATGATCTGCGCAGCTACGGCGTGGGCACCACGCTAGGCTTCCCCATCAGCGAAAACCATTCGCTGAATTTCGGGCTGGATTACGTGCATGACGATCTGACCAACATGCAGCCGCAGGTGACAATGTGGCGCTATCTGAACAGCGTCGGCATCAATCCCAAGGTGGTTACCACCGATAAGGCGGACAGCGACGCCGATTTCAGCGCCGATGATTTCTTCTTATCGATGGGCTGGAGCTACAACAATCTGGACCGCGGCTATTTCCCCACCGCCGGTTCGCGCGCCAGTCTGACCGGTAAGGTGACGGTGCCCGGTTCCGATAACGAATATTACAAAATTACCTTCGACGCCAGCCACTACATCCCGCTTAGCGAAAGCGGCAACTGGGTACTGATGGGCCGGGCGCGCGCCGGCTACGCCGACGGTCTGGGCGGCAAGGATGTGCCGTTCTACGACAACTTCTATGCCGGCGGCTCCAACACCGTGCGCGGTTTCCGTTCCAATACCATTGGTCCGAAAGCGGCGTATTATAAGTGCAATAGCGGCAATACCCGCTATAGTGATTGTCCGGTGGACAAATCCAGCGATGCCGTGGGCGGTAACGCGATGGCCATCGCCAGCGCCGAACTTATCGTACCGACGCCGTTCCTGAGTGAGAAGTATGCCAACTCGGTGCGCACCTCGCTGTTCGTTGATGGCGGCACCGTTTGGGACACCGGCTGGCAAAATACCAGCGCGACCCGCGCCGCCGGTATTCCCGACTACAGCGATCCGGGCAATATCCGTATTTCCAGCGGTATCGCCCTGCAGTGGATGTCGCCGCTGGGGCCGTTGGTGTTCTCTTATGCGCAGCCGGTCAAGAAATACGACGGCGACAAGTCAGAGCAGTTCCAGTTTAATATTGGTAAAACGTGGTAATATGACACGGGATGATAGGCAGGCAAGGAGCAGGGCGACAGAGGCATTGACGTAGGATCAAGATGTTGCGTGCAAAGCAGGTTTACGCTGTCGCCTGGCTTTACAATGAAGCAAAACACAATGAGTGGTTAAGGAGTTTATAGTGAAAAAGTGGTTATATGCCGCGGGCCTGGGTTTAGCACTCGCTACCTCCACCGTCGCGCAAGCTGCCGATAAAATTGCTGTGGTTAACGTCTCCAGCATTTTCCAGCAGTCGCCGCAGCGTGCCGTGGTCGCTAAACAGCTCGAAAATGAATTTAAGGGCCGCGCCACCGAACTTCAGTCTATGGAACGCGATCTGCAAACCAAGATGCAGCGTCTGCAGCGTGACGGTTCCACCATGAAAGCCAGCGAGCGTAGCTCACTGGAGAAATCGGTGATGGCGCAGCGCGAGACCTTCTCCACCAAAGCGCAGGCGTTCGAGCAGGACAACCGTCGCCGCCAGACGGAAGAACGTAATAAAATTCTGAGCCGTATTCAGGACGCGGTGAAGAGCGTTGCCACCAAGGAAGGCTATGATGTCGTTATCGATGCTAACGCCGTCGCTTATGCCAGCAACGCCAAAGACATTACCGCTGACGTTCTGAAACAGGTCAAATAAGTCATGTCTTCAATTCGACTGGCTGATCTAGCACAGCAGTTGGATGCACAATTGCACGGTGATGGCGAGATCGTCATCACCGGCATTGCCTCCATGGGCAGCGCGCAAGCGGGCCAGATTACGTTTCTCTCGGACAGCCGCTTTCGTGAAAAACTCTCTTCCTGTCAGGCGTCGGCGGTGGTGCTCACCGAAGACAGTCTGCCTTTCTGCACCGGCGCCGCGCTGGTGGTTAGTAATCCTTACCTGACTTACGCCCGCATGGCGCAGCTGATGGACACCACGCCGAAGCCTGCCGAGGATATCGGCGCGGGCGCGGTTATTGCGCCTGGCGCGACCCTGGGACAGCGGGTGGCGGTGGGCGCTAACGCCGTGGTGGAATCCGGCGTGGTGCTAGGGGATGACGTGATAATCGGCCCTGGCTGTTTTGTCGGCAAGAACACCCGCATTGGCGCCGGCACGCGCTTATGGGCTAACGTCACCGTTTATCACGACATCGTCATCGGCGAGCGTTGTCTGATCCAATCCGGCACCGTCATTGGCGCCGATGGTTTCGGCTATGCCAACGATCGCGGCAACTGGATCAAAATTCCGCAGCTGGGCCGCGTCATTATCGGCGATCGGGTTGAAATCGGCGCCTGCACCACCATCGATCGCGGCGCGCTGGACGATACCACCATCGGCAACGGCGTGATTATCGATAATCAGTGCCAGATTGCACATAACGTGGTTATTGGTGACAATACCGCGGTCGCCGGCGGCGTTATTATGGCGGGCAGTCTGACCATCGGGCGCTATTGCATGATTGGCGGCGCGAGCGTCATTAATGGTCATATGGCCATTTGCGATAAAGTCACGGTGACCGGCATGGGCATGGTTATGCGCCCAATAACCGAACCCGGCGTATACTCCTCCGGGATCCCGTTGCAGCCGAATAAAGAGTGGCGTAAAACCGCCGCGTTAGTCATGAATATCAGCGATATGAGCAAGCGGATGAAAGCCATCGAGCGAAAATTAGCAAAAAACTAATCGCTCCCGCCCCTTATAGAGGATAATGCGCGTCGAGGCGCCTAAGCCCGGCGAGCCATTATTATATTCGCGGCCTGCTTGTTTTATCCTGCCGGGATTAAAGCAGGCCGTGTTGTTAATGCCACGTTTTTTAAAGACAGGAAGAGTATTTTGACTACTGACACTCATACTCTGCATATTGAAGAGATATTAGAACTGCTGCCCCACCGGTTTCCGTTTCTGCTGGTGGACCGCGTGCTGGATTTCGAGAAAGGGAAGTTTCTGCGGGCGGTGAAGAATGTTTCCTTCAATGAACCGTTTTTCCAGGGTCATTTCCCGGGCAAACCGATTTTTCCCGGGGTGTTAATCCTGGAGGCCATGGCTCAGGCGACGGGCATTCTGGCGTTCAAGAGCGCGGGTAAGCTGGCGCCGGGTGAACTCTATTATTTCGCCGCCATCGATGAAGCGCGTTTTAAGCGTCCGGTGCAGCCGGGCGATCAGATGATCCTCGAAGTTGAATTCATTAAAGAGCGTCGCGGCGTCGCGCGCTTCAAAGGTGTTGCCAAAGTTGATGGCGAAGTGGCTTGCGAAGCGTCAATGATGTGCGCCCGTCGCCGGGAGGCCTAAATACGTGATTGATCAATCCGCCTTTATACATCCCAGCGCCATCGTGGAAGAGGGCGCTATTATCCATGCCGGCGCGCATGTCGGCCCGTTCTGCGTTATCGGGCCGCAGGTCGAAATCGGTGCGCGCACGGTGCTGAAGTCCCACGTGGTGGTGACCGGTATTACCCGCATCGGTGAAGATAACCAGATTTATCCGTTCGCCTCCCTTGGCGACGTCAATCAGGATCTGAAGTATGCCGGGGAGCCAACGCGGGTCGAAATCGGGCACCGCAACCGGATTCGGGAAAGCGTGACCATTCATCGTGGCACGATACAAGGCGGAGAAGTGACTCGCGTCGGCAGCGACAATTTGCTGATGGTGAATGCCCATGTCGCCCACGACTGCACGGTGGGCGACCGCTGCATCATGGCCAATAATGCCACGCTCGGCGGCCATGTGGCGGTGGACGATTACGCCATTATCGGCGGCATGACCGCGGTGCATCAGTTCTGTGTCATTGGCGCCCACGTCATGGTCGGCGGCTGTTCCGGCGTTGCCCAGGATGTCCCGCCTTTCGTTATCGCCCAGGGTAACCACGCCACACCGTTCGGCCTGAACATTGAAGGGCTGAAGCGCCGCGGTTTCGATCGCGCCGCGCTGCACGCGATCCGCGCCGCTTATAAAATTATTTACCGCAGCAGCAAAACCCTCGACGAAGCCAAACCGGAGCTAGAAGCGCTGGCGCAGGAGCATCAGGTGGTAAATACCTTCCTGGACTTCCTGTCACGCTCGCAGCGCGGTATCATCCGCTGATTATGTCGGCACGTCCCATTACCATCGGTCTGGTAGCCGGAGAGACCTCCGGCGATATTCTCGGCGCCGGTCTGATACGCGCCCTGCGCGGCCATCTACCGGAGGCCCGCTTTGTCGGCGTCGCCGGCCCGCGCATGCAGGCGGAAGGAATGGAAGCCTGGTACGACATGGAAGAATTGGCGGTAATGGGTATCGTCGAGGTGCTCGAGCGCCTGCCGCGGCTGTTGCGCATCCGCCGCGATCTGACTCGCCGCTTCGCCGCGCTGCGGCCCGACGTTTTTGTCGGCATCGACGCGCCGGATTTTACGATTACCTTGGAAGGCCGCCTCAAGCGGCGCGGCATCCGCACTATTCATTACGTTAGCCCTTCCGTTTGGGCCTGGCGGCAAAAGCGGGTGTTCAAAATCGGCCGCGCCACGGATAATGTGTTGGCTTTCCTGCCGTTTGAAAAGGCGTTTTACGACCGCCACCATGTCCCCTGCCAGTTCATCGGCCATACGCTGGCGGACGCCATGCTGCTCGACCCGGATAAAGCCGCCGCGCGGCAGGAGCTGGGCATTCCCGCCGCCGCGCGCTGTCTGGCGCTGCTGCCGGGCAGTCGCCACAGCGAGGTGGCGATGCTGAGCGCGGATTTTCTGCGCGCCGCCGAGAAGGTGAGCCAGCGTTTCCCAGGGCTGGAGATTGTCGTGCCGTTGGTGAATCCGGCCCGGCGGGCGCAGTTTGAGCACATTTTGGCGGAGGTGGCGCCGGCGTTGTCGGTCAGGCTTCTGGACAACCAGGCCCGTCAGGCGATGATTGCCGCTGATGCCGCCCTGTTGGCCTCCGGCACCGCGTCGCTTGAGTGTATGCTGGCCAAGTGCCCCATGGTGGTGGGCTACCGCATGAAGCCGATGACGTTCGCGCTGGCGCGGCGGCTGGTGAAAACCCCGTGGGTGTCGCTGCCCAATTTGCTGGCCGGGCGTGAGCTGGTCAAGGAATTATTGCAGGAGGCGTGCCGGCCGGACGCGCTGGCGGCGGCCGTCATCGAGCTGCTCGACGATGATGCCGAGCGCGCGGCGCTGCTGGCCACGTTTCGCCAATTGCATCAGCAGATTCGCTGCAACGCCGATGAACAGGCGGCGCGCGCGGTGCTGGCGCTGATTAACCGATAATACTCTTGCAGGTAGTGATACGCATGACGGAACCTTTTATCTATCCTGTGGCGACGCTTATCGCCGGCGTCGACGAAGTCGGGCGCGGGCCTTTGGTGGGTGCGGTGGTGACCGCTGCCGTGATCCTGGATCCCGCCCGGCCGGTGGCGGGGCTGGCGGACTCGAAAAAGCTAAGTGAAAAGCGGCGCGAGGCGCTGTATGAGGACATCACCTGCCGCGCGCTGGCCTGGAGCGTGGGTCGCGCCGAAGCCGATGAAATTGACCAGATCAATATTTTTCAGGCCACGCTGCTGGCGATGCAGCGGGCGGTCGCGGCTCTGGCCGTCGTGCCGGATTTTGTACTGGTGGACGGCAACCGCTGCCCCCTGCTGCCTATGCCTTCACAGGCGGTAGTGAAAGGCGATAGCCGGGTGGCCGAAATCAGCGCCGCCTCCATCATTGCCAAAGTGACCCGCGATCGGGAGATGGCCGCGCTGCACCAGCAGTTCCCCGAATATGGTTTCGCCCAGCATAAGGGATATCCCACCGCTTTCCATTTGGAAAAGCTGGCGCTGCATGGGGCGACCGTGCATCATCGACGAAGCTTTGCTCCGGTCCGGCGGTTGCTGGAGCCGGCATGAACCTGGCATTGTCGCGCGGCGCGATCGTCGCGCCCACACTTCACATCGGGTAGCATCTATGGCCGAACCACGTTTTATTCACCTGCGCGTACACAGCGACTATTCCATGATCGATGGGCTGGTCAAAGTCGGACCGTTGGTAAAAAAAGCCGCGGCCCTGCATATGCCGGCGCTGGCCATCACGGATTTCACCAATTTATGCGGCCTGGTTAAATTTTACGGCAGCGCCCACGGCGCCGGCATCAAACCGATTATCGGCGCGGATTTTTTCGTACAAAGCGAGATGCTGGGCGATGAACTGGCGGAATTGACCATTCTGGCGGCCAATAATGTGGGCTATCAGCACCTGACCCTGCTGATATCGGACGCCTACAAACGCGGCTACGGCGCCGCCGGGCCGGTCATCGATCGCGACTGGCTGATTGAACATAACGAGGGATTGATTCTGCTCTCCGGGGCGCGCAAAGGGGATGTCGGTAAATACTTGATGCGCGGCAATATGCCCCAGGTGGAACAGTGCCTGGCGTTTTACCAGCGCTATTTCCCCGACCGCTATTATCTGGAACTCATCCGCACCGGCCGGGCGGACGAAGAGAATTACCTGCACGCCGCGGTGGAGCTGGCGGCGCGTCGAGGCTTACCGGTAGTGGCCACCAACGATGTGCGCTTTACCAGCGCGGATGATTTCGACGCCCACGAGATCCGGGTGGCGATACACGACGGCTTTACCCTCGATGACGCCAAGCGGCCGCGCAATTATAGCCCGCAGCAGTATATGCGCAGCGAAGAGGAGATGTGCGAGCTGTTCGCCGATCTGCCGGAAGCGCTGGCCAACAGCGTGGAAATCGCCCGGCGCTGCAACGTCACTATCCGCCTCGGCGAGTATTTCCTGCCGCAGTTTCCGACCGGCGAAATGTCCACCGAAGATTATCTGGTCAAATGCGCGCGTGAAGGCCTGGAGGAGCGGTTGGCATTCCTGTTTCCCGATGCCGATAGGCGGCGCGAGCAGCGCCCGGCCTACGACGAACGTCTGGACATTGAGCTGCAGGTGATAAACCAGATGGGATTCCCGGGATACTTCCTGATAGTGATGGAGTTTATCCAGTGGTCGAAGGATAACGGCGTACCGGTCGGACCGGGGCGCGGTTCCGGCGCGGGCTCGCTGGTGGCCTATGCGCTGAAAATCACCGATCTTGACCCGCTGGCGTTCGATTTGCTGTTTGAACGTTTCCTGAACCCGGAACGCGTATCAATGCCGGACTTCGACGTCGACTTCTGCATGGAGAAGCGCGATCTGGTGATAGATCACGTGGCCGAGACCTACGGGCGCGACGCGGTTTCGCAAATTATCACCTTCGGTACCATGGCGGCCAAAGCGGTCATCCGCGACGTCGGCCGGGTGCTGGGCCACCCTTACGGTTTTGTGGATCGCATTTCCAAATTGGTCCCCCCCGATCCCGGTATGACGCTGGAAAAAGCCTTCGTCGCGGAGCCGCAATTGCAGGCCATCTATGACGCCGACGAAGAGGTCAAAGCGCTGATTGATATGGCGCGCAAGCTCGAAGGTGTCACGCGCAACGCCGGTAAACACGCCGGGGGCGTGGTGATCGCGCCCACCAAAATTACCGATTTCGCGCCGCTTTATTGCGATGCCGAAGGCAACCATCCCGTTACCCAGTTCGATAAAAACGATGTGGAATATGCCGGCCTGGTGAAGTTTGACTTCCTCGGCCTGCGTACCTTGACCATCATCAACTGGGCGCTGGAAATGATCAACGCCCGGCGCGCCCGGCAGGGTTTGGCGCCCATCGATATCGCGGCTATCCCGCTGGAGGATAAGAAAAGCTTCGATATGCTGCAGCGCTCTGAAACCACGGCGGTATTCCAGCTGGAATCGCGCGGCATGAAGGATCTGATAAAGCGCCTGCAGCCCGACTGTTTCGAGGATATGATCGCGCTGGTGGCGCTGTTCCGGCCCGGTCCGCTGCAATCGGGCATGGTGGACAACTTTATCGACCGTAAGCACGGCCGCGAAGCCATCTCCTATCCCGATATCGAGTGGCAACATGCCTCGCTGCAACCGGTGCTGGAGCCGACTTACGGCATCATCCTTTACCAGGAACAGGTGATGCAGATAGCCCAGGTGCTGGCGGGCTATACCCTGGGCGGCGCGGATATGCTGCGCCGCGCGATGGGGAAAAAGAAGCCGGAGGAGATGGCCAAACAGCGCTCGGTATTCAAAGCCGGAGCGGAAAGTATCGGCGTCGACGGCGAACTGTCGATGAAGATCTTCGATCTGGTGGAAAAATTCGCCGGCTACGGCTTTAACAAATCCCACTCCGCCGCTTATGCGCTGGTGTCGTATCAGACGCTGTGGTTGAAAGCCCACTATCCCGCCGAGTTCATGGCGGCGGTAATGACCGCCGACATGGATAACACCGAAAAGGTTGTGGGGCTGGTGGACGAATGTCTGCGTATGGGCCTGAAGGTCCTGCCGCCGGATATCAATAGCGGCCAGTACCATTTTCACGTCAACGAAGAGGGCGAGATAGTCTACGGCATCGGCGCCATTAAAGGCGTGGGGGAAGGCCCTATTGAAGCCATTATCGAGGCGCGCAATCAGGACGGCCATTTCCGTGAGCTGTTTGATTTGTGCGCGCGCACCGATATCAAAAAGCTCAATCGTCGCGTGCTGGAAAAGCTGATAATGTCCGGCGCTTTCGACCGCCTGGGGCCGCACCGCGCCGCGCTGATGAATTCTCTCGGCGACGCGCTCAAGGCCGCCGATCAGCATGCCAAAGCCGAGGCCATTGGTCAGGGCGATATGTTCGGCGTGCTGGCAGAGGAGCCGGAAGCGGTGGAAGCCTCCTACAGTACCGTGGCGCCATGGCCGGAGCAGGTGGTGCTGGACGGCGAGCGGGAAACGCTTGGCCTGTACCTGACCGGGCATCCCATCACCCAATATCTGCGCGAGATTGAACGCTATGCCGGCGGGGTGCGCCTGAAGGATATGCACCCCACCGATCGCGGCAAAATGGTGACCGCGGTGGGGCTGGTGCTCTCCGCGCGGGTGATGGTCACCAAGCGGGGCAACCGGATCGGCGTTTGTACGTTAGACGATCGTTCCGGCCGGCTGGACGTGATGCTGTTCACGGATGCACTGGAAAAATACCAGCATTTACTGGAAAAAGACCGTATCCTTATCGCTCAGGGACAGGTCAGCTTTGATGATTTCAACGGCGGGCTTAAGATGACCGCCCGTGAATTGATGGATATTAGCGAAGCACGTGAAAAATATGCGCGCGGGCTTGCTATCTCGCTGACCGACAGGCAAATTGATGACCAGCTATTAAACCGTCTCCGTTTATCGTTGGAACCGCATCGATCGGGGACGATTCCAGTGCATCTTTATTATCAACGGCAAGATGCGCGCGCGCGGCTGCGCTTTGGGGCAACCTGGCGGGTGACGCCGACCGACCGTTTACTGAATGACTTGCGAACACTTGTGGGAAATGAACAGGTGGAACTGGAATTTGACTAATATAGGAATACTATGAGTCTGAATTTTCTTGATTTTGAACAGCCGATTGCAGAGCTGGAAGCGAAAATTGACTCGCTGACCGCAGTCAGCCGTCAAGACGAAAAATTAGATATTAATCTGGATGAAGAGGTGCAGCGCCTGCGTGAAAAAAGCGTGGAGCTGACGCGGAAAATTTTCTCCGATCTGGGTGCGTGGCAAATCGCCCAGCTGGCGCGACATCCCATGCGTCCCTATACGCTGGATTATGTGCGGCATATCTTCACCGATTTTGACGAATTGGCGGGCGATCGCGCCTATGCCGATGATAAAGCCATCGTCGGCGGCATCGCGCGTTTGGATTCGCGGCCGGTGATGATCATCGGCCACCAGAAAGGGCGGGAAACGAAAGAGAAGATCCGCCGCAACTTCGGGATGCCGGCGCCGGAAGGTTACCGCAAGGCGCTGCGGCTGATGGAGATGGCGGATCGGTTCAATCTGCCGCTGCTTACCTTCATCGATACGCCGGGCGCCTACCCGGGTGTCGGCGCCGAAGAGCGCGGCCAATCCGAGGCTATCGCAAAAAACCTGCGCGAAATGTCGGGCCTGCGGGTGCCGGTGATCTGCACCGTAATAGGCGAGGGCGGCTCCGGCGGCGCGCTGGCGATTGGCGTCGGCGATAAGGTCAACATGTTGCAGTACAGCACCTATTCGGTGATCTCCCCGGAAGGCTGTGCCTCTATTTTGTGGAAAAGCGCGGACAAAGCGCCCATCGCCGCCGAAGCGATGGGCATTATCGCCTCGCGCCTAAAAGAGCTGGAGCTTATCGACAGCATCGTGCCGGAGCCGCTGGGCGGCGCCCACCGCGATGTGCCGACCATTGCCGCCGCGCTGAAAACGCAACTGCTGGACGATTTGGCCGAGCTTGACGGTCTCAACGAGGAAGAGTTGCTCAACCGCCGTTATCACCGCCTGATGAACTATGGCTATTGCTGAGTGACCGACGCCGGACGCCGGCGCTCGAGGTGCCCGGGCCGGACCGGCGATGTCTCACACCCCGCATGTTCGCGCCTGCGGGGTGTTTTTTTTCGGCCGGCGATGTGCTTTGGCCGCGCCCGGCCAGCCGCAATGCCGGCTATGCTTAACGTTCGGCCGAGATAACTGAGCGAAGGACTTACGAAGGATGCGTTGAATGAACATCATTGCAATACTTTTGCCGGAACCGGTATTTTACAAAGCCGAACCGGTACGGGAGCTGGCACAGGCGCTGACCGATCAGGGCTATCACATTGTCTATCCCAGCGGCAGCCAGGATTTATTAACCTTACTTGAGCAGAATCCGCGCATTGCAGGCATTATTTTCGACTGGGAACAGTACGGCATGGATCTCTGCCTGGCCATTAACGAGATTAACGAGTATCTGCCGCTGTATGCGTTTATCAGCACCCATTCGGTGCTTGACGTCAGCGCCAATGAGATGCGCATGGCGCTCTATTTTTTTGAATATGGCTTAAACGCCGTCGCCGATATTAGCCAGCGTATCCGGCAATATACCGCTGAATATATTGATGCCATCATGCCGCCTTTGACCAAGGCGCTGTTCCATTATGTGGAAGAGGGGAAATATACTTTTTGCACGCCGGGCCATATGGCCGGTACCGCCTATCAGAAGAGCCCGGTGGGCAGCCTGTTCTATGACTTCTTCGGCGGCAATACGCTAAAGGCGGACGTGTCGATTTCGGTGACCGAACTGGGATCGCTGTTGGACCATACCGGCCCCCACCTGGAGGCGGAGGAGTATATCGCCCGCACTTTCGGCGCCGAGCAGAGTTATATGGTCACCAACGGGACCTCCACCTCCAACAAAATCGTCGGTATGTACGCCAGCCCCGCCGGCAGTACGGTGCTCATTGACCGCAACTGCCATAAGTCGCTGGCTCACCTGCTGATGATGAGCGATGTGGTGCCGATATACCTGACGCCGAGCCGCAACGCCTACGGCATTCTGGGGGGAATTCCGCAGCGGCAGTTCAGCCGCGCGAGCATCGCACAGAAGGTGGCGGCGACCCCGCAGGCCAGTTGGCCTGTGCATGCGGTAATTACCAATTCCACTTATGATGGTCTGCTGTATAACACGCAGTACATTAAACAGACGCTGGCGGTGCCGTCGATCCATTTTGACTCCGCCTGGGTGCCCTACACCAATTTCCATCCTATCTATCGCGGCAAAAGCGGCATGAGCGGAGAGCGAACCCCCGACAAAGTCATCTTCGAGACGCAATCGACGCACAAATTGCTGGCGGCCTTTTCACAGGCGTCAGTTATCCATATTAAGGGTGATTATGATGAACGCACCTTTAACGAAGCGTACATGATGCACACCACCACCTCGCCCCATTACGGCATCGTGGCATCCATTGAGATGGCGGCGGCGATGGTGCGCGGCAAACCGGGGCGCCGCCTGATTCAACGCTCCATTGAGCGGGCGCTGCATTTTCGTAAAGAGGTTTACCGTTTACGTCAGGAGTCGGAGGGCTGGTTTTTCGATATCTGGCAGCCTGAGATCATTGAAGACGCCGTCTGCTGGCCGGTGGAGCCGGGCGCGCCGTGGCACGGGTTTCGCGATGCCGACGCCGACCATATGTACCTCGATCCCATCAAGGTCACCATCCTGACGCCGGGAATGGACGAGACCGGAGAGATGGCGTCGGAGGGGATTCCGGCTTCGCTGGTGGCCAAGTTCCTCGATGAGCGCGGCGTGGTGGTGGAGAAAACCGGTCCTTATAATCTGCTGTTTTTGTTTAGTATTGGTATTGATAAAACCAAGGCGATGAGCCTATTGCGCGGGTTGACCGAGTTTAAGCGCGCCTACGATCTTAATCTGCGCGTGCGCAATATGTTGCCGGACCTGTACGCGGAAGATCCTGATTTCTACCGCCACATGCGTATTCAGGACTTGGCGCAGGGTATCCACGGGTTGATCCGCCAGCATCATCTGCCGCAACTGATGCTCAATGCTTTCGCGGTGCTTCCCGAGATGAAAATGACGCCTTACGCCGCGTTCCAGCAGCAGGTGCGCGGTAACGTAGAAACCGTTGAGCTGTCGCAAATGGTTGGCCGCATTTCCGCCAACATGCTGTTGCCGTACCCGCCGGGGGTACCGGTGGTGATGCCCGGCGAGATGATCACCGAAGGCAGCCGCGCGGTGCTGGATTTCCTATTGATGCTGTGCTCAATCGGTCAACATTATCCGGGCTTTGAAACCGACATTCACGGCGCTGAACTGACCGATGATGGCCGCTATTGGGTAAGGGTCCTGAAATAAAGCGCCACCCGGCGGACGGCATGGGCGTACCCGCCCTGTACGAGCCGTAGGAAAATTGGTACAAAGGCGGGGGACGCCGGGCGCGGGCGAAACGGCGGCGGCCGAGTTGCCGCCGGCGGGGCACAGAATGAGGACGGGGATCTTGAAACATGATTAGCCTACAACGGATGCACCATATCGCCATCATCGCCAGCGATTATGCGCGCAGTAAACATTTTTACTGCCAGGTGCTGGGCTTTACGCTTATCGGCGAACATTACCGCGCCGAACGGGACTCTTGGAAAGGGGATCTGGCGCTGCAAGGGGAGTATCTGATTGAGCTGTTCTCCTTTCCCGGCGCGCCGGGGCGGCTCAGCCGGCCGGAAGCCCAGGGGTTGCGCCATTTAGCCTTCAGCGTCGCCGACATCGATGGGGCGATTGCCAGCCTAGAGGCCGACGGCGTGGCCTGCGAGCCGGTGCGGGTTGATGCGCTCACCGGCAAGAAATTCACATTTTTTACCGATCCCGATCGGTTACCGCTGGAGCTGTATGAAGCCTGATGCCGTTGGGCAGGTGCAGGCGCTGCGCCGTCGTGTCGCAGCCCGTGTCGCCCCTTATCGCGCGCTGCTGCTGGCATTCAGCGGCGGGCTCGATTCCACGGTATTGCTGGATGCCCTCACCGCGCTGCGCGACGGTGATGACGCCCTGGATGGCGCAGACGCACCGGCGCTGCGGGCGGTTCATGTTCATCATGGATTAAGCCGCCACGCCGATCGTTGGGCCGCCCATTGCGCGCACGAATGCCGCCGGCGCGACGTCGCGTTTAGCACGGCGCATGTGGTGCTCGACGGGACGCCCGAGGGCCTGGAGGCGGCGGCGCGTAGCGCCCGTTACCAGGCGCTGGCGGCGACGCTGGGGGACGATGAGGTGTTGCTTACCGCCCAACATCAAGACGATCAGGCGGAAACGCTGCTGCTGGCGCTTAAACGCGGTAGCGGTCCGGCCGGCCTGGCGGCGATGGCGGCGGATGCGCCATTTCGCGGTCGCCGCCTGGTGCGGCCCCTGCTGGAGTGCGGCCGGGCGGAGCTGGAGGCGTACGCCCGTGCACGCGGGCTCCGCTGGATTGAGGATGACAGCAATAGCGACCTGCGCTTCGATCGCAATTTTCTACGCCTGCGGATCCTGCCGCCCCTGCGGCAGCGCTGGCCGCAATTTGCCGCCGCCGCGGCGCGCAGCGCGCAGCTTTGCGCCGAGCAGGAGCGGCTTTTGGATGAACTGCTGGCGGAGACGCTAGAGGCGCTTACCCTGCCGGACGGGTCGTTGCGCTTGACGGCGCTAACGGCGATGAGTGATATCCGGCGCGCGGCCGTTTTACGGCGCTGGTTGGCCAGCCGCGGCGTGAGAATGCCCTCACGCCAGCAATTGGCCCGGCTGTGGCAAGAGGTGGCGCTCAGCCGGCGCGATGCGGTGGCACAAATGCAGCTCGACGACCGGCAGGTGCGACGCTTTCGCGACCGTCTGTATGTGCTGCCGCAATTGCCGGCGCTTTCCGATGCTGTGGCGATAGTGCCCTGGCCGCCGCAAAGCGAGAGGCTTAGGTTGCCCGCAGGGCTGGGAATCCTCCATCGACGCCCGGTGGGCTTCAACGGCGTAGCGCAGAGCATCGCTAACGCGTCGCCGATGCCCGACAACGGCCCCGGGCGGCGCCTGGACGTCGATGCCGCGATCGGCGCCGCCGGAGGGGGCGTCGTCAACACCGACGGTGCCGCCAGTGCGGCGCTGCCCGAGGCTGTAGTGCGCGCACCGCGGCCCGACGAACGGGTGTCTGTGCGCTTTGGCCCCGTGCGCGGTCTGCTGTATATTACCGGGCGCCGCCGCGGGCGAACACTAAAAAAAATCTGGCAAGAACTGGCTATTCCGCCGTGGCGACGCGGTAGCACGCCGCTGCTGTTTTATAATGAACAGCTCATCGCGGCGCTGGGGGTATTTGTCACCTGGGAGGGCGCGACGCGGGAATCGGAGGCGCAATGGCATCTGTTTTGGCGGGCGGACAGCACTGACGCAAAAGCTGTCGCGCCAGAAGACGGTGGCCAGGACGGCGTAGGGGCAAACGAGGATAGCGAAAGCGATTAACGGTAAGCGGGCAGCCGTAGCGGCCCGCGCAAGTGAGAGAGAATTACTCTGCGCTGACCACCACGGTGCCCAACTCGGGATGGGTGAAGCTGGCAATGTGATCCAACCGGATGTCCTGGCTGACGCCCGCCTGTTCGATAACCAGATATTCAACGCGCTTTCTCGACAGCATTTCGCGTGCCGCGCCGGTCACTGTTTCCCCATTACGGAGCGTAAGGTTCAATACCCAATGGCGCGTACAGGCAAGCTCAAGATTATCGTAATCATCACAGTTAATGGGCTGATATTCTTCATTCATAGTCATAAGCGCTCACCTACATTTATTGGGCGGTAAATGCCGCCTGTTCCCTGAGGAAGGATACACCACCATTCACCGGTAATCCCGCACATCAATCAACAGTTATTCCTTAAACGACTATAGCACAGAGCCCCCCCATTCCTGGAAGAAAAGGCGGCGGATTCGCGGGCAAACGGTCTGGAAACCGGCGCTGCTGGCCGGCGACCGGCCAAGTCGAGTACACTGCGGTCATAAACCATAAAGGGAAACCACAATGGCGCTGAAAGCTACCATCCACAAAGCCACGGTCAATATTGCCGACATGGACCGTCATTATTATTCTGAAGCCAATCTGGTACTGGCGCAACACCCCTCGGAAACCCCGCAACGCCTGATGTTGCGGCTGCTGGCGTGGCTTTGCCATGCGGACGATCGTCTGGAATTTACCCGCGGGCTTAGCGCGGAAGATGAGCCCGCGCTGTGGTTGCGAAATGACCACGGCGAAGCGCAATGGTGGATCGAACTGGGCTTACCGGACGAAAAGCGCTTACGCAAAGCGTGTCACCAGGCCCGCCAGGTAGTGCTGTACGCCTATAATGCGCGTGCCGCTCGCGTTTGGTGGCAGCAAAACCAACCGCTTTTGTCTACGCATGGGAATTTGTCGGTACGCTTTATCGACGACGGGCAGCTAAACGCGCTGGCGAATCTGGCGCAGCGCAATATGGTGCTACAGGCGACGCTGCAGGAGGGATTAATCTGGCTGTCGAATGCCGACAGTCAGCTGGAGATCGCCTTCGAGCAGTGGCAATAGCGCGCGCACCAGCGCTGGCGCGGCCGCCCGGGGCCTCAAGAGCACCAAAAAGGATTACCGGCGCGCCAGTAAGAATAGTCTGGAAAATACGCCTTTCTCCTCGCCGCGACAAATTAATAGAACTTTTATTGAGTTTGAGTGTAATAAGATCATCGACCACCCTCTCGCTAACCAGAAGATAAAAGGAGAACCGGGTGAAAAGATTGATCTTGTTGCTGGTCATTACGCTCAGCGGCAGCGTGTTGCCCGGCTGCCACATTGCGCCGCCGGCGGATAGGGCCTTTACGCCAATGCAGCAGTATTATCAAGGCACGCTGCCGGGCGAGAACCGCGAGGCCATTGAAACCTCACTTTTCCTCGCGGAAAATGGCACCTTCGTCATGCGACAGCACTTTACCACCGGCACGCGCCTCGGCCGCATGCAGTCAAGCGTAGGCCAATGGGCGCGTACCGCCGACAAATTGACGCTGGTGGAAAACGCGACCGGTAAAAAGCGCTTTTTTCGACCGTCGGGCAATTCGCTGGAAATGTTGGATGATCACGGCGTGATGATCCCCTCCGCCGGCTGCCGTTTTCTACTTCTGCCGCCGCGCGATCGGGTAATGACTTGACGCGGCGCCCCGCGCACGGGCGAACCGCGATAACCGCACGTGTTAAGCCTAAAGCCGCTGCCCTGCGAAGGCATCGCGGTGCGGCTGACTGCCGTCATCTGTCTGCGGCATGCCAGTGCACATCGCGCGGCAAATGACAGCGCTATAGCCTCGCCCGAATATCCCGACGCTCCCAAGCCAATACCCTTCAGCGGTAGCGTTGCGTTAACTTCCCGCGCAGCAGGGGTAGGCACGGGATTATCATTTTATCTTCGTCTATGGATTATCGGCTGCGATTGAGGTATGCCAATCAGCGAAATGATTTTTCCTGGCGTATCGCTATTGTTCTTCAACGAGTTGCCGTAATTTATTTCGCCACCCTTAAGCATTTGTTATCTTCATATCCTCAAGCTGCCAGGCTTAATCAATGAATGTTAATGATAAAGCGTAATTATTAACGTTGGTTTCTGCCTAGCAATGAGTTTATCAACGTTATTGCGTGTTTATTACGTGGGGATAATATTTTCGAGCGGGTTTATTCATAAACCGAGGGAACGGCGCGTCCTAAAATTATATTTCAACGGTCAGGGAGGATTAATAGCATGTTGCTTATTTTCGATACGAGGGGTGTTGATAAATTAACGCCTTTTCATTATTTTCATCCCGCGCTAGGCCGGGCAAATAATAGCAGACTTGGCCATTCTATCATCGCCAGGGAAATAGTGCTTAAGCGTCGACGCGATTTCCGCGGGGGTAAAGCCATCCTGGCGTGGTTAATGTCGCCAGAAGCCGGCTTCCGCTGCGTTATTTTTGTACCCAGCGCGAGTGGACTGTGGCTACCGATCTCCGTCGCCACGGCCGCGAAAGAGCGTCGACGCATGACGTCAGCCGGGAAGCCGCCGGCGTTATTACCTGTATTTACCGCGACGCAGGTGCTTGCGCAGCCCCATAGGTTACCGGCCCTCGGTCCGCAGGCTGCGCGAGCCATCCCCTCAATAGCAGAGCAAGGCGCAGTATCGGGGGGGAATGACTCCCCTGCAAGGCAACCTCCGGGCGCGGGTAAAGAGACGCAACCCCTGGCGCGGCGCCGGCGCGCCACCGATGTCGACATGGCGCCCGCGTGTGCGCTTCGTCCTGAACATCAGGATTACTGGCGGCAGCTTAGCATCAGAAAACGTCAATTTGCGGCGTTCAAAACGCAGCACGCTGACGTGCTGGCGTCGTCAAAAGCCAACGTAGCCTTACCGGCAGACGTTGAAGAACAGCGGCGAGCACCCACGCCGCTGCAAAAACAGCGCGCGATGCTGGCCGAGAGGGAACCTTGGTTGCATGTGCATGGCCTGTCCCTGGAGGGTAAAGACCCTCCTGATGCTCGGCATCAAGAGTACCTGCATGAGCTGCTAAATAAAAAATTGGAGCAATATTTTCCCCGGGAAGCGTTCATCGACAAGCTTGACCTCGTCGTCGCGCTTAGCGTGACGTTCCTGGTTGAGACGGCACCGGGCAAGTTTTTTACAATTCAAGATCGCCAGGATTTTACCCTGCGGGACGTCATGACCGGCGATGCGCTGTGCGTTATGAGGCAACAGATGGTCGCCTCTAATCGAACTCCGCGTATCCAGACACTGCTTTTGACCGATAATCGCGGCGTGATGAAACCGGAATTTCTTGCGCGCATGGCCCAGTTAGCCAAAGAGGCTTTTTTCAATCTGCACCAAACATTGCAAACGCAGTTACATGAAGTGACCAACGATAGTGAAATTGAAAATGCCTATTTTACGATAGCGAAAAATCGGTTGGCCTGTGCATTGCTGCCGCTACTGGAGGAAAAAGAGCAAAACGCGGTGGCAACGATAGCGCGAAGATGGATGGACAACGAGATAACGGAGCAACTGATAACGCTACATCAGGGAGGAGAGCGCCTCTGCGTGCCAGGCATGGTTGCGCTGATTGAACCCGTTGGCGGCATGCTAATTTCGCTCTCCAACGGCAGAATCTATCTATGGACCCCTGATGACACCTCGGTGGCGCTGTGTTCATTTATTCATGGTCATCTGTCGCCGCGTCAGAAGCTAAAAGTGGCCGGCATGCCGCTCGCCGCGACGGTGGATCTGCAAACGTGTCAGGTTCTGCCACCGCTCTCCTTTAGCGAAAGCCACGATATTTGGCGGGCGCTAAAACAGCTCGACCACCATAAAATGAGCGAGTATCTGCACGATTATGCGCAAATGCAGCGCCAGGGACATTATCAGCAACCGCCCCCGACACCGGCTGATCCGCACCATACCGCCCAGCAGGTTCTGATGTATGCTGGTCTGGCGCTGTCGCTACTGGCGTTATTTTTCAGCGGCGGCTCCGCCGCCGTCTGCGCCTCGTTTATGCTGGCGAATATTGGCGTGGGCGCCATCAGCTGCGGCTTGTATGTACATACCGCGCTTACGGCCGATGACGTAGCGCTGAAAAAACGCGCCTGGACGAACGCGCTAATGGGGCTGATTTTTACCGCACTGGGCGGGGCGGCGGATGGCTATCAAGTGATGCGCGCGGCGGGCAGCCGCGGCAGCCAGGTGTTATTCAATAGTTATCTGACGCTGCACGATGCGCTTAAGGCCGGACACTCTCGTCTCTCCCTTGCCTCGGTGGCGGAAACCTTTATCAAAACCGACGCGCGCGGCCGGGCGATTATCCTCGTTGAAAGTTTGATCAAAGAGGGCAAGCATAACCTGAGCCAGTTCGGATTTAGCAGTGCCAAAGCCATGGTGCTTATCAATCAAATTACCGGCCGCATCAATTATCATCAGTATCAGTCTTTAGGCTTACTGGGCAACATTCGCCGTTTTTTCCGCGAACTGGTGGTCATTACCGGGCGTCAAGCCTTGAAGATGGTGCCGCGCGGCTATGAACTGGCGGTATTCGGCCATGCCGGCGAGCGGGCTGAAATAATGCTTATCAGCCTCGGTGACGGCCTGTTTGGCGGATATCAATTGGCGCCGATTAACGGCAAGCGCGCGTTGCAAGATGCCTGGGGAACGGTAACGCTGGACGAGTTTACCTTCGTTGGCGATGACCTACTGCTTGCCGATGGGCGACGGGCGCAATTGGTGGTAGAAGATTACCGGCCGTTGCCGTTATCCAATCAAATGCAGCCGGTATTGGCTCACGATGGGCCGCTGTCGACAACATTCCGCCGCTATTGCCTGCAGTTAGCGCGCCGGGGTGATCAAAGCGAGCGGCTGGCCGCGGCCCAAGCCTTCGCTAACGCTAATGCCTTCGAGTCTATTGAATGTCGGGTGTTGTTTTACTGGTTGGAGTCGGCTGAGTACCAGGAAATGCGCCATTATCTGCTGGTGGCGGAGAGGGAGGGCGTCCGGTATATATTGGATCCGGCGATGGAAAAATTGGCTTTTCTTAATATACCGACAATCTCGCAGCCCTGCATTCAGTCGGAGCAGCAATGGCTGGCGGCGTTCCGTCAAGCCGATAACACAACGCCGATTCGCTACCAAACGTTTACCAGCGTTGACGCGGCATTATCTTATCGGCGCGAGGCGCTGGACGAGATCAAAGAGACTTGGTTAATAAGACCGCCTGAGGTCAGCGCGATTGCGGATTATAATGACATCGATGGCATAAAATATGCCGTTTCACCGTCAACGTCTTCTCCGCTGGTGCTGCAAAAACGGTTAAGTCACGTTATTCGTAATTTGATGATAGATAATCACAGCTGTAGATCCAATTATGATTTTATGCTCTATATCTTTTATAACATTGCTTCACAGGAACAACGGGAAACCATCAACGCGGTTTTTTATGTGTATCAAAATGCCCACCATACGCTACGTAAGCTGATGAGTCCTGCCATCCCGGTACACAGTTACAGCGATATGTTGCGTACGGAGACTGGCAGGTTGATGGTTTTCCAGCGAGAGGATAATCATAACTTCCGCCATTGGATGGTCAGTTTGGGCAACGGCCGGTTCGCCGGCATGAATAATATGAAGATCGCCACCCACCTTGGTGAAGAAAAACGGGTATTATTAATGGAGCAGTTAGGGGAGTTCCGCAATAATATGCTCTACCCGCGCGGTGCGAAATATGGCTTCCATGTCGTGAAACACACGCTTGGCGTGACGCCACCGGCGCGTTCATTGCTACAGGTGGCAAAAGAATTATTACACCGTTCAATATTGCCTGAAAACGCCTGTGAGTATGCGCTAAATATATTGGTCCATGCCAACCGGCTATCGCCTCAGCAATCCGCCGCGGTGCAGGAAACCCTGGCGCACCTCGTCAATCCATCGAACGGCGGTCTACTGTCACAGCATAAGCTTGAAGATGTCCTGCTGGATATTCAGCCCGTGACCCACAGCATGGCGCTGAGGGATCTGGAACCGGGTAAATTGGTGGTCTGCTTTACACCCGAAAAACATTACCATATGTTATTAAGCTTGGGCGACAATCATTTTGCCGGCTGGAACAATCATCTATTTAATAATAAGTTGGGTGAGAAGGAGACTATCATTAGCGCCCGGCAATTAGGGTTATTCAACAAAGGTTTTTTGCAACAACAGGGTCTGTCCTATCGAGTTTTGAGCGGGGAGGTTAACGTCGAAAAGACGCGCGTGGCCGCGCTGCTTGGTCCTGATAGCCGTATTGCTTTCACCCATAATACCAGCGTGCCGGGCGGCAGCGTGCACATGCAGTTGAAAGCCCACGGTGCGCCTACCAGCATTAACCATTACGATGCTTTGGAATGCGCCGAGGTAGTGTTGGGGATAAATGAATTACATAATCACGGCAGACCGCTAAAAGAATTAGAACTTATCTCCTGTTACGGGGGGTATGGCGGGGCGCACTCCTGCGCCCAGGTTCTGGCCAATCGATTACAGATACCGGTAAAAAGTTATCGCCGGGTGGTGGTGGATCACAAATTTCAGCGGCAGGGTAGCGCCTTGGAATTTTCGCCGCAGAAGACGTTCGGCGCCAGACGTCTACAGGAAAGCGTCGTTTGGCATTTGCGGTTGCATAATTTATTAGAGCGCCTATACCTGCGGTGGCATCGCCTAGTCAGCGTCCGCCGGCCCCGTTCCGATCTACTCGATATGTCGTTCATTTTGATCGTGATGAATATCCTCAGGCTGCTGAAAGGCATGATCGACAGTGAATCTTTTCTTGAACGTTATCCCGGTTTTACGACGCCCAAGCTTATTGAAGAGGCTTTAACGCTGCTCGGCGCCGACGCGGCGAGCGACGGGCTGCTCGGCGCGATACTTATTTTGTTGTACGGTGAGCGGAAAATGCAGTGCGCGCTGCAACAATTTCTGGTGGAGAACGACCACGTTCGGTTGCGCCACGCTGATCCCACACCTCCCCCTCAACCGCCCGTGCCACACGAAATAGGTCATGCAACGCTCGATGAGAGTAATGATATTGCGCTAGCTCCTTTGGAGGCGTGTCGCGACCTACCCCTAATGAGCCAATTTTATCTCAGTTTTAGCGCGGGGGACGAGAAGCCGTTACTGGAACGCATCGTTAATATTGCCGCGCAGGATGCGGACAAACGGCGGTGGCCACGCAAAGTCGCGCAGGCGCTTAACGCTTTGCCTGGGGTGCCCGTTCAGGCCGGCAAGCGGGACGGTACGCGTATTATCCCCGAAGAGGGAGAAAAAGAGAATCTTATCTATATTGATGCCAATGCGACCTATGATTTTACTTTGCAGTGGGCCTTGATGAATGATGATGCGCCGTCACAGACCGCGCCTCTCGACGCGTGGCTGCCGTTTCCCACCGTCGCCAAACAGGGGGGAAAAATCTATCAGACGTTCCTTGATTTTCGGTCTTTGCGGTTGCAAACGGCTGCGCCGGCCATATTACTGCCCCAATGGGGAAGCGCCCTGTTGACGGTGCCGCGAGTGATTATCCAGATACTGGAAAATGGCACGCGGATGATCATCATGCAGCGGCGCCTGCCGCAGGAGTGCTACCACAGTAACGGGAAATTGGCCCGCTACATTGCCCAGGAAATAAACGACTATACCGCGTGCCTCAAAGTCGGTAAAAAGCAGGGGGGCGCGATACAGCCGGTCGACTCGGCTGATGAAAATCTGATCTATGTTGACCCGGACTGTCTGCAACGCAGCCGATTAACGGCGAGTGTAGTACTGATGGATGATGAGACGCGCGCGCCAGGCTTTCGCGAGCCGGAATAGAACGCGCCGTCCACGACCGTGGACGGCGCATGAGTGAGGCGCGTCGTGTCTGGTTTTATTGCGCGGCGGTGATTTCACCGACGAGAAAATCAACAATCGCGCTGAGTTTGATCATCTGCTTCTCACCGCTGCGGCGGTTTTTATACTCGATTTCATCCGCATCCAGATTGCGATCGCCTATGACCAACTGGTGCGGTACACCGATAAGCTCCATATCGGCAAACATCACGCCGGGACGCTCTTTGCGATCGTCGAGCAGAACGTCGATACCGCGCGCCTGCAACTGCCGGTAAAGATCTTCCGCCACCTCTTTCACCCGGAAGGATTTATGCATATTCATCGGCAAAATGGCGACATTGAACGGCGCCAGCGCTTCCGGCCACAAAATGCCACGCTCGTCATGGTTTTGCTCGATAGCGGCCGCCACCACGCGGGTGATGCCGATGCCGTAGCAGCCCATGGTCAGCGTTTGGTTACGGCCGTCTTCACCCTGCACGGTGGCTTTCATCGCTTCTGAATATTTGGTGCCCAACTGGAAAATATGGCCCACTTCGATCCCGCGCTTGATTTGCAGTGTACCGTTACCGTCCGGGCTGATATCGCCGTCAACAACCTTGCGCAGGTCGGCAACCTGAGGCAGCGGCAAATCCCGTTCCCAGTTGATGCCAAAGAAGTGTTTCCCCTCGGCGTTGGCGCCGGCGGCGAAATCGCTCATCACCGCCACGCTACGGTCGATGACCAGCGGCAGCGGCAGGTTCACCGGCCCAAGCGAGCCAGGACCCGCGCCGACCGCCAGACGGATTTCCTCTTCGCTGGCGAACGTCAACGGGGCGGCGACCTGCGGTAATTTTTCGGCTTTGACGTCGTTGAGCTGATGATCGCCGCGGACCATCAGCGCCACCAGCGGATGACCGGCGTCTTCGCGGGCGCGGACCAGCAGCGTCTTGACGGTTTTTTCCACCGGCAGTGAAAATTGCGCCACCAGTTCGGCGATGGTGCGAGCGTCGGGGGTGTCCACCAGCCGCATCTCTTCGCTCGGCGCGGCGCGGGTGGCGGCCGGGGCGACCGCCTCTGCCAGTTCGATATTGGCGGCGTAGTCTGACGCGGTCGAGAAGACGATATCGTCCTCACCGCTGTCGGCCAGCACCTGAAACTCGTGGGACGCGCTACCGCCGATGGAGCCGGTATCCGCCTGCACCGCGCGGAATTCCAGCCCCATACGGGTGAAAATAGCGCTATAGGCCTGATACATAGCGTCATAAGTTGCCTGCAGCGACGCCTGGCTGGTGTGGAAGGAGTAGGCGTCTTTCATCACAAACTCCCGCGAACGCATGACGCCGAAACGCGGGCGCACTTCGTCGCGGAATTTGGTCTGAATCTGATAGAAATTCAACGGCAACTGCTTATAGGAGCTGACCTCGTTGCGAATAAGGTCGGTTATCACCTCTTCATGCGTGGGGCCCAGGACAAACGGCCGCGCGCCGCGATCGGTAAACCGCAGCAGTTCCGGGCCGTACTGGACCCAACGTCCGCTTTCCTGCCACAGATCCGCCGGCTGCACTACCGGCATGGCCACTTCAATCGCGCCGGCGTTGTTCATCTCTTCGCGCACGATATTTTCCACTTTACGCAGCACGCGCAAACCGGTGGGCAGCCAGCTATACAGGCCGGACGCCAGCTTACGAATCATCCCGGCGCGCAGCATCAGCTGATGGCTGACCACTTCCGCATCGGCGGGGACTTCCTTGAGGGTGGAGAGCAGATATTGGCTAGTACGCATGTTAGTTAGGTTCCACAAAAGCGGCTGAGTGCCGTAGGCTGCCGGCAGGCAGCAAAAATAATGAAAGTGATATAGTCTACCAGCGCCCGCCGACGGCCAAAAGGACCGGCGGCAAATTTAACCCGTTATCCCGCCTGCGCCGCCGGATTCGGGCTCGGTGGTCGGGCCGGTGGCGTCAGTGTCGCCGCCCGGTAACGTATCGATGGCGATAACCTCGGCAGTCGTCTCGCTCACCCGCCAGCGGACATTAAAATCCAGCAGCGCCGCGGCATATTCCCGCGCCGGCATTCCCCCGCGGTGATAGGCGGGACGGGGATCCTGCGCCAGAACATCGCCGATAAATTCCCGCAATCGGGGCCAGACGTGAGCCTGCGCGCGCAGCTGCCGCTCTGCCGGGGGGGAGAAAATGACCTGTAGGGTATCGGCGGGGGCGGCTTGCGCAAAGCCCGCGCGGGCGTCGGGCAGGCTTTCGGCATAGGGAAGATAGGGTTTGATATCCACCACCGGCGTCCCATCCACTAAATCCAGACTGCCGAGACGTAAAATGACGTCGGCGCCGCGCAGCGTAATGCCCTCTAGCGCCACCAGCGACATACCGATGGGATTGGGGCGAAAAGGCGAGCGGGTGGCGAACACCCCCATCCGGCTATTGCCGCCAAGCCGCGGGGGTCTGACCGTGGGCCGCCAGCCGCCCTCCGGCGTTTGATGAAAAACAAACAGCAGCCAAATATGGCTGAACTCCGTCAGGCCGCGTACCGCTTCCGCTTGATTATAGGGCGGCAGCAAATGCAACTCGCCGACGCCATCCGCTACCAGCCCCGGCTGGCGCGGCACGGCGAACTTTTCTTTATAGGGCGAGCGGACAACGCCTATTTGCCTGAAGCCGAAAGTCGCGGTCATTGCGAAACGCTGAGCGCGGTCCCCTGGCAAATGGCCTGCTGATAGCAGCCAGCGACGGCGCTCACGATCTGGCACTGATGCAGCAACACGCCGTTGCCTTTCATCGCGGCGGCGCGGATCTGCATATTGCGGCGCGCGGCGCTGATGCTCGGCGGCGGATCTTGCAGGCTGACTTTGCAGGTGGAGCCATACACCTCGCCCAGATCGCGGAACGGCTTGCCTACCAGCTCTTCAGGATTTTTATACAATTTCGCCGGCAGGGGCGCGCTGCGTGGCGCGGCTTTATGCACGGTGGAGGTCGTGTCTTTAAACGGATTTTTGGGGCCGCTTTGTACGGCGGAAGGTGCGTGGTATAGCCCGGAGCATCCCGTTAGCGAGAGAAGGAGCAGCGAAACAGGTAATGCGCGCATCATTTTTCCTCTGGTTATTGTTATAACGGCTGCTATTGAAGCAATCTACGGCAGAAATAACAAGACGGGCCGTGACCCGTCTGATTAAAACACCGCGAAAAACTGTTATTAACAATTACCAGCCTTTGACTGCGCCACCGTTAAAGATTTTGTTGGCGGCATCGTTCACTTCATCGGACTGATAGGCCTGAACGAATTTCTTGACGTTTTCAGCGTTTTTATTGTCTTCGCGCGCCACGATCAGGTTGACATAAGGCGAGTCCTTATCCTCGACAAACAGACCGTCTTTGGTCGGCGTCAGGCCAATCTGGCTGGCGTAAGTGGTATTGATAACCGCCAGGGCGATCTGCTGATCGTCAAGCGATCGCGGCAACTGCGGGGCTTCAAGTTCCACCAGCTTCAGGTTCTTCGGATTATCGGTCACATCCAGAACGGTCGGCATCAGCCCCACGCCCGGTTTCAAACCGATCAGCCCAATTTTTTGCAACAGCAGCAGCGAACGGCCCAGGTTGGTCGGATCGTTGGGTAGCGCGATTTGTGCGCCGGGCTTCAGCTCGTCCAGCGATTTGATTTGCTTGGAATAGCCGGCGATGGGATACACAAAGGTATTCCCTACGGCCGCGAGCTTATAGCCGCGATCTTTTATTTGCTGATCCAGATACGGTTTGTGCTGGAACGCGTTAACATCGATATCGCCCTTGCTGAGCGCTTCGTTCGGCAACACGTAATCATTAAAGGTCACCAGCTCCACGTCCAGGCCGTATTTCTCTTTGGCCACTTTTTGCGCCGTTTCCGCTACCTGCTGTTCCGCGCCATTGATCACGCCTACTTTGATGTGATTCGGATCTTTTTCATCCTGTCCGCAGCCGGCCAGCGCCACCGCGCTAACCAGTGCCGCCACCTTTGCCAGAGTTTTAATATTGAAAGACATATCCCTTTCCTCACAGTGAGATGTAGTGTCCTTACGCCATAATGTCGACGCAGGGACGGTCGCGTTATTTATGGGTAACCGCTCTGACGAGCCGATCACCGCCAAGTTGTATTAAATAGACCAGAACCACCAACAATACTAATACGGTATTCATCACGGTGGCGTTGTAACCGATATAGCCGTATTGAATGCCGATTTGTCCCAGGCCGCCGGCGCCCACGGCACCGCCCATGGCGGAATACCCCACCAGGGTAATGAGCGTAATGGTCGCGGCGTTTATGAGACCCGGCAGCGCTTCCGGTAGCAGCACCTTGCGGATAATCTGTAGCGGTGTGGCGCCCATGGCGCGAGAGGCTTCTACCAGGCCAGAGGGAATTTCCAACAGGGCGTTTTCGACCATTCGGGCAATAAAAGGGGCAGCGCCTATCGTTAGCGGCACGATGGCGGCCTTAAGGCCGATGGAAGTCCCGACGATGATACGGGTAAACGGAATCATCCAAACCAGCAGAATAATAAAAGGAACGGAACGGAATATGTTTACTAACGCCGATGCCATTCGGTACATTTTGGCATTGTCGACAATCTGACCGGGACGGCTAACGTATAGCAATACACCGATGGGCAGACCGATGACAAAACCGAAAAATCCCGAGACGAATGTCATCGTCAGGGTTTCCCAAACCCCACGGGCCAATAGGGCGATCATTCCATCAGACATAACCCAGTACCTCTACATTGACCTGATGCTGCTGCAAATAAGCGATAGCGGCGGCAGCGTCCGCTTCCTCCCCGTCCATTTCCGTCAACATGATGCCGAATTTAACGCCGCCGGCGTAATCCATCTGGGCGCTGATAATGTTATTGTTGACGTTGAAACGGCGCGCGGTTTCCGACAACAGCGGCGCATCCACCGACTGACCGGTAAATTCCAACTGTAATATGGGAATGCGGCCGGGCGCACGTTCGTTATGCATGCGCTGCTGATAATCCTGCGGAATATCCAAATGCAGCGTTGAACGGATGAAAGCCTGGGCCAGCGGCGTTTTCGGATGGGAAAACATTTCGCTTACTGAATCCTGCTCAATGAGTTCCCCTTGGCTGATGACCGCAACCTGATCGCAAATGCGTTTCACAACATCCATTTCATGGGTAATCAACAGTATGGTCAGACCCAGGCGCTGATTGATATCTTTCAACAACGCTAAGATTGACTGGGTCGTGGCGGGATCCAGCGCGCTGGTGGCTTCATCGCACAGCAGCACTTTAGGATTGCTGGCCAGCGCGCGGGCGATGGCGACACGCTGTTTCTGCCCGCCCGAAAGATTCGCCGGATAGCTATCCGCTTTATCCTCCAGCCCAACCAGCGCCAGCAACTCGGCGACCCGCTGGGTGATAGCGCTTTTAGGCCGCTTATCCAATTCCAGCGGCAGCGCGACATTGCCGGCCACCGTGCGCGAGGAGAGTAAATTAAAATGCTGGAAGATCATGCCTATCTGACGACGGGCATCGATCAACTTCCGCTCGGGCAGATTCGTCAGATCGGTACCGTTGACCACCACCGAACCGGATGTAGGCCGTTCCAGCAGATTGACGCAGCGTATCAACGTGCTTTTCCCCGCGCCGGACGCCCCGATGACGCCGTAAATTTGCCCGGCGGGCACGTGAAGGCTAACATCTGATAGCGCGGTAATCGTCCGCGTGCCCAGCGTGAAATGCTTGGTGATGTGAGAAAGTGTGATCATGCTTATTTTTATATGTAGGCCGCATAGCGAACGTAAAGGTAACAAATCAAAGCCGACCGGCATTGAAGTGCGTGGATGTTAAGGCGTCTAGACGTCTAAGTCAACTGCGTTACGTTCCATTTTATGGGTTTCTCTTCCCATGTCAAAACATGCGATACTTGAGGCTTACCCGTAATCAGGAGCCTTGCAGTGGCACAGTCTGTTTCCGCAATTTTTTTAGACCGTGACGGTACGATTAACGCCGATAACGGTTACGTCCATGAGATTGACGATTTTCAATTTATCGATGGTGTGATCGAAGCCATGCAGGAATTGAAAAAAATGGGCTTCGCCCTGGTGGTGGTCACGAATCAATCCGGGCTGGCTCGAGGTCTTTTCAGCGAAGAGCAGTTTATGCGCCTGACGGAATGGATGGACTGGTCACTGGCGGATCGTGACGTTGATCTGGACGGTATCTATTTTTGCCCTCACCATCCCCAGGCGGCGGTGGAGGCGTTACGCCAAGAGTGTGATTGCCGCAAGCCGAAACCCGGGATGCTGCTGGACGCGCAGCGCCACCTGCATATCGATATGGCTTCTTCTTATATGGTGGGGGACAAACTGGACGATATGCTGGCGGGCAAGGCGGCCGGCGTTGGCACTCGGGTACTGGTGCGCAGCGGCAAAGCGGTAACGGAGCAGTCCAGCGCGGCGGCGGATTGGGTCATCGATAGCCTGGCCGCGCTGCCGGCCGCGATTAAACAGCGTCAATCCGGCGCGTAACGAATGATTTGTGACCGGTTGGAAAAAAAGTAAGGATATTCCCTTGCCATTTCAAACCGGCTCCCTATAATGCGCCTCCATCGACCGGTCATGTGAATATCATCACAGTGAACGGGAGGGTTCAGAAACAGGCGAAACGGCTTGACACTGAATGAGGAAGGCGTAATATACGCCACCTCGCGCCAGCCGGATTCCGGCAGCGCAGCGCTCTTTAACAATTTATCAGACAATCTGTGTGGGCACTCACAAGACGATATCGATACACGAAATATCAAGTCTTGAAGAGTGAACAACGAATATTCATAGAATACCAGTTTTAATTCTTTGAGCATCAAGCTTTTAATTGAAGAGTTTGATCATGGCTCAGATTGAACGCTGGCGGCAGGCCTAACACATGCAAGTCGAGCGGCAGCGGAAAGAAGCTTGCTTCTTTGCCGGCGAGCGGCGGACGGGTGAGTAATGTCTGGGGATCTGCCCGATGGAGGGGGATAACTACTGGAAACGGTAGCTAATACCGCATAACGTCGCAAGACCAAAGTGGGGGACCTCGGCCTCACACCATCGGATGAACCCAGATGGGATTAGCTAGTAGGTGGGGTAATGGCTCACCTAGGCGACGATCCCTAGCTGGTCTGAGAGGATGACCAGCCACATGGAACTGAGACACGGTCCAGACTCCTACGGGAGGCAGCAGTGGGGAATATTGCACAATGGGGGAAACCCTGATGCAGCCATGCCGCGTGTGTGAAGAAGGCCTTCGGGTTGTAAAGCACTTTCAGCGGGGAGGAAGGCGATGGCGTAAATAGCGCCATCGATTGACGTTACCCGCAGAAGAGCACCGGCTAACTCCGTGCCAGCAGCCGCGGTAATACGGAGGGTGCGAGCGTTAATCGGAATTACTGGGCGTAAAGCGTACGCAGGCGGTCTGTTAAGTCAGATGTGAAATCCCCGGGCTCAACCTGGGAACTGCATTTGAAACTGGCAGGCTAGAGTCTCGTAGAGGGGGGTAGAATTCCAGGTGTAGCGGTGAAATGCGTAGAGATCTGGAGGAATACCGGTGGCGAAGGCGGCCCCCTGGACGAAGACTGACGCTCAGGTACGAAAGCGTGGGGAGCAAACAGGATTAGATACCCTGGTAGTCCACGCTGTAAACGATGTCGATTTGAAGGTTGTGGCCTTGAGCCGTGGCTTTCGGAGCTAACGCGTTAAATCGACCGCCTGGGGAGTACGGCCGCAAGGTTAAAACTCAAATGAATTGACGGGGGCCCGCACAAGCGGTGGAGCATGTGGTTTAATTCGATGCAACGCGAAGAACCTTACCTACTCTTGACATCCAGAGAACTTGGCAGAGATGCCTTGGTGCCTTCGGGAGCTCTGAGACAGGTGCTGCATGGCTGTCGTCAGCTCGTGTTGTGAAATGTTGGGTTAAGTCCCGCAACGAGCGCAACCCTTATCCTTTGTTGCCAGCGATTCGGTCGGGAACTCAAAGGAGACTGCCGGTGATAAACCGGAGGAAGGTGGGGATGACGTCAAGTCATCATGGCCCTTACGAGTAGGGCTACACACGTGCTACAATGGCGCATTCAAAGAGAAGCGATCTCGCGAGAGTCAGCGGACCTCATAAAGTGCGTCGTAGTCCGGATTGGAGTCTGCAACTCGACTCCATGAAGTCGGAATCGCTAGTAATCGTGGATCAGAATGCCACGGTGAATACGTTCCCGGGCCTTGTACACACCGCCCGTCACACCATGGGAGTGGGTTGCAAAAGAAGTAGGTAGCTTAACCTTCGGGAGGGCGCTTACCACTTTGTGATTCATGACTGGGGTGAAGTCGTAACAAGGTAACCGTAGGGGAACCTGCGGTTGGATCACTCCTTACCAGACGATACGTTCAAGTGACGTGTCCACACAGATTGTCTGATAACTGTCACGAGCAAAGCAGCCCGTCGGCGGCTTTTTCCTGTTCGCCCGGCGAGCAAGGTAAACGTCATTGGCGGCTGAGCGAAGTTACCACCGCTTTTGCGGTCAGGGTTGCCCGCTTGCCTTACTGAAAGCGGTGCCTTTTCCGCCCAGGTATCGCGGTGCGTTGCCCGCGTTTTACGAGTCCCCTTCGTCTAGTGGCCTAGGACACTGCCCTTTCACGGCGGTAACAGGGGTTCGAACCCCCTAGGGGACGCCACTTTGCTTTTTATTTCAGAGCGCGTTTATCGAGCGCGCTGCGAAATACCGCTCTTTAACAATCCGGAACAAGCTGAAAATTTGAAACACATGCTGAAGTGCAAACTCAGTATGCGAGTCTCTCAAACGAAGTAAGCAAACCTGAGACAGCTCAGGGTTGTGAGGTTAAGTGACTAAGCGTACACGGTGGATGCCTAGGCAGTCAGAGGCGATGAAGGACGTGCTAATCTGCGAAAAGCGCCGGTGAGCTGATATGAAGCGTTATCAGCCGGCGATGTCCGAATGGGGAAACCCGGTGCAACTCGTTGCATCATCGTTAAGTGAATCCATAGCTTAACGAAGCGAACCAGGGGAACTGAAACATCTCAGTACCCTGAGGAAAAGAAATCAACCGAGATTCCCCCAGTAGCGGCGAGCGAACGGGGAACAGCCCAGAGCCATCATCAGCTTGCGCATCAGGAGAACGGTCTGGAAAGTCCGGCGACAGAGGGTGATAGCCCCGTATCCGAAGGTGTGCTTGTTGTGAGCTCGATGAGTAGGGCGGGACACGTGATATCCTGTCTGAAGATGGGGGGACCATCCTCCAAGGCTAAATACTCCTGACTGACCGATAGTGAACCAGTACCGTGAGGGAAAGGCGAAAAGAACCCCGGCGAGGGGAGTGAAATAGAACCTGAAACCGTGTACGTACAAGCAGTGGGAGCATCCTTCGGGGTGTGACTGCGTACCTTTTGTATAATGGGTCAGCGACTTATATTCTGTAGCAAGGTTAACCGCATAGGGGAGCCGCAGGGAAACCGAGTCTTAACTGGGCGTCTAGTTGCAGGGTATAGACCCGAAACCCGGTGATCTAGCCATGGGCAGGTTGAAGGTTGGGTAACACTAACTGGAGGACCGAACCGACTAATGTTGAAAAATTAGCGGATGACTTGTGGCTGGGGGTGAAAGGCCAATCAAACCGGGAGATAGCTGGTTCTCCCCGAAAGCTATTTAGGTAGCGCCTCGTGACGTCATCTACGGGGGTAGAGCACTGTTTCGGCTAGGGGTCCATCCCGGATTACCAACCCGATGCAAACTGCGAATACCGTAGAATGTAATCACGGGAGACACACGGCGGGTGCTAACGTCCGTCGTGAAGAGGGAAACAACCCAGACCGCCAGCTAAGGTCCCAAAGTCATGGTTAAGTGGGAAACGATGTGGGAAGGCCCAGACAGCCAGGATGTTGGCTTAGAAGCAGCCATCATTTAAAGAAAGCGTAATAGCTCACTGGTCGAGTCGGCCTGCGCGGAAGATGTAACGGGGCTAAACCATGCACCGAAGCTGCGGCAGCGACACGTAAGTGTTGTTGGGTAGGGGAGCGTTCTGTAAGCCTGCGAAGGTGGCCTGTGAGGGCTGCTGGAGGTATCAGAAGTGCGAATGCTGACATAAGTAACGATAAAGCGGGTGAAAAGCCCGCTCGCCGGAAGACCAAGGGTTCCTGTTCAACGTTAATCGGAGCAGGGTGAGTCGACCCCTAAGGCGAGGCCGAAAGGCGTAGTCGATGGGAAACAGGTTAATATTCCTGTACTGGGTGTGACTGCGAAGGGGGACGGAGAAAGCTAGGTTCGCCGGGCGACGGTTGTCCCGGTTCAAGCGTGAAGGTGGAATGAGCAGGCAAATCCGCTCATTCTCAACACTGAGGCGTGATGACGAGCCACTACGGTGGTGAAGGAATTGATGCTACGCTTCCAGGAAAAGCCTCTAAGCTCCAGGTCACATCGAATCGTACCCCAAACCGACACAGGTGGTCAGGTAGAGAATACCCAGGCGCTTGAGAGAACTCGGGTGAAGGAACTAGGCAAAATGGTGCCGTAACTTCGGGAGAAGGCACGCTGGCATGTAGGTGGAGGGCCTTGCGCCCCGAGCTGAAGCCAGTCGCAGATACCAGCTGGCTGCAACTGTTTATTAAAAACACAGCACTGTGCAAACACGAAAGTGGACGTATACGGTGTGACGCCTGCCCGGTGCCGGAAGGTTAATTGATGGGGTTATCGCTTGCGAGAAGCTCTTGATCGAAGCCCCGGTAAACGGCGGCCGTAACTATAACGGTCCTAAGGTACGAAATTCCTTGTCGGGTAAGTTCCGACCTGCACGAATGGCGTAATGATGGCCAGGCTGTCTCCACCCGAGACTCAGTGAAATTGAACTCGCCGTGAAGATGCGGTGTACCCGCGGCAAGACGGAAAGACCCCGTGAACCTTTACTATAGCTTGACACTGCATTGAGCCTTGATGTGTAGGATAGGTGGGAGGCTTTGAAGTGTGGACGCCAGTCTGCATGGAGCCAACCTTGAAATACCACCCTTTAATGTTTGATGTTCTCACTCAGGCCCGTTATCCGGGCCGAGGACAGTGTCTGGTGGGTAGTTTGACTGGGGCGGTCTCCTCCCAAAGTGTAACGGAGGAGCACGAAGGTTAGCTAATCACGGTCGGACATCGTGAGGTTAGTGCAAAGGCATAAGCTAGCTTGACTGCGAGAGTGACGGCTCGAGCAGGTGCGAAAGCAGGTCTTAGTGATCCGGTGGTTCTGAATGGAAGGGCCATCGCTCAACGGATAAAGTACTCCGGGGATAACAGGCTGATACCGCCCAAGAGTTCATATCGACGGCGGTGTTTGGCACCTCGATGTCGGCTCATCACATCCTGGGGCTGAAGTAGGTCCCAAGGGTATGGCTGTTCGCCATTTAAAGTGGTACGCGAGCTGGGTTTAGAACGTCGTGAGACAGTTCGGTCCCTATCTGCCGTGGGCGCTGGAAGATTGAGAGGGGCTGCTCCTAGTACGAGAGGACCGGAGTGGACGCACCACTGGTGTTCGGGTTGTCATGCCAATGGCATTGCCCGGTAGCTACGTGCGGAAGAGATAACCGCTGAAAGCATCTAAGCGGGAAACTTGCCTCGAGATGAGTCTTCCCTGAGGCCTAGAGCCTCCTGAAGGGACGTTAAAGACGATGACGTTGATAGGTCGGGTGTGTAAGCGCTGCGAGGCGTTGAGCTAACCGATACTAATGACCCGTGAGACTTAACCTTACAACACCTGAGCTGTTTGAGAGCGAGCGTGAGACGAGAGCGAAAGCGAACGTTGACGCCCAAAGCGCAGGCGGATGACACCGCCGACACCCGCGCCAACCGCAGGCCAGATATGGCCGTGAAAGGCATAAGCCACACCGACCCCGGTGCGGCGGCAGGGCGTGCAGCGTGCGCAAGAGACAAGACACTATCAGCGATGTTCCGGATAACGCCCGACGGTCACGTGAGTGAGGGTCGGGCAGCAAGAGCCTTCTGCACGGCGAAAGCGGTGCGGAGAACGAATTTGCCTGGCGGCACTAGCGCGGTGGTCCCACCTGACCCCATGCCGAACTCAGAAGTGAAACGCCGTAGCGCCGATGGTAGTGTGGGGTCTCCCCATGCGAGAGTAGGGAACTGCCAGGCATCCAATCAAGAAGCCCTCTGCTGACGCAGAGGGCTTTTTTCTTGCCTAGAAGCACGCGGTTGTCACGGTCACGGCCGGGACGGCAGGCGCTATCAACGAGCCCTCGGCGCAAGCCGGGGGCTTTTTTCTTGCCTAGAGGCACGCGGTTGTCACGGTTAAGGCCGGGACGGCAGGGGCTAACAACGAGCCCTCGGCGCAAGCCGGGGGCTTTTTTCTTGCCTAGAGGCACACGGTTGTCACGGTCAAGGCCGGGACGGCAGGCGCTATCACCGAGCCCTCGGCGCAAGCCGGGGGCTTTTTTCTTGCCTCCGAGGCACGCGATTGTCACGGTCAAGACCGGGATGGCCGGTCTTAACGCTGCCGCTCATGCCATAGCCCGCGCCGAACGCGGGCGTTAACGGGCGTTAACGGGCGCAACGAGAAGCGGCGTTTACAGCAGTAGCGGCAGCGTGGCGCTAGCGCTGCGCTGGCTGGCGAGGGCGTAGCGGTCATCCAGTTTTAACAGCTCCTGGATCAATAATTCCACCAGCAACATGGCGCCGATTTTTGATTGCAGCGCGCCGGCGTTGAGCGGGCCTTCCGGTTTGGCGGCGACCAGCAACACGTCGGCCAATTCACATAGCGGACTGTGCAGCGTATTGCTCAGCACGATCACTTTTGCCCGGTGCTCACGGGCGAGCGCTACCGCCGATAAAACATCGCGGGTAGATCCTGAACTGGAGATGGCAATGACCGCGTCTTCCGCGCCCAGGCTGACGGCGTTCATTGCCGCGCTGTGCATGTCATCAAAGGCATGGGCGGACTTGCCCAGCCGCAGCAACTTATACTGCAGATAATTACCGATAATCGCACTGGCCGCCACGCCATAAATCTGCAGCGAACGCAGAGTGTGCAGCATAACGGCGCCGTCCGCCAGCGCCTGGCGGTTAACCAGCTTACCGGTATCCTGTAACGCGTTAGCGGCCTCAACGATTAATCCCTGCACGTCATCTGTTGCCGCCGACGCCGGCTCATCTTGCTGACTTGCTTCCAGGGCCAGCGCCATTTTAAATTCGGCAAACCCCTTACAGCCCAACATGCGGCATAGACGCGTCACGCTCGCCTCGCTGGTTCCGCTTTGCTCTGCCAGCTCGGTAATGGTGAGATAGAGCACCCGTTGGGTATGCTCGAGTACGAACACGCCGAGCTTTTGCAGCGTCGGGCTGAAACTTTCCAGGCTATGCCGCAGGTAAAGCAGCAGATTCACCGGCGCCGAATGTTGATTCACAGCAGACTCCTTGTTGTAGGCCGAACCGGTTAGCAGAGGATCCCGAATGCTGCCGGAGAGACTATATTAGGCGTAATAGCCCCTTTACGAAAATGTTTATCGATCGATATACTGCACATGATGAAAATTTTCATCAATAAACATTTTACTGGGGATAATTATTATGGCTCGGCCACCTTCTGCAGTCAGCGGTAAATGGTTTGAAAAAGCCCAGAGATTTGGCAAATCCTTTATGTTGCCCATTGCCGTTCTGCCGGCGGCGGGTTTGTTGCTGGGTATTGGCGGCGCATTATCCAATGTGAATACGGTTGCCGCCTACCCCTTTTTGAATATTCCCTGGCTTCAGGATCTGTTTACCGTGCTGGCGGGTGCCGGCACCATCGTCTTTGCTAACTTGGCGGTGCTCTTTGCCGTTGGGGTGGCGGTGGGGCTGGCGAAGACGGATAAGGGGACGGCAGGCATGGCGGCGCTGCTGGCCTACTTGGTGATGAATGCCACGATTAATGCCCTACTGCAGATAAGCGGCAAGCTGGCGGTCAGTAATCCCGGCGCTCACGGTCAGGGGATGGCGCTGGGGATCCAGACGCTGGAGACGGGCGTATTCGGCGGGGTAGTCATCGGTCTGGTGTCTTATTGGCTGCATAACCGTTACAACAAGATTGCGCTGCCGCAATTTCTCGGCTTTTTTGGCGGCTCGCGCTTTGTGCCGATCGTTTGTTCATTCGCCGCGATTATTGTTGGCGCGGTGATGGTTGTCGTGTGGCCCTGGTTTCAGAAAATAATTTTCAGTCTCGGCGGTCTGGTGGACGCTACCGGCTATCTGGGAACTTTTATCTATGGTTTTGTACTGCGGATGCTGGGCCCGTTTGGCTTACATCATATTTTCTATTTACCGTTCTGGACCACAGCGCTTGGCGGCAGCGAGGTAATAAACGGCCAGCTTTATGAAGGAACTCAGCGCATTTTCTTCGCGCAATTAGCGGATCCCAATACCCAGCATTATTATATCGGCACGGCGCGCTTTATGTCCGGGCGTTTTATTACCATGATGTTTGGGCTGCTTGGCGCCTGTTTAGCGATGTACCATGCGGCGCGACCGGAAAACCGTAAGCGGGTGGGAGGACTGCTGCTGTCGGCGGCGCTCACTTCTTTCTTGACCGGTATCACCGAGCCTATCGAGTTTTCATTCCTGTTTATTGCGCCGGCGCTGTATGTGCTGCATGCCGTGTTCGATGGTTTGGCGTTTATGCTGGCCCATATTCTGCAAATTACCATTGGCCAAACCTTCTCCGGCGGCTTTATCGACTTCATTTTGTTCGGCGTATTGCAGGGCGAGGCCAAAACCCATTGGCTGTGGGTGCCGGTAGTAGGGGTGCCCTGGTTTCTGCTTTATTACTTCTCATTCCGTTATCTGATTCGTCGTTTCGATTTCAAAACGCCCGGTCGGGAAGAGATGAGCGCCGTAAGCGAGGCGACGGTCGGCAGCCAGCGGGCGGAGACGATTATCCAAGCGTTGGGCGGGCGGGAGAATATTGAGGAGCTGGATTGCTGCGCGACCCGTTTGCGGGTCACGGTACGGTCCCCGCAACGGGTGGACGACGCCTTGCTTACGCAAAGCGGCGCCCGCGGGGTGATTAAACGTGGCAACGGGGTGCAGGTTATCTATGGCCCCCATGTGACGGTAATTAAAAATGAAATAGAGGAAGCGACTGCGTCATGACTGAATCCATGCTGACGACAATTAAAGGCAAACTGGTGGTGTCGTGCCAGGCGCTGGAGCAAGAACCGCTGCACGGTGCCCAGATCATGGCACGTATGGCGCTGGCGGCACAACAAGGGGGGGCTGCGGCGATCCGCGCCAACGGTCTGGCGGATGTGGCGGCGGTGCGGCGGCAGGTCGCGCTGCCGGTTATCGCTATCATCAAACGAGATTATCCCGACAGCGAGGTGTTTATTACCGCTACGGTGCGTGAAATTGATGAGCTTATGGCGGCCCAGCCGCCTATGATTGCCATGGACGCCACCGATAGGCCGCGTCCCGGCGGCAGCTCGCTGGCGCAGCAGGTGGCCTATTGCCGCCGGCATTATCCGCAACTGCTGTTGATGGCCGATATTGCAAGCGTAGCGCAGGCGCGAGAGGCCGAGCATCTGGGTTTCGACGTCATCGGCACGACGCTTTATGGTTACACCGACGCGAGCCGCGGACGCACGCTGGCCGAGCACGATTTCGTTTTTCTGCGCGAGGTACTGGCGGCGGTCAGCCGGCCGGTTATCGCCGAAGGTAATGTTTTGACGCCGGCAATGGCGGCGCGTTGCATGCAACTCGGGTGTCATGCGGTGGTCGTGGGCGGCGCGATTACCCGTCCGCAGCAGATTACGGCGCGTTTTGTCTCTGCAATGGAAACGGGTAACGACGCGAGAGCGGGCAACGAGGACTAAATCACGGTAGGGTCCCAGCGCTGCGCGGCGTTTAGCCGGCGTCGTCGCCGGGATACTCGCCGACGGGGATGGGCTACGACTATCGACCGCCCGCCCGATAACAACGCAGCGGCAGGCGCCGCTGACAATGTGTTTTTGGCGCGGCGGCTGCAAGGTAACGGGGTCAGTTGCTCAGCGCATACAGGCTGTAGCCGGCGGCGGCGCCCGCCACGTCCCAGGTAAAGTCCTTCCAGCTCCAGCCTGTGCCGTTCGGTCGGCTGTCCCAGGCTTCTTTCAGCGCGCCGAAGGTAATGGCGAGGCCAAAACCAATATTACGACTGCGCACCGGCGAGGCCGATTGATGTTCGGCGATCGCGCTGCCGGCCACCGCCAGCAGTGCGGAACCAACGAAGTGTTGGGCTTTGTCGCGGCCGGTCCAACTGTCCTGGGCCAGATGGCTGCAGCCGGCACACCAGAGGAGCGGCAGCAGCCACAAGAGCGGTAAGCATAAACGGCGATAGGTCGGCACCCTTGGGTGCCTTCTGGCTTCCGACGGCGTGACCAACCTGTAAACGCGCCAGGGGAGAAAACGCATGCCTGTTCAGAGTATCCGGCTGATTAAACGGTCGATGCGGATACGGCGTAAACGACGGATAAGCTTACGCACTTTAACCGGATAGTCGGCGATGCTTTGCAGCTCGGTGAAGTGCCGTACCGCCCGGGTGTGGGTACGGATCAGCGCGAGTTCACGCTCGCGCTGCGGGCGCAGCGCCTGCGCGGGATCGTGGATCAGCAGCGCATTCTCCAGATCGAGCCGCCAGGCCCGCGGGTTCAGGTTGTTACCGGTCAGCAATTGCCACTCTTGGTCCACCCAAACGCCTTTTAAGTGATAGCTGTTGTCGTCGTCTTTCCACAGACGCACCACCAGTTGACCATTGTCTACATAACGCTGCAAACGGCTAAGAAAGCGGCGCAGGTTGATTTCATACAGGTAAGGCAGGGCGCCGATGATTTTAAACGGCTGATCTTCCGGGATATAGAAATCGTTGGCGGTTTTATCGCCGACAATGATCTCCACCTGCCTGCCCAGGCGCAGCAGCCCGATGAGATCGCGCACCAGCAGCGCGGGTAAATTGAAATAAGGGGTGCACAACGTCAAGGTATCGCGGGTCGAGCACAATAAATGATGGATTGTTTTGTTCAGCGGGCTTTGTTTGCCCAATCCTACCAGCGGGGTAATGGCCAATTCATTGGGGCCGGCCTCACCCTGATAACGATAGCCGGCCTCCCGCAGGGTCTGACGAAACAGGCGGGTATCGTTTTTTATTTCCAGGCTTTTCGGCCGGGCGGCGTTGTCCAGCCGGTTCACCGCCGGCGCCGTGAGCAAATGTTGTTTGATATAGTTGAGCAGCGTGTCCGCCAGCGGCTGATTGCGGATAATCTGGTAGCGATCGTAGCGGTATTTATCCTGCTGATGCAGATAGACATCGTTCAGGCTGGCGCCGCTGTAAATGACCTCGTCGTCGATGATAAAACCCTTCAAATGCAACACGCCCAACGCTTCGCGGGTATTGACCGGCACGCCATAGACCGGCACGTCCACGCCGGAATGGGCTTGCGCCATCCGGCAGTACCAGTCGGCGTTGGTGTTGGCGGCGGCGGCGCCGATGCGGCCGCGCTGCGCCCGGTGCCAATCAACGAGAATCGCTATTTCAAGCGTAGGGTCGGTGCGTTTGGCCTGATATAGGGCCTCAAGGATCCGTTGGCCGCCTTGGTCCTGCTCCAAATACAGCGCGACCAGATAAATTCGCTGTCGGGCGCCGGCGATGGCCCGTATGAGCGCTTGATAGAAATCTTCAGGACTGAAAAGCGTTTTAACATCTGCAACCGTCTGGGGGATTTTTGGCAGTTGTGCAAGGTGTTGTTGGTGTTTGCTGCGTTTAAAAGTTGACAACATCACAGTGCGCTTCTTCTCTTATCATCGAAGGTTGGAATGACCCTGTGCAAACAGGTATTTGCGTTGAATCGGCCATAATACCACTACTTCTGTTGCTTGTGGGCATGTTTCAATTCGCCCGGCGAATCCTTGCCCGCTATCGGTGCAATGCTCTCTGTAGACGGTTCCAGCGCCAGCGATAGCGCGACGATACCGTCCTGCAATTGAATATCCACCGTGAAGCCTAATTTGCGCGCCAGCGTTATCATGCCGCGGTTGTTGGGCATGGTAATGGCGGTCAGCCGCTGTAGACCATGGGCGCGGGCGTAATCAATCATCTTCTCCAGCAGCATGCGCCCGAGACCCAGTTTTTTCAAATCGGAACGCACCAGCACCGCGAATTCCGCATCGGTATTATCGGGATCCGCAATGACGCGGGTGACGCCGATGATGACTTCACGCTCTTGTTGCTGCGTGACCGCTACAAACGCCATTTCCCGATCGTAGTCGATTTGTGTCATATAGGCCAAATCTTCATGGGTAAATTCGCTAATTTCGCTGAAGTAGCGGTAATAAAGATCTTCGCGGGTCACTTGGCCGATGAAAGCTTTCAGCAGCGGTTCATCTTCCGGCAAAATCGGCCGGAACAGACAACGTTGCCCGTTATTGAGCGTGACCACCGACTCCAACTGGCGCGGATAGGGCCGAATAGCCAGCCGCGCGCCGGCGTCGCCATGGTATTCGCTTAAATGCAAACTGACATCCAGCGCCGTCATATCGCTGCCGCAGGCCAGCAGCGGATGGATATTCAACGCGATAATTTCCGGGCAATCCACCACCAAATCGGACACCTGCACCAGCAGTTGGCTGAGCGCAGCGGTATCCAGCGGATACAGCGGGCGGTTATTGCGCAGAGCGCCCTTCTTTAATCCCTGCAGCACCAGGTGATGGGCCAGCGCCATATTAAGCGGCGGCAGCGCTACCGCCACCGGCGCGCCGGCGCGCCAGTCGCTTTCGCCATCGCCTAATAAGATAAGCGGGCCGAAGACGGGGTCCTGCTCTACGCTGATGCGCAGCTCCTGCGTGCCGGCGCGGCTCGCCATGCTCTGGACCGCCAGGCCTTCGATGCGCGCGTCCGGATAGGTGACCGCCGCCCGTTCCAGCATGGCGCTGGCCGCCTGCGCCACTTCCGTCGCATTGCGCAACGCAAGCATCACTCCCTGCACGTCGGATTTATGTGCGATATCGGCGGAGCGCAGCTTTAGCGCGACCGGATAGCCCAGCCCTTCACTAAGCCGGACCGCGTCGTCGCTGTCGGCGGCGATCCAGGTGGGCAAGGTCTTGATGCCATAAGCTTCAACCAGGGGCCTAACGTCATGGGTTTCCAGCCGGGTGATACCTTTATCCAGCGCCTGGCGGATCATTTGGTGGACGTGGGCGGCGTCGATGGTCAACCCGATCGGCAGCGCCGGCGTCTCCATCAACTGGCGCTGATTGCGCCTATACTCCGCCATATGCATGAAGGCCGTCACGGCCCCCTCGGGTGTGCGGTAGGTTGGCAGGCCCGCTTCGGTGAACAGACGGCGCGCCTGCTGTGAAGAAAACTCGCCGCTCCAGTTGGTCAATACGGTAACCGGCCGCGAGCGGGAAGCGCCGGCCAACGTGGCGATAACGTCGGTGGCGGTCTGGCTACTGGGCGCGGCGGCGCTCGGGGCATGGATTATCAGCAGCGCGTCATAATCCTTACTGCCCAGGAGCGCCAATAGGGCGGCGCGGTAACGTTCCGGGGTGGCATCGTCGGCAAGATCCAGCGGGTTGCCGGGCGTTAACGCCGAGGGGAGCGCGCGCGCCAGCGCCGCCAGGGTGGTTTCGTCCAGCTCCGCCAGCCGGCCGTGTCGGCGCAAAAGCTCGTCCAGCGCCAGCGCCGCCGGCGCAATCCCGTTACTGATAATCATCAGCCGTTCGCCGCCCAAGGGCCGCATATGGCTTAAGGTTTCCACCGCCGAAAACAGCTCGTGGGTGTCGCGCACCCGCAGCAGCCCGGCCCGCTGAATGGCGGCATCATAGGCGGCATCAAGGCCGGGAGGGTAGTTGAGCAGCCGCTGCGCCTGGATGGTGCGCCCGCTTTTGATGACCAGAATCGGCTTATTGCGCGCCGCGCCGCGGGCGGCGGAGAGGAACCGTCGGGCGTCGGAGAGGTGTTCCAGATGCAGCAATATCGCGCTAGTTTTACCGTCGCGTGCCAGGAAATCCAGCATATCGTCGACATCAATGTCGATACTGTCGCCGAGGGCGATAAAATAGGAAAACCCGATGGCGCGCTGCTGCGCCCAGTCGAGCACGGTATTGGAAACCGCCGCCGACTGCGAGATAAACGCCAGTTTACCGCGATGAATGGGAACCGGCGAAAAGCTGGCGTTCAGTCCCTGCCAGGGGGCCAGCAGCCCCAGACTGTTCGGCCCCAGCAACCGCATGCCGAAATGTTGGGCGCAGGCGCGCAGCTCATCGAATTGCGCCGGCGGCGCCGACAGCACGATGGCCGTTTTACAGCCCCGTTCGCCGAGCGCGGTCAGCAGCGCCGTATTACGCCGGGCGTGGGTACACACCACCGCCAGATCCGGCGTCAGCGGCAGCGATGCCACCGAAGGATAGCTGAGCACGCCGCAGACCGCCGGATATTTCGGCGTTACTGGCAGCACCGGCCCGCTGAAACCGCCATCAAGCAGATTGCGCATCATCAGATTGCCGGCGCGGCCGGGCGTGTCCGATGCGCCGACCACCGCGATCGATTTTGGCCGCAGCAGCGCCTCCAGTCCCCGTAAACTCATCTACTGCTTCCCCTTGCTGGTTGACGGGATAAGTGTACGCGTTTTATTTCATTCCTGCTGTGACGGCAGCCCAGGGAGTCGTGCGGCGACGCGAGGGCGCATCGACGCGGACACGTTGTCTGGGTGGGACAGTAGCGCGCGCTGGGTGGACTAAGACGCGACAAACGCCATCGCCCGCGGAGGGGCCGTTAGGAGGGCGCTAGGCGCGGCGCGTGGGATTTACCCGCCAGATAGCGGCTGCGAAAGAGGATAAAATGCGCCATCAGCGCATCAGCGGCGGCCCTGTCTCCCGCTAGGGTAAGCAAGGCGACGGCCACTTCCGCGGTACAATGGTGGCCCTCGCCGTGGCTGCCGCGCAGGCCATATTGCGAAACGCTGGGCAGATCCAGCGACAGTACCGGAAAATCCGCCAGCCACGGACTTTTGCGAAACATTTTCCCCGCCTCGGGCCAGGTGCCGTCCAGCAAAATAAACAGCGGCGGCCGGGCGTCGGGTACAACATGATTGACCACGCGTCGCTCCCCCGACATAGGGCCGGCGGGAAACACGACATACGGTTGACGAAGCGGATCGGCCACCGCCGCCAGCATGGCCGGATCCGGCTCGGTACGCGACCAGAGGAATGCTTGCGTCGTCGGCAGAATATCGGCGATTAACCGCCCGGTGTTGCTGGGCTTGAGGGGTTCAGCGTCGAACATCACCAGACAGAATCGGCTGCTGGCCTGCTGCGGCATGATGGTGTCGCACAAACAGCGCCGGCGCGGCAGCAGACACCGTTCGCAGCGCAGCACCCGGCAGCCGCGGGCACGGAAAGGGCGCGTGGCGTGTTGCAAGCGCAAGTGGCGCAAGGCCAGTACGGCGTTTAAAGTCATGGCGTGGCCGGCGGTGGAAAAAGAGGATGAGTTTACCGGAGCGCTTAAGGGAAGGATAATGCTTTTTGCCTCACGGCCTGGGTTTTCTGGGCGCATCAGCCTATTCGCTCAAGGCGGCTTGCTTGCGGCATAAGTTGATTAGCCCACGGCGCGGAGGCTTTGCTTACCCCATCGGGACCGTCCCTGAAGAAGGTCGTTTGACTGACGCTGACCCACTTTACCCGAGGCGTCCCGACAGCCGCTAAACGCGTCTCCTTGGCAGGCCCCGGAAAAGCCTACCCAACTCGGGGCGCCCCGCGGGACATTAGGCGCCGACTTCAGCGCCTCTCACGGGGATAAGAGACACTCTTCGACGGGGCCGGCGTGGGTTTAGGAGGTCGTGTCCTGGAGGGAGAGGCCTTCATCCAGCCACTCCTCGAATGGCGCTTTCGGCATTGCGCCATGCAGCGAGTCCACTTTCTGCCCCTGCTTGAACAACATAATGGTCGGAATACTGCGAATACCAAAACGGCTGCTGAGCGCCGGTTCGGCTTCGGTATTGATCTTGATGAAACGCACTTTATCGCGACGTTCGCCGGCGACGGCATCGAACACCGGCGCGAAACCTACGCAGGGGCCGCACCACGGGGCCCAAAAATCGATGACAATAGGCAAATCGTCTTGCAGCAGCTTGTCAAGCGTCGCGCCGGTAGCGTGAATAACCGAACCGTCCAGCAGCGGTTCACCGCAGCGGCCGCATTTGGCGGCATCATTGATCCTGTCGTCCGGCAGGCGATTGGTGGCCAGGCAGGATGCACAAACCGTATTCATAATGTTGCCTCTGATGAGCGTAACCGCCGCGCCGGGAATTTTGCGACCGGTGGCATTCGCGCTTTTAGTGGGTCAGTTTTCAAAGTATGGTAAAAGAAATAACGGGTGACAAAATGGTTTGTTCAATGGTTTCGATAGTTGCCGGCTTTTACCTTAACCCGGTAGCTATATGGGCGGAGATCGGGTAATCTTCGCGCCCATCAGAGGGGGGAGGGCAATATGAGCGATAGCGATGCGTTAAAGGGTAAGAATGGCAAAGTCCGCGTGATGTATGTGCGCAAGGAGGAAGAGCAGGCGCCAGCGCGCCGCCCCGCCACGCGCAGCTCCACCACCGATCGCAAGAGCGGTCAGCGCGATGAGGGCCGTAATCCGTGGAAGACGCCCGGCGACCGCGCCCGCGGCGGCGCACGTGCCGATCGCGCCTCCTCCTCGGGCGACGCGCCCCGCCGCGCCCGGCAGGACGCCCCACCCCGCGACGACAGCGCCGGCCGCCGGCCGCGCGGCGAAACCTCGGACTCGCCGTGGAAAACCTTCTACGCGGGGGATGACGCCGCTGTACCCGATCATGGGGGCATTAGCGGCAAAAGCCAGATTGATCCCGAACAGCTGCGCCGCCAGCGCGCCGAAGAAACCCGCGTTTACGGGGAAAACGCCTGTCAGGCGCTGTTTCGCAACCGCCCGGACGCCATCGTTCGAGCCTGGTTTGAGCAATCGGTGACGCCGCGGTTTCGCGATGCGCTGCGCTGGATGGCGGCCAACCGCAAGGCTTATCATGTGGTGGAAGACGATGAGCTGGCCAAAGCCTCGGGCACGGAGCATCACGGCGGCGTCTGTTTTCTGATTAAAAAACGTGCCGGTCTTGACGCCGACGGTTATCTGACCAGCGTTGCTGCAAAACAGCACGATTGCGTTATGGCGCTTGAGCAGATTAGCAATCCTCACAATCTCGGCGCAATCCTGCGCAGTTGTGCGCACTTCGGCGTAAATGGCGTGATGGTGGGCGATAGTGCCCTACTGGAGTCCGGCGCCGCGGTGCGCACCGCGGAAGGTGGGGCAGAGCACGTCAAAGCCATTCAGTGCGACGATATGTTGCAAGACATGCAGCGTTTTCAGCGTGCCGGCTACACCGTGGTGACGCTGACCGGCAACGGCGGCACGCCACTTTCCGAAGTGAAGATGCCCGCCCGGGCGGTGCTGGTATTGGCGGAAGAGGGCGGCGCGCTCTCACAAGCGGTACTGTCGCAGGCGGATATCGCGGTGGCCATCAACGGCACCGGTCGGGTACCCAGTTTGAACGTGTCCGTCAGCGCCGGCATTTTGTTGGCGGAGTGGTGGCGGCAAAACCGCGGCTGACGGCGGCGGGACGCAAAAAAAACGCCGCGGAGTATCCTTCGCGGCGTTTGCTGTGGCAAGCGGCAAAACTCACTTCAGCACATCCTCTTCCGAGATAAGCGTGTCCAGCTTATTTAACAGCTTGCGGGTCAGGCTTTCCAATTGCTGCTTTTCCGCTTCATTCAGCGTCGACCACAGGGAAAGCAGGCAGTTGTACTGCGGCGGCAAGAGATTATCGAGAAACGTCTGCCCGGCGTCCGTCAAATGCAGATGTAAACAACGGCGGTCATTTTCGCTCTCTTTACGTTCAATCCAGCCGCGCTTTTCCAGCTCATCGGCGATGCGGGTGGCGTTGGTACGGGAGGAGCCCAGGGCCGAACTCAATTCTGACGGCTGAATACTGCGGCTGGCCTGGGATTCCAGGGTGACCAACGCCATAAACAGGGTTTCGTTGATTCCCTGGGCTTTCAGCATACGGTTGCGATTTTCCAGCAGTTTACCCTGCATGTGCATGCACAAACGGGTTAACAACACTTCCTGGAAAGGAAAATCGCTTTTTTGCTGCGCGCGCAGCGTTAACATTTGTTCTATCGGGGTGAACGAACTTTCCATCGTAACCTGCACCTCATTAGTTGCAGACTGTATAATAACTGATGTAATCACCCATGTAAATATTGTCAGGATGGAAAGTTTAGACGTCTATATAAGTGTTGAGGTAATGTTAATTTACCCGGCTCTTAACTGCCCCGGTCAAAATGTCAGCAGGCACTTGTACACCACGCCATACACCAGCGCGCTGGAGAGCGTCGCCATAACGATGCTGCGCGTGCGGTAAAACAGCGCCGTTAACGTCAAAAAACCCGCCAGCGCAGGCCAGCTACGCTGCGGCTCCTGCAGGATATCGGGTAAGGTGGAGACCACCAGCAACGCACAAATGGCGGCAATACCGATACTGTCCAGTACCCGACCGAGGAGGCCGTTGCGCAGCGGCCGGCCGCCGGCGTTGCCCGCCAGGCGCAGCGGTAACCAGCGAAACAGAAAATTCGCCGTCCCGACCACACAGCCAATGATAAACACGGTACTAGTCACGGCTCTCCTCCTTTAATGACGACAGCAACGCCGCCAGACAGCCGCCGCCGATGCCGCCCAGAATCGCCATGGGGATCGATACCAGCCAGAGGCCCGCCAAGGCGCCGACCAACGCCGCGGCCAGCACCAGGCTTTGCCGGCGCTGGAAAGCGGCCAGCAGAAAACTGAGAAACAGCGCCGGTAGCATAAAGCCCAGTGCCGCCGAGACGGCGGGCCAATCATCGAGCAGACCATTGCCGGAACAGACGCCCGCCAGCGTGCCGGCCACCCACGATAGCCAAGCGCAGAGCGCGACGCCTAACATCCAGTCTTCCGACCAGCTGCGGTTATCCCGGCTGAGGCGGCTGATGGCGGCGGCGAAGACTTCATCGGTCAGGCCGAAAGCCCAGAGGGCGGTTTTACGGGGGGCCAACGCGCCAGGAATGCGTTGGCGCAGCGCCGGTCCATACAATAAGTGACGCACGTCCATCGCCATGACCGTCAGCGCCGCTATCCACAGCGAAACGCCGGCGCTGAGCAGGGTAGTAATCACAAACTGGCTGGCGCCGGCGTAAATGATGCAGGAGATGAACAGTCCTTCCAGCGGCGTGAAGCCGAGTTTCACGGCATTCAGGCCAAAGGCGAACGCCACCGGCATATACCCGATGACAATCGGCAGGCTATCTTTGATGCCCTGACGGAATGTCGCGGGCGCGGTAGTGGCCGGCAGACCGGCAATGTTAGACTCCATGATGAATCGCCTTCTTTCCTTTGATGGCTGACAAGAGCGCGGCGCCACGCGCCGCGGCGGCGAATCTTATCAATACCATGAGACATCGCCCCGCGCCAGCGGCGCACGCGCGATCAGGCGCGGGGAAGGCCGGACTCTTCGTGACGGCTGCCGCGCAGCCACAATAACAAATTAATCAGGCAGAGCAGGCCGCCGGCGAGGCTGACGCCGTTCCAGCCGGCGCTTTGGTAAGCCGTGGCGGATACCAGCGACCCGAAGGCGCCGCCGGCGAAATAGCTGGTCATGTAACCGGAGGTCAGACGGTTACGCGCCTCCGGCATGCGACGGTAAATCACGCTTTGGTTGGTGATGTGCAGCCCCTGCACCGCCAAATCGAGGGCAATAATGCCGAGCACCAGCGACAGCCAATGATATTGGCCATACCACACCAGCACCCAGGAGAACAGCAGCAGCAATAGCCCCCCGAGCGTGGTCATTTTGGCTTTACCCCGGTCTGCCAGCGCGCCGGCGCGGGTGGCCGCTAATGCGCCCGCGGCGCCCACCAGGCCAAACAGGCCGATTTTCGACTCGCTAAAATGAAAGGGCGGCGCGGCCAGTAAAAACGCCATGGAGGTCCAAAGATTACTAAAACAGGCAAAGCTGAGGCAGCCCAGCAGAGCACGGTTGCGCAATACCGGCGATTGCCGATAAATGCTGAAAATTGAGCCGAGCAGCTGGCGGTAATTCAGATCGGAGTACTGTTTATACCGCGGCAGGGCAAACCACAGTATTACCGCCATGACCACCATCAACGCGCTCGCCAGCCAGTAAACGGTTTGCCAGCCGCCGAGATCCGCCAGCGCGCCGGCAACGGTCCGCGCCAGCAGGATGCCGAGCAGCAGACCGCTCATGATGGTGCCCACCACCTTGCCACGCCGCTCGGGATCGGCCAGCGAAGCGGCCAAGGGTACCAGGATCTGCGCCACCACGGAAAAAAGGCCGGTCAGGGCGGTGCCCAATAGCATCATCGGCAGGGACGGCGCCGAGGCGGTAATCACCATGCCGATGGCGGCCAGCACCGACATCACCACGATCATACTGCGGCGTTCAAATTTATCGCCGAGAGGCACCAGGAACATCAGGCCGCAGGCATAGCTGAGCTGTGCCGCCGTGACAATGAACCCCGCCTCGCGCACCGACAAACGGTAGGTCCTGGCGATAGCATCCAGCAGCGGCTGGGCATAGTAATTGCTGGCAACGGCCAGGCCGGTGGCGATTGCCATGATGAGGATTAATGCCGGGTTCAGGCTGGGATGATCTGTGGACGTTTTCATTAAGGTTTCGTTTAACCAACGGGCGGGTATTATTACCGATTAACAACAAAAAAACGAGGGGTGAGTCCCCCTCGCTGGTTTTTCGCCGGTGTTATGGCGGGGTTACGCCCGCATCGACGATCCGAACGGCGCAGTGTCGCGCTTATTTGGCGGCGGCCGCGGCGGTGTTTACCCAACCGTCGAATAGGGCCTGATGCGCTTTGATCCAGCCGTCGGTCTGGCGTTCAATATCCGCTTCTTGCGCTTCGCCCTGGTGCATCCGCGCGTTCTGCGCGTTGATATCGGCAATCGGCAGCTTCATGATGGCGAAGAGCTTGGCCGCTGCCGGATTGGCTTCAGCCCACCGTTTGTTGGCGACGATGCGCATGCTGTTGACGGGGAAGCCATAGTCTGCGCCGTTGGGCAGCTTGGTGCTGATCCCTTTCTGCTCACCCGGCAGCGAAGAGAATGGCACCTGCAACCAAACCACATCGCGTCCCGGCACCAGTACGTCGCTTACCCAGTACGGTGTCCAGGTGTAATACAAGATAGGTTTACCTTCTTTGTAGCGGCTGATGGTATCGGCCATGATCGCCGCATAATTTCCCTGATTATGCTCGACGGTCGCGCTCAAGCCATAGGCTTTGAGGTGATGGTTGATGACCGCCTCACAGCCCCAGCCTGGCGTACAGCCGGACAAATCCGCCTTGCCGTCGCCGTTGGCGTCGAACAGCTTGGCCAATTTAGGATCCTTGAGCTGGTCGATGGTGGTAATGTGGTACTTCTCGGCGGTCTTTTTATCGATCAGGTAGCCTTGGGCCGCGCCTTCGACATAATTACCCTGGCGATAAAACTTTGCGTCACCGCCGGCGGCCTGGTACTGATCCGCGTGCAGCGGGTCCCAGTTCACCGCCATAAAAGTGGCATCGCCAGAGGCAATTGAGGTATAGGCCACGTTGTAGTCCACTTCCCGTGGCGACTGCACCGAGTAGCCCAGTTTTTCCAAGGCCTTATTCACCAGCAGGGTTTGAAATGTCTCTTCGGTAATGGTGCTTTGCACCGGCTGAACCTGGATGCCTTTCCCCGGCAGCTCGGCGGCAAAGGAGGTCTGTACGGCGAAAGCCGCGGTGAGCGCGAACGCCCCTAATGCTATCTTGCGCATGGGTTTACCTTGTGTTGGTCGTTGTAAGAATACGCCGCGGTGCGAACCGCGACGCCAGGTTATTGGGCCGCCGCCTGCGCCGCGCTTAACCAGCTAGCGAACTGCTTGGGATGAGCCGCAATCCAGCTGTCCACGTGGCGGGAGATCGCTTCAGGGGTGTTTTCCCCCTGATGCATACGCCGGTTCTGCGCATTCACATCGGCCACCGGCAGCGTCATGACGGCGAACAGTTTGGCGGCGGCCGGATTCTGCGCCGCCCACGCTTTATTGGCGACAATATGTTGGTTATTGACCGGGAAACCATAATTGCTGCCGTTAGGCAAACGGGTATCCTGATTGCCCGGATAGACGGATCGCGGGACCTGTAGCCAGACCACATCCCGGCCGGGCACCAGTTCGGCGCTCAGCCAATAGGGCGTCCAGGTGTAATAAAGCACCGGCTTGCCCTGGTGAAAGCGGGCAAGGGTATCGGCGATGATCGCCGAGTAGTTGCCCTGATTTTGCGTCACCGTGGATTGCAGGTTGAACGCCTTGATATGCCCGTCGATGACATTGCCGCAGATCCAGCCGGGGTTACAGCCGGTAATATCGGCTTTGCCGTCGCCGTCGGTGTCGAACAATTTGGCAAGGGCGGGATCGCGTAATTGATCCAGCGTGCGAATATGGTACTTTTCGGCGGTTTTTTTATCGATCAAATAGCCTTGGGCGGCGCCGGCGATATAGGTGCCCCGACGGTAGAATTTGCCATCGCCGCCGGCGTGGTCGTACATCTCTTCCATCTGCGGCTTCCAGTTCACCGCCAGATAGGTCGCATCGCCGTTGGCGATGGCGGTGTAGGCGACGTTGTAATCCACTTCATTAGTGGGCTGAACGTCGTAGCCCAGTTTCTGCAGCGCCCGGTTAACCAGCTCGGTTTGAAATGATTCTTCCGCCAGCGAACTTTGCACCGGTTTTACCACCACGCCTTTACCGGGCAGCGCGGCGGCGCAGACAGACTGGGTGAATACGGCGGTGAGCGCGAGCGCACGGATAACGGTATGACGCATGGGGAAGTCCTGTTCTGTTTAGGGCGGGCCGCGGCGCAATGCGCTGCCGTTGCCCGCCTTCGGGGAAAAGGTTATGCCTGCTTGCGAAACGGACGGGTTATCAGTCCCAGCGGGCCGCTGCTGTACCAGAGGCGGTTGCCGCGGCTGCGGCTGTCGCGCCCCAACGACTGCGTCAGACGATCGAGGATAATCGCCAGGATCACAATACCGACGCCGCCGACGGTGGCCAAGCCCATGTCGAGCCGGCCAATGCCGCGCAGCACCATCTGTCCCAGACCGCCGACCGCGATCATCGAGGCGATGACCACCATCGACAGCGCCAGCATCAACGTCTGATTAATCCCCGCCATGATAGTCGGCAGCGCCAGCGGCAATTGCACTTTGAACAACATTTGGCGCGGACTGGCGCCGAATGACTCCGCGGCTTCCACCAAATCCGCCGGCACCTGCTTGATGCCGAGGATGGTCAGCCGCACTATCGGCGGCAGGGCGAAGATAATCGTGACCACCACCCCTGGCACATTACCGATACCGAACAGCATGACGATCGGCACCAGATAGACGAACGCCGGCGTCGTCTGCATCGCATCCAGCAGCGGGCGGATAATCTTTGCCGCACCGTTGCTGCGCGCCAGCCAAATACCCAGCGGTAGCCCGAGTACGATGCAGAACAATAGCGAAGTGAGCACCAACGCCAGCGTCACCATCGCCTGCGACCAGGCGCCGATGGCGCCGATGATAATAAGCGACACCAACGTGGCCACGCCCATGCCGAGCGTCGACATTTGCCAGGCTATCAGCGCAAAAATGATCATCGCCACGGGAGCCGGCAGGCCCAGCAGCAGATGTTGAAAGCCGCTTAGGATGAAGTCCACCGGGACGCGGATGCCCTGGAACAGCGGACGAAAATGCAATACTACCCAATCAATGCCTTCGGTGACCCAGCGATCGAGGGGGATAAGCGTTTGATGAAACGGGTCAAGCACATTGAAATGCGCGGGCGCGTCGGCCGGAGCACTGTTGAGCCAGTCAGCGCTTTGCTGCGCCGCGTGTTGCGAGGCGGCATCGCCTCCCGGCGCGGCGGCATTGCCCCAGGCATCGGCGCCGCCGGCGGGGGCGCTATGGGCCGCCTCACCGCCGGGGGCCGCGGTGCCGCTCCAGGGATCGGCGGCCTGGGAGGTGCCACCCTCGGCGGGGGCGCTATGGGCCGCTTCGCCGGCGGGCGCCGCGGTGCTGCTCCAGGGATCGGCGGCCTGGCCTGCGGCTTGCTGGCCAGCGGCCTGCTGAGCGGGCGCTGCGTTGGTCGCCGTCCACGGATCGGTTGTGGTGTTACTCATTGTTCATCCCCTCTTTATCCAGCGCCTGCAGCAGCATCCCTTTGGAAATAATGCCGATGTATTGATTATCTTCACCGACGACCGGTACGGCGCAGGGCGCCTGGGCGACGGTGGAAATCAATTCACTGAGCGGCGTCTCGGCGGGAATGGTGGCCGGCGATGACAGCAACGCGTCTTCCAGCGTACCGTTGGCGGAAAGGGCGGCCTTCAACGAATCAATGGACACCACGCCGATAAATTTCTGACCGCGTTCCAGCACATAGCCGAAATCACGATCCTCATCTTGCAGCAGCCTCAGCGCGGAGCGCGGGCCGACGCCCGGGGTTTTACGGATCAGGGTTACCGGCCGGCGACGGGCGATATCTTTGGCGCTGAATACCTGCGAGATATCCACGCCGCGGAAGAAGGTGCGGACATAGTCGTTGGCCGGATTATTGAGGATCTCGTCCGGCGTGCCCACCTGCACCACCTCGCCCCCTTGCATGATAGCGATGCGATCGCCGATGCGCATCGCCTCGTCAAGGTCATGGGAGATAAAGATGATGGTGCGCTGGTGGCGGGACTGTAGCTTGATAAGCTCGTCCTGCATTTCGGTACGAATAAGCGGGTCGAGGGCGGAAAACGCCTCATCCATCAGCAAAATATCGGGGTTGATGGCCAGCGCGCGCGCCAGGCCGACACGCTGGCGCATGCCGCCGGACAGCTCGTCGGGCCAGGAATGCGCATGCTGTTCCAGCCCCACCTGCGACAGGGCTTCCAGCGCTTTGGCATGCCGCTGTTGCGGCGCCATACCGTCCAGCATCATGCCGAAAGCGGTATTATCCAGCACGTTCAAATGGGGCATCAGGGCAAAAGACTGGAACACCATACTGATTTTTTTACGTCGCACCTCGCGCAGGGCGGCATCGGCGATATTGGCGATGTTTTCGCCGTCAATCAGCACCTCGCCCCGTGTCGGCTCTATCAGACGATTGAGAAGGCGTACCATAGTGGATTTACCCGAGCCGGATAATCCCATGATGACGAATATCTCGCCTTCTTCAATGGCCAGACTGGCATTTTTCACGCCAACCGTCAGACCGGTTTTTGCAAATATGGTATCTTTGTCTTGCCCTGCGTTAATCAATTTGAACGCCCGCTCGGGGTGTTCGCCAAATATTTTATAAAGGTTCTTTACTTCAAGTTTTACTGCCATGAAATTATAGTTTTCCCGTGTGACATTTACTATATATAAAATAATCCTGACCAAAATTAAAACGCCCTATACCCTAACATACTGAGATTCTGAGACAACCCCTAGCCGTCCTAAAGACAGAATATTCATGACGCGAAAAGGGCCTATTCCGGCCGGATCCACTACGGCAGACAAGGGTTTGCGGCAAATATCACCTCGTGAAAAAAAAAGCTATTTTGGGACGATGGAGAGAGCGATATCAGCAGCGAAATGGGATGCGGGGCGACCGCTTGCGGATATATATCCGTTTCGATATTGGTTCTTTTTTGTTCATATTCGGCGCAAGCGGATAATAGTGCCGGGGCTATAAGATGAAGCGATTTACCCCGTCAATCGCCATGATGGTATATTCGCGCATTGCGTTTAATATCGGGTCAGAAATCGGCCCGGTATTATGGCTTTGAGCGAGAGGAAAAAAATACGGCATTGCCGATGCGGCGAAGAAGAGAAATAAGCAATGCGGGAGCACAGCTTATGCCTCAGAGGTGAAATTGTCAGGTATCAACCCCAACCGTTTACAACTGGTGCGCGGGAAAAACCGATTGTCTTCGGGGAAAACCCGACCGGCGCCGCAATTTCGGCCTCGCCGAGCCGTCCCGTCCACGCCGCCGGTCACCCACACCCGTCGGCGTGGACGGCCATCGGCGTTAGAAGGCCCAATCCTCGTCTTCCGTATTGACCGCGCGCCCCATCACATAGGAAGAGCCGGAGCCGGAGAAGAAGTCATGATTCTCATCCGCGTTTGGCGACAGAGCCGAAAGAATGGCGGGATTGACGGCGGTCATCGAAGCCGGGAACAGTGCCTCATAACCGAGATTCATCAACGCTTTATTGGCGTTATAGTGCAGAAAAGCGGTAACGTCCTCGGTCCAACCGACGTCATCATACAGCGCGGCGCTGTAGGCCAGCTCATTCTCGTAGAGATCCTGCAACAGATCATAGGCGAACAGCTTGACCGCCTCGCGCCGCTCCGGGGTGGCCGCCGCCAGACCGCGCTGGAATTTATAACCGATATAATAGCCGTGCACCGCTTCATCGCGAATAATAAGGCGAATCAAATCTGCGGTATTGGTCAGCTTGCCGCGGCTGGAATAATACATTGGCAAATAGAAGCCGGAATAAAATAAGAATGATTCGAGAAAAACGCTGGCCACTTTTTTCTCTAGCGGATCATTATGCTGATAATGGCGTAGGATAATAGCCGCTTTATTTTGCAAAGCCGCATTCTCTTCGCTCCAGCGATAAGCGGCGTCCACATCCGCCATGGAACAGAGGGTGGAGAATATCGAGCTGTAGGAACGGGCGTGTACCGCTTCCATAAAGCAGATATTGGAAAATACCGCCTCCTCATGGGGGGTCAGAGCGTCGACCATCAACGCCGGCGCGCCGCAGGTATTTTGCACCGTATCCAGCAGCGTTAGGCCGGTAAATACCCGGATCGTCAGCTGTTGCTCCTGGGCGGACAAGGCGTTCCATGACGGGACGTCATTGGACAGCGGCAGTTTTTCCGGTAGCCAGAAATTGGCGGTCAAACGGTTCCAGACTTCCAGATCTTTGTCATCCTGGATACGGTTCCAGTTTACCGCCTGGACGCGCGAAGGCGCGGATTCGAGGGTCATAGCATTCTCCTTGACCTTACAGGGCGCACGACACGCAGCCGGCCACTTCGGTACCTTCTAGCGCCAGCTGCCGGATGCGGATGTAATACAGCGTTTTAATACCTTTCTTCCAGGCGTAAATTTGCGCCCGGTTAATGTCGCGCGTCGTTGCGGTATCGCGAAAGAACAGCGTTAGCGACAGCCCTTGATCCACATGGCGGGTGGCGGCGGCGTAGGTATCAATAATTTTTTCCGGCCCAATTTCATAGGCATCCTGGTAATAGGCCAGGTTCTCATTGGTCATGTACGGCGCGGGATAATAAACCCGGCCGGTTTTACCCTCTTTACGGATCTCGATACGCGAAACGATCGGGTGAATACTGGAGGTCGAATGGTTGATATAGGAGATGGAGCCGGTGGGCGGCACCGCTTGCAGGTTTTGATTATACAGCCCGTGCCGCTTGACGCTGTCCGCCAGCGACCGCCAGTCCTCTTGTGTCGGTAACTGAATATGGCTTTTGGCGAACAAATCGCGCACGCACGCGCTTTTCGCTTCCCAAAGCTTATTGATGTAGGGCGTAAAATAGTCGCCGCTGGCGTAGCGCGACTGCGCAAATCCGCCGAAAGCGCGCCCGCGCTCTATCGCTAAGCGGTTGGAGGCGCGCACCGCATGATAGGTCACGGTGTAAAAATAGAGATCGGTAAATTCCACAGCTTCCGGGCTGCCGTAATAAATATGCTCGCGCGCCAGATAACCGTGCAGGTTCATTTGACCGAGGCCGATGGCGTGGGAATGCTGATTACCCTCGGCGATCGAAGGAACGGAACCGATGTGGCTCATGTCTGACACCGCGGTCAAGGCGCGCACCGCTGTCTCTACCGTATGGCCAAAATCGGGCGAATCCATCGTACGCGCGATATTCAGCGAGCCCAGATTACAGGAGATATCGCGCCCTACATGTTGATAGCTCAGGTCTTCGTTGTACTCGGTGGCGCTGTTAACCTGCAAAATTTCCGAACACAAATTACTCATATTGATGCGCCCGGCGATGGGATTGGCGCGATTCACCGTGTCCTCGAACATCATGTAAGGATAACCGGACTCAAACTGAATCTCGGCCAGCGTCTGGAAAAAAGCGCGCGCGTCGATGGCGGTTTTACGAATACGGCTGTCCGCCACCATCTCGTGATAACGTTCGCCGATCGCCAATTGTGAGAACGGCTGGCCGTAAATGCGCTCAACGTCATAGGGCGAGAAAAGATACATCGGCTGGTTGTCTCGCGCCAGCTGAAAGGTGATATCCGGTATCACCACGCCCAGCGACAGGGTTTTGATACGGATTTTCTCGTCGGCGTTTTCGCGCTTGGTGTCCAGAAAACGCAAAATATCGGGATGGTGGGCATGCAGGTAGACGGCGCCGGCACCCTGGCGAGCTCCGAGCTGATTGGCGTAAGAGAACGCGTCCTCCAACATTTTCATCACCGGTATCACGCCGGACGATTGATTCTCGATACGCTTGATGGGGGCGCCCGCTTCGCGCAAATTGGTCAACATAAAGGCCACGCCGCCGCCGCGTTTCGACAGTTGAAGCGCGGCGTTGACCGCCCGGCCTATCGACTCCATATTATCTTCGATACGCAGCAAAAAGCAGGAGACGTATTCCCCGCGCTGCTGTTTACCGCAGTTGAGAAAGGTGGGGGTTGCGGGCTGGAAACGGCCGGAGAGCATCTCCGCCATCATCGCCCTGGCGAGGGTTTCGTCGCCGGCGGCCAGCGTCAGCGCCACCATGCACACCCGATCCTCAAAATCTTCCAGATATTGCTTGCCGTCGAAGCTTTTCAACGCATAGCTGGTGTAGAACTTTAGCGCGCCCATGAACGTCTGGAACTGAAACCGTTGCGCCCGGGCTTCGGCGAACAGCGAAGCGATAAACGCCTGGCTGTAAGGCGCCAGCACCTTAGCTTCATAATAGCCCTCGTCGACCAGGCAACGCAGCTTTTCCTCAAGGGAAGCAAAGCGACGGCTGTTCGGGATCACATGCTGTTGCCGGTAGCACTCTACCGCCAGATGATCCTTGTCGAACTGGATATGGCCCGCCTCGTCGTAGAGGTTGAGCATGGCATTAAGGGCATGATAATCCAGCGCCTGCAACGCGGGTTCAATTATGCTAAGTTCTGTCGCTGCCAAAATTCGGTCACTCCCTTACGTACCTGTACGACATCTTCCGCCGTCCCCAGAAGCTCAAAGCGATAGAGCAGGGGAACCTGGCATTTTTGGGCGACGATATCGCCCGCCAAACAGAAGGCCGCACCGAAGTTCCGGTTGCCGGCGCCGATGACGCCGCGCAACAGGGAACGGTTTAACGGATCGTTGAGAAAACGGATGACCTGACGCGGTACGGCGCCGCGGGTCGAGCCGCCGCCGTAGCTCGGTAAAATAAGAATATAGGGGGCATCCGCTTTCACGCTCTCGCGCATCTCAAGAGGAATACGCAGCGCCGGCAGCCCTAATTTGCTGACGAAGCGGTGCGTACTCTCCGAACTGCTGGAAAAATAAACCAACGCGGTCATTACCGCGCCTTAGGCCGGGATTGCGCTGGCAGACAACAGGCTGATTTTGTCGGGACGAAAGCCGCTCCAGTGTTCATTGGCGGTCTGTACCACGGGAACCTGCTGATAACCGAGCGACCGGACATGATGCAGCGCTTGTTCATCGTCCAGCAGATCCACCAGCCGGTAATCGATGCCTTTACGGTCAAGCGCGCGGCAGGTGGCGTGACATTGGACACAATCCGGTTTAGTGTAAATAGTAATAGTCATGATTCGTATTTACCTCTCACAGTGTAGGTATCGCGGGCTTGCGAGAGTGCTGCCGCCGCGTTGTGGTGCTGAACATGTAATGCATACTATATCTAGATATAAATCAGATCAACCATACAATATATAGTAATACCCCGCGGCGGACGCCAGCTTCTGAGCGAAAAAAAAGCAAATAAAAAACCCGCTCCAGGCGTGGAGCGGGTTCATTGCGGATCATACGCAGGTAACCAAGCGGGAAAAAAATTTTCCCGGGACGCTTTAATTTGCTGTTTTACCGGCGTGGCGGCGTGAGGTGGAAACCCGCGTCGCGCGCCGAATCAGGGGTGGATTTTGGCGACTTTTCGCTTGCGAAACAGCGGCGCTATTTTGGTGCGGATGTGTGGTCAGGCGCGGATGCGCTCGCGGACCGGCGCGGGCGCATCCGCGGTGCTGTCTGACTAACGGCGCGTTAACAGAACGCCCAGCACGATCCCTACTGCAGTGGTGATGCCCAAGCTGTGCCAGGGTTTTTCCACGACAAAGTTTTTGGTTTGCACCGCCGCGTCGCGGGCGTACTGAGCGCCATCGCGGGCGTATTGACCGATGCGGCTCTTGCCGTTCAGTTTGGCGCGGGTGTCGCGCAAGGCCCGCCGGGCTTTCGCCTGCAGGTCACTCAGTTCTTCCTGGGTCGTTTTATCGGTTGTTTTCAGCAGTGAATCCAGGGTGTCGGCCAGCAGAGAAACATCGTCTTTAAAATCCAATTGGACGTCCTGTTTTTCGGTTTTGGTAAACATGTGTTTCTCCCATTCAGTAGTAGGTTGTTTAATTATAGACCTATTTTTCACCACCGGCGGCGCAGGCACCGGGGATGAAACGGGAAAGTATCGGCTTTTTGGATTATTCTGAAAGGCGGGAGTGCGGCTTATCTCACTCCACCTGACCGATTACATTAGCTGTGATCACTTCACCGTGACTGAAGAGAGGACAAATAATGTATTTAAGACCCGATGAAGTAGCGCGCGAACTGGAAAACTCCGGCTTTGAAAGGGACACCATTACCCGGCAAAGCTATGGGTACCGTAAAGGACATCATTATGTGTATGTTAATCGCGAAGCCAGGCTGGGCAGGACCGCGCTGGTGGTTCACCCCGCGCTGCGCGATAAGAGCAGCCTGTTCGCCGAACCCACCTCACCGGTACGCGCAAGCGTGAGCTATCAGGCTTTTCCGCCGGATCCTGAAGGGCAGCCGGATAGCCACTACGGTATTCCCCACGGTTTTAGCTCGCGTGCTTCCCTTGTCCGCTATCTGCAAAAAATGTTCAATTGATCGCCTGATCGCGTGACTTCTTTCTCGCTTTGACGGCGAGCCGCCTCTCCGGCCGTTATCTTTCGGTCGGTAAGCGCCGCCCTCCCGGCCTTCACTCAACCGCCCTCATCAGGCTTCCTCTCAACCGCCCTAATCGGGCTTCCTCTCTACCGCGCTGCTTAGGCTGCTCTCCACTGACCTGATTGAGCTCTCTCTGCCGATTTTCTTTTGCCTATCCCCGCCGGCGTTTGCACTGAATTGATGAAAAAACCGACGACCTTGCACCGTCGGTGCACACATTTACACCCGTTTGCGCCTATTTTTTAAGCTAAGCGCGGTAGAAGGGAACGCGCAATACGGTACGAACCGTTATGCAACCTTAATTAATTGATTAGTTAATTCTGGCACGGGAGTTGCAATTCTGTTACGCCGCGCGCGGATTGCCAGGGGATTTTTGCCGGCGGTAGGTTTCACTCCCATTGGGGGGATTTAATGACTAACACCGTTTCAGGAGTAGCAAGCATGAAAAAAATCGTCGCACTCTTTAAGACCGCGCTGCTCTGCAGCGGTTTATGGCTGGTAAGCCAGGCGCACGGCGCGCCCGCGGCCGCGCTTAGTGTGGATACCGCGCTGCATAATCAACTGCCGGCGAAGATCAAACAAAGCGGCGTCATCAACCTGGTGACCGACGCGCACTATCCGCCCTGTGAAGTTTTCGCGGAAGATAATAAAACGATGATAGGCTTTGAGCCGGATCTGTGGAACGCCATGGGTAAGGTACTTGGCGTCGAGATTAAACCGGTTTCCATTGATTTCGCCGGCTTGATCCCGGGGGTCAAAAGCGGGCGCTACGATATGGCGATGGAGTGCATCTCCGACAGCGCGGAACGGGAAAAGCAGGTGTCGTTCGTCAACTATGCCTATGCCACCAATGAAGTGTATACCCTGGCTGACAATAAAAGCATTACCACCGACCCGCTGACGCTGTGCGGACTGAAAGTTGGCGTGCAGGCCGGAACCGATTTCGAGCACGCCGTGACCGACATCTTGAATCCGAATTGTAGCAAGAACGGCAAGGCGGCGATCGCGGTTACCCGTCTCCAGTCCGCCGACGCGGTACTTCTGGCGCTTTACGCCGGCCGTATCGATTTCGTACTCAACGATGCCGCCGCCGCCGCCGAAATCAAAAAAGTGGCGCCGCGGCCGATCCGCACCGTCGCTATGTCGCTGCTGCCAAAATATTATCTCGGTATCGTCGTTCAGAAAGACAACACGGCGCTGGCGCAAGCGCTGCTCGGCGCCCTGAACGTGCTGTGGCGTAACGGCGAATATGAACGCATCATGCATAAATGGGATCTGCAACCGGTGATGCTGGAGCAGCCCGGGATCAATTTGTTCAGCACCCGGCCAATGAAATAAGCGCGGGCGGATGATGAACGATCGCGTTGATAACGCCGCGCCGCAGGCGGATGAGATACAAAGCTGCGACGTGCTGGTGGTCGGCTCCGGCGGCGCGGCGTTGAGCGCCGCCCTTGCCGCGGCGGTGGCGGGGCTTAAGGTCTTAATCGTCGAAAAGGCCGCCACCGTCGGCGGCACGACCGCCATGTCCGGCGGCGCGGTATGGGTGCCGGCAAATCATCATGCGTTGGCACAGGGGGTGCAGGACAGCCCGGCGGAGGCTTTGACCTACCTGCGCGCCAGCGCGCCGGAAGGGTGGCGTGAGACGGAGGATCGGCTGTGGCGACAGTTCGTGCAAAGCGCCCCGGCCATGCTCGCATTCCTTGAGCGGCACACGCCGCTGCGCTTTCAATTGACGACCGAGGGCGATCCGCTGGACGGCAATGCCGGAGGAAAAACCTTCGGCCGGATGGTCACGCCCGCGCCGCTGCGCGCCCGCGTATTGGCCGGCGCCTCGCTCAAGCTGCGGCGTTCGCCGCTGCCGCATGTTTATACCTATCAGGAGGTTATCGGCGACGATCCCTATCATTTTCCGCTGCGCGTGGCGCTGCGCCTTTCGCCGCGCATCATTTGGCGGTGGTTGACCGGCGCCCGCACCAAAGGGGCGGCGCTTATCACCGGGCTGCTCGCGGGCTGTCTGGCGCACGGCTGCCGTTTGGAAACCGCCGCGCGGGTCGAGCGGCTGGATTATACCCCTGAACGCGGGGTGACGGGCGCCTGGTTCAGTCGCCAAGGGCGGCTGACGCAAGTTAACACCACCCAGGGTGTCGTGCTGGCCAGCGGTGGATTTGAATGGGACGCCCTGCGGCGCAGTCGGCATTTCCCCGGCGCGTTTGATTATATCTCCAGCCCCCCCACCAATGAGGGGGATGCCCACCGGATGGCCGAGGCTATCGGCGCGCGTTTGGCTCATATGGATCAGGCGACCATCACCGGCGCGCTTCCTGCGCGCTATGAAGGGCAGCGGTATGGGCTGTCGGTCTTTTTTCAGTATGAACCCAATGTCGTGCTGGTGAATCGTCATGGCGAACGCTTCACCAATGAATTCACGTTTAATCTGGGAGAGGTGCTGGATGAGCGGGAATACCCGCAAGGTCCCCCCGCCCATCTACCGGCGTGGTTGATTTCCGATGCCGGCCTGTTGTGGCGTGCGCCATTGCTGCTGGCCTGCGCCCTGCGCAATCCCGGCTGGCTGCGCCGGGCCGCGACGCTCGAGGAACTGGCGCAGCGCCTCAATCTGCCGCCCGCGGCGCTGACGCGCAGCGTAGCGCGCTTTAACCAATTTTGCCGCCAGGGGGTAGATGAGGATTTTCACCGTGAACGCAGCGTCAGCCACGCCAACGGCGATCGCCGCTTTCACGTCGGCCTGCGGGCAATTACCCGCGCGCCCTTTATCGCCGTGCCGTTCAACCGCACCTATCTGGCAACCAAAGGGGGACCGCGCACCGACGAGTTCGGCCGAGTGGTGCACCAGAACGGCGCTATCATCCCCGGTCTGTTCTGCGCCGGCGTCGCCATGGCGAATCCCATCGGCAGCCGCGCCGTCGGCGCGGGGACGACGCTTGGGCCGAATTTGACCTGGGGCTATATTTGCGGCCGAACGCTGGCGGAACAGGCCAGGGGCGAGCCGCCGACACCCTTAGCGGAGGAAGCATGAACCAAGGCGATTTCACCGGCCGCGTCGCGCTGGTCACCGGCGGCTCGAAAGGGATTGGCCGGGCCATCTCGCTGGCGCTGGCGCAGGCTGGCGCCGATATTGCATTACTTTTGCACGGCGATCGCGCGGCGGGCGAAAGGACGGTACAGGAACTGCGCGAACGGGGACACCGGGCGCAGGCCTGGTATGCGGATATTGCCGATCGCGCACAGGTTGCCGGCGCAATTGAGGCCATGTGCGCCCGTTACGGCCGCATTGACATGCTGGTGAACAACGCCGGGGCGAACGGCTCGGGAGATCTGCTAAGCGTGGCGGACGACGAGTGGCAGCGGGTGATCCAGGTGAATCTAACCGGCAGCTTCGTGGTGGCCACCGAAACGGCGAAGGTGATGCGCGCGCGGGGCGGCGGCGGCATTGTCAATATCGCCGGCGCCTCGGCCCATCGCTGCTACCCAGGCGCCGGCGCCTATGGACCGGCGAAGGCGGCGATTATCAATCTTACGCGCCAGATGGCGGTGGAGTGGGCGCCCTATGGCATCCGGGTGAACGGCGTCAGTCCCGGGCCGGTACGTGAAGATACGCCCTGGCAGCAGCACGAGCCGGCGCTGGCGGCGGAGGTGGCCCGCCTGCCGCTGCGGCGCGCCGGTTTGCCGGAGGAGATCGCCGGCGCGGTGGCCTATTTGCTGTCCGATAGCGCCGCTTATATTACCGGCCATATGCTGGCGGTGGACGGCGGCGCGCACTGTACCTGGTACATGACGGCATAGCCTGCGGTCCGGTTAAGCGAAGCGATAAAGGGGGAATGATGACGGGAACAGCGACACCATCGGTGGCCGCCTATCAAGTGATAAAGCGGTTTCACGGCAACGAAATTCTGAAAGGGGTGGACATGACGGTGCAGCGCGGGGAGGTGGTCTGTCTGATAGGGCCTTCCGGTTCCGGAAAATCCACTTTCCTGCGCTGCATCAATCACTTGGAAAAAATCGACGGCGGCGCCCTGTATGTGGACGGGGAACTGATGGGCTACCGGCAGGCCGGCGACAAACTCTATGAGTTGAATGAAGCGGAGATCGCCCGACGCCGCGCCGGGATTGGCATGGTGTTCCAGCGTTTTAATCTGTTTGGTCATATGACGGCGCTGGAGAACGTGACTGAAGCGCCGATCCGGGTGCGGGGTATGGCCCGCGCCGAGGCGGTGGAGCAAGGCAAAGCGCTGCTTGATCGTGTCGGCCTGTCGCATCGGCTGGATGCCTATCCGTCGCGCCTGTCGGGCGGCCAGCAGCAGCGGGTGGCGATCGCGCGCGCCCTGGCGATGAAACCCAGCCTGATGCTGTTCGATGAACCGACCAGCGCACTGGATCCGGAGCTGGTAGGGGAGGTGCTGGACGTGATGAAAGATCTGGCGAAGCAGGGGATGACGATGGTCGTGGTCACGCACGAAATGGACTTCGCCCGTGAGGTGGGCGATAGGGTGGCCTTTATGGACAATGGATCAATTATCGAGCAGCGCTCGCCTGAAGACTTGTTCCGCGCGCCGCAGCATCCGCGCACCCGAGCATTTCTGGCAAAATATTTGTCTTCGTGAACGCGATCTAATTGGCTGAATTGTATGGAATTAATATTAATCGTACGATTAAATTTTCGTTCTATCGCTGTTGACAGTCGCGTTTGGTAAGAGCATATTGTTAATTAACTGATTAATTAATTATCTTGGCTCATTATGCTCCTGATGTTGAAGAGAGACCCCATGACAGATAATCAGTCCTATCGCGTCAGCCGTTCCGGACGGGATGACCGCTCTGCCGCCACGCCGTATCCGCACGACGCCATGACGGTGGTAGCGAAGCGTTACCCGGGGCGCTGGGTAACGACCGGCGTATTCGCGCTGCTGCTGATACTGATGATCCACTCGGTGGTGATGAATGACAATTTTGCCTGGCCGGTGGTGGGACGCTATTTATTCTCTCCCATCATCTTAAGCGGTTTGTGGGTTACCCTGTGGCTGACGGTGGTCATCATGCTGCTGGCGATTGTGCTCGGGGTGGCGATTGCCGCCATGCGGCTGGCCAGTAACCCGCTTCTCGCCTGGTGCAGCGGCGGCTACATTTGGTTTTTCCGCGGCACGCCGGTGCTGGTGCAACTGATTTTCTGGTACAACCTGGCGGCGCTTTATCCCCAGGTCACCCTTGGTATTCCGCACCTGTTTACGCTGTATCAGGGCAGTATGAACGATTTAATTACCCCTTATACGGCGGCGATCCTGGGACTCGGACTCAATGAAGCGGCCTATATGGCGGAAATCATCCGCGGCGGCATGTCGTCCGTCGACAGCGGCCAGCAAGAAGCGGCGCGCGCGCTGGGGATGAAGCAGGGACTGTGGCTGCGTCGGGTTGTGCTGCCGCAGGCGGTGCCGTTCATTATTCCGCCTACCGGCAATCAGGTGATCGGAATGTTGAAAACCACCTCGCTGGTGAGCGTGATTTCACTTTCCGATCTGCTTTATTCCGCCCAGTCCATTTATTCGCGAACGTTTGAGAATATCCCTCTACTTATCGTTTGCTGTATTTGGTATTTGGCGGCCACGACGCTGTTAAGCGCCCTACAATCGCGCATCGAGAAATACTTTCGCCGCAGCCAACGCGACGCCTCGGCCTGACGTCAGCCGATATAAACCCCGCCGGGCGTGATCCGCCGGGAATAATAAAACAGCCGCGCGCGAGGCGCCGGGGAAAATAAGGTCGGGCGCTCGATGCGCGCAGGTTAAGCGGGGCAGCGGGCAAGACGTCCTCTTAGCCAATCGCGTTTACGCCGGCAGCATTACGTTGGAAACACGCATTGATGCCGGCAACGTTACGTTGGAAATACGTCTTGATGCCGGAAACGTTACAACGGAAATACGTCTTGATGCCGGCAACGTTACGTCGGAAATAGGCATTGGGCCGGCAACGTTACATTGTAAATACACACTGATGCCGGCAATGTGACGTCGGAAATACGTATTGATGCCGCGAACCGACGTCGAGTAGAGAAATTTACGCCGGAATGTCGAGCGGGTGAAGAGACTGATGCGCAGAATAACGGCCGAACTCGCTACGCCGGCGAGAGGCATTATTGTCGGCCAGGTGCTGCGTGGCTGAATCTCACTTGCCGTCAAATTCCCACGGCTGGCAATAGCGCCAGCCGGCACAATTGCCCTTTTGCTTACCTGGAGCTGGCATGAAATTAGGACTGTTTAATTTAATGTCTTATAAAGACAATGCGCGGGGGATCCAGGGCGTTATTCAGGATACGCGCAGTATGGTGTCCCTGGCGGAGGAGATCGGCTTTGCCACCGCCTGGTTTGCCGAGCACCACTTCACCAACTATTCGATCAGCGTCTCGCCGCTGCTGATGGCCGCCCATATGGCGGGCTACAGCCGGCGCATTCGGCTGGGAACGGCGGTTATCGTCCTACCGCTCTATGAGCCGATGCGCCTGGCGCAGGAAATTGCGCTGGTGGATCGCCTGCTGGAAGGGCGGCTGGTGCTGGGCATCGGCAGTGGCTATCAGGCTTATGAATTCGAGCGTTACCGGCGAGATGTTACCCAGCGCAACGCGCTACTGCTATCGCACTGGGACTTTATCGAACGCGCGCTGACGCACGGCCGCACCGTGTCGCCGTCCTGGCAGGGGGAGCAGGTGGAAACCGATTTCCTACTAACCCCTTTGCAGCAGCCGCTACCGCCGCTGTATCTCACCACCACGCAGCCGCAGGTACTTAAACGCTTCGCGCCCCTGGGGGCGACGCCCTTTATGACCGCGGGGTGGCGCGGCTCGGTGCGTCTGGGCGAGATGGTGCGCGATGCGCGTAACAGCTGGGGCGAGGCCGGTCTGGATGCGCAGATGCCGGTTGCGGTACAGCAATATATTCATGTCACCGACAGTCATCAAGCGGCACTGAAGGCCGCTGAACGGGCCTTGTTCGTCGCCAGAATGATTGCCGCGCTGCACGATAGCCGGATCAAAACCGCCGCCGGCTTTATCGATGCGCCGCCGTTGCAAGATGAGCCCGCCGCCGAGGTGGTCAGGGATAATTTAATTATTGGCGATGCGCATCTGGTGGCGGAACGTATTATTCGTGAAGTCCGGGAAATTAATCCTTCCCATTACAACTGCTTTTTCCAGTTTGGCGATATGCCTATCGCCGACGCCAGACGATCGTTGGAAAAATTCGGTCAGCAGGTCATACCGTTATTGGAAAAAGAGCTCGGAAGCGTCACCGTTAATTACGCCGCCGCGTGATTTAACGCTTATTCATCAAACTGAACACGCTGTTATTACAGGAGGCCGCTATGCCAGATATTTCGCAGCGTATCGATTGTGTTACGGATGAATGCGCAGCCATTATAGAAACGATTAAGCGCCAACAATCGGAAGAGGCCGCCTACGCCTCGACCTTACCGGCAGAAGCCTATAATAGCGAAGCCTTTTTTGACTATGAGATGGAAAAAGTCTTTCGCGCCGATTGGCTGTTCGTCGGGCATGTTTCGCAGATCCCGCAGGAAGGGGATTACTTTACGCTTAACATCGTCAAAGAGCCGCTGGTCGTGATCCGCCATCAGCAGCAGGTACGCGTGATGTCGTCGGTGTGCCTGCACCGCTGGGTGCCGGTGGTGACCGGCGAAGGCAATGCCAAAGCGCTGGTGTGCCCGTTCCATAACTGGACCTATGATACCGGCGGCCAATTGATCGGGACGCCGTATATGAATCAGGCGGCGGAGTTCGACCGCCACAGCTGCTCGCTGCCGCAGATCCGCAGTGAAATCGTGCACGGTATGATTTTCATCACCTTTTCCGACAGCGTCGAGTCGATAGCCGATCGATTGCGTCCTCTTAACGCCCTGTTGGACAAATACCAGGTGGCCGATTTGCATACCGCCTACACCCTCGACTATGACTGCCCGTTCAACTGGAAAATGGCGGTGGAAACGTTTATGGAGTGCTATCACCACTCCGCCGTGCACCGCACCACGCTGGAGGACAGTTTCCCGGGGCGCTTGAGCTATATCGGCGAAGATGGCCCGGGGTGGACGCTGTGTCATCAGCCGCTGCGCAAAAACGGCGCTATTTCGGAAGTCCTGACCCCCGGCCTTATCCCGCTGAGCGGCTTCAGCGAGCAGGATATGCGGCAAATTGATTTGATGCTGATTTACCCCACCTGTCTTATCGGGTTGAATCCTGATCGCTTAAGTATCAGTACCTTGCTGCCGGAGGATCGCCATACGACACGTTGGCATCGGCTGGTGCTGGTGTCCAAAGCCTCCGCCGCGCAGCCGGACTTTGCCGCCACGGCGGCTGAAATGAAGAACGGCAGCCTGGGCATTATTGACGAGGATTTGGGCATCAATGCGGCGCAGAAAATCGGCAGCCGCTCGCGCATGGCGCGGCCGGGCCGGCTTGGTCATCTGGAAACTACCGTGTGGCATTTGGCCAACTATTTGCGCCGCCGTTTATAGTCGCGCGGGTTTGGCACACGGCGTTTGTCCTCTGCTTAACAGTAAGGAAACGGCAATGAAAATGGTAAAACTCGGGCGCTCGGGGCTGGAGGTTTCGGCTATCTGTTTGGGCTGCCTCACCTATGCCTCGCCGGAAAAGAGCGGCTATGGCTGGACGCTGGATGAACGGCAAAGCCGTCCCTTTATCCAAAAGGCGCTGGAGAGCGGTATCAACTTTTTCGATACCGCCAATGTGTATTCGGGAGGCGAGAGCGAGGTCGTGCTGGGGCGGGCGCTGAAAGATTTCGCCCGTCGGGAGGAGGTGGTGATTACCTCCAAGGTCTATAACCCGATGCGCAAGGGGCCCAACAGCAAAGGATTATCCCGCAAATGCATCATGACCGAGATCGATGCCAGTCTAAAACGGCTGAATACCGATTACATCGATCTGTATGAAATTCATCGCTGGGATTACGACACGCCCCTGGAGGAGACGCTGGAAGCGCTGCACGATTTGGTAAAGATGGGCAAGGTACGCTATCTCGGCGCCTCTTCGATGTATGCCTGGCAATTTTGCCAAGCGCTGCACGTCGCGCGGGCTAACGGTTGGACGCCGTTTATCGCCATGCAAAACCACCTCAATCTTTTGTACCGCGAAGAAGAGCGGGAAATGATGGGGTTATGCCAGGCGCAAGGCATCGGCGTCACGCCCTGGAGCCCGCTGGCGCGCGGCCGTTTGGCGCGGCCGTGGCAGCAGACCGCCGCCACGGCGCGCGGGGCCGGCGATGCCTATGCGGAGTTTCTCTACGCGGCGACCGAGCAGGCGGACCGGCAGGTTATCCAGGCGGTGACCGAGGTGGCGACGCAGCGCGGTATCCCGCAGGCGCAGGTTGCGCTGGCCTGGCTTTACAGCAAGCCTGCGGTGGTGGCGCCGGTGGTCGGCGTCACGGCCCTACAGCATTTGGAAGACGCGCTCAGCGCCACGGAACTGACGCTGAGCCGCGAGGAAATCGCAATGCTGGAAGCGCCCTATATCCCTCACCCGATCGTTGAACATTCATGATGCGGCGGGTTTCACCGCCTATGGCAGAGCAGATGATGAAAAAGACCGAACAGCAGATAACCGAACTGGAACAACAATTACAGCAGCAGGGCGTGGAGTATTGCATGGGCGCCTATGTGGATATTCACGGCGTGCCGAAAGGCAAAGTGGTGCCGATTGGCCATTTCCGTCAAATGGCGGCCGGGTCGGAGCGCTATACCGGCTATGCCCTTGATGGCCTGGGCCAACTGCCTAACGAAGATGAACTGACCTCGATTCCGGATCTGGACGGCATAATCCAACTGCCCTGGGAGCCGAAAATCGCCTGGATGCCGGCCGATAATGCCTTTCAGGGCGAACCCTATCCCCTCAGTACGCGGGTGGCGCTGAAAAACGTGCTGGCGCAGGCCGAGGCGATGGGCTTTGGCTTTAATTTGGGGATCGAGTGCGAGATCTATTTGCTTAAACGCGAGCAGGACGGCGGACTGACGGTGCCGGATGCGGACAATAAGCTTAATAAACCCTGCTACGATTTGCAGGGGTTTGTCGGCCAGTTTGCCTGGCTCGACAAAGTCTCTTCCACCATTAACCAGCTGGGTTGGGATCTCTACTCGCTGGATCACGAGGATGGCAACTCGCAATTTGAGTTTGATTTCAAATACGCCGATGCCCTGACCAGTTGCGATCGCTTTATTTTCTTCCGTTTCATGGCCAAGCACTATGCCCGGGAATTAGGGCTGGTGGCGACCATGATGCCGAAACCCTTCGCAAATAAAACCGGTACCGGCGCGCACTTTAATATGTCGTTGTTTGATAAGGCCAGCGGCGAGAATATTTTTCAATCCGCGCAGGATCCGCGCGGGCTGGGGCTATCTCAAACGGGGTATTACTTTATCGGCGGCCTGCTGCGCCACGGGCGCGCGCTTTGTGCTGCCTTCGCCCCCACGGTGAACAGTTATAAACGGCTGGTGCGCCAGGGCGCGATGAATTATTTCTCTTGGGCGCCGGTATTCAACTCCTATGGATCCAATAACCGCACCAACTCGGTACGGGTACCGGCCGGCGGCGGCCGCTGCGAATCGCGCAACGCCGACGGCGCGGTCAATCCCTATCTGGCGGCGGCGCTGGCGCTGGCGGCCGGGCTGGAGGGGATACGCGACAAGATAGACCCGCGCGAGCCGAACGAAGACAATTTGTATGCCATCAGCGAACAGGAGCGTCAGGCGCGGGGCATTGATTTTCTGCCGCAAAATCTGCTGGAAGCGGTGGAGGCGTTCGATAGCGATCCTTTCGTCGAGGCGACGCTCGGTAAAGCGCTTAAGGATGAATTCGTCAAATACAAACTGCAAGAGTGGAATCACTACCACCTGCATGTCAGCCAGTGGGAAATCGAGCGCTATAGCACGATTTTTTAAGGCGAAACGCCGCCCTGAGGGCGCGCGCCGCCGGTTTGCGGAGCAGAACGATGAATGAACAGCCGTTCATGGAGGTGGTGGTCACCGAAAAGCGGGATGAGGGCACCGGGGTTATCGTTTTGACCCTGGCGCGGCCGGACGGTCAGCCGCTGCCGGCCTGGCGTGCCGGCGCGCATATCGCGGTCCGCCTGAGCGCCTCGCTGTTGCGCCATTACTCGTTGTGCGGCGATCCCGCGCAGCGGCACCACTACCGGTTGGCGGTGCTGGTCACCCGGCACTCCCGCGGCGCCGGGGAGTATCTGCGCCAGCAGGTCATGCCGGGTCAGATCCTCGCCATCGGTGCGCCGGTGACGCTGTTCGCGCTGCAACCACAGCCCTATCCGGCGCTGCTGCTGGCGGGAGGTATCGGCATCACGCCGCTGTTGCCGATGGCGCTGACCCTGGCACGTCAGGGGCGCCCTTACCGGCTGCATTATTTCGGCCGCCCGGACACCCTCAGCGCTTTCGACCTACAGGAGACGTGGCGTGAGATTGCGCCGGCGATCAGCGTGCACCACCAAGCGCCGGCGGATCCGCGCGGGCTACTGGCGCGCTGGCTGCGGCACGTGGGGCGCAGCGCGATTTATCTCTGCGGATCGCAGCCGTTTACCGCGCAGGTACGGGATGTCTGCGCGCGACACGGCGTCGCCGACGAGGATCTGCATTATGAGCTGTTCACGCCGCCGGCGCTGGCGCAGGCGGGGACGTTTATAGTGCAACTGCACCCGTCGGGGCAACGGGTCGCGGTCACGGGGGAGCAGACTATCGTCGAGGCGCTAAGCCTGGCCGGCATCGAGACCGAGACCGCCTGCGGCATCGGCGTCTGCGGTACCTGTCAGGCGCGGGTGGTGCGCGGTACTCCTGACCACCGCGATAATTATTTGACGCCAGCGGAAAAACAACAAAACGACCGGATATTGCTGTGCTGTTCGCGCGCCCGGTCGCCGGAAATTGTTATCGAACTGCAGGACTGACCTGCCGTTTATGCCGGCTTGACCGCCAGATGTTCAAAGACAAACTCGCGCATGCAATTGATGGCATGTTTGTATTTAAATTTAGGAAACATGACCGTGCGGAATAACACCCCATCGAGGTAGGTGGAAATAAACATCGCCATATCGGCGGGGTTCACCTCGCGAAATACTCCGGCCTGTATGCCGTCGGTGAGGGTATTTTTCAGCACCACCGACTCTTTTTCATAAAACTTTTTAATGGCTTTATCGATTTGCGGGGTACGGCCGTGGGTGCCGGCATAATCCAGGCTGATTTTGGCCAGCTTTTGCAGCAAATAAAACTGCATGATATGTATCTGGATCCAAAGAAACAGCACTTGTTGCGAATCGCGGGCGTCGTGTTTGATAGCCTCGAACTGCTCGAAGGCTTTTTCTACTGTAGATTCAATGACTTTGAGAAAAAGGTTTTCCTTGGAACCAAAGTAGTAATAAATCAGAGCTGAATTATGGCCCGTGGCGTCGGCAATATCTTTAATTCTGACGGATGAGTAATTTTGCCGGGCGAACAATTCCAGTGCGCAATTAAGCAGGGTCGTCGCCACATCCCCCGGCTGGTTTTTTTTTGCCTTTACGGTGGCGGCGGGCGTCATTGCGGTCTTGGTAGCGCGAGTTTTCATAATCCTTTCCGGCTCAGAGAGCCTGTTTTTAAACGAGCAAGCGTGGGTCAGGAAAACAGGATTCCTAAGCCGTGCGCGGCTTGGACTAACAAGGCGCTGTTTCGGCGCCCCGACGGATAAATAGTACCATAGACGTGAAATTGGCAACAAGTTAACTATCTGATTAATTAATCACCGCGGGTGCGGTGCGCGAGGGGCAATGATGCAGGACACTCAACATTGTGAGCTAGGGGATTTTATTCTGCACAGCGGCGAGCGGCTGCAACACGCCCGGCTGAGTTATGTGACCTATGGCCGTCTTAACCGCCGGCGTGATAATGCTATTTTACTGCCGTCCTGGTATGCGGGCGACCATCGCGGTTGGGACGCGCTTATCGGTACAGGGCAGGTGCTCGATCCGGCCCGGTATTTCATTATTTGCACCAATCTGTTTGGCAACGGTGTCTCCAGCTCCCCCAGCCATCCCGGGCCGCAGCAGGGCAGGCGCTTCCCGGCGGTGACGCTTCTGGATAACGTGCGGGCGCAGCACCGGCTTATCTTTGATCATTGGCAAATCGACAGACTGGCGCTGGTCGCCGGCTGGTCGATGGGGGCGATGCAGGGGTATCAGTGGGCCGCGCTGTATCCCGATGCGGTCGGCGCATTACTGGCGGTGTGCGGTAGCGCCAAATGCTGGCCGCTGAATCAGGTATTTCTCTCGGGCATCGCCGCGGCCCTGCAGACGGACCCGCTATTCCAGCAGGGGAGTTATACCCGCCCGCCGCTGCAGGGGTTGGCCGCCTTCGGCCGCTGCTATGCGGGGTGGGCCTATTCCGCCGCGTTTTATCGCCAGCATCTCTACCGGCAGTTAAATTTCCCGACCCGCGAGGCGCTGTTGCACTATTGGGAGCAGGATCATCAAGGGCGCGACGCCAATGATCTGTTGTGCATGCTGCATAGCTGGCAGACGGCAAATATCGCCGATAATGCCCATTTTAGCGGTGATTTCGACGCGGCGATGGCGGCGATTAGCGCCAGGACCATTGTCATGCCCTGTACCACCGACAGCTATTTCACGCTGGAAGAGGCAGAGATGGAATGCGGCTTGTTGCCGCGGGGGGAATGGCGCCCGCTGGCGTCACCGTTTGGTCATTGCGCCGGCGCGCCGGGCCGGCTGCCGGCGGAAAGCGCGTTTATCTGTCGGGCTATGGCCGACCTGCTGGCGGCATGAGGCGAGGCGGTATTGCTCCGCCGGACCGGGAGTGGCATCCCCCCCGGCCCGGCGGGTGGCGTACTAATCGACAATCTCCAGCTCGACCACCCGGCCCTGATCAAACCAGGTTTCCAATCCGGTGACGCGCAGTTGCAACGACCCTTCAACGACCTCGCCGATGTAGGAAATCGGCAGCGGCTCTTCGGCGGTGTCGTCGCCGTAAACGACGCAAAATTGCTGCCGCGGACTGTAAAAACACACCGAGCCCGTGGCTTTACCGTATTTCTCGCGGCGCAGTTTGCCCACCTCTTCGGTTTTATATTTATTTTCCCAGGGCGCGACAATCGGCATGGTGAAAAACACCATATCGCCAATCAGCTTGCCGTGCTGCAATACGCTTTTCATCGGCAATTTTGCCCGCAGTTCCCGCGCCAGGTTGGGCACTTTATCTTCCCAAACTTCTATAAGGCAAACCGGTTCACCGGCAACGTTCATTCGCAATTTCATGGTGGTACCCGTATTCGTAAAAGCGTGAAAAGGAAAGTTAGGCCGATTTAACCCGGCGGAAACCGTCACCCAGTCCCCAGGGCAGGATAAAATCCACCCACATATGCAAACGGTTTGCATAAGAAAGGGCGGCATGGGAGAGGCGGCACAACTCTTCTAGCGTGGTGCAGCGACAGGCGGTGTCGACATAGAGGTGAATCAGACTTGCCGCATGGGGCAGGCTGACAAAATCAAAAAAGTCCGCTTTGTAGCCAATGATCTCTTTGATGAGCGATTGCAGGGTTTTCAGATCGGCGTCGGTATCTTCCGCTACCCGAATAAGCCCCCACAGCATTTCATCCGCCATGGTGCGCGCCTCGCCTTCGGCAAAGATAATGGTGCTCAGATATTGACCGCGCGAACCGGTGCCGCGCGGCACAATTCCCTGGCCCAGCGCCTTCACTTCGTCTGGCTGATCGAACCAGATTTTTTCGCGCTCTTGCTCAAAACGCGCTATCACCTCGTCAATGGTCATCATGTTCTCCAAGTGCAGTAGGGGGAAACCGTGCTCGGGTCGTCGGAGAGACCCCCGCACGGGCATCACGGTCGCCCGTACAGGGCGTAAAGAGTACTGTTAATTAATTAACTAATTAAAAGCAAGGATTATGCCAACTGACGGATGGCGTTAAAGGGGCTAACTATCAATGGATTAACTGATTTCTAATCAGTGGATGATACGGCGGGGTGCGACACTATGCGCACCAACAGTGCAGATGCAGCACCATTTAGGCTATCGCGCCCTGATGGGCAATGGCGGCCAATGCCCCCGGCAGGGCATTCTGATAGCGTAAAGCGCTTGCAGCGGCGCGTCATACGCGGTCCGGCAGGCGCCTGCTGAATGCCAGAGTGGGCACGCCGGCATTACCGGCACCCATTGAATGTCAGAAAGCGCCTGCCGGCGCCATCGACGCTAATTGACCATCACGCGCGGGCACGCCGGCAACATCGACGCCCCCTTATTTCAGAAAGGACATGCCGGCGTCCTTCCTCCGACCTTAGCCGGCGGCGTGCGCGGCGGCGCGGGCGACCAGATCCGGGTCTGGGCGTACGCCGGTGTAGAGAACAAATTGTTCCAGCGCCTGGATTGCCACCACCTCGGCACCGGTAATAACCGGTTTTTGCAGGGCGCGCGCGGCTTGGATCAGCGGCGTTTCAGCCGGCATTGCCACGACGTCGAATACCACGTTGGCGGCGGCGATAAGCGTGCGGCTGAAAGCAAGCGTATCGATGTCCGCGCCGCCCGCCATGCCGAGCGGCGTAACGTTGACCAGCATACCCGCCTGTAGGCCATGCTCATCCCGCTGCCAGCGATAGCCATATAACTCTGCCAGATGGCGTCCGGCACGTTCGTTGCGTGCGACGATCACGCCGTCGCGAAACCCCGCATGATGCAATGCGCCGGCGACGGCTTTGGCCATCCCACCGCTGCCGCGCAGGGCAAAGGAAAGCCGCGGATCCACCTGATGCTGGGCAATCAGCCGCTCCACGGCGATAAAATCCGTATTGTAGGCTTTTAACTGCCCGTTAGTGTTGACGATAGTGTTAACCGATTCGATGGCCTGCGCCGACGGATCCAGCTCATCCAGATAAGGAATACAGCTTTCTTTGAACGGCATGGACACCGCGCAGCCGCGAATACCCAGCGCGCGCACCCCGCCGACGGCGGCGGCAATGTCTTGGGTAGTGAATGCCTTGTACAGATAATTCAACCCCATATGCTGATAAAGATAATTATGAAAACGCGTGCCAAAATTGCCCGGGCGTCCGGCCAATGACATGCACAGCTGGGTGTCTTTGTTAATCTCCATTGTTGCTCCCTGGTTAAGGATAATCCGCTGTGGCGGCGAAACGTCACGCACGATAATCATTACAGGTTAACCGATTCCGCGAAAAATGAAACCGCACCCCCCTTGGCTGTCTGCGCTTATGCGCCACGGCGAGACGCCCGCGCTGACGGGGCAGATTATCCGGCGCCGCGGGCGCAGAGCCTGCAATTGAGCGCCATCGCCGGCAGTGAGGCACCACGGTCAAGCTTATGTCGCGGCTCTGGCATAACCTCCAAAGGCGACTACACTCAGAGCTTATATACAGGCCAGGGGCGGTGTCTTAAGTCAGCTGCGGTACCCCATACGCGGGTGCGGTGTCCCGACGCGACGCGGTACCCAAGCCTGGATCCGGTATTCCGAGGTGAATGGGGCGCCCATGCCTGGACCCGGTATTCCGAGGCGAATGGGGTGCCCAAGCCTGGATCCGGTATTCCGAGTCGGACGCGGTATCCCAAGTCAGACGCGGTCTTCTGTGTCATAACGCCTATGACAAAACACTTACGTTTAACGCCGGGCGCGGGCGGCGCCGGCGAAGGTAGGCGGTGAGGCCGCCGGCATCAGCGACGCCAGGCGCGAGTAGGGTGACGCCGCCGTGGCGCGTCGCCTGTAGCGGGCGTGATTCAAGCGGGCGGTATGCTTTCACCGACCGCGCCTGCGTCGGCGTTAGCTATGGGGGTGAGGCCACTTACGCAAGGATACACCGGCAGGAGAAGGTAACTTCTCAAGGGCCGGATCGCCGTCGGCGATCTTGGCAGAAGCGAACGGACATTACTTTTATTCGTCTCAGGGGTGACTAAAGATGGCCAAGGGATCGTCAAAAAAACGTGAGGAAATCATACCTACCGCCACGACAACAATGGCGAGCAAGGTAGATAATCAAGTAGAAGTGCTGTTGGATGGTAAAGGTGTCCACATTGCCCACCCCAATACCGATAATGACATCGTCAAACATTTGGATGCCGGCCGTACCACTCGCGTGAGAGAGGGGAAACCGGTTCCGCTCGGGGCAACCTGGGATGGCCTGGGGGTCAATTTCGCTATTTTTTCCGCTCATGCGACGCGCGTGGAACTGTGCTTATTTAATGAGGACGGCGAAGAGTATGACCGAATTGAATTACCGGAATATACCGATGAGGTATGGCACGGTTATTTGCCCGACGCGCGTCCGGGGCTGCTGTACGGTTACCGGGTACATGGCCCGTTTGAGCCGGAGCAGGGGCATCGCTTTAATCCGGCCAAGCTGCTGCTAGACCCCTACGCGAAACAAATCTGGGGCGAACTGCAATGGGACGATGCCCTGTTTGCCTATGACATCGCCAGTGAAGACAAAGATTTGACTCTGGACGAGCGCGACAGCGCGCCGTTTATGCCGAAATGCCGGGTAATTGATCCGGCGTTCTCCTGGCCCATCAACGGTAAGAACTTCATTCCGTGGGAAAAAACCCTGGTGTATGAAACGCACGTGCGCGGTTATACCATGCGTCATCCGGCGGTGCCTGAGCATTTACGCGGCACCTTTTCCGCGCTGAGCGTGCCGCAAATTGTCGACTATATAAAGACGCTTGGCGTCTCCGCCATTGAACTGATGCCGATCCACGCCTTCGTCGATGACCGCCATCTACAGGAGAAAGGGCTACACAATTTTTGGGGGTACAACACCCTCGGCTTTTTCGCGCCGCACCCCAAATATATGGCCACCTCAACCGTTAACGAATTCAAGCAGATGATAGCCACCCTGCACGCCGCCGGCATCGAAGTCATTCTGGATGTCGTGTATAACCACACCGCCGAAGGGAATGAACTGGGGCCGACTTTGTCGCTAAAGGGGATCGACAACGCCAGCTATTACCGCCTGTTTCCCGAAGAAAAGCGCTATTACATTAACGATACGGGTACCGGCAATACGCTGAATTTGAGTCATCCGCGCGTGCTGCAAATGGTGACCGACTCTCTACGCTATTGGGCGACGGAGATGCAAATTGACGGTTTCCGTTTCGATTTGGCGACAATCCTCGGCCGTGAAAGCTACGGTTTTGACGAAGGCTGCGGCTTTCTGGATACTTGTCGCCAGGATCCTATCCTCAGCCAATGCAAGCTGATAGCGGAGCCCTGGGACTGCGGCCCGGGCGGATATCAAGTAGGCGGTTTTCCGCCGGGCTGGGCCGAATGGAACGATCGTTATCGTGATTCGGTGCGGAAATTCTGGCGCGGCGATGAGGGGCAACTGGCGGAATTCACCACCCGACTGGCGGGCTCGGCCGATATTTTTAATCACCGCGGCCGCAAGCCGCACGCCTCGGTCAATTTCATTACCGCGCATGATGGCTTCACCCTCAACGATATCGTCTCCTATGAACACAAGCATAATGAGGCCAACGGCGAGGATAATCGCGACGGACATAGCGAAAATATTTCCGCCAATTATGGCGCGGAAGGTTTGACCGACGACCCGGCGATAAATGCGCTGCGATTGCGGCAAATGCGCAATATGCTAGCGACCCTGATGTTTTCCCAGGGCACGCCGATGCTGCTGGCGGGCGATGAGTTTGCCCGTACCCAGCAGGGCAACAATAACGGCTATTGCCAGGACAGCGAAATCAGCTGGGTCGACTGGAATATCAACGACAAAGGCCAATCGCTTATCCTGTTTACCTACCGGCTTATTGCGCTGCGTAAGCGTTTCCCCATCCTGCACCGCGGCCGCTTCTTCACCGGTAAGCTGAACGAGAAGCTGAACATCAAAGATGTCACCTGGTTTCAGCCCGGCGGCGAGGAGATGAATGAAGCGACGTGGGGCGATGCTCACTTAAAAAGTATCGGTATGTTGCTGGACGGGCGTTCACAGCCGACGGGGCTGCTGCGGGTGGGGTCACAAAGTACCGTGCTGCTGCTGTTCAGCGCCTCGCACGAAGACGTGGTGTTCACCCTGCCGGAGGTGGCGCACGGCCGCGGCTGGCGCCATATCTTCGATACCTTTCAGCCGGATGATATCAGCGAGCACACCTTTGATTTCGGCCACCACTACACCTGCCCATCACGTACCGTGGTGTTATTTGAACTGGTGAATAGCAAATCATCGATGGTGGTCGCCTGACACGCCGCGCTTTGGGCCGGCGGCGACGGTAACGAGCAAGGTGGCCGGCCGTCCGCTGTGTCAACCGACGCGGGCAGCGTTTATTGGCCGGCTCGACGCGCTCGCCCGCGGCATCAACCGCGCCACAGCCGCTCGCTGGCCAGCGCCGCGCCGGCGCGCAGCGCTCGAAACTTCTCGCGGATAACCGTCGGATGCACTTCCGTACGGTAGGTGGCTTGGGAGGAGAAACCGCAGTCGACGCCGGCTATCACGTTGTCCCGGCCCACACGTTCCGCGAAACGAACCAGTCGCTCTGCGATAAGCTCAGGATGCTCCACGGTGTTGCTCGCATGGCAGATAACGCCCGGGATCAGGCGTTTCCCTTCCGGCAGTTTAACCTGTTCCCAAAGGTGGTATTCGTGTTCATGGCGTACATTGCCCGCCTCGAATGAGTAGTCGCTGGCGTTAATGCGCAACATGAAGCGGACGAACTCAATGAACGGGACGTCGTGGATACGCGGACCCTCATTGATGCTGTAGCAGGTATGGTAGCGGATTTTGTCCTGCGGCAGGCCGCGCAGCGCATGGTTCAGGATCTCAATATAGGCATTGGCCTTACGATGGATAGCCGCATTGTCCAGTTGGCGATCGGCAAATAAATCCGGCAGGAAGGGGTCATCGATTTGTACGCTGAAGCCGGCGTCGATGATGGTTTGATACTCTACGCGCAGCGCGTCCGCAACGGCGCTCAGATACTCTTCTTCACTGCGGTAAAATTCATTGCTGCCCACGCCGGTCGGCGCCACCGAGGGTAAAAACGCTCCCTGACAGGCGGTCGTCGTTAGTGCCAGCTTCAGATTGTCGATATCCCGTTGCAGCTGCGGCAGGCCTACATAGCGGACCGGGCCGGTACAGGCCACCGGCACGAACGGCGTCAAATTGCCGCCCAGCATCGCTTCGCCGAAATAGTGTTTATAGTACTCAGGAAACGCTTCAACTTCGGCATCAAACGCCGCATAGCCCGCGCCCGGCCGAGGTTCAAAACCTTCAATGCGCTCACGGACGTAGGAAAAGAAACCGGTCTTGGATTGTTCGCCGTCGGTGACAATATCGATGCCGTCCGCCACCTGTTCCTCGACGGACTGGCTGACGGCCTGACGAATGGCGCTATCCAGCTCTGCCTGATTATCCTGGCCATCTATATTGGCTTTCATCAGATCCAGCAAGGCAACCGGGCGCGGCAGGCTACCAACATGGGTGGTGAAAATACGGGAACTCGCTGCAACGTCTGACATGACAAAACTCCTGTAACGGCGCCCTGCGCGGGCCGAATGAGCGTGGCTCGATAATAGATGAACAGGCATCATAGGTGAAAGCTCTTGGTGCGTCTATGCTGTTGTTAGCACGCGAAGTGATCGCGATGCGGTAGGGCAATCCCCCGTTACTCAAGGACATGCGTAGACGCCAAAAGGCATTTCACTCCGGCTAACCGCGCCAATGCCGCGCTTAAGACACGCATCAAACAGCGTTATAAGGAGCGCCTCCAGCGCTAATTGGCAATAATTCACTGTTAACGTTGCCGGCGCAGAGGATGTCCGGCCGATAGCCTTCCTCTGGCTGGCCAGAGGACAGGGGGAGGCGGTCGGTGACGTTGGGCCGGTCATTCTCGCGGACGAATTCGGCAAGGCGAAACGGTGACACGGCTCTCTCTTTCGCGGTTCCGGCATGGCCTCAGAAGGGTTATCCGCAACGGGGACGGCGGTTAACCGCGAACAATTCGCGGTTAAGTAGCGCGGTATTGATAATCAGGTTATTTCCGCGCCAAATAGCCTACTAAGCGGCAAGCCGGATGAAGCATAATGGTCCATTCTGGTTATTTTAGCTGCGATATATTCTGGTGATTTTGTCTTAAAAGACAATTAATTTCAGGGTAATGCTGAACCGTAAACGGTTATCGGGAAAGAGATTGACAACGCTGGATTAAAAGCTTATTTCGTCAGGAAAAACACGGCGGCGAGAAGCCGCTAAAGGTGTTTCGAGTTAGGACCGACTGATATTACGATGATTCCTCTTTTGAAACGTTTCACCAATATATTATATGTTCAATACTCTCGGTTGTTTTGGGATGGTTTTTATTTCTGGCGATAATATGAAAATAAAAAAAAGCGGTGGGGGCACTTTTCGCCTTAACCTGTGGCTTCTCAGCGGTGGCGGGTAACGGTAACCATAGCGATCAATCTCTTTCTGATTGGTGGCACCAGAGCCTAAACGTTGTCGGTAGCTATCATACCCGCTTCGTTCCGCAGCTAAATAATGACGTTTATCTGGAATATGAGGGGTTGACCCGCAAACAGTGGTTTGACTTTTAGGGTTATCTGGATATACCTAAGTCATTTGGCGTCGGTAATGGCGCCGATCGCGGTCTTTGGGATAAAGGGTCGCCGTTGTTCATGGAAATAAAGCCCCGTTTCTCCATCGACAAACTGACGGGGTCCGATCTCAGTATGGGGCCTTTCAAGAGTGGTTCTTCGCCAATAATGACATGTACGATATGGGCCGCAGTGCCGCGTCCCGTCAAAGTAGTTGGTATAGGGGGGTCGGCACCGATATCGCTACCCACAGCGATCTGGCGCTGTCATTGAATATTTACGCAAAATATCAGTGGCAAAATTATGGCGCCAGCAATGAAAATAGCTGGGACGGGTATCGCGTCAAAGTAAAATATGTCTATCCTCTCACCACATTATAGGGTGGCGGTCAAAGTTATATCGGTTTCGCCAATTTTGATTTTGGCTCCGATTTAGCCGCCAACGCCGGCGGTGTAAGCAGCAATAATGCTATCGCCTCCAGCCCTATTTTGGCCCTGGCCTATGACCATCTGCATTACTCGCTGGTCGCTCGCTATTTCCACCACGGTGGCCAGTGGCGCGACGGCAGCCAGCTGGATTTTGGCGATGGGCCGTTCAGCGGTGCTTCTACCGGCTGGGGGTATTGTCTGCTAGTGGGGTATAACTTCTAATCCCTAAGGACTGCCGCGCGCCGCGTCTTTTCATGATGCGCCAGGTACCGTTGCGCGTTGGCGTGCGGCGGGTTTCATGATGCGCCAGGTACCGTTGCGCGTTGGCGTGCGGCAGGTTTTTTTGAAGCGCCAGGTACCGTTGCGCGTTGGCGTGCGGCAGGTTTTTTGATGCGCCAGGTACCGTTGTGCGTTGGCGTGCGGCCATTTTCCAGCGCTGGCCCCGGAGGCCAGTTAGCGTTTTTGCTCAAGCGCCGTCGCGCGGGCATTCTGATATTCGTGCTGGAACAGGCACATTCTCAGCGTATTGCGGTATTGGCCGTTGATGAAAAATTCCTGCAACAAAACCCCTTCTTGTTTGAAACCCAACTTGGTATAGATATGGATGGCTTTGGTGTTCTCTTCATCAACGATCAAATACAGCTTATGCAGATTGAGTACCATAAAGCCGAAATTCAGCGCCAGATGAGTCGCTACACTGGCATAGCCTTTTCCCTGGTGCTCGGGCGCCACCAGAATAGAAAATTCGGCGCGGCGGTGGATATGATCGATATCCACCAATTCGACCAGCCCAACGCTGACGCCCAGTTTATCGATAATGAACCGCCGCTCGCTGATGTTGTGGATATTTTTCTGATAAAGATCTTTTAACTCCACATAGGCTTCATGTGGCTCCTCAAACCAGTAGCGCATCATCATCTCATTATTATTGAGCTGATGAATAAAGTGCAGATCTTCACGTTCCAACGGGCGCAGCTTAATCTGATGATCCTCTGAAACTTGGCTTGTTGTTTTCATAAAAATATTCTCTATTACTTGAATTAAGACATAATGAGGCTGATCAATGACCGGCGGTTTTGGAGAATAAATTAATAATCAAAACGCCGGCGATAATCATGGTAATACCGCATATTGCCACGGCATCCAATTTTTGCCCATACAGGAAATAGCTTACGATGGCGACAAAAACAATGCCTAAACCGCACCAACTGGCATAAGCGATGCCGACAGGTACGGTTTTAAGGACCAGCGACAACAGCGTAAACGAGATGGCGTAACCGATTATCACTAAAAGAGAAGGCACCAGTTTGCTAAAGCCCGCCGACGCTTTGATAGACGAGGTGGCAATGACTTCCGCAATGATAGCAACAAATAAATAGAGATAAGCCATAGATGACTCTAACCAAGTAATTAAACCTCAAGACTACCACTTTTCACGCGCGGAAAAAATACCGTAGCGGTCTCCCGTAGCGTAAGCGAAACGCGCGGCAGCGGTGAATAAAGTCTACCCGCAAAGAAATGTGATAAACACATTTTTCCTGTGCGTTGATTAGGCCGGAAAACGATTGACGTGACCGCTTATCCCCACCGGCGTCTTGCGTTCGTCGGCGCCGGACAGGGTTATGGCACCGGTGACGAGGAAGAGCGGTCGCCGGCGTTATCGGCTAAGGCCGCCGCCAGAAAATCTATAAATACCCGCATTTTGGGCGGCAACTGGGGATTGGGGCGATACAGCACCCAGGCCATACCTTGATAGGGGCCATCGTAACGCCATTGGGGCAATACCGGCACCAGCGTCCCCTCCGCCAGCGCGGCGGCGGCGGTAAAGTGCGGCAGGCAGGTAATGCCCAAATGCTCGAGGACTACCGCCATACGCGCTTCGCTGTGGTTGCTCACAAAACGGCCGTGCACCTCGACCTGTCGCCGCTGTTCACCCTGGCGGAATCGCCAGCGGTTATCCTCGGGCGTTTCCCCCAGCCAAATACAATCGTGCTGCGCTAAATCCTCCGGCTGTTGCGGCGTGCCGCGCCGGTTGAGGTAAAGCGGTGTGGCGCAGAGCAACTGCCGGACAAATGTCAGCGGCCGCCCCGCCAGATTCTCCGGCGGCCGGTCGCCGATGGCAATAAGCATGTCCAGGTCGCTGGCCAACAAATCCGGCAGGCTATCGGTCAACTGTAAGGCAACGTCCACCTGCGGATAACGCTGCAAAAAAGGGCCGATTAACGGGCCGATAACGAATTTGCCCAGCGCCTTGGGCACGCTTAGCCGCACCTGCCCCTGCGGGGCGGACATCGCGCTGTCGGAAATCGCCAGCACATCGCTGGCGCTGGACAGGATCCGCTGACAGCACAGGTATACCTCATGACCCGCCTCGTTCAGGCGCAAGCGGCGCGTGCTGCGTTCCAAAAGCCGCAATCCCAGCGCCTGCTCCAGTCTGGCTATCTGCCGGCTTACCGCCGAGGCGGTGGTGCCTAATTCGCGGGCGGCGGCGGAGAAGCTGCCTTTTTCCACCACTTTAACCAAGATCACCATATTGGGCAGCAGGGGGAGAAGTTGATTTGTTCTCATAAGGAATAAGTGTTGTGCATTTATCGGTAATTATTGCCGGAGCAACAAAAGAATATACTGCAACCCTTGCTAAAGATCATCGATTACGGATGTTGAAATGCTGAATATCGCGTTAGCGCGCCAAAGCCGTACGGCGCCACAGCTTGCCGATGCCATGCTGTTGCTGGTGGCGGTTATTTGGGGCAGCAGCTATGCCGCCACTAAACAGGCGCTCGCATTTTATCCGGTTCTGGGTTTTATCGCGCTGCGCTTTACCTTGACCTTCCTGGTGCTGGTGCCGCAACTGCGCGGCGCCGGCTTGACGGCCCTGCGTCCCGGGCTTCCGCTGGGGCTGATTCTGCTTGGGGTATTTATTTGCGAAACACAGGGCGTGGCGATTATCAGCGCCGGAAATGCGGCTTTTCTAATCAGCCTGTTCGTCATTTTTACGCCGTTGGTGGAATGGTTGGTGTGTCGAGGACGGCTCGACGGAAGATTAATGCTGGCGGCGCTGCTGTCGTTGCTGGGCGTTTATTGGTTGTGCGGTGGAAGCGCGCTGCGCCTGGGACGCGGGGAGTGGCTGGTGATAGCCGCCGCGCTGTTGCGCGCCTGTTTGGTGTGTTATACCCGGCGCCTGACCGCGCAGCGGGCGGTACCGGCGCTGGCGTTAACCGCGGTCCAGACCGGGGTCGTCGCGGCCGGCAGTTGGCTGCTGCTGCTCTTCACTTTTCGACAGCCGCCACCCTTGCCCGCGTCGTGGCAGTTTTGGGGGATCACCTTGTATCTGGCATTGTTCGCCACCCTGTTTGCCTTTTTCGCGCAGAATTATGCCGCCGGCCGTACTTCGCCTTCGCGGCTCTCGCTCCTGCTGGGCACCGAGCCGCTATTCGGCGCGCTGCTGGCGGCGCTGTTGCTTAATGAACATCTCACGGCGCTGGGTTGGGTCGGCGGCGGCTGCATTGTCGCCAGCCTGCTAATGGTGCTGACTCGACGCGCCCCGCCGCAGCAAGTCCCGTGAAATTGGCCGCCGGGTTGCGCAACGTTCGGCCGCGCTTGAGGTGCTGCGCCAGGGGCGCGGGACGACACCGCTAGCGCCTTTCTCCCGCGCTGCCGGCAATAACCTTTTGAGGTTGCCGCCATTGGATCCCGGCGCGCCTGCCTTTATGATGACTGGCCGAGACTTCCCCATCAATCACTGGACGAAATCATGCTGGAAATTCGCCTCGCCAGCCGCAAGGATGCCGATTCCCTGACCGCGCTGGGTTATGAGAGTTACATCGGACATTTTGGCCATCTTTGGCCGCAGAAACAGGCGCTGGCGGATTTTCTGGCGGATGATTTCGCGGCGCCATCGCTGGAGAAAAGCTTTGCAGAGCCACATTGCCACTGGCTGATAGCCAGCGTTGACGGCCAGGATGTTGGTCTGGCGAAGCTGTTGTGTGAGATGCCGAGACCGGATACCGGCTCTCTCGGCGGTCAATTGAAAAAGATCTATTTTCTGCGGGAATTTACCGGGCGCGGGTACGGCAGGCCGCTGTTTAGCGCGGTGGAGATGCTGGCCAGAGAAGCTCGGCAAACGCAGCTATGGCTGGAAGTGTTACCGCAAAATCACCAGGCCAAAGCTTTTTACCTCAGCCAGCAGATGGCGGTCAGCGGTGAAACCGCTTACGAGCGCGAAAGTCGCTATACGCCTTTGCTCATTTTGAGCAAGGCGCTGTAGCCGGAGGGGCCGTCATGGGAGGGTCCAGCAGACGCAGCGCCAGCGCGGCGACCGCCGTCATCTCTTCATGTTGCCGACCGGCTTTGCCGACCACGCGCATCCCCTGTAGCACCGCCAGCATGAGTAAGGCGCTATGTTCCACATTCAGCGCCGGATCCACCGAGCCATCTTCCTGACCCAGGCGGATAAACGCCGCAAGGCGGCTTTGGTTGGCGTCCAACGCCTGACGTACCGGCCGCGCCAGCGCATCCTCCAGCGCGGATAATTGCGCCGTGCTGCCGGCCACCAGACAGCCGCGAATACCCTCAGCGCCTTGGGAGAGCGCGGCGTAATCCTGCAGCAGCACCGCCACCTTGTCGCGTCCGGTGACCGCCTGGGCCAGCGCCTGGCGCGTGTGTTCGCGCCGCTGGCAAAGATAGCGATCAAACACCTGTAAAAAAAGCGTCTGCTTATCGTTAAAGGCTTTGTAAATGCTCCCCACGGTCAAACCCATGCCTGCGGCCAGGTCGGCCACGGAGGCGGCATGGAAGCCTTTGGCGCGGAAAACCTGCATCGCCCGGTCCAGCGCCTGTTCGGTATCGAATTGCCGCGGCCGGCCGCGCCCGTCCGACGCCGGTGGCCGGGGAATGCCCGTGGACGGACGCGTTGTCGCTGTGCCGGCCGGGCCGATGTATTCAGGGGTTTTGCGCATGGCATGATTATAGGAAAGGTTCTTTTCCTAAACAAGCCCGGCGCGGGTGCCTGCGCCGAGCTAACGTCTTGTCTTGGGCGATTTAGGCCGGCGAGCGGCTGCCAGGGGATAGCCTAAGGTTATACCCTGCCGCTAAACGGGTATTCGTTTTTCGCTAGATGTGGTGGAATGATGGAGGTCGGTTTAGTTTATTGAGAGTACCGCTATGCTGATTCCGCAACCCTATCTGCTTTTTCTCGGCGATGTCACCGACCCGCTGGCGGCGAAAACCGCCCGCGGTATTCAAGTGTGGCGTCCCGATCACTGCCTTGGCCAGTTGCGTTTGCCAGGCTGCACGGTTTCCCTCGGCCTTGAGGAGATCGGCATCGAGGATGCCGCGGCGCGAGGCGCCCGCACCCTGGTGCTAGGTACCGCCAACGCCGGCGGTTTCCTGCCGCCGCACTGGCTGGAAACGGTTCGTTCGGCCATTCGCGCCGGTATGAATATCGCCAGCGGCCTGCATGAGCAACTGTCCGCGACGCCGGGTTTGGCAACGCTGGCGGAGCAGCACGGCGTCAGGTTATTTGATGTGCGTCATCAGCGGCCGGCTCTGGCGGTCGGCAGCGGGAAACCCCGCGCCGGTAAACGGGTGCTGACGGTGGGTACCGACTGCTCGGTGGGCAAAATGTATACCTCGCTGGCGCTGGAAGCGGCCATGCGCGAGCGCGGGATGAAAGCCGATTTCCGCGCCACCGGCCAGACCGGCATTCTGGTGGCGGGAGAAGGGATTGCCATCGACGCGGTGGTGGCCGATTTTATCGCTGGCGCCGCGGAGGCGCTGTCGCCGGCCAATGATGCCGATCATTGGGATATTGTTGAAGGGCAGGGGTCGCTGTTTCATCCTTCCTATGCCGGGGTCAGCATGGGCTTGCTCCATGGCGCTCAACCGCACTGGTTGGTGATGTGCCACGAAATGGATCGTCCCCACATGCGCCACCTCCCTCATCAACCGATGGTGACGCTGGAGGTCTGTGTCGAAGCCAATTTACGCGCCGCGGCGGTCACCAGCCCCGGGGTGAAGCTGGCAGGATTCGCGCTCAATACCTCCGGCGCCGGCGAGGCGCAGGCGCGAGACTATTGCCGCCGGCTGAGTGAACAATTCGGGGTACCGGCAACCGATCCGGTACGTTTTGGCATCGGGGGCATCGCTCGCCTGCTCCAGGAGCAAGGGTGACATGCGAACGCTAACGATTGAAACGCTCGAGCTGCCGCTGGCGCGGCCGTTTGTTATTGCGCGCGGCGCGCGCACCGCGGTGCCGGTCGTGCGGGTTACGCTAACGGAGGACGGCGTCAGCGCCAGCGGCGAGTGCAGTCCGAACGCCCGCTATCAGGCGTATCCCGACGGCATATGCCGCCAGTTGGAGACGCTGCGCGCGGCGATTGAGACCGGTTTGAGCCGCCAGCAGCTCGGCCGCCTATTGCCGCCCGGTTCGGCGCGCAACGCGCTGGATTGCGCGCTGTGGCGGCTTGAGGGGGCGCTGCGCGGTCAGTCGCTGTGGCAACTGACGGGCCGCACGCCGCCGGCCGCCGGCGCTATTGTGTGTGCACAAACGTTGAGCCTCGGGCCGGCGGCGTCAATGGCGTCCGCGGCGGCCGAGGCAGTAGGCGGCGGCGCGCGGCTGCTGAAAATCAAACTGGACCGGCAGCAGATCCTGGAAAAAGTCGCCGCTATTCGCGCCAGCGCGCCGCGCGCTACGTTGATTATCGATGCCAATGAGGCGTGGGCCGGCGTCGATCTGGCGAGTTTGTTCGCCGCGCTGCAGACCTACGGCATCGCCATGATTGAACAACCGCTGCCCGCCGGCCAGGACGCCGATCTGCTGCGCTGCGTGCATCCTATCCCGATTTGCGCCGATGAAAGTTGTCATAGCGCGGTTGATATCGCCGGTTTGCGCGGCCGTTATGACATGATCAATATTAAGCTGGACAAGTGCGGCGGCCTTAGCGAAGCGCTGGCGATGGTGGCGGAAGCCAAGTTACAGGGCATGCGGGTGATGGTGGGTTGTATGCTGGGCTCCTCGCTGGCGATGGAGGCGGCGTTGCCGGTGGCAATTGACGCGGAATTCGTCGATTTGGATGGGCCTTTGTGGCTCGCGCAGGACGCGGCGCCGCACTTGCAATATGGCCAGGGTCAGGTGAGCTGGGTGCCGTTGGCGGGCGCCCAACTCACCGCAAACGGCGGGGCGTGACGATGGACGATTATTTGCATCAGCAGCTGCGGCTGCTGCTGGGACGCTGGCGCGACAGCGGCCTGGTGGCGCTGCCGCGCGTGCCCTGCGGCGCTCGTAACGATATCAGCGATGTGGCGGGGGTTACCGTCGGCCATGCGACGCTGGCCGCGGGGGACATCCAGACCGGCGTGACGGCTATCGTGCCGCCGGGAGACAATCTCTTTACCGCACCGCTGCCGTGCGGCGCAGCGGTGTTGAACGGTTTTGCCAAGCCCGTCGGGCTGGTACAGGTTGCCGAGCTGGGGCTGTTGCAAACGCCGATTTTATTAAGTAATACCCTGGCTGTCGGCACGCTGTTTACTACGCTTGTGCGCGAGGCTATCGCGCGCAACCCCGAACTTGGCCGCACGCTGCCGACGGTGAACCCGCTGGCGCTGGAATGCAACGACGGCTGGCTTAACGATATCCAGGCGCTGGCCGTCACTGAAGAGGTGGCGCGTCAGGCGCTGTCCCAGGCTTCGGAACAGATAGCGCGCGGCAGCGTTGGCGCCGGGCGCGGCATGAGCTGTTTCGGCCTAAAAGGGGGGATCGGCAGCGCTTCGCGGCGGTGCTCGTCGTTAAACGCCACGCTGGGCGTGCTGGTGTTGGCCAATTTCGGCACGCTCTCCTCTCTGACGCTGGACGGCGTTCAATTGGGGGCCGCCGTCGCGCCGCTGTTGCCGGAGTTGGCGCCCCAGCAGGATGCCGGCTCGGTAATCGTTATCATGGCGACCGACGCGCCGCTCGACGGTCGCCAGCTATCACGGATCGCCCGGCGCGCCGGTGCGGGACTAGGGCGCATCGGCAGTTATTGGGGACACGGTTCCGGCGATATCGCCCTGGCGTTCTCAACCGATCCCCTACCCAGGCCGCCGGCGGATGATGCGCTGGAGCCACTGCTGGCCGCGGCGGCCGACGCCACCGAGCATGCGGTGGTGGATGCGTTGTTGAGCGCTACCCCCGTTACCGGTTTTCGCGGGCATCATCGCCCCGCGCTGCGGCAGGTGCTGGACAGCCTGGCGCAGCGTTATCTTCATTAAGGAGCCGCACATGCGGGTATTTATTTCGGCGGATATAGAGGGCATAGCCGGCGTGACCGGCCGAGAACAGTGCCGGGCCGGCAGCGTGGAGTACCCGCTGGCGCGTGCGCTGATGGAACAGGAAGTCAACGCCGCGATCGAAGGGGCTTTCGCCGGCGGCGCCAGTGAGGTGGTCGTGGCGGACAGTCATGGCGCGATGGAAAACCTGCGCGCCGATAGGATAGATCCGCGCGCGCGGCTGTTGCAGGGTAAACCGCGGCCGCTGTCGATGGCGGAAGGGCTTCAGCAACAGCCTTTCGACGGTATGATGTTTATCGGCTATCACAGCGCCGCCGGCGAATTCGGCGTGCTGGCTCACACCATTAACGGCCGGGCTTTTTACCGCGTGACCATTAATGGCGAAGTGATGGCGGAAAGCGACATTTACGCCGCCCTGGGCGCGGAGTGGAAGACGCCGCTGTGGCTGGTCAGCGGAGACGACATGCTACAGCGATGGATCGCGCGGTATTATCCCTTTGCCGGTTACGCCTGCGTAAAACGCGCCATTTCGCAAAATGCGGCGGAGTCCCTTAGCCCAGCGCAGGCGCAGGCCGTAATTCGCCAAGCCGCCGAGCGCGCCGTACGGGAGGGAGGCGGCACGCTGGCGTCGCGGATCGCCCCACCTTACCGGTTGGAAGTGATGGTAGCGCGGCCGGCGCTGGCGGATCTTTTCTGCCTGGTGCCCGGCGTCGGCCGTAGCGATGCGTTAACGGTGCATTATACCCGCGAGGATATGGCGTCGTTGGTGGGTTTGCTTAGCGCCTTTTCGGTGCTGGCGACCGGGCAAGGATGAGACGCCCGAGCACGTCGCGAAAAGTAACATTAATCCTGTAGGTTGAGGGCGGTTAGCTTGACGGTCGATCGCTTTTAGGCATCTAATAGACGGTGCTCAACGGTGCTCAACGGTGCTCAACGGTGCTCAACGGTGCTCAACGGTGCTCAACGGTGCTCAACGGTGCTCAACGGTGCTCAACGGTGCTCAACGGTGCTCAACGGTGCTCAACGGTGCTCAACGGTGCTCAACGGTGCTCAACGGTGCTCAACGGTGCTCAACGGTGCTCAACGGTGCTCAACGGTGCTCAACGGTGCTCAACGGTGCTGTCCCTGCGATCGCGCCGCCGGTGTTGACCGGTGAAGGACCCTGCGCCAATGGTGGAAGCTGTAGGGGCGTTAGCGCCGCTTACCCTTATCGCCGCGGGGGCAAAAGCGGTGACCGGGTCTCCGTCACTCGCTGTGGGCGCCTCAGCGCAAGCAGAGGCCGGGAAGGGGGGCCGACCTGGCGCGAGGGCGTCAGGTCAGTTCAATGATGTCATGGCGGCCGCTCATGATAGGCCCGCACAAAATTTTATAACCGTCGCTGTCAAAACTGGGGGATACCGTGCGCAGCCCGGCGGCTTGCGCCAGCGTTTCCACCGATCCGAGATAGAACCAATTATCCACCACATGGATCTGTCGCCGATCGCCATCCGTTTCCACCAGTCCCACCGGGCCTGAATAAGGCCAACAGAAAATCCGCATCTGCCCCAGCGCATCCATCAGTCTTAGGTGATGATCTTCCCGGCTCTCCCGGCCGCAACAGGCTCCGGCGCAGCGGCCAAGATGATGGCGAAAACACGGCCGGCCGTGGCTTACACGCTCCAGTCCAAGTAGGGAATAGCATAATTGCTCGCTGTCGCCGATAGCGAGAAGCGATTGCTGCGCCGCGCGACGGCTGGAATACAGGCCGTAGAGATCCGGCGTGCGGGCAAAATCAATTTCTTTGGCGCTGACGATGGACGGCACGCCCTGTACCACCTGGATGGAGCAAAGCTGACGGTTGCGACGCAGCCGTTTATTATGCAAAGGCTGCAGCTGCTTTATCATTTGTGCTTCGAGCAGTAGCGCGCCGATTTCGCCAGCGGTACGGTGAAAGCTGATACGGCGGGCCTGGCGCAGCATGCGGGCTTCTTCCGCGGTTCGCAAATGCGACATCACCCGGCTGCGAATATTGACGCTTTTGCCGACATAAAGCGGCATCACGTCGCTGTCGCTGTGGAAGACATAGACGCCGGGGGAGGAAGGCAGATCGACAATAAAAGGACGAAGATGCTCCGGGTATTGATAAGCCTCGGCGGGATCAAATTCCCGGCGCGCGGCGGACAACGGTTTATGCACTGACGGTAATCCATTTTTACTGTTATTATATACAGCTTATCAGTTATTGTTACCGCCTTAAAGTATAAAATTGCGTCACAGAAGGATAATTGTTGCGCAAACAGAAGAAATCGCTGGTGCCCCCGAGCGTTACGCTTGGCGTTATCGGTGCATGACTTGTGTTCATTTTCATCGCGGATTTTCCGTTATGGGACGAATTGCGACAGGGACAGCAGGCTTACCGGGCGATGAATCGATAATGTAACAACGGGGCGATACTTGAAAAGCCGTGCTTAAAACAATGTGTTAACCTGGCGGAAAATTAATGGAAAGGGCAATAAACCTAACCGCCAGAAACTCTTTTTTGCGACATGACATGTTTAGCCAAGCGCGATCTTCTCCGCCTTTCACGGAAAAATAACGTCACCCGTTACTGGCGAAATACCCGATCGAGACTAAACTTAAAGCGTGAAGAACATTATTTTTTTATTATATTATTTGTGCTCAAGAGGTTTATTATGGCCGATTTACACGAGAATTATCTTGACTGGTTACGTGATGCCCATGCAATGGAAGAGCAGGCTGAGACCATGCTTAAAAAAATGGCCGGCCGACTCGAACATTATCCCGTTTTGGAAACTCGAATCAAACAGCATATTGATGAAACACGCGAACAGCAGCGTTTAGTGGAATCAATTATCAAACGCTATGATTCATCATCGTCGACATTTAAAGACGTCACCGCCAAAATGGCCGCCATCGGTCAGGCAATGGGCGGAATGCTCGCGTCGGACGAGGTAGTTAAAGGCGCCATTAGCGGCTACGTGTTTGAAAATCTGGAAATCGCATCTTATACCTCTCTGATTGCCGCCGCGAAAGCGGTGGGGGATACCGAAGGTGAACGCATTTTGACGCAAATTTTGGCGCAGGAAAAAGCGATGGCATCCTGGCTGTTGGAACACTTGCCGGAAGTGACGCAACAGTTCATGATGCGCTCGAAGGCGCCCCATACCGAAGCCCGAAAATAGTATCCTGATGCCAAGCTCTTTCTCTTTTCATTAAACCGGGTTTCGCCCGGTTTTTTTCTCACCTTTCCACGCTCTGGTATTCTTCCTGCCCACAAATTTACAGGGGGTAAATTCCTGGCTTTTTTGCTGCATCGCCAACTAGATTAATTTTTAGCACAGGCGAAAATACGCTTAAGCGAGCGTATGCACGGGCAAGCGATAATGTTTTATCCTAGGGCGCTTGCACACGCCATCCCAAAGTAAGTGCTCATTTAGCGGCAAAAAGTTGTCGATGAATATATCTGTCTGCGTTTGCCTCAATGGCTTATCATCCCCACTAAGGGGGTCGAAAGGGGGCAGGTGTGACATTAACGCCGGGCGCTTAACTGCGGGGCTTTGGTAATTGCGGAGGCTTATGGTAATCCAGGAAGGTAAAAGCGCCGGCCGATAACGGCTAGGGTGGATAATTTAACCGCGCTAAATTGCGTATTGGGTTTGATTATTCTGGCATAACTGCGATGCTGCCAAATCGCCAAATCGCCAAATCGCCAAATCGCCAAATCGCCAAATCGCCAAATCGCCAAATCGCCAAATCGCCAAATCGCCAAGTCGCTGTCGCGCCTGCGGGCTGACCCCTTAGCTCGCGGGCCACATGCCAGATGCGAGGAAAATCATCGGCTTAGCGATCGCTTATCCGCCACGCATTAATGCAGCGTACCCCGCGCTCAGACCGCAATGCCCCAACGTCAGTCATCGTATAATGGCACCGCTGAGTCAAGGTGGAGGGCGGAGCGTATATTACCAACGTGATATCGCTTAGCCCCGCCAACTGTTCTCAACTGTTCGATAAGCAGTAAAACCCTCGACAGGCTCTCAGCAGGCTAGAAACGCGGCCAAGGGCGATTTAGGGGGGGTTAAAGGGATAATAAGGCCGTTTCACGCTGGCTGCGGGACCCCTCAAGCGCCCCGGCCAGGCCGCCGTTATCTCTTGCCGGCTTTACTGTTAACGCCACCGGTGGCGAGCTTTGATAATTTCACATCGGTGGCCTTTTCTTCCTGAAGGGTCTCGTCGAGAAGTGTTTTTGCCTCACTGTAGCCTAGCAACCCGGCTAAAGTACTCAAGGTACCGTAAGTAGCGATTTCATAGTGCTCAACCTTCTGCGCGGCGCCAATTAAGCCGGCATCACGCACGGGGCCTTTTTCCACTTCCTCGATAATTTCCTGCGATTCCTCGACTAACCCTTCCATCGCCATACATTTCATACGCTTTATTTTAACGCCCGGCGTCACTTCCACCAATTTGTCGAGTCGTTCGATTTGTCCCTGCGTTTCTTCCAAATGTAATTTAAATCCCTCAATTAACTGCGGTTCGGTAGCGGCTCGGGCCATTTTAGGCAGCGCTTTGGTGATCTGTTTCTCCGCACTATAAACATCGGAGAGAGAATGAATAAATAAATCTTCCAGGGTCTTAACGTTCATTATTGTCACCTTGTCAGTAATATCATAAAAATAGTAATATTGTCATGGACATAATAAATAATGGCTGGCGTTTTTAAAAAATGGCACAAAAAGCCAATAAACTAAGCTTAGGTTAGGTTTGTGTATTCAACAATGTTATATATCAATAAAATTCCCCGTTGAACTTTTTTGATTGGGTGTGCAACGTTATCAATGCGTTGTCGCCCGTGCCACCCAAGCGGTAAAAAAAAGCCGATTTGTTTCATAGCGCAAAATGCCTTGGTGTCGAGGGTAATCGACAAATAAAGAATTTTCTTAGGTTATTATCAGCTCATCGCTCGCGCATTCCTCCATAATCAGAAAAGGTTTTGCTAATGCCGCTCTGGCGACGCGATCTGCCACGTCCTTCATACCGGCGGCCGGGACGGAACACACCAGCGGGACGGTCGATAAACGCGACGGTGAGAACCCTGCCGCGGGTTAAGCGCGGCAGGTACCACTCGCCGTTTAAGGCCTCGGCCGTTGCGCAAATCTGTTGATATTAACGGGCCAGCGAGCACCGGCCTGATGATCGTTTCTGCCGCCCGCAGGGCAAGCTGTCGATAACCTCACAGACGGTTAGTTATCCTCCTTCGGAATGATGGTAATTTTGCCATTTTGTTCAAGTATCGCGTAGCGAATGCGCTCCAGCGACAATATTCCGTCTGATTTGCGGGCGCTGGTTAATAAATCATCGTGACTGATATTCATTTTTTTCATTCGGAGTTCAAGGATTTTACCGTCATCGATGAGCAGTACCGGTGGTCCGTCCATTGCCAACCAGACCAACTGAGATTTGCCTTTAAGAAAAGATAATGCAATATCCATTACGATTAACGTGACGATAGCGATAGCGGCGCCCACCAATGAGAAGTCCTCGCCCAAAATGGCCTGTTGGCAGGCTTCACTGATTATCAATAGCAAAATGAAGTCGAAACTGTTCATTTCCAGCAAGGTGCGCCGGCCGGAAATACGAAAAACGACAATTAACAGTATATAAATAAATCCCGCACGTAATACCATATCCATGTTTCATCACCTTATGGATAAACTAGCTGATTAAACGTAATTTTCTCCGTCCCGGAAGTCATTATGGTATTGGTAAAATAACCCATTTTATTGGGTTTGAGAGTAATATACATGCTATACCATTGATCTTTCTCAGGAATGCTTTGGGTCAGCGTCAGGGTATTATTATTAAGACTGGCGGATTGCGGCTGCGGCTGAATATATTCAATATCAAAATTGTTAATGATATTGCCCGTCAGCTTGATTTGCATGGCGTTTTCTTTATTGATCCTTACATGAATAACATAATGGGTGTCGGTAGTGTTGCGCGCAAAACGATCGTACTCCAGCTTGAGATTGCCCGAGGAGCTTTGCCTAGAGGCATCGCTCATCAAACCCTGTGAAAACAGTCCAAGCGCCGCCAACAGTACGAATAAAAACAGCAAGAACGTGCCCCAGCGCTGTAATGTCCAGGCGAGGCGTTGGAACGCCATATGTTCTTGCACCGGATATTGTCTACTGCGGTAATCATCGGATGCGGACTTATTCTCCATGCTTATTACCTCAAAAGGCCTGCCGTCGGGTGAACGCTCTTTTTCCTCGAAGCGCCTTGGCAAGTATAGATGTAAAAAAACGGTATAGAGCAAATCGCTAACCGTAGGGCATAGCCATGGCGCGTTCAGGTCGGCGGCGCTAGGATGAAAGCGACTTAGTTTAAACGTAAGGAATAACGAGTCGGCGTAGGGAAACGAGCGGTGGGCGGCGGCATGCCAAACGGCCTGAAACGGACGTGACGCGTTCCATGCCGGAATGGCTTGATCGGGATAATGAGGAATAACGCTATGCTAAATATTGTTGAGTTTGTCCGTTTTGTTCGTGAAAGAATGCATCAGGCCCAGCATCCGGAGCCGGGCGATCCGGATCTCGCTGCATTGATTGCCGCCCTCGGCGGGCGGTGGAATATCCGTGAAGTGGATGCCTGTATCACTCGGCTGCGGGTGACGGTCAAGGATTTAGCTAAAGTGAACAGCGGCACCATTCAGAGTCTGGGGGCGCTGGGGGTGATCATTTTGGGGCATCAAGTGCAGGCCATCTTCGGCAAGCGTTCCGACAATCTAAAGCGGGAATTGGAAGAGCGCTTCGGTTTGGATGAGACCGCAAAATAAAAACCGGCGCATGCGCCTTGCGCTTCGCTGCACGCCTTGAACACGGCCGCAGAGCGACCGTTGCGGCGCGCATCGCCCCTCTCCTGGCAACCAGCGTTGCCGCCTTCTTGGCGGCGCGCATCGCCCCTCCCCTGGCAACCTGCGTTGCCGCTTTCTTGGCGGCGCGTTGGCCAGGCCGCCGGCGGTGGCGCGCTGCGCCGTTGCAGGGAAGGAGGGCGCCAAAAGGGGGCGTTTACCCCGCTTGCGCCGCCAGATTAGCAAACGCTTTCTCTATCGCATACGCGCCCGGATCTTTATGGCCGGTGAGGTTGTCGCTATTGAGATAGGCGGACCGGCCGGCGTTCGCCTTATCCATAGCAGCGGTGGCGTCGGCCCCCGCGCGGGCGGCATCCGCCGCATGGCGCAGGTCAGCGCCCTCGGCCAGCGCCTCCAGCGCCGGTTGCAGCGCATCGATAAGGGTACGGTCGCCGCGCTCGGCGCCGCCGTAATGTTTCATTTGCTGAAGGCCGGCCAGCAGCGCCTGCGCCAACGGTTGGCCTTCGGCCACCTGCTGACCGGCCGCGGTAAAGAATATTGACATCAATACGCCGCTGGAGCCGCCCATAATGGTGGCCAGTTTATCGCCTATTAGCGTCAGCAGCGCCGCGGGATCGTCCTGGGGTAATTGACCTTCACGGTTCAGCGTGGCGATTTCACGTGCGCCGGCGGCGAAGGTGGTGCCGGTATCGCCGTCTCCCACCAGGCTATCAAGCCGGTTAAGCTCGTTTTCCAGCGTCAGCAGGGTTTCGGTAACGACGTCGATAATATTACCCGTGCGGGCGTTAACGGATGGCGTGACGCGTGTCGTTTGGCGGGGATTAGCGGCTTGTTGCCGAGTCAGCGGTTGCCAGCGCACCGCCGGTTGCCAGCCGGCGGTTTCCACCTCCGCTAGCAGCGCGGTGGTCAGGGTAGCGTCCAGCGCCAGCAACGACAGCGAGAACCCCTTCATATCCAGCGCACTGACCAGCGGCGCCGGGCCGATAAGATAGCTCAGGCGATCGCGCAACGCAGAATGGACCAGCTCTTTGGTGAGCACGCTCATTTCCAGGGGAGAGACGCCGCCAAGGTTGTTTATCAGCGCCGCCACAGGCCCCTGGGCGGGGAGATGGGCGCTGAGCTTATCCACCATCACCTGGATAAGTTCGCGGCTATTAACGGTCGGCAGCGTCTGCGCGCCCGGCTCGCCGTGTATGCCCAGTCCCAGTTCGACATGGCCGTCTTTGATGCGTGCAGCGCCGCCTTCTTCTTCCGGTAGGTTACAGCCGGTCATCGCCACGCCAATACTGGCGGTTGCGCCGATAGCTTTCTGCGCCAGCGCGGTCACCTCCGCAAGCGTAAGCCCCTGCTCGGCCGCGTAGCCGGCAATTTTATGGATAAGGGCGGTCCCGGCGATGCCGCGCGGCTGCTTGTTGTCCGGCAGGGAGATATCGTCATCTACCATCACCAGCTCGACCCGATAGCCCAGGCGTTTAGCTTTCTCCGCCGCCAACCCGAAGTTAAGGCGATCGCCGGTATAGTTTTTCACAATTAACAGACAACCCGGCTCGCCGGTAACCGCGAGAATAGCGCTGAGAACGGCATCGACGCTGGGGGAGGCGAAAATATCGCCGCAAACCGCCGCGGTCAGCATCCCTTTGCCGACAAATCCCACGTGGGCCGGCTCATGGCCCGAGCCGCCGCCGGAAATCAGCGCGACCCGATCTTTTTGCCACTCTTTACGCACCACGACCCGGATAAAGGGGTCCACGTCGAGCTGAACGAGGTTTTGCCAGCGTGAACCGACAATCGTGCCCTCAATGGCATCATTGACCAGGGCGTTGCGGGTGTTCATAAAAAATTTGGACATAGGGCAAAAACCTTTTCTGGGTAGGCTGGAAATGCCGCCGTGGCTGCCGGTGCCGCAGGCCGGCGGCGGTGAATAGGTTGCTATCCTAATGATTATAATTGATATTGATGGGGTTGCATTGATATGGCTGGTGTTATCGCGATATCACTGGCGATACAGCAATGTGGCCGTTGGCAGCGATAGGTGAGCGTTAGCGCACTATCGCTGGCGACACGGTATTGTGGCCGGCGCGGGAGCGATATGGCGAGCGTTATTGCGACAGCAATGGTGGCATAGCAATATCGCTGGTGGCCAGAGCTTTAGCGTTCGCCACGCCGCTAAAGCGATTCTCCCCCTTCGCCGCCGCAGGGAGAATCTGGAGGGGCGGTGCCAGGGCCGCAGTAAGCGGTCAATCGGGCAACGAAATCGCTAACGCGCTAATCTTAACCGGCGCTTCGGTGCGCAAAGAACGGTTGGCGGCGATACCGGTCATTATCGACAGCGCGCCGTCGCGAAATCCCGCGGCGCGCCGTAATGGATCATCCACCGGCGCGCCAAACAGATCGTTTAGCATCACCCGATCGCCGCCGCCGTGGCCGCCGGCCTGAGGCGGGACGTCTACCCGGTACGCGTCGCCAAACATCGGGAACACGCGGATATCACACTCGTCCAGCGCGCCTTCCTGCGCCTGTTCGCCGCCGCCGTTGACATAGGATTTTTCTACCAGTTTCATTTCAAGTCTTCCTTGGCTGCCGTTGAACACCACGTTGAGCCCTTCCCAAGGGAGATAAGCGTTAAGCGAATAGGTCATGATGGCACGGTTTTTATAGCGCACCATCACCCCCATGACGTCCTCAATGCTGATGCCGTCGTCAAACACGCTTTTATCGCGAAAATAGCCGTCTTCCTGTTCCGCTTCCAGATAAAGGGCGCGCAGGGTCGGGCTTGGCGCCATGTGCAGCGCGAAGGGGTCGCGCTCGGCCGCCGGGTTTTGGTGGCAGCGAGCGTAGAAATCCGTGATGCCGCGCTGTTCGGCGTTAGCCCGGCCGTAAAAACGTAAATCTCCCTGGGCGTAAACCGTCTCCGGCTCGCTACCCAGCCAGAAATTGACCAAATCGAAATGATGCGTCGATTTATGGACCAGCAGCCCGCCGCTGTTGCGTTTATCGCGATGCCAGCGGCGAAAATAATCCGCGCCGTGCTGGGTATTCAGCAGCCATTCAAAATGAACCGAGAAGACCTCGCCAATGGTACCGGCCGCCAGCAGCTCGCGGATTTTGCTGTGGTGCGGCGCGTAGCGATAATTGAAAGTGACGCGTAACTGCCTGCCGGTGCGCCGGATAGCGTCCAGAATAGCCTGGCACTTATCTTCATCGATAGTCATCGGTTTTTCGCTGACCACATCGCAGCCCAGTTCCATCGCCCGCACGATATAATGATGATGGGTGCGATCGATAGAGGTGACGATGACCACATCCGGTCGAGTCTCGGCGATCATGCGATCGAATTCCTGCGCATGATAGAGCGTTACCGGCGCGTGTCCCCGTGCGCCGATGAGCCGGTTGGCGTAGGCCATTCTGACGCGGTTGGTATCGCAGAACGCCACCCAGCGCGCCCGGACGCTGAAATCCGTCGCGATGGCGTTGATATAAAGACCGGCGCGTCCCCCGGTGCCGACTAACGCATATTTTTTCATTGGTTACCTCTTGATTTACTGGATGAGCCGTCGTGTTATTGACAGCCTAAGCGGGATAGTTTTATGTTGGCTGCTCTTGACGCCGCACTGGTCATCGGGAGGACAGCGTGCCGCAACGTCTGCTGGAGGTGAACACACCGCTAATCTGGCACTGGCCGCATGTGCTGTCGCTGCTGGAGACCCTGCAACGTTACCGTTTTACCGGGCTTATCATTCATCAGCAGACTATTCTGGCGCTGCTGGCTCCCCCCTCGCCGACTTTCCAGGGCGCGGATCGCAATAATCTTTTTCATGAGCGCGAAAGCGCGTTGCATTACCTCCGCCGTATCGGTCGTCTTTGCCGGCAGCGACGGCTCTCGCTGTGGCTCCAGGGGGAGGCTTTCCCCAACGACGGTAGACTGGCGCACAAATATCCCGAGCTGCGGCTGACGGACGATCCCGACCAGGGGCAGCGTTTTCTACAGCATTTTTATCAGACGATCGTCAGCGCTACCCTGGCGACGTTGCCGGACGTCAGCGGTCTCATTCTCAGCCTGCAAACGCCGGAATTTCATCCGCGGCAGTGGGACGCCCCCCTGGACGCACTTTATCGTCAGCTGCGGCGGCAGAATAAAAAGCTGGTATTGCGCGACTACACCGATGACGATTGGCCGCGGCGTCAGCTGCAAAGCACAGTGGCGCGAATGCCGGCGGATGTGCGCGCATCGCTGAAAGCCACCGCGGTCGATTACCGTCCCGGTTTCGCCAATAATCCGGCAATCAACGCGATGGGCGCGCGCAAAATCTGGATCGACATTGATTTGTGGGGTATCGATTACGGCTGGACGTTGCTGCCTTGCCTGCTGATTGATGAGCTGCAGGGCAGGCTCAGTTGGGCGCAGTCGGTCGCCGGCGACAGGCTTGAGACCATTACCGCCCGCCTTGACTGGGAATGGATCCACAATAGTCCCCTGCAGGGCTCGATTAATGAAGGCAATCTTTATGGTCTGGCGCGAATCGCGGGCGGCGAGACGCCGGTCAGCGCGGCTCAATTGCTGGATGAGTGGCTGGACAGTCAGGGATTGCGTCCTGGCTATCCCGTGCAGCGGCAAACGGTGCGCCAGCTGTTTATCAGCAGTTACGATTGGATGTGCCGAACGCCCTATCTGCTGGGCCGGGTGATGCATCAGCACAGCCAACTGCCGGCGGATATTGATACCGCGCTGCGCCTGCTGCATTCCGACGCCCGTAGCGCCAACTGGCGCCAGTCGTTCCAGGCGTTGTTTCCGCGCGACGATGAGCAGGCGGGCCGCGCGCAGCGGGAATTGCTGCAGCTTGAGCAACAGCAGAACGCTTTTTTGGCCGAACGGCTGCACGACCAGGCGCAAGCCCTGCGCCGCGACGCTGAATTGCCCGCGGCGTTCGCCGACGTGCTTTGCGGCGCCTGGGCCTCGGCCGTCCGCTATACGCGCCTGTTTGGCCATGCCCGTCAGGTAATCAGTTTGCGGTGGTATATCAACCAGTATGGCGCCAACCGTTCGCGTCAGGAGACTCTGCTCACCGCCATCGATGCGGCGCAGCGATATGCCGAGCAAACCTGCCGTTGGCTGGCAGAAAACGAAATTGACCTGGCGCATAACTTGCCCCTCCTGCTGGATCCCGCACGTCTTAGCCGGCTGGCCGAAAGTTGCCGTCCCGGCGCCGAGGCGATTGAGTAATGCCTAAAGAGTAAAAGTGCGGCGGGGGAATTGAAACGTAATTTCAAAAGCAGAAAGGCGCCAAGTGCAAGGAAGGGGTAAAAGCGTGATGGAGTTTGCAAGTCGCCGTCAAAACCTGTGATTCAGATCACAGGTTAAGCTAAAAGAAGTGTGATCGATAACGGACGGCGCGGGTGGAAAGGTGATGTGTGTCACATCTTGATTTGACGCCGAAAGCCGGGTCATTAGCAGCTATCACGCAGAAAGCTTTGCCGCCATCCCTTGTCGGCGTACGTTAAAAACAGCGTTTCGCTGGACTGCCGGCACTCAGTTTCCGACAAGATGTGCAGATATAGTCCCGGCTCGCTTTCCTCTAGCCGCGAACCGACAAATAACGCCCGCAGCGAAACATCCGCGACCCGCGGGAGACCGGTTTCACCGCGCTCCCAGCGTTCAATCACATCGCTTTGCACCCCCATCACCGACGCCAGTTCATGAACGCTCATGCTCATTTCACGGCGCAGAAAGCGTATTTCATGACAGGATAAAAGGTTACGTCGATTGATGAGTAGTTTTGCCAATACCTGATGCAGAGCGGGTTTATCTTCGATGTCTACCTGGACGTGCTCCCCCTGCTTCCCGCAGCGGTAGCCGTTGGTGAGCCAAACGGTTTCCAAACCACAATCAGTGTAATGATACATAAACATTCCTTGTATAAGCCGATCCCTTGGACTGATGACTTATAAACAACTCTGCCGATGTTGGCAATAGAGGTCCGTTTAACGTTCGTAGCCTAACGCCGTGAAGCGGGAACCGCATCTGAACCGGATCCGGTGTCGCATCGGGCACACGGAAACCGTGCGGGCCGGGTGTAAACGAACGGGGCGCCGGGCAAGCGGAAAGCGGGTGGATCTGCAGAAACCAGGGGAGCCTGACGCGCTGGGTAGATAATTAAAACGTTATTTCATTATTATTGAATCCTGCGGGCCATTTTACTATGATGCCAACATGCATTCGACCTTACAACCTGCCTCGAGAGGAAGACAACATGGTACTCAACGCATTTCAATTAACGGGTAAGGTCGCACTAATAACGGGTTGTAATACGGGACTGGGGCAGGCGATGGCTCTCGCGCTGGCACAAGCCGGCTGCGATATCATTGGCGTGAACCGCAGCGAACCGGCTGAGACGGCGGCGCGCATCACCCGTCTTGGCAGACGGTTTTATGGGCTGAATGCCGATTTAAGCGATACTCGCGTGATCCCCGACATCCTCAGCCAGGCGCTGGCGCACGCGGGCAGAATTGATATTCTGGTCAACAACGCAGGCATCATTTTGCGCCAAGATGCCGTTGATTTTACAGAGCAAGAGTGGGACGCGGTGATGGATCTGAACAGTAAATCGCTGTTTTTCTTATCGCAGGCGGTCGCGCGGCAGTTCATCCGCCAGGGGGATGGCGGCAAAATCATTAATGTCGCCTCACTGCTCTCTTTCCAGGGCGGGATCCGTGTGGCGTCGTATACCGCCTCGAAAAGCGCCGTGATGGGCATTACCCGCCTGCTGGCCAACGAATGGGCTCAGCACGGTATTAACGTGAACGCTATCGCCCCCGGCTATATGGCGACCAACAATACCGACTCGCTGCGCGCCAGTGCGGTCCGCAATCAAGAAATTCTGGCGCGTATCCCCGCCGGTCGCTGGGGCGAGCCGGCCGATGTCATGGGGCCTGTGGTGTTTCTCGCCTCTGCCGCGGCCGATTACATCAACGGCTACACGCTCGCCGTAGATGGTGGGTGGTTGGCACGTTAAATTTGTTATAAGCGAATCCGATACGGAGCAACAAACATGAAAATTGCCTTAATTAATGAAAACAGCCAAGCGGCGAAAAATGAATTGATCTTCAATACCCTAAAGGGGGCGGTGACACCGCTCGGGCATGAGGTGTTCAATTACGGGATGTACTCCGCCGAAGACCCCCATTCGCTGACCTATGTGCAAAATGGGATCTTGGCCGCCATTGTGTTGAACGCGGGCGCGGCGGATTATGTGGTAACCGGCTGCGGCACCGGCGCCGGCGCCATGTTGGCCTGTAATTCTTTCCCGGGCGTCATTTGCGGCCTGGCGGTCGATCCCTCCGACGGCTATATGTTTGCGCAAATCAATGACGGCAACGCCATCTCGCTGCCGTTTGCCAAAGGCTTTGGCTGGGGCGCGGAACTGAATATGCAGTATATCTTTGAAAAACTCTTTGGTAGCAAAGGCGGTCAGGGGTACCCCCGCGATCGGGTGGTGCCGGAGCAGCGCAACAAAAAAATCCTCGATGGCGTCAAAGCGGTGGCTTACCGCGATTTGCTCTCCATCTTGAAAGATCTGGACCAGGATTTGGTCAAAGGTGCCGTCAGCGGCGAAAAGTTCAAGCACTATTTCTTCGCCCATTGTCAGGATAAGGTTATCGGCAGTTATATCGAGACCCTGCTGGCGTGACGGCGAACGGCGGTCACCGGCGCTGTGGCGGCTGACCGTCGGTTAGCGTACGACCGACGTCATCCAGACGAGGCGCGTCTGGCGCAGCGCTTGTCCTGGGGCGCGCAACGACAGCCCCTGGCGCATACTCTGCCAGAACCCCAATCGGGAAGATCACCGCTTCTGATTTAGAAAGCGATTTTATCTCCCTTTAATGGGAGAATGAGCGGTCATACCCTTGCCGCGCGGTGGCGTTTACGCCTGCCAGATCGGCTAACTTCTGCCCCACCGCGTAACGGCGTGCTAATAATTATCTGATTTAAAACAAATAATTACCGTTTCGCGCGGTTAGACAGCTGGCTAACTTCATGGCTCGATGGGCTATTTTTTGCTTCGCTTTTGGCGGTTAAAAGGGCAAAAAGAGGTATCATCTCAGCTATTTGCGGCCTATTTTCCTTAATGAAATAGGTAAAAAACGGCATCTGGCGTCAAAAACACTTCCCTCCCACCGCCTTTTACGTTTATAACAGTCATACTGTCACAGACAGACTGTACGGTTCCATTTCACCCGGGTAAACGGACCTCTCAGGTCGGGAGTATCAAGATGATTGTTGAACGTATTATGGGTCTGCTGTTCAATATCGAAGCCATGTCGATCAATGCTACCTTGTCCGGCGCCGAAATGGATGCCGTATTCAGCGCTATGGGCTGTGAAAATATTCCGGTTTATATCCCCGCCGACGTCTGGCAGCGCGTAAGCGAGCTGACTGCGGGTGCAGAACGGGCCTGACGCGCCGGCCGCTTTCCCCCAGTCCGCCTGAAACACGCCCGACGCCCTAGGGGGCGAGGGGTTATTTGCGCCCGGCGTATAGGTAAAGAAGGGTAAAAAAGTGATCTCCGTTGTCCCAGGGGAATAGCCCAGGCGATAGAGGGGCTATCATTGTTATAGGCAATGTATATACCCGGACGATGAGCCAATATATCTCCTTACGCGAGAGAATGAAGCATCGTATTAATGCGCAAGCCGCTCCGCTAATCTGGCGCCCGGCGGGCTACCCGTTTGAGGGTTAATATCCGCGGGCCAGAATAAGAGTAATAATTATCAATGTGTGAAATGATGTCAGTCTATATCATTCTACTACCCAAAAGTAAGGCCTGGCGGGGTAGCACAATAGCGGCGCAGTGCTATTGTCGGCGACCTATGCGATAATCAAACGCACTATGACGGACGGTCCATCCGGCCGCATCAACGCTCTTTAAGTCTTCAACTTCATTATCCGATAAATCCGAAACTTGCCGCTCAAGCGGGCAGGAGGAGGGCATGCGGTCTGGCCGACGTCAGGTTTTTTTGTTGCCAGTTGGCCCGCCGGACGATGAAGATAGTCTATATTTAGCGCGCAGTGAAAATATCATAAGTGAAAGCATTCTGCCTAAGTAGCTGTTATACGGTTTAATTTAACGACGGAGGCGCAATGAACAGCGGAAAAATTACCCCGGAGCACGTTCGGCGGCGGTGAGCGTATTTTTTTATTCCCGGCGCGGCGCCGTAAATAATCCCTTAACGGCGTCCGGACTTACCGCTTTGTTTCGCGCGCATTTCGTCCTGTCCGACCCGGAGCAGGCCAGCAGTAGCTATAGTTATTAATCCGGTACCGTAGTTTGGGTAGCGTATAAAAAAGGAGAATTCACCTATGATTACACGCTCTTTCCGGTGGACCTGGAAATCTTTTATCACATTAGGAGCCGCATTAAGCACAGCGTCCGGGCTGGTAAAACCCCTGCCACCGGTAAAGCGCACGCCGCAGGATGAAACGCCGCAGTCGCCAGATATCATGCTGGGCCAGCTTTACATCGATGTACAAACCGCCAAACTCTATCCCGATCAGAAAACGTTTGCCGATGCGGTGCCTCGCCGGGCGCCCGCGGCCATCATCGCGGATTATCAGAACAAACGTTTGCGGAAAAATTTCAATCTGCGCCATTTTGTCGACAAAAACTTTATTTTCCCTACCGACCGGGTGAAATATGTGCCGCCGACCGGGCAAAGTCTGCGTGAACACATCATCACGTTATGGCCGGTATTGACCCGTAATGACGCCAGGGTACGCCCCCATGATTCGTTATTGCCGATGCCCTACGACTATGTCGTGCCGGGGGGGCGTTTCCGCGAAATTTACTATTGGGACAGCTATTTTACCATGTTAGGCCTCGCCGAGAGCGGGAAATGGGACCTGGTGCGCGGCATGACCGATAATTTCGCACATGAAATCAACGTATTCGGCCGTATTCCCAACGGCAACCGCAGTTATTATATCAGCCGCTCCCAGCCGCCGTTTTTCTCGCTCATGGTGGATCTTCTCGCCGGTCACGATGGCGGCGAAGTGTATGAGCGCTATTTACCGCAAATGAAGAAAGAGTACGACTATTGGATGGAAGGGTATGAAAGCCTGGATCCCGGCGTTGCGGCAGGGCGTTTGGCCCGCATGCACGATGGCGCCTTTTTAAACCGCTATTGGGATGATGAGGATACGCCGCGGACCGAATCCTATCTGGACGACATTCTTACCGCCAGCGAGGCAAAGGATCGACCTGCGGCGGAAGTCTATCGCGATTTGCGCGCGGGCGCCGCGTCCGGTTGGGATTTCAGTTCGCGCTGGTTTGATAATCCTTTGGAGCTTTCTTCCATCCGTACCACCTCCATCCTGCCGGTGGATCTGAACGCGCTGATATACCATTTGGAGCATACGCTGGCCAACGCCTGCCATATGACCGGCGATAACGAGGCGGCAGGCCGCTACAGCCTGGCGGCGCAAGCCCGAAAAGCGGCAATCAATCACCATTTGTGGAATGAAGCCGAAGGCTATTACGCCGACTACGACTGGCTGTTAGGAAAGTTGCGCGAACAATTGACCGCCGCAACAGTATTCCCGCTCTACAATAAAATCGCGCCGCCGGATTACGCGCGCCGCACCGCCGAGGTGATCCGATTGCAGCTGCTTAAGCAGGGCGGCATGATCACCACCACCAATGTCTCGGGTCAGCAGTGGGATGCCCCTAACGGCTGGGCGCCGCTGCAGTGGGTGGCGGTGGAGGGGCTGCGCCATTACGGCGAAGAGGCGCTGGCGGAGGAGATAGCCACCCGTTTTCTCGGCAACGTACAGCGGCTTTATAATAACCAGCATAAACTGGTGGAAAAATATGTGGTGGAAGGCAGCGGTTTAGGCGGCGGCGGCGGCGGGGAATATCCGTTGCAGGACGGCTTCGGCTGGACGAACGGCGTAACTTTGAAGCTGATGGTGATGTACTGCGGTCAATCGCAGGACAACGTGGAAAACGTCGAGGAGCTGCTTGCCGAAGCGGATAGTCGCCAGCGAGCCTTGGCGGCGTCTTGACGGTTGTGGCCGGCGGGGCTGATTGCCTGCCGCCGCTGCTGCCCCGTTGATTTAACCCCCTCTGTTTTCGGCCGAACGCCGGTTGGTATCAGCTGCCGTGCGTTCGGACGGTCATCGGCGAGGCGGTGAATACGCTTTTCTGACCACCGCCACCCTGGCTCCTCTTTTTATCGTCATAGTATGAATGAAACCTATTCCCGGGATTTCTATACTCATCTTTGTGACAACGCGCGAATCCATTATTATACTAAGGCACATTTCGCGCGGGGCGGTGAATGTCGGCCGGTATATTGCGCTAGGTATGAGGCATTAACCGCTGCGCAATGCGCAACGCATAGGCTATGACGATAGTCGAAGGTTTATAAAGCGGTGCGGCTATTGTCGCCCGTGATATTGCTACCCGCTCATAAAGTCCGTCGCACAATTGAGCGATGGGTTTGGGTTGACCCGCCAGGATAAAGCGCGGCCTTCATCGCGCTATATCCTGTTGGACCGTCGTGCAGGAAGAGCCCGGCCTATGCCGCCACCCGTCCGGCTATTAACGCCTGTCGGACCCGTACACTTTACTATTCGTTACCGACCATGACGATAATCCCTTGCGCGCGGTGGCGTTAGGCGATCTCATTTATGCGTTATTACAACGCCAACAGGCTACGATAATGGCAATAATAAAGCGGCTTACTCAGCTCGCCAATGCCGTCTTTTGCGGCGTCTTTTCGCTGTCGAAAAAGATGATAATAGGTCTTTTGATACTCTTGGCGGTTTTTTTCATTGGCCGCGTTTACGAGTCACAGCAAGGTCCGGCGCTGCACCGCTGGCATACCTGGGTGCCGGATGAAATGACGGCCGCCGATATTGATAAGGCTACGTTTGCGGAGTATCTGGCGAAAGAAGACGCCCTATTTCGCGCTATGAAGGCCAACGTCACGGATAAAATTACGCCGGAGGAAGCCACGCCGCTTAACCGTTATTATGCCGGCAGCCTGGTCTATCCGGGGAAATTTGCCCGTGACTGGAATCGTTCCTATGTGCTGATGCCGGCAGGACAGCCTCGCGGCGCGGTGGTGCTGCTGCATGGGCTGACCGATACGCCCTATAGTTTGAAAAGCATCGCCGAGGACTATCAGCAGCAGGGGTTTGTTGCCGTGGCGCCGCGCCTGCCCGGTCACGGCACGGTGCCGGCGGCCCTTACCAGCGTCGACTGGGAGGACTGGCTGGCGGCGACGCGGCTGGCGGTGCGTGAAGCGACGCGGCTGGCGGGGCCGACGATGCCGCTACATCTCGTCGGGTTTTCCAACGGCGGCGCGCTGGCGATGAAATATTCGCTGGATAGTCTGGACGATAATCGGTTGCGTAAACCGCAACAGATTATCTTGCTTTCGCCGATGATAGGCGTTACCGCTTTCGCCCGCTTTGCCGGACTCGCCGGGCTGCCGTCGATATTTCCCGCCTTTGCCAAAGCGGCGTGGCTCGGCATTGTGCCGGAATTTAACCCCTTTAAGTACAATTCTTTCCCCGTAAAGGCGGCGCGGCAATCTTATTTGCTTACCCAGGCGCTGCAGCGGCAGATTATACAGGATGCGCGCAGTCATAAACTCGATGAACTGCCCCCCGTGTTGACTTTCCAATCCGTCATGGACTCCACGGTAAGCACGCGCGCGGTAGTACAATCGCTGTACAACCATCTGAAGGATAATGGTAGCGAGCTGGTTATCTTCGATATTAATCAGGCCGTCAGTTTCCGCCCGCTGTTCCGGCGTTCGTCCTGGACCGCGGCGGCGACGCTATTGCCAGCACGGCCGCGGCGTTATACCACCTCGGTCATCACCAACGCCTCTGAAAGCGCGTTGGACACCGTTGCCAGAATCACCCCGGCCGGGCAGGAAAAAGAGATTATTGAGCCGTTGAATATCCGCTATCCGCAGGAAATGTACTCCCTCTCCCATGTTGCCCTTCCTTTCCCGGTGTCGGATTCGTTATACGGCAGCCAGCCGGCCGATGAGAAGCAGTATGGCATCAGCTTCGGCACCCTCTCCATGCGGGGGGAGTCGTCGGCGTTAATCGTTGGGCTTGAGTCGCTCATGCGGGCCACCTCCAATCCGTTCTTTCCCTATTTGCTTGAGCGCATTAACCATAATATCGCCTGTAGCCATCAGCCGGATGTGGTGCAGTGCTTACGGTCGCTTTAACTTTTTTGCCAAAAAGGGGCGCTGGAAATACCGGCGCCAAAATGAGGAAGGGGAATGCGAAACCCTCGCGTTGCTTTCGCCGAGTCGATGCTGCGCACTTGTCAATCCCGCCCCCTCGTTGTTTCTGGCGAAAAAGATTTGTTGCGCCAATGATAGCAGGCCGCGAGCAATAAGCCTGTTATGAGATTAAATGTTAAGAAATAAGCGCCAAGAGGAAAAGAGATAACAATTTACTTTCTTTCTCTCAATATCAACGCCTTTATTCGTTGCATTTATATTACCCGGAGAGCCCATATTTTATTAGCCGGAGTGCGACGTCAATTTATTATTTTAGTTTGATGCTGGCGATGAATGGGTGAAAAGCGCCGGAGAGCCTTGGCCTGGAAGCGGGGTGTGACGCGGTCTGCGCCGTGTAAACGTTAAAGCATGAAGTAGGTTGCAGATATTTAATTATACCTTGACCGGAGATCATAACGCATGGAACACAACGAAAGTTAAATGAAGTACTAATAAGTGATTGTTAGCGACTTTTTTGGTCATGGGGCGCTTTATGTGCATTGATAAAGTTGTATTGTAAGATGATTTTTTATATATTGAGTTGTCACTTCACGAAATTAACCGCATTGCGCGACGTTTTATGACTGTCTGGTCCGAGTGTTTTCTATTGCTCGAACAGGAACGCTATGAATATTCATCCTGTTTTTGCTTGTGGGGCCGCCATTCATCGCGTCTGCTAAAGTAATATTTAGGATAGTCGTCATGTACAAGAATATACTCGTTCCGGTCGATATTTTTTCGCCGGGTTTGGCGGATAAAGCCCTCCGCCATGCTGAATTTCTGGCAAAAAGTTCGGCTGGACAGATCCATTTAGTGAATATCATCCAGAAATTTTCCCCCATACTTACGCGTGGCTTTGTTTCCGACGCGCGCAAGATGGAAGCGTTTCTCAACCGGTCTGCAAAAGAAAAGCTGGTTGATTTGACTAAGAAAATAGATTTGCCGCAGGACAATGTTCATCTGCATATCCGCGCCGGCAATATTCGCGATGAGGTCACGCGGGCCGCGGATGAATTAGAGGCTGATGTCATCATCATTGGCTCCCGCAATACCAATATCCAGACTCATCTGCTTGGCTCCGATGCCGCGGACATTGTGCGTTATGCCCGTGTTCCGGTTTTTGTTATTCGCTGATTACCTAAACCGGAAGAAGATACGTTTTATGAAGACAGAAAACCCCATGAAAGCGGCGGATTCGTTGCCGCATTACTATCAACTCTCCGTGACGGATACGCTTGAGAGAATAAACAGCGCTGAGCATGGATTAAGCCGCGAAGAGGCCGCCTCCCGGCTGCGAACGCACGGCGAGAATGTGCTGCCGCAGAAAAAGGGTAAGCCGGCATGGTTACGCTTCCTGGCGCATTTTAATGACGTGTTGATTTACGTGCTTTTGGCCGCCGCGGTATTGACCGCGGCGATGGGGCACTGGGTGGATACGCTGGTGATTCTGGGTGTGGCGATGGTCAATGCCCTTATCGGCCATATCCAGGAAAGCAACGCGGAAAAATCGCTGCAAAACATTCGTAATATGCTCTCTAACGAAGCGGTGGCGATCCGGCAGGGCGCGCATGAAACGGTGCCTACCGCGGCGCTGGTGCCGGGCGATGTGGTGGTTCTCCGCGCTGGCGACCGCATCCCGGCGGATCTGAGAATTATCGAGGCGCACGGCCTGCGCGTCGAAGAGGCCATTCTCACCGGCGAGTCAACGGTGGTGGAAAAAACGACCGCCGCGCTGGCGGGCGAACTTTCGCTCGGCGACCGCACCAATCTGGTGTTCTCCGGGACAACCGTGAGTTCGGGCGCCGGCAAAGGCGTGGTGATCGCAACCGGCGGCGCCACCGAACTGGGTCATATCAACCAGATGATGTCGGACATTGAGCAGCACCGTACGCCGCTGCTGGTACAAATGGACAAACTCGGCAAAAGTATTTTTATCAGCATTTTGGTTATGATGGCCGCGCTGTTCACCTTCAGCCTGCTGTTCCGCGAGATGCCGCTGACGGAATTGCTGTTGTCGCTTATCAGCCTGGCCGTCGCCTCGGTGCCGGAAGGGCTGCCCGCCATCATTTCCATCATTTTATCCCTTGGCGTGGTGACCATGGCGCGCCAGCACGCCATCATTCGCAAGTTGCCGACCGTAGAAACCTTAGGTGCGATGACGGTTATCTGCTCCGATAAAACCGGCACGCTGACCATGAATGAAATGACGGTGAAAGCGGTGATTACCGCCGATCGGGTTTATCGCGTGGAGGGGGACAGTTATGCGCCGGTGGGCGCGATGCATCCCGTGGATAGTCAGACGCCCGTCTCCGTCGTCGCCGGTTCGCTGCTGGAGCGCTATTTGCGCACCATCGATCTCTGTAACGACAGTCAACTGATGCAGGATGAAAACGGCCACTGGCAAGTGACCGGCGGCCCGACGGAAGGCGCGCTGAAAGTGCTGGCCACCAAGATGACGCTTCCCGCCGTCGCCAGCGCATTGCGCAGCAAGATCCCTTTCGATTCGCAATACAAGTACATGGCGACGCATCACCTTGTCGGCGATGAAGAGCGCATTCTGCTCACCGGCGCGCCGGATGTGCTGTTCCGGCTGTGCCGCGAGCAGCAGACGGAAAACGGCCTGCAGCCGTTCGACCAATCCTATTGGGAGAGTAAAATCGCCGAGTATGCGCGCGAGGGATTGCGTATGGTCGCCGCCGCCTGGAAACCCGCAACCGCGGGTCAGGGGACGCTGACGCATCAGGATCTTGAGCAGGGCGTCATTTTCCTCGGCATCAGCGGTATGATGGATCCGCCGCGCCCGGAAGCGATCGCCGCGATTCGCGACTGCCGGCAGGCCGGTATCCGGGTGAAAATGATCACCGGCGACCACCCGCAGACGGCGATGAGCATCGGCAACATGCTTGGTATCGGCAACGCGCATCAGGCCATTACCGGTCGCGAACTGGAGACTATGGACGAAACCCAGCTCAGCGAAGCGGCGCAGGCCTATGATATTTTCGCGCGCACCAGCCCGGAGGATAAATTCCGTCTGGTTCGGGCGCTGCAAAGTAAGCAGGAGATCGTCGGTATGACCGGCGACGGCGTCAATGACGCGCCGGCGCTCAAGCAGGCCGATGTGGGTATTGCGATGGGCATCAAGGGTACCGAGGTGACCAAAGAGGCCGCCGATATGGTACTGACGGATGACAACTTCGCCACTATCGCCAGCGCGGTGCAGGAAGGACGGCGCGTTTACGATAATCTCAAGAAAACCATCCTGTTTATCATGCCGACCAACTTGGCGCAGGGGTTGCTTATTATCATCGCGCTGCTGGCGGGTAATATCATTCCGCTTACGCCCGTGCTGATTTTGTGGATGAATATGGCGACCTCCGCCACGCTTTCCTTCGGGCTGGCGTTTGAGGCTGGCGAGGCGAATATCATGCGGCGGCCGCCGCGCAATCCCCGCCTGCATGTCATGGACCGCTTTGCCATTTGGCGCGTGGCGTTTGTCGGCGGCATGATAGCCCTTAGCGCCTTTGTACTGGAAGCCTGGCTGCAACCGCGCGGACATTCGGCGGAATTCATTCGCACCGTGCTGTTGCAAACCCTGGTGTCGGCGCAATGGTTCTATATGATTAACTGCCGCGTCGCAAACGGCTTCTCGCTGAATAAAGGCTTGCTGGCCAACCGCGGCATCTGGGTGGTCAGCGCCGTGCTGCTGCTGCTTCAGCTGCTTATCATCTATGTTCCATTCATGCAGACGCTGTTTGGTACCGAAGCGCTGCCGTTGCGCTATTGGGCCATTACGCTGGCGATTGGTTTGGTCATGTTCCTGGTGGTCGAGGTGGAAAAACCGCTGACGCGGAAATGGCGCACCGCCTGATTAACGGCGGGACGCCGGCGCGGCGTCCACCTGCCAGCCGCCGCCCAGCGAGCGATAGAGATCGGTCTGCGCCTGCAAAAGATCATTTTGTAGCGCGATCACGCTTACCTGGGTGGCATAGAGCGTGCGCTGCGCGTCTAGCTCTTCCAAATAGGACGCATAGCCGTTGGCGTAGCGGTTATGCGCGATACGTAATTGCTCCTGCACCACCTCCTGCTGCGTGCGGGTTTCCACAAGCTGCTCGCGCAGCCGCAGGATGCTATCCAGACTGTTGTTCACTTCGCCAAAGGCGTTGCGTACCGTTTTCTCGTAATTGTACAACGCTTGATTGCGCGCGGCGGCGGCAATGTCCACCTGGGCGTTCAGCGCTTCGCGGTTAAACAACGGCGCCAGAATACTGCCGCCGACGCTCCACAGACGAAAAGGATTATCAATCAGTTTCGCCAGCGCGTCATCCTGCAACGTGCCGGTAGCGGTCAGATTAATCGACGGCAGTAAATTGGCGCGGGCGGCGGACAGCGAGGCGTCAGCGGCAATGAGCTGGCGTTCCGCCTGGACGATATCGGGCCGGCGGCGCATCAGCTCCGACGGCAGTACCGAAGGCAGCGGCAGCGGGGTGATATGGTGCAGATCGGCGCCGCGGGCGATGCTCCCAGGGTTACTGCCAACCAGGATGCGCAGCGCGTTTTCCTGCTCGGTGATCTGATGCGACAGTTGCGGGATCTGCGCGCGGGCGGCCTGGTATTCCGCCTGCGATTGCGCCAGTTCCAACCGTGAGGAGTAGCCGGTTTCAAATTGACGGCGCGCCAGATTGAGCGAATTCTGCCGCGTTTGCAGCGTCGCCCGGGTCAGCGCCAGCTGTTCATCCAGCGAGCGCAGGCTGAAATAACCCGAAGCAACGGAGGAGGCAACGGTCAGCATTGCCGCGGCCGCTGCCGCCTGCTGCGCCTCCAGCGTCGCGCGTGCCGCCGCGGCGCTGTCGCGCTGCGCGCCCCACAGGTCGACATTGTAGTTCGCCTGGAGCGCACCTTGATAAACGGTGCTGTGGATAGGCAAGCCGGTCACCGAGGAAAGCGTGCGCGCGCGGCTGCCGTTGATCTGGGCATCCAGCGTCGGCAGCCTGTCACCCTCCGTCGCGCGCAGGCGGGCGCGGTATTCCTCCACCCGCGCCCGGGCGGTGAGGATGTCGGTGTTATAGCGCAGCGCCTGCTCCACCAGCGCGCTTAGCGCCGGATCGCCGAACGCGTGCCACCAGTTGGCCTCTACCGGCGCGCCGGGGCCGACGGTATTGCGCCAGGCGGGCGGGATCATCAGCCGCGACGGCGCGACGGGCTCGCGGGGTGCGCCGCAGGCGGTCAGCAGCAGGCACACCAGCGCGAGACCGGCGGTGCGGCGGCGTGCGGGGCATTTCTGCGCCGGTCCACGCCGGGAGAGGCCGACAAGCCAGCGCCGGCCCTTGCCGCGCGCGGTCGGTTGAGGCGCCAATTCCTTCTGGCGGCAGACGGCGCCGATGGGCCGGCGGCGTTGAAACCGGTTAGCCATCAGCGATTCACTCCCTGAGCCGCGCCGGGAATAGCCGATGAGCCGACGGGGTCGGCCGGCGTGCTGCCGGTATCGATATTGACCTCCACCGACATCCCGGGACGCAGGCGCCGGTATAGCGCATTATCATGATCAATGCGCAGACGCACCGGGATGCGCTGGGCGATTTTGACGAAGTTACCGGTCGCGTTGTCGGACGAGATGGCGCTGAACTCGGAACCGGTGGCCGGCGAAATGCTCTCCACTACGCCGCTGAAGGTCGCATGGTCGAGCGCATCCACGCTGAAGCTTGCCCGCTGTCCCAGCCGGATCCCGGCCATCTGCGTCTCTTTCATATTGGCGATGATCCACATTTGCTCCGGCACCAGCGAGGTCAAATGCGTACCGGCGCTGACATAGGCCCCCTGGCGCACCGAAATTTGCCCCAGTTGACCGTCGCGCGGCGCGACGATACGGGTATTGGCCAGGTCGATTTGCGTCAGCTCCAGCGCCGCCTGCGCGTTAGCGACATCTGCCGCCAGCGAGGCGCGGTTGACGATCACCGTTTGCAGATCCTGTTTTGCTTTTTCCAACGAGGCTTTGGCCTGGGCGATATTGGCAACCGCCTGGCTGGCGCTGGCGCGCGAAGCATCCCGTTCGCGTATCGACAGCGAACCGTCGGCGACCAAATTCTCCACGCGTTGCAAATCCAGCTTCGCCTTGCGCGCCTGCGCCTCGGCATTGATTACCTCGGCCTGGTACTGCTCCACCGATGCCTGCGCGCTGCGGCGCTGTTGAACGTTATTATCCAGCGCCGCGCGCTTCATCAATAACTGCGCCTGCGCCTGGTGTACCCGTTGACGATAAATCCGCTGATCGATAACCATCAATACTTCATCCCGCCGGACCCAGGCAAAATCCTGCACCCGCACCTCGGTAATGTAACCGCTGAGCTGAGGGCTGATGACCGTGACCTGGCCCCGCACATAGGCGTTGTCGGTAGACTGCACCTGGCGGGTGAAGGGGGGCAATTGCCAGGCGTAAAGGATCACCAATACCCCCACGAGCGCAATCGCCGCCGAAATCATAATGGTTAAAATGCGCGCATTACTGCTTTTTTCTTTTTCCGGCGCCGCCGCCGGATTATCACCCTGCTGACTCATTGCCCCTCCGACGCAATGACGGCCGTCGCCGCCGCTGCCGTTTGTCTTGCCGCCATCGCCGCCGCTTGCCGCTGTGCGCGGCGCGCTTGGATGCGCAGCCACAGCAAACGCCACAAAATCCACACCAACGTCACCAGCGCGATCGCCGCGGTCAACAGGTAAACATCGTTGTAGGCCAACGTATTCGCCTCGCGGCTGGCGATGCTCTGGAGCTGCGATAACCCTTGTACGCTTTGCAGATAACCGTCGTTGAGCACGCCACCGTAGGCGGCGGTATAGCTGTTGACCCGCTCCGCGACCAGCGGATTCGCCAGGGTTAACTGCTCGGTCAACTGGCTGGAATGAAATTTCTCGCGTACCACCTGGAACGTCCCCAGCCACGCGGCGCCCAACAGGCCGCCGATATTCTGGCTCATACCGAACAGTACCGAGAAACTGACCAGATTGCGCGGCTCGGCCACGACGCCGCCGATGCCCGCCAGCAAGGCCGGCGCCAGAAAAAAGGCGCCGCCGAAGCCGAGCAGAAACTGGCTGAAATAGAAATTTTCCGGCCGGGTCAGACTATTGGAGTGAGCATCCATCAGCGAGGCAAACATCATTAGCGCCAGGGAGATAATGATTGGCTGCGGCAATTTTTTCGGGTTGACGGTCAGGGCGCTGCAAAATACCCCCGCTATCATGCCGAGCAGGATGGCGACCGATAGCCCGCGCATCTGGTCATTGAGCAGGCCGATTTGCTGCAGGTAGCCGATGGCGCCGGTGTTTTGCTCCGACAAGACAATCCGCATCAAAATCATGATAAGCCCAAGGCGAATGATCGCGCCGCTGCTGAGCCAGCGGGTGTTGAGCAGCGGGTTGCGGCGGTGGTGTTCCACCACCAGCGCGCTGACGATAAGCACCATTGAGGCGGCCAGCGACCAGCCTATCCAGGGCGCCTCACGCCACCAGTCTATTTTCCCCAGAGAAAGGACGCCGCACAGCAGCGCCATACCGGGGGCCATCAGCATGAAGGTGAGAAAATCCAGCTTCTCGAAAACTTTTATCCGGTCGCTGGGCGGCAGTTTCATCAGTAATACGCCGGCCAGCGACACCAGCGCCAGGCCCAGCTCAAACAGATACAGACCGCGCCATTCGTTCAGCGCCAGCAACTCTGATGAGAACAGCCGCGCCAGCGGCGTGGCCATCTGTGCGATACCGATCCCGACCGTTAACGCTTTGAGCCGGTGCTTGGCCGGAAACGCCTGGATCTGATAATAGATGGACAGTGAACTGAGCGCCGCGCCTACCATGCCGTGCGCGGCGCGGACCATCATCGCGGTGCTGAGATCATTGACGAACAAATGGAAAAAGGTCACCAGCACATACAGCACCAGAAACGCTTCCGTAAATACCCGCAAACCGTACTGCTGGCGGAATTTCACCAGCAGCAGATTAATCGAGACATTGGTCATCAGGTATACCGCCGGCAGCCAGGCGATTTCGTTGGAATAGGCGCCGAATGAACCCTGCAGGTTGGTGAGATTGGCGGTGACCAGCGCGTTTCCCAGACCGCCGGTCAGCGATACCAGCACCCCCACCAGGCCATAAGCGATGCGCCGGTGCCAGGGGTGCAGCGGCGTTGAAGGCGAGCCGGGCAGGGTAGGCTTTTCATGGGGCAGCCATTGCCGCGGGGCGTAGGGATCGCTTTTCATCGCTGTTTGGCCTCCGCTGCCTGTAATAAGGTATCCAAGACCCGCCAGGTGGTGTCGAGATCCGGCTCGCTTACATAGGATAATAGTTCATTTCGCAGCGCGTCGGCCTCGATTTTCACCTGACGGTACAGGGCCTTGCCCTGCGGGGTGGTGAGCAGCAGTTTTTGGCGCTTATCGGCGGCGGGCGTTTCGCGCCGGATCAGGTTTTGCTGTTCCAAACGGTGAAGCAACGGCACCAGACTGGCGGTTTCCAGGCCCAAAAACGCCGCCAGCTGTTTCTGGGTCCAGGGCTGCGTTTGCTCGGCGTCGGCGATAGCGGACACCGCGACCCAGCTGGCGCGGCTCAGGCCGGTCTCTTTAAGCCGGTTATCGATGGCGAGACGCCAGGCGTGGGCGGTACGGTGCAGCAGCCGCGGAAAATGTGCGTTGTGCGATTTCACTCAAGCAGGTCATGATTTATTAGTTAGATATCTAACTAAAAATACCATGTGTTGCGCCAACTGCCTATAGCCACGGCGGGGAAAAGCGAGGTTTGTTATTCCGCCGGCCGTGCCGGCGCGAACGAAACCCCGCCCGCGCCGGCGTTGGCTATACTGAATTGTAACCACAGCAATCTGTTGCTCGTGTGACTTGGGCGATGGGCGGGCGGCAATAGTCAGTCTGTGAATCCGGCCCCTTCGGTGGCTACCCGAGGCGCGCGGGTGTAAAGGGAGAGAGCGTCTCACGGCGTCGGGCTAACGGCGCCAGGGAAGAGACGGTGGACAAAGGCGCTATGGCAGCGAAGCATTGTGAGAGGCAACCATGAGTCAATCCCCGCTAGACCCGGAGGAGCAGCATCGCCTTGCCATCCTGGAAGAATATGGCGTTCATTCCGCCCTGACGGAAACCAGCCTGGATCGTATCATTCATCTCACGGCCAATATCTTCAATGTGCCGATCGTATTGATTTCGCTCTTAGAGGCGGACCGGCAACTGTTCGCCGCCAGCGTCGGCGTGAGCGTGTGCGAGACGGGGCGCGAGCTCTCTTTTTGTGCCCACGCCATTCGCCAGCAGGACATGATGGTGATCCCGGATGCCCGGCAAGATACCCGCTTTGCCGATAATCCGCTGGTCACGGGCGATCCGCATGTCCGCTTTTACGCCGGCATGCCGCTGCGCAGCCAGACCGGTTACGCGCTCGGCACGTTATGCATTATCGACCGCACGCCGCGCGTGGGGTTGAGCGAAAGCGATCGCCGCAATCTGCGCGATCTGGCGGCGCTGGTCATGGATAAGTTGGAGATGCGCCGCCTGGAACTGGCGCGCGCGGCCAGTAAGAACCGTTTTGAAAACATCGCCCGCACCTCGCCCGACGCAATCATCTGCGTGGATCATCAAACGCATATCACTTTTTGGAACAATGCCGCCGTCAAGCTGTTCGGCTATACGCGGCAGCAAATCTTGGGCCGTCCCCTCGCCATGCTGTTGCCGAATGCGGTGGTGGCCAGCCTGACGCAGCTGGCCGCGCGACAGGAAGCGCACAGCGAAGGGGGAACGCTTGAGCTCTCGGTGCGCGCCGCCGGCGATCGCCTGATCCCGGTAGAATTGTCCGTTTCGTTATGGATGGAGGGCCATGACGTTAGCTTTGGCGCCATTCTGCGTGATATTACCGAACGGCGGCAGAATGAAGAGCGTCTGTTCCGCCTGGCGCATATGGACTATCTGACCGGCCTGGCAAACCGGACGCAACTGTCTTCCAGCCTCGAACAGGCGCTGCGGGATGAAAAAGCCGCCATCATTATGCTGGTGGATCTAGATGGTTTTAAGGATGTTAACGATAGCCTGGGTCACGACGGCGGCGATGCGCTATTGGTGGCGGTAGCGCTGAAACTTCAGGCGGCGGTACGTTCGGGCGATACCGTGGCGCGCATGGGCGGCGATGAGTTTGCGCTGCTGCTGCCGGGGTTGGATGACGCCCGCCGGGCGGGAGAGATAGCCGACCAGATTATTGATGACATCTCGCACACGACCACCGTTGACGGCCAGGTGGTGACGATCAGCGCCAGTATCGGCATTGTGCTGTTTCCCCTGCACGGCGCGACGATGCAGGAATTGCTCACCAGCGCCGATCTGGCGCTGTATCAGGCCAAGGCCGAAGGCCGGCACTGCCGGCGGTTCTTTACCCCCGCGTTACGGGCGCTTTCCCAGTCCAGACGATCTTATCAGTCGCAACTGGCGCGCGCCTACCAGCAGGGGGAGTTCGAGCTGTATTACCAGCCGCAGGTGCGGCTGGCCGACAACGCGATCATCGGCGCGGAGGCGCTGCTGCGCTGGCATCACCCGGAGAAGGGGGTGCTCGGTCCGGCGGCGTTTTTACCGGCGCTGGATGCCGGGCCCTGGGCGGAGCGGGTAGGGGAGTGGGTCATCCGTACCGCTTGTCGACAGGCCGCCGATTGGCGCCGCCAGGGGGCGACGGATTTTCGTGTCGGCGTGAATTTGTTCAATGTGCAGTTTCGCACCGGCGCCCTGGCGCATCAGGTTCATGGCATTTTGGCGGAAACCGGTCTCGACGCCGACGCGCTGGAGCTGGAAATTACCGAAAACATTATTCTGCGCTACGACGAAAATATGCTGCGGCCGCTTAAAGAGCTGCGTAGCGAAGGTGTCGGTATCGCCTTCGACGATTATGGGACCGGTTACGCCTCGCTGAGTATGCTGAAGGATTATCCGGTGACGCGGTTGAAGGTAGACCAAACGTTCGTCCGCGCCATGTGCGATTCCGCCCCCGATGCCGCCATTGTGCGCGCCATCCTTTACCTCGGCAGCAGCTTCAAACTGGGGGTTATCGCCGAAGGCGTGGAAACGCTGGAGCAGGCGGAGATGCTGCGCCGTAAGGGCTGTCGGGAAGCGCAGGGGTTTTTATTTGGCCAACCGGTACCGGCGTCGGCCTTTGGCGAACTATTGCGGACAGGTGTACGGTCGTAGTCCCGCGTTGCGCTTGATGCATTATGCTATAGTTGAGTTAATAACTTTTTCAGGATAACGACAGCATGATGCCAGCTTTGATGTGCGGCGAGCGTTGTTTGGGTTTTCGTTATTATGCAGCACCGAGCCGGTACCCTCTTAGCCGTCGTGGCATGCTCTGTTTTACTGCCGGGGGGGCAGCATGAGCCGCGGCGAAAATCCTATCGGCGCCACCGCTTTGCGGCGAACGACGGCGGGCCGGCGCAGGCCTGGCGGCCGCGCGCTGCATCGTCTGCTGCTTTCCTTCGGCCGGCGGGGCGCTTTTCGCCCGCCGCAGCCGTCTTTGGCGCCGGCGCCGGAGCAGACCGCCGATACCCGACTGGGGCAGCTGTTAACGCCGCGCTATGCCGGTCATCCCGGTCAAAGCGGGATCCTTGCGCTGCAAGACGCCGAGGGCGCGTTCGTTGCCCGGCTGCTGATGGCCGCGACCGCCGAACGCACCCTGGATGTGCAGTACTATATCTGGAACGGCGACATCACCGGTACCCTGCTGATGCATGCGCTTTACCAGGCGGCGGAACGCGGGGTACGCGTACGGCTTTTGCTTGACGACAACGGTACCGCCGGGTTGGACGGTATATTGGCCGCCTATGATGCCCATCCACGCATCGAAATCCGTCTGTTTAACCCATTCGTCGTGCGACGGCCGAAACTTCTGGGGTATTTGACCCATTTCCGCCGCGCCAACCGTCGGATGCACAACAAATCCATGACCGCCGATAATCAGGCGACTATCGTCGGCGGCCGCAACATCGGCGACGAATACTTCGGCGCTACCAGCGGTATCCATTTCACCGATATGGATGTCCTGGCGGTGGGCGCGGTGGTGCCGGACGTGTCGCGGGATTTCGATCGCTATTGGTCCTGCGCCTCGGCGGTGGCGCTGGACCGCGTATTGCCCAGCGGCAGCCTGAAAGCGCTGCGGTTTGAAGTGGAGCGGGCGACTCTTGCCGCGCAGGCGCCGCAGGCCCGCCGCTATCTACAGGGGCTGGCGGACTGTGCGATATTCAATCAGCTGGCCGACGATACGCTGCCGATGCGTTGGAGCACGGTCACCATGGTGAGCGACGATCCCGATAAGGGACGGCGGGAGCTGGCCTCGCAGGAATTGATGATTTACCGGCTAAAACAGGTCATGGGCAACCCGGTGCGCCGCCTTGATTTGGTTTCGCCCTATTTTGTGCCCACCGGCGCCGGCGTGAGTTTGTTTGCGGCGATGGTTCGTCAGGGCGTTCAGGTACGGGTGCTGACCAACGCGCTGGAAGCCACCGATGTCGCGGCGGTGCATGCAGGCTACGCCCGACGCCGGCGGGCGTTGCTTGAAGCCGGGGTGATATTGTATGAAATGCGCCGGCAGCATGCCGACGTGCGGCGGCGCAACGCCGGGCCGTTCGGCAGCTCCGGCTCGAGTCTGCATGCGAAAACCTTTGCCCTGGACGACCAGCAGGTCTTTGTCGGGTCATTTAATTTTGACCCACGCTCGGCGCGGCTGAACACGGAGATGGGGTTCGTCATTGATGACCCCGTGCTGGCGCAGGCCGTCGATCGCGCCTTCGATGAGGAGGTGCCGGACAGCGCCTATGCGGTTACGCTGGATGAGGCGGGACGGCTGTGCTGGCTTGAGCGCAAAGACGGCCGCGAAGTGCGCCACTACCACGAGCCGGGCACCGGGTGGCTCAAGCGCAAGATGATCGCCGTGGTCTCCCGCCTGCCCATCGAATGGCTGTTGTAGCGCGTTGACGCGTGCCGACGATTTGGCGGCCGCCCCCGCTGAGTCAGCTTCTCGCCTGCCAGCGCCAGTCGCGGACTTCCGGCAAATCGTCGCCGTGGGCGCGCACATAGTGATAGTGCTCATCAAGCTTGCGGCGAAATAGCGCGAGCGCCGCCGCCGCCGCCGGCGTTTGATGCAACCCCGGCACCCGCTCAATGGCCTCTATCGCCAAATGGAAGCGATCGACTTCGTTGAGCACCGTCATGTCGAACGGCGTCGTGGTGGTCCCTTCTTCCATGAAACCGCGCACGTGGAAATTGGCATGATTTTGGCGCTTATAGGTCAGGCGATGAATCAGATAGGGATAACCGTGATAGGCGAAGATCACCGGGCGATCCGGCGTAAAAATGTCATCGAAAAAGGCGTCGGTGTGGCCGTGGGGATGCTGCTGTTTCGATTGCAGACCCAGTAAATCCACCACGTTGACGACGCGGATGATAAGGCTGGGCAATGCTTGACGCAGCAGATCCACCGCCGCCAGGGTTTCCATGGTCGGCACGTCGCCGGCGCAGGCCATCACAACGTCCGGCCCATCGCTGCCGTTTTCATTGCCCGCCCACGGCCAAATACCCAGGCCGGCCTTGCAGTGCGCCGCGGCCTCCTCCCGCGTGAGCCATTGTGGCGCCGGTTGCTTGCCGGCGACGATAACATTGATCCGATCAAAGGTATTCAGACAGTGATCGCCGACCCACAGCAGGGTATTGGCGTCCGGCGGCAGATAAATACGCACGATATCCGCTTTTTTATTGGCGACCAGATCGAGAAACCCCGGATCCTGATGGCTGTAGCCGTTATGATCCTGACGCCACACATGGGAGGAGAGCAAATAGTTAAGGGACGATACCGGCTTGCGCCAGGGCAGGCCGCGCGCAACCTTCAGCCATTTGGCATGTTGGTTGAACATGGAATCAACGATATGGATGAAGGCTTCGTAACAGGTGAACAGGCCATGGCGGCCGGTGAGCAAGTAGCCCTCCAGCCAGCCCTGACAAAGATGCTCGCTGAGAACCTCCATCACCCGTCCCTCTTGCGACAGCGACTCGTCAAAGGACTCGATTTTCTCCATCCACACGCGGTCGGTGGCGTCAAAGACGCTGCTGAGGCGGTTTGAGGCGGTCTCGTCCGGACCGAATAGACGAAAGTGGCGGCGTTCAGCGTTAAGCGTGAACACGTCCCGCAAATAGTCGCCAAACACGGCGGTGGATTGGGCCTGTGTTTCGCCGCGGCGGGGGATGGCGACCTCATAATCGGCGATTGGCGGCACAATCAATTCTCGGCGCAGCAGGCCGCCGTTGGCATGGGGATTGGCGCCCATGCGGCGGTTACCCTCTGGAGCCAACTGCTGTAGCTCCGGCCGCAGCCGGCCATCGCTGTCGAACAAGGTTTCGGGTTGATAGCTTTGCAGCCATTGCGCCAGAATTTGCCGATGACCGTCATCGTCGCGACAGCCTGCAACCGGCACCTGATGGGCCCGCCAGAAACCTTCGGTCTTTTTCCCGTCCACCTCTTTCGGACCGGTCCAGCCTTTGGGGCTGCGCAGGAGGATAAGCGGCCAATGGGGAACGCCCTGCGGCGCGCTGCCCTGGCGGGCCGTCTTCTGAATTTCCTGGATAATATCAAACGCTTTATCCAGCGCGGCGGCCATCTTTTCATGCATGGGCATCGGCTCATCTCCGGCGACAAAAATAGGCTGATAGCCGTAACCGCTGAACAGCCGGTTGAGATCGTCGTCGCTACAGCGTGCCAGTAGGGTCGGATTAGCGATTTTATAGCCGTTAAGATGCAGGATCGGCAGCACCGCACCATCGCGCGCCGGATTGATGAATTTGTTGCCGTGCCAACTGGCGGCCAGCGGGCCGGTTTCCGCCTCGCCGTCGCCGATAACGCAGGCGGCAATCAGATCGGGGTTATCGAACACCGCGCCATAGGCGTGTACCAGGGAATAGCCCAGCTCTCCCCCTTCATTGATCGAGCCCGGCGTTTCCGCCGCCGCATGGCTTGGGATACCCCCCGGGAAAGAAAATTGACGAAACAGCTGGCGCATACCGTCTTCGTTCTGCGGTACCGCTGGATAGATCTCGCTGTAAGTCCCCTCCAGCCAGGTATTGGCCACCATGCCCGGCCCGCCGTGACCGGGGCCGCAGATATAAATCACATTGGCATCGCGCGCGCGGATGATGCGATTAAGGTGGACATAGACGAAATTCAATCCCGGCGTGGTACCCCAATGGCCAAGCAGCCGGGGCTTGATATGCACGGGCGCCAGCGCCTGGCGCAACAATGGATTGTCCAACAAATAAATTTGTCCGACCGAGAGGTAGTTGGCCGCAGACCAGTAGCGGTCCATCAGGTGTAGTTCTTGGGGTGAAACGGCGGTCTGGGACCGCGTGGCTGGGGTGTCCATCGGCGCTATTCCTCCAAAGGATGGCTATGTGGAACGTCTACCCCAAGTCTAGACCGGCTTGCCCGGCCCTGCCGCGTCGGCACGCCAGGGAACTGTGGATGAATGTTGCTGACCGCGCGGTACGGCGCTAAAGCCGGCGCTCCTACCGCATTGCGGTCACGGCTAAATACCGCGGCTGACGTGGCGCAGGCTTAAATGCGGCGGCTGTCCAGCCGCCGTGGATAATGGCTTAACGCAGCGGCTGCCCTGCGACGTTGCCGCGCGCGGGCGCCGCGGACGTCGTTTGCCGCTCGCGCGGCGTCTGGCGCAGTAAACGCAGGCCATTGGCGACCACCAGTAGGCTGGTGCCGACATCGGCGAATACCGCCATCCACATCGTCCCTGCCCCCGCCAGCGTGAGGAGCAAAAACAGCGCCTTAATACCCAGCGCCAGGGCAATATTTTGCCGCAGAATGCGGTGGGTGGCGTGCGACAGCTGGATAAAACGCGCCACCTTGCGCAAATCATCATCCATCAAGGCGACATCCGCGGTCTCAATGGCGGTATCGCTGCCCAGCGCACCCATGGCGAAACCAATATCCGCCCGCGCCAGCGCCGGCGCATCATTGATGCCATCGCCAACCATGCCGACCGTGCCCCGGTCTGCCAACTGAGTTATCTTTTGCAGTTTATCTGCCGGCAGCAGGTCGCCATACGCCTCGTCGATATCCGCCTGCGCCGCGATAGCTTTAGCGGTGGGTGTATTATCGCCGCTGAGCATCAGGGTATTGACGCCAAGCTGATGCAACTGCGTGATGGCGTCGCGGCTGTGGGATTTCAGCGTATCCGCCACCGCAAACAATGCCTGCACGCGCCCTTCGCCCATCAGCATCACGAGGGTTTTGCCCTGCTGTTCCAGCGCGGCGGCGCGCGGCGCAAGCTCATCGGTGGCAAGCCCCAGTTCATCGGCCAACCGCCGGTTGCCAAGGTACCACTGGCCGCCCGCTATGACGCCGGTAATGCCGCGACCGGGCAGGGCGGTGAAGTCGGATACCAAGGCGGGCGGCGTTCCGGCTATGTCCGCCGCCTGGGCAACGGCCTGCGATACGGGATGGTCGGAGCGCGAAGCCAGCCCGGACGCCAACGGATAAAGCGCCTTGATATCCCGGGCGTCGAAGGTCAGGCTATCGGTCAGCACGGGTTTACCGTGCGTCAGGGTGCCGGTTTTATCGAGGGCCAGCCAACGCAGGCGCCGTCCTTTTTCCAGATAGACGCCGCCCTTAATCAAAATTCCCTGGCGTGCCGCGGCGGCCAAACCGCTGACGATGGTGACCGGCGTGGAAATCACCAGCGCGCACGGGCAGGCGATCACCAGCATCACCAGCGCTTTGTAGATCCACGCATACCAGCCGCCGCCTAACAATAGGGGCGGTAAAAGCGCCACCAACAGCGCCATGACCAGGACCAGTGGCGTGTAGATACGGGCGAAGCGGTCGACAAAGCGTTGTGTCGGCGCCCGGTTTCCCTGCGCTTCGCTGACGGCGTGGATGATACGGGCGAGGGTGGTGTCGTCGGAGGCGGCGCTAACCCGGTAGCAAAATGAACCGGCCTGATTGAGCGTACCGGCAAAGACCGCATCCCCCGGGCGTTTTTCCACCGGCAGGCTTTCACCGGTGATCGATGCCTGGTCCACCGTGGACTGCCCCTGTTCAACCCACCCGTCGAGGGCGACGCGCTGACCGGGTTTGACCCGCAACAGGCTTCCGACCGTCACCGTGCCGACGTCTACCTCTTGCCAGCTTCCGTCCGCCTGTTGCAGGCTAGCGGTCGCCGGCACGCTTTGCAACAACCCGCCAATGGCGTTGCGGGCGCGATCGAGAGAACGGGCTTCGATCAGCTCGGCGAGGGTAAACAACACCATCACCATCGCCGCCTCTGGCCATTGTCCGAGCAACAGCGCACCGGTGACGGCGATGCTCATCAACGCGTTAATATTCATCGTCCCCTGCCGCAGGGCCAGCCAGCCTTTTTTATAGGTCGTCAAGCCGCAGGCGACGACCGCCAGCAACGCCAGGGCGGCGCTGGTCCCGCCCGGCAGCGATAGCCAATGGCAGATTTCCGAGGCGAAGGCGGCGAAAGCGGCCAGCACCAGCGGCCAGCGGCGTTGACGCGGCACGACGGCATCCGCGAGCGGCGCGTCGCCCGCCGCGACCTCCGGGGTAAACCCCAGCGACCGTATTGCCGTGAGTATACCGTCCAGGCTGTCCGGACTGTGGACCACCGTCAGTACCCGCTGCATCAAATTAAAGTCCATCGCCGTTACCGCGGGCATTGCCGCTAATTTCTTGCGGATCATCCCTTCTTCGGTAGGGCAGTCCATCTGCATGATGCGGATCGGCGTGCGTATGGCACCGTTCACCGCCTGCGATGCCGCGAGGGGCGCTGTGGCGTTCGCGGGCGCGGTGCGGGTGTCGCCGGCCTCCGGCGTGCACGAGCCGCAGCAGGCGTCACCGACGGGCCGTGCGCCATTCGCGGGCGCGGTGCGAATTTCGCCGGCGTTCAGCGGGTGCGATCCGCAGCAGGCGTCGTCGGCATCCAGGGGATGGGCCTTAGTGATTGTCGCGGCGCGATAGGGTAATTTCTCCTTGCCGTTCATAGTGGCAATCTCCCGATGGCTTGTCGTAAGTTGTCAATTCAACACCCTGAAGCTACTATAGGGTCAATAGATTATTGGGGAGACCTGGATGAAAATCGGTGAATTGGCCCGTCTGGCCGCCTGTCCCGTGGAGACGGTGCGTTATTACGAGCGCGAGCAGCTGCTGCCGGCGGCAATACGCGATCAAAACAACAATTACCGCCACTACGACAAGCGCCACCTGGAGCAACTGGTGTTTATCCGGCGTTGCCGCTCGCTGGAGATGACCCATGACGAAATCCGCGAACTGCTCGCGGCACGCAGTCAGCCCGACGCCGGCTGTAGCGCCATCGATGGCTTGATTCAGGCGCATCTGGAACATGTCCGCACCCGCATGGTGGAGCTGCAGGCGCTTGAAGCGGAGCTTAACGATCTGCGCGGGCGCTGCGATGCCGCGCGCGCGACGCGCCATTGCGGCATTTTGCATGAGCTTGATCATCAAGCGCCGCCAGCGCGGGAGCCGACTGCGGCGCACGGCAGTCATGTCGCCGGCCGCCTGCACGGCAGCGACGTTAGCGGTAGCGTCTAGCCGGCTGCAACGCGCCCGTCGCCGACAGTGCAGGGCGCCAGACGCTTTCTTTTCTTTTGCTAATCGGGGCCTATGATGACGAAAAAAAAGCCTGAAGAAACGACGATCGATGAAGGATTGGCCAAGCTGCATGAAGCAAGCGAGCAATTGACGGAGCAACAACGTGACGCGCTGGCGCAAGCTGCAAAAGATGCGGCGCAAGAAAGTCGGCGCGAGGGGCAGCCGACGCCGCCACCAGGTAAGAAACCGAGCTGAACGTCAGCCTGCTTCGGCGCGGTTCAGCCATGACGTTGCGCCGATGCGGCTATCAACCGGCCTACGCCAATGGCAATAGGTAGTAAACCCCCCTTCACTGTTCCTGCCCCTTTTGGGCCCTCGCCGCGCCATTTTTTCAACTACGCTTAGCGATGTGCCAAACATTATTTGATTAATTAGTTAATTAACTATTTGTTGATTGAAGGAGGCGCCCCATGTCGTCTGAATATCCCTTTCCTCCACTGCCGGAGCAAAAACAGTCTCTCCCCGGCTCTTTTTTAGCGATGGATCCGCGCCCGGATCATGGCGAAGATCATTACCGCGGCTCGGGACGGCTGGCGGGCAAAAAAGCCATCATCACCGGCGGCGACTCCGGTATTGGCCGCGCGGTCGCCATCGCCTATGCCCGCGAGGGAGCCGATGTCGTGATCGCTTATTTAGATGAGCATGAGGATGCGCAGGATACGGCCCGTTTGGTGCAAGAGGCGGGTCAGCAGGCGGTGCTGGTGGCGGGGGATATTACCGATGCGGCGCATTGCCGGGAAATCGTTCGTCAGGCGGTGCAATCTTTCGGCCGTATCGATATTTTAGTCAATAACGCCGCTTTCCAGCAGCTGCGTGAAGCCGTCGAGGACATTACCGACGACGAGTTTGACCGCACCATGAAAACCAATGTTTACGCCATGTTCCATATTACCAAAGCGGCGCTGGCGCACATGCCAAAAGGCAGCGCCATTATCAATACCGCATCAATCAATGCCGACAGGCCGAAAGCGATGTTTGTCGCCTATACCACCACCAAGGCGGCCATCGTCGGTTTCACCGGTAGTCTGGCGACGGCGCTGGCGGAGAAGGGCATCCGCTGCAATTCCGTGGCGCCCGGCCCCATCTGGACACCCTTGATTCCCGCCTCGATGCCGGTGGATCAGGTAAAGCAGTTTGGCGGCGAAACCCCGATGAAACGCGCAGGGCAGCCGGCGGAGCTTGCGCCGGTCTACGTAATGCTGGCCAGCGAGGAAGCCAGCTACATTTCCGGCGCCAACGTGGCGGTAACGGGAGGAAACGCTATCATTTGATCCGCGCGGTGGGCAATGCCCCCCGTTAACCCCTCGGGCGCGCCCGCGTCTACCGTTGCCCCTATTGGGCGATGTCGGCCGCCGTCGCGCTCCTGCCGTTGACTTCCGGCAAACGGCTTGCCGGTCAAAGCCCGCCTTCTGCCCGGCGGCCTGTTGATGCTTAGCACAACCTGCCGCCGGGAACGCCACTCCCACCCTAGCTAACCTGCGCCCTACCGTGGGTGTCGTATGCCTTGTCGTACCCCCTCTTTGTTTCCGACGTCGATCTCATTATCCGCCTGTAACGACTGTCCGCGCCGGCGGGATAGCCCTACGCGGGACATGGAGATTTACCCTTTGCATCGCTTTGAAACAACTTTCACCTAGCTGACTAATAATTACATGTTATAAACAAATAGATAACACTGCCAAAACATGACATCAGCACCGGTTCCACGACCGGACACTTGGAGCGTGCCGCTCTCGTCCTGCCAATCGCGCCTCTCTATAGTGCTGCGCCTCGTTACCGGTACCCTACTTACAGAACCACAGGATCACATCTATGTTCAATTGGACCGCGACCCAGCGCAATGTGGCGTTCGCCTGCTTTGCCTGCTGGATGCTGGATGCCTTTGATTTCTTTATTCTGGTGTTTGTACTCAGCGACCTCGCTGGCTGGTTTCATACCGATATCGCCAATGTTTCCATTTCCATTATGCTGACGTTGGCGGTGCGGCCCATCGGGGCGCTGCTATTCGGACGTTTGGCGGAGAAATTCGGCCGCCGGCCGATATTAATGGTCAATGTCCTGATGTTTTCATTATTTGAGCTGCTCTCGGCCTGGTCGCCCACGCTGGGGCTGTTTATCGCCTTCAGGGTAATCTACGGCATCGCGATGGGCGGTATCTGGGGCGTTGCATCCTCCCTTGCCATGGAAACCATCCCCGACCGTTCGCGCGGGCTGATGTCCGGTATTTTCCAGGCGGGTTACCCGGGCGGCTATTTACTGGCATCGATTATCTATGGACTGTTTTATGCGCTGGTCGGCTGGCGCGGTATGTTTCTTATCGGGGCGCTGCCGGTGCTGCTGCTGCCGTTTATCTATTTCAAGGTGCCGGAATCGCCGGTGTGGCTGGCGGCTCGGGAGCGCAAAGAGAGCGTGGCGCTGTTGCCGGTGATCCGCACGCACTGGAAGCTTTGCGTCTACCTGGTGGTATTGATGGCCTGCTTCAACTTTTTCAGCCACGGTACGCAGGACCTGTATCCCACCTTTTTGAAGGTACAACACGGTTTTGATCCCCATACCGTCAGCCTTATCGCCATCGGCTATAACATCGCCGCCATGCTGGGGGGGATCACCTTTGGTTCTTTATCGGAACGCATCGGCCGTAAAAAAGCCATGATCACCGCTTCATTGTTGGCATTGCCGGTGCTGCCGCTATGGGCATTTTCCTCTGGCTCGCTCACCATCGGCATCGGCGCGTTTCTGATGCAGTTTATGGTGCAGGGCGCCTGGGGCGTTATCCCCAGCTATCTTACGGAACTGGTACCCGCCAACTCGCGCGCGGTGCTGCCTGGATTTGTCTACCAACTGGGGAATTTATTGGCGTCGGTGAACGCCACGCTGCAGGCCACGGTTGCCGAGTCGCACGGTAACAATTACGGCCTGGCCATGGCGCTGGTGGCGGGAACCGTGGCGATATTGATAGCGATTCTGGTGTCGTTCGGCCGAGAAACGCGGGGGCTGACCATCAGCGGCAGTGTCGGCGCCCAGCGCGAATAGGGCGCGCTTTTCGCTCCCTTACCGCGTCTAACGCGCCTGAGCCGTTCGCCGCGCGGGTGTGTTGCCGCGCGGTCAGAGCGGCATGAGCGCAACGTCGGCCGGCAGCGTTCCATCGGCGGCGGAAGGATCGTCTTCCGCGGGCGCGACGGCCGGCTCCGGGCTATGGACGTGATTGCCGATAAAAAGCACATATCCCACCACGGACATCAGGCCTATCAGAAGTGTCGCGGTGATGTCATCTGAGGCAAATAATTCGACGTAGCCAAAGGCTAAGCTAAATAACGTTGCCCGTGCGGCCAGAGTGGTAAAAAATGTTATAACGATGGTTTTGAGGGTGATCTCTTCACTCTGTCGCCACTGCATCCCAATTTCAAGCTCACCATTCTTCCTTTTCGCGGGCCCAAGAGAGCGGTAGGTCAGTTCATCCGCCACCTCGCCGAGGATATTGACCACCGGGCGCGCGATAGCATTCGCCGCCACGATATTGATATGATTCGCCAGAGCGGCGGCGCTCACGCTCATCAATATATCGACCAGAATTTGATTTATCCCGTAAATGCCCGCGGCAAGCAGCGTCGTTCTCACGCTTGGCGGCCCGCTATTATTATCAACCAGCAGTAAAAAGAATTGGATAAAATCCCTGGATAAGACATAGACAAACTCAGCGGCAATCAGTGCCGGCGCCACGGAAGTCAAACGGTCACTGACCCATAATTGATAACTTGACCAGGCCACCAATACCATCCCGGCCACCCGCGTTAAAACGCTGGTCGGGGTCGAGCGTTGAAGAAAATAATCAAGCCCCAGTCCGCCGCTCTGGATAATGAACGGCAGTAGCGAGGCGCAACATCCCGCTATTTTTAGCGCGGGAAGGTATTCGTCTCCCAGGTCACTGAGGACGCCAAAGCGTACCAGCTCCCTGGCGCAGGTGGGGATCCCCACGGAAAGGATGCAGCGTAGCAACGGTCGGAGAACATTGCGCAGACGGCGTTCAACCGGGGATAATTCGGGCTCACCCGTATCTTCCCCCAAGGCCGTTGATGACATGACCACATTCTCCGCGCCGGGGGTGAAACGTACCGTTCCAGCGGTGTCGGTGGGGGGGCTCGCACCCGCGACGGCAAGCGTGAACGGCTGATTCTGCGCGTTGTCCGCAACCGTTCTTGCCGCGGTCAGCGCCTGTTTCCAAGGTATCGTTGCACTACAGAGCGGGGCATCCTCGCTGCGCCCGGCTTCGTTCGCCGTCGTTTCCGGTTGTTTGGCACCCGACCCGCTTGCCGCGCGAGTGAGGGTAATATTGCCGGCATGGCGCGTTTGCATACCGAGCAGGGTTGTGTTCTCTTCAGATGCAGATTCGACATGTGTGCGGCGATAGGCAATAGCAGACGGTGCTATCGAAGATAATGGCATTTTCCCCCCTCAATAAATGAGATTGACCGTTTTTAAATATGAGATTGAAGGCGGCGGGATATTATGGGGTGCTATGATGTAAGCGTGATCTCACACCAAGCTGTATCGCCGGCCTTATTACAATAGGGTAATGAGTATCACAGGGTACATTTCTCAAACAGGCAATTATAGGCTTTAATCTCAGCACGTATGAACCATCAGCGATAATTACATTTTTCATCTCAGTCGTGGCGGATAATATAATTTTCCGAGAAAGGTCGATGATATTAATTGCTCAGGGCGCAGGCGCCGTCAGCCTGCGATTAACGTCTGGGTCGGGGAATATTGATCGGAGCTGTTAATTAAAGTCTGGCGTAGCCGTTAAACAGGGGCAGAAGTTAATGAGCGCTGTTGCTTGCGTCTGATACTACCGGGTCTGTGATAAGCATCGGGTGTCATCGGGCGCGGCGATGCGCATTTCATATCATCGAACCGGTGGCAGCGCCGGGTGCATTTGGCGCCGTCCCCGGTGCCGGTTTTGCTTCCCTCAGCCCTAAGCGCCTGGCTTCGGGTAATCTGGTGCTTACCTTGGGCCGGACATCGGCTGCGGCCGCGCGCGATCAGGATCGGCAAAAGAGGGGGGTTAGGGTTTCTCTTTGGCGCGGCTGGCGCACGCATGACCGTCGCGGCGCTATTGCCCTTCGGCGCGCGATGATGCGTGTTCGCGCCAGGTAAGCCAGACGCGCATATCAAATTCCCATTGATGATAGCGGGGGTCCATATGGCAGCATAATTGATAAAAGGACTTGTTATGCTCCTTCTCTTTTAAATGGGCCAGCTCGTGTATCACGATCATCCTGAGAAACGCCTCTGGCGCGGCGCGAAATAACGCGGCGATGCGGATTTCGTTTTTACTTTTAAGCTTGCCGCCCTGGGGACGGGAGACAAAGGTGTTGGTACCCAAGGTTCCTTTAACGGGATTCTGCCGATTATCGAAATACACCTTGGCGAGAGCGGCGGTGTTTTTCAGATAACGCTGTTTCAGTTCGCTGACGTATTGGTACAGCGCTTTGTCCGTCTGAATCGCGTGGTAGGTTGGATATTGGCTTGCAAGCCAAGGGCCGAGCCGGTCCTGCGCCATCAGGCGGCGGACGCGCTCGACCAGGTCGGCGGGATAACCGGTTAGGTAAGGCAGATCGTTCATTGCGCTGTCGTCATGCCGGTGAGGAAAGCTGCCGCTTAAAAGGGGCTACGGGCGTAACCGGTGACATCCTTCAGCCCCATTTCTCGGCCGAGGGCGGTCATCGGGTGCACCACCACCAGACCGCGCACTTTTTTCTTCAGCGCGCCCATGTCGGCCTGCTCTTTTTTGCTGATTGGCCGGCTGAATGAAAACGTTTGTAGCTGCTGCGCCTGTTTGCTCAACTTTGCGACGCGCAGGTTTTTCAGCCGGTGAATTTCCGTTTCCAGCGTCGCTTTTTCCTCTTGGTGCTGCGCCAATTGCTCAGGATCGCCCTGCTGAATGACGTTGGGCTCTTTATGGTTCAGAGCATCCAGCCGGTCGCTGAGCCGTTTGATTTCCGCTTTTTCCTGTTCTTTCATATTATCCGATCCCCATCCGGCTTCTAGCCGATGTCATCTTGCGCTATTGCCTTAGTGTATCAGGATGCGCGCCGCTTTGCTGCGGCATCGGTTAGCCGTCAGCCCGTGTCGGGCTAACTTTGCATATAGCCGTCGCTCAATTCTGGTCGTCTTCCTCAGCCTGCATTTGCCGCACCGCCAGCAGGAGTTGTTGCGCTAGCCATCGGCTTGCGCTATCGCCGCGGCCGCTGACCATATCAATGCTGAAAGCGGTATCCGCCAGTTCCGCCGGCAGAGCCAGTATTCGCAGCGGATCGGTAATCAGTCGGCGAGCCACTCGCCCGGCCAACGTGGCGATGAGGTCGGTGCCGCTTACGGCCTGCGGCAGCGCGACGATGTGGGAGAACGTTGCCGCGACGCGGCGTTTTAAGCCCATGGCCGCGAGCTTCTGGTCGATAACCCCGCGCCGTGAACCGTCATTGCTCGGAACGAACAGCGCGTGGGGCCGCTGCAAATAGGTTTGCAGCGCCAGCGTTCCGGGAGGGGCGTCCCGAGATCCGGCGGGTAGCGTGGCGCGATCGGCGATGCAGACGAAGTCTTCGCTATACAGTGGCACCACCCGCATACGTTTCGGCGGCGTCAGATGGCCGCCGATGGCGATATCCACCTGCGCGTTATCCAACTGGGCGTAAATGCGCTCCCGATCCAGCGAACACCAGCGCAAATCGATGCCGGGCGCCAGCCGGCGCAGGCGACGCACAATATGGGGCACCAGCACGATATCGGCATAGTCGCTGGCGGCCAGCGTGAAACGTCGGCCCTGGGCCCGAGCGGGATCGAATACGCTATCTCTGTCCAGGGTCGCGCGCACCTGATCAAGAATGGCGACAATGGCCGGTATCAGCGTCCGCGCTTTTTCGGTCGGCACCATACCGCCGGCGGTGCGAACAAACAGCTCGTCTTGAAACATCAGGCGCAGGCGGCCCAGCGCATTGCTTACCGACGGCTGCGCGCGGTTGAGCCGTTTACCGGCCAGGGTAACATTCCCCGTTTCATACAGGGCCTCAAACACCACCAGCAAGTTAAGATCGACGGAGGCAAGATTCATGACATCAATAATAGGAATAGCGTTTATCCATTTCAAGAATTGCCTGCGCTTTGGCTATCATCCCGCCATAACGCTAAATAAGGGAGAAGAAACCATGTCAGTGGTACTCGTAACCGGTATTGAACCTTTTGATGGCGAAAGCCTGAATCCTTCATGGGAAGTTGCGCGCAGGCTTGACGGCGAGCAGTTGGCGGGCGCGACGCTGGTGGCGCGCCAACTGCCGTGCGTTATCTCACGGGTTAACCCGGCGCTCTTCCACATGCTGGCAACGCTGCGCCCTGCGCTGGTGCTTTGTCTCGGCCAGGCCGGCGGACGCGCCGATATTACCCTTGAGCGGGTAGCGATCAATCTTGTCGATGCGCGTATTCCCGATAACGCCGGCCAGCAGCCGGTGGATGAGCCGGTTTTTCCAGAGGGGCCTGCCGGCTATTTTACCACGCTGCCGATTAAAGCCATGGTGCAGGCGCTGCGCCGGGAGGGCATTCCCGCTTCTGTTTCCCAAACCGCCGGCACCTATAACTGCAACGCGATTTTTTACGGCCTGTGCCATTATATCGCCAGCCGGCAAGCCCCCATGCGCGGCGGTTTTGTCCATTTGCCTTATTTGCCGGAGATGGCGGCCGCGCATCCCGGCGCGCCCAGTATGGCGCTGGCGACGCAACAAGATGCCGTGAAAACGCTTATCCGCACCGCATTGATGACCGCCAGCGATATTCGCGTCGGGGCCGGCGCGTTGCACTGACGCGGCGAAAAGGGCGAAATCCCCCTCGATACCCAGGTTTATTCCCGCTTCATCCGCGCCGGCTATCCGCTATGGTTGCCGCGATAGCGCCCGATGACGACCTCCGGCGCGGCGCTGGAAACAAAGGGAATGAACAAAAAAACACAACAACGCTACCCGGACGGCCTGTGGCTGAATGGCGCCTGGACGGGGTGGATCCTGGCGCTGGCGGCGTATCTTATGGACAGAACGCTGTTGTGCGCAGCGGCAGCATCTGCCGCGCTGGGTCTGTTGGTCCTGTATTTTGTCAAAACGAGGGTGGAAAACCGGAATATGTTTGGAAAAAAAATGCCTGCGCAAACGCCGCTCCCGCCGGAGCCCGCGCCCGCCGCCGCGCCCGCGGGCGCTTCTCAGCGGGTGGAAAAACAGCGCGCGACGCTGATTGCCAAAAGCGCCGTGTTCACCGGCGATATCGACATTGAGGGCGATATTCATATCTGGGGCAAAATTACCGGCAATATTCGCGTCAAAGAGGGGGCCATTCATGTGATGCATGCCGGCCAGGTGGAGGGGGAGTTGCTGGCGCCCGAGATCATCATCGATGGCAAGGTGGAAGGCACCTGTTGCGCCACCACGCTGGACATCCTGGAGCACGGCGAGCTGCACGGCGTCAGCCGCTGCGCCGGTATGACGATACAGCGCGGCGGGCAATTTGTCGGTCAGTCGGAAAGCGGTGAACCGCTTTCCCCGCAGCACGGCGCGAAAGGCGCGTTATCCCGCCGCGGGGGCACCAGTCGCGACCGCGGCGGCGCCAAGTGCGAGCTCAGCGGCGCCGATCCTGACCGCGGCGGCGCCAAGCGCGAGCTCAGCGGCGCCGATCCTGACCGCGGCGGCGCCAAGCGCGAGCTCAGCGGCACCGATCCTGACCGCGGCGGCGCCAAGCGCGAACTCAGCGGCGCCGATCCTGACCGCGGCGGCACCAAGCGCGAACTCAGCGGCGCCGATCCTGACCGCGGCGGCGTCGATCCCGGGCGCAGCGCCCCGGAGGGGCGGCCGAAGGCCGCCTTGGCGCCGGCCAGCCATGACGGGACGGCCACGACGGATTAAACGGCCGCGCGCTATTTTTTGCGGCCACGGCCGTTGGCCTGCTAGGGTAACGGCCGCGCCACCCGGCAGGGATAACCGAACGCCAGAACCGACGCCGGTATGTCCCGCGTGACCACACTGCCGGCGCCAATAACCGTATTATCGCCGATGGTGACGCCCGGTAAGATAGTCACGCCGCCGCCTATCCATACGTTATTGCCGATAGTGATCGGCAGAGCATACTCTAATCCCTGATTGCGTCGCGCCACGTCAAGCGGATGACCTGCGGTATAAATCCCGACATTGGGCGCGATAAAGACATTATCGCCCAGAGTGACCGGCGCGCAGTCGAGGATCACCAGATTGACGTTGGCATAGACATTTTTGCCGACGTGAATATGGTAACCATAATCACAGTGAAAGGGCGGTTCAATACATAAACCGTCGCCGCTGCTGCCCAGCAGGCTCTTAAGCAGGCGCTGACGCCGCGCGCCATCCCGCGGGTCGCATTGATTATATTGCCACAGCGTGACTTTTGCCGCCTGCCGCTCTTGGCTGAGCTGCGGGCAGCCGCAGGGGTCGTAAAGTAACCCCGCTGCCGCTTTTTCTTTCTCCTTCATTGCCGTCTCCCGTTATCTACCGTCATGGCCGCGCCGTGGCCTGCGCCGAAGATTCCCGCATCGCCGGCGCCAGGACGATCGCCAGCGCGACCATCGCCAGCACCAGGATCATCGCCGAGCGCAGGCCGAAATGCTGGCCCAGGAAACCCAGCAGCGGCGGGCCGACCAAAAACGCCACATAGCCCAGCGTGGCGACGATACTGACGCGCTCCGCGGCAAATTGCTCGCTGTCGCCGGCGGCGGAGATCGTGAGCGGAAAGCCGAGAGAGGCACCCAGTCCCCATAACACCACCGCGCCGCCGGCCACTAGCGCGTTATCGGCGAAAATAATAAGCGCCAATCCCGTGGCCCCCAGCAGCGCGCTGCCGCGCACGACATTGACTCGCCCGAACCGCATTTGGAACATGCCGCCGCCAAATCGCCCGGCGGTCATCGCCAGCGCAAAGCCGGCGTAAATCAGCGAGCCGGACGTGGCGTTGAAACCATGCCCGTCCACCATCAATAGCGGTAGCCAATCGCTGGCCGAGCCTTCCGCCAGCGCCATCGCCAATACGATGACGCCTATCATCAACAACTGACGGTTTTTCATCACCCTCAGCATCGACCCGCTGCGCCGATGGCCTTCCCCTGTTGCCTGCGCCTTACCCGTGCCGGCCGGAATCGAGCGCAAGCCCCAGGGCACCGCCGGCAGCGCAATACCCGCAATCAGCAGTAAATGCCATTGAATAGGGAAATCCATGGCGGTCAGACCAATGCCGATCGCCGCGCCCGCCAGGGTACCCAGGCTATAACAACCGTGCAGCATCGACATCACCGGGCGGTCAAGCAGCCGCTCCACGGTCGCCCCTTCGATGTTGATCGCCACTTCGGCGCTGCCCATACCGACCCCGATGAAAAACAGCCCGGCCGCGACCAGCACCGACTGCGAGAGCGCCGCGCCGCAGGCAATGATAAGCATTGCGGCCGTCACCATCGCCATGCCGGTAATGATGACCGGTCGGGTACCGAGGCGGCGGGTCAGCCAGCCGGAACTGAGTATGCCGCCCATCGAGCCCAGCGATAGGCCAAACAGCACCATGCCCATTTCGGCGGTGGAGGCGTGCAGGCGGTCGCGAATGGCGGGCGTGCGGGTTACCCAGGAGGCCATACAGAGTCCGGGCATAAAGAAAAACAGAAATAGCGCGAGGCCGCGGCGCTGCATACTGGTCAGGCTCAAGCGAACTCCTGATGGCAAGGTATCTTGCTTCTGAGCCTAGCATCATCCATGATAATGTACAAATGTACACTTTGGCGGACGGCCGTTTTCCTCTATCACCTTAGCCTTTCGAGGGCACCTGTATGAGCAGCAAGAAAAGCCGGCGTACCGACCCGGATCGGCGTGCGCGTATTATTGACGCGACGCTCGATATGATTGCGCAACATGGCGTGGCGAGTATCACCCACCGCAAGATCGCCGCCGCCGCCGATGTCCCGCTGGGATCGATGACCTATCATTTCGCCGGTATGCAGGAGCTGCTCAAAGACGCGTTTAGCCAGTTTGCCGTCGCGATGTCGGCGGATTATGCGGCGCGGCTCGGGGTCGCCCGCAGCGCTGACGAGGTGGGGGAGGTTATCGTGGATATCATCTGCGGCGATGAGGCCACGTTCGAGAGGAATTTATTGTTGAGCTATGAATTGTACCTCTATGGCAGCCGTCATCCCGGGTTGAAACCGGTGATGCAGGACTGGATGGCCCGTAGCCAGCGCGCGCTGCTGCGTTTTTTCGATCTTCCCACCGCCCGGGCGCTGGATGCGTTGATTGAGGGAATGATGCTGCATCACGCAGTGGATCGTACTCCCGCCAGCCGGCAGGAAATCGCCCGGCTAGTGCAGAAAATTATCCGGCCCTGAACGTCGGGGCGTGCGTCGACGCGGCAACCGATCGCACGGGTCGGCGATTGTCCACCGTTATCCTTTGTCTGCCGTCAACGTCCAATGCCCAGTGCCCAGTGCCCAGTGCCCAGTGCCCAATGCCCAATGCCCAATGCCCAATGCCCAATGCCCAATGCCCAATGCCCAATGCCCAATGCCCAATGCCCAATGCCCAATGCCCAATGCCCAATGCTCAATGCCCAATGCTCAATGCTCAATGCTCAATGCTCAATGCTCAATGCTCAATGCTCAATGCTCAATGCTCAATGCTCAATGCTCAATGCTCAATGCTCAATGCTCAATGCTCAATGCTCAATGCTCAATGCTCAATCTTCAATCCCCAGTCCCCAATGCCCAATGCCCAATGCTCAAGGCTCAATGCTCAATGCTCAATGCTCAATGCCCAATGCCCAATGCTCAATCTTCAATCCCCAGTCCCCAACGCTAAACGCCGACGCTGACACCCAGCGCGGACACCCAGCGTTGACCCCCATCACCCAGCGCCTGGCGCCTATCGTTTCTTGTCTGAGTTTCGCCATAGACCTGCTATCGCCGGCATTGGTGGCGAAAATGCGGCGCTGGCGGGAATTTTGGCCATAGGGGAACGGATTTGTCCGAACTACATTGAATGGCAACGGATTTGTCCGAACTATATCGGTTGCAAGTGCTCACTCACTTCACAGGGGCCGCCGTTTATACTAGCCTGTATATATATACATAACCCATAAGGCGGTAGCGATGAATGAACGTCCTTCTACCCTGGCGAATAACGGACATCGGGTTCTGCTGGAAACCCTCTACTATGGCGAAGCAAACGCCACCTATTTGATGCGCGCCTGCGAGGCGAGCGTCACCTGCGGCCTCCGCGCCGGCGCGCTGCTGGTGGTCGACCCGGCCGCGGAGCCGCGGGACGGCAGTATTGTGGTCATCCAGACCGGCGAAGATCTCTCCTTGCGGCGGCTGCGGCTGCGGCCGGAGAAATACCTGGAAAATCTTGACGCGCCGGACGACATCCTACCCTGGCCGGACCAGGCTACCGTACAAAGCGGTATTATCTGTTGGGGAATTTTACTCTATACGGTAAACGGCGAGCCGGCACAATAGTCAAATAAACATAATCAATTCCATTCGCCGGCCGTGCGCCCGTCTCTCTTTTTTTCCCGAGAGCGGGCGTGAAAAAGAATGTATCCGCGCTTCTTTTAACCCCGTTTTTTTCATGCCCTGTACCGCTGCGTTTACAATAATCGCCGTGAGTGATTATGCGCTGGCTTAACAGCTATTTCGGCGTATTGCGTCTTTTATTGTCGCGACCGCGCGCGGCCATCAAATTATATTTTTTGCCGCTTCAAGCACCTACCATTTGACCCTCCGGCTTCGCTTCACAAGTCTAATACTCCATGTTTATACTGTATGAAAACACAGTAAAGAAACATTCGGAGTCATGAAGTATGCTCTTTTTTCGCGCAGATGATGCCGCCGGCGTTATGCCACTTTCCCTGTTTGTCGAACGAGTGCCGGCCGGCTTCCCCAGCCCGGCGCAGGATTATATTGAGAACCGTATTGATCTTAACCAACTCTGCGTGAGTCATCCGGCCGCCACCTATTTTGTGCGCGTCACCGGCGATTCGATGATAGAAGGGTTTATTAATGAAGGGGATATGCTGGTGGTGGATTGTTCTATTACCGCCCGCCACGGGCAAATTGTTATCGCATCGGTAGGGGGCGAGTTTACCGTCAAACAGCTGCAGCTTACCCCGGTGCCGCGTTTAATCCCGATGAACCCCGCTTATCGGCCCATACCGATTCGGGATGAGGACAATATCGAAATTTTCGGCGTGGTAACCTTTATTATTCATTCGGCACCCTGATCATGTTTGCGCTAGCGGATGTCAATTCCTTCTATGCATCCTGTGAAACGGTTTTCCGGCCTGATTTGCGCCGGACGCCGGTGGTGGTATTAAGCAATAATGACGGCTGCGTGATCGCCCGCTCTGCCGAGGCGAAACGGCTCGGCATCAAAATGGGCGTACCGTACTTCAAGATGCGCGAATTATGCCGGCGTCACCGCATTACCGTTTTCTCCAGTAACTACGCGCTGTATGCCGATATGTCCCATAGGGTGATGTCCATCCTGGAAGAGATGGCGCCGGCGGTGGAGATTTACTCCATTGATGAAGCCTTCATGAACCTGGCCGGCGTCGATCGCTGCGTTGATCTCACGGCCTTCGGCCACAGCGTCAAACGACGGGTTCATCAATGGACTAACCTCCATGTCGGCATCGGCATCGCGCCGACGAAAACCCTGGCGAAGCTTGCCAACCATGCCGCCAAGACCTGGCATAAAACCGGCGGCGTGGTGGATCTGTCCGCCCGCGAGCGTCAGCGCAAACTGATGGCGCTGGTGCCGGTGGATGAGGTGTGGGGGGTGGGGCGGCGCATCGGCAAAGCGCTGAATGCGTTGGGCATCAATACCGCGCTCCAGCTGGCGGACAGCCATAGCGCCTTTATTCGCAAACATTTTAACGTGGTGCTGGAACGCACCGTACGCGAACTGCGCGGCGAATCTTGCCTGGCGCTGGAGGAGTTTGCGCCGGTCAAGCAGCAGATCGTGAATTCCCGCTCCTTCGGCGAGCGGGTGAGCGACTATGTCGCGCTGCGCGAAGCGGTTTGCGCCTACGCCGAGCGCGCTGCGGAAAAGCTGCGTGCCGAGCGACAATATTGCCGTATGGTGTCGGTATTTATCAAAACCAGCCCCCACGCGCCGGGAGAGGTGTATTACGGCAATCAGGCCAGCGGCAAACTGACCGTTCCCACCTTTGATACCCGCGATATCGTCAATCTGGCCACCGACTGTCTGGATCGTATTTTCGTACCGGGGCTGCGCTATCAGAAGGCCGGCGTGATGTTGGGTGACTTTTACAGCAAGAACGTGGCGCAATTACCCCTGTTCGATGATCATCAGCCCCGCGCCAATAGTGAGGCGCTGATGGCGGCGCTGGATGAAATCAATCACTCCGGCAAGGGCAAAGTGTGGTTTGCCGGACAGGGGATACAGCGCGGTTGGCAGATGAAGCGGCAGATGTTGTCGCCGGCCTATACCACGCGCGTCGCGGACCTGCCGGTGGTGAAAGCTAACTGAGCCGGCGACCGCGCTGTGTCGGCGGCGGGGAGGCGCGCGTTCTTGCCGCCGTCTAAGGCGTCCGACGGCGGGGAGAAGCCGGGTATTGCCGTCACCGAAGGCGCCGGCGCCGTTTCAGGGCGCATCCACCACCAGAATGCCAAGCGGGTGCGCCAGATCGGCCAACTGCCAGCTCTCCAGCTTGACCCCCTCCAGGTTCACCCGGCGGATATCGAGGTTGCCCAGGTCGGCATTGGTCAGATCGCAATAGGTAAAATCAGCCGCCAGCCAGTCTATCTGGTTCAGCTCGCCCCCCGAAAGATCGGAGCCGCGAAAATTGGCGCCGGTCAGCACCGCGCCGCGCCAGCGGTTGCCCATCAATTCGCATTTTTCCAGCGTCTGCCGGCTGAAATTGCAGTAACTCAGATTGCTTTTAGTGATGTAAGCGCGGCAGAAGAACCGGCGCCGGCCAAGGCTGTTCATAAAGCTGGCCTCGCGAAAATCCGCGCCCTGAACTTTGCATTCGCGTATTTCCAGGCCGAGCGCGTCGGCATAGCGGAAATCCGCCAGCGATAAATCGCAGCCGACAAAGCTGGCGTCACGCAGCAGCGCGTGGCTGAAATTGCAGCCGCTGCGGATATCATCATCATAAAAACGGCAGTTCAGAAACTGGCTGTCGGTCAGATCGGCCCGGGAAAAATCACAGCCCGAAAAGTGCATGTCGCGTACGATCTGGCCGGTGAACCGGTCGCGGGAAATGGCGGTGGCAGACAACGTGGTTTCATCCATACTGTTTCTCTGTCGTTGAGCGATGACGGGCGGCCAGTCTAGCATTTCCGACGCGGCCCGCAGAAGGGGGCACGCGCCGTTGCCGCGCCGCCATCGGCCCTCACCATCGGCGCACGGCCGGTTACTTCGGGTCCCCTCCCGCATGCAGCGCCAGCCGTTTGTTGCCCAAGCGCAGCCACAGCAGGCGCAGCGCGCCGAGCGCCAACCAGGCGGAACCGAGCATGATGGCGGTGCGGTCCAAACTTATCAGCAGCCATAAAGAGGACAGGGCGCCGAGCGCCGGAGCCACCAGATAACGCAGCGCGTCCCAGCCGCCGCGGCGCTTCAACCGCAGATAATAGTGGCCAATGACCGACAAATTGACCAAGGTAAACGCCAGAAAGGCGCCGAAGTTGATAAACGACGTGGACGTGGTCACGTTCATCATCAGCGCCAGCAGCGCGACCGTCGCGCATAGCGCAATGGCGTTCACCGGCGTGGTAAATCGGCCTAGCCGTCCGAGTAGGCGGGGCAGCACGCCGTCGCAGCCCAGGCTGTAAAGCATCCGGCTGGCGCTGGCCTGTGCGGAGATGCCGGAGGCGAATTGGCCGAATACCAGCCCTATCATAAACAGCGTGACGAACACGTCGCCACCGATATTACCGGCGATTTCAAACGCCGCCGAATCGGCGTTCTGAAACGTCGCGCCGGGATGGGCCAACTGCACGCACCAGGCAACGACGATAAAGAGAATGCCGCCGCTAAGCGTGATAAGCATTATCGCGCGCGGGATGCTGCGCTGAGGATCGAGCGTTTCGCCGGCCAGGGTGGTGATGGCATCGAATCCCAGGAAGGAATAACAGGCCACGGCGGCGCCGGCGATCAAGATAGGCAAGAGCTGATCGCGATCGTCGAGAAACGGCGCCAGACTCCAAAACGATTGCGAAGCGTCACCCCAGATGTAATGTATCGCCAGCGTCGCGAAGGCCACCACAATCAGCAGCTGCACCGCCATCAGCAGCAAATTGACGGCATAGGCTACCTTCAGCCCAACGATATTGATGGCGGTGGTGACGGCGATAAACGCCAGCAGCCAGGCGAACTGGGGCACCGCCGGCACCGCTGATGAGAGGTAGACCGCGCCGATGAGCCAGATAACCATCGGCAAAAACAGATAATCCAGCAGGATGCTCCAGCCGGCGAGAAAACCCATGTTCTCGCTGATGGCGTTACGCACGTAGACGTAGGCGGAGCCGGCCACCGGAAAGGCGGCGGACATCTGGCTGTAGCTGCAGGCGGTGAAAAACATGGCGAACAGCGCCAGCACGTAGGCGCCGGCCACGTGGCCCTCGGTGATTTGCGCCAGTACCCCAAAGGTGCCGAGTACGATAATGGGCGCCATATAGGCCAATCCGAACAAGACCAAATGACCGGTGGTAAGGGTTTTCTTGAATTCTGGCATGACATTACTCCTTGTAAGATTGCACTGTGGCGACAGCGGGCGCAGAAGGCGGCGAAGTCACTCTCGCCGCCGCACCGCCCGTCGGGACGTTCCCTGCATGCGTCCTGATAGCATCATCCGGCCTGCGCAAAACATGCTTGCTGGGGCGGACCGGTCGACGCCGGTCCTGAACAGCGTCGTCTGGCGGTGCCCGGGTCCATACGGGGTCATATTGCCGTGAGAAACCCCAATCAATGCACAACCTATCGCCGCTAGTCCGCGGACGATTTCGGCCGCTGCAAGGCTGTGACCAATCAGCAAATCGATTCATCTGACGTAGCGCGTAACGACCGTCCGCGGTGGAGGGGACGCACGTCTTTACCGAGGTGCGGCCCTGGAAAGGGTTTACAGCCCAATGTTGTCACTTTCGGTGCCGGCCGGCGGCGAAATGGGGGCGCAGTAGGCGCGATATGCCTCTCGGCGGGCGATGGCGTGATGAAATTGAGTGATTGATCACAGTCATCATTAAAGGAATCTCTATAGTTAGGTAATCGATTACCTAACTATTTATCTTCATGGACAAGAAAGTAGCCATCAGCGATGTTGCCCAGGCGGCGGGCGTATCGACGGCGACAATTTCACGCTATCTAAACGGTAAATTCGGCTCGATGAGCGTGGCGACGCGTGAGCGGATAGGCCGGGTTATTGCCGAAATGAACTACAAGCCGAACGACGTCGCGCGTTCGTTGCGCAGCACGCAGAGCAAGACCATCGCCGTGATTATGGCGGACATTTTTAATCCTTATTCAATGGATATATTAAAAGGTATTGAAGGCGTCTGTACGCCGTTTGGTTATACGCTGTTTTTATGCGATGCCAAAGATGATGCCCAAAACGAAATCGCCATTATTGAAAATATGATGTCCAAACGCGTCGACGGTTTCATCATCAACAGCACGGGAAAAAACGATCGCTTTATCCGGACCGTTGCCCAGGAAATCCCGACGGTACTGGTCGGCAGAAAACTCGGCTTCGAGGATATGAATTGCGTATCGGTGGACAATCGGCAAGGAATGCAACTGGCGATGGCGCACCTGCGGCAGCGGCACTGTGATGCCGTCACGCTGTTTACGCCGCCGCCGGATACGATTTCCCCCCGTATTGAACGCGTGGACGCGTTTAATGCCATCGGTGAAAGCGAGGCGTTCAAAGGGGTGCCGTGCCGTACCGTGATTGTGGAAAACGAGACCGTGGATACGCTTGGCGAACATATTGCGCAGGCCGTGAACGGGGCGGCCACGCCCGGCATTATTTCCATTAACGGCAAGCTGTCGCTCAGCATGGTCAAGGCAATGCATCGCGCCGGTTTGGCTTTTCCGCGCGACCTGCTGTTTATCGGCTTCGACGATACGGAATGGGCCTCGGTTATCGCCACACCGCTGACCGTTATTGCACAGCCGACGTATGACATCGGCGCCGGCGCGGCCAGTAAACTTATCGCGGTGCTGACCAAGGAAAAGAGCATCGCCGACAGTGGTCAGACCCGATTGCCCGTCACGCTGATTGAACGGCAATCGACAATAAGAAAGTAGACAGGAGAATAAGACATCATGCGAGTCACTGAAATTAACACCCATGTGCTTAAGGACAAGCTTTCTGAAAAATTCGGCATGTCGCAATGGTATTGGGATGTTCGCGCTATATGCCTGGTTGAAATTAAAACCGATGACGGGATTACCGGCTGGGGGGAGTGCTTTGGCCCGGCCGAAACCAATGCCGCATTGATAAAAGAACTTTACGCCCCGCAGCTTATCGGGCGCGATCCGCTGCCGCGCCGTCATGTTTGGGAGACGCTTTATAACCGCACGCGCGAGTTTGGCCGCAAAGGGATTGCGATTTCCGCCTTATCGGGAATTGATATCGCCCTGTGGGATATATACGGCCAGTATGTGAACCAGCCGATAGGCCAGTTACTGGGGGGCGATGTAGCGCAGCCGGTGGCGGCCTATGCTTCGACATTTTATTATTCGGCCGAGAATGCCCGCGTGATTGAAGAGAATGCGGCGCAAGCAATCAGCGAGGGCTTTAGCGCATTTAAAATGAAGGTCGGCGCGCTGTCGATTGAAGACGATGCGCTCCGGGTACATAAGGTCCGCCAATGTATCGGCGATAGCGCCCTGTTGGCGGTGGATGCCAATCGCGCCTATACGGCTAATGAAGCCATCGCGCTGGGAAAACGGATCGCGCCACACAATATTGCCTGGTTTGAGGAGCCGGTATTGCCTGATGATTTTGCCGGTTATCGCGAGGTGAGGGATAAACTGGACATGCGTATCGCCGGCGGTGAATCGGAATTCACGCGCTTTGGTTTTCGATCCTATTTAGAACAGCAGTGTATTGATATCGCTCAGCCAGATGTTGCCGCCTGCGGCGGAATAAGCGAAGCGCTGACGATTGCCCAACTGGCCACGGCATACGGTATCGAATGCTATCCGCATCAATGGGGATCGGCTATTTCCCTTGCCGCTACGCTGCATCTGACCAGCGCTATTCCGCTGGCGGTCCCGGCCATGGCAAAACCGCGCCCCGTTCTGGAGCTGGACCGCGCGCCGAATATCTTCCGCGAGCAGCTCTCCGATTTGGCTATCGGTCCCGTTATGCAGGTGCCGCAGCGCCCCGGCCTCGGCATTGAGATTGACTTCGATATGATAAAGCATTATTCGACCTGATCCGCTTAGGGCGAGTTTATTTATAAATCATACCTTGATGTGGGAATGACTATGTTTACCTCTAAATGGTTTCGCATTGGCGTTACGCTGATGATCGGGATTTTTGTCGCCTATCTGGATAGGTCCAATCTTTCAATTGCCTTGCCCGGCATTGAAAAAGACCTAGATATAAACGGTTCGGCGGTAAAAAGCCTTGCGCTCACGGGATTTTTGATTGGTTATGCATTTGCCAATTTCTTCGGCGGTATTTTGACAACTAAGCTCAATCCTAAAATCACCATCGTCAGTATGGTATTTTTATGGTCGGTGGTGCAGATTATGACGGCGTGGGTAACCTCGCCTACGGTGCTCATTATTTATCGCATTATTCTGGGCGTAGCTGAAGGGATCTACTGGCCGCAGCAGTTCAGATTTGCCCGGGCGTGGTTTACTAAAGAAGAAATAACCCGCGGCACCAATCTGATACAGTTTTACGGGCAATTTCTGGCGCTGTCGTTAGGCTTTCTGATCTTAACGCCGATATTTACCTATTTGAGCTGGCAATGGGTATTTTATATTACCGGCGGGCTCGGTGTTTTGATTGTGGTCCCCCTGTTTCTTATCTTTCTCAAAAATGCGCCGGATACGCCGCTTGAAAATAATGCCGCGGCCAGCGCCGATGACGTGCCCGTCAAGGGGATGGTGTCATTTCGCGATTTAGGCGGCGCGCCTTTTCTGTTGTTGATCTTCAGTTATTTCGCCAACGGTATGCTGTTTTGGGGCGTGACCCTGTTTATTCCGATGGTGGTAAGTTCGCTGGGATTCAGCGGATTATGGCAGGGGCTGGCCAGTTCATTGCCTTATTTTCTGGCCATTCTTTTCGCCATTCCCATGTCTTATGTCAGCGACAAAACCCAACGGCGCGGGTTGATTGCCGCCGGCGGTTTGTCGGTGGCGGGGATTTTGCTGATTACGCTTCCCTTAATTGCCAGCCCGGTCGTGAAAATGGCGGTCATCACGCTTTCCATCGCCTGGTTTACCAGCTGCTTTACTACCAATATCTGGTCCATTATTACTTCCAGCGTCAGAAAGGAAGCGGTGGGGGCCGCGTCCGGGATCATCAACGGTATCGGCGCGGGCGTCGGCGGAACAACGGCGGGCTTTGTCGTCGAGTTTCTCCACGGCAGCACCGGCTCCTATTTGCCGGGCTTCGTGGTCATCGGCATCGTCGCTATTGTCGGTGGGCTCAGCGTGTATACCTATTGTCGCATCAAAGGCGCGGGATGAGGTTTAACGCGTCGGTCAGTGCTTCATGCATCCAATGAGCGGCCGCGGGGCGTTCACCCCTACGGCTGTTCTGGCGCGCCATCACCCGCCGATGCGGTATCGTTACGCACCGGCGCGCTACCTTCCGATCCTCTAGGCGCTGCCCTTGACTGACAGAATTTGAACAGGCACATCGCGCCGGTGACGGCAACGATCATCGGCGGCAGAAAATTCAGCGTCAGGTCGGTGAACTCGAATATCAACACTATCGCCGTGAGCGGCATCGTCATCGACGCGGCCAAAAATGCCCCGGCGCCAATGACCGCAAAGGCTCCCGGCGCGGTGCCGGGCCACAAATGATTCCAGGCGCCTCCCAGCAAGCAGGCCAACAGCGCGCCGCAGGTCAAACCCGGCGTAAGCAGGCCGCCCTGGGCGCCGGCGCGTAAACTGCCCCATATGGCCGCGATCTTCAATACCAATAGCGTTGCCGCCGTCGCCATCAGTAGATGATTGCCAAAACTCAATTGCGCGGGACCTTTGCCGTTGCCCAACAAAGCCGGGAACGTCGCCGCCAGCAAACCGATAACGGTAAAATTCAACAGGCATAGCACGGGCAACAGGGCGTTGCGCGGCGCCCTGTCCCTGGCGCTACGGGTGAGGCGGCTAAAGCCGTAGGCGGCCAGCCCGAACAGCGGACCGGCCAGCAGCGACCAGACCAGAAGCGCAGGCGTCACCGCCAGGGCAGGCAGATGATATTGCGTTTCATTGCCAAGCCCCGCCCAGGCGACCATCGCCGCGATAGCGCAGCAGGCCAGCGCCGGGATCATCACCGTGAAGCTGAACGTTCCCATCAGCACTTCCAGTACAAATAGCGCGCCGCCCAGCGGGACGTTGTACACCGCCGCCAGCCCGGCGCCGGCGCCGCAGGCCATCAGGATGCGGGTGTCGGCGTCGCCCAGGCCCAAGATGCGCGCCAGCCGCCCGGCGCTCATGGCGCCCACTTCACGGGGCGCGACTTCGCGGCCCAAGGGTGAGCCCAGCGCAACGGTGGTAATTTGCAACAGCGCGTGGATAAGCGTTGCCGCCACCGGCATTGCCGGCTTTGCACTGGCAAGCGCGCGGGCAATGCTGACCAGCGGGCGCGCGTGGCGATAAAGCAGCCACCAGCCACCGCCCGCCACCAGACCGCAAAACATCAGCACGCCGGCGCGGCGCAGGGGAGAAGCGGCGGTGACGCCCTGTAAAAAGCTCTCTTGGCTGATGATGTGCGGCAAGCTATAGCCAAAAAAGAGATGCTGTATAGCATGAAGCAGCATCGCCAGCAGCATACCGCTAATGCCGGCGACAAGTCCGGTAAGGATGACCGCCAGAGCCAGAACGAAAAGAGAACGAGAAGGGGATTTTGTCATAATGCGCATCTACTGCTGCAGGTTTAAGTTACGGCGAAGCCAGGACGGCGCGGTTGCTTAGAGATGAATCGTTAAAGTTAAATTATCACGAAACGACGGCGGCCACTCGCGCTAAACGGGCGTTGGAGGAGGGTGAGCGCGTTTTTCCGCCGTTGATTTATGGATGGTTTAACTTTTTTCTGTCACCTGCCGGCGTCACCGCAGGGTGGCGGTGTCGCGCGACCAAGGCTTAATGGCAGGGGCTCGTCACGGTTAGGCCGTACAGGCAAACGCGATTAACCGGCACCAGCGCTTTGCGAATAAAGCTCTATATGATAATAATTATCACTTCCAATAATTTGCGCAGGGAATACATGTGTTGAAAATCAAGATGATGATGACGGTTGGCGCGCTGTGCGCCTCGGCCGGCTGCCTGGCGAGCACTTATCCGCTGACGGTCACCGATATGGACGGCCAAACGCTTACGCTGGCGAAAGAGCCGCAACATGTCATATTGCAGGACGGCCGCGATATCCTCTCTCTGGCGCTGCTGGATCGGGAAAATCCCTTCCGCCGCGTGGTGGCGTGGAATAATTTGCCCAAGAAACAGGATGTCCAGACCTGGGAACTGTTGAAAAAAACCTGGCCGGCCGCCGGCGATATTATCGACATGGGATTTAACGATCAGGGACAGGTGAATCTGGAGAGCGTTATTGCCCAGAAACCCGACCTGATGATAGCGCAATTGCGCGCGAAACCGGCCCTTGAGCAGACCGGCGTTATCAGTAACTTACAACGGCTCGGTATCCCGGTGATGTTTATCGATTATGAACTGCATCCAGCAAAGAATACCGCCGCCAGCATTACGTTATTGGGCAAGGCGTTGAATCAGGAGGCGCGCGCCGGCGAATACACCGCCTTTTATCAGCAACGCTTCGCCAGCATGCAGCAAACCATCAACAGCATTAAAATCAAACCCACGGTATTCATCGAGCCTATTGCCGGCAATAGCGACAACTGCTGTTTTACTCATGGCCATAATGGCTGGGGCGGACTGGTGGAATCGGTCGGCGCTAAAAATATAGGTTCCACGCTGTTACCGGGCGCGTCCGGGTTTGTTTCGCTGGAAAAAATCATTGCCATGAAGCCGGACGCCTATATCATGACCGGGTCCAAACGGCCGAATAATAATATCTTGCCGTTCGGGTACGGCGTCAGCCATGAGCAGGTTGGTGCGGTCTTCAATACGCTTATTCACCGCACCGGATTGAATGCAATCGCGCCGGTCAAGACGGGGGCGGTATACGGGGTCTATCATCACTTTTATAACCATCCATATAATATCATTGGTATGGAAATTCTGGCCAAAGATCTTTATCCACAGGCGTTCACCCGCCTGGATCCCACGGCAGATTATCATCACATTATTACCACCTATACCCACATCCCTGACGCGCCGATTACGCTGAGCTATCAGCCGTAACTTCACGGTAGCGCTCTGTCCTGGCCGGCGACCGAAACGGGCGCTGGCCCGGACGGTGAACAGCGTTGCAAAACCGTGCCGCCTTCGCACGGCGCCGGGCGGTTAGGAAAGGCAGCGCCATAGGGGCTGGCGGTAAAGAGGGATACCGCCGGCTTTCAAGCCAGGCCGGGCAACACGCTCGTTATCACGCCTGCGGCCCACGCTCATCTACGGCTGCGGGCGACGCTGCCCATTGCCTATGGCCGACATTCCCGACACCTAAGGTTTATGCTCCCCTTACGCCTGTTGCCGACGGCCCCTTTGCCAGGGTTCAAGTTTCCCAATGCCGAGATCCGTTTGCGCGTGCCGAAGGCGCTTGCCTGTGAAAAAAAGAAATGGGTGACATTCGCGGAAAAAGTCACGCGCTATACTTTTTTTACCGGCGCAACCACCGCGAAAAAATGTTAATGACGGATAATACGCCAAGCTTATTGATTTCATTAGGGAGTATTTGAATTATTTCCCTATGCAAAGTTGAAAAAAAACCGGCGCAGGGCGAGGGTAAACGATTTCGTTTATTACGCTGACTTATCCTATCTCAGCGTAGACTAATTGAAGTCGATACAGCGATGAGAAAAATGTTACATGGGGTGATGACAGAATACCCGCATATGAGTGGGTAAACACAACTTAAACGAACATTTAAAAATAGCCCTATTCATTGCGGCTCCTAATTTTCATTTAAGGAAATTCAGTTAAGATCCCTCCGGTTTGTAGCGCGGTCATTCATTACAGAACTTTACCGTTCAGCGGCAATACCGTTCACGCCAATCATGTCGCTTGCTGCCGCTCAATCGTGACTCGCCATTTTTAAGGGAAACCGAATAATGTCTGAATTTTTGCCGTTCTCCCGGCCTGCGCTGGGCGAGGCCGAGCTCGCCGCCGTCGGTGAGGTATTGCGGTCGGGCTGGATCACCACAGGGCCGAAATGCGCAGAGCTGGAACAGGCGTTCTGTCAATTGACCGGTAATCGCCATGCCATCGCCGTGAGCTCGGCGACCGGCGGTATGCACGTCACGCTCATGGCATTGGGGCTGCGGCCGGGCGATGAGGTGATTACGCCTTCGCAGACGTGGGTTTCCACCCTGAATATGATCTGCCTGCTCGGCGCTGAACCGGTTATGGTCGATGTCGACCGCGACACGCTGATGGTGACGCCGGCGCTCATCGAAGCGGCGATCACCCCGCGCACCCGCGCCATTGTGCCCGTTCATTACGCCGGCGCGCCGGCGGATATCGACGCTATTCGCGCGCTGGGCGCACGCTACGGCATCCCGGTAATTGAGGATGCGGCGCATGCGGCGGGTACCGGCTACAAAGGCCGCCACGTGGGCGCCGCCGGCACCGCCATCTTCTCGTTCCACGCCATCAAGAATATGACCTGCGCCGAGGGCGGTATGGTGGTCACGGACGACGATGCGCTAGCGCAACGCATCCGCAGTCTGAAGTTTCACGGTCTGGCGGTGGATGCGTTCGATCGCAATATGCAGGGCCGGGCTCCGCAGGCGGAAGTGATGGCGCCGGGTTACAAATACAACCTGGCCGATATCAATGCCGCCATGGCGCTGGTGCAGCTCGATAAACTGCCGCAGCATAACGCGCGCCGTGCGGCCCTGGCGCAGCGCTATTTGCGCGGGCTGGCCGATACGCCGTTTTCTCCGCTGGCGCTGCCCGTCTGGGAACACCACCACGCCTGGCATCTGTTTATCATCCGCGTCGACGAACGGCGGTGCGGCATTGATCGCGACGGTCTGATGCAGGCGCTGAAAGAACGCGGCATCGGCACCGGCCTGCATTTCCGCGCCGCCCATACGCAGCGTTATTACCGCGAGCGTTTTCCCGATTTGGTCCTGCCGGACACCGAGTGGAACTCCGCGCGCATGTGTTCGCTGCCGCTTTTTCCCTCCATGAATGATGACGATGTCGAGCGCGTGATTGCCGCGCTGCGCGCCATTGCGAAGGTTTGATATGACAATACCCATGAAAATAGACAAAGTTTCGATCGTAATCCCGGTCTATAACGAGCAAGAAAGCCTGCCTGAACTGATGCGTCGCACGGTGGCGGCCTGCGAGCAGCTCGACGCCGCCTATGAAATTCTGCTGGTGGATGACGGCAGCAGCGACGACTCCGCCGCCGTATTGACCGCCGCGGCCGAAGCGCCGGGCAGCCATATCGTCGCGGTATTGCTCAACCGCAATTACGGTCAGCACTCCGCCATCATGGCCGGGTTCAGCCACGTGAGCGGCGATTTGATAGTGACCCTCGATGCGGATTTACAGAACCCGCCGGAAGAGATCCCGCGGCTGGTCGAAGTTGCGGCCCAAGGCTACGACGTAGTAGGCACCGTGCGCCAGAATCGGCAGGACAGCTGGTTCCGCAAGCGCGCCTCGCGCATGATCAACGCCTTAATTCAGCGCACGACCGGCAAAGCGATGGGCGATTACGGCTGCATGCTGCGCGCCTATCGCCGCCATATTATCGACGCCATGCTGCACTGCCACGAGCGCAGTACCTTCATTCCGATTTTAGCCAATACCTTCGCCCGCAAAACCATCGAAATACCGGTGATGCATTCGGAACGAGAATTCGGCGATTCCAAATACAGTCTGATGAAGCTTGTCAATTTGATGTATGACCTCATCACCTGCCTGACGACCACGCCGCTGCGCATGCTGAGCGTTATCGGCAGCATTATCGCCCTGCTGGGGTTCGCATTTTCCCTGCTGCTCATCACGCTACGCCTGTTTCTCGGCGCCCATTGGGCGGCCGAAGGCGTTTTTATGCTGTTCGCGGTGCTGTTCATTTTTATCGGCGCGCAATTTATCGGCATGGGGCTATTGGGGGAATACATCGGCCGTATCTATAACGATGTGCGCGCCCGTCCCCGTTATTTTGTCCAGCGTGTGGTCAGTCAAAATCCACTCTCGTCTCAACAGGAAACACAATGAAAGCTGTCATTTTTGCTTATCATGATATGGGCTGCGTAGGCGTCACCGCCCTGATTAAAGCAGGCTTTACTATCGAGGCCATCATCACCCATCCTGATGCCCCTACGGAAAAACCCTTTTTTGGTTCGGTGGCGCGCATCGCCGCGGAACACGGTATTCCGGTGTTTGCGCCGGATGATGTTAACCATCCGCTGTGGGTAGCGCGAATCACAGCAATGGCGCCGGACGTGATATTTTCCTTTTATTATCGCCAGCTGCTGTGCCAGGAGATTCTGAGCCTGCCGACGGTGGGCGCATTCAATCTGCACGGTTCGCTGCTGCCGCGCTATCGCGGCCGCTCGCCCCTGAACTGGGTGCTGGTCAACGGCGAAGAGGAAACCGGCGTGACCCTGCATCGCATGACGGCGCGGGCCGATGCCGGCAACATCCTGGCGCAGCGCGGCGTGGCGATTACGCCGCAGGACGATGCGCCGTCGCTGCACCGCAAGCTGTGCGAGGCGGCGGCGGCTGTGCTGGAGAGCATTTTGCCGGCCATCCGTGAACAACGATTTAGCGAAACGCCCCAGGACGAAAGCGCCGCCAGCTATGTGGGCCGCCGTACGCCGGAAGATGGCCGCCTGGACTGGTGTCAGCCCGCCGCGACCCTCGCCAATCTGGTGCGCGCCGTGACCGATCCCTGGCCGGGCGCCTTCAGCTATGCCGGCGGAGAAAAATTTATTGTCTGGAAGGCGCAAGTGCGTCCGAACAGCGACGCCGCACAGCCCGGCACCGTTTTGTCCGTTGATCCGCTGGTTATCGCCTGCGGCAGCGATGCGCTGGAGATTCAAACCGGCCAGAGCCAGCAAGGGGTATATATGCAGGGCGGCCAGTTGGCCCAGGCGTTGGGGCTGGTCAATGGCGCGCTGCTGAATCCGCGCCCGCTGGTCAGCCATAAGCGCCGTACCCGCGTGCTTATCCTGGGGGTGAACGGCTTCATCGGTAACCATTTGACCGAACGTCTGCTGCGCGACGGCAATTATGAAATCTACGGTTTGGATATCGGCACCGATGCGATAAGCCGTTTTATGGTGAACCCGCTGTTTCATTTCGTCGAGGGCGATATCAGCATTCATTCGGAGTGGATCGAATATCACATCAAAAAATGCGATGTCGTTTTGCCGCTGGTGGCGATCGCCACGCCTATTGAATATACGCGCAATCCGCTGCGGGTGTTTGAACTCGACTTCGAGGAAAACCTGAAAATTATTCGTCATTGCGTCAAATACCAAAAACGCATCATTTTCCCGTCGACGTCTGAAGTCTACGGTATGTGTACCGACCCGGTGTTCGACGAAGACGATTCCAGCTTGATTGTCGGGCCTATCAATAAGCAGCGCTGGATTTATTCGGTGTCGAAACAGCTGCTGGACCGCGTCCTGTGGGCATACGGTGAAAAAGAGGGGCTGCGTTTCACGCTATTTCGTCCCTTTAACTGGATGGGACCGCGGCTGGATAATCTGAATGCGGCGCGTATCGGCAGCTCGCGCGCCATTACTCAGCTGATCCTGAATCTGGTGGAGGGATCGCCGATCAAATTAGTGGACGGCGGCGCGCAGAAACGCTGCTTTACCGATATCAGCGACGGTATCGAGGCGCTGTTCCGCATCATTGAGAACAAGGACCAGAATTGCGACGGCCAGATAATTAATATCGGCAACCCGGACAACGAAGCCAGCATCCGGCAGTTGGCGGAGTTGCTGCTGGCAAGTTTCGAGCGCCATCCGCTGCGCCAGCATTTCCCGCCGTTCGCCGGTTTCCGCGATGTGGAGAGCAGCAGCTATTACGGCAAAGGCTATCAGGATGTCGAGCACCGCAAGCCGAGCATTCGTAACGCCAAGCGCCTCCTGGACTGGGCGCCTACGGTGCCCATGGCGCAGACCATCGACGAAACGCTGGACTTTTTCCTGCAAACCGTCGATTTGCCGGACGCGCCGCAATGAAAAACGTCGGCCTGCGTATTGATGTCGATACCTGGCGCGGCACCCGCGACGGCGTGCCGCGCCTGTTGGAGATGCTAGCGGCGCAGCAGATCCAGGCGACGTTCTTTTTTAGCGTGGGGCCGGATAATATGGGGCGCCATTTGTGGCGTCTGGCAAAACCGCAATTTTTGCTGAAGATGCTGCGCTCGCGCGCCGTTTCGCTCTACGGCTGGGATATTCTGCTGGCCGGCACCGCCTGGCCCGGCAGGAACATCGGCCAGGGGCTGGCCGCGCCGATCCGCGCCGCCGCGGCCGACCATGAAGTCGGGCTGCACGCCTGGGATCATTTTGCCTGGCAGACCTGGGCCGGGGTGTGGAGCGAAGGTCAGTTGACCGAGCAGATTCGCCTGGCGCGGGATGCATTGACCGCGATTATCGACCGGCCGGTAACCTGTTCGGCGGTAGCGGGCTGGCGCGCGGACGATCGCGTGGTGCAGGCTAAACAGCCCTTTGGCTTTCGTTACAATAGCGATTGTCGCGGCACGGGCCCCTTTCGGCCGCTGCTGCCGAACGGCGCTTTCGGCGCGGTACAAATACCGGTGACGCAGCCCACGTTTGACGAGGCCGTCGGTCGGAGCACCACCCGCGCAGGCTACAACCGCTTCATTCTCGATAGCATCAAAGCGGACGGCGGGACGCCGGTTTACACTATTCATGCCGAAGCGGAGGGCATTGCGCTCAGCGGCATGTTTCGGGAATTATTGTCGATGGCGGCGGCGGAAGGGATCCGCTTTTGTCCATTGCAGGAGCTCATCCCTCCGGACGTCGCCGCCCTGCCGGTCGGTCGGGTGGTGCGCGGCGTTCTGCCGGGACGGGAGGGCTGGGTCGGATGTCAGCGCTTGTTAAAGTGAGTCGAGAATGAAAGCCATCAAAGCCGGTGTCGGGCTGCTGCTCGTCATCGCCCTGTATTATCTGCTGCCGCTGGCGTTTCGCGGCCTGTGGCAGCCGGATGAAACGCGCTACGCCGAGATAAGCCGCGAGATGCTGGCGAGCGGCGATTGGATCGTCCCCCATTTCCTGGGCCTGCGTTATTTTGAGAAACCGGCCGTCGGCTATTGGATCAATAACCTGAGCCAGTGGGTGTTTGGCCACACCAATTTCGCCGTGCATTTTGGTTCCACGTTCTCCATTGCTCTGACGGCGCTCATGGTGTACTGGCTGGCGCGGCGTTTATGGCAGGATCATCGCCTGGGGCTGACGGCGGCGGCGATTTTCAGCTCCTGCCTGCTGGTCTATAGCATCGGGACCTATGCGGTGCTCGACCCGATGATCGCCTTATGGTTGGCGGCCGCCATGTGCGCTTTCTGGCAGGCGGCGCAGGCGCCCCGCGGTTGGCGTAAAGGCCTGGGCTATCTGGCGGTGGGCGTTGCCTGTGGGCTGGGGTTCATGACCAAAGGCTTCCTGGCGCTGGCGGTGCCGGTGCTCGGCGTACTGCCGTGGGTCATCGCGCAAAAACGCTGGAAAGAGGTGTTGTCTTACGGGCTGCTGGCGGTAGTCGGCGCCGTGGCGACAAGTTTACCCTGGGTCATCGCCATCGCGCGTCGCGAGCCGGATTTCTGGCATTATTTCATCTGGGTCGAGCATATACAGCGCTTCGCGGAAGATAATGCCCAGCATAAAGCCCCTTTCTGGTATTACCTGCCGGTGCTGCTGGCGGGGACGCTGCCCTGGTTGGCGCTGCTGCCCGGCGCGCTGCACGGCGCCTGGCGTGAACGTCAGGCGCAAAGCGGGGCGTTCTATCTGCTGGGCTGGGTCGTGATGCCGCTGCTGTTTTTCAGCCTGTCGAAAGGCAAACTGCCTACCTATATCCTGCCCTGCTTCGCGCCGTTGTCCCTGCTGATGGCGCGCTATGCGACGGCGTGGGGCGGGCGGGCGCTGAAGGTCAACGGGGCGATCAATCTGCTGTTCGGGCTGCTGTGCGTCGTCGCGTTAGCCGGCGTGTTGGCCCCCTGGGGGCTGGCGCGGCATCCGCTTTTCGGCCCCGATGAAGGCGGCAAAGTGCTGCTGGGGGTGCTGAGCTTTGTGATCTGGGCGGCCGTGGGCGGGCTGACCCTGCGCGCGCCGGCGGTACGCTGGCGCTGGGCGGCGCTGTGTCCGCTGGGGATTGCGCTGTTGGTCGGACAGGCGATACCGCAGCGGGTGATCGACGCCAAGCAGCCCCAGTCATTTATCCAGGCGGTGCGCCCGCAGCTGGAGAATAGCCGCTTTATTCTCGCCGATAGCGTCGGCGTGGCGGCGGGACTCGCCTGGGAGCTGCAGCGCAGCGATATTGGGTTATTTGAACGCCAGGGAGAGCTGGCCTATGGCTTGAGCTATCCCGACGCCGCAGGCCGTTTTATCCGCGAGGAGGGGTTTTCTGACTGGCTGCGTGAACGCTGTAAAGAAGGGTCGGTTGCGTTGGTGCTGCTGCTTCCCAACGGCGAGTCGCAGATTGACCACCTGCCGCGCGCGGATGAAACTTTCCGCCGCGGACGGCTGGTGCTGTTGTCATACCATCAGCGCCGGCCATGATTTATCTACTGATTTTCCTCGTCAGTCTGCTTAGCTGCGCCGGCCAGCTATGCCAGAAACACGCCGCCAGCGCGGTGCCCGGCGCCGTGCGTCTCCGGCATCGGGTGCGCTGGCTGGCGACAAGTTTGCTGCTGCTTGGCGTCGCCATGTTGGTGTGGCTATGGGTATTGCAGCGGGTGCCGGTAGGTATCGCTTACCCGATGTTCAGCCTTAATTTTGTGCTGGTGACCCTGGCCGCCCGTTGGCTGTGGCGAGAGCCCGTGGAATGGCGTCACGGCGTCGGCCTGCTGTTGATCGTGGCGGGAGTGATGGTCATGGGGGTCAATCTGTGAGGGGCTATGGCTGGGGGTTATTCAGCGTGGTATTGGTCAGCGCCGCGCAGCTGCTGATGAAATGGGCGATGATGCATTTGCCGCCGCTTGCCGCTCCCCGCCTGTGGCTGGACCCGGGCAACGCGGTGGCTATAGTGCTGCTGGCGGGCGGCTTACTGGCCTATGCCTGTTCCATGGGCTGTTGGTTCATGGCGCTGCGCCGCTTGCCGCTGAATAAAGCCTATCCGCTGCTCAGCCTCAGCTATGTCCTGGTGGCGGCCGGTGCGCTGATGATCCCCGAATTTCACGAGCGGTTTACGCTATCGCGTCTGATGGGTGTGGCGTTGATTTGCGGCGGCCTGCTGCTGATTTGCCTACCCGCCCGGAAGAAGGACGCCGCGCCGCGCCGCTGAGGGCGGCGGCCGCGCCTTGGCAACTCTCAGCCTGACCCTTAGTCGCTGTCGCTGTCGCTATCGGGGCAAAACCTGTACGCCGCGACGCGCGTGGCGGCGTACGGTATAAGGGCGAACGCCGCGCCCTGGCAATTCTCAGCCTGGTCCTAATGTTGCCTTCAGGTCAGGGTGGCACAATAGGCCACTTCGAGCCGCGGCGCGAGCGTTCGCGATTGCTCGCCGCGCGGCGCAGGGCAGGGCCTGGCGCCCGATGACCCACATCACGACGTACAGGATGCGCGATATTCCCCTGCATTGTTCAACTAGGGATAGAAGCTATGACAACTTTCACGCCGGCTTTGGAACAGCTTAACGTTTATTTGTTTCAGTTAATCAACGCCCCCGCCGCCGTCAGCGCCGGCATGCTGCGGGTGGGAACATTCTTCGCCAGCGACGCCGTGGCATTGTTTCCCCTGGTGTTGCTATTCAATTGGTTTTGGCGCGGCGAGGCGCAAAAAAAGGCCGTGCTCTACGCCCTGTTTAGCATGCTATTGGCGCTGGTTATCAACATCACCATAGGTATGGTTTGGCAACATCCGCGGCCGTTTATGATCCCTCTCGGGCAGCATTTCCTCTATCACGCGGCCAATAATTCCTTCCCAAGCGATCATATGTCGCTGGCCTGCGCCATCAGCTTTAGCCTGATAGGCGGCGGCACGCTGCGGCGGCAGGGGCTAGCCCTGTTCGCGGTCAGCGTGCTGGTCGCCTGGGCCAGGGTGTTTATGGGCGTTCATTTCCCGCTCGATATGGCGGCATCGTTGGGCGTGGCGCTGGTGAGCGCGGGGTTGAGTTTGCGGAGTGTAACGGCGGTAAACGCCGTGTATGCCTATGTTTACCCCCGCTACCATGCCCTATTCGCCGCCGGTATACGAAAAGGGGTGATCAAATAATCGACCGGCCGCGTTCTTCGCTTGCTTGCCTTTGCCGCGAGGCGGCCTGCGGGTTAAGGGCATGACGCATTACCCGCCTGCCGTTCGCTATCCTGCCGCCGCAGCCGCAGCCGCCGCCGTCGCAGCCGCCGCAGCCGCCGCCGTCGCAGCCGCCGCCGCCGCCGTCGTCGCAACCGCAGCCGCCGTCGCCGGTCCGCCGCCCGCGGTCACGACAAGCGGCCGGTCAGGCGCCGATGAAAATCGCTGCTGCGTGCGTCAAGGCCGGTAAAGGTTACCTCGGCGCCCTGCGCCTGATATTTGGTGACAATGGCGTCCAGCGCGGCCACGCTGGAGGCGTCCCAGATTTGCGAATGGGTCAAATCAATAATCACCGTCGCCGGATCCTGACCATACGCGAATCGCTCAATGAGATCATTGCTGCTGCCAAAAAACAGCGGGCCGCGCACCCGATAGTGCACCTGGCTGCCGTCGGCGGCCAGCTCCCGCTCGGCATTGATCACATGCGCCACGCGGCGGGCAAACAGCATCATTGCCAGCACCACGCCGCCCAGTACGCCTACCGCCAGATTGCCGGTCCAGACCGTTGCCGCAACGGTGACGCTCATCACTAGCGTTTCCGAAAAGGGCATTTTGCGCAGCGTGCCCGGGTTAACGCTGTGCCAGTTGACGGTTTTGACCGCCACAATCATCATCACCGTCGCCAGTACCACCATCGGAATACGCGCCATCACGCCGCTTAACGCGGTCACCAACAACAGCAACATCAGCGCCGCCGTAAAGGTGGAGAGGCGGGTGCGCGCTTGTCCCAATTGTACATTGACGAGGGTCTGTCCTATCATCGCGCAGCCGGCGATCCCGCCATACACGCCGGCGCAGAGATTGGCCACCCCCAGCGCCCATGACTCGCGGCGCTTGCTCGAGTGGCTGTCGGTCAACTCATCCACCAGCTTGGCCGTCAGCAGCGATTCCAGCAGGCCAACAAACGCCACGCTGAGGGCCGTGGGCCAGATGATCCGCAGGGTTTCGGCGGTTAACGGCACGCGCCACTCGGTTAAGCCGGGCAGTCCGGCCATCATGGGGCCTGCGTCCCCGACGGTCGGTACCGGCCAGCCGCCCCAGACCGCGATGACGGTCACGACAACGATCGCCACCAGCGACGAAGGCAGGGCGGATGTCAGGCGCGGCCATGCGAACATAATCACCCCCGTCAGCGCAAACAGAAGCCAAACCTGCCAGGCGTGATGCAGCAGGTGCGGTACCTGAGCGACAAAAATCAGAATGCCCAAAGCGTTGACAAAGCCCACCATGACCGAGCGCGGGATATAACGCATCATGCGCGCCAGACCCGCCAGGCCAAACAGGATCTGCACGCTGCCCGCCAAAAGCACCGTTGGTAAGATATACGCCACGCCGTGGACATGCACCATCGGGCCGATAACCAGCGCCACCGAGCCGGCGGCGGCGGTGACCATGGCGCGGCGCCCGCCGAGCAGCGAGGTCACCAGACACAGCACAATCGATGCCACAAGGCTGACTTTGGGGTCGACGCCGGCGATGACCGAAAAGGAGATCACCTCCGGCACCAGCGCGAGCGCGGTGACAATACCCGCCAGACATTCACGCGCCAATAAACGGGGTACGCCGGGCGCGGCGGGGGAAAAGGGCGTTTTTGCCATGTAATTCCGTTAACCAGGGATAGGAGTAAATGAATGCGGCGGAGAACCGCCCTGAGCGGCAGCTTGGTAACCGCTAATCGGTACCCGTTCGCGCCATCACGGCGCGCGGGCACGGTAGGTGAAGAGTGTAAACGACTTTGCGCCGAGATGCTTCGTTTACGATGGCGTTCAGGTTATCTCTATGGCTGCCGGCAGAGGATCGCGGGTAACGCGTGAAGATCGTCAAGGGCGATCCCAGGTGTCTCGCGCCTGGCGTCTTGCAGTAGCGCCCAGGGTCCGCGACGTAAAAATACCGCCAGCATTCCCGCCTGGCGTGCAGGGAGCACATCATTATCCAGTCTGTCGCCCACGTAGGCGACCTCGCTCGGTTTAAGGCCCGGCGTCGCGGCAAGGATCTGCTGGAAAAAGCGCGGATCGGGTTTTTCTACCCCCCAGGATGCCGAAGAGCGAATGATATCCGCCGGCACTCCCGCCAGGCGCAGCGCCTGTTCCACCGCCTGGGGTTGATTACCCGCAATACCCACCAGTATACCGGCCTGGCGCAAACGCCTCAGACAGGGTAGGGCGTCCGGATAAAGATCCGTCGCGCGCAGGCGGTAAGATTTGCCGGCCTGTTCGCGCTGCTGCTGCAACTGCTGAAAATCACTGTCCGGCCGCACCAGGCGGAATATCCGACGATGATGTTCGCCTCGAGCGATGACGGCGCCCAGAGCGGCGAAAAATGTCAACCGGGAGAGCCCGAGAAAATCGGCCCACTCCGCCCATTCCCGGCTTTCATCGACCAGCGTTTCGCCCACGTCGAAAAATACCGCTTTGATTGCCACAGGTTTACTCCTCTCGCCGCCGCGGCGCGCCGTTACCTTGCCTATCATGCCACGCGGGCGGCCTACCTGTAACGCTAAAGAGGGATAGGGTATGGCTGCTGGCGTAAAATAACAGCCGTGTTACAGACCGCTATGGCGGAATATTAAGGGCGTCCACGCTAATCGGTATTAGCCGGCGAACGAGAATAGTTGTTAAGGGGCGCTTCCCGCCGCTGCCGCCGCTATTTTTCGCCCGCCAGGCCAACGGCGCAGTTATTTTACGTCGCGAGCTAAAATAAGCCGGAAACGGGACGCTAATCCTTAATAAAGACAGGGTATTCCCGTTGCGGGCACAAATAAGCCGGCAATGGGACGCTAATCCTTAATAAAGACAGGGTATTCCCGTTGCGGGCACAAATAAGCCGGAAACGGGACGTTAATCCCTAATAAAGCCAGGGTATTCCCGTTGCGGGCACAAATAAGCCGGAAACGGGACGCTAATCCCTAATAAAGCCAGGGTATTCCCATTGCAGGTAAATGCCGGCAGGTCAACTCGCGTTAAACCGGATCCCCGACGCTAAATGACATCATCCCTAACACTATTTTTCATAATTAATGCATTTGTAAATAGAATGCTTGCAAAACATAAATAGAAAGATAATTATTATCATCCGCATTCAAGCCAGAATTGCCAGGGAATGCTTTCATCATCGCGCGTTTAAGATGAAACACGCGCGGGCGCTGTACGGTTTTAGAAAGAGATAACGTGAATGACTAACGCTTTCAGGATCAAAACATCTGTGCTCCTTTGCTCTATGGCCTTAGCCCTACCGCTGACGGCGGCCGCGGAAGAGACCATCGTCGTTACCGCTCAACCGGACGCCGGCGCCGATGCGCCCACCGCGGGGTACACCGCCAAGACCAGCACCGGCGCCACCAAAACCGATAAGCCCCTTATCACTACCGGACAATCCATTTCCGTCATTACCCGTCAGCAAATAGACGATCAGGGCGCGATGGATTTAAATCAGGCGCTGAATTATACCCCGGGCGTTTTCACCAATTTCGCCGGTGCGGCGACGCGTTTTGATACTATTTCGCTGCGTGGATTCCACGGTGGTGATGTGGATAATACCTTCCTTGATGGTTTACGAGTCATGAGCGACAGCGGCAGCCATAATAACCTGCAGGTGGATCCGTGGTTTCTCGAACGCGTGGATGTGATTAAAGGCCCTTCATCCGCGCTTTATGGCCAGACGGTACCGGGCGGGCTGGTTAATATGACCACCAAACGCCCGCAATTCATCGAAGAAGGGCATTTTCGGCTCTATGGCGGCACGCAAAATACCCAAGGCGGCGCGTTTGACTATACCAATGCCATTAACGATCAATGGGCTTTTCGTATAACCGGCATGACCCGCAGCAGCGATACCCAATACGCTCATACCCGCGAGGAACGCTACGCGATTTCCCCTGCGCTGATGTGGCAACCCAATGAAAACACCACCTTGTTGCTCAAAGCGTATTTGCAAAAAGATCCGTCTGGAGGCTATCACAGCGCGGTGCCGGCCGACGGTAGCCTGAGCGAGCGCCACGGTTCCCGTTTAAGCCGCAGCTTTTATGACGGCGAGAGCGATATGGATCAATATAAGCGCCGGGAGCAAATTTACAGTTATGATTTTTCGCATACCTTCAACGATACCTGGTCGGTACATTCCACCGGGAGTTATACGCATGCCAATGTCTCGATTGATCAGGTGTATCAAGGCGGCTGGGTAGGGGATAGCGATTTGCTGAGCCGTTATTATACCGGCGAGCGCTCCTCCCTGGATGCGTTTGCGATGGATAACCGGGCGCAGGCGGATTTCAATACCGGCGCCGTTGATCATAAGTTGGTGCTTGGCGCGGAATATCATCAATATAAAAATGATTTGTGGGACGGCGGCGCCTATGGGACCTATTTAAATGCCGCCACCGGCGCCTCCGCGGGCAGCGCGTTGTTCCAGGATCCTGCATTGACGATTCCCGGTTACTATAATGACAATAACAATCAACGTCGTTATTACCAGACCGGCGTTTATCTGCAAGATGAAATGGTCATGGATCAATGGCACCTGGATGTATCGGGCCGCTACGATCGTATCGTGTCCAAGCAGGTTAGCCACAGCTATGACACCTCGGTTCGCCGCGCCGATGATCACATCAGCGGTCGGGCTTCGCTGTTGTACGCCTTTGCCAACGGGGTATCGCCCTATATCAGCTATAGCCAGGCCATCACGCCAACATCACTGACCGGCGCCGACGGCAATTTACTCAAACCGACCACCGCCGAACAATATGAGGCCGGCCTGAAATATCAACCTGTGGGCAGCTCGAGTCTCTATACCATCGCCGTTTATGATTTGATGCAAAAAGACGTCGCCAATCGCGATATCATTACCGCCACCTATACCCCGTCGGGAAAAGTACACTCACAGGGAATTGAGCTTGAGGCCCATAACCAAATCACCCCTCGCCTGAGCACCCTTGCCGGCTATTCTCTTAATCACGTTCGCTTTAAAGACTCCGTAGACGGCAATGACGGCCATACCCCTTATGTTACCCCCAACCAAACCGCATCCTTCTGGGGCCATTACCGCTTTGATTATGGCATCAGCGTAGGCGCCGGCGTCCGTTATATCGGTAAGCAGTGGGCGGATAACGAAAACACCACCCGCGTGCCGTCCGTGACGCTCCTGGACGCATCGCTGCGCGCCGATTTGGGGGCGTGGGACGGCCGCCTGAAAGGCGCATATGTACAGGTGAATGCCAACAACCTCACCGATCGCGACTACGTCGCGGCTTGTTATGGCACCGGTTACTGCTATTGGGGCGCGGAACGTTCGGTAATGGCCACGGTCGGCTATGACTTTTAAGCCGGCGTAAAGGGTGAACGCCTGACGCTTGCCACGCGCTTTCAGCCGAGGGCGGCCGCCTGCCAATGGGGCCGCCGCCGCTAGCCGGCTGTCGCCGCCCGCCATTGGCGGGCCAGCGCACGATAACTGCCGTCTGCCTGATGCAGATGCAGCCACTGGTCGACATACCTTTTCCATACGCTATCGTCCCGCGGCAGCATATAGGCTTTTTCGCCGTACTGTATCGGCACATGGGGTTGCACGGCGCACAATGATGGATAACGTTGCTGCTGAAACAAGGCTTCCTCCACGTCGGTAATCATGACATCCGCCTTTTGGTCAACCAATTGTTGGAAAATAGCCGCGTTGTCATGGCTCAACATCAGCGTCGCGCGCGGCAAGTGTTTACGCACCACCGCTTCATTGCTCCCTCCCGCTGGGGCGATGATCCGCACCGCCGATTGATTCATCTGCTCAATGCTATGCAGTTGAGGCCGGTCCACGCAGCGTACCAGCGGTATTTTGCCCTCGACGCTGAGCACCAGCGAGAAACTGGCTCGTTTTTGGCGATCCAGCGTAACGGAAACCCCGCCCACGGCGATATCGCAGTCGCGCGCGCTAAAATCTCTCATCAGGCTCTTCCAGGTGGTCGGTACCCACTGGATACGGGCCGGCAAACTGTCGGCCAGCGATTGCGCCATCGCGATATCGATGCCTTCATAACGGCCGTCGGCGCGTAAAAAGCTATAAGGCCGATAATCGCCTGTGGTACAGACCTTTAATACCCCCTGTTGCAAAATACGGTCGAGGCGCGATTGCGCCCAACCGCCGCCGCTGATGCTGATGCTGAGCAAAAGAAAAAACCGTAGCGCGTGCGTCATGATGCGATCTCCCTATCGTGGCTGTAGCGGCATCCAGTGGCCGCCGGTAAACCGATTATGCCGTCATTCTTGGCGGGCGTAGGGTCAATTGGCGGTCAATAACTTATCGCCCCGCAGGCCGTTATCACGCCGTTAATAAGACGGACGGCCGCAAGGTTAAACGGTACGGCGTTCCCTCTAGACGGCGATAAAATGTGATTTGGTTAACCAAATTGCGCATCATGGTTGACATCTGGCGGGTTTTGGCGGAATTTATAGGCCAAAATAGCAGGTGGTAGCCAAAAATCGATTTTTTTGGTAGACCAATTTGCGCATTACGCTACGTGTATGCTCGAGGCTGCACGATGATCGCTTATCGATGAGGTGGAAAATGAAACAGACCTGGCGCTGGTATGGCCCTAACGATCCGGTCTCGCTGGCTGATGCGAGACAGGCCGGAGCCACAGGCATCGTCACGGCATTACATCAGATCCCGAATGGCGAGGTCTGGACGGTGGAAGACATCTTGCAGCGCAAAGCGATAGTGGAAGCGGCGGGGCTTGAATGGTCCGTGGTGGAGAGCGTGCCGATTCATGAGGATATCAAAACCCACAGCGGCAACTACGATCTGTGGATCCGTCATTACCAGCAAACGCTGAGGAACCTGGCCGAATGCGGGATCCGGACGGTGTGTTATAACTTCATGCCGATTTTGGATTGGACGCGCACGGATCTGGAATATGTATTGCCGGACGGCGCCAAAGCCTTGCGCTTCGACCAGATAGCTTTCGCCGTGTTTGAATTGCATATCCTGCAACGTGCGGGCGCTGAAGCGGACTACAGCGCGGAGGAGATCGCTCAGGCGGCCCAGCGCTTTGCCGAGATGAGCGCCGAGGACAAAACGCGCCTCGCCCGCAATATTATCGCCGGCTTACCGGGCGCCGAAGAGGGATATACGCTGGAACAATTTCGCGCCCAGCTCGCGCGCTATCAGGGGATCGATCACGGCAAATTACGGGAAAACTTCGCCTATTTCCTGCGCGCCATTATTCCGGTGGCGGAAGAGGTGGGGGTGCGCATGGCGGTGCATCCCGACGATCCGCCGCGGCCCATCCTGGGACTGCCGCGTATTGTTTCCACGGCGGATGACATGCAGTGGATGGTGGATACCGTAGACAGTATGGCTAACGGCTTTACCCTGTGTACCGGCTCCTATGGCGTGCGCGCCGACAACGATTTGGCGGCGATGACCGAGCGGTTCGGGCCGAGGATTTACTTTGCTCACTTACGCTCGACCCAGCGGGAAAGTAATCCTAAAAGTTTCCATGAAGCCGCGCATCTGGCGGGAGACGTGGACATGTTTGCGGTTGTCAAGGCTATCGCACACGAAGAGCAGCGGCGTAAGGACGCCGGACGGGAAGACGCGATTCCGATGCGCCCCGACCACGGGCACCAGATGCTCGACGACCTGAAAAAGAAAACCAATCCGGGCTATTCCGCCATCGGCCGGCTCAAAGGGCTGGCGGAAATACGCGGCCTTGAACTGGCCATTCAGCGCGTCTTTTTTGCCGATCGCTAAACCGCTTAGGCACGGCAACGCCCGTGCCGTTTAATTCTATTCTGTTCGGTTTGCCCAGGGTGCACTGCCCCGGCAGACCGAATGGCAGGAGGCATTAATGGAAACAACTATCGCCACGGGCACGCTGAGCGTCGCCCGGCCCGCCTGGGATACTTCACGCCTGGCGGCGCGGATGGTGCATTTGGGCTGTGGCGCTTTTCATCGCGCCCATCAAGCGCTATATACTCACCATCTGCTGGAAACGACGGCGTCGGACTGGGGATATTGCGAAGTCAACCTGATGCCGGGCAACGATCGGCTCTTGATTGAAGCCTTACGCAAGCAGCGGTGCCTGTATACCGTCGCCGAAAAAGGCGCCGACGCCACCGAACTCAAAGTCATCGGTTCAATGAAAGAAGCGCTGCATCCCGAGCTGGATGGCTGCCGCGCGATCCTTGATGCTCTGGTGCGTCCGGAAACGGCCATCGTTTCGCTAACCGTCACCGAAAAAGGCTACTGCGCCGAGCCGGCCAGCGGTGAACTCGATCTTAATCATCCGCTGATTAAGCACGATCTGGCCACGCCGGATCGGCCGAAATCCGCCATCGGCTACATTGTTGAAGCGCTGCGTCTGCGCCGGCAACAGGGTCTGCGGCCGTTTACCGTGATGTCCTGCGACAACCTGCGTGAAAATGGTCAGGTGGCGCGCATAGCGGTCTTGGGGCTTGCCCGGGCGCGTGACGCCGGCCTCGCCGACTGGATAGCGCAGCAGGTGACGTTCCCCTGCACCATGGTTGATCGCATCGTGCCCGCCGCGACGCCGCAAGCGTTGCAGGAGATTGCCGATGCCCTTGGGGTTGACGATCCCTGCGCCATCGCCTGCGAACCCTTTCGCCAATGGGTCATAGAAGATAACTTCGTTAATGGCCGCCCCGATTGGGACCGGGTCGGTGCACAGTTTGTGGATGACGTGGTTCCCTTTGAGATGATGAAACTGCGCATGCTTAACGGCAGCCACTCCTTTTTGGCCTATTTGGGTTACCTGGGGGGATGTGATGCTATCGCCGATACCATGACCCATGCGCAATATCGCCAGGCCGCCCTGGCGCTGATGATGCAGGAACAGGCGCCGACGCTATCGATGCCGGCCGGCACGGATTTGGCGGCATATGCCAAAGGGCTAATCGAGCGCTTCAGCAATCCTTCACTACGTCACCGCACTTGGCAAATCGCCATGGACGGCAGCCAGAAACTGCCGCAGCGCATGCTGGATCCGATACGTCAGCACGTGGCGGAGGGGACGGATTTTCGTCATCTGGCCTTGGGGGTCGCGGGCTGGATGCGTTATATCCTGGGTGAGGACGAGCAGGGCAATGCCATTGAGGTGGTGGATCCCTTAAGCGGCACCTTCCAAACGCTTAATCAACGGTATCCGCGCGGTCCTGAGCGTGTGCAGGCGTTGCTCGGCATCCGCGCTATTTTCGGTGACGATCTGCCGGCGAATGCGCGCTTCGTCACGGCGGTCACCGAGGCCTATGAACAGCTGTGCCGGGTAGGGGCTAGAGCCGCGGTGGAAGCGCTGTGCCGTTAGCGCGCCGGGCCAGTACGCGCTGATATCCGCGCGTCAGGAACGGCACGAATCGGGTAACGCCGTCTCGCTAGTAAGCGGCGCTGGTCAACCAAAGCGGCGAGAGGGCGCCCAAAATGGTATTGCGGCCGTAAGTGTGACATTATAGCTAACGGGCCAGGTATCGGCGTGGTTGGGGCTTCCCCCGCGATTGCGCCGCTTCCTTCTCTTTAAGAGATGTTAACCGACATAGATAAAGCCACGATGAAATCGAGTCTTATACAACAGCGTCCGTACCAGCAAGTGGGCAGCATCCTGCGCGACATGATTGCGCAAAAGCGCTACGCGCTCAATGAACGCTTACCTCCCGAGCGTGAGATTGCCGACATGCTAAACGTAAGCCGAACGCTGATTCGGGAAGCGCTCATTATGTTGGAGCTGGAGGGGCTAATCGAGGTCCGGCGCGGCGCGGGTATCTTTGTCATCAGCACGCCAGACATGCGTCAAGGCGGCAAGGATGAGGGTGCGCAAAATGTTTGCAACGATGCGGGCCCGTTTGAGCAACTGCAGGCGCGACAACTGCTGGAAAGCAACATCGCGGAATTTGCCGCCCTGCAGGCCACCCGTGAAGACATTATAAAAATGCGTCAGGCGCTCCAACTGGAGGAAGAAGAGTTGGCCTCTGATTCTCCCGACGGGGCGGAGAACGGCGATATGCATTTCCACCTGGCGGTTGCCGCGGCCACCCATAACAGCATGTTGGTCGAGCTGTTCAAACAGTCCTGGGAGTGGCGCGAAAATAATCCCATGTGGATCCAGCTGCACCGCCATTTGGATAATACCCGTTATCGTAAAGAATGGCTGCATGACCACAAACAGATCCTGGCGGCGCTTATCAAAAAAGATCCGCGCGGCGCCAAATTTGCCATGTGGCAACACCTGGAGAATGTCAAACATCGTCTGCTGGAATTTTCTGATGTCGACGATATTTATTTTGACGGTTATCTGTTTGAATCCTGGCCCTTGAGCCACAGCGAATAACGCCCAAAGCACCGCTCGGGTCGGAATCTCTACGGTCCGACGCTTCCTGATGTACGCGCCGCTTACACAGGCACGCTTGCCCCGGGTAAGCGTGCCGGGTACTGCTCACTATCCCACGCTTTAGCCTCATTTTCCTGCTTATCATGCCTGTCATCGCTTGCGAGCGACGCGGAAAAACGCCGAAGATATCTCGGTAAATCACCTGATGGTGTCAATCAGAGTGCCGTCTATAGTGGTGCAATTATGTTCATTTAGGGCTATCTCGCTGTGTTACATGGTGAGGCGATACTGATAAGGGCGAACTCTATGTCGATTGTAATTAAAACCTCCCCTTTTTTACCCTTCAATAGAACCATAAGTAGTGACAAAATTGCCCGCGCCATCAACAGTGACAACAAAGCGGACGCCATGGCGTTAAACCTCTGGGATAAAATTAAAGATTGGTTTTGTGGGACCAAAACCTGTGAGGTGCTGGAAAAGATTTTTGTTATTACGCATGGCGAAGGCAACATGACGACGCAACAGGCTCTGTCAAAAGTCATTGCATTTTATCAATTGCAGGGGATGGCTTATCCCATTCATGATGATAAATTCCACGCCGTTGTCACATCCAATGGCGAGGGGAGTTATCGGTTCAGTTTCTCTATTGCGGGCGTCATGAAGGGGCAGAGCCTGTGCTATGGTAAGCATGAGGGAGATATCAGGGCAATACAACGCCATGCGTTAACGAATGACAGTGAATTTCTGCTTCCGGCCCATGTTGGCGATAAAACCGTCGGATGCGCCATAAGCAGTATTAGTTACGATAAAGAACGCAATGAATTTAATGGGGTATCACAAGCGAATCAAGGCAGGTTATCTCTACACTTGTTGAGTGACGCGGCCAAAGATCGCCTCGCGCGGCATCCCGAGCTTGCCCAGGCGTGGGTTTCATTGCAAATGAAAACCTTTGATTTTTATGCAAGGCTTTATTCTGACCTGGAAGAAAAGGCCAAACTGGCCGAGATAAATATTGTAGAGTCCGAAGAGCATTGGCTGCATTGTTTTGCGAGATCCCTTAAATCTCTTTACCAAAGCAGAAACGAGATGTTCGCAAATGAACTCAATGACAATGGTTGGAAGGGGCTTTTAACACTGGGCGAACCCTTTTATGACAAGCCCCTCTCCCACCAATCTGGCTGGGGCGAAAAGATGTATGCCGAACCCGTCTATGCCGAGCCGGCCGATGCTTTCTCTGATGATGAGGAACCTCTGTATGCCGAGCCTGTCAATGCTATTTGTGCCTTTGAGGAGCCCCTGTATGCTGAGCCCGTTTATGCCGAGCCTGCCTATGCTATCTCTGGTTATGACCAACCCTTATATGCGGAACCTGCTTCTATCGGCCGTGGTGAGAATCAACTCCAGCGTTCAGGATCACCTATTCCCTCATTCGTTAGCCCAAGGAATAACCTTCACGAAAACCGAGGTGACAATCATCATAATGTGACCGGGCACAATGACGCTAACTTAGCTGCAAATTCGCCTCTGGCTTGCAGGCAATCAGAGAAATATTACCATGGCCCGTTAAATGGAGATATTTACGCGAAAATTGATAAACTAAAAACAGGAAAGACGTCTAGTTTATTAGAGGAAATTATCAGTGAGGTGAGAGTGAATGAAGCGAAGTTTCCCCTACTGGCGGCCTACGTGAGGAAGCATAATATGATATGAAAAAACAGTCCTGATAGTGTTATTGTTTAAATGACATGTCTCTATGCCGGCATCTGTTTTGCCTGAATGCCTGATAATAATATACTGGCCAAGGAGTCAGTAAAAAGAAGACCTTATTTAACGATTAGTGCCGTACGCGATGTAAGGTGGGTCCAAGCAGTAATGCTGCTTAGGTGCCGAATTTTAATGGTATTGAAATTACGTTGGGCTTAAGATCTCTGGGCGTTTATATAATATTAAAGAGGCCGATATGACTATATTTCTTTATGCCAATGGCGCATCGCAAAAGTGCACTGCAAGTAGAGAAGACAGCAAATTCACAGGGGCAGAAAAGGGTGGGGCAGGACGCCTTTCACGCGCGGCGGTAATGGGGAAAGTGTATAAATTTGCCAGTAAAGTGATGAGTGTCAAAAATACGGCCATCGCCTTTATCAAAAAACACCCCAAGTCAATTACTACGGCTATTGGCATCACCACGCTGCTGGTGGGCGTGTCGATCGCGAACCCCGCGTTGATGAGCACTGGCATTGCCACTGTGGTCTCTGCAATTATTTATATTCCACCGCCAATGACCTCCGAACAGGGCGACATTGCCGCTAGTATTAAAAATAAACGCAATATCACAGAATGACGCTGCTTAAGTTATTCACGGTTGCGCTATGTATCGTCACCCCGGCCTGATGTGAGCTCATTTCACGGCGTCATGGTCTTGGAGAGGTTTTTGGCTTGTCCACAGTAGCGCTTTACTCTATCGCGCCGGCACCGGTTAAGCCGCCGGCGTGAACCCGTGAGGCATAATCGTGCGGCAACAAGGGTTTTTAGCGTTAGCGTTTACGCTGATCATTCACTGATTGGAAATGTTCTCCTTGACGTCCGTTCCCTGCGCCGGTGAACCGCGTGCTCATCGCTAGTCCTCCAAAGCGGCCTAGTTTATAGGGCGCGCTCGGTCAGAAACGGCGTCATAATGCCATAGGTTGTTGCACCCTTTTTTGCCGGGTATTTTTACCTGATGCTTTGGTTTATCTCTGTTGACACACGACTTCCAGATTATTGCCATCAGGATCCAGAATGTAGGCTGCATAATAATGGTCGTGGTAATGGCGGCGTATCCCCGGCGCGCCATTATCTTTACCGCCAGCCCGTATGGCGGCCGCCCAGAACTGGTCTACGGTGGCGCGCTCTCGAGCAGAAAAGGCCACATGCACTGGCGCAACCGTCGAAGCACAATCGTGCAGCCAAAGACGTGGATACCCCTCGGGTCCAAGACCATGGCGAAAACCTCCCGTGCGGTTATGGGCCGGGTCGACGGTTATCACCAGGCGAAACCCCAGTGGCGCCAGCGCCTGCTGATAAAATTGTCGCGAAAGTTCTGCATCCGTTACCGCAATTTCAAGATGGTCAATGACAGACATCATGTTCTCCTACAGTTGAGCGTTAACCCTTGAGGCTTCAGAGACATACCGCGGTTGAAAGCCAGTACGCCGTCAAGCATAAAGGTTTATCCTGTTAGTGCTGCCACTGCTTGTAGACAAATTCAAGGCTATAGCCATCGGGGTCCCGAACTTGAGCCGCATAATAGCGCGGGTCATAGTGGCGTTGTGCTCCCGGGGGATGTATTTCCGTCGCGCCTGCCGCTAGGGCTTGGGCATGGGCCTTATTGACTTCCTCTTCCGAGTGGGCAACAAATCCAATATGCACGGCATCCGTTGCCACCGTTCCTTGTCTTAGCCAGAAAAATACCCGTCCGTTGGCGCCAAACCCCTTCAAGTCGGGGTGGCCTGGGGGGCCGTCTTTGCCGTCATAGTCGTGGCGCCGGGTTATACCCAGAAGGGGCAATACCTTCGCATAAAAAGCAATAGAACGCGGTATATCGCTTACGGTAATAAAGATATGATCCAGCATGTTGTGCTCCTCTCGCAAATGATATGGCTGCCGGAAACCTCCAGTGTCTGGGCATTAATCCAACCACCGGTAATCAAAACACAACGCATAAATTCCGCCTTCAGGGTAACGTTTGACTTGGGCAAGCGTACGCCGGCGCTGTAATTCTGGCTCATGCAATTCTCTTCAATCATTGCCTGATTCTGCTTTTATGTTGTTGCGGATACCGGGGCGTGGTATGTATTGATAATGGAAGAACAATTGTATGAACTCCGTGCGCTGGCTTCCGGGGCCGGGAATCAGCGTACTGTGACCGGTATACCCCGCGTGGCGATGGTTCAAGGGGAGATCCCTGAGCATCGATTAGCCGCGATATATGAACCGATGATTAATCTGATCCTGACCGGATCAAAAAGCATGACGGTGGGGAACAGAACCTACCAATACGATCCTGCCACTTACTTCGTGATGTCGGTGGATTTGCCAGCCGTCGGTAAAGTTTATGCGGATAAAAAGACCGGCGCGCCTTATCTTGCCGTTAGTCTGACGCCCGAACCGGAAATTATCGCGGACCTGCTGGCCGGATTGCCCGCCTCGGACACCGCCGCGCGTTGTGATTCGGGCTTTGCTGTCGCGCCCGTTACGGTCGAATTATTGGATGCCTGGATAAGACTGTTACGTCTGATGAACAAGCCCGAGGAAATTGCCGCGCTGGCGCCGGCGTATGAACGGGAAATTCTGTTCCGGGTTCTCCAGGGTCCGCTTGGCTGGATGCTACGCGATATTGCAACACCCGAAACCCATCTGTCACGAATTTATGCGGTGGTAAATTGGCTAAAGCAGAACTATATGCAGGCCGTGAGGGTTGACGCGCTGGCTGATATGGCTGCGCTCAGCGTTTCGGCGTTTCATCGTCACTTTAAGGCAATCACAGCGCTAAGCCCGGTGCAATATCAAAAAAGGATCAGGTTAATGCAGGCGCGGGCAAAGCTTGCCGCCCGTGGGGAGACTATCACCACCATTGCGCTGTCTGTCGGTTATCAAAGCCATACGCAGTTCAGCAGAGATTATTCGCGGTTGTTCGGCCGACCACCCTCAGCGGATCTCGCCCGTATAAAACACGGCGGTAGCTTGCTTGAATAGGGCATATTCCGTCTGGCCCGAAGATTGGCTCTATCCCTGAGAGCGCAAGCCAACGCCGCAAAGAGAATAACCGGGACCTGCGCGATTTGTCGGTCAATCACCCATAAGCCTATCATCGCGAGGCGTGGTTTCTTATCTTGGCGATGACAACAGGCTGCTTAGCGGCGATGCCACTTTTATAGGGTCCGCCACGGTCCATAGACTACGATTAAGAAAGCCTGTTGGCTAAGATCACAACCGATCGAATTTCATCATCATTCTCCAATGGTGGAGATAAACGAAATAAGGTGTGTGCTATGAGCAACATTCTCATTCTTGGTGCCGCCGGGAAGATCGCGCAGCACGCCATTAAGCAATTTCTCGGGCAAAAGGTGGGCTTTCTGACGCTGTATTTACGCCAATCGGCACGTCTGCACAAGCTGGCGAGTGAACATGTCAGGGTAATCGAAGGCGATGTCACGGACACGCGACATCTACAGGAAGTCGTACAAGGCCAAGATATCGTCTATGCAAATCTGGCGGGTGACGACATTGAGGATCAGGCGCGATCGACCGTTAGCGCGCTTGAAGCGGCTGCTGTCCCACGTCTTATATGGATTTCGACCCTGGGTATTTACGACGAAGTTCCCGGTGCTTTCGGCAAGTGGAACCATAAGATGTTGGACGATGGTTATCTTGAACCTTACAGCGCCGCCGCCAACGTTATCGAGTCCTCGTCGCTGGACTATACGATTGTGCGGCCAGCCTGGCTCACCGACAGGGACGAAGTGGATTATGAGCTCACTCAGAAGGGGGAACCTTTCAGAGGCACGGAGGTTTCACGCAAAAGCGTCGCCGACCTTGTGGTAAAATTGGCGCGGGATCCTAAACGAGCGGTACGTGGTTCCGTCGGCGTAAATAAACCCGGCACCGAGGGTGATAAGCCGTCCTGGTATTAATCGCGCACGCTAGCGGCGCAAACGAATGATAATTTGCCGATACCGATACCGATACCGATACCGATACCGATACCGATACCGATACCGATACCGATACCGATACCGATGCCGATATCGATGCCGATACCGATACCGATACCGATGCCGATACCGATACCGATGCCGATACCGATGCCCCGGTGCCGATGCCTTTTACTTTCGGCACCATGAAAAGAGATGTTAATGGGACATCAAGAGCTTATGACAATAGCGTAAGCCCGGCAATGCTTGTGTGGTTGAATGTACCATGCAAGCATTTTTCAGATCGGCTTGCCGATTCCACAGGCGGGTCGGCATCACTATTTTCCAGGGGCGGGCCGCAATGGCCCAGCGGCGCATAAGCGTAACGCCAAACTGACCGCTTAACATTTTCGTTAACCCTACCGCGCTAACCGCGCTCGCGGTATTAACCATCTATAACGGAGTAGGCACTTTTCTCGAAGGCGGGAATAGACTTATTGTTTTTTAGCGCCTCAAGATCGCTTGACAGCAAATGTTTAAAATGGACCGTAAGTCGGTAGCGATGTTCAAACATAAATCTATCAATGAAATTGTTTTCTTCGACTATTTTAGACGTAATGTTATTAAAGTAGTAAAGCTTAAGCAGCGCTTCGACATAGGTTTCGATATCGACAGCTGATTTTCCTGGGGATAGAGGGATATGATTCCCTTGAGGATCAACGATATCTAATGCGAAGGTTTCTCTATACAGCGATAATGCATTTTCTTCCAGCATAATATAGGTGTTTCTCAGCGTATTGAAATGCTGCTCCACTAAACGCGCGGCTTCTCTCATGGGATGAAACTTTTCTATCGCCTCTTGAACGTCCTTATCTTTGTCAACCGTTATCCCATGGGGGGGCCATAATTTATCGACATGATAGGTATTAATAAAGGTTGAGTGGCTCTGGATTTTTTTATAATCTTCATTACTCATTTTACTCGTAATGAAATTTCTCATTGAAAGTTTTTTAATATGAAAATAGTGGCATTCATTGAAGAGGTCTACAGCAAAATTTAGCAAACCTTTGAAACGAGAGAACCGATCGGCTAATTTCTGCTTGTCAACCTTACGAGACTCTTCATCTTGCCGTGCCGCATTATAGCAAGAGGTGTATACCTTTTTATATAGTCTGCTTATCTCGGCATCAAGGTCGAATAAACCTCGCGATAGGGTATCCAGCGCTGTTATTAGCCCAGGCGCTAATTCGTCAATATTGTAAAGACCAGGGATAGCGTTGGCTTCTTCTATTTTCTTTATTTGCGCCGGGGAACAGACCGCGCTGGCCCTATCACGCTGGGCCGCGGCCTGTGCCAGTGAAGAAGCATTGTAGTTTGCAACGGTGCCTACATAAAATGGGTTCATTTTAACGATTTCCTTAGCAAAAGTCCGAAAGTCAATTTCCGGAAGTTGATAGTAGCCATATGAAAACCGTAGATCAATAGAAATATGACTACAGTACATAAAGTGATGAATGTAATAGGTATTATCTATTATATGCTTTTCTTATTAATTTGATTGTTATAGATCGGATGATTGCAATAAAAAATGTGAGTGTATTAACGACATCGTCATGCTCATTCATGCCATTTGATACCCACCGCAGGTTTATTACTTGTCAACTTTTCGAGGAGGTATGTGTTGACTAGCAATAGCTAAATCGGGTTTAACACGTTGGGACTAATTTGGTCGTAGGCGAGAATGATACCTCGCATTCGATGATAACCACCAAGCCGTTCGTCAGTCTTGTTCATAAGTCACGCGTAGCGCTAATACCCGTTTTCGTGTCGGTGCTATTGATGCGCCGTAGCCGATTGTCGCCGCTTTACATTATTGCGCCGGCATGTGCAGCGCTGCTGGGGGTGATAAATATAACCGGCTCAGGAAGCGGCAGGCCCTTCCCCTTCCCGTGGTGACAGAGTGACAGAGTGACAGAGTGACAAAGGGGAGAAGGGTCCAACTTGCGCTATACAGTGGCGGAGCCTAATGCCATAACTGTACTGTCTTTCCACTTTCGGTTAACACCATGCAACATGCTGCGATGTACCTTAATGTGACGCAATAATATCATTGATCCTCTTCAAGGGCGAAGCCGATTTTGTGGCTGAGTATCGTCATGACCGATGATATAAAATTCAGCCCCGGATGCTTTGATTGCCGCCTCGGCGCTAACCAGGAGAACGTCTAATTGCTTCCTGATAGCAGACTGAGCGTTTTGCGTATAATAGCTTTTCATCGTATGAGGTTGTACAATTATTACTCTAAACCTAATTCTGCTTTCTCGTTCAAATGATGCTATAGCATCTATAAATGAATTGTGGTCACTGATTTTGTCATCTTTCCAACAGTATTTAATCGCTGCTTTTTTAGACCGTTCTTTTAATTCAGCAGCAAGTATTTTTCTGTTGATATATCGAAGGTTTTTGATTGCTTGGTTAATGACGATGTCGTGAGCACCCACTGAAATTCTTCTTTCAGCACTGCTGGTATTGGCGGCTTTGATGTGAATCAAAGAAAAGAAAAGGTTATCATTGTGCTGAACAATATGTAAAAAATCTGCTTTTTCTCCCGCACCATCGTCGCAGAAAAGCCAACCCGTGGGTCTATCTGTAGTCAAAAAATCTTCATGGGAACCCCAAAGCCCGCTCCAATGCTGCTTTATCCAGCAAAAGAGGGATTTCTGATAACCTATCTTATTGAGTGCGATTTTACCATTAACTTCAGGTTTTTCTTTTAGAATGTCAAAGTCTTCAAAATCCGCCCAAATGAAGTTATTAAAGGGAATGTCACGATACTTTGTTTTGAATACTCGGCTGTTAACGATGGTATGACCAGATTCATACCAGCATTTTACTACTTCGGGGGACTTAAATATATGGGAAAAATACTCCAGATCTTGTTTTTTTCCGTGTTTAGGATAAGACTCGGTTAACTCAAAGTTAATGTCAAAATCATTGATTTTTGGCAACAGCATGATATTGCCAATGCTTACGTTATTTTTGAACACCTCTAATTTTATTTGTGGTGAGTGTAGCGTGTCCATTATCTTATAGGTAAAGTCGCTATGAATATTACGCAATCGTTCAAGTTTATTTTCACTTAATCCATGGCTATTATACTCGGGATCTAAAAATGATAAGTCATATAGATTTTGAATGCCTGTCATATCGGCAACAGGTATGGCTAGAATGCTAATCGGATTTTCAATTTCATCGCCGTTTTTATCAATCTTGTCTAATATCTCGAGCACCCTGTTTTCAAAAGTTTCCCAATTCTTACAGGGTCCGCGCCACAAAGATGACTTGTAGGGATTGAGACCAACTGTTGTTTCGGTGCCTTCTAAAGAGGTTCGGACAGCAGACATAGTAAAAGATTGGTCCTCCAGAGGATTTAAAGTCTCGGCAACACTTTCTCCGCCTAATACTTTAGAATCTGCCTTAAAACTTTTTCTGCCATGTATCCCAGATAGCCATAACATTTTGATCTCATCTTCATTAATAAATAGATAATTAAGATGATTTATATTAATAACTTTGAGGTTAGGTAGCCGCGGCGTAAAAAAATACGTTCTGATTTCATCTTTCATGCCTTTTTCAGACATGTAGAAGGCAAAGGTATTATTGAGGTTAAAGGTGATGAATATGTGATTTTCAACGTCGGTTAAGTTATCACCCTTAAACCAACTTGGTTTTTTTAGAACCTCGTAATGGGAATAGTAGAGTAAGGTTTCACCCGCAGCATCTTGTCTTGCAGGATGCATTTCTACTATTTGATCTTTACGACCTTCTGTCTCAATAATTTCGGCTATCGTTGCATGAATTTTCCCGGCGTCGGCATCGGCTTCGCTAGAGCCTAAAAGTATCGAAAGGAAAGGCTTAATTTGCATTTTATTAATTTCATCCATGTTTTTTTTCCATTTTTGATAGCTATTTTTTATGTAATTTATAAAAGGCTGGCTGGTCAAACAATGATCAACATCTCAATCTGCAAATGAAGCAGTAAATATAAAAATCGTTTTTAGGAAAAATGCTTACCCTGCGCACGTCTAATTTTGATTAATCTAAAGCCTATCGTTAAACAATGAGGCGTTAAGGATTGAGTACATACGGGTACATGTGTGACGTGCTCACTTTGGCCTGAGACGTAAAAAATCGGCCTGAACCGGTTTCCGTTCCGCGGGGTCAATTAGGAACATGGGATAAGCCCAGCCGGCCTTGCGGACGAACTTAAACAGGCTGCGCGAGGTGGCCGCGTAAAGGCAGTAAACTGTGCCTAGGTGGCAAAATCGCCCGGTGTACGCCAGCTATCTCACCGGTCACCTGTAACCGGCGCCAAGGCGGCTGTACCATTACAAGTTTTAGCCGTGGTTTCCAAACCTCTTTGGAGTAGCGTTAGCTGTTTGACGGTTCACAAGCTGCTACGAATCATTCTTATTAGGAAAAAGTAGTCCACGGTTTGCACTTGTCGGTGTCCTCATTCCCTAAACCTCTTGTAATCAGGGGATAGCGGTACCATGTATGATTAGGCGATAGAGGGAACTTATGCTGTCGCTTAACTGCCATGAGTTTGGATGGAATTGAGCGCGGGTTGCTAAAGCGCCACGCCATCTTACCCAATGTTTTGCTAAGTGGGATACTTCCGTCTCCCTCACGCAGGGTGACGCCGTTTATAATTGTCTGGCTTTTAAAATTAACACGCTGTTGTGAGGGGGTAAAACCCGTGCCCTCACTGATCTGCATCCATACACGGTATACGTCTACATTTCACATTATGACGAGCACCGGCATGTTTACCCATTATCACTGGATGCCGGCGGATTGTTTCGGATGGATACGGGCACAAAAAAACCCGCAGGGCTTGCGCCGTGCGGGCTCTTAGAACTTCATCAGGGCTGGCGGAGTCTGAATTGGTTGTGTAACTTGTTGTTTAATAGCTGATAACCTTCAGTTCAATTTTCATTTTGGTCCCATTGTTGGTCCTAAAAGAAAATGTCAGGTTTTTTGCAGGGGAGGGGAGGTTACAGCAGGAGCCTCTTCGGCTGTGAGATTAGCATTTTGCTTTCCTTTAGTCTGCTCTGTATTTAAGCGTTTATCTCGCGTTGGTTTTTTAGCAAGCCGATATGGCGCCTTGCTCGCAAAATATCTACTACGGAAATGTACGGAGTCTGCTCTTGCCACGAAAATCCTATCCGATCGATACGGACAAGCCCGTATTTTTCGACCAAGAAATTCACCGCATCGTTGAGAGATACCCCTGCCTCGATATGTTCCTGAATGGTGGTTTCATTACTGAACGGTGTGTCATTCAGCGTCAGGCCATAGTGCTGCGATAACAGATGAGTTAGCAGCTGCTGCCAGATTTCAACGGGTGACAGGCAGGGCTGAGTCGCCCGTGTCGGGCGTGATGATATGGTTTGCATGATGTTTACTCTGTGATGTTCAGGGAATAAGCGGGGATTTACTGCGGCTCAGTTTGCTCAGGATAGATAGCAATGTAAACATAGCCACAGGAGCCGAGTGTGTCGGCTTCGCAGGTGAGTCCGTTGTGGTAAAGCGTGACGCAGTGCTGATAACGGGGATTGAGCTCGCTGCTAATCAGCATCAACTCCAGTTGTTTGAGCATCAACGGAAAGGCCTGGTCGAGGCGCAATGCATCGTTGTCGCTGAAAGCACCGTTGAATCCGGCCCGGTCAGCGAGAAAATGCACCCGGTTGCCTTCCTGCACCAGGCGAGCGCCAAAACAGGGTGTGACACTGCGTTTTAGTCCCCAATGCTTGCAGGATGTATCCTCCGGCGTGGTGCCGGAAACAGAGTGATTGTTCATAATTGTTCCAGATTAAAGGGAAGGATTAATTGAGAGCGACGCTACGAAGAATCACATAGGGACCATTGCGGTCCTGACGACGTTCAGCGAAGACGGCCAGAACACCGTTGATGTTGTGTACCTCCCGACCAGCGTAGTGGCAGATGCTGCCGGACCACCTGTATTTCCCGGTACAGAAGCGAAGCAGACATGACCCCGGATGCTTGCGGTATATCGTCATCGCCTGGCGTTTACTGATTATTTTCATCGCTGTTTTCTCTCTATAACCAGCCGCGTTCAGCAAACGAGACAATATCCATGCCGCCGATCACCAGGTGATCCAGCAAGCGGATATCAACCAGCTCCAGTGCCTGATTCAGGCGTTCTGTAATCAGTCTGTCGGCCTTGCTGGGTTCGGCATGGGTTGACGGGTGGTTATGAGCCAGAACCGCCGCAGCGGCATTGTGTTTCAGACCGGCCTTAACGACCTCACGCGGATGTACGGTGATACTGTTGATGGTTCCCAGAAACAGCGTGTCGTGGGCGATCAGACAATGCTGGTTGTCGAGGAAAAACACGATGAAGGCTTCCCGATCCAGCGTGGCGAGTTGCAGGCGCAGCCAGTTCCGGACGGTATGGCTGGAGGTGAATGATGCGCCGGGTTCGCGTAACTGGCGTTCCAGCAGGGTTAAGGCTTTACTGATGGTTTGCTGTGCTGACGCTGGCAATGTGGTAGCAAACAGCGGTAACTGTGACTCCATAGTGACATACCTCAGTCAATAATGTGCTTGATGGCGCTACATTCAGGATGGCTCAGCGCGAAATCACGTAAGCGATAATAGTGCTCAGTCATCGCGTCACATTCGGTACGACAGGTATGGTGGTTGTATGCCATCAGGCAGGCGACTATCCCTGCCGCTTCACGGGTAAGCTCTGCAGCGTTCCCGTTCATGCTGTTAAACAATGTCCACGTCTCATCGTGCTCTGACTCAGGAGCCATAAAAGCACCGCCGTTGCTGAGCGTCGAAAAGCGCCAGATACTGCCGTGGTAATCGACACACAGCCGATCCATCCAGGCGAAAATGCGAGGTTCAAGGGTTATCCATTGCGGGATGGTGCCAAAGTGCTTCGGCCAGAAGCTAATGCGTAACTCGTCAGGTACCACTGAGGCAGTGATTGCTGTCTGCTCAGCGACCTGAAGGTGTTGTGCATCCATTAAACTATCTCCTTAAGCTGAAGGTGTTGTTGAAGGCCCGAAAAAATCGAGCATGTTTTCTGCCATAACCCAGAGGGCACGATTGAGTTTCACATCACCATCGATACCGGTAACGGCACGGGTGCGGCTGTTTTTCCCCTGCGCGGTACGTCCCGATAATCCCCCTTTCATCAGGTTTTCCTGCACACGCTGGTAGACGGTCCACAGGTCATCGCTGTAATCCTCCCGGCGACGCGGAGCCAGTAATTGCGATGCCGTAATCGGCTGATGCTCCTCACCGAAACGATAATCCAGTGCGGCATTCGCCAGCGCGTGACGTGCTGGTGGAGGAAGTGTCAGCGACTGCATTGCATCGCGCTTCTCTTCCACCCGGTCAAACACGCCGAGCACTTCGTAAGCCCCTTCAATCACTTTCTCCACGACATTACCTTTATGGGGTACCCGCACTTCTCCGAATGACTGACCACAGACCAGGCCGTTGGTACAGACGCCACGAAACAGCCCCGGCAGCATCTGGTAACTTGATGAACCATCATGGCTGTTGAGCAGAATGATTTCCGGGACCTGATGCCCGGTCAGTTGTCCGGTTCGACGCAGGCGAAGCATGTGTTTGGTGTGCTCCCGTTTGCTCTGGTCACGAACCTTCGTCTGGCAGGCAAAGAACGGCTCAAAGCCTTCACGCTGGAGGCTTTCGAGGATGGTGATGGTCGGGATGTAGGTATAACGGTCTGAACGGGACTCGTGCTTGTCACTCCCGAACACACTGGGGACGTGATTCATCAGCTCTTCATGGGTCAGAGGCCGGTCACGACGTATCTGGTTTATACGGCCAAAGCGGCTGGCTAATCGCATGGTTAACTCCTTATAAAGTCGATAAAAATACAAAAGGCAACACTTCCCGAAGGAGGTGTGGCCTGATTCTGTTTATAACGGTGATACTGATGGTGCGCTGGTAGTACAGTTGCGCGGATTTTTCTGCGTGGCTTATCAGTGTTGCTGATTTTTGGCTTTTACTTTATCCCAGGAAGGACGTCGCTTGCCGGAGAACTCTTTTCGCATTGACCAGTAGCCAATGGGGTACTGCTGTACAATCTGGTTGCTCACGCCGATATCAACCGACAGATATTGTCCGTTATTGATGGAGCCTTTGCGTATCCAGGCATCCGGGCTGCAGGTGCCTGTGTCATACTGGTGCCATGACGCTGCGTCCCTGTCAGCCACGTAAAAATCACCAAAGGCGCAGCTGTGCGCGGATTTTCTGTTCAGAATGGCAACGTAATATTTGGTGTTGGCGATTATGGTACAACTGCTGTTCTGCCCGCCACAGACATGCCACAGTGACTTTCCGTCATCGCCAGTGAAGGTCCAGATAGTGTTAGCCGGTGCACCATCAGGGGATGCCGCTGTTGTGAGCGCCGGAGCCTGTTGCTGTGGGACCGCTTCCTGTACGTCACTGCGCAGGACTCTTGTTTCTGCGTCCCCTACGTCGCCAAACGTTTTTTCCTCGCCCCCGTTGTAATAAAAACCCGCAACAACATGCTCTGAGGGGATATACAGAATCTTCAGATAATGGTCACCACAGTTACCCCGCTCACAGACAGAGCCCTGCAACCACTTCTCGCCACCCACTTCCACCGGAATCAACCCGCTGTCCGGACCGTTCATTAAACCATCTTGTCCCAGTAACCCCTTAATTCCTGCTGAATTCAGGGCGTCATCAATGTCTTTTTTGAAAGCCGGGTCAGCGTCGTAAACGTTGCCCAGAAAAGGGCATGATCCGTATCCGTTTTCATTACCCCCCGCATCAGGCTGGCAGGTCATTGCGTCCGCTGCAGTTCTGGCAACGCCTGCTGCGCAGACCTCAGTGGTAATAAGACAAAAAGTGGATATTAATATTGCGTGTTTTAATTTACGTAAAGTCACAGACATCATCAGCCCGGCTCCATTCTGTTTATACAAAATAAACGGGCCCCGTGCAGGGCCCTGTAAGAGACTTAAAAGTCGATAGTATTAAGCCCGACATTCTTTTTGATGGTGGGATCGTAGATAACAACGGTAAGTTTCCCATTCGCCGGTGAGCGAACAAACTTAGCGGTGGCCTCACCGCTACACGTCGCATGGCGGTTATAGTCCATCATCTTTCCCTTGCTGGTGGTCAGATTAACTACGATCAGGTAGGGGTCATAACAGGCTATGCCACCCGGGCTGCTTAACAACGCATAGTGGCCATCATCAGATACACCAGTGAGTTTACACACCCCATTTTTTACATCATCGCTTCCGCACATCTGCTCACTGCCGTCTTTCACATCAATCACTTTTTGGGGTAATTTAACTGCTGCGGCATTAACGGGTAAGCTCAACAAAAGACCTGAAATAATGAAAGGCAATATGAATGCTTTCATCTGTTTATCCTTATTTATTGTTAAAGTAAAAATGCTTACAGGGTGGAAATTGCGTTCCGGCCCGCAACCTGCTTCTCATTGAGTGGGCCGATTTTTGGTTACCTTACTCATGAACGCTGCGCGGGGCCTGCAACTAGCGCGACAGGAATTAAAGCTCGCCCCGGTCACGCAGGAGTTTTCTTGCCATACGCCTTTCCGTCTCGGTTGCGCTGCTGAAAATGCCGTTTTCAGTGACAATTCTTTTCAACTCCGCGCTGCTCTTTGTCTCCAGTCGGTCATGAACCACTCTTACCTCCCGTGCACTGTCGAGAGCGCCTTTTGCCACCTCTTTAGCCAGTTTCCCGGCTGCATTCCAGAATCCCATGTGCTTCTCCTCTACAGATAGCCGTTATCCTTTCCCCACTCACACCCACAGTCGCGACACATCCAGCCATCGGACCAGGGGATGGTGTCGTGCGAGCCACAGTCCGGGCAGCGTTTACCTGAAGTGGGGTTACGGGGTGTGATGCTCCTGATTTTCATAATGTTATCCTCCTGTTGCTGGTTGATGTGGTTCAGTCCGAAATGTGGATATCACTTCTCCGATGAACCGGAAATGAGGCAACGCCTGAAGAAAGTTCGGGCGGGACAGCATGCTGGTGAAATACCCGTCTGGTTTGAACGTTTCCGGGTGAAACGTAACGGAGTGAACGGTGCTCAGCGCAAAAACAGTTATCTGCCCGATAAATTCACCCGCCAGAAACCACTCACCGGCGCTGAAAATCAACCGGTAGGGGGCAAGGCTGCCACAGCGGCACCCGTCGGCCAGCAGAGTTACCCTCCGCTGTTCTGATACTGCCCTGACCAGCCGCGTGAAGATCCCCGGACGGGAGGGAGGCACTGGCATATCCTGATGCCAGATAAAGCACGGCGATGCCCCCTGACCGCTCAGAAGTGAACTGACCAGATGGATATCCATATCAGGAAACAGTGCGCCAATCCCGGACTGACGGGCAAACTGCATTGCCGCCTCTTCCCTGAGTTCATGACGGCCTCCGGTCAGCAGGCGACAGTAGCCGCCCCTGTATTCGAGATCGAGGTAAATCAGCCGCTCGCGGAAATCATGGTGCAGGGTGCGCTCTGAGACACCAAATTCCGCCGCCAGCTTGCGCACATTCAGCGTTTCACCTGCGATCAGACGGCTGATGATTAGCGACAGCCGGACAGACAGCCGGTCATAACGACGCCCAGCCTGAGACATGCGTTATCTCCGTATTGGGTAAGTGATTAATAAAGAAGGTATTATGGTAATGGACCAGGTTGACAGGTTGTGTCCATGACATGTGGCGAAATGCCAGACGCGGAAAGGCAGTGTGGATGCATTGCAGGCAGCAATGACCCAGGTATGGCTGGTAGTATCTTCTGTTGGCGCAGACAGGTTGTGTCTTCTACATGAAAATCATCTATTCAGTAACGAATAAACGAAATAATCCACTACTGTTTTAAGGATGTTTTATTCATTCAGAAGAAAATCCAGTCCCAGACAGTGCGGGCGACTGACACGACAGCATCACGTACGGTACGAATCACCGTTTTCAGCGGCGCAGGCAGGAACGATGGTGACTCTACTGTATCAAACACTTCATCCACGGCATGACCAAAGCGCTCGCGTGCCTGCTTTTTTACCGGCTCGGTGCAGAGCCTTCCATGCAGTTGTGTTGTCAGTGGGCTCGCGGCCCGGTCAGGCAGGCTGCGCATCATCGTCTCTACCATCGCATCAAGCCCCCAACCAGTTCGGGCCGATACAACACAGACTGGATGGTGCGGCAGGAAGATCTGTTGTACAGCGCTCCGCTTGGCCTCAATTGTCGACTGCTGGCTATGAGAGGGGGTATTGCTGGTGGTATTCCACTGATGGCAGGGTTCGGCCTTGTCAGCCTGATTCACTACAAATATGACCCTATGCTGGCAGGCCAATATAATTTTTCGATAAAAATGCTCATCCACCGACAGAGCGCGATCATCGGCTTTGATAACCCACAGCACTAAATCCAGTTCGGGCAGGACACGACGATAGAGGGCGGCGTATTCTTTATCTCTTTGATCGCTTTCACCCACCCCTGGCAAATCAATAATCATTAGGCTGTGATCGCCATTGCGGAGCCGAAAGCGCAGAACATCACGGGTGCAAGAGTCAACATTACTGACAGGTGTTACCTCTCCCTGAAAGAGAGCATTACAGAGTGACGACTTACCAGCCCCTGTTTTGCCCATAATACCTATCACAGGTTCGTACTGCGTCAGGCTACGAAGACGTTCAAGGATGAGGTTGCGAAGCGTGTATGGCAGTAAAGCCAGCGGTTGCTCAAAGGCCTGATGGCTATCAGATTTTTGCATAGTAAGATCTCAACGTGAAAAACAAAAAGCCCCGCTATCCGGTAAGGAAGCGGGGGATTCGCGGAGATAATATCTGTCTATAATTATTTGGAGTGCTAGCCAAATACCAATGGCTTCGATTTTGATGATGTTAGAATGCTTGGTTGACAGATTGCTTTGTATAAAAAATGGACGTTCCTAGTTCATCCCTCAACATATACCCATACTGAATAGCGACATCATCTTGCTGAACGAAGATCCTCGATTATGCTTCGTTTGTTGAATAACTTTCCCGTCATTATGAGCATGTCTATCGTTAATGCCTCTATCTGGCCCGCACAGAAGGCTTCGAAGTGAAGCCTTCTACTTTCAGATGAGATACCGAATAAGATCCTCAAAGTTTACGGATGAAAGATTTCTGAATTCGTAACTCATATAGCGACTCCGCCCGCAATATTTTGGTTACTAGCACTCAGAAGCTACCTGATGGATATGAATACGCTTGTGAATATGTTGGTGATTCACGTAATACCTGTGCAAATTGTGCGTCTTGTTGGAGCGGTAATGAAAACCACGCTCCCCCCACATAAGCCATACCAATACCTTGCCGGATTGCATCAAGTAACGATCAAGTAGATCACGGCGCAGATAACTGACTGAGCCACTGACAGTTGAATCATACTCGCCAACTTTGCGGTACAGTGATGCCACACCTGCTGCATCATGCAAATCCCATGTGTTTGCACGGTATCTGAGATTCAAAGCCTCACAAAGTTGCTTTGAGGGTAGGCTCGCACCGCTGCTTTGGTTCTCCACGCTATGGTAACTCTCCCAGTTGTAGTCCTGCACAGTGATATCTACCGCAACGCCATTGCCTGACCATCTGTCTGCGGACACCAAATTTTCATCACTATCATCCTCTTGTTCATTTGCGACTAGCAGCCCCGGAATCGACGAGAAAGGCATCTCACCAGCATAGGTGTAATAGTAGCCAGGAGCATCAGGGATGGCGCTGTTGCCAGGATATTCAAGATCAGTGAACAACCTACATAGATTGTCAACTTCTTGGCTATCTACGAATACTCCTCGCAGGAAAGTGAAAATCTGCCGGTCATCCGAGGTAGCATTTTGCTCAACAAAACCGTCAAGTAGGATCCATGGCCCCGTCAGACCATCAATTTCCGTAATCTCAAGGATGCTACGGTAGTCAGGTTGCGGACCCCTCATGATCCAATCCCCATCATCCGACGACTGTTCGCTGAACAAGGCTGGAAGTGGCAAATCAATGCTCACAGCGTCTAGCGGGAACGTCGGGTCGATATCTGCGTCCGATGGACGAGCGCTGCGGTCTTCGGAAAGGAGGCCCTGCGCGTATCGCAGTCCCCACATCTCGAAGTAAGCTATCCAGCCGTACTTTTTGCCATATCGATCGATTTTGTGTTTGTCTTCTCCCATACGAGAGCCGGAATACATTTGCCGATCAATAGCTTCGAACTGCTCAGGGTCATAACCAAGCACCAGCATTCGAGAAATAATTGCCTTCAACACCTGTTGGTACTCTGGGTTGCTGTCATCGTAGTTCGATCTATGTGGAATAAGTCTCCCAATCGTATAGTTACCGAAGTCCATTCGAATCGCTGCGCTCTGCGCTTGCTTGATGACTGCTGTATCGTACTGACGAATGCTTTTAAATACGTTAGGCAGATGGCTAAAAGGCGGAACAAGATGAGCAGCTTCATCCTCTGAAAAACAATTTGGATCTACCATCCTTGCAATGGCAATGATTCCCAGGCAGTACTGTTGATATAACGCATGCCAAGTAGGAGCTGTAGCATCAGGTACAAACATGGTTTGGTAAATCTCACGAGCGAACCGTGGCAACGCATCATGTAACTCTACTGCATCGATATCCGACCAAGTGGTCAGGACTGCACCGTAGGCTGCGGCGAACACTCGCTCGGGGACATATGGGTCTGAAACTGCATTTGTCTCCATCGCCAACCGGAAAAACTCTTCTGGCCGCCTGATGGCAAATTCATACAGGGCTTTGGTAGCCATATCCCGCAAAGCTCTGGATGTCGTCGTCAATGTCCACATCACCCAGCGAACTCTCCGAAGTTCACGCTCATCCAGATGACCCAATTTCCATCTCGTCGACAAGAATTTTAAGTCATCTTTAACTTGTTCAGATTTCTGACGAATCCACTCGGACCAAAAAAGATCGCGCTGAGTATTGGACATCGCCATTAGCACATCATGCAAAAAGCTCATATCAAACGGATGTGCTAGTGCAGCCCTGATGCTCCGTAGCTTCTCGAAGGCAAATTGTGCAAATCGCTTCGACTCCTGCATAGCTTGAGCAAATCGTTCAACAGTAGCCCGCCCGATATATCTTGGGTCCGATTGCGTCGTCAATAACAGAGCGTTCATAACGAGTATATCATCCGACAAGTCTTGCCAAAGCTGCCGCCTACCAGAGTGTTGAGGATACAGATCAACCAGAGCCCGGAATACGTCATAAGCGAAGGTATGCGAATCAGGTCCATGAGATTTAAATTTTGCGCTCCCTTCATCGCTTTTTAACCATTGGACCAACTCAGGCTTCCTAAGCAGGTGGTGCGCCATCATATGTCCGGCCATTAGGTCGTATGCAAACGCAACTCCTTGCCTACCTTCTTGAGAAATAGTCCTAACTAGTATGCCTTCAGACTCCAGTGCACGAATAATACTATCGTTCCACCCCATATCCCGAACTGCCGCCCGTGTAGCTTGAAAATCCACACTTCTCGCATTGTTATCCCAAAGAAGACCCGCGATCGTCAGTAGTGCATCCTGAACGTCATCTTGATAAATGCGATGCATCGCCGGTGAAAGCTCAGCGACTCGTGCGGCAACCTTGTTAAAATGTGCTTCGAACAGGCTTGCAAGCGAACGGGGCAATGCTTCCACTCCGACAATATGCTGACGAGAGGAATTTGCTACTTCGCAAAAAATTCTCAGTGTTAAGGGGTGCTGCAAGAGTTCGACTGGTAGATCCGCATCGGTAGCATCGATCTTGTAGTACTCAAAGTACTTGTCAAATGCTGTCTTCGGATCTTCCTGAAACCCGTTATGTTCAACTTGGGGAAACCCCTCAGGCAGACACATCTGGGCGAATTCATTGCGAAGAGTGACAACTAACAAGACATAAGGAAAATTCTTTAGAAGCTCATCCGCTCGGGATAATTCATCCCTCCAATTTCTCGGATCTTCCGCCTCATTCAGACCGTCAATAACAATAGGTATGCGTTTGCCTGCACGCTGGCCTGCCGCATCTACGGCCTCAATCAGGCGGTCGAAACTTTCTGCTGGCCTCCCAGAAATCTTGAAGGCAGTTACGAGATCATCAAGCCCTTGACCTGAATGAAGATTCTTACCCAATAGGAGGATTCCCCCTGGGAATTCCCCTTCTGGCTGGGTTACCTTGACTGCAAGTTCAGATTTACCTTCACCTGCCGCCGCAAGTACAGCAACTGCCCGAGCACCAATTGACTGCTCCAGACTGCGGAGAACAGACGAAACCATGTGAATATCTGCAACCAAATTAGCGGTTAACGGAGCCCCGTCAAAGCGAGCTCCACGCAATTTCGAAAGTAGCCTGTCATAACGTACCGGCTGACGAGGATTTGAAACCAACGCTTGATGTACAGAGTTAAAGTCACCTTTGCCGAGCGCCGTGTGTAAACCATCAATAAACTCAGTCAACCCAATAACCCGGGACAGGAGTAATTCAACTTCAGTCCTGAGCTCAATTTTGAGTTGCTCAGTAACCGAAGCAATGCTCGTATGATTCTTTTTTAAAGCGTTTGAGAGTTCTTCCAGAGATTCCCATGCGTTTTGGCTGCACAGATGCCTGAATATATTCTCCTCAGCCCCCACCGCTACATGAACGTCTGGCTGGTAGCGGTTCTTAAATGGAGCCACGGCAAGCTTATACTGCTCAGCAATTAGCTCTGGGGTTAGAACCAGTTCACCAAAGTAGGTTTCCCGTAAAAGCGCTCCCGGTCCGACCAAAAGATCTTCGATATCAGTAGCAGTGAGCAGTTCTAACTTCAATTCGGGGAAGCGGTCTCGCTCTAGCGCGAAAAACCACTCTTGATCACCTTTTGTTAACGTGTGATGAGTCCAAAGCTTCCAATTGGTTACTCCAGGGACATGCTTACGCGTCTTTTCGATACCTTCGATGATCTTGTTGCGGCGGGAGGCTCCCAAATCTTGTCCATTCACCAGCTCATACCACTTGCATTGCCAACCAATCCAGCTTGGTGGCGCACCGAGATCACAAGGCTCCGTCAGCTCGAGGTGAAACTCCACCCCAGGCTGATTTGCAAGTTGCTTAAAGCGACCGAAACGACCATAGTGTCGGCGTACCAGAGCGCGGCAAAGGTTTTCGAAGTTCACATCTGCTGCACCGGGCAGTTCGTTGAATACTTTCCAATTTACTTCAGGCATCAATGCATCCTCTTTCAACTGGCATCGCTGGAATCGGACGGATAGTCATGCGCTGAGAAAATCTCGACCTTTGCTCCAGCCTCGACAAACAGCTTCACGAACGCGGATACCTCTGCCTCATCAGTAGTTATTGTTATTCTATCGCCTTCACGATCTAGATGATGATCTGACACCAATTGACCAAGATCGGTTGGTCCTAAAGTGTGGAGTTTTAGGCTGCATAGTAATGAGAGCATTTCATCTGAAAACCGTTGATTCTCTGGCTCATCAAAAGGGATCGAGTAACATTCATCTTTCTCAGCCTGAGTACTGAGCGTTTTAATATCCTTCTCGACCTTCTCTGCATCTTGCTCTTGCTTGAATTTTCCGATGAGAACTAAGTTCATCGAATGCTCAGAACCATATCCGTTCCAAATTTTCATTACTGTGCCCCTTATTTCATCTCTAAGGTATTACGAAGTCGCTTAAGCGCTGACAGAACACCGGTTTCGCCAATATCCACACCGGTGGTTGAATAAGAACTCATACGCAATATGCCGGAAGCGTCTATGTGCGCGTAGGCTCGAAGGCCAGTTTCATCAGGAAGAGGATCGCATATGGGTAGTCCTGACGCTCCCACCTCACTTACTGCAAGTCGAACCTCTCCTCTATAGTTGGAGACCCAGTTCTTAAGCTCTCGGCCGACCACTTCATTCATACTTGCGACCGCGTTAGTTGCTTGCTGAGGCAATAACAGCAATTCACTAGCTCCAAACTGTTGCGCCAGCTCAGTTACTGCATCAAGCTCAAAGACTGTACGTTCGTTTATCACGACGTTTATTCCAAAGGGCGACAATGTTGCAATCGATTCAATTCCCTTAATTAAGTTGGCAAAAGGTTTTCCGCGCAGTTCTTCATAGGTACTGCCTGTCCCGTCAACGCTAATACGCGCGAAGTGAATTGAACCTTTGAGGTGTTTAACTAATTGTTGCGACAAACGATGACCATGGGTCGTGAATGTCACGGCAAGCTGAGTTTCCCCGGCAGCCCGTTTGCATATTTCGACGAAATCTGGATGGAGAGTTGGTTCCCCTCCGCCAAAGCCGATGCCGAAGCATCCTTCAGTATCCAATTCCTTTAACCAGCTAAGTACTTGGTCAGTATGCAGCACTGCCTTGTGTTTGGGCGCAAAACAGTACGCGCAATGGAGATCGCAAAGATTGGTGAGTGCTATTGAGACTTGACGGGGAGACGTCGACCAAACTGCCCCCTGAGGGTGCAATTCGTCTAATAGGATGTTCAAACCCATATTCCGATCGAAGAAATGCACTCCGTTTGGCCCGATTCTGGACTTCATAACACCAAGTTCCCCGCTGCTTAAAACCCACAAAAGTAATGGTATTTAACATCATAGCGAGAAATCCCTTTAAAAGGATTGCGTAAGGTCTGCTTTTCGCTCCCAGTAGACCTTCAGCGTCACACGTTTATCTGATGTATGCCAGAATCAGGCATGGCTAATACTGGAGTTTCTTAATTACTGGCGAGCTTAAGTAAAACGAATAATCCTCTAACCAATATTGGGAAACTTAACGTACAAAATACAGACCGTGTGTTCCTAGCATATGCCTCAACATTGAGGGTTAGATCAAGAAACGAGAAGATAAAACAGTAAGATAGGTATCCCTGTTTAGATCCTTGTTCATTGAGAGCGTAATATATTTTTTGCGCTAAATATTTTCTTCATGGATGTTTTTTGCGAGCACGCTGTAAATGAAGAAAATGAGAACTAAGGAGCAGATCCGTGATCAGAATTTGCAAAGTCGAGATCCAGAATTTCCGAACTATCCGCTTACTGAACTGGCAACCTTCATCAGGCCTCAACTGCCTGATTGGCCCTGGAGACAGCGGCAAGACCACTATTATCGATGCGATTGACTTTTGCCTTGGTGCCCGCCGCAATATCAGTTTCGCCGATACTGATTTTTATGGGCTGGATGTCACCCAACCCATCAGCATCACAGTGACGCTTGGCTCGTTGCCCGATGCACTGATGCGCTTAGATTCGTACGGAAATTATTTACAGGCCTTCAACCGCGCAAACGGGTTGGTCACCGAAGAACCTGAACAGGGTCTGGAAACGGTTCTTTGCTTACGTTTGACAGTGGATAGCGAGTTGGAGCCTGTCTGGTCGTTGGTATCACAGCGCGCTCAGGCACAAGGGCTGGAGCGCAATATTGCCTGGAAAGATCGGTTGCTGTTAGCCCCAGCCCGGCTCGGGGCTTATGCTAGTTCCAACCTGTCATGGACACGCGGTTCGGTGCTCAATCGCCTGACGGCAGAGCGGCCAAATCTTGGTGCTGAATTGGCCAATGCGGCACGCCAGGCCCGGAATGGTTTCGGAGATCAGGCTGGTGTACAGCTGGCAGCAACACTGCAAATTGTGACCCAGAAAGCCAATGAACTTGGCGTTCCTTTAGGTGGTGGAACCCAGGCATTGCTGGACGCGCACGCCGTATCGATCGGAGACGGAGCCATTGCGCTACACGATGCTACAGGGGTGCCCTTGCGCTCACTGGGAACAGGCTCATCCCGTCTACTGGTCGCAGGTATGCAGCGTGTGGCAGCGCAGCAGGCGTCTATCATTCTGGTCGATGAAGTTGAGTATGGGTTGGAGCCGCATCGCCTTACCCGATTGTTGAACTCCCTTGGTGCGAAGGAAAATCCTCCTCCCCTTCAGGTATTCCTGTCCACCCACTCCCCGGTTGCTGTCCGCGAACTTAACGGCAATCAGCTCTTCGTGGTACGCAAGTCTGCGGATGGCGCACATCGAGTTCTCCAGGTAGGTGTCGCTGATGATATTCAAAGCACCGTTAGGGCTGATCCAGAAGCTTTTCTCGCTCGTAGCGTCATAGTCTGCGAGGGTGCCAGTGAAGTCGGCCTAATCCGTGGCCTGGACCATTTCTGGACGAATATAAACGGACAATCAATGCTGGCCGCAGGAACTGCATATGTGAATGTAGGCGGCGGGGAGCCGGACCGGTGTTTTGTTCGTGGGCTCGCATTGCGTCGGCTTGGCTACCGGGTACTGGTCATGGTTGATGCGGATAAGCCGCCCACTGCGGCGACAGTACAGGCATACATGGATGCAGGTGGAGAGTACATCACCTGGCGAAACGGACGTGCTCTGGAGGACGAGCTGTTTCTGAGCCTGCCGGATACCGGCGTCGATGCCCTACTTCAACGGGCAATCGACCTTATGGACGAAGAGCTGGTGGCTGAGCATATTCAGGCACAATCGAACGGTCAACTGACACTCGCCCACATTCGGCAACAGCGAGAATTGATCGGCATTCCGTATCCTATTGAGACGCGGCAATTGCTGGGGATGGCCGCACGTAATCGTCGAAACGGCTGGTTTAAATCAGTCACCAAATATGAAGATATAGCACGCGATATTCTGGGGCCGCACATGCCAGCGACAGACGCTGTGTTTTACGCACTTATTGATCGGCTTTACA